>CAWCQC010000014.1:27500-216329 GCA_963797645.1 uncultured Thermoleophilia bacterium | reverse complement strand
CCTGGGTGTGTTCAGCTGGACCCGGTCGGGGTTGGTTCACCTCGGCGAATGGCCGGAAACGCCGGGCCCGAGCGCTCTAGGCTGTTGCGGTGCTGCACGGTCGCGACCTCGAGCAAGCGCGGCTGGCGCAGATCCTCGAGGCCGCGCACACTGGGCGGGCCTCGAGTCTGCTGATCCGGGGCGGGGCTGGAATGGGGAAGTCGGCGCTGCTCGGCGACACCGCAACGCCGGCCAGCGGCTTCCGTGTGCTGCAGACGGCTGGGCTGGAGTCGGAGTCCGCCCTGGCGTTCGCGGCACTGCACCGGCTGCTGCGTCCGGCGTTGGACAGTCTGGCCGCGTTGCCGGCGCCGCAGAGGCGGGCGTTGCGGGTGGCGTTCGGCGAGGAGGAAGGCGACCGGCTAGACCCGTTCCTGGTGGCGCTGGGATATTCCGTTACCGCCCAGCGCGGCGAGACGCTGCGCTGCAAGGGTTGGAAGCAGGAGTCGCTGTTGCGCATGCTCGAGAACAACATGGAGGTCGCAGAGAAACCCGAGCAGCTGGTGATCTACGGCGGGATCGGCAAGTGCGCGCGAAACTGGGAGTCCTACCACGCGATCGTCGACTCTCTGCTGCACCTCAAGAACATGAGACGCTAGTGATCCAGTCGGCATGCCCGTGCGATCTTCAGACGCACCGATTAGCGCCACGGGTAGTGATGGCCAACACCAACATCATGAAGGGAACCTGGCCGACCTTCTACGACTTGCAGGACAAGAACCTCACCATGTTCGCGCAGAACACGGCGGGGCCGTGGGAGTACATCGGCACGCAGGGCGTGATCCAGGGCACGTTCGAGACGCTGGCGGCGATCGCCGAGCAGCACTTTTCCGGGGCGCTGGTCGGGCGAGTGCTGTTCACGGCCGGGTTAGGCGGCATGGGCGGAAACCAGACCCGCGCGATGACGATGCTGGGCGGGGTGTGCGTGGCCGTCGACGCCGACGAGCGAGTCATCCGGCGCCGGATCGAACGAGGATTCTGCGACGTCCTGGCGTCGTCCCTGGACGAGGCGATCGACATGGCCGAGCGCGCCAGGGACGAGGGCAGACCATTGGGCATCGGACTGGTCGGGAACGCCGCGGACGTGTTTCCAGCCGTGCTGGCCCGTGGATGGCGACCTGACATCGTCACCGAGATGTGCCCCTGCCACGACCCGATCTCCTACATCCCGGCCGGTCTCACTCCGGAGGAGGCCGACGAGCTGCGCCAGACCGACCGTGACGAGTACCTTCGCCGCTCGCGGCGGTCGATGGTCACCCAGCTCGAGGCCATGATCGGCTTTCACGACATCGGTGTCCAGGTATTCGAGTACGGCACCAGCATCCGCAAGGAGTGCCGAGACGCCGGCATGCCGGAAGAGCAGGCAATGCGGATCCCCGGATTCGTAGCCGCCTACCTGCGCAAGCTGTTCCTGCTCGGTCGCGGCCCGTTCCGGTGGACGTGCCTGTCCGGCGAAGCAAGCGATCTGGCTCGGCTCGACGATCTTGCCTTGGAGATGTTCCCGGGCGATGAGACGACGGCCAAGTGGATCACCCTTGCCCGTGAGCACGTTCCGATCGAGGGCCTACCGGCACGGGTCTGCTACCTCGGCTTCGGGGCTCGGAAGGCATTCGGGCTTCGCGTCAACGAGCTGATCCGCAGCGGCGAGGTGGCCGGTCCGGTTGCGTTCTCTCGCGACAACCTCGACTCCGGGTCGATCGTCAACCCGACGTTCGAGTCGGAGAAGATGCTGGACGGCAGTGATCTGATCTCGGACTGGCCGTATCTCAACGCACTGCTGAACACCGCGGCCATGGCCGATCTGATCGCCATTCAAGCCAACTACTCGATGGGCGAGGCGGTGCACACCGGGGTGACCATGATCGCCGACGGCAGCGAGGAGGCCGGCATGCGGCTCGAGGCATGCCTGACCACCGACTCCGGAATCGGCGTCGTCCGACACGCCCAGGCCGGCTATCCGGAGGCGCGTGAGGCTGCGAATGGGGACGGGCCCCTGACGACCGACAGCATCAAGGTGCCGCTCTGGTGGACCCCCGACGCCACCTTCGGCCCTGCGGACGCCTGGGTGGATCCGACCAGCCGTCCGGCGGCCGACCTGCTCGTCCGCGGCGCATCCCAGGTAATCACCTGCGTCGAGCTTCCGGATGATCCGCTGGGCCTGATCCGCGACGGGGTCGTCGCCATCGCCGGAGAGCGGATCATCGACGTCGGCTCTGCCCAGGAGGTCGCCGATCGCGTAGACCTCAGCCGTGCAGCGGTGATCGACGCGGCCGGCGGGGTGGTCGCACCTGGGTTCGTGGACTGCCACACCCATCTCGTATTCGGCGGCTCCAGGGTCGACGAGTACGTCGCGAACGTGACCGGAGAGCTGGCCGCGTTCCTCGCGAACGGTTCCGGCGCCGGCATCCTCGCCACGGTCGCCATGACCCAGGCGGCCTCGGTCGAGCAGCTGACCGACGCCGCCGCGGAGCGGCTGCGCGGGATGTTCGCCCACGGCACCACGACGGTCGAGAGCAAGACCGGCTACGGGCTGTCGACCGAGCACGAGCTGAAGATGCTCGACGTGAACCGGCGGCTCGACCGCGCGCAGCCGGTCGACGTCGTCAGCACGTTCCTCGGCGCCCACGCGATACCGCCCGAAACATCTCGCCAGGACTACACGGACGAAGTGGTCGGCGAGATGATCCCCGAGGTGGCCGGGCTTGGCTTCGTCTCGTTCTGCGATGTCTACTGCGACGAGGGCTACTTCACGGTGGAGGACAGCCGCCGCATCCTCGAGGCCGGCCTGGAAGCGGGCCTGGCGGCGAAGATCCACGCAGACGCGTACGCGGCGATCGGCGGCACCGAGCTGGCCGCCGAGTTGGGCGCCACGTCGGCCGACCATCTCAACCACACCGATCGACCGACCATGGAGCGGCTCGCAGAGCGCGGGTGTCGTCGGCGTCGTCATGCCCGGCCTCGACTTCGCGGTCGCCCACCCCCGTCCGTTCGACGCGCGTCGCCATGCTCGAGTCGGGCATGACGCTTGCGCTGGCGACCGACCTCTGCCCGGGCTGCTGGGTGGAGTCCCAGCAGCTCGTGATGGCGCTCGCTGCGAGGCTCTACGGCATCCCGCCACACGTCGCGCTGCGGGCGACGACGGTGGACGCCTCCCGCGCGCTCGGGCTCGACGACCGCGGGCTCGCTCGAAGCGGGGAAGCTTGCCGATCTCCAGATCTGGGACGTGAGCGCGTACGAGGACGTGCTCTACAAGATCGGGCGCAACGCGGTGACCACCGTGATCAAGCGCGGCCGCGTCTGTGCGCTCATAGCGGAGCGCGACCCGTGACGGTCGTTCTCGACGGAGTCAGTCTCAGCCTCGACCAGCTGGTCACCGTCGCCCGCCATGGAGGGCGAGTCGCATTGGCCCCGGCGGCGATCGATCGCATGCGCCGGTCGCGGCGGATTCTCGAGCAGACGGGCGCCGAGGGTGCGCCCATCTACGGCTTCTCGACCGGCGCCGGCGCGCTGAAGCGGGTGGCCCTCGACACGCAGGATGCTCGAGCGTTCAACCGGCTGATGGTCATGAACTGCAGGGTCGGCCAGGGCCCGCCGGCGAGCGATGAGGTCGTCCGGGGCACACTGCTGCGGCTCGCCAATAACCTCGCCAGGGCGACGGCTGGGGTGCGTCCGGAGCTGGCCGAGCTGGTCGTGCAAGCGCTGAACGACGGCTGGCCGATCACGATCCGAACGCTCGGCTCGGTCGGTCAAGCCGATCTGGCGCAGATGGGCGACGTGGCCGCTGCGCTGATCGACAGGAGCGGATTCCAGCTCGAGGCCGGCGAGGGTATGGCCATGCTCGACAACAACTCCTTCTCCACGTCGATCGCAGCGCTAGCGGTCGCCGACTGCACGCGCCTGGCGAACGCGCTGGACGTGGCCGGAGCCCTGGATATGGAGGCCTTCGTCGCGAACCCGTCGATCTTCCACAACGTGCTCAGGGAGCGTCCGTACCCGGGGTTGCAGACCACCGCGGTGCGCATGCGAGAGCTTCTTGCGGGCAGCCGGCTCTGGCAGCCGGGTGTGCCCCGAAACCTGCAGGACCCGCTCACGTTCCGCTGCCTGCCGCAGCTCCACGGCGCCCTCCGCGACGCGCTGTCCTACGTGCGAGGTCAGCTGGCCATCGAGCTGAACGCGGCCCAGAACAACCCGCTGGTCGACCTGGAAGACGAACGAGTCGTCTCGGTCGGCTGCTTCGATGTGCTGCCGGTAGCCGCCGCGCTGGACTTCCTGCGGATCGCCCTCGCGCCGGTCCTGACCAGCGCGAACGAGCGAGCGATGAAGCTCCTCCACGCCGGCTTCTCCGGCCTCCCCCCGGGCCTGGCCGACTACCCCGACCGGGGCGACGACGGCTTCAGCGAGTTCGGTGTCGCCGGACAGGCACTGGCAGCCGAAGCGCGGCTGCTGGCCGCCCCGGTGTCGTTCGAGATGGCCAGCTCCACCCAGGCCGAGGGGATCGAGGATCGGATGACGATGGCTCCCCTCGCGGCCCGGCGGCTGGCGGAGATGGTCGATCTCGGCCAGCGGCTGGTGGCGATCGAGCTGGTCGTGGCCGCGCGAGCCGTCGACCTACGCGCCGAGCGCCGAGATCGGCGCGGGGACCGAGCCGCCCATCGGCTCGTGCGTGAGCGCATTCCCGCCACCGTCGAGGGAGAGCCCGTGCCGGCCGATCTGGAGTCGCTGGTCGAGCTGGTCCGGTCCGGTGCCGTCGGTGACGTGTAGCTGGTCCGCTCTGAGAGAGGAGAGAGCTAATGGTCGGCCAAGTCGAATCTCCGAAATCGATGGGCGTGTCGCCCTCGTGACAGGGGCGGGACGCGGCATCGGCCGGGTGGCCGCTCGCACGCTTGCCGCCCGCGGTGACCGTGTCATGGCCGTCTCGCGCACTGAGTCGGAGCTGCGTCGAGCTCGCTCGCGAGACGGGCGTCGAGTACCTGGTCGAGTCGGTCGCGACGCCCGAGGGCTGCGAGCGCATCGTCGAGGAGACGCGCCGCGCGGCTCGGTCCGATCGAGATCCTCGTCAACAACGCCGGCGTCCTCTCCGGCGACGAGCGGGCGATCTGGGAGGAGGAGCGCAGCTCTGGCACGACGTCTTCGCCACCAACCTGCACGGGCCCTTCGAGCTCATCGGCGCGCCACCCGCGACATGGTCGAGCGCCGATTCGGCCGGATCGTGATCGTGAGCTCGAGCGCGGGTGAGTTCGGCGTCGCCGCCATGCCGGCCTACTGCGCCTCCAGGAACGGCCTGCTCGGACTGATGCGCGCGGTCGCCCAGGACGTCGGGGCGCACGGCGTCACCTGCAACGCGGTGCTCCCGGCTGGACGAAGACGCAGATGGCGGACGACCTCGTCCGCCAGACGGCCGAGGCCAGCGGCATCAGCTTCGATCAGGCCTGGGCGGAGGCGGTGGCCGCGTATCCGGCGCAGCGCCCGGTCGATCCGCAGGAGATCGCCGACACGATCGCGTTTCTCGCCTCGGACGCGGCCAGCGGAATCAACGGTCGAGGCGATCACGATCGCGCTGGGGGGCATCTGGTGAGCTCGGTCGACTACTGGATCCGCCGGTCGCCCTACTTCGAGGCGACGCTGCGGGCGGGATGCAACCGCTACTCGTTCGCGAACCACATGTATCAGCCGGCCTCGTACGGCGATCCGCTCGAGGCGTACTGGAAGCTCGCCACCGACGTGACGCTCTGGGACGTCGGCACGGAGCGCCAGGTCGAGATCACCGGCCCTCGACGCGTTCGCCTTCACGAACATGCTCACCCCGCGCGACGTGTCGAAGTGCCCGGTCGGGCGCTGCCGCTACGCGCTGGTCACGACGCCCGAGGGCGGGATCGTGAACGACCCGGTCTGCTGCGCCTGGCGGAGAACCACTTCTGGCTCTCCACGTCGGACAGCGACCTGCTCCTGTGGGCCAAGGGCGTGGCCGTCAACTCGGGCCTGGACGTGCAGATCAGGAGCCCGACGTGTCGCCCGTCCAGATCCAGGGGCCGAAGTCCACCGGGCGTGATCGAGGCGCTGTTCGGCGGTCGGGTGAACCTCGCGCCCTACGAGCTCGTGCAGACCGAACCTCGACGGCATCCCGGTCGTCGTCTCCCGGACCGGATGGAGCGGCGAGGTCGGATACGAGATCTTCCTGCGCGACGCGCGCGACGGAGACGCGCTCTGGGAGCGGGTGCTGGCGGCCGGCGAGCCCTTCGGGATCGTCGTGACCGGCCCGTCGGACGTCAACCGCGTCGAGGCGGGCATCCTCGCCTACCGCTGCGACATGGACTGACCACCAACCCGTTCGAGGTCGGGCTCGAACGGCTCGTCGATCTGGACACACCGGGCGACTTCATCGGCAAGGCGGCGCTCGACGCGGATCCGCGACGAGGGGGTCACACGGAAGCTCGTCGGCATCGAGATCCTCGGCGATCCGCTGCCCGATCCCCTTCGAGGAGCGCTGGCCCGTCATCGCCGGCGGGTCGCACGTCGGCGACGTCACCGTGGCCGTGTACTCACCCCGCCTGCGGAGGAACATCGGCTACGCGATGGTGAGCATCGGGCAGACGGCATTGGGAACCCGCCTCGCGATCGAGGCGCCATGGGGCACTGCGACAGCGGTCGTGGCCGAGAAGCCGTTCATCAAGCGGTCGACATAGCGCCGGGAACGCCCTGCATTGGAGTACTCCGAAGCCGTGGTATCCGCAGCGCGGCTGCTCGCCTCGTTCCAGCCTCATCCGAAACGACGATTCCCCGTAGCTCGTAGAACGTGAGGTTCCCCGCCTCGTCTGCTCGCGCGGCGACCGTTGCGAGTGCGAAAGCGTCGGTCGACGTTAGTGCTTGATCGGGAAGCCCGATCCACCACCGTGGAGATGATTGGTGACGTATCGATCGATCATCTAGGTTGTCCGGTCGTGACCCGCGAAGGTGACGCATGCGCGTGAGGGCCGTCCGTGCGACGCCCGTTAACGTTCCGATGGTCGCGCCCTACCGGTTCGCGTTCGGCTCGCTCGGGAGCTTCACGACGACGATCGTCGAGGTCGAGGACGAGGACGGCGTCGTCGGCATCGGCGAGACGCCGCACGGCGACCTCGCTGCGGAGGTCGAGCGGCTGGGCGCAGGCGCTCGCCGGTGTTGCGGATCGACGATCTGAACGGCTGTGAGCAGCGCGTCCTCTCGCACGACCGGCTTCTCGCTCTGGTCGGACAGCTCGACGACCCGCCGGGCCTTCGGCGGCATCGAGATCGCGCTCTGGGACCTCCGCGCACGACGGGAGGGGCGTCCGCTGGTCGAGCTGCTCGGAGGCCGCGTCCGCGACGAGGTTCCGTTCACCGAGTACTTCGCTCTGCGCCATGGCGCAGAGGAGACGCCGGAAGCGGTCGTCGCCTACTGCGAGCGCATGGCGGACGAGCACGGCTCGCCGTGGTTCGAGGGCAAGCTCGGCGTGCTCCGCGTCCGCGAGGAGCTGGCGATGGTGCGGGCGCTCTCCGCGTCGCTCGGCGAGCGGCTCCTGCGGCTCGACGCGAACGGCGCCTACACCGTGGCGACGGCGCGGCGTGTCACGGCAGAGCTCGCAGCACTCGGGATCGGCTGGCTCGAGGATCCGTGCCGGACGCTCGACGAGACCGCCCGGCTCCGTGCCGACGGCCACCCCGTCTCCTTCTCGACCCACGAGCCCGATCTCGGGCGGGCGGCCCGGACCGGCGTGCCCGACGCGTTCTGCCTCGACGCTGCCGAGCTCGGCGGGATCCGCCGTACGCAGGACTTCCTCCGCGCCTGTGAGGCATTCGGGATCGACTTCTGGTGCTACAGCGGCGACGCAGGGATCATGACGGCCGTGTACCTCCACCTGACCGCTGCGGAGCCCTCGCTGATCCGGCCGCATCAGTCGCTGTTTCGCTTCACGTCGGACGTCGTCGTCGAGCAGGGCCGGTACTCGCCGCGAAACGGCGTGCTCCCCGTGCCCGACGGACCGGGTCTCGGCGTCAGCATCGACCGCGCGGCCCTGGTCCGCCTCCACGAGCGCTACCGCTCCGAGGGGGCCATGGCCACCGGGGTGGAAGGGGAGCGCTACAGCGCCGAGTACCGGCGCCTGTGAGCGCGCCCGCCGCCGACCCGGCCGGCATCCGCTCGCTCCTCGCCGACCGCCGGGTGGCGGCCGTGATCGGGCTCGCGCTGCTCGTCATGGTCGGAACGGGCCTCGTCTTGCCGATCCTGCCGCTCTACGCCCGTTCGTTCGGAGTCGGCTACGGAGCGACCGGGGTGCTCATCGGCGCCTACGCGGCCGCCCGTCTGGTCGCCGACCTGGCCAGCGGGCTCGTTATCGGCCGGTTCGGCGAGCGCCGGTCTGCGGCGTCGGGCCTCGCGTTGATCGCCGCGAGCGCCGTGGCGACGGGTCTCGCCCCGACGTTCTGGGCGGCCGTTGCCTTCTGGACCGTGTCCGGGCTGGGGTCGTCGGTGGTCTTCGCCGCGATGTACAGCCACCTGATCAAGCTCGCGCCGCCGGGCCGCATGGGCCGGACCCTCAGCCTCCTGTACGGCGCCTTCAACGTCGGCATCGTCGCCGGGGGATTCCTGAGCGGGGTGATCGCGCACGAGCTAGGTCTCGCTGCGCCGCTCTTCTTCATGGCCGCGGTCGCGGTCACCACGGCGTTCCTCTACCTTCGCTTCCTGCCCGACGTCCCGCTCGGATCGGAGCCGGAGTCGAGGCTCGAGCCCCGGCCTCGTGTCCGCGACGCGGTGCGATCAGTGCTGCGCCGGCGGGGCTTCGCGATGGTCCTGGCCACGAACTTCGCGTACCTGTGGATGATCGCCGCAATCCTCGACACGCTCCTGCCGCTCTACGCGGACGACGAGATCGGGCTGTCGACCGTCGGTATCGGAATCGTCCTCGCGCTCTTCCTCGTGGTCGAGTTCGTCGTCCTCTACCCGGCCGGAGCGATCGCCGACCGCCGGGGACGCAAGGCCGTGATGGTTCCGTCCCTGGCGGCGCTGGCGATCGCGACCGCGGCGATCGGCTGGACCGAGTCCGCTCTTGCGTTCGGGCTCGCTGCAATGCTGCTCGGCATCCCGTCCGGGTTCGCCGGTGTCCCTCCCGCGGCCATGCTCGCGGACGTCATTCCACGCCGGGAGTCGCCGATCGCGGTCGGCGTCTTTCGGTTCGCGGGCGACCTCGGCTTCACGATCGGACCGCTGGTGGCCGGTTTCGTGGCGAGCGCGTTCGGCTTCAGGACGGCGTTCGTCGTCACGGCGATCCCGACTCTGGGCGCGCTGTTGTTCGTCCTGGCCACGCCGGAAACGCTGCGCCGACCGGCTGAGCACGTGGCCGCCGGCGAGTAGTATCGAGCCATGATCGACTGCGACATCCATCCCCAGCTCGGGGATCCGGAGGAAGGGCTCCTCCCCTACATCGAGCCCGCCCAGCGCGACTGGTTCCGGCTCCAGGGGCCAACGCTCGGGCTCCCCGGATATCCCTGGAATCACCCGACCTCGTTCTTCCGCCAGGACCTGGACCACGAGGACGCGCAGCCACCGAGCTCGACCGTCGCCGAGGTCGTTCGCGACGTGCTCGACCCGTTCGGGGTGGACGTCGGCGTACTGAACGGCGACGAGGGGATCTACGTCTCGCTCGTCGCCAGCCCATACCGGGCGGCCGAGTTCGCGCGCGCGCACAACGACTGGATCCGGGAGCAGTGGCTCGACGCCGACCCCAGGCTTCGCGGCGGCATCGTCTGCGCGGCACAGGATCCGCTCGCCGCGGCGGCGGAGATCCGGCGGGTAGCCGACGATCCCCGCTTCGTCCACGTCGTCGTGACCGGCGGGTCGGAGCGGCCGTACGGAGAGCCGCGCTACCTGCCGATCTTCGAGGCAGCTGCCGAGTGCGGGCTGCCCGTGGCGATCCACTCCGGCGGCGAGGGAATGGGCCTCGCGGCGCCGCCGGGCGGCGCCGGCCTGCCGACGTTCTACATCGAGTGGCACACGCTCGGATCGGCGGGCAGCATCATGGCGCACCTGGTCTCGCTGATCTGCCACGGCGTCTTCGAGCGCCTACCGACCCTCAAGGTCCTGCTCCTCGAAGGCGGGATCGCCTGGCTCCCGGGCATCCTCTGGCGCCTCGACACGAACTGGCGCGCGCTGCGAGCGGACACCCCCTGGCTCGAGCGCAAGCCGAGCGAGGTCGCCCGGGAGCACGTGAGGTTCACGACGCAGCCGCTCGAGCACACCGACGGCCACGACGACCTGCTCTTCGAGATGCTGGCGGCCGCCGGCGCCCCGGAGATCCTCTGCTTCGCGTCCGATTACCCGCACTGGGACGGCGACGATCCCGCCTTCATGCTCAAGCGCCTGCCCGAGGCGTGGCGCGAGCCGGTGATGCACGCGAACGCGGTCGAGTTCTACGGCAAGCGGCTCGGGCTCGTCACCGCGTGACGGACTGGCACGACGTCGGATCGCTCGAGGAGCTCGAGCGGAACGGGCACCTCGTCGCCCGGATCGGAGGCCGCGAGGTCGGCGTGGTGCTCGACCCGATCGGCGGTCACCCGGTCGGCGTTCGCAATCGCTGCCCGCACACCGGCGCGCCGATCTGCCTCGGTATCGTGCTCGAGCGCGTTTCCGGTACGCCGGGCAACTATGCGCTGACCGGGGAGCCCGTGCTCCGCTGTCCCTGGCATGGGTGGGAGTTCGACCTCGAGACGGGACGCTGCCGCGACGACACGACGATGCGGGTCGCCGTCTACGCCGCCGAGGTCAGGGACGGCCGGGTCCTCGTGCAGGCTTGAGACCGTCCGATTAGGCGATCGCACCGCTGCGGACGAGCTCGACGACCGGCTCGAGGTCCTGCGGGACAGTGTCGCCTACGTCCATGAACGACACGCGTTCGCGCACGAGCCGGTAGGCGCGCCCGGTCGCCTCACCGAGCGCCGGCCGGCCGCGCAGGTCGATCGCCTGGGAGGCGAGGACGAGCTCGATGGCCACGAGACGCTCGGAGAGCGAGACCATCTCGGCCAGCCGCCGGGCGGCGAGCGGGGCCATCGTCATGCGATCCTCGATCCCCTCGGCGTGCATGGTCGAGACGAGCTCGTACGACACGGGCTGGGCGAGGAGGCGGGCTTCGGCCGCGAGCGCCTGCGCCGGCACCCCGAACTCGGACGGCGAGTTCTCGGCGAGGCCCGAGCGCGGCGCGAGTCCCTCCGGCAACCCGGTCAGATGCGCCTGGAGCAGCTTCACCGAGCGCTCGCATGCGGCAGCGATCACCGGCGCGAGCCCGATCCGCAGGTAGTCGAGGGCGGCCGCGAGCGGAAGGACGTCGAAGTTGGCCACCGACACGATCCGGTCCTCGGCCGGCACCGGCAGCGGGTTGTCCTGCGACCCGTTCAGCTCGATCGTCGACTGCCCGCCGGGCAAACGTCGAGCACGTCGCGCAGCGCGCCGTGCATCTGCGGGATGCACCGGAACGTGACGGGATCCTGCAGGTTGCGGGCCGCACCCTCCTCCCAGAGGTAGCTGCCGGCGAGGACGCCGCGCAACCGCTCGACGGTCGCCGTCAGGCCGGGGTACGGCCGTGTCTCGGCGACCCGCGGATGGAGGATCGTCAGGTTCGCGGCGAACGCCTCGAGATCGAGCGCGCCCGCGACGTCGAGCGCGTCCGCCAGGCGCGTCGCGTCGGCGAGGGCGAGTGCCGCGAGGCTGGTCGAGAACGCCCCGCTGTTCAGCAGCGCGATGCCCTCCTTGGGCGCGAGGCGCATCGTCGCCGAACAGCCCGTAGGCGAGGTCGGCCATCGGCGCCAGATCGGCCAGGCCGACCGAGCCGAGCGAGCGGACGACCGGCACGCGTCGCTCGTTCAGGGCGTCGACGATCCCGAGGCTGCCAGAGCTCGGGCCGGGCGCCGGGCAGCCCCGAGGCGAAGGAGTTCGCGAGGCGCAGCATCGCACCCGCGGACGACGTCGTCGGCGAACGGCGGCCCCTGGCCGGTCCGGTGGTTTCGGATCATCGCCCGGTTGAACTCCTCGTGCTCGCCCGGGCCGATCCTGACCTTCTTGCGCATCCCGACGCCGGTGGTCATGCCGTACACGGGATCGCCCGCGCTCGAGAACCTGCTCGACGAACGCCCTCGATTCCTCCATCTGCTCGACGAGCGCTCGGCCGCGAGCTCGACAGGCTTCTCCCGCGCGCGCCACTCTGACGACCTCGTCGAGCGTGAGATCGTGGCCTGTGAGGACGACCGTCATCCCCAGACCGCTCGCGCTGTCTCGGCGATCGTGGCGAGCTTCGCCGCCTCGTCGTCGATCGTGAGCGCGTTCCCGAGGATGGAGGTCGCGAAGCCGCACTGCGGAGAAAGGGCGAGGCGCTCGAGCGGAACGACGGCGCTCGCCTCGCGGATCCGCGCGACGAGCTCGTCGACCGTCTCGCGGCGCCCGACCTTCGTCGTGACCAGGCCGAGCACGACGACCTTGTCCTCGGGCACGTGCTCGAGCGGGCGGAAATCACCAGAGCGCTCGTCGTCGTACTCGAGCATGAGGCGTTCGGCGTTGATGCGCGGGAAGATGCGCTCGGCGAGCCAGTCGTAGCCACCCGAGACGAGCCAGCGGCTCGCCTGGTTCCCGCGGCAGAGGTGGAAGCTGAAGGTCACCCCGGGGTGGTTCCCGATCACGTGGTTGTCGAGCTCGAGCCCCAGCTCGAGCCAGCGCTCGGCGGGCCAGCCGCGGCTGGCGTAGAAGTCGCGCCACCTCGCCTCGACGAGGAGCGGGTACTGAGGCGCGTCGAGCTGGATCGCGGTCGCGCCCAGCCCGACGAGCTCGCTGACCTCCTCCCTGAGGATCTCCGCCACGTCCTCGAGGTAGCGGTCGAGGGTCGGATACTCGGAGGGCGCCCGCGCCGGGTCGTAGAAGCTCGACAGCATGCTCGGGCTCGGAATCGTCACCTTGAGTACGCGGTCGGTCCGCCCGCGCGCGTACGCGAACTCCTCTGTCGAGAGCCCCCGCACGCGACGCAGCCGCCCGGTCACGGCGAGCGGCGGCCGATCGAGCGTCCGATCGCCGACGGTGTCGGAATGCCACTCACCCCAGAGGAACGCGTCGAGGTCCCAGTCCGCGAACCCTTCGACGGCAGCCGGCAGCTGGCTCTGAAAGGACAGCCGGCGCATCTCTCCGTCGGTCACGACCTCGAGCCCGGCCTCCTCCTGGAGGCGGAGTGCCCAGTCGACCGCAGCGTCCTCGACCCGTTTGAACTCGGCCACGGCCAGCTCGCCCCGCTCGAAGCGGCTGCGCGCGTCGAGCAGCTCCGGAGGCCTCAGCAGGCTGCCGACGACATCGCTGCGCGGGATCACAGCGGCGAGTCTACGCGGCAGGTGTAACGGGACCAGCTAGCGGGGTAGACCAACCGCCAGCCTGTACCATTCTCGGGCAGGCCCCCGGTCACTGCTATGAGAGACATCCTCGTCGTCTGCCCGCAGGAGCGGGACATTCAGGCAATCCGGGCCGCGGGCCTCGATTCGCGTTACCGCATCCACTACGCGGGAGCCGACCTGGACGCCGTCGACGTCTTCGACCCGCAGGGCTTCGTCGAGGAGTGCGACGCGATCCCGGCCGACGGCGTCGTTCGGCACGAAGGACCGCTCGGCGCTGCTCGCGTCGCTGATCGCCGAGCGCAGGGGCCTGCCGGGGCCGAGCCCGCGTGCGCTCATCGCCTGCCAGTTCAAGCCCACCGCGCGGGCGCTCGAGCGGGCGTCGATGCCGGCCGCCACGCCGCGGTTCGCGCTGCTCGACGGACGGCCGCCGTTCGGCCCGCCGTTCTTCGTGAAGCCGGTCGTCGGGCGCCTCTCGCATCGTGCGCGCCGCATCGACGACCCGGCCGACATCGAGCGCCTCGAGGACGTGGACGGCTACATGACCAGCTACGCGCGCATCGCGGAGCTTGCAGGGCTGCATCCGGACGCGGTGCGGGGTTTTCTCGCCGAGGAGCTGCTCTCCGGTCAGGAGGTCACGGTCGAGGGGTACGTCCATCGCGGCGCGATGACGGTCATCGGCGTGACCGACTCGGTGAAGTACCCGGGTACGAACAGCTTCGAGCGGTTCGAGTACCCGACCGCCCATCCGCCGGAGCGGGAGGCAGAGCTCGCCGGAGTCATCGACCGGGTGCTGGCCGCGCTCGGGTTCGACGGCGGCTTCTTCAATGCCGAGTTCTTCATCCCCGACGACGGCGGGCCGGCGCGGATCATCGAGGTGAACGCGCGGATCTCGTCGCAGTTCTGGCCGCTCGTCCAGGCGGTCGACGGACAGTCGACGTACGAGGCCCTCTTCCGGCTCGCCTGCGGGGACGACCCGGCCTGGGAGACCGGGCCCGGGCAGGGCGTTGCGATCTCGTACTGCATGCGCGTCTTCGAGGACGCCCAGGTCCGGCCGCGTTCCGGACCCGGAGGACGGCCTCGAGCTGCTCGTCCGGCCGGGCCTCCGCCTCTCGCAACAGGGGCGAAACGACGCGCAGAGCTACCGGCTCTGCATCTTCGACGAGTTCGGTGCGACGCGCCAGGAGGCGGTCGAGCGCTGCGCTGCCCGCGCGGAGCGGCTGCGCTCTTGCTTCGAGCTCGAGCCGGCCCGCGCCGGCGCGCGTTCGTGACGCGGCTCGGCTACGCGATCCTCTTCGTCTCCGATCTCGACCGCTCGGTCGCGTTCTACCGCGACCTTCTCGGGCTGCCGTTCAAGTTCGCGAACGAGAGCTACGCCGAGTTCGCCACCGAAGGCGCCAAGTTCTCGCTGTACGCGAGGTCGCATCTCCCGGAGCTGCTCGGGCGGGATGCGCCTTCCGGGCGCGCCCCGTGGCCGCACGGTGAGGTTGCGTTCTTCTGCGACGACGTCGACGGCGAGCACCGCCGCCTCGCCGCGGCCGGCGTCACCGTGCTCGCGCCGCCGACCGATCGACCCTGGGGCGAGCGAACGCTGCACGTCGAGGATCCGGACGGCTACGTGGTCGAGTTGACGAAGCCCACGGGCGTCGTAGGGCCGGTCCTGACTGGCCCCTACGGCGGTGACCCTGTAGGGGCCGGTCCTGACCGGCCCCCAGGTGGTGAGACCTCAGCCGCTCGCGGCGGCGTAGCGCCGGGCGACCTCGTCCCAGTTGACGACGTCCCACCAGGCGGCGACGTAGTCGGGGCGGCGGTTCTGGTAGTTGAGGTAGTAGGCGTGCTCCCAGACGTCGATCCCGAGGAGCGGCGTCTTGCCCTCCGACAGCGGGCTGTCCTGGTTGGGGGTCGACATCACCTCGAGGCCGGAGCCGTTCCAGACGAGCCAGCCCCAGCCGCTGCCGAAGCGGGTGATCGCGGCCTGGCCGACCTTCTCCTTCAGCGCGTCGAGACCGCTGAACGTGGAGTCGATCGCGGCTGCGAGGTCGCCGCTCGGAGTGCCGCCGCCCGGCGCTCATGACCTGCCAGAAGAGCGAGTGGTTCGCGTGGCCGCCGGCGTTGTTGCGCACGGCCGCGCGCTTGTCGTCGGGGATCTGATCCAGGCTCTTCAGGATGTCCTCGACGGGCGTGTCCGCCCACGGCGTCCCGGCGAGCGCCTTGTTCGCGTTGTCCACGTATGCCTGGTGGTGCTTGTCGTGGTGGATCCGCATCGTCTGCTCGTCGATCGTCGGCTCGAGTGCGCCGTAGTCGTACGGCAGGGGAGGAACCTCGAACGGCATGGCGCGATCCTTTCTCCTAGGTTTGCCTGGAGAGGAATCTACCCGAGAGCGGCCGCCGTTCCGGCGACGCTTCGGGGGAGGCGGAGATCCGGAGCGCCGGCTGCTACCAGGTCTTGACCGCGCCTCCACGCAGGAGCGCGCCGGCGTAGGCGGCGAGTGCCGCCCAGCGCCGGCGCGAACCTCGTCCGGACCCGCAGTCCGGAGGGCGCGTGCCGCAGCGTCGTGTATGGGGTGTCCCAGGGTGCCGCATGGTCTGTTGCGACCGCCGCCGGTTTCGTTCGCCTCGAGAGGGGGAGGCGTTGGGGGGTCGCCGAAGCCTTGATCCCACTCTATGGGGTTCGAAGGATTCGTCAAGGGGTGCCGCGAAGGCGTCGGATCGGTTCCCTACACTGGCCGTTATTCCCGACAGTCCCGCCCCGTAGAAGAGCGTTCGTGCGCCGAGTCCTCGTGACCGGTGCGGAGGGCGTGATCGGGAGCGCCGTACGTTGCCACCTCGCCGACCGGTACGAGCTCGTCTCGTTGACGCGGACGTCAGAGGAATTCCCGAGCGTCGTTGCCGACATCGCCTGCCTCGAGCAGGTCGAGCCCGCCTTCGAGGGCGTCGACGCCGTCGTGCACCTGGCTGCTGCGGCGTCCGTCGACTCCTCATGGGACGACGTGCTGCGCGACAACATCGCCGGCACCCGCAACGTGTTCGAAGCAGCGCGGCGGGCCGGCGCCGGAACGGTCGTCTACGCCTCCTCGAACCACGCAGTCGGCCGCTGGGAGCTCGAGCACGCCCCGGGCCTCTATGCGCTGGATGATCCGCTGAGGCTCGACGAGCTCGCGGAGCTGCGGCCGGACTCGCTCTACGGAGTGTCGAAGGCCTTCGGCGAGGTGCTCGGTCGCTACTACGCGGAAACGTTCCGGATGAGGGTCGTCTGCCTGCGCATCGGGACCGTGCGGGCTGACGACGACCCGTGTGCGAGCTCGCGGCCGGAGCGGCTCCGCGCCACCTGGCTCAGCCGGCGGGACTGCTGCGAGCTGATCGCGTGCGCCCTCGAGGCCGAGCACGTTCCCTTCGCCGTCGTGTACGGCACCTCGGACAACCCCCGGCAGATCTGGAGCCTCGACGGGGCGCGCGCCCTCGGGTACGAACCGCAGGACGCCGCGCCCGTCGAATGCTGACCCGCTAGGCCGTGGCCTGCTCGCCGTGCAGCTCGCGCTGGAGCTCCTCCTCGGCCTCCTTCGACAGCGAGGTCTTGAGCACCGTGCCGCCGAACTTGCTGAGCGCGTCGACCGCCTTGTCAGGCGTGACCTTCTCGACGATCAGGAAGAGCGCCGAGGTGCCTGGCTTGAGCATCTCACGTACCTGGTTCTGGAACTCCTTGTCGATCCCGGTCTTCTCGATCTTCCCGAACAGGGCGCCCAGCCCTGCCCCGACCGCCAGGCCGAAAAGCGGTACGAAGAAGATCAGGCCGAAGAGAAAGCCCCAGAACATGCCCCACGTGGCGCCCACGCCCGACCGTGTGCTGGTGGGTGGTCGTGTGGAACTTCCCTTTGGCGTCACGGCGGATCGCCGCCATGGCGTCCGCCTGGATCAGCAGATCGCCTTGCAGGCGCTCGGCCTCGGCGAGCGCTTCCGCGGCCGTCCCCTCGTCGGGATAGCCGATCGCGATCAGGTCAGACATCGATCACTCCTTCCGCTGGTGCGTCGGTCAGCGGGCGGAGCATACCCCGTCGCTTCGTGTCGCCACCGAGTGCTCTGCCGTCTTCTGCGAGTGGGCCTCCTGCGTGGGTGCGCGTGATTCCGGTCGACGGGCGTTGCGCTGCGCACTAGCTCCTTGTGCTCAGGTGCGAACCAGCACTGACATACTCCGGCACGTGTTCCCGTGCGCACCGGAGGAGCCTTCCAGAGCACGCGCTACACCCACCGACCAGCACCTCGAGGACGGTAGGGGACGGACGGGATGAGAGTTTGCATCGTCGGAGCGTCCGGCAAGCTCGGCCAGTACATGGTTCAGCACGCGTTGGATCGGGGCTACGAGGTGGTTGGCGTGTGCCGGGAAGAAAGCGTGGCGAAGCTCGACGCGTTCAAGGGACGCATTACTGTCATCCCGGGAGCGACGAACGACCGCGAGGTGATCGAGCGCGCGGTCGCGGGGTGCGACGGGGTGCTCGTCGTGCTCGTCCCGCGAGGTGTCCACGGGTACTCGACGGGAACGGCCCAGGCAGTGCTCGACTACGCGCCTCCGGCCGCGCGCCTCGTGTTCTCGTGCGGGTGGCACATCACGCGCGACGGCAAGGACGTGTACTCGTGGAAGCTCAAGGCACTCGTGAAAGTCGCCGGCCCAGTCGCCCGTCTGGTTCGTTTCGCTGACCTCGACGATCAGGTGGAGGCGTGCCGGCGGGTGTTCGCGAGCGACACGCGATGGACTGTCGTGCGGGGAAGCGACCTGGAGGAAGGCGAGAGTCAGGGCCTGCCTGTGTGGAGCCGGCACGTGGGCGACCCGATTCTCGAGAGCAACATCACGCGTCGAGTGGACTTTGCCCTGTTCATGGTGGAGGCCCTACAGAACGACGAGCTCGTCCACGAGGCCCCGGCGATCGTCGGCTGCCGGACGCCCTCGGCGCTCGCGCACGCTGCCAGGGAACGAGCGCAAGACCCAAGCTAGGCGCCCGTGCCAGACACTACTGAGGGGCCCTATACTCAGGGTCCCGCGAGGCGTCCTCGTCGGTTGGCTGGCCGGCGCTGTTCATGCTCCGGAGCGAATGGCGCCGAGCCGCCTTAGCCTCATGGCTGCGCATGATTCGACCGCGATCCCGCTCACTCAGCGGGATTGGCATGACGACGCGGTACAGGGCGGAGCACACCCGTCGTTTCGTGCCGCTGACCGCTCCCGGACTGATCAGCCGCAGCGTCTCGAACGCCGTCGCAGATGACCAGCCACCACAACGGCAAGCCCGCCGCGCAGGTTTGCAGAGCGCACGGATCTGGGCAGAAGCGGGTGGTGATGATGAGCGCTGCTCGTGTGTGCCTGAACAGGGGGATGCTGATGCTTAGGACTTCTTCGTCGGTGGCGCGACTCCGGGGGCGCCTCTTGCCTCTTCTGCTTGTTGCCCTCGTCGCGGCGTTGGTTGTACCGGCTGCCGCTGGCCGACCAGCCGGAGTGATCGTCCTTCCGGGCGCCAGTTCGGCCGAAGGCATCGCCGCCGGCCGCGGCTCGACGTTCTACGCGGGCGATCTGTTCGGCGGTGACATCTTCCGTGGTGACGTCCAACGCGGCAGCGCTGAGTTGTTCATCGACGCGCCCGATGGCCGCATGGCCGTGGGTATGGCCGCCGACGTCGCCCGCGACCTGCTGTTTGTGGCCGGTGGCGGGACCGGGCAAGCCTATGTGTACGACACCCGCACGGGTGCGACCCTGGCCACCTACCAGTTCGCCTCGCCGCCCGCCACGTTCATCAACGACGTCGCTCTCACGAAGGACGGCGCCTGGTTCACCGATTCGGCGCAGGCCGCGCTCTATTTCGTGCCGGTCAGTGGGGCCGGCGCCCTGGGGTCGTTCAGCACCCTGGCACTCATGGGTCCGGCGGCCGACACCAGCGGTGCTTTCAACCTCAACGGCATCCAGGCCACGGCCAACGGCAAGACGCTCGTCGTTGCGCACTCGGGCAACGGCGAGCTCTACACAGTCGATCCAGTCAGCGGCGCCAGCGCGATCATCGCGGAAGTGAGCGTGCCGGATGTCGACGGGATCGAGCTTCAGGGCACACGGCTGTGGGCAGTGCAGAATTTCAGCAACCAGGTGACACGGATCCGGCTGAGTCCGCACCTCACGTCCGGGGTGGCCGAAGAGGTCATTACCAGCGACTTGTTCCAGATACCGACCTCGGCGGCCCGCTTTGGCAGTCGACTGGCGGTGGTCAACGCGAAATTCGACACCGGCCTCCCGCCCACTGCCGACGAATACGAGGTGGTTGTGGTCGACGGGTGAGCCTGACCGGGCACTCCTTCCTCGCTCGCGGGATGGCTCTCAGCGCGCGAATGCGTCTTACTGGTGGGGCCTCGTGATGACCTAGCTAGGCGGTTGCCGCGAGTGTCCGACCACCACGGCCATCTCGTTTACTTGCCCACCGTGATGACGACTGAGCCCCTCTTTCGCCCGGTATCGACGTAGGCATGCGCGTCGGAGATCCGCTCGAGCGGATAGGTCCTGTCGATCACCGGCCTGATTTCGCCTGCGGCCGCCAGTTCCAGGAGGAACCGGTAGACCTCCGCGGTGATGGCCGCGGCAGCGTCCGCAGCGGCGCCCACAACCTGCCGCTGGAAGCTCGCCCCGATCAATTGCGGAAGATTGCCGACGACCATCAGAAACCGCCCGCCGCTCTTGAGCGAGGCGCGTGCGCGTGAAAACGGAGCGTTGCCGACATTGTCCATGATGACGTCGTAGGTCACGCCGTTCCGGGAGAAATCTTCCTTGGTGTAGTCGATGACGTGATCGGCGCCGAGGGACCTGACGAAGTCGAGATTGGCCGTACTGCACACGCCTGTCACCTCGGCTCCGAAATGCTTCGCGAGCTGCACCGCCATGGTCCCGACAGCGCCTGAGGCGCCGTTGATAAGCAGGTTCTCGCCACGTTTGAGACTGCCACGCCGAAAGAAATAGACGGCCGTCGCGCCGCCAAAGCAGAGCGAAACGGCGTCCTCGAAGCTGAGGTTGTCGGGTATCAGTGCCACCGCGGCGTCGTCGGGCAGGCACTTGTACTCGGCGTGGCAGCCGAACGCGAAGCCAGCCGACCCGATCACCCGATCGCCGGGCCTGAACTTGGTCACGCTCGCGCCCACAGCCTCGATCTCACCAGCGAGCTCGAAGCCGAGGACGGGCTGTCTCGGCCCGAAGAGGCCGAGACGGAGTCGGGTGGGAAGACCGAGACCGCGCGGCACCCTGAGCGCCCGGACCCGAGCGTCGCCCGAATTGACCGTCGTCGCACGAATCCTGACGAGGATCTCGTTGTCCTTGGGGACGGGCTTCGCCACCTCCTTCAGCTGAAGGACCTCGGGCGGGCCGTACCGTTCGACAACGACTGCCTTCATGGCTTGTCCCCTCTCTGCTCCTCGGAGCTAGCCCATTCTGGGCGTGCTCGTCCGGGTCATGGAGCGGGCACTCGCGCCCGTTCAGCCGGGCAGGTCGCTCGCAAACGGCTTGCCCGGAATGCCGCCGATGATCAGAACAACCGTGGGCGTCTCAAGCGCCCGCGCCTCCCGCATCACGTCTGGGGGAACGTAGAGAAGCCCTCCTTCGGCGATCTCCACCTCATCCCCGCCACAGACAAAGCGCGTCCGCCCACGGGTCACCACGTAGAGCTCCTCCTGGCCGCCGTACGAGGCCTCCTCGTGCCGGGTGATCAGCTCCTCTCCCTCCGCCGCCTCAGAGGCGTTGACCCCGAATGAGGTGACGCCCAACTGTGATCCGATCGACCGCCAGCCCTTGCCGAAGTCTGGGTCGCTCGCCCACTCCCTGAAGTAACCAGGATCGAACGCGAGCCCAATCTCGCTCAGCCTGGCGCTCCTCCAACGATGCTCGTGTTTCGTCATCGCCCGATTCTGACGCACGCGCCGCTAACACGCCGCCCACGGATCAAGGGACGCCCGGATGACCAACGTGTCCAGAATCACAGCTACTCTCACCCTCGCCCCGAGACAACATGAGGAAGGACGTCCGCGAGTTCATCCGCCGGCTCGAAGCAGCCGGCCTCACCGTCGAGCCGACTCCCGGGCACTACCGCGTCCTGCGCGACGGAAAGCCACTCCGAAAAGCCAACGGGATGCCCTTCACGCTGCCGTTCTCCCCCGACACGACCCGGTGGCGCAGAGCGGCGATCCTGGACCTCCGCAAGCTCGGCATCCACCTCTAGCCGCGTTGCATCATTAGGTAGAGTGTCCTTAACTGGCCCCGCCCTCAGAGCCCGGCCGAAAGCTCGCACTCCACCGACGCGCTCTGCGCGCGAGGCGAGGAGCTTCACCGGCGAACAGACTTCGACTGCGGGGCCAGCCTGTTCCTCGTTACGCACGGTTTCTCGTTTGCTCTCTCTGACAGACGCCGGTCTCGGTGGTAGTAGCCCCGCGCGGGCACGGCCATCGGGTGCGGCGGGAACCACAAGGAAGGAGTTCGAGATGCAGGCCAAGGTCGGAGATAGGATCGTGATCGAGCCCGCGAAAGGTCACGCAGCCCGGGCGGGCGGGCACGATCGAGCAGGTGCTCCATGCGGAGCCGCCGACGTACAGCGTCAAATGGGACGATGGTCGGACGAGCGTCCTTGCCCCGTCGGCAGGGGGCGCACGAGTCGAGAGCCCCCAGCCGAAGCGGGGCCGAGGAAAGCCCACGGCCTAACGGGCTAAGCCCGCCGGCGACGCCCAGGGGACGGTGGGTCTGTACGCGGCTTGTCTGAGCGGATGTCGTGATAGATGGTGGCGAGCTGGTTGGCGATCGCGGCCCAGGTGTAGCGCTCGCGGGCGTGTTGGTGAGCAAGGGTTCCTCGGCGTCGGCGCTCCTTCGGGTTCTGGAGCGCGTGGTTGATCGCTTCGGTGAGCGCCTCTCTGTCGTTTGGAGGCACGAGCCAACCTGTTCGATCGTGTTCGACGATCGAGCGTGGGCCCGCGCAGTCGGTGGCTATGACGGGTAGGCCGCAGGCCATCGCCTCGACGAGCACGAGGCCGAACGACTCGCGGGCGGATGGCAGCACGAGCAGGTCTGAGGCGTTGAGTGCCGCGGCGACGTCGAGCTGCCCGCGCCAGCCGGCGAGGAAGATGTTCTGCGCTGCGAGCGTCTCGATCACCTCGATCGGGTGTTCGCCTTCGTATTCGCCCGGGTAGCCACCGACGAGGACGAGCGTGGCGTCACGCCCGCGTTGTGTGCGCACTCGCGCCCAGGCGTGGATGAGAAGCGGCAGACACTTGACCTCGGTGTAGCGACCGACGTAGAGGACGATCGGGGCTCCGTCGCGGAAGCGGTGGAGGTCTGCCTCGCTGTAGCTGACGCTGCCGGGCCCGCGACCGGGCCGCCAGCCCTTGGGCTCCTCCCCCAGCCAGCGCTGCCAGAGCGCGCAGCGGTCCTCGGGCGAGAGCGGACGACAGGCGAAGGTGTTCGTGTCAACGCCGTTTGCAAGGCAGATGAGCCGGTCGCGCTCAAGCCCAAGCAGTGCGCGCGCCTCCTCCGCGAGTGCGGGTGCGGAAACGATCACCCGCGCCGATGCGTTTGCCCACCTGCGCATCCGCTCAGCCCAGGTGCGGGCGTGCCCCAAGGGTGGGCCGCAGCCGCGCTCGATCCGCTCGAGCAGCGCAAGCTCCGTTCCATGCAGGTGCGTGACGATCGGAACGTCCGCGAACGCGCGCAACGCCGCCTCGTGGATCGGGGTCAGGTGGTTGAGGTGCAGGATGTCCACTCCTTGCGAGCAAGCGCGCCGCAGAGCCACGATCCAGGCCTCGACGATGCGCTCGTAGGAGCGCTCATCCACCCGGGCGATCAGCCGTTCCCCCGCTGACGCCCCTTCCTCGTAGGTCGGTAGGAAGGCAATCGCCGGCCGTTGAGGCTCGTCGAGACCGACCTCGACCGGCTGAACGTCGAAACCAGCGAAGAAGGTCGGGGCATGCGAGGGCTCGCCCGGCTCCCCCTGCGAACCAGCCGCCAGGGTCAGCGCGATCCCGTGCGAAGGCGCCGCCTGAGCGAGCGAGCGCGCGACGTGAGCAGACCCACCGCGAGGGAAAAAGAACAGGCCCATCGCCACGCCTACCTTCGGCAGACCAGACGCGCTCAATCACCTCTCCCAACGCGTTAGCAGAGCCGCCGCGGACGCGCTGAAGCCAACCTCATCTCACTCGCAACCGCCGCGAAGCTGCCCGATCACGGCACTCACCTATCGAACGATGTGGCACCCATCGCCGATCGTCAACCACAGACCGATCAACCTGAAGCCCCCGCCCGCCCCGAGTTCGCAGGCGTATCGTCCGACCACGCCCAGACGGGTGGAGTCGCGCGACGTGATCGCCGACCACTCTCAGGCGAAGAGCGATGCTGACAGCAATTTGCGTCAGCGGTGCGCGATCACCCGATCGATGATCCCGTATTCTTTCGCCTCGTCGGCGCTCAGGAAGTAGTCGCGCTCCATGTCCTTGCAGACCTTCTCGAGTGGCTGGCCGGTGTGGAGAGCGATGATCTCCTCGAGGCGCCGTTTGACGCTGATCACCTCGCGCGCTTGGATCTCGATGTCGGTCGCCTGCCCCTCGAAGCCGCCCGAGACCTGGTGGAGCAGGATCTTCGCGTTCGGCAGCGCCATTCGTTTCCCCTTTGCCCCTCCGGCGAGCAGCAGGGCGCCCATCGACAAGGCCGTCCCGACGCAGATCGTCTGCACGTCCGGTTTGACGAACTGGATCGTGTCGTAGACCGTGAGCCCCGCGTGGACGGAGCCGCCCGGCGAGTTGACGTAGATCGCGATGTCTTTGTCGGGATCCTCGGATTCCAGGTGCAGCAACTCGGCCACCACGAGGTTCGCGATCTCGTCGTAGATCGGCGTGCCGAGGAAGATGATCCGCTCCTTGAGGAGGCGCGAGTAGATATCGAAGGACTGCTCGCCGCGCGAGTCCTGCTCGATCACCATCGGGATCAATGGGCTCATCCAGCCTCCAGCCTAGTGGACGGAGCGCTGCGGCTCAGGATGGCAGCCTGTCGTCGAGACACGGGAGATGGCTCCCTAGCAAGATGCCATGGACTTCAGTGTCATCTCCGGACAGCGGCCCCGTCGCTCGTCGGAAGCATCGCCGCTGGAGCTCCGAGACCCCTGTCAGGCGGGCGTTGGCTTTAGCGGAGTCGGACCAGTCGTTGACGGGTGTCGACGCTCTCGACGGCGTCGAAGGGTATGTGGCGATTGCGTTTCCAGAACAACCGGCCAGAGCGAATCACGATCTCTTCTGGATACTCGGCGTGGCGTTCATAGCGAAGACGTTCGATCACGCCGAGGGACTGGTCATCCCGGGTGACCACCCGATAGCCATGGGACTGGGAGAGGTGGTAGCCGACGCGAGACGCGTCACGAAGTGAACGCGGCTTCCTCCCGTCGCCTTCCCGGACGGCCATGCGAATAGCCTGACAGGTCTATCGTCGGATGGCGGTTCGGGCTCGCGTCTGCTCGTTCTAGGCGCGCCGGCAGGTGGCAGCCCGTAGCGCGTCTCCGACTGCCCGGGGGCATGGGCCCCCCGGGCGCTGCCTGCCCTTCCTTGCATCGGCCGGGAGCCACCCGGCACCGTTTGGGAAACCGGGGGTTTGCCGCTTCACGCCGTATGGTTGAGCCAATCGTGAGTGGCATATCCCCGTTCCTATCCCCACGAGCATCGGGTGGCCGGACAGGCACGAGCGGGGTATCCGCCGCCTGGGCCGTCGCTGAGCGCCGGTCCGGGGGTGTTCACCCTGCTTTCATTAGGTGGTAGCATCTGTTGAAACCGGTCACGCCGAAGCTCACTCCCGGCGGCCCCGTGATGTGGGTGGCACGGCGGGTGCCCATTGCGGCGCGGAGTACTCCCGAGGTCTCCGAGTCCCCGCCGTGCCAGCCTGTTCGCTTACTTCGCGCAGCCGACTGGCGCGCTGAACCCGCCTGTGCCGATCGCGCCGTCTGCGTTCCCGACGTCTACCGGGATCAGACCGGTGATCGGCGCGCCCTGGGCGCGGTTTGCACCCGTGTTCGCGACGTCGGTCACTCCGCACTCGTTGGCGAGCGTCAGAAGTGGCGTGATCCCGTGGACGTGGGCTCCCGCAGGTGCCGCCGAGATGGCGACCCCTATGGTCGTCCCGAGAATCGCGAGGGACATCGTTGCGCGCTTTCGCATGCCAACCTCCTCTCTCGCGCTCGACACCGAGCGCGGTCGCCGTCTGTTAGAGCGGGTACGACGACGGCCGCGGTGACCGGATCTCCAGATCGGATCGTTGGATCGGCGCGGACCGCCGACCTAGCCTGAACGCATAGCACCTCGGAGCCGTACCTGCCCTCGGGTGGCTGGCTCATACGGGAGCGAACGAGATCTCCGCGGCTTCACGGGTCGCGTTCGGCGTCCCGACGTACCGGGACATCCCCGGCAGCGGCCTTCACCTCGTCCAGCGACTTGCCCTGCAGCTCGGCGGCCTGCCGAAGTACCGGCTCGTCGCGGCCCTTCGCGGCTCGATTGTCCGGCAGGATCGCCCGGCGAAGTCCATGACCACGGGTGAGGGCTCGCACCCCATGCCGTGGGAGGTGATCGCATGATCCGCGTGTTCCAGAACGACGACCGCTGCTTGGCCGCTGCCGTCGCGACGATCCTCGGCGTCGACCTGGGGGACGTTTCCCCGCCCGATCCCGACTGCCCCTGGGGAGCCGGTCTCGCGCTTCCTCGCCGCCCGCGGCCTCGGCCTGGGCGGTGGCCCGTCACGTCAGGTCAGGTCGCGTCGCGTCGAGCCCGACGTCGATCCGGTCATGCCGTACGCGGTCGCGGAGATCGACGGCAGCGCATCGCGGCACGCCGTCGTGATCGACCGGAAGGGCCGCTGCTTGCACGACCCGGGGATCGGGGCAGCGTGATCAAGCCGGGATCGACCGCACGCGTGTACGCGGTGATCGGGATCCTCGATGGGCCGTCCGATCCGTGCCCGTGGTGCCAGCCGGGGCAACGGCCGGACCACGCCGGCGAGGGTCCGGCCGGAGAAGGTCGCTGGTGAGGCGATCGGCCCCGGCATGCGCGTCTACCGAGTGACCGGTGACCGGCAGTGACGCGTAGGTCGCCAACTCTCTCCGAAAACAGCGCTACGTGGGAGCTTTTCGGAAGACCCGGTCGGACCTGTCACCTGTCACCTACCGCTGGCGGTAGAGAGGAAGTTCCCGAGACTGTTTGGGGATACGTTGGGGATACGCTCCGTGAAGGGTCTCCCATCAAGCCAAAGAAAAGGGCCTGTTTCCAGGCCCTTTCGTACAGGGCAGGCAGGACTCGAACCTGCAACCCCCGGTTTTGGAGACCGGTGCTCTGCCAATTGAGCTACTGCCCTTCGCGGAGGACATTGTAGATCGGGGCCGGCCCTAGACTGGCTCGGTGGCCCGGCCGAAGCGACGCTCGCTCGGGGTGCTCTTCCTCGTCATCGCCGGCTGTTTCGCCGGGGTGACCGCATACGCGGCGGTGAGCAGCGCCTGGATCGTCGCTGTCGCGGCCGGAGCGCTCGCGGTCTGGATGGGAGAGCTGTCGTACCGTGCTTTCCGTTGAGGGCCGTATCCTTGTCCCGTGGCGCAGGTCGAAGACGTCCAGATCCTCTGGGTCCAGTACAAGACGGAGCCGGATCGCCAGCTGCGCGACCGGCTGATCCTGACCTACGCGCCGCTCGTCAAGTACGTCGCCGGCAAGCTGGGTGCGGGCCTACCCGCGCACGTCGACGAGAGCGACCTCGTCTCGTACGGCCTCCTCGGGTTGATCGATGCGATCGAGCGCTACGACCTCGACCGGGACGTCAAGTTCGAGACCTACGCTATCGCGCGGATTCGTGGCGCCATCATCGACGAGCTCCGCTCGCTGGACTGGGTTCCGCGGTCGGTGAGGTCGCGGGCGCGCGAGATCGAGCGGACGATCGGACAGCTCGAAGCGACTCTCATGCGGCCGCCTACCGACGAGGAGATCGCGCGGAAGATGGGCGTCACCGAGGAGGAGCTCGACGACGCGCTGCTCGAGATCTCGCGCTCGTCGATCGGGGCGCTCGACGAGCTCTGGTCGAGCCCGACCGGATCCGGGGACGCCGTCTCGCTCGTCGACTCGCTGGAGGATCCGAACGCGATCGAGCCCGGTGGCGAGATCGAGGCGACCGAGGTCCGCGAGATGATCGGCGAGGCGATCGCTGCGCTCCCCGAGCGCGAGAAGCTCGTCATCACGCTCTACTACTACGAGGAGCTGACCCTGCGCGAGATCGGCGAGGTGCTCGGGGTCACGGAGTCTCGCGTGTCGCAGCTTCACACGAAGGCGATTCTGCGTCTCAAGGCTCGCCTGGCGGGGGCTTCTGCGCGCGCCAGCATGGAGCGGTAAACCCTCCTGGCGAATTATCCGGGCGAGCTAAACTCCCTCGGCCGGAAGGGTAACGAGAGGGAGGATGTCCGTCCATGGCAGCGCACGATCCGAGCTCCATCCGTAACGTCGCCGTCGTCGGCCATCGCGGGACGGGAAAGACGTCGCTGGTCGAGGCGCTGCTCTTTCAGTCGGGGGCCACGAATCGGCTCGGATCGGTCGAGCAGGGCTCGACCGTCGCCGACTGGGACGAGGACGAGCACAAGCGGCAGATGTCGCTCTCGGCGGCCATCTGCCACCTCGAGTGGCAGGGGACGAAGATCAACCTGATCGACGCGCCGGGCGATGCCGGTTTCCAGGCCGACACCGTCGCCTCGCTGCGCGTCGTCGAGGGTGCGCTCGTCGTGGTCAACGGTGTGGCCGGCGTCGAGGTGCAGACGGGCCGCCTGTGGAATCGCTGCGAGCGGCTCGGTGTCGTCGCGCCTCCTGTTCGTGAACATGCTCGACCGGGAGCGCGCCGATTTCTTCGTCGCGCTCGACCAGATTCGCGCGCCAGCTCTCCGAGCGGTGCGTCGCCGTACAGATCCCGATCGGTCACGAGCACGAGCTGAAGGGCGTCGTCGACCTCCTCCACCTTCGGGCGTACCTGACGCCGAACGGAGGGCGCGAGGGCTCGCCCGTCGACATGCCCGAGGAGATCGAGGCCCAGGCCGCCGAATACCGCGAGAAGCTCGTCGACGCCGTCGTCGAGACGGACGAGGCGATCATGGAGCGCTACCTCGAGGGCGAGGAGATCGGCGGCGAGGAGCTGTCCCGCGCGCTCGAGGCGGCGGTGTTCCGCGGTGAGCTGTTTCCCGTCGGCTGTGGCGTCGCCACGCAGAATCTCGGCACGACGGGCCTCCTCGACCTGCTCGTGGAGGGGATCCCGTCCCCGGCCGAGAAGATGGACGAGGCCGCCGGCAACGGCGACGCGGCCGTTCGTCTTCAAGACCGTCGCCGATCCCTTCGCCGGGAAGATCACCGTCTTCCGCGTCATCTCCGGAACCGTCAAGGGCGACTCGACGATCGTGAACGCCCGGACGAGGGGGAAGGAGCGCCTCGGCCAGCTCATGCTCCTCCAGGGCAAGGAGCACCAGCAGGCGCCCGAGTTCGGCGTCGGCGACATCGGTGCCGTCGCGAAGCTGAAGGAGGCAATGACCGGCGACGTGCTGGCGGCGGCCGACAAGCCGGTCGAGATCGACCCGATCGAGTTTCCGCAGCCGGTGATGAGCTTCGCCGTCACGCCGAAGGCGAAGGGCGACGAGGAGAAGGTCACGTCGGCCCTGCGGCGTCTGGCGGAAGAGGACCCGACGCTCGTTCTCCGGCGAGACGACCAGACGGGCGAGCAACTTCTCGCGGGCATGAGCCAGATGCACGTCGAGGTCGCGGTCGACCGGCTCAGGCGCAGGTTCGGCGTCGACGTCGAGCTGCACCAGCCGCGGGTGCCGTACCTCGAGACGATCCGCAAGGAGGCTCGCGCCAGGCACCGGTACAAGAAGCAGACGGGAGGACGCGGGCAGTTCGGCGACTGCGACATCGTCATTACCCCGCGCGAAGGCCACGAGGGGTACGAGTTCGTCGACAAGATCGTCGGCGGTGTGATCCCGCAGAGCTTCCGTCCAGCCGTCGACAAGGGAATCCAGGAGGCGATGCGGTCGGGAGAGCTCGCCGGCGCGCCCGTGCAAGGGGTCATGGGTTCAGCTCGTGGACGGGCAGTACCACAACGTCGACTCGTCGGAGATGGCGTTCAAGATCGCGGGCTCGATGGCGTTCAAGGACGCATACGCCAAGGCGGATCCCGTGCTGCTCGAGCCGATCATGGCAGTCGAAATCACCGTTCCCGACGACGCGGTCGGCGCCGTGAACGGTGACCTCAACTCGCGCCGCGGAAGGCTCCACGGGATGGATCCGGTCGGTGGGATGACGACGATCCACGCCGAGGTGCCGATGGCCGAGATCCTCACGTACTCTCAGTCCCTGACCTCGCTGACGGGCGGCCGCGGTGACTACACCATGCACTTCCTGCGCTACGAAGAGGTTCCGTCCCACATCGCGCAGAAGGTGATCGACGAGACGACGAAGGCCAAGGAGGCCGCCAGGGCATGATCGTCAAGAAGGTCGACACCCAGCGCACCTGTGGCGTGTGCGACAGGACGCTGCTGCTCGGGGAGCGGGCGACGCGCTACTCGGCGGGCGGTCCCGACTGGGTCGACGTCTGCGCGCTGTGTACGGACGAAGCGATCGCACGAGGCTGGATCAGGGAAGGGAGCCCGACTACCCCGCTCGTTCCCGACGGGCGCCGTCGCCGGCGCCGCCTGCCGCACCTCGGCTTCGCAGGTAGCCGCCAGCACGAGTCCGAGGCGCCCGCCCAGGAGCCGATGCTGCGCCGTCTGACGCCGCCCGAGCAGGCGGTCGTCGACGCCGCCGAGCTGTTCAACGAGAGCCCCTTCAAACGCACCATCGCCGGCATCGCCAAGAGTCTCGGCGACCCGAGAGTGAGCCTGCTCCCGCTCTCGGGAACCAATCCCGAAGTCGTCATCACCGTCGCGTGGGACATCTCCTGGTACCAGTACCGGATCGGCATCGGGACGACCTCTCCGGTGCGCCTCGCCGAGCGCGGCTACGAGCTCGAGGCGCTGAACGAGCGCTTCCAGGACTGGAACGGCTCGCTCGACACCGCCGGCCGGGTCGTCGCCGACATCCCCCGCTTCTAAGGACGGCGAGGCGCGACGTTCGCCGGAGCGAGAGAACGGACACCGGTTCGGCCGGATGCGACGTGCTGGAGTGCGGCGCTAGCATGCCTGCCGTGAGCCTCGGGGTCAGCGCGGGTCGCAATTACGTCGGTGGCGAATGGGTTGATGCGTCCGGCGACGAGACGTTCGAGTCGCGTGACCCGGCGAGCGGCGAGCTGATCGGTGTCTTCCCGCTCTCGACGCCCGCCGACATGGACGCCGCAGTTGCGGCCGCCCACGATGCGTGGCACAGCTGGCGACTCGTCCCGGCTCCGAAACGGGCGGAGATCCTGTTCCGCGTCGCGCAGGCCTTCGTCGAGCGCAAGGACGAGCTGACCGAGCTGATGGTCCGCGAGATGGGGAAGGTCCGGGCCGAGGCCGGCGGCGACGTCCAGGAAGCGATCGACATGACGTACTACATGGCCGGCGAGGGACGGCGGCTCTTCGGCCAGACGACGCCGTCCGAGCTTCCGGACAAGTTCATGATGAGCGTACGAATGCCGGTCGGCGTCGTTGGCGCGATCACGCCGTGGAACTTCCCGATCGCGATCCCGAGCTGGAAGATCGCGCCGGCGCTCGTCTGCGGCGACACGGTCGTCTTCAAGGCCGCCGAGGACACGCCGTCGCTGGGCCAGCGCTTCGTCGAGATCTTCGAGGAGGCCGGGTTGCCGCCCGGGGTGCTGAACATCGTCCACGGGGAAGGCGAGACGGTCGGCGAGCAGCTCGTGAAGCACCCGGACGTCCCGCTGATCTCGTTCACCGGCTCCCGCGAGGTCGGCGTGCAGGTCCTGGCGAACGCCGCACCCTCTCTCAAGAACGTCCATCTCGAGCTCGGCGGGAAGAACGCGATCATCGTCATGGACGACGCCGACCTCGAGCTCGCGGTCGACGGGATCCTCTGGTCGGCGTTCGGAACCTCGGGCCAGCGCTGCACCGCAGCCAGCCGCGTGATCGCGACGGAGAAGGTCTACGACCGGCTGCAGACGGCCCTCGTGGCACGCGCCGAGAAGCTTCGCCTCGGCAGCGGGCTCGAGCCGGACACCGATCGTAGGCCCGGTCGTCAACGCGGCTGCGCTCGAGAAGATCCATGCCTACACGGAGATCGGGGTGTCCGAGGGGGCGAAGCTCCTGACGGGCGGCGAGGTCGCGCGGGAGGGAGGTCTCGATCGCGGATTCTTCTACCGGCCGACCGTCTTCGCGGACGTCGAGCCCGGCATGCGCATCGCGCAGGAGGAGATCTTCGGGCCGACGACCGCGATCATTCCCGCAACCGACGTCGATGAAGCCATCCGGATCGCGAACGGCGTCGAGTTCGGCCTGTCGTCGTCGATCTTCACCCAGGACGTCAACAGGGCATTTCGCGCCATGCGCGACCTTCGAACGGGAATCACGTACGTGAACGCCGGCACGACCGGCGCCGAGGTGCACCTTCCGTTCGGGGGCATGAAGTCGACCGGGAACGGCCACCGCGAGGCCGGCCAGGCTGCCCTCGACTTCTACACCGAATGGAAGGCTCTCTACGTCGACTACTCGGGCAAGCTCCAGCGGGCCCAGATCGACAACGCGTGAGTCGCAAGCTGGTCGTGTTCGTCCCGCGCGAGGCCCTCGACTCGGTTCGCGAGGCGCTGTTCGCCGCCGGGGCGGGTCGTATCGGGAACTACGAACGCTGCTCGTTCTACACCATGGGCGAAGGGACGTTTCTGCCTGGCGAGGGAAGCGACCCGGTCGTCGGCCGGCCGGGTGTCGAGCACCGGGTCGGCGAGCTACGCCTCGAGACCGTCTACCCGGACGAGCTCCACGCAGAAGTGATCGCCGCGCTTCGCGGCTCGCACCCCTACGACGAGCCGGCGTTCGACGTGTATCCGCTGCTCGATCCGTGAAGGCCCGCCTCTACACCGATGGCGGCGCACGCGGGAACCCGGGGCCGGCAGCGTCGGCCTACGTCCTCGAGACGGAGGACGGCTCGGTCATCGATTCGAGCGGCGAGGCGATCGGGGTCGCGACGAACAACGTCGCCGAGTACCGCGCCCTGATCGCGGGGCTGACGGCCGCGGCCGAGGCCGGAGTCTCCGATCTCGAGGTGGTCTCCGACTCCGAGCTGCTCGTGAAGCAGATGCGCGGTGACTACCGCGTCAAGAACCCGGCTCTCATGCAGCTCTCTCTGGAGGCCGCGCGAGTTGCCCGGCGCGTCGGAGCGGTTCGCTACACGGCCGTCCGGCGCGAGCACAACGCCCTCGCCGACCGCCTCGTCAACGAAGCGCTCGACGCCGCGGGCTGAGCCCGGCTTTCACCCGGTCCGAACGCGTCATAGGCTTGCGGCATGAAGGGGTGGGAGCCCGTCGTCCGTCGAGCGCTGCCCGGAATCGAGCTGGCTCGCACGTACCGGCTCTCCTGGCTGCGGCACGACCTGCTCGCCGGTCTGGTCCTGACGGCCCTCCTCGTCCCGCAGGGCATGGCGTACGCGGAGCTCGCCGGTCTTCCGCCGGTTACCGGCCTGTACGCGACGATGATCCCACTGCTCGTCTACGCGGCGGTCGGCCCGTCCCGCATTCTCGTCTACGGCCCCGACTCGGCCGTCTCACCGCTGGTCGCGGCGGCGATCGTCCCGCTTGCGGCCGGGGCCGACGAGCGGGTCGCGCTCGCCGGGATGCTGGCGCTGATCGTCGGCGGGCTCTGCATCGCCGGAGGGTTGTTCCGGTTCGGCTTCATCACGGACCTGCTGTCCAAGCCGGTCAGGATCGGCTATCTCGCCGGCATCGCGGTGACGGTGATCGTGTCGCAGCTCCCCAAGTTGTTCGGCTATTCGGTCGACGCCGAAGGGGTCGTCGACGAGGCCCGGGCCTTCCTCCAGAACCTCGACGAGACGAACTTCACGGCGCTCGCGATCGGGCTCGGCTGTATCGCCGTCATCGTCGTCTGTCGCGTGCTCGTGCCGGCCCTCCCCGGTGTCTTTCTCGCCGTGCTCGGGGCGACGCTGGTGGTGGGGGCGTTCGGCCTCGCCGACAACATCGAGGTCGTCGGCGTGCTCCCGAGCGGGCTGCCGTCTCTGACGATCCCCGATGTCGGGGCCGGTGACCTGGGCAAGCTCGTGGGCTCGGCGGTCGTCATCGCGTTCGTCGCGTTCGCGGACACGAGCGTGCTCTCGCGTAGTTACGCCGTCCGCCTTCGTCAGGAGGTGGACGAGAACCGGGAGCTGACGTCCCTCGGCCTGACGAACGTGGCTGCCGGCCTCTTCCAGGGCTTCCCGCTCTCGACGAGCTCGAGCCGGACGGCGGTCGCGGAGGTGGTCGGCTCGAAGACGCAGCTGACTGGAGTCGTCGGGGCGGTCTCGATCGGGGTGCTCCTCGCCTTCGCCACCGGCATCGTCGAGGACCTCCCGACGACGGCGCTCGCGGCGGTGGTCATTACGGCCGTCGTCGGGCTGATCGACGTGAGAGCCTTCAAGCACCTGTTGCGGGTGCGCCGGTCGGAGTTCGAGCTCGCGGTCATCAGCTTTCTCGGCGTGACGGTCCTCGGCGTCCTCTGGGGGATCGGGCTCGCGGTCGTCCTCTCGCTCCTCGCCTTCATCCGCCGCGCCTGGCGGCCGCACGACGCCGTGCTCGGCCGCGCGTTCGGGGTCAAGGGCTACCACGACCTCACGCGGTATCCGGACGCGGTTCAGATCCCGGGGCTCGTGCTCTATCGCTTCGACGCGCCCCTCTTCTTCGCGAACGCCGATCACTTCGCGGCGCGGGTCCGGCGGCTGGCCGAGGGCGACCGTCCCGTGTCGTGGATCGTGATCTGCGCGGAGCCGATCACGGACGTCGACTCGACGGCCGCGGACGTGCTCGTCGAGCTCGACCGCGAGCTCGCCGCGGCGGCGATCGAGCTTGCGTTCGCGGAGCTCAAGGATCCGGTCAAGGACCGTCTCGAGCAGTACGGGCTCGTCGAGCAGTTCGGCCGAGATCGCTTCTACGAGACCATCGGAGTCGCCGTGCGCTCGTACGTTGCCGCACACGGGGGTCGAGTGGGTCGACTGGGAGGAGCTCCAGGCCGGCCGGACGGCCTGATCGGAGCGTCCCGGCGGCCGCTCGCACCCCCCGAACGAGGGATTTTTACGCTTCCTTTACCTATCCCCCTTGCGGGCGATGTAGACACCACTACAGTGAGGGACATGCCTCGGACTGCTTTGGCCGCCGTCGCCGCGGCCACTCTGATCGTGCTGCTCGGATTCGCCTCCGTAGCGAGCGCGGATCCTGGCGACATCGGAGTCAAGGGCCCCACGTTCAAGGGCTACAGCGGCAACAGCGGAGTCCCGCCCACGGTCTCGAAACCGGAGTCGAAGCTCTGGTTCAACGACGGCCTGTGGTGGGGGGTCATGTTCGAGACCGTCTCGCAGACGTTCCACATCTTCAAGCTCGACGTCGGCACCCAGACGTGGACCGACACGGGCACGGCTCGTCGACGGGAACGGGACGATTCAGGATGCGCTCTGGGACGGCTCGAAGCTCTACATCGCGTCGCACCTCTACTTCGAGGACGGATCGACGACCGGGAACCCGAGCCGCCTCTACCGTTACTCCTACAACGCGGGCAGCGACACCTACACGCTCGACGCCGGCTTCCCCGCCCAGATCAACAACACGAGCTCGGAAACGCTCGTCATCGACAAGGACTCGACCGGGCAGCTCTGGGCCACGTGGACGGAGGTGATCGCCGGCCAGCAGTACGTCATGGTCAACGCGACGCACGGGCGGCGACGCGACCTGGGGCACGCCGTTCCAGCTCTCGACCAACCCGCTCGACGACGCGGCGCCGCTCGACGACATCTCGTCGGTCGATCGCCTTCGGGGGAAGATCGGCGTGATGTGGAGCGACCAGAGCGACAAGACGATGTACTTCGCCATCCACAACGACGCTGACCTCCGATACGACGTGGAGTGCGCCCGAGATCGCGCTCGGCGGGGCGTCGTGTCCCGTCAGCGGCGGTGCCTGCGCTGACGACCACATCAACCTGAAGACCGACGGCTCGCGCGTCTTCGCAGCGATCAAGACGAACCTGACCGGCTCGAACATGACGAACTACCTGATCGTCCGCTCGGCCGCCGGCGCCTGGGCAAGGCACGCCTACGGCATCGCCACCGAGAGCCACACGCGGGCGATCGTCGTTCTCGACACGAGCAACGGGCTCGCGCGCATGTTCTCGACGGTCACCGAGTCCGGAGGCACGATCTACGAGAAGACCCTGCCGCTGAGCCAGGCGGACACGGACGGCGCGAACTTCCCGGCCGGGCTCGGCACGGCACGGATCACCGACGCCGACCAGCTGAAGATGAACAACGCGACGTCGACGAAGCAGTCCGTCAGCCTTGCGACCGGCCTCGTCGTGCTGGCCTCGAACAGGAAGACGAACGTGACGCCGAAGATCGAGGACTACTGGCACCACTACGACTCTCTCGGTGCGGGGGACTCGGTACCGCCGGTGCTCCAGACGGCGTCGATCACCGGCTCGACGATCACCGTCGCATACAACGAGGCGTTGGATTCGAGCTCCGTGCCGGCAGCGGCCGCCTTCGCAGTCACCGTCGGCGGTGCGGCGCGGCCCGTCAGCACCGTCATCGTGTCGGGCGCGGCGGTCACGCTCCGGCTCCCGGCGCCTGTCATCGCCGGTAACGCGGTCGTGCTCGAGCTACACCGCGCCGGCCACCGGTCCCGTCCAGGACGTCGCCGGTAACGACGCCGCGGGCCTCGTCAACCAGACGCTTACGAACTCGACGCCGGCCGCTTTGGCCTACGACCTGGTTCCGACCGGCGATGGCGGCGCGTTCTGCGATCACGACCAACTCCGGCGGCACTACGAACCTCTTTGCGGCGGTCGACGAGAGCCTGGCGCTGACCGACAACGACGCTACGTACGTCCACAACAATGCCACGTCAGCGGGCGGCCAGGACGGCTTCGCCTTCTTCCAGCTCACCGACACGCCGTCGAACTTCACCGCGATGACCGGCGTGACGATCGACCTCCGGGCGCGAACGATCGCGCGCACTGACGACAATACGACGCTGTTCGCGCAGCTCTTCAAGGCGGACGAGGTGACACCGCTGTCCGCGGAGGTGCAGGTCACGCTGAATCCCGGAACCGCGAACTGGGTGACGATCTCGAATGTCGCGTTGACCGGCATCGTTCCCGGCACCAAGGCGGACTGGGACGGCGCGAGAGTCAAGCTCCGCTGGGATGCCACGGTGGTCAACACGCCGGACAACGGCAACCGGGTGCGCGTCACCACGCTCGAGCTGGACGCGACGCACGGCAGCGGCCCGGTGGACACGATTCCGCCCGTCTTCCAGTCGGGTGCTGTCAACGGCGCGACCTTGACCATGACCTATAACGAGACCTTCGACACCGCGTCTGTTCCGGCGACGACCGCGTTCGCGGTCACCGTGAACGGCGCCGCCCGCGGCGTCTCGCAGGTCGCGGTCGCCGGCACCACGGTAACGCTGACGCTCGAGCTCGGCCGTCACCGCCGGCCAGACGGTCACCGTCGCGTACACGAAGCCGGGAACGAGCCCGCTGCAGGACGTGGCCGGAAACGACGCCGTGAACCTGGCTGCAACGAACGTCACCAACAGCACCGCGGGAAGCACTGCGCTTGACATGAAGCCCAACGGCGACGGCTCGAACAGCGGACTAATTGTCTCCGGTGCTGGGTTGACGTCCAACCTCTTCGCGCAGATCGATGAAGGTATCGCAGCTCCCGACGACGCTGCGAGCTACATCCGGAACTACCCAGGCCTAAGTGCCTCGTACTTCGCGCAGCTGACCGACACGCAGACCGGTTTCACTGGGATGTCGAGCCTCAAGGTTGACATCCGTGCTCGGACGACCAGTCGCGTGGATGATTCAGCAGCTCTCTATGCGCAAGTCTTCAAGGCAGACCAAAGTACTCCGCTTTCGGCCGAAGTACTGGTCGGCACGAATCCTGGGCTAACAGGCTGGGCGACGATCACCGGCGTGTCATTCACCAGTCTCGTTAGTGGCACCAAGTCCGACTGGGACGGCGCGAAGCTGCGGCTCCGCTGGGCGATCGCGGTCGTGGGCTCATCCGATTCCGCGATGCAGCTCCAGGTGAGCACGGCCGAGTTGCACGGGACGGCGACCGGTGGTGGCGGTGGCGGCGGTGGTGGTGGAGACGTGACAGCGCCGGTGCTTCAGAACGCCACCGTCAACGGCCCCACGTTGACACTGACGTACAACGAGCCGCTCGACGCGGCTTCGAAACCCGCCCCCAGCGTATTTGTCGTCAGGGTCAACGGTGTTACGCGCTCAATATCCGCGGTCGGCATCGCGGGATCCGCGGTCACGCTGTCGCTCACTTCGCCGGTCGTCTCGACAAACGGGGTTACCGTCAGCTACGCGAAGCCGGCAACGAACCCCACGCAGGATGTAGCGGGGAATGACGCCGCAAGCTTCACCAATCAGAGCGTGACGAACTCGACGCCCGGAGGCGGCGGGGGCGGAGGAACGGTGACTCTGAGCGCCTCTGCGGACGCTTGGGTGAACTCGAGTGCGCCAACGACGAATTACGGATCCGCGACCTCGCTACAGATTTCATACAACTTCAGTTCGGGAACGGCGCGAGCCTATCTCAAGTTCGATCTGTCGACCTTAACCGGCACGGTCAAGAGCGCAAAGCTGCGCTTCTACGTCACAGACCCGGCAGCGTCCGGCGCGACGGTTTCGGCAACCTCCGCGGGTTGGTCGGAGGGAGCCATCACGTGGTCGACTGCGCCGGCGGTCGGCAGCTCGCTCGCTTCCGCTCCAACCGGAACGACGTCGTACGTGGACGTCGCGATTCCGGTAAGTGCGATTTCAGGCTCGACGGTTGCCTTCGTTCTCACCCAGTGGAGTACGGATCTGATCTCCCTGGCGAGTCGAGAAACCTCGAACTCTCCGCAGCTCGTTATCACGACGGGGTAAGTGTTCGGCGATGATGAGGCCGAGATGCCCCCGTGTCTCGGCCTCATCGTCAACCCGATCGCAGGTCTCGGCGGTCGCGCCGCGCTGAAGGGAAGCGACGACCCCGAACTGGTCGCGAAGGCGCGCTACGAGGGAGCGGTGCCCGTTTCACCGACCCGGGCGGAGGGGGCGTTGCGGGCGATCGGCTTCGCCGGCGGGGAGCTCGAGCTCGTGACCGCACCGGGGGAGATGGGCGAGCGCGAGGCCCGTGACTGCGGCTTGGCCCCGGCGGTCGCCGGGTCGGTCGGTGAGGTAACGACCGGTGAAGACACCCGGAGGATCGCGGCCGAGCTCGTCGCGCGGGGCATCGACCTGCTCCTCTTCGCGGGAGGCGACGGCACGGCGGTCGACGTCCTCGCCGCCGTCGGTGGCCGCGTGCCCGTCCTCGGGATTCCCGCCGGCGTGAAGATGCACTCCGCCGTCTTCGCGGTCAACCCGAGGGCGGCCGGCGAGGTGGCCGCCCGCTTCGTCAACGGCTCGAACCGGCGAACCGTCGAGGCCGAGGTGATGGACGTCGACGAGGATGCGCTTCGCGCCGGAACCGTGTCGGCGCGTCTGCACGGGTACCTCACTGTCCCTGCCGAGCCCTCCCGTGTCCAGGGTGGGAAGGCACGGAGTGGTGCCGGCGAGCAAGCTTCCCAGGAAGCGATTGCCAGGTTCGTCGCGGACGAGATCATGGCTGAGCGCCTCCTGCTGATCGGCCCGGGAACGACGACGGCAGCGCTGCTGAGGACGCTCGGGCTCGAGAAGACCCTGCTCGGAGTCGACGTCGTGCGAGCTGGACAGCTCGTCGCCGCCGATGCGGACGAGCGTCGTCTGCTCGGCCTCGTCGAGAATGGGCCGGCGCTCGTGGTGGTCACGCCGATCGGCGGTCAGGGCTTCCTGTTCGGCCGCGGCAACCAGCAGCTCTCGGCCCGGGTCATCGAGCGGGTCGGCACCGAGAACGTCGTGATCCTCGCGACCGAGACGAAGCTGGCTGCTCTCTCGGGCAGGCCGCTGCTCGTCGATACCGGCGACGAGGCTCTCGACACAGCGCTCAGCGGCTACCGGCGTGTCGTGACGGGCTACGGGCGCGAGGTCGTCTACCGCGTGGCCTCGTAGACGGTTAAGGTCGGGGCGTCCCCTCCCAGGAGGCCGCCACGTGCCGGAGACCGCCGCCCACCCGTACATCCCGAACTCCGTGCCCGAGATCAAGCGGGCGATGCTGAGCGAGATCGGGGTCGAGTCCGCCGACGAGCTGTACGCGGCGATCCCCGCGCGACCTTCGCCTGAATCGGGCGCTCGACCTGCCGCCGGCGATGCGGTCGGAGGCGGAGCTGCGCCGCTTCCTGGGAGCGATGCTCGGGCGAAACGCCAGCTGTGCGAGCACGCTCAGCTTCCTCGGCGGAGGGTGCTGGCAGCACGACGTCCCCGCAGTGTGCGAGGAGATCGCGAACCGCGCCGAGTTCGTGACCGCGTACTACGGCGAGACGTACACGGATCACGGCAAGCTCCAGGCGCTGTTCGAGTACGCGAGCCTGCTCGGCGAGCTCGTCGAGTGCGACGCAGTGAGCATGCCCACCTACGACTGGGCCGCCGCTGCGGCGACGTCGATCTGCATGGCGGCGCGGATCACAGGCCGCAGCGTCGCTCTCGTCCCGTCCTCGACGTCGCCCGAGCGTCTCTCGGTGATCGAGGGGTACTGCCGGCCGTGGGTGGCGGTCGAGACGGTTCCGTTCGAGGAGGGCACCGGCCTGCTCGACGTGAATGCCCTGCGTTCCGCGCTCTCGCCCGAGACGGCCTGCGTCTACCTCGAGACCCCGGGCTTCCTGGGGACGATCGAGACCCGTGCGGCCGAGATCGCTGCGCTGGCCCACGAGGAGGGCGCGCTCGCGATCGTGGGCGTCGACCCGATCTCGCTCGGGGTGCTCGAGGCTCCGCCCCGATACGGGGCCGACATCGTGTGCGGGGAGCTGCAGCCGCTCGGCATCCCGATGCACTTCGGCGGCGGGCTGGCCGGGTTCGTCGCGTCGCGTGACTCGGAGGAGTACGTCTCCGAGTATCCGACCTTCCTGATCGGCCTCGAGCAGACGGCGCAGGGCGAGTACGGTTTCGGGGAAGTCACCTGGGAGCGAACCTCCTACGTGCAGCGTGACGCCTCGCGCGAATACGCCGGCACGACGCAGTTCCTGTGGGCGATCGCCGCGGGCGTCTACCTCGCGCTGATGGGGCCGCACGGCATGGCGGAGATCGGGCAGACGATCATGCAGCGCTCGCAGTACGCAGCCGCGAAGCTCGGCGAGCTCCCGGGCGTCCGGTGTCCGGCGCTCGCGGGCCCGTTCTTCAAGGAGCTCGTCGTCGATCTGGGTGAAACGGGCACGACGGTCGCCGAGGCGAACCGCGCGCTCCGTGCGGCAGACATCTTCGGGGGGCGCGATCTCTCCCGCGACTTCCCGGACCTGGGCCAGAGCATGCTCGTCTGCGTGACGGAGGTACATACCAAGGCGGACATCGACCGGCTCGCCGAGGCGCTCGGCGAGGCCGTTGCCTGAGGAGGCGGACGTGGCGACGACGAACGAACACACGATCCTGCGGTCCTTCCACCAGGCGAGCTGGAACGAGCCGATCATCCTCGAGCAGACGAGTCCCGGCGAGCGTGGAATCGTTCCGCCTGCGACCGAGCCCGAGATAGCAGAGGCGGTCGGCGACGGTCTCTCGGCGATCCCCGACGCGCTCCGCCGCGCGGCCCCGCCGGCACTGCCCGAGCTCTCCCAGCCGCAGGTGCTCCGCCATTACCTCCGGCTTTCGCAGGAGACGCTCGGGAACGACGTCGACATCCACCTCGGGAGCGGCACCTGCACGATGAAGTACAGCCCGAAGGTGAACGACCTGCTCATCCGGGCTCCGGAGGTCGCCGCGGTTCATCCCTCACAGGACGACGACACGGTTCAGGGCCTCCTGGAGGCGTTCCACCTGTTCGAGCGGATCCTCTGCGAGGTCTCCGGCATGGACCGGTTCACGTTCCAGCCGGGCAGCGGCTCGCAGGGCGTCTACGCCAATGCTCGCATGATCCAGGCCTACCACGCGGCCCGGGGCGAGGAGCACCGAAACGAGATCGTCACGACGATCTTCTCCCATCCGTGTGACGCGGCCTGCCCCGCCACCGCCGGCTTCAAGGTCGTGACGCTCTACCCCGGCCCGCACGGCTACCCCGAGGTCGATGCCGTCAAGGCGGCCGTCTCGGAGCGCACCGCGGGACTGATGATCACGAACCCCGAGGACACGGGAATCTTCAACCCGCACATCGGCGAGTTCGTCGAGGTCGTCCACGAGGCGGGTGGGCTCTGTCATTACGACCAGGCCAACGCGAACGGCATCCTGGGGATCACGCGCGCGCGGGACGCCGGCTTCGACCTGTGCCAGTTCAACCTGCACAAGACGTTCTCGTCGCCCCACTCCTCCATGGGAATGCCCGTGGGGGCGTGCGGCGTGACGAGCGAGCTCGCGCCCTTCTTGCCGACGCCGACGGTCGAGCACGATGGGACGCGCTACTCGCTCGACCACGACCGCCCGCAGTCGATCGGCAAGGTGCGTGCCTTCCACGGTGTTCCGGCGACGGTCGTGCGCGCCCTCGCCTGGGTCCTCAGCCTCGGCGCCGAGGGATTGCGGGAGGTCGCGGAGGTGGCCGTGCTCAACAACAACTATCTGGCGAAGCAGCTCGAGGACGTGCGCGGCATCGACGTGTCGTTCGCGGACGGAAACACCGGCCACCGGCTCGAGCAGATCCGCTACTCCCTCGCACGCATGAAGGAAGAGACGGGGGTCGGAACGCTCGACGTTGCCCGGCGTACCGCCGACTTCGGCGTCTCGACCTTCTTTCCGAGCCACGAGCCTTGGCTCGTCGAGGAGCCGATGACGCTCGAGCCGTCCGAGTCCTATTCGCGGGCAGACCTCGACACGTACGCGGCCATCCTGCGGCAGATCTCGGACGAGGCCTACTCGGATCCGGAGATCGTGCTATCGGCGCCGCACCGCAGCACCGTCCACAAGTTGGAGGGCGACACGATGAACGATCCCGAGCGCTGGGCGCTCACGTGGCGTGCCTACCTCCGGAAAGGAGGTCAGGAGAGCGGCTCGAGCCCGTAGAGCGAGTGCGCTTCGGCCTCCTGCTCCTTCGTGATCCTGACGTGGCCGTCGTGCTCGCGGTAACTCGGCGCTCGCTCGACGACGTCCCTGGCATACGGGAGGTGGATCTTGGTCCCCTCACGCGTGGCGCCGCGGATCGGGACGATTCGTCGGTGGGCGAGCGGCTCGCCGTTCCAGACTCCCAGCCATTCTGGCCGCCCGGTCACGTCGTCGGAGAAAACGAGGTCGATGCTCCCGACCCAGTGACCGTCCGAGCTGAGGACCTCGTACCCGTCGATGACTCCGAAGTCGTCGAGCGTCATCTCTTCGAGATTTATCGGGAGCATCGTGGAACTCCTCGGGCGTGCGCTACTCGACGACGAGGACCTCGCAGCCGGCGTGCTTCTGCACGTCGGCCTCGACGGTCATGCCGAACGCCTTCGCGAAGAAGCCGTGGTGGTGGCCGCCGATCACGATCAGGCTCGCGTTTCTGTCCTTCGCGACATCGACGATTTGCCTCGCAGGATCGCCGGCCGCGAAGAGGTAGTCCGCCTCGATGCCGGTCGGCTCGACGACCTTGCGCGCGTCCGCGAGCGCCTGCTCGAGCTCGGGCGACTCCGTGACACCTTCCTCGAACGGTCCGTCGTCGAGGGTGCCGTAGTTCCGTGGGTCGGCCGGGTTGAGGGGCATCGCGTCGACCGCGATGACGACGAGGCTGCCGCTCCGCTCACGGGCCGCCTCGATCGCGCGGTCGAGCGCCCGCCTCGCGGGCTCCTTGTCGTCGTAGCCGACGATGATGGTGTCATGCATGCGCCGAAGCATCGCAGACCCCGAGGTGTCGCGCTGAGGGACGGCTGGAAGCCGCGGTCAGGACCCGTACAGCACGGCGTCCGGCTGGCGCAGCGCCATGTGGAGCCGGACCGGGTGAGGCTAGACCTTTCCGAGCGCAGCGAGGAGCTCGTTCAGTTGGCCTTGAGCGCGTGCGTAGGCGAGGTGGTCGATGTAGTCGCGGGAGTTGACGATCTTGCCGTGGCGGACGCGGAGGACGAAGACGCAGGGGATCGCGAAGGGCTTAGTGCCGTGGCTCTGGTACTCGAACTCGGCGATGATCACCTCGGGGTCTGCTGTCTCGTGGATCGTCACGTTGGCCGGCCGGAGGGTGAGCGTCTGGGCAGACGCCGCGCCTTGGCGGAAGTGCTCACCTAGCTCTTCGCGTGTGCAAAGCGGCGGCCCTCGAAAGGGATCGAAGGGGTGGACGACTTCCGTCTGCTCGGCGTACAGGCGCGGCAGCTCCTCCCAGCGACCGTCCGCCACCCCCTCGACCAGGGCGTCGAAGACCTCCCGCGGGCTCATCGGCTGCGTCATCTGCGCTCCTCTCATGGCTATGATCCGGAGTCCAGACTCCGATTATACGGAGTCGTGACTCCGTATGTCGGACACGCAGCCACAGCGCGCGGACGCCCGTACCAATCGCCAGCGGATCCTGGATGCGGCGGAACTGGTCTTCGGCGAGAGCGGGGAGGCGGCCTCCACTGAGGACGTGGCACGCCTCGCCGGCGTCGGGATCGCGACCGTGTTTCGCCACTTCCCGACGAAGGCCACGCTGCTCGAGGCAGTGCTCGTACGACGCTTCACCCGTCTGCGCGATCAGGCGATCGGGCTGGTCGACGCGGACGACGCGGGGCAGGCGTTCTTCGCTCTCTTCGGCCAGATCGTCGACGATGCAGCTGGGAAGATCGCGATCGCCGATGCCGTGGTCAAGGCAGGCGGCGACCAGGGCCGGGCGACCAAGGCGTCGGAGGAGCTCCAGCAAACGGTTGGCGTGCTACTGCGCCGCGCCCAGGACGCCGGCGCTGTTCGTGCCGACATCGAGCTCGCCGAGGTGTATGCACTGCTCGTCGGAACGTCGCGTGCCTCGGCCTCTGCGAACCTTCAGCCGGACGTGCGTGCGCGGCTTCTCGCGATCGTCTTCGATGGGCTCCGGGGACAGCAAGCGGAGTCGCGATCCTGAACGTACAGACTCCGCCCTAGAAGTGTGGAACCTCCACGATGAGTACGGCGCGCCGTGTGATCGCTGACACGGGACGCGTGCAGAGTGGAGGCTTGGCAGAAGATGAGCTCAGATGTCCGCGAGCACGAAAAAGCCCTGCTTGCGGGGCTTTTCTTGAAGCGGATGAAGGGACTCGAACCCTCGACCTTCTGCATGGCAAGCAGACGCTCTAGCCAACTGAGCTACATCCGCCGGAGGTTCCCGAGTATAGCTGCGTCTCTGCTTGTCGAGGTAGGTGCCGGCCGACGGTGCCGTCAACCCCGGGACTGCGTTGATTCGCCGGCCGGCAGGCGAGAGTTCGTGCCTCCCGGGACGATTCCTTCCCGTAGGCTGCCCGGGTGCCTGCTCTCCTCGTCTTCGGTGCGAGGAACCTCGGACGCGCGATCGCGCGCCGCCTGGCGGCCGACGGGTGGGAGGTCGCAGCGGTCGCTCGCAGCTCGGATTCGCTCGAGCGCGTCGCAGCGGAGATCCCCGAAGCGCTGACGATCGTAGGAGACGCCGGGCGAAGCGACGACGTCGAGCGCGCGTTCGCCGAGACGGGGAGCCGCTTCGGTTCGGTCGACCTGGTGGTCGTCGCGATCAGCCCGTCGACGCGGGGGCGCCGGTTCGGCGGCGGCGGGATCGCAGAGGCTGACGCCGAAGCCTTCGCGCCGTACCTCGAGGAGCTGCTTCCGGCGCTCGCGAACGTCATGCGGGTCGGGGCGCGGGTGCTTCAGGAGCAGGGCAGCGGCACGTACGTCCAGATCACCGGAGGCTCCGCCCGCCGGGGCATGTCCGGGCGCGGGCCGTGGGCGGCAGCCGCCTTCGCGACGCGCGGGCTCGTCCAGGCCGCCGCCAGCGAGCTGCGTGAGCGAGGCGTCCACGTCGCCTTGCTGATCGTCGACGCCTCGATCGAGAGCGAGAAGACGCGGGAGCAACTCGAGGGCAAGCCGCCAGAGCAGTCCGCGGGTGAGGAGGACGTGGCGTCCGCCGTCGCCTACCTCGCGGGCCAGTCGCCGCGCGCCTGGACGCACGAGCTCCAGCTCACGCCGTCGGGCGACCGCTGGGTGCCGTAGCCCGCGTCTGCGGCTGTGTTCCCGGCGGACGAGAAGGCTTGATGAGCACCGACGTCGAGGTCAGGACCCGCATCGCCCGCAATCGCAGCGAGGTTGCGGCCTTCGTGATGGATCCCGAGAACGACACGCGCTGGATCGAGGCCTTCGCGGAGGTCACCGTCCTGACGCCGCCGCCGGTCGGGAAGGGAACCCGGGTCTCGCGTGTAGCGCAGTTCCTGGGCAAGCGAATCGAGTACGTAAACGAGATCACCGAGTACGACCCGCCGGCGCTTCTGGCCATGCGCTCGGTGAAGGCGCCGTTCCCGATGGAGGTGACGTATCGCTTCGACGAGGACGGCGGAGGCACACGGGTCACGATCCACACGAGAGGCGACGCCGGCGGCTTCTACAGGCTCGCAGGCCCGCTGCTCAACCGGGCGGTGCGCAAGGGCGTCGAAAAGGATCTGGCCAAGCTGAAGCGGCTGCTCGAGACGCAGTCCGACGTCTGAACGCCGACGTCTCCACGAGACCGCAGGCGCGGTGTGGCGACAACTCGCGGCAGCGGTAAGCGCTGCAGCCTCCGCCTGCGACCGGCGCCTCCCCCTGGACGACCCTCCATATCATGCGCCGTTCGCGGCGCTCGACGAATGGGGGGACTCTGAAGAACCGGGCGGAGATCGTGGTGATCGGCGGCGGCGTAGGCGGCTGCTCGATCCTCTACTGGCTGACCGAGCTCGGGAAGACGGACGTCCTGCTGGTCGAGCGTGCCGAGCTCACGTCCGGCTCGACGTTTCACTCCGCCGGGCTCGTGGGCCAGCTGCGCAGCTCCCTGCCCCTGACGAGGATGATGATGTGGTCGGTCGAGCTGTACCGGACGCTCGGCGAGAAGGTCGGGCTCGAGACGGGCTGGCGGGAGGTGGGCTCCGTACGGCTTGCCTCGTCGCAGGAGCGGATGGAGGAGCTCGCCCGACAGGCCGGCTGGGCGAAGACGTTCGGGCTACCCCTCGAGCTCGTCTCGGCGAGCGAGGCGCAGGAGCTCTTTCCGCCGATGACAACCGACGGGGTTCTCGGCGCCGCCTATCTCGCGACTGACGGCTACATCGATCCCTCGCAGCTCACGTACGCGCTGGCCGAGGGCGCCCGCCGCGGCGGCGCGGAGATCGCGCAGCAGACGCGCGTTACGGGGATCCACGTCGAGGGCGGACGCGTGACGGGGGTCGAAACAGACAAGGGAGAGATCGAGACCGAGGTGGTCGTCAACGCCGGCGGCATGTTCGCCCGGGAGATCGCCGCGCTGGCCGGTGTAACGGTTCCGATCGTCCCGATGGCACACGAGTTCCTCGTCACGAAGCCGGCCGGGCTGCCGCTCGACATGCCGACGATGCGCGATCCTTCGCTGCTCGTCTACTTCCGCCCGGAGTCCGGCGGGCTGATCATGGGCGGCTACGAGCGTCATTGCGCCCCATGGGGCCTCGACGGGATCCCGGGCGACTTCAACGGCAAGCTGCTGGCCGAGGACTGGCCGCGCTTCGAGGAGCTGATGGAGAACGCGGTCGTGCGCGTTCCCTCGCTCGAGGAGATGGAGGTCGTCCGGCTCGTGAACGGTCCCGAGGCGTTCACGCCGGACAACGAGTTCATCCTCGGCCCGACCGACGTTCGCGGGCTCTGGACGGCGGCCGGCTTCTGCGCCCACGGGCTCGCCGGTGCCGGTGGCATGGGACGGCTGGTCGCGGAGTGGATCGTCGACGGATTGCCCTCGCTCGACACGTGGGAGATGGACTCCCGCCGCTTCGGCCGGGCGTACCGCTCGCTCGACTACACCCTCGCGAGGACGAAAGAGGTGTACGAGACCTACTACGACGTCAGGTACCCGGGGCACGAGCGGCAGGCCGGCAGGCCGCTCCGCGTCTCGTCTGCCTACTCCGCCCTCCGCGACCTAGGCGCGGCCTTCGGCGAGAAGTCGGGCTGGGAGCGCGCGAACTGGTTCGAGCCGAACGAGGCCCGGGGCGATTCCGAGCTACGGCCGCGAGGCTGGGCCGGGCGGTTGTGGTCGCCTGCGATCGGGGCGGAGCACCTTGCCTGCCGGCAGGCGGCGGCGTTGTTCGACGAGTCGTCCTTCGCGAAGATCGAGGTGTCCGGGGAAGGCGCACCCGAGTTCCTCGAGCGGATGTGCGCCAACCGCGTCGCGCGTGAGGTCGGCCGGGTCGTCTACACCCAGATGCTCAACCAGCGTGGCGGCATCGAGTGCGACTTCACGGTGACGCGTCTCGCCGAGGACCGATTCCGGATCGTCACGGGCACGGCCTTCGGCCAGCACGATCTCGCCTGGATCCGACAGCACGCTCCCGACGACGGATCCGTGCAGGTCGCGGACGTCACGTCGGCGCATGCCTGCTTCGCGCTCTGGGGCCCTGAGAGCCGTGACATCCTCCAGCCGCTGACGGCCACCGGCCTCTCGAACGCAGCGTTTCCGTACATGAGCGCGCAGGAGCTGGCGGTCGGATCGGTGCCGTGCCTCGCCGTACGCGTGACGTATGTCGGGGAGCTCGGCTGGGAGCTCTACTGCCCGGCGGAGTTCGGTCTCGCGCTGTGGGAGACGATCTGGGACGCGGGGCGCGAGCACGGCCTGGTCGCCGGCGGCTACAAGGCGATCGACTCGCTTCGGCTCGAGAAGGGCTACCGAGCCTGGGGCACCGACATCTCTCCCGAGGACACGCCGTTCGAGGCGGGTCTCGGATTCGCCGTGCAGCTCGAGAAAGGGGACTTCCTCGGGAGGGACGCTCTCAGCGCGGATGTCGAGCGACAGCTCTGCTGTCTCGCGCTGGAGGATCCGCGGGCTGTCGCTCTCGGATCCGAGCCGGTTCGGGTCGAGGGTACCCCGGTGGGCCGGGTGACGACCGGCGGCTACGGCTACTCCGTCGAGCGCTCGATCGCGTATGCCTATCTGCCTGCCGCCCACGCGGCGGTCGGCGTTCCCGTCGAGATCGAGATCTTCGGCGGTGGATCGCCGCGGAGGTCGTTGCCGAGCCGCTGTACGACCCTCAGGGCGAGCGGATCCGGGCGGACTCCCGGCCACGCGAGGCGGGCTAGTGGTGCGCGGCGTGGTCGCAGCTTGCCGGGGGAAGCAGGCCGGCCAGACAGAGCTCGTGAGGCGGCGCGTGGATGGCGAACGCGCTGCGGAGGTCATTCGTCAGCCACATGTGCAGCATCTCGCTCCCCTGTCGTTTCTTCGTCCCTGGAGGACAGGAGCCGTCCCGCCGTGGCTTCGTCCCGCGCTGATCGCCTGCCGCGCAGATCGTATGCGTGTGCCAGCGGGTGATCGGACCGCCCGGAGTCGGCCCGTGCTTCCCTCGCGGCATGGCGAACATCACGCCCACCAGGACGAGCTCCTGTCCGGGAGCGTTGGCGTAGATGATCGCCTTCGGCCGGCTCATGTCGAAGCTCGGAGGCCCGTTCGGCCGTCCGGCGTGGAAGTAGCGAACCGAGCGGTCACCGGGCTTGCGAGGACGTGTCCTCGTCGCGTAGCCGTCCTCTGCGGCGCCGCTCAGATCCTGCCAGCGTGGCGAGATAGCCCGTAGCTCGGCGAGCAGGGCGCGGGCAGCCGCGCGCTGCTTCGAGTTGGCGAGCGAGATGGTCGGATACTGCTCGAGCAGATGCGCCGGCCCACGTAGCGTTCCCGGCGGCAGCTTCTCGGCGGCGAGCGGTCTCGCCGTGGCGCTCGGTACTCCGGCGGCCAGCGCAGCGAAGACCGTGGCAGCCCACATCGCCCGAGACATGACACGAGCGTGGCAGGTTGTGCCTTCGATTACAAGCCGAGATCAGGTGTTACGCAGGCTGGAGATATCCGACGGCCTGAACGACGCGGGGCAGGGCGACCAGCGTCACGTCGTCCCGAGCGATCCGGTAGAGCTCGCCGACGACCTCGTCCACCTCTTCGCGCGTCGTGAGATCCTCGAGAATGGCTGACTCGGCGATGTTCTCCATCGTCACGGCGGCGATCAGCTTGACGTCGCGCTCGTAGCCCTCAGGGCTCAGCGCTGCCGGTTGGACAATGGTCGTCGCAACGCGGGCACAGCCGGCCCCGAGGAGAAGGGCCGGAAGTTGGCGCCCGATGTTCGCATCGCCGCCTCGCGCGGCGGCTGTGCGGGTGTAGAGCTCGCAATATCGATCGTAGGCCCGATTGGGCGGATGGCAGAAGCTCCCGGCGAAGTCGATGTCCTCGAGAACGGCAACGCCGTCGGGTCGGAGAGCGCCGACCAGGCGAGCGACGGCGGCTTGCCGCTCGGGAAGATGCGTCACGAGGAACCGGGCATAAACGAGGTCGTACTCGGCCTCGAGCGGTTCGCCGAGGACATCGCGGCACACGTATTCGACCTGGGCAGCACCCGCCTCGAGCGCTTCTTCCTGTGCGATCCGGATCTTGTCTTCGTCCATGTCGATGCCAACCACCCGGCCGTGAATGCCGACACGCCGAGCGAGCTCGAGCGAGACGTCTCCTCCTCCGCAGCCAACGTCGAGGCAGACGGAACCCGGCGTCACCACTCGGTCGAGCAACGCTGCCGTCGTCGGGTACATCGCACGCGCGAGCACGCGAAGACGCTCACGCCCTTCGATCCCGCCGTGAATGATGTACCGGTCGCGCGACGACAAGAGGCCCCCTTTTGCGAACCTGATCGTAGTCCCGGCTAAGCGATGTGGCGCCGACGCCCCAACGCATCGGCGTCGACGCTGGCAGCGATGTAACGCCCATGCGCGCGGCTTGGCCGCGAGGGCGTCCCACCTCGTTCTAGGCCATCCCGCGATACCGCGGAAGCCCGCGGCACATACACCGTTGTATGCTCGCGCGGATCGCCTAGCCAGGAACGAACCGCTGGACTGCCTCTAGATGCCTCCACGTCCGCTGGTTGTGATCGAAGCGCCTCAGCAGGCTGTCACTCCTATCCTTGCGGTGCTCGAGGCGGTCGGATGGACCATTTCGCGCGGCTTTCAGCTTCCGACAGCTGAGTGGTCGGTCGGCGGGATCGTTTGCGTCGGTACGGTGACGAGCGCGAGCGACGCTGCGCTCGCGACGCTGGCTGGAGTGCGTGGTGCTGGTCTCGTTGTTGCAGTCTCAGCCCGTGAGGAGGTCGTCGAACGTCTTGTCGATGACCTCTCGAGGATCGGTCGGGTCGACTACTGGGCGCGCGACGAACCAGGCGGGCTTGCAAAACTGGGCATTGAACAGTGGTGTCTATTGACACTACTGGCAAACGGACGAACTCTCGCGGAGGCGGCGGGGATACTTCACCTATCACGCCGGACGGCCGATCGGAAGGTAGCTGCTGCCCGCACGTCCCTAGGGGCGAAGTCCACTGCGGAGGCGGTCTTGGTCATGCAGTCAGCATCGACCGACAGCTGGAGTCACGGATGGCCTAGTTCGTAGCAGCCCAGACCGGCGCTCAACGCATCATGAGGTCATCCGCGTCGTTTCGGAATCAGGTTGTAGTGCATCCTCTGTCCGGAACCACACGAGAGTCGCCGCCTGGATACGTGTGGATGCCCCGAGCTTTCGCATGGCCGAACGGATTTGCGTCTCGACGGTCGACGGCGCGATCGCTAGCACCTGGGCGATGTCCTTGCTGGAGAGGCCGGCGCCGACGAGACGTAGCATCTCCCGTTCACGTCGGGTAATGCGATCGCCTGGAGCGCCGTCTCCGGATAGGGCTGCGGAGCTTGCCGCAGCTTGAACACCGGCCTCTCGAAGCGATCCGTGGATTCGCCCCAAGAGTGTTACCGAGTGGGCGGCGACGACTTGCTCGCGCACGGCAAGCAGCGCCGCCTCTGCGCGAGTGGCGGCGCCGGCGGTCCGCGCTGCGTCGGCTGCTGCCCAACGACATCGAAGCTCACCTGCATGCCAGCGGGTTGCCCACTGATCACCGGCGCGTTCGAACAACTCCTCGGCCCGGCCGGGCTCTCGGTCGATTCGAAGCTTTCTTAGAGCTTCGAGTTCGACCGTTACCGCCTCCCAGGCCGGAACCTGCAAGGCGACGACGGGTTCCCGCAACGCGAATCCGAGATCCGTGAGTGCCCACCCCTCGAGAGCTGCGGCAAGTGCAAGCTGGTGGCCGAAGCCCGCCCGGGGGAACGTGCGGAGACGCTCTACCGCCGCCAGCACCGATTGTGGGCGGGCGGCAAGCCACTCAACTTCTGCCTGGGCGAGGAAGAGGGATCCGCGGCCCCACACGCCAGTGGACTGACCGATGGCTTGCGATAGCTGTGCTCGTGCTTCGGTATCTCTGCCGACGTGCGCTAACGCAACGGCGAGAAGCGCGCATGCTTCCTCGTGATGATGACCGAGGGCGGGCTGGCTGGTCAGGTCTTCGAGCTCCGGGATCGCTCGCTCGTATTCGCCCTGACAGCGGACGTCGAGCTGCGACCGCAGAAACCGGAAGACGGTCTCCCAGCCTCTCAGGTGCAGGGACCTGGATCGGCCCACCATCCAGTCCGCCCGAGCTGCGGCGGCCTCGGTGTCGCCGAATGTCTGAAGGGCGTAGATTAGCCACGCTTCCGCCTCGCATTCGAGCGCGTCGTCACCCCTGCGCTTTGCTTCATCCAGCGTGGTTCGAAAGTCTTCGAGGCAGACCGGCGAATCTTCGAGGAGTCGGGTGCAACCGAGCAGGCATCTAGCAGGCGCTTCGCCGGAGCCAACGGCCCGCGAAAGCATCCAGGCATCCCGCGCTCGCAATCTCGCGGGCTCGGCATCGCGCTCGAGAATCGCGACCCGGGCGTGCTCTATACGCAGCTGCACCTCGAGTGCAAGCTTGCTGCCGCGCGACAGTTCGAGTCCCTCAGTGATGCACCGGTTGGCTCCTGCAGGGTCGTCTAGCCAAAGCCGTGCCTGTGCTAGGTGGAGCGCCACTTCAGCTCGCAGGACTGGGTTCTCACTCACGATGTCCAGAAGAAGGCGTTCCGCCCGCTCGTGCTCACCTACTGCAATAAGCGCGACCGCTGCCTGAAGACGTAGCCGGTCACCGTCGGGCCCCGACGCAACCGACGCGGCGACAGCCAGATGCCCGGCACGCTCCTCAGGGTCGTGCGCGAGCGCCGCGGCCTCGACCGCTTTCGCGTAGGCCAAGCCTTCCTCGCCAGCGGCCGCGAAATGGCGCGCTGCCTCGCCTGGATCGCGAAGCTGACGTGCAATACGCGCGTGGAGGCCGAGACGCTCTTCCACCTCGAGTTGGTCGATAGCAGCCTCGCCGAAGAGGGGATGCGATACGTCCACAAGAGATCCGTCCTCGATGATGAGGCCAGCTTCGAGGGCCTCTGCGTGACCCGTTGCGAGAAACTCCCGTTCCACCGGACGGCCCAACAAGCCGATCGTGCTGAGCGTCTCCTTGGCAGCCGGCGGGAGCCGTCGAACGCAGGCCCTGATGCTCAGACGGAGAGTTGGCGAGCAGCCACCGTCCTTGGCCAGATGCTCGATCAGTAGTGGGTTGCCGTGGGCACCGTCGACGATGCGTCGGACGTTGTCGTCGGCGAGCTCGGGTGCCCAGTAGCGCACGAGTTGAGAAGCGTCTTCGGGCATCAGCGGCCCAAGACGCATCACTGAGAAGCCGTTCTCGAGCAGGCGTCGACTTACCATCGGCGTACCTGGGTCGCCCAGGCGGACACCCACGAGAAGCTTCAGTTGTTGCCCGAGCGGCCCGAGGAGCGCCAGTGTCTCCTGGTCTGCCCATTGTGCGTCGTCAAGCAGGAGGACACCGCCCTCAGTACGGGCAGCCACCCATTCGACGACTGTGGCGCGGTCACCTCCGGGCGGGCGATGCCCGAGCGCTCGCGCGAGCGGGAGATATGGCATCCACTTGAGCGTGCTGAGCGCTCCGGCGTCGACGACGAACGCTCCGGCGCTTCCTGCAGCGAGGCGAAGCAACGCGGTCTTACCTACTCCTGCTTCGCCTATGACCGCAGCCGGCCGGCGATGCTCGAGGTGCTCGAGAAGCGTGGCCAGTTCGCCAGCACGGCCTAGCAGCACGCTACATAGTCGCGTCGGACGGCGGATGATGTCAATCCCTGTGGCGCAAATTGAGGAGTTCGAAAGTGGCGCGAATCCGCAGACACCCAGTCCCTCAGGGTAGGGACGGCTGGGTCGCAAGTCTCCGCGGATCGCTTGATGGCGCCCTCGAACGGTGAGTTGGCCCCTCGGGGGGCCGCGGTTCTGAGCCGGCCGACCGCTAGCGAGCGGAATCGAGCCACAAGTCGGAAAAGACGCGAATTGTGGATTGAACGGGAGGCAGTGCGCTCCTAGAGTCGGCGCTGCAGGACGGCAAGGGCTATCGCAGTTGGACTTCCGAGGTTGGATTATCTGCCTGTCCCTGATCGAGCGGCTGGCTGAACGCCGGTACGGGTGCGTGGGGCGGGCCGAGATACGTCGCACATCGATCCCCGCGGTGCTTGGCAATTGACCGGATCTCAAGCAATCAACCCGACCTCACCCGATCGAGAAGCCCAACTGTCTGGGGCTTCGGCGGCCTCGGCGCTTAGCGCACGCGACATCGTGGTAAGGCTCGATCAGGCCCAGATTCTCAATGGAGCGAGTCTTGAAGTTGCGACCGGCGAGATCCATGCCCTCATCGGCCCGAACGGGGCCGGCAAGACGACCCTTGCAAACGTCCTCACCGGCCATGTCAAGCCGATTTCCGGCACGGTCGAGCTCTACGGTGAGACGCTAACGGGATCCACCTGGCGGCGCGTGCGGCGCGGCATCGGGCGGAAGTTTCAAATCCCCCGTGTGTTCCCTCGCATCACGAGCGAGGAGAACCTTGAGCTCGCGCAGGCGCGCTCCGCGAGCGGCGGGGACTCGGGCGCTGCGCTTGACATCGGCGAAGTGCGCTTCGTTCTCGGCGAGGTGCTTAGCCACGGGTGGCGGCAGAAGCTCGAGATGATGATGGTCTCGAGCCAGCAGCCGCACGTAGCCGTGCTGGACGAGCCGACCGCCGGGATGACGAAGGGCGAACGAGGCGAACTGGCCGAGATGATCCTGAGCCGGCGTGGCACCGTTACCTATCTCGTGGTTGAGCACGACATGGAGTTCGTTCGGACGGTTGCCGACCGGGTCAGCTTCATGCATGAGGGTCAGGTGATGGCGACGGGCTCGTTTCAGGAGATCGAGGCTAACTCCACCGTCCGGCAGATCTATCTTGGCGAGCCGGTGGAGGGGACACTCGCTGGTGAGGTGGAGTCGCTTCCGTGACCCAGGCTTTGCCGTCGGATCTCATGTCCGGAGGTGCGCCGGCAGACGGAGGGGACGTTGCGGCTCTTTGGGTTGACAGCCTGACGGTGTTCAGGGGACCGCTTCCGGCCGCGAGGGATGTGAGTTTTGCTGTCTCTCCATCACGGTCAATCGGCGTCCTTGGTCGGAACGGTGCCGGGAAGTCCACGCTGATCGGAGGAATCGCAGGAGTTCTTCCGACTCGTGGTCGGATTGCGCTGCATGGTCGTGAGATTACGCGGGATCCTGCGTGGAAGCGCGCCCGATCGGGGCTTGCAGTCGTCCCTCAAGGCAGAGGCCTACTGCCGGGCATGTCGGTTGAGGAGAACCTCCGCCTAGCTGAACTGGAGCGATCGGGCGAGGGGCCTGAGTTCGATGTTCACGAGCTCTTCCCTGCCATCAGGAAACTCATGAAGCGGCGTGCAGGATTGTGCTCGGGCGGGGAGCAGCAGCAGATCGCGATCGCGCGTGCCCTTCTTCGCCGGCCCACCGTTCTCCTTCTTGACGAGCCGACTGAGGGCCTGGCTCCGATCGTGATCGGTGAGATCGCCGAAATCCTCAAGGAGCTCTCGAGCCGGGGTCTCTCGCTTGTTCTGGCAGAACAGCACCACCACATAGTGGCGTCCCTATGCGACCACTTCCTGGTTATGCGAAGTGGCGAGGTCGCAGGCTACGACCGAACCGAATCAGCTGCGATCGAGAGGTACTACAGCTCGTTGTGATCAACCGAACGGCAGTACAACCTGTCCGAAGGATGAGCGAAAGGAGGGGGAAGTGAGCGAGAAGACCAGGAGGGAGTTTCTCAAGTCAGGAGCACTCGGAATCGCCGGGCTCACACTCGGCGGCAGCTTCCTTGCCGCCTGCGGCGGCGGAAGCGACAGCGGGGGTGACGGGGGAGAGACTGCTGCCGATACGTCGGCTCCCCCAGCCGACACAGGAGCCACCGAGACGGTCGCGGGTGGTGGCGGCACGAGCGGCGAATCGATCAAGGTCGGGCTCGTCAATGCATTGACAGGAGTACTTTCGGTCACCGAGAAGTCGATCTACCAGGGAGGGAAGCTCGCCGTCGATGAGATCAACGCCGCAGGTGGCATTCAGGGGCGACAGATCGAGGCTATCACCGAGGACTACGCCTCGGACTTCACTATCGCCGTCCAGAAGGCCCAGAAGCTCGTACTTGAAGATGAGGTCGCGATCGTGATCGGTGGATACACGTCTGCGAGCCGCGTCTCGATGATTCCCGTCTTCGAGCAAAACAACGCGCTCCTTTTCTACGGAACCTACTACGAAGGGCTTGAATGCAGCCCGAACTGCTTCTATGGCGGCGCAGTTCCAAACCAGTTCCTCACGGACTACGTGCCGTGGGTGATGGAGAACCTCGGCACGAAGTTCTACATCGTCGGATCCGACTACATCTACCCGCGCACGGTGTCGGCGATCGTCCAGAAGCTTGTAACTGAGGCAGGCGGAGAGATCGTCTCCGATAAGTACTTCGCGCTCGGAACAACCGAGTTCGGTCCCACCGTTGCCGACATCGAGGCCCAGAGCCCGACTGTTCTCTTCTCGAACATGGTCGGCGATTCAACCATCGCCTTCTATAAGCAATTCCGCAACGCCGGCTTCACACCCGACACGCTCCCGATTGCCGCGACCGTTACGACCGAGGTCGAGGTTCAGGCGATGGGAGTCGAGTTCGCCGAGGGCAACTACATGACGGCGACCTACTTCCAGACACTCGACAACCCGGCGAATCAGGACTTTGTCGCCGCCTACCAGGCAGAGTACGGCGCAGATGCGGTAACACATATGCCGCTAGCAGGAACCTACCAATCTGTCTACCTGTTCGCCGACGCCGCCGACCGGATCATTACTGACGGCGGAGACGTCTACGACACCGACACGCTCAAGAAGTACCTCGTTGGAGCGCAGTTCGAGAACGCCCCCGAGGGGATCACGATCAACGTTCTGGATAACCACCACTGCAACCATCCTTCGTACGTTGGACAGACCAATGCGGACGGACAGTTCGACATCGTCGCCACGTTCGATACAAGCGATGCCGACCCGTTCCCACCGGAAATAGTGCCCCCCGATCGAGCTCCGGTATGCCCGGTGCCGCTTTCGGAGACGAGCGGATAACGTCGGGGAGCTCGGAGTAGCACTTCAGTAGCGTGGAAACCTTCATCAACATCGTTGCTCAGGGCCTGGGCGTCGGGGCGATCTACCTCCTCGGCGCCCTCGGCCTGACGATCATCTATGGCGTCATGGGCGTGATCAATCTCGCCCAGGGTGAGTTCATCATGCTCGGCTCTTACGTAATGGCTCTTCTCGCCGTGCACGTCACTGCCGTCGGCGCGATCATCCTCGCACCGATCATCGTCGGGGCGATCGGTTTCCTTGCCGATCTTGTCCTGATCCGCTTCCTGTACCACAAGCCGGTCGCCTCGATGCTAGGGACGTTCGGACTGGCGCTTGTGTTACGGCAGGCGGTAACTCTCCTCTTTAGTGCCGATCTGCGCTACGTGGCTCTTCCGATCGCAGGATCGTTCTCGGTCGGGTACGGCGCCACGTTCTCCGAATGGCGAGCCGTGCTCATCGGCGCGGCCGCGCTGACAGCGGGCGGTGTTGCCTTGATCATCAGGCGAACGCGATTTGGGCTCAAGATGCGAGCGGTGATCGGAAACGCCGATACCTCGGAAACCCTTGGCCTCCGTGTGAGCCATGTCAACCGCTGGTCGTTTGCGCTTGGCTGCGGTCTTGCCGGTCTTGCCGGAGCACTGGTCGCGCCGCTTCGAACGGTATTTCCGGGCATGGGTACGCCGTATCTCGTGGGAGCGTTTCTAGTCGTCATTCTCGCCGGCCTCGGCAACGTCAGGTCGACCGTCGTATGGTCTGTCCTAATAGGCCTCGCAACCGCCGCGGTCGCCATCCCTGTCAACGACATCGTCGCGCAGGTTGCGATCTGGGGCACAGCGCTTGTGATCATCGCATTACGGCGCGAATCACTCGCAACGGTAAGAGTGTAGTGGATCCATGAGCCCCCAGGCGGCGGACAAGACGCAGGCGGCAGCTCGACGTTTCGGGCTCGCCAGGCTGGTTCCCCAACGGAACCGGCACGCGATCATTGGTCTGGTCGTCCTTGCTGTCATTCTTGCTGTGGTCTTTCCATTCGTACTGTCTAACTTTTCGCTTACCTTGTTTGCGCTTTTCTTCCCATTCGCCATCCTTGCGTACAGCATTGATCTCATCTGGGGAGAAAACCGAATTGTCACCTTCGGTCAGGGTGCGTTCTTCGTCGGTGGCGCCTATATCGGAGGCTTGATTCTTCTCGGTCACCCGTATGACATCGTGGGTGGCCATACGAAGTTCCTTGAGGAGACCGTAAGCGAACCATTGTTCAATCGGATTCTCTCGGGCCTTCACGGACCATCTGTCGCCGAGGTGCCGATCCTCGCCTTGATCTTGCCTCCGTTGATTACCGGAGCAGTGGGTCTAGTCGTCGGCGCAATCGTCTTCAGGGTCGGCTCACCTGAGGTCTACATCCCGCTGGTAACGCTCGGGATTGGTGTGATCGCCGGGCTGGAGTTCAACGACATCACCGCGATCGGAGCAAGCAACGGGCTCGGAAGTGTTCCCGCATTCACGATCGGATTTGACAACGACGACCGCCCCGCCCTTGCTCTATACGGTTTCAACGCGGCCTTTCTGACGCTGGTGATTCTCGGCTACTTCCTGTTTAGGAGATCGAAAGCTGGATTGATCTATCGGTCGTCCGGCGACGATCCGATCAGGCTTGAGGCGCTCGGCTACCGCGTGCGAGTGATCCGTGCGTACGGCTTCGGCGCTTCGACAGCGCTCGCTGGCCTCGCCGGAGCCTTGTATGTCAGCGCATCCCACTACATCGGGCCACAGACAGCAGGTGTCATCTTTAGCGCTCAGGCTCTGATCTGGGTTGCCGTTGGCGGAGTGGGGATCCTCTTTGGCCCGCTCATCGGCACGCTCGCGGTGAAGTGGGGCGAGCACTACCTTTCTTCAAATCTCGGCCTTGAGGACAGCTGGCCGCTCTTTCTCGGAATCATCCTCATCATTGTCGTGCTCGTCGCGCCCAAGGGGCTCGCAGGACTGCCTGAGCAAGTACGCCTTCTTCGTCAGCGGGTCGGCAGCCGCAGAGCGCCCGGCTCGCGTCGTGCGACCGAGCCTGAGCAGGCAGTCACGCCAGAGCCAGATCCATAGCAACGCATGTCGAGACGAGGAATCGGACGCATCGTGCCGGGCAGCGAAAGGAGTTGGTATGACGGAGGGAAACGGAGGTAACCGTGTGCGGGTGGCGTGCGATGTCGGCGGCACCTTCACCGACATCTGTGTCCTGAACGAGGCAACTGGTCGCCTGCACGTGGCCAAGGTTCCCTCGACGGCTGACCCAATCGAGGGTGTCCTTCAGGGCGTCGCCGGCGCCGGCGTCGACCTCCGGGATGTTGCGCTGTTCGCGCATGGAACGACACTGGCGACCAATGCCCTCATCACCCGTAATTTCCCGCCCGTCGTAATGGTCACCACGAAGGGATTCCGCGACGTTCTCGAGATCCGTCGTGGTAACCGCGACGATCTATGGGACACCTACAAGGAGGTTGCGCCGCCCTATATTCGAAGGCGCGATCGACTTGTTGTCACCGAGCGCGTGGACTACTCCGGCGCCGTGGTGACGCCCCTCGACGAGAAGGAAGCACACGAAGTTGCCCGTGTTATCAAGCGACGCGGCGTCACGAACGTCGCGGTTTGCTTCGTTAACGCGTTCGTCAATCCTGATAACGAACGGCGAATGAAAGAGATCCTTGCAGAGGAGATCCCGGAGGCGATTATCTCGACTTCGAGCGATGTGCTTCCCGAGATCTTCGAGCACGAGCGCTTCTCGACGACCGTGGCGAATGCTGTCCTTGCACCGGTAGTCGCCGAGTACGCGCGCGACCTCGAAAAGCGTCTCCAGAGCGCCGGCTACGGCGAGGACCTCTTGCTGCTTCACTCCGGTGGTGGCGTCATGACGCCGAAGACCTGCGAGCGATTCGCGGCAAGGCTTGCGGCATCGGGAATCGCCGCAGGGGCGATCGCGAGCCGTCACGTGGCGATGCTCTGCGGATACGAAAACGCGATCGGGCTCGATATGGGCGGAACCAGTACCGACGTCTCCCTGTGCGACCGCGGCGAGCTGCGGATCAGCAAAGAGTGGTGGGTCGAGTACGGCTATCCAATCTGCTTTCCCAGCATCGAGGTGCTCACTATCGGTGCTGGAGGCGGCTCGATCGCATGGATCGACGATGCGGGCTCCCTGCGCAACGGCCCACAATCGGCCGGAGCCAATCCCGGCCCCGCCTGCTACCTCCGCGGTGGCGACAAGCCAACGAATAGCGATGCCAACGTCGTCCTCGGGCGCCTGGGCTCGACGCTCGCCGGCGGAGCAGTGTCCCTCGACGCGGATGCGGCGCTTCGGTCATTCAGCGCAGTCGCCCGGCCGCTCGGTCTGACGCCCCACGAAGCGGCTTCAGCCGTCATCCGGGTCGCCAACGCCAACATGGCTGACGCTGTCCGTCTGATCTCGATCAGGCGTGGTTATGACCCGCGCGATTTCGCCCTCGTCGTCTTCGGAGGAGCGGGGCCGCTGCACGGAGCGGCTCTCGCGAAGGAGCTCTCTATTCCGACCGTCCTCGTGCCCCCGAACCCGGGGGTGACTTCAGCGCTCGGCTGTCTCCTCGTGGACATCCGCCACGACATCTCGGTGATGTATCTCGGCCGCGCCGACATGCTTGACCCGGCGGATGTGGAGGCTAAGTTCCAGGAACTCGAATCAGAGGGCCGGGAGCGGCTCGACCACGAGAGCGTTCCGGAGGATCGGATGAGCCTCCAGCGGTTCGTGGACATGCGCTACCTCGGCCAGTGGCGGTCGATGTCGATCCCGTGGCCGGTCCAATCACGTCGCTTGACGACGCGATCGCGACATTCCACGATGAACACGGTCGAGAGCACAACTACAAACGGCCGGATGCACCCGTTGAGATCTATCGCCTAGGCGTAACGGCTATCGGGCTCACGCCGAAGGCCGAGCTCGCCCGCTACGAGGCAAACGGCACCAGCGCCAAGCCAGTCGCTTCCAGGAACGTGTATTTCGACGAGTCAGACCAACCGCTTGAGGCACCGATCTACAACCGCGAGGATCTCCCCGCCGGACTGGCCGTCGAGGGGCCGGCGATCATCGACCAGCTCGATTCCACAACCATCGTCCCGCCGGGAGTACACGGCGGAGATTGACGGATGGCTGAACATCCGCATGCAGATCCCTGAGGAGGCCTCGTGAGTAGCAATCCCGACAGAACGTACACGCTGGATCCGGTCACCTTCGAGGTGCTGAAGAACGCGTTCGTCAACATCGTCGACCAGATGGCGGAGCAGATCTTCCGCACCTGCTACTCGTTCGTCATCTACTCCCGAGACTTCTCGTCCGCGCTGTGCGATCCGAATGGCGACACCATCATGCAGGGTTCTGGCGACATCGCGGCTCACGTTGGCACACTTCACTACACGGCAAAGGCTGTCCTCAACAATTTCGGTGAGGACATCCATGAAGGCGACGTCTTCGTCGTGAACGACGTCTATCAAGGTGGCACGCATTTCAACGACACGCGCGTCGTACGGCCGATCTTCTGGGAGGGCGAGATGATCGCCATGTCCCAAGCGAACGGCCATTGGGCGGATGTCGGTGGCGCGACGCCAGGGTCGTTCAACATCAACGCGCTCGACCACATGGGCGAGGGACTTCGGATTACACCCGTACGCGTCTGGGACCAGGGCCGCTACCTGCAGGACGTGGCCGAACTGATCGCCAACAACACGCGTGCGCCGTTGGACATTATCGGCGATATGCAAGCGCAGTCTGAAGCGACTCGTATTGCCGAACGCGAGATCCACCGCCTGATCGAGAAGTACGGCAAGGAAACGATGGTCACAGCGTTCTCAGAAGTCCAGGACTACGTCGAGACGCTTACGCGTCAGCGTGTCGCACGGATACCAAACGGCACGTGGGAGACCGAGGACTACATCGACGTCGACCCCGCGCTCGGCGAGGGGCTGATCCCGATCCACGTGAAGATGACAATCGACGGCGACTCAATCCACTACGACCTCTCGGGATCACATCCGACGTCGCTCTCCACCTTCCTCAACACCTGTTTCGGTGGTGCCTTCGCCGCGATCGTCGCCGGCACGAAGATCCAGTTCCCCGATATCCCTTTGAACTCGGGGTTTTACCGCGTCGTCACCGTCGACCTCGGCCCGAAGGGAAGCGTTGTCAACGCGGTCTGGCCGACACCCGCCGCTGGTTTCTGCTCCGGTCCCTTCGAGAAGATCATGAACGCTATCTTTGAGCTCTGGGCCGACCTGCTGCCGGAGCGCGCCATGGCCTGCACGTTCAACCTCGAGTACCTCCTCGTGGGCGGGCGTGACGGCCGTTTCGACGAGTTGCCGTACTTCATGTGGTACGACTGGATGGTCGGCGGCTGGGGCGCCCGAAACGGACGCGACGGGTGGGGTGGAACCGGCCCGGTGTTCGGAGTGCAGCTCGGAACGCAGCCGTTCGAAGGACAGGAGCGATTGTCGCCGGTGCTGACGACCGGCCACGAGTTTCGCCAGGACTCCGGCGGGCCCGGAGCCTATCGAGGCGGTATGGGTGTGGAGAAAGGCGGGACGCTCATGAAAGCTGAGCGAACCGTCATGTCGTACTGCTGTGATCGTGAGCGATCAGTGACCTGGGGGCTGTGGGGGGGATTGCCCTCGATTCCCCACGGCGTTTGGGTGAACCCCGGACAGGGACCGGACCGGGAGCGTTACCTCGGCTCGATCTTCTCGAACGTTCGTATCAGCGCCGGTGACCTGTTCACACGACCGTCCGCCGGCGGCGGCGGCTTAGGTGATCCACTCGAGCGCGACCTACAGTCGGTATGCGACGACGTCGCCGACGGATACGTATCAATCGAGCGGGCCCGCAAGGACTACGGCGTTGTGGTGAGCGAGATCGACGCGGAACTGGCTGAGTACGAAGTCGACGAAAGCGCCACGGATCGGGAGCGCGAGCGCATACGAGCCGAACGAGAGAGCTGGCTCGATGAGGATCCAGAAGCGGTAGCGGCGCGCTATCGAGCCGGAGAGCTCGACATGCTGGACGTAGTTCGCCAGTTCGGAGTGATTCTGAACTGGGGTTCCGGAGAGCTTCTCCCGAAAACCACCGAAGGCTTCCGTGCCATGCTCAAGCGGCGAACAGTCCCCCACTGGGGAACACCGCATCCTGCTCTCCGTGATGCGACTCCGCGGGAGCAGGTGGCCGTTTGATCCGATAGGCGCAACGAACAGGAGATTGCCGACCTAATCGAATGGCAACCAAATCGTGATCGCGCGCCCTGCGGAACAGTGGGTTGTTGATGCCGTACTCACGTCGAGTGATGGCTCACGGTACGAGTTGCGCGCAGAACTCGAGCGTGGCCCGGTGGCTCTACTCGCCTACCGAAACGCATGGTGACGGGACTGCAACCGCCAGCTGGTCAGCCTGGCACGACAGCACGACGACTTCCGGGGTGCCGGCGTTGGAGTCGCTCTTCTCACCGTCGATGAGCCTGCCGTGAATGCCATCATGGCCGCAAAACTTGAGATCGGGTTCCCACTCCTCTCCGATCCCGGCGGAACCAAGATCCTCCGTGTCCTTGGCCTCTGGAACCTGTCGCGCAACGAGCCCAAGCCCGCGACTGTTGTACTCAGTCCGTCGGGAGAGATGGTCCTGCGCCATTTAGGGCGCGACGACGCAGACCGACTCGATCCGGCAGCGTTGCTCAGCAGCGCCTCGGCATGGGTAGATACGGTCGGTGGAGCACGATGAGGCGCATTGTGATCGCCGCCGACGGGTCGACCACGAGTCGTGTGGCGGCCTTCACGGGGCTAGAGCTTGCTAGCTCTCTCGCAAGCGCCGTCACGTTCGTTACCGTTCTCCACGAGCCGCCCCCCACGTTCGATAGCGGGGCGACGACTCCGAGCGACGCAGTCATGTTCCTGATCAACGATGCGATCACGGAGGCACGCCGACTCGGCGTCGCGGCCGACTATCAGATCCTCGACGGCGACACCGTTCAAGTGATAACTCAGTTCGCGAAAGACTGCGATGCCGATCTGATCGTCGTTGGATCGCGGGGTCTGGGAGCGCTGGCAGGCGCGCTTCTTGGGAGTGTGTCGAACGGTGTTCTCAGCCATGCCGACCGAGACGTTCTGGTAGTCAAGCCAGGAAGTCAGCGAGACGAGCCAAGCTGATCCGATAACGGAGACGGGCAGACGGGCGCTCGACCCGGTGGCACGATCTCTGGCGGAAAAGGATCAGCATCCCGGGTCTCAAAGGTTGCGACAATATCGAACTGTCCCTCCCCATTCGACCTTCCAACGTAGGAGGGATGGTTGCAGTGATGATTCGTCAGGATGGTGATCGGAACGCCTTCCGGGGCGTTGTCGATCGTCGCACCGACAAGGGCACCATGGAGCTGCTCTGGCGGAAGCGGCGGGCCACCCAGACCCAGGCTCGAGGCGGCCTTGGCAAACAAATACACGCACTGGTACATGTCGGCAACCGTTACGCTCGTGACCGCGTTATCACCCCACCTTGCCCGATAGCTCTCCACAAAGCGCCTATTCGCAGGGTTATCCAACGACTGGAAGTAAGTAGCAGTCATGTAATGCCCGGCTGCGAAGCTGGCGCCCATTGCTCGCACCTCGACTTCAGTCGTCACAGTGGCAGCGATCGGCAGCGTAGCCGCACTGAAACCGGCCTCAGCGAACTGCTGATAAAAGGCGATTGTCGAATCGCCAACCATGTTCGAGAACACAACAGTCGGCTGCGCAGACCGAATGTCGGCCATTGTCTCGGCGAAGTTAGTGGTGCCAAGCGGAAAGTACCTGTCGGCGACCATCGTGCCGCCCGCCTCCATTACGAGCCTTCGGATAATGGCCGACGCTGTTCGCGGATAGATGTAGTCGGATCCGACCACGTAGATGCGGCGTCCGAGATTCTCAAGCACCCACGGGACGTATGTAGTCAAGAACTGGTTTGGCACCGCCCCGCCGTAGACGCAGTTCGGGCTGCATTCAAGTCCCTCGTAATATGTCCCATAGAAGAGTAGTGCATTGTGCCGCTCGAAGACGGGCACCATCGCGACGCGGCTCGCAGACGTGTAACCGCCGAAGACAATCTGAACGCCGTTCTCGAGAACGAGCTTTTGGACCCCGTCAACCGCACGAGTGAAGTCGGATGCATAGTCCTCCACGAGGGGCTCGAGCAACCTACCCTCGACCCCGCCGCTCGCGTTCAGCTCTTCGATCGCCAGCACGGCGCCCTGGTAGATCGATCGCTCAGCGAACGAAAGGTGCCCTGTCAACGCGTGGATGAGGCCGACGCGGATGGGAGCAGCGGTATCTCGATCGATCGCGTGTCTCAAGTTCCGATTCCGACCGAACTCGACGCTCGGTCGGGCTCCGAAAGACAGATGCTTCGCTATGTTTTTGTCAGGAAGGGATAGTCGAAATGCGAAGCGGAGCTACCGAACCGAAGGTCTGGTGGCCCGTTTCGGTCGAGGCGGAGCGCCCAACTTATCCGGCGAGTCGCAGGATCCTTCACGGGAGGGGACGTGATGACAGTCCGACTGCCAGCGCTCGGTGAACTTCGACGAATCGCGGCGGACTTCCGGCTCGACCTCGCCGATACCGAACTCGAGGTGTTTCGCGGGCTCATGGAGGGCGTATTCGAATCCTACGCTCGCATCGACGAGCTCGTCGAACCAGGACTCGCAGTCAAGTATCCACGATCAATGGGAAACCGACCATCGGCCGACGACAATCCATGGAACGCTTGGTACTGGCGCTGCTCGATCGATGGTGCGCCGACGGGCAAGCTCGCCGGTAAACGAATAGCGGTCAAGGACAACGTCTGCGTGGCCGGCGTTCCCATGATGAACGGGTCGTCCGTCCTCGAGGGTTACGTCCCCGAGATCGATGCGACGATCGTCACACGCATTCTTGACTCGGGCGGTGAGATCATCGGCAAAGCCGTCTGCGAACATCTCTGCTTCTCCGGAGCGAGCCATACGAGTGATACGGGGCCGGTGCGCAACCCGGCCGACCCGAGTCGATCTGCAGGCGGCTCGTCAAGCGGGAGCGCAGCGCTGTTGGCAGGCGGTGCCGCAGATCTGGCGATCGGCGGCGACCAGGGCGGCTCCATCAGGATCCCTGCCGCCTGGTGCGGCGTCGTAGGACACAAACCGACATACGGGCTCGTGCCCTACACGGGCGTCTTCCCGATCGAGATGACGCTTGATCACGTTGGGCCCATGGCTACCACCGTCGCCGACGCTGCTCTCCTACTCGAAGCGATAGCCGGCGCGGATGGACTCGACCCGCGGCAACCTGGCGATGTACCGACTGACGCGTACACGGCCGCACTTACCGGGGATATCCGAGACATTCGGGTCGGCATTCTCAAGGAGGGATTCGCCTGGCCAGGTGTTTCAGAGCCAGAGATCGATGCCCAGGTTTGGAACGCGGCCGAGTCGCTTACAGGTCTCGCAGGTGACATTGCCGAGGTATCGATCCCTATGCACCGCGACGGGATCCACCTCTGGAACGCGATCGCAATCGAGGGCGCTACCACGCTGATGATCACAGGCAACGGCATGGGAACGAACTGGAAGGGGCACTACACCACGAGCCTGCTCGACTTCTTCGGGAGGAGTCGGATCACAAGGGCTAACGAATTTTCGCTCACCGTCAAGATGACGGCTCTGGTCGGCCAGTACATGCAAGATTCCTACCAAGGCCGCTACTACGCAAGAGCTCAGAACCTCGCCCGCTCTCTGGGGGACGCATATGACGCGGCGCTATTAGATGTAGACGTTCTCCTCATGCCTACCGTGCCAATGAAGGCGACGCAAATACCGCCGCAGGACGCGGGCGTTGTCGAGTCCATGAGCCGCACACTCGAAATGGTTCCGAACACCTGTCCCTTCGATGTGACCGGACATCCTGCTCTAACAGTCCCGTGCGGTCACATCGACGGGCTTCCGCTTGGCATGATGATCGTAGGCCGTCCCTGGGACGACGCGACCGTACTCCGCGTCGGAGACGCGTACGAAAGGTGTCGGTGAGAGCACTGGCCAGCTAACGGCCCCTGGTTCCTCGCCGACCAGCCCTTGTTGTCTCTTCCGGCAGCAACACAGCCGTTGTCCTCGACGTCTAGTGCATATGCTCTCGCGACGCCACCGGGGGGTTGGTTCCTGAGAGTTCGACCAGCCGCATCGTTGATAGCTGGTTTGTCGATGGCCATTTTCGGGCAGAGGAACATGGAAGCCCGTTAGGGCCGCGCTACTGTCGCGTCGTCGATGAAGATCGTCGCCGGGTTGTCTCGAATGCCGTTCGAGTAATTTGCGACGCTCCAGCTCTGCCTTCCATCCGGATACTTCGTGCGAACATGCCGCATGTCCCAGAGCAGGACGCCGTTCTGGCGCACGGCCAAACGCCCAGTGAAGTCTCCAGACTGCTCGAGGTGCGCGCTGATCTTGAACCACCGCCGAACCGGGACAACCATGCGGCGCTGACGGTAGATTCGCGCCTGTATCGGCGAATTGGCGAAAGGACCGGGCACGCCTTGCGTGTGATCCGTGAGTCCGCCCTTCCACTTCAACACGAGTCGTAGTGGACCACCGGGTCGGCTTCGCACGATGTTGATTGTCCAAAAAGGATCCGTCCCGATCGAGACAACGGAAGGCGAGTCCGACTTGAACTGAAAGACATTCCACATGTCTCGGATCGGGACCTCTCGTCTCGGCAGGTAGTACCAGGCCGAATAGACGAATGTGTCTCCGCTTCTCGCCTCGACATCTCGATTCTGTCTGCATCCCGCAGTTCCGGATTCCGTGTTGATGGTGAGCTTCATCGAATACGTCCCGGTGTGTGCATGCCGAGACGAGACCCCACTGGGCGGGCGATAGCATCGGCCCGAATCATGGTCCGGGCGAGTGTCGGTCCCACGCCTCCATTCGGAGAGGTCTCCGGTCTCCATTCCCGCCGACCAGACGACTGGCCCCAGCGAAGCCCGTGCCGCTGGGTCCGTGGGATGGAGGCACGCCACCGTCAACGATAGAGCGACAATGCCAACGAGCTTAGATCGGGGCAATCGGTGAAACACGTTTCACCGACGACACCGGTGCCATCGTGTTAGCGCCGGGGTGCCGGTCTGAAGGTTGCGAAACGCCAAGGATACAAAACGGAGAGAGCGATGAGTTGCACCGCGCCGGTAGCATCGGCAGCGTCAAGGCGGTAACGAGGAGCCGATCCTGGAGAGTCGTGACCACCGTGGCGCGGGCGACGACGTAGCGAAACCGCTAACCCAAGAAAGGGGTAGCATCAATCGTCGCTATAGCCGTATCGGCCGAGCAGAGGCAACGTCGTGCCACGCGCGATCGCCTGCATCCGAGGCGGAAGTCCAGATCTCCACTCTGAGTCGTTGCGAAGCGTGATCGCTCCAACTTCGCCGCGTGCGCGATTCCCCGAAATGATGTGCTTCTTACTCAAGCGCGCCACTCTTCCCTCAATCGGCAGCCGCGAACGGGACAAGCCAAGCGCGTCTGTAATTTGATAGAGCGACCCGGCAGGATCCTCGACGAAATCCTCGTATCGAATTCGGGTGTAAGGAACACCTGCACCGCCGAGCTTCTCGATTGCGACGTTCGAGCGCAACCACCAGAGAGATAGCTTGAATGTCTCGCCGTATCCGAACGAATGTCGTCTGAGGTGCGAGTAAACGGTGGCGCGCGGATCACGGACAATATGCACCACCCGGAGATCTATGGTCGGCAACCTGCGAAGGAAGGCGGCGTAGAGCGGTGACTTCGATGAGTCGACGAGCTGTCGGACGCCAGCGACATTGCCGGCTGCCGTGTAGAGCGCCTTTGTCGGCGCGGCGAATGCGGTCAAGTCCGCCTGTCTCATTTCCGTGCCCGTGAACGGAAAGCCGAGCGACGGACGCACGGCCTCGCGGTGAAGGGCACTTAGCTTCTCGGCCTGCTGATCGGCCGCGAAGGGCAGGCGTTCAACGACCGCCTGCCAGAAGGCGCACGCGGAGAAGCGCGCGTTACATGTGCAGATCCTGTTCTCCAGAATGCCGCGCTGCCATGTGTTACGAATCTCGCCCGCATAGCACGTTTCCTCGAGCTCCCCGAGGACGTGCCCGAGGAGCGTCGAGCCGGTATGGGAGACGCCGGCCACGTAGATGACTCGGAGGCGCGCGGACTCCTTGTGGCTGCCCGGGGTCCGCTCAACCGGCGCCAGTTTGGGAGAAGGTTCAAGCACGCTACAGAGTCTCGCCTTCGATGCTCCACGTGCGACCGAAATCCTCCCCTGACAATTCCGATAAACGGCGAATATCTGATACGAATTGTGTCATAAGAAACTCGCGCGTCTCCTTGTCGACTTCGATCTTCGAGGTATCCAACGGATTAGCCAGTAGTTGCCGAAGGCGACGTCGAATTGGTTGTGGAACGAAACGCCGGTATCGCACCTGCCTCGCGAACGCGAGTGCGCGTGTTTTCTCGAGTTTCTCACTACTTCGATGGGCCTCGAAATCAAGGCGCAAGGGGACGTTGCTGTCCACTCCGATGAACTCGAGCACGCGGTGAACAGTTTCCGCTCTTCGGGCCAGTAGGTCGTCAGTTTTTAATAGGAGCAGTTGACCAGACGAGAAGACACGGAGGTAGTGCTCGACCTGCGTTGCATATCGGCTAGGGGCCAGATACCTGTCGTCTCGCCGTACCGCGATGTGTAAGGGGCATTTCTCGCGACCGTTGGCAACGTCGTGTAGATAGTGGGAGAAAACGCGGTCTATGGGATTGCGCACGAGATAGACGATCTTCACGTTTGGTGCGACCGCTGCGATTCTCTCTGCGACGCCCGGGTAGGTCGGATACCGGCTGTAGTTCGCAGATGCCTCGCCCACTGCCCGCTCACGCTCGGCACCGGCAAACTGGCGCTCATACCAGGTGAGGCCCCGGCTCCAGTTACGTTCCTCAGGTGGGTCGATCGGGGGCCCCGCGTATTCGTCGAGGAAGAAGTTCAATTCCTTTCGCTCGGGCATGAAGACTTCCGGATGCTGACGCAGATAGCGGTGGAGAGACGTTGTGCCTCCCTTCATGGTTCCGATGATGAGGAACGTCGGGAATGTCACGATCTAAGGGACCCTACGGCGCGGACGTCGAGCGCCTCCGTTCCCAGGTGGGTCGGGACTTCGCCCAGTGGTCGATTCGACCGCGACGGCAGCCGTCATGTCGTGCCCTCCCACCGGGCGCTCCGAGCGAGCCCGCTCTGGGAATGCGGTTCCCGCCCTTGCTTGCATCCCGATCCTTCGTTGCCACGCCTTTCAAGGCAGCAGTCATCTCGACGAGCCGCCAGATCTCTTCGAGGTTGGATTCCCAGGAATGCCGACCCGCGAACTCCGCCCGTGAGTGTCTCCGCGCCTCGCAGTCTTCGGCGAGGGCCTGCTCGACGGCCGCCGCGAATTCCTCCGGGCCGCTGGCAAGGGCGATGTGCGACCCGTACGCACGCAATGCGGGGAGCGGCGTTGCCACAACCGGCTTTCCGGCAGCGAGGTACTCGAGGACCTTGAGCGGGTTCATCGTCCGCGTGTGCTCGTTTACGAGGAAGGGAACGGTGCACACAGCCATGGGCTTCAAGAACTCGGGAAGCCGATCTAGGTTCGCCGGGCCGAGAAAGTGGACGTTCCCGATCGCTCGGAGCGGACCGACGTCGAGATCTCTGAGCACGGGGCCGACGAAGACGATCGACCACTCCGGATGGGCCCGAGCAACCAGCGTGATGAGCTCTCGATCGAGGCGCTCGTTGATCTGTCCGACGAAGCCGATGATCGGCCCACGGATCGTGCCGAAGGGCGGCGCAGACGGGGTTTCAGGATTCGCGGCTCGGGCAAAATGATCGGCGTCGACCCCGTGCGGCACGCAGTGGCTATTCGAGTTGAAGCTGGCCTTCGCATCCCGGAGTTGAGGAGCCGTGGTGAGTACGAGATCGACCGATCGGAGAAGCTCGCGCTCTCGAGCACGCATCGCCGCGACGCGGTTAGCGCGATTGGCTCTGAAGGCGGGCCCGGTCGGATGATCGTCCGTGACCCAATAGAGCGAGACCCATGCGTCGAGCCGCTCCACGACTCGGGACGCGTCGAGATCGTGGATCCAGAGAACCGGACTCTCGAAGCCGAGGTCACGGGCAACGCGGGCAACGAACGAGCCGCGGAGCGCCTGGTTGGCGATCGTGACCGGTCGTTCGAACCGAAGCGGCAGCGCCGGCGGGGGGTCGGCGACATACAGCCGCTCGTCGACGTGCCGGACGCTTCCAGGCACAATCGCCCGGTCTTCCGCCCCCCTCCGCGCCCTGTGGGCGATCGCACTCGGGAGCACCACCGGCCGGTTGACGAAGAGGACCCTGTGCGCCCGGGCAAGGCGCGACATGTACTGGTGGAGGCTGAGCCAGTACGAGTCCCAAGCCACACCGGAGATGCAGACGATGTCTCGGTCAGCAAGCATCACGGCCCGAGGTCGATCTGATAGCGAGCACTCTTCAGAAGGTGCCGTCGACTTCGACAGCGGTCACCCGGAGCTGCGTTGTTTCCTGCGTTCCGACGGGCATGTACGCCCAGCGTAGGCGAAGTTGTGCCCCATCCCAGATCGCCTTCGACCCGCCCGTGAGGCCCGTGAAGGAGACACCCGAGATCGTCGCGAACGACGACGGCCCTGGATTCGTGGCAACAGCGATCTCTCCTGTGAGTGGTGTCACACCGTCGGCCTGGAAGATCTGCGCGAGCAACGTTGTTTGGTCGTCGACGGCCCCGGTCGTCCGCGCCCTCACGTCGATGGTCAGCGTTTTCATCTGGCTGAAGCTCGCGGGCGTGCTCGTAAGCTGGATGAGGTAGCTCCCGCTCTTGCTGGTGTTGTTCCTGACGTACGTCGTACCGTTATCAGCGCCCGCGATCGTGTCGTCGATGGCGGTGTAGAGGTTCGTGGTGCCGCCGTTCTGATCCTTGATCACGGCATCATGCGGGCCATCGCCATTCGGTAGGAGCGTGAGCGAGGCCGGTGGCGTGTTGTTGGTTATGGGCTCGTTGTTGAGGGCGACGGCGTCGTTGCCGGCGACGTCCTCGATCGGGGGCGTTCCCGGCGTGTAGCCGAGCGTGATCGTTTCGCCGTTGACGGCCGCGGGTGAGAGTGTGAGGGTCACGGTAGAGCCGGCGACGTTCGCGCCCGTGATGGTGTGGCCGCCGCTGATGACGAAGCTGCCGTTAGGAGGCGTGGAGCCTGGGTTGAGAACTTCGTTGTAAGACATCGTCAGGGTTGACCCATTAACGGCCGCCGACTGGAACACCGGCGGCGTGATGTCAGCTGGCGGGGTGTTGTTGGTTATGGGCTCGTTGTTGAGCGCGGCGGCGTTGTTGCCGGCGACGTCCTCGATCGGGGGCGTTCCCGGCGTGTAGCCGAGCGTGATCGTTTCGCCGTTGACGGCCGCGGGTGAGAGTGTGAGGGTCACGGTAGAGCCGGCGACGTTCGCGCCCGTGATGGTGTGGCCGCCGCTGATGACGAAGCTGCCGTTAGGAGGCGTGGAGCCTGGGTTGAGAACGTCGTTGTAAGACATCGTCAGGGCTGACCCATTAACGGCCGCCGACTGGAGCACCGGGGGCGTCGTGTCGGAGCCCGCGTTCGGGCCTTCCGCGATGACCTTGACCGAGTTTCCGGTTAGTTCGAGATCGGTCCAGGTCACGTTGTTAGTCTCGTCGAGCTCGGTGAACCACCCGTTCGGATCGACGGTCACCCACAGGCGGTAAGCACCGGGAGGCAGATCGGTGATGTCGATCCACTGGAGCGGTAGCGAGTACTGGTACCGGTCGCCCCAGCCGGGGGAGATCCCCATCGTGAGCGACAGGCTGGTCTGGCCTCCTTGCACACAACCCTTGTAAACCTTCGCGCTAGGTGCGCCCGGAAAGCCCGGATTGAATGCATAGGAGTCCTCGAGGCAGAAGTCCGTCTTCGTCGACGCGACCCTGGAGCCGTTGTCGAACCGCTCGAGCTCAGAGCCCACGAAGCCGGTCGAGTGCCAGTGGTTGTGACCGTCCGCGCCCGCCCAGTGCATGTCCGTCGGAGTTGGGACGTCCGTGAAGCCTCCGCCGCCTGCGTTGTAGATGCGCTGCGATACGGTCATGAGGGGTGTCGAAGTATTCGGACGCTGTCCGCGGAGCTCCATCTTGCCGGCTCCGAGGTTCACCGCGATCGTCGTGTAACGCAGAAGCTTGTGACCCGGGATGGTCGTCGTGTCGATCGTGAACCTCTGGAGCCTGGCCATTCGCATGTCGGGCAGGAGCTGGCCCGAACCGGTGGCGACTCCACTCAACACGACTGCGGTCACCGCAGACACCGCGAGTAGACTCAAGGCGAGGACGAGGCCCAACCGCTTCACCACAACCTCCAATTACCGCAGGAGGTTCGAGCGTACCACAGGCGTGCTTAGCGAGAGGAGTCTCGCGGGCCCGAGATGGAGAGCGGGTAGTCGAGGCGCTGGGCGAGGGGTGCGATGATCCTCTCGACGGCGCTGAGCTCCGGGGCACCGAGCTGGGTGCGGTACTTCTGATTCCGGTTCTCGACACCGCGGCGAGAGAGGCCGTCCAGTACGCGATTGGATGGCTGGAGCTGCGCGAAGGACATCATCCGACCTAGCTCCGCCTCTGGGTCTTCGACGAAGTGCTCGTAGCGGATCTCTAGGTACCGGTCATCAGGAATAACCGCCCTATCAGACAGAAGTCGCTCAACTGACTCGATCCAGTGCTGTGCGGCCACCGTCTCCGCCGCCGACCCATTAGCGGACAGCTCCCTTGCGGTTCGGTTTCCGCACCACCAGAGTGGTAGGTCCGCCCACCACGAGACGGCGAGCAGTGAGGCGACGACTGCGCGTGGGTCGCGAAGCACGTGGACGAAGAGCGCGTCGGGGAAGATCGCGTCGAGGTAGCGGATACGGCGGCTGTTGCGCGTGTTCTTGTTGATGAAGCGGGGCTTTCCCTGATAGCGAGCGTGTTCGTTGACCAGACGCCGGACGCGCTCCTTCTCTCGTGCATCGGCGTCTGCTTCGGTCAGCGGTCGATTTCGTGCTGCTTCGCCTCGCGGGCCGCACCGATCCCAGATGCGATGGCCCTCTTGCGGCGAGGGGACGAAGCGCGAGCCCGATCGACGCACTCGCTCGAACCGTCGAACTCGCGAGAGTGCTGCAAGTTGTGGTACCGCGGGCCAACGCTCGGCGTAGTTCGAGAACCAGGCTAGGTCCGGGTGCTCGCACAGCAAGTCGTACACGATGGTGGTTCCGGATCGTCCGCAACCAATGATGAAGATCGGCGATCGCAACCGATGTGAAGACGGTTGAGCGTCGTTGGTACGCGACGCTAGATCTACAGGTGATGCAGTCATCTCGCCTTCCCGGGTGGCGGAGGGGGCGCACACTACCGTCCCTACGGGCAGATAGTCAACTCACCCGCGCGTTGTTCCGCAACCTCGGCTCGGCAAGGGCCGCGTTCTTCTCGAGGCGCTCCGCTACCCGTTCGCCCGTGTCACCGGAGTCGAGATCTCGAAGGAGCTCCACGAGGCAGCTGTGGAAAACGAGCGCCTGTTTCGCGGCCCGAGGCGCTGCCAGCGGACGGCGGTTCCAGTGTTGTGCCTGTCTGGTGATGGTGTGTTGAAGATCGAGGTTGTCGGTTTCCCACAGGGTGTGGAAACTTTGACAATGGGGTAGGACATGTCTATCTTCAGACCACTACCACGCATCAGGCGTCGCGTTGTGATGCGTGCGTAGGGACATACTGCGGATGTCTTTAAACCAACACGCACACGTCCTTTGGCGGCATAAGTGGCTGATGCTGCTGCTGGTCGCCGCTGCGCTCGGAACGGCGGTTGCCGTCACCGTAATGACGCAGAAGTACGTGGCAGGCGCAACGCTTCACGTCGCTACACGCTTGGCGGTGGGCAGCGATTCGATCCGCCCGGACGACCTCGCGTACATCGACCGCCTCGAAAACACCTATTCAAACCTGGCAGAGAGCCCCGCGTTCACTGAGCGGCTCCAAGGCGAGATCGGCGCTTCGCACACTCCGCAGATCACGGTCAGCGGTATTCCGAGCTCGGAGCTCATGAATGTGCGCGCAGAGGCGGGCAGTCGGACTGCCGCGGCCGCGACGGCAAACGCCGCCGCCGAGTTGCTCATAGAGCGAGTCGCGAGCCTCTCCGCCCGGCCCAGTCCGGCGGAGAGCGATCTCACGACCGAAATAGAACGAATCAGCGAAGAGCTCACTGCGAAACGAGCGGCCTACGTCGCTCTGGCCGCCAGCAGCGGGGTGCCACCCGGTGCGGAGGCGCGCGCGGAGCTGCGGCAGGCTGACCAGGAGATCGAGGTACTACAGACTCGCCTCAGCGAGCTCCAGAGCGAGCTCGATTCCATGCGAGCATCTCGGCAGGAGCGGGGCCGTTCCCTCACGCTCCTGGAGCCTGCGCTTCCTTCGACGACGAAATCCGAATCCCACCTCGGCAGGAATCTGGCGATTGCAGGCATCATCGGTCTGCTCGTCGCCATCGGCCTCGCATACCTGGCCGAGCGGATTCGCCCGGTGATCCACGGCGAGACCGAGCTCCGAGCGACGACTGGAGCACCGATCCTTGGAAGCATCCCCACCGTGCGACGGCGACTGGTCTCGTCCACGTTCAACGGCGGATCGCCGGCCGAAGATGCGTTTCGTCGCTTACGGCTCGCCCTCCTAGCGCTGAATGCTGACGGGGGCGCGGAGAGTTGGCGCTCGTTCCTAATCACGAGTCCGGAGCATGGGGACGGGAAGACGACCGTCACGGCGAACCTCGGACAAGCGCTCGCAAGTTCAGGCCGGAACGTGCTGATCATCGACGGCGACATGAGAAACCCGATGCTGGGCGAGCGCTTCGAGGTCTCGAACGGGCTCGGATTCGCTGACCTTCTCAAGGGCCTCAGGGCGAGCCGGCTGATCAAGGAGACGAAGACGCCTGGCCTGTTCGTCTTGCCGAGCGGCATCGCCAAGCCGAGTTCACCCGGATCGCTACTCGAGCGAGCTGACCTAGCGACGCTTCTCGAGGACGTGATCGCGGAGTACGACTACGTCCTCCTCGACAGCCCGCCCGTTCTCGACGCGAGCGACGCATTGCTCTACGCCTCGGCAACAGACGCCACCATCCTGGTGATTCGCCAGGCGGCCGTGCCGCGCGATGTAGTCGCCCAGGCGGTCGCCGAGCTCGAAGCCGTCAACGTTCGTTTCGTCGGACTCGTTGTCAACCGGGCCGCCCGGTCTCGGGACTACGTGAGGACACCATGATCCAGGCGGCGCAGCACGTGATCAGGGATGGCGCTCCCAGGTCTGGCGCTTTGGCCCCCGGCTCCGAGATCCTCGAAGGGCCGCGCGGACGGCACTACAACGTAGTCAAGCGCGCGATCGACGTGGCCGCGGCGAGCCTGTTGCTCGTTCTCTTGTCACCGGTGTTGGCGGCCGTGGCGACTGCGGTTAAGTTGGACTCCCCTGGCCCTGTCCTCTTCGTTCATGAGCGAGTGGGCACCCGGCGGGTACGGCGGCGCGGGCACGCGTCCTGGGAGCTCAGGCCGTTTAGGGTCTTCAAGTTTCGCTCGATGCTACTCGAGGCTGACCCGTCGGTTCACGAGCAGCATGTCGCAGCTGTCTTGAATGGGCAGATCGCCGACGCGAAGACGATCAAGCTCCAGGACGACGAGCGGATCACGAGAGTAGGCCGCGTGCTGCGAAAGGCGAGCTTGGACGAGCTGCCTCAACTGATCAACGTACTTCGGGGCGAAATGAGTCTAGTCGGGCCACGGCCCGTCCCGGCATACGAGGTCAACCAGTATGGGGCCGACTATGCGCAGCGGTTCACGGCACTACCGGGAATGTCCGGTCTCTGGCAGGTGAGGGGTCGGTGCGCCCTCCCCTTCCGGGCGATGATCAGCTGTGACCTGGAGTACGTGGCGAACCCGACAATCCTGAAAGACCTGGCCATCATGGTCCGCACCGTTCCAGCCGTTCTGAGCGGGAAGGGCGCTGGTTAGTCGTGCATACAGAGGCACGTACATGCATTTAGCAACGGCGTGCGGCGAACCGGCGTTGTCATCGTCGGCGCGGGCTACTGGGGAATGAACTACGTCCGCATATTCAACGAGCTTGGAGATGCGCGTGTTCTCGCCGTGTGCGACAGCCGGCCGGGGCGGCTCGAAGAGGTGGGACGTCGCTTCTCGGGAGTGCAGCTAACGACCGATATCGAAACGGCGCTGAGGCTGCCGGAGGCTGATGCGATCGTGATCGCGACGGAGGCATCGACGCACCGTGAGCTCGCGGGGCTTGCTCTGGGTCGGGGTAAGCACGTTCTCGTGGAGAAGCCACTTACCACGAAGAGCCGGGAGGCGGCCGAGCTCCGGACGCTCGCTGACCGGCAGGGGTGTCTGCTGCTAGTGGGACACACCTTCCTGTACAACCCGGGCGTACGGAAGCTGAAGGAGCTGGTCGCCACCGAGGAGATCGGCTCTATCTACTACATGTACGCGCGACGTACAGGCCTTGGCCCGATCAGGACGGACGTGAACGCAATCTGGGACCTGGCCCCGCACGACATCTCGATTTTCCTCTACCTCCTCGATGCCGTTCCGCTCTGGGCGAGCGCGGTGGGGGCACGAGTGCTCCGGAACGTCCGCGAGGACGTCGGCTTCATCTCTCTCGGCTTCCCGGGCGGGATAATCGGCCATATCCATGTGAGCTGGGCGGACCCCAAGAAGGTCAGAGAGGTCGTCGTCGTCGGCAGTGACAAGCGCCTCGTTTTCGATGACGTCGACGCTCTCGAGCGAGTCCGCATCTTCGAGAAGGGGGTCAAGTCGACGGAGCTGTCCGGCGAGCCGACCACGTTCGGCGAGCACTCGTTGATGCTACGCGACGGTGCGATCATCAGCCCGCCCGTCCCGATCCTGGAGCCGCTCAAGCATCAATGCGGGCACTTCATCCACTGCATCCGGAGGGGCGAGCAGCCGCTGACGGACGCAGCTCAGGGCCAGGCCGTAGTTCGGGTGATGGAAGCGGTCATTGAGTCAGTCGAGCGATCCGGGACTCCGGTCCGGGTCGCTCCCGACCAGGAGCCTTTCGAGGATGCGATCCGCGAGCTTGCGAGTCCCTTTCGTTGACCTAGTCGCTGCACAAGGCCGAGCTCGGCCGACGAGCTTCGGGACGCCACAGACGCGGTCGCCGCACGCGCTGATTGGATCCTCGGAGAAGAGGTGTCGCAGTTCGAGTCTGAGTTCGCGGCGTACTGCGGCGCGCGCTACGGTGTCGGCACCGACTCCGGGCTCTCTGCCCTGTCGCTGGTTCTGCTCAGCCTAGGTGTGGAGCCCGGGGACGAGGTCATCACCGCGGCGCATACATTCGCCGCGACGGCGTTCGCGATCTCGAACATCGGCGCAGTACCGGTTTTCGTGGACGTCGATCCCACGAGCTATGCGATCGACCCGGCCGCAGTCGAGGCTGCGATCAGCCATCGCACGAGCGCGATCATCGCGGTGCACCTCTACGGCCATCCGGCTCCCGATGGACGCCCTTGGCCGGATTGCTCGCAGGCACCATCTGGCGCTGATCGAGGACGCTTCACAGGCGCACGGAGCTCGCTATGGGGGCCGTCGGGTCGGCTCCCTGGCCGACGCCGCCGCCTTCAGCCTCTATCCATCGAAGAATCTCGGCGCCCATGGAGACGCAGGAGTCATCGTCACCGACCTCCTAGACGTCGCGGAGCGGGCGAAGGTGCTCAGGAACTACGGACAACGGCGGAAGCACGAGCACGAGTGTGTCGGTTTCAACCACCGCCTGGACACCTTGCAGGCTGCGATTCTGCGCGTGAAGCTTCGCCATCTCGATGGGTGGAACGATCTCCGCCGCGCTCATGCCGTGCTGTACTCGGACCTGCTCGCGGATTGTGACGTCACGCTTCCCACGGCCTCGGTCGACGTCGAGCACGTGTGGCACCTCTACGTCGTGCAACTCGACGCGAGAGATGCACTGGCGCGGCATCTCGAGGAGTGCGGCATCGCAACTGGTATCCACTACCCTCGGCCCGCCCATCTGCTTCCTCCGTACGCGCACCTCGGCCTCGAACGGGGCCCGATGCACGGTGAGCGAAGCCGCAGCCGCCCGCGTGCTCTCGCTTCCGATGTATCCGCAGCTCGAGCGATCCGCGATCGAGCACGTCTGTGCCCGTATCGACGAGTTCCGACCGAGCAGGAGCCAGAGGCCAGCGTCGTTCCGGCGCGATCGCTCCATCGAGGCCCGACGCTAATGGGTGCGCGCGACCGAGCTGCCCAGTCGGGGACGAAGCATCCCGCGGCGTGCGTGGCCAGCGGCGTCCGGTGTTCGCTCGACCGGCTAATCGAAACCTTCGGCAAGGAACCGGAATGCTTCGAGCTGAGCCAGAACATGAACGGGAAGTCAGCCGGTGCTCGACCTGAAGCAGTAGACCGTCTCAGGCGTCGCGGCCGTCAAGAAATTGTTGCGATGGTCGCCATGCTTCACCGGAGTGGACTGTGAGCGAGTCCGTCCACGAGACCGTCCCCGAGACACTGCTGCAGGAGCTTCGTGGCCCTGCCGTCAGCGCCCGCATGAGCTTCGAGAGTCGCTGGAAGCTGCCGCCGGGCACGATGAGCGTGACGACAGCCAACGGGCACACTTCCGTTCGCGTGGTGCCCGGTGAACACGAGCCCGGCCCCTTCGCGGCTCCGATCCTACCCTCGCTCTCGGCGGTCGGTCTGGCCGGCTTTCGAGTAGCGCCGCAAGATGGCTCGGTCGAGATTTCGTTCGATCTGTTCGAGATCATGGGACGCTTCCTGTTCGAGGATTTTCAAGGCTTGCAGGCGGCGCTCGGAGGCGCGGCGTCCGTCGCAAGACGGATGTACTACCGTGTGCGACCGGCCGTCCCGGAGAGCGCGCGGCTGGCTCTTCGGCGTGTCCTCGCGCGGGCTCAGAGACGGGCGCCGTTTCCGGCTTGGCCGGCAGACACGACGGTCGACGATCTCCAGGCGTGTGTTGTGGCGGCCGCCATGAGGGCCGCGGGGCAGGCGCGTCTTCCTATGCTCGCATGCTGGCCCGGCGGGAAGCGCTGCGCGGTCGTCCTTCGCCACGACGTCGAAGGTACGCAGGGACTGGCGAACATCGAGGCGGTGCGGCGCATCGAGGAATCCCGCGGTCTTCGTTCGCTCTGGAATGTCGTCCCGGAACGCTACCCGCTCGACGCGGGCGTGCTTCACGCGCTGCGCGACGCCGGTCACGAGATTGGCGTGCATGGCCTGTATCACGACGGCCGTTTGTTCGAGAACAGGGCCGAGTTCCAGCGCCGAGCCGTACGAATCAATAGCTATCTCGAGGCCTGGGCGAGTCGTGCGTTTGCGGCGCCGTCGGCGGTACGCCGGCTCGATTGGATCGCCGAAAGCTTGGAGATTGACCTGGACACCTCGGTCCCGACCGCTGAGGTGATCGGAGCGCAGCCCGGCGGATGCTGCACGGTGTTCCCGTTCTTCCTTGATCGGGAGATCGTCGAGCTGCCGATGACTATGCAGCAAGATCACACCCTCCTCGAGATCCTTCGAGAACCGGATCTGAGCGGCTGGCACGAGAACCTGCGTCTCGTGCGTGAGGCCGGCGGGATCTGTGTGCTGACCAGTCATCCCGACTACCTGTCCACCGAGAGCCGGCGTCACAGCTATGCGTCGTTCATCGACCTGATCCTCGGGGATCCAGACATGTGGATTGCTCGCCCGAGTGAGGCGGCCCGGTGGTGGCGTGAGAGGGCGCGCTCTCAGCTCGTAAGCTCAGACGAGGGGCTGGCCATCGAGGGGCCGGCTCGTAGGGACGGAGCCGTCGTCTGGATCGAGCCGGTGGACGGCGTGGGCCTGGCGGTCTCCGCAGGCGAGGAGACGACGCCGCTCCAGACCACGTCGACGCGAGGATCTCGATGAGAGTCGCCTGGCTTCCTTCGGGTTCGCGCGAGCGCGCGCAGGGGCTCTTAGCAGGCGTCGATGCTCCGCTCGTCCACACCTCGTTTCGAGTCGCGGAGATGTTCGGTACGCGTGGAACGCCTTCCACGCGCCCAAGATCGCCTTCGCGAACGAGATCGGCGTCGTCGCCAAGGAGTACGGGGCGGACGGACGAGCCATGATGATCTCGTCTCGCGCGTTCTTCGACGTCGAGGACGTAGGGGCGTCGAAGCCCTACGAGGCAGTCTGCTGATCAGGGACCCACGGAAGCCAGGGAACGAACTGCTCTCCGAGCATGTCGTGAAGGCGTCCCACGTCAGCCGCGAAATACGCTTCGAGGGTCGCGCGAAGGCCCGGATCGAGGCGCTGAGGCTCGCCTTTCGTTCGGCGGGATCCCGCTCGCGCCGCCCAGGCGAGTGCAGCGCTCGGGACGTACGGCCGCACTCGCTTGGCGAACCTGGTTCCCGCGAGCCGGCGCGCGAGCGGGCCATGAGCCCCAGAGACGTGGTAGACGCTCGTGTGACGCGCCGACCGGAACGAGTCGTGGACGCCGAGGAAGCGAAAGACCCGACCAAGTGTTTCATCCCTGCGGGTTTTCAACGCCTCAGACTGGATGACGAGTATCTGGGAGCGAGGGAAGTAGCCGAGATAGCGGTCGAGCTGCATCGAGTACGAGCTGCAATCCAGGTATGGATTCCGATCGAGGTGGGAGAGCGCCTCGTTCAGCGGTCTGTCGTCCCGGCCGCTCTCGCTCAGGTGGACGTAGTGAGAGACGGCGCGGTCGATCGGGTCGCGCACCAGGTAAATCAGCTTGACAGCGGGCACGATCGTCGCCATCCGCTCCGGCACCGACGGACGGTGCGGGTACTTCGAGTAGCTCGGAGACGATTCGCCGCGAACCCGGAAACTGGGGTCGAACTGGTTCTCGTACCAGTGAGTGCCCTTGCCCCAGATCCGGTCCAGGCTGAAGAAGTTGAGCTCCTTCGCGCGAGTCATGGCGATGTCGGGGTGCGCGTCGAGGTAGTAGTGCAGACTCGACGTACCCGACTTCATCGCTCCGATCACGATCAGGTTCGGAAGCGCGATCGAGGAACGAGCCGCAGACATGCCTCCGTGAAGTTTGCCAGTGTCGGGACGGTCACGGGAGAACGTTCGTGACCATCGACGGATTGCAGACGCCGAGGCCACGCATGCGAACCACATTCGAAGCGTTCCCTCGACCAATATCCGCGCGAACGCCGCTCCTCACAATCATGGGACTGGCGCTCACGATAGGCCTGTCCATCGCGGTCCTGCGAGCGGCGTCCTCAGGCAGAACGGCGTTTGTGCTCGGGTTCCTCGCAGCCTTGGTCATCGCTTTGGCAGTGGGCAACCTGCAACGGCTCTTTCTCGGGATCCTGTTACTCGACATCCCGCTTCGCTGGGACGCAAACCTGTCCTACGACGACGAAGCGGCGTCGCTTGGCGCGATAGGGGGATACCCGGTATCGGCTACCACCGTGGCGCTCGTGGGCCTTTATACGCTCTGGGCGATCGACCGGAATCGCTCGATTGCGGGGCCGCTGCGCCTGTGGCCGGCCCTCCCGCTCGCCGCCTACGTGGGCGCCACCGCGCTCTCGCTCGTCACGGCCGCAGATCGTGACCTCGGTGTCTTCCAGTTGACGCTGCTATTCCAGACCTTGCTCGTCTTCGTCTATGTGTCGAACGCACTTCGGACACGGAAGGACATCGTCTTCGCCGTCGCAGTTCTCGTCGTCGGCTTCCTCGTCGAGGGCGTGATCATGCTCGGCATGGCTGTGGCCGATCTGCAGTTCGACTTCGCGGGTCTCGGAACGCGAACGAACGACTTGGCCGGAGATGCCGAGGTCAGTCGCCTCGGAGGAACCGTAAGGTCGGCGAACGGTGCGGCGGCGTATGTCGCGATGATGATCCCGATCACTCTGTCTCTTCTCTGGGCGGACGTACCCGCCTGGGTCAAACGCCTGGGCTACGTTGCCCTTCCGGTTGGGGCGGTCGCGCTGATTCTGACGTACTCGCGCGGCGGATGGGCTGCAGCTCTCGCAGGTGTTACCGTCCTCATGCTGATCGGCGTCCGCAAGCGCATTACGCCTGGAATCACGGTGTGCCTGATCGTCGTCTCCATTCTGCTCATCGCGCTTCCCTTCAAGTCGGCGATCGAGAACAGGCTCGTCGGCGAGACGCAGGGGGCGGCGTACGCGGACAACGCGCGGCTACCCCTCGTGAGCCTCTCGTGGCGAATGATCGAAGACCGGCCGTTGCTGGGCGTCGGCGCGAACAACTTCGGGACGTCGATCGAGCGCTACGCGGGCCCTGAGTTCACAGGCGAATGGCTCCGATCAGTGCACAACGCATTCCTTCTGGTCTGGGCTGAGGCCGGCCCGTTGGCGCTTGCAGCCTTCCTGTGGTTCATCGTGTCTGCCCTGCGCCGCGGGTGGCGGGTTGGGAACCAGCCGGATCGCCTCACGGCGCCTTTAGGGCTGGGGTTTCTTGGCGCGCTCGTGGGCGCTATTGTCACTATGGGTGTGGAGCGTTTCATCGCACGACCGCTTGTCCAGCTTCTCGTAGTGGTCGCTGCGGTCCTCGTTGCGCTCGACCTGAATGAAGCCCGGGGTGCGAATTCCCGCATCCCGTCCGCAGACAATGACCGGCAAACCGAAAACTGACGAATGGCAATACGCGCCGTTGTTCTCGAACTCGATGACGAGCGATGGGCCAGCTTCGTGCGATCTTGCCCGGATGCGCTTCCCTTCCACCACGCCGCCTGGGGGTCGCTTGTCGCCGAGTGCTATGGCCACCGCGCAATCGCTCTCGCACTCCTCGACTCGGAAGGGGTCGTCGCGGGGTCACCCGCGATCGAGATCCGCAACCGCTTTACCGGGAGGAAGCGCTGGGTTTCGCTCCCGTTCACGGATCATTGCCCGCCCCTCGCCCGAGACAGCCGAGGACTGGACGCATTGTTCGCCTCCCTGGACGACCTGCGACGGGACGCGGGGGTCAGCACCCTCGAGATTCGCTCGGAGCTGCCGCTGCCGGGGCTATCGGATGAGCCGCACGCCTACTTGCACACGATCGATCTCACGATCGGCAAGGACGCTCTGTTTCAGTCGTTCGACCGGTCCCAGGTGCAACGCAGCATCCGCCGCTCGGTGCGGGATGGAGTGCTGCTGCGGCGGGGCGAGCGAGAGCAGGACGTCACGCACACCTATCACGGGCTCCACGTCGACACGAGGCGTCGACATGGCATCCCCACGCAGCCGCGGCGATTCTTCCAACTCGTCTGGAAACGGCTGCTCGAGCCGGGGCTCGGCTTCTTGTCGCTTGCCTATACGGGCGGCGAGCCGGTAGCGGGCGCGATCTTCCTGATCGACGGAGGTCACACAATCTCGTATAAGTACGCCGCCTCGGATCCTCGGTTCTGGGGCGTTCGGCCGAACCACGCCGTGATCTGGGACGGCATCAGCTGGGGCTGCGAGAACGGGTTTCGGCAGTTCGATTTCGGCGTGTCCCACCTGCCCGACGAGAGTCTGCGGGCCTTCAAGTCGCGCTGGGCGGCCCGGGAGCAGACGGTGGTTGATGCGAGGCTGGGCGACCGTCGGCGAGCACGGCATGCCATCCGCGGCGGCGCGACAAGGTGCTTCGCTCGTGATCCGCCACGGGCCGAGGTGGGTATGCCGGGGCCTCGGGGCCGCGCTCTATCGGTACGCCGCCTGAATGCCAATGCGCCGTACTGAGCCGATTCGAGTGGTCTACGTGGTTCCCCGTTTCCCGGTTCTCAGCCAGTCGTTCGTGCTGACCGAGTACGACCGCGTTCGACGGGAGGTGCCGGCGGAGATCGCAGCGCTCTTCTCGAGCCGGGAGCCCGTGGTACATCCGATCGCGGCCGAGCTCCTGCCGTCGGTCATCTTCGTTCCCCTGGTGTCGTTCAGCACGATCCGGTCGAACGTGAGGTGGCTCATGCGGCGTCCGGCGAGGTATCTCTCGACCCTCGGTCGAGCGTTGCGCGGCAGCTACCGGCGCCCCGCCGGAGGGGTCGCGAGAGGAGCGGTCGTGTTCGTGAAGGCCGTGGCGCTCACCGACGAGATCGTCAGTCTGGGGGCAACTCACGTCCATGCGCACTTCATCCACCATCCCGCGACGGCAGCATGGGTGATCAGGCGTCTAGCCGGGATCGCGTACAGCGTCACGGCACACGCCGACGATCTGTTCTGCGGCCCCGCTTTGCTCGAAGAGAAGCTTCACGACGCAGCGGCCGTCGTGACGATCTCGGACTACAACCGCCGTTACATCTTGGATCGGACGGGAGGTGCATGCGACCCTCTGGTGATCCACTGCGGGATCGCACTCGAGCTCTTTCCGTACCGACCCCGTGACCGATGCCGCCGGTTCGTTTGCGTCGCCCGGCTCGAGCCGAAGAAGGGCCACGCGGACCTAGTCCGGGCATTCGCCCTCGCCTCGGCAGAGGCCCCGGAGCTCACGCTCGAGCTGGTGGGAGACGGCGCCGAAAGGGCAAGGGTGGCCAGGCTCGCTCGCGATCTCGGGATCGCGGATCGCGTCCACCTCCGCGGCGCACTGTCATCGGACGCGGTTCGGGAACTGCTCGACGAATGCGATGCATTTGTCCTCGCAGCTGTGCCCACCGGATCGACGTCCTTTCAACGCGGCTACATGGACGGCATACCGGTCGCGCTGATGGAGGCGATGGCGGTGGGACTTCCGGTCGTCTCGACTGCGATCTCGGGGATCCCCGAGCTTATCGAGGAGGGTGCCGGAATCCTCGTCTCTCCCGGCGATGTGGCAGCTCTCGCGCAGGCAATGCTCACGCTTCACCGAGATGTTCCGCTTGGACAGACCCTTGCTCGTCGCGCTCGCCATCAGGTGGAGCAGCACTTTGACGCAGACGCCGAGGCCGGCGAGCTCGTCGACCTATTTCAAGCCCGAGTCGATCAACGCACGCCAAGCGCGCTGGGCGTTAGGTTGGATGCGTCGGCGCACTACGAGTCGGGGCACCCTTGAGCCTGAAGCCGGGCCATCGCCCGTACCTCGATGGCGGGTCGAGTTGCCGACACCGAATTGGGTCCGCTCGATGGACGCAGGAGACCGGCTGCTCGTCACGGGGCTGAGCGTCCTCACTCGAGCAGGGCCAGGATCGTCTCGCCGGCGACCACTCTGACTCCGACCTCGAGAGACTCCGAGAGCCGAGCCGTCGCCGGGATGACGAGGTCGACCTGAGAGCCGAATCGGATCATGCCGATTCGCTGGCCGACCGCCACGTCCTCGCCGTCGTGCACGAAGGTTACGATCCTCCTGACGAGCCGCGACGCGATCAGGACGACGGCAATCTGCCCACCTCCGGCCGCGAACACCATGGTTACCCGCTCGTTTTGGAGCACCATCTCCGGCTGGCGGAGAGAGCCGAACAGCCCGCGATGACGTTCGCACGTCACGGATCCCGCGACAGGCGCCCGGCTGACGTGCACGTCCATGAAGTTGAGGCCGATCCCAATGACTCTCGCCTCACCGAGATGAAGAGGGGTCTTCGTCAGCTCGGCCAGCGGATAGCACTGCCCGTGCTTGGTCGCGGCGGGTAGCTTCCCCTCGTGCACCGTCCGGATGTACACGATGGTCCCGTCGGCAGGGCTGACGACGGCGCCGAGCTCGTCAGGTGGCGTTCGCTCCGGGTCCCGGTAGAAGCGGTACGCGACCACGGCGCATCCGAGAGCGACCACGAAGAGCCAGACGCAGCCGCCAGCCAGCACGGGGTGTCCGTCGACGCTGCGGGCCACCAGAAACACGATCACGCCGGCGATCGCGGCCGCAAGCGCAGCGAACCGCATGGCGCGCGCGGGTCCGAGCTGCCACTTGGCCGCCAGCCCGACCGTGGTCGCGACCGCTGCAGCGGCTCCAATTACCACACCGAGCGCTAGACCACTCGTCTCAGAACCCTCGCTTGTAGATCAGGTACGGAACCAGCGCGATCTCCGCCAGCGCGGGCCGGAGGTCGTCGCTGCTGAAGACCGACTCCACATCCGCGGTCGAGATCGATCGGAGGTACTCCTTCGGTGCTATCCGCCCCCGGCGCAGCTCGAGGATCCCCGTCGGGATGTCCGTAACGAGCCTGACCCAGCGAACGTCCGACGCCGCGCGTCGGGGACTCGGCGGTCGTCCGGCGAGATCGTCGAAGATGAGACTCGGGAAGTCGGTTCCCGCCCGCGCGCCGATGGAGTGGTAGCCCCAGCAACGGGCGTTGAAGTCGAGCAGTTTGTAGCAGCCGTCGTTGCGATCGTACTTGTACTCGAGCTCTGCCAGACCGTAGTAGTCGATCGATCGAAGGAGCCGTGTCGAGAGCTCCTCCAGTTCGGGCGCCTGAAGGGTTTCAACGTAGGTGCTGGCCCGGCCGAAATCGAGGGGATGCTGGCGCAGCCGCCTGACGACCATGCTGGCAACCGGCGCGCGCTCCTTGAAGAAGCAGCAGTACGCATACTGATGCCGGCCGTCCCCCGGGACCCACTCTTGAATCATGACTTCCCCCGCGCCGACAAGGGCACGCGCCTCCGAAAAACGCCGCACGAGTCTCCGCCAATTCGTGGCGAGCCAGGCCTTGGCCCCGGTCGCGTAAATGAATCGCTCCTTGATCGCCGGCTTGATCACGACCGGAAAGGTGAAGTCCTGGTCGAGGAGGTCTGCCTCGTCGCGCAGATACCAGGTGCGCGGAGTCGGGATATCGCAGGCTGACGCGAGCTCGTACGTCTTGCGCTTGTCCCAAGCCCACTGTGTTTGTATCCATCCTGGTGTCGTAAGGTGGAACGTCGACGCCAGCCGGTCGCGATTTCTCGCGATGGCTCCGACAGTCTCGTCACGCGTCGGATAGAGAACCCAGCCCGATACATCGAAGCGCTCAGCGAGGTCGAGAAGCTGTTCGATCGTCTCCTGCTCGCCGCGTAGCGTCGCGACCCGAACGGCGAAGGTCGTATAGCGTGAGAACTGAGCGATCGAGTACTCGTCGTCTATCACGCATGTAGGTATTCCCCTGCGACCGAGGCTCCTCACGATCGCAAGCCCCACGTAGTCTCCACCCACAACAACACCCCCGAGCGGGCGTGGAAGGCCGTCACAGCCGGGACGAATCTCGGAGGGCACTCCAATCGACCCCATGACTCGGGAACTGTACTAGAAATGCTGCGAAAACGTCACCACGATCTACCTACCGATACTCGTTCGAGTGTATACTCCTAGCTAGAGATCTATTGCGGGAAGCGACCCCGGCCACATCAGAAGAAACCCGAGGCGACCTTTCGGATGTTAGTCGCTTGATTCATCACGCAGCGTTGGTAGAAACGGAGGCCATCGGAGACGGCACGAGGATCTGGGCCTTCAGCCACGTTCTCCCAGACGCCAGGATTGGGGCCCGATGCAATATCGGGGAGCATTGCTTCATCGAGTCGGGGGCGACGATCGGTGACGATGTGACCGTCAAGAACGGCAACGCAATCTGGGATGGAGTAACGATCGAGGACGGCGCCTTCATCGGGCCAGGAGTAGTCTTCACCAATGACGTTTATCCACGCTCGCCGCGGTTGGAGCAGGCGAGGAAGCGTTACGAGAACCGGCGCTGGCTGGTCGAGACACGCGTCCGGGAAGGCGCGACGATCGGCGCCGGGGCGGTGCTCCTTCCCGGCCTCGAGGTGGGCTCGTTTGCGCTTGTCGGGGCGGGCGCGGTCGTGACGCGGGACGTGCCGCAGTACGCGCTTGTCGTAGGCAATCCGGCGCGGCGACGGGGGTGGATCTGCGCCTGTGGAGAGCCCCTTCGTCCACGTGCCGGCGTCGCCACCTGCCCGGCGTGCAAGAGCGTCTATGAGCGCCACGGAGACATGATGGCCCCGATTGTCGATGTCGAGTCCTAACCCGGCCGCGGCGACGACCAAACGCAGGTGGTCGATAAGCAGGCCATGACCTCCGGCTCCGTGTGCGGCCCGCGGATCCTGATGCTGCTTGGCAACAACGAGTTCCCACAGGACGAGCGCGTGCGGCGTGAGGCTCGCTCGCTTGTAGAGGCCGGCTACCGCGTCGCCGTCATCGCGCCGCGCGCAGCAGGTCAGGCTTCGCGCGAGTGGGTCAACGGAGTGCTCACCTATCGCTATTGGCGTAATATCACGCCTCGCACCGGCATCGGATACTTCCTCGAGTACGCCATAACAATGACTATGACAACCGTCCTAGTTATTCGCGATCTCATTGATCACGACTTCGATGCCATTCACGCACACAATCCCCCTGATATTTTCGTGATGATATGTGCGCCATTAAGAATGATACTTGGGAAGAAATATGTGTTTGATTTTCATGATCTCACTCCAGAACTATATGAAGCAAGATTCCAAGGTAGGGCGCGTAGCAGTATCTCCAGTGCACTCGCGTTGTTGGTAAGGCTGTCGTGTAAGCTTTCGGACCACGTTCTCGCGACGAACGAGTCGTACGAGCGTGCGGCTCAGAAGTATGCTGGGCACTTGTCTCCAAAGACAACAGTCGTTAGAAACGGTCCCGATGCTGCGGAGCTGGCGCCTGTTCAAGCTCAGGATGAAGAAGAGTTACGGCGCGGAGTAACGCGTATCGGCTATCTCGGCGTCATGGGATATCAAGACGGCATCGATCACCTTCTTCGCGCGGTATCGTATTTCATCACTGATCTCGGAAGGGCGGATGTGGAAGTTGTGCTCATCGGTGACGGTGACGCGCGAGAGGATCTCGAGAGGTACGCGGCAAAGCTGGGCCTGAAAGAATACGTGCGATTTACCGGGTATCTCGAGAGCGCCGATTGGCGTCCGCTGCTGGCCTCAATGGATATCTGCGTGGTTCCCGACCCGTCAAATTCTTACACCGATCGGTCGACGATCGTGAAGCTGATGGATTACATGGCTTTGAGTAAACCGACCGTCGGCTTCGATTTGGCCGAGAGCCGTGTCACTGCAAAGGATGCCGCGCTGCTGGTTCGTCCGAACGACGATCGTGCCTTTGCGCAGGGTCTGGCCGAGCTGATCGACGATCCGCTGCGGTGTCGTGCGATGGGAGCGTACGGGCGTCGACGGGTGGAGAGTGAACTCGCGTGGGAGATCTCTGCCCGACGGCTCGTGGGCGTGTACGACCGATTGCTCGGCCCCCCGGCGGGGAGCCAGCGGCAGGCTCGTCGAATCGGCCTACGGCGGGGAGGGGTCGAGCTTGTGCAGGACGAGCGCTCCGCGCTATCGCTCTGGAGCGACTGGGATCGTCTAGCTTCCGAGGCCGGCCGTCCATTCTCGGCGCCGAGCTGGTGCCTCTCCTGGTGGCTCCATGCAGCGCCGCTCGATGTGGAGCTTGCCGTCTGCGTGGTCGAGGAGAAGGGCAGGGTCGTCGGTTTGGGACCGTTCTGCATTAGTCACCGCGCCGGCGTGCGGATCGTAAGACCGCTCGCGTACGACGCCGGCGTAGGGATCGAGCCGCTTTGCACCCCCGGACGAGAACGGGAGGTGGGGCACCGGATCGCCACCGCGCTCGCCGGCGCGAGTGGCGCGACCATCGTCGAGCTTCCCGGGGTGCCGGTTCAGTCGCCGTGGCCTGGCGTCCTTGCCGAGGGGATGGGCGGCGCGGTTCTCTCGACGAGTCGGACGATGCTTTCACCCTTCGTGCACCTTGGAGGTAGATCCTTCGAGGATTGGCGGGCGTCGCGGGGGCGACATTTCCGAAAGCGAATGGCCGCTGGAAAGCGCCGGCTCGGCGACGCCGGCGGAGTCTTCCGGCTCTCCGGACCGGCTGAGGTCGAGGCCGATCTGCGTGCCTTTGCGGATCTCCACTACGAGCGCTGGGGGCGCCGCGGTGGATCGCGGCGTCTCTATCCATCCCTCGAGCAGACCGTCATGGCCAGCGCCCGTCATCTTGTCCCGCAGGGTCGTCTGCGCGTGTGGTCCCTTGAGATCGGGGGACAGATCGTGGCCAGTGAAGTCTTCCTCGCCGCCGGAGGGCACGTCTCAGCGTGGCTAGGCGGGTTCGACGGAGCAAGTGAGCGGTTGTCTCCTTCGCTCCAACTCATCCTGAGAGCGCTCGAGGATGGTTTCGAGCGGGGGGATGAGCGGCTCGATCTTGGTCCCTCCGACCGACCGGATTTCAAGGCTCGATTCACTGAGTCAGCAGAGCGGCTGGCATGGGTCACGATCCGGCCAAGGGGGAGCGGCCGGTGGCGCGGGCGGGCGGTCGCCGCGGCTATCGCGGCGCCCCATCGTGTCGGAGAACGCCTGAGCCCAGAGCAGAAATCGGCGATCCGGAAGGTGGTACCTCGAATCTGAAATCTGCTTCTTCCGCATCCAGTCCTCTGGCGTCTCGAGTGCGCCAGGGCGTGCAGTGGAAGATCGCCTCCCAGGGCACGTCGCTCATCCTGCAGTTAGCTACGGCAGTCGTGCTCGCGCGGCTTCTCTCTCCGGAGGAATTCGGGCTTGCGGCGATGGTGCTCGTCTTCCGGCGTCTCCTGTTCCTGTTCTCAGACTTCGCATTCACTCCCGCGCTGGTCCAGCGACGTCACCTGACCGACAAGGATCGATCGACCGCCTTCTGGTCCAGTCTGATACTCGGCGCGTTCGCGACGATTATTGGCATTGGGATCGCCGGTTGGGTCGCCGCCTTCTTCGGTGAACCGAGCGTCAAGCCGCTGTACATTGTGTTCTCGTTCGGCTTTTTTGTGCTCGCGTTCGGTTCGACACAGGCGGCACTGTTGACTCGGGAGCTCGCATATCGCTCCCTAGAGCTGCGGAATATCGTCGGAACCGTGGTCGGTACCGCTGTCGCGATTGCGCTCGCGTGGCGAGGATACGGTGCCTGGGCGATCATCGGTCAGATGTTGGCCACGATGACGGTGTCGACGCTGCTCGTCTGGCAGCTGTCGGCCTGGCGCCCGGCATTTACGTTCTCCCGCACCAGCCTGCGTGGGCTCGCGGGATTCAGCAGCCAGGTCTTAGGAACCCAGATCGTGACCGCTGTGATCTCGAACCTCGACAACCTTCTAGTCGGGAAGTTTCTCGGCGCAACAGCTCTCGGCGCGTACCGCCTCTCGTACAACCTGGTCATCTTCCCGCTCAGCAACCTTGCCGTACCGATCGCCCAAGTTCTCTTTCCCGCCTTTTCCCGGATGCAGGGTGATCGCACTCGCATGGCAAACGCCTGGATCAGGGCGACTCGAGTCGTCCTCGCGGTCATGTGCCCGATCTTCATCGTCCTGTTGGTTGGTGCTCCGACTCTCGTTCCGGTCATCCTCGGAAGCCGCTGGGACGCTGCCATTCCTGTCATCCAGATTCTCTCCTGGCTCGGGATGCTTCAATCGTTGCGCGGGCTGAACGCTGCCGTCCTGCAGGCGTGCGGGCAACCGGGAACGCTTCTGCGAATTGCGCTGCTCGGGCTGCCGATCTATGCGGCCGGCTTCGTGGCCGGCCTCGAGTGGGGGATCACGGGCGTTGCGGCAGGAGCGGCCGCCGCGGCGACGATCATCCAGCCCCTCTATACGATTGCGGCGGCGCGGGCCGTAGAGATCGAGGCTCGTAGGGTCGTTTTCGGCGAGCGGAAGGGTCATCGTCCTGGCTTTGATCGTGCTAGCGCTGACGTTCGGAATTCGCGAGCTGCTCGAGATCGCGGGCGCCGGGCAGACCCTTCAGCTTGTCGCCATCGTGGTGTGCGCGGTCACGACCTACGTGGTCGTCCTCTGGCGAGGCGAGCCGGACGTAGTCGCCGAGGTCAGGTGGCTGCGCGGGCGGAGAAGGCAAGCTCTCGACAGGATGGCGGTATGACCGCGCGGGTTCGGTGCTGCCGCTCGAGGAGGGCCCCGTGGGAGTTGAAAGCGCTGGTCATTGACGAGGCGGAGAGGCGGAGGTTGAGGAGCGCAACGCTGAGCCCTTCGGCTCGCGGAGGTAGAGTCGGCACGCGGTCGCCCTGCGCGCCGCCAGGATCGGCGGGCAGGAGGCACTCGCGGGTCTCGACGAAGAGCGTGACAGCGTGCCGCCGGATGCGGCCCCGTGGCTGGCGGCCGCAATGGGTCGCGTCGAGCTCCGTGGGAGACGTGCAAGGCACTGGACCAAGGCGTGCCGGCATGAGTTTGTCCCGCAACCCAACGCGACCGCCCGTACGCAGATCTCGGAAGCTCCCGTTGCGCGGCGAGTCAACAAGCCGCAAGTTTTTCGCGGCGGGGCTCGTGCCCTGAAGTTTCCCGTGCCGCGTCCGAGTCCCCCCGTGGTGCGCCCCTCAGCCGAGTGATAGGGGGTTACTGCTATCGGGGTGTGCTCCGAGAAAGGAACGTATGCCGCATATACGACCGGGTCTGGTCCTCGTCTGTTCTGTGGGTCTCTTCGCCATGATCATGGGCGCAGCCGGGCCCGCCGACGGAGGTGGGCAGGCTCCCTGCACGATCTTCGCTTCGCCATCAGGCGTGAAGGGAAACACCGGGAAATCGTCCGGGAGCCCGCTCGACATCTACACTGCCAAGCAAGAAGACGGTTCCTGGGGATGTCGTCTGTCTGATGGCAGGCACGTACTCGGTCGCACAGCCGATCTACATCAACCGTTCCGGCTCCTCCAGCGGATACATCGTCTACCGCGGTAACTACAACGGCGAGGCCGTTCTGAGGTGGACCGGCTCCACGTCGCCTAGCGTCCTCCTCCAGATCGCAGACAACACGAGCTACATCTCGATCGAAGGGATCACGCTCGACGGGGGAAATGTCGTCCGAACAATACAGCTGCAAGACCGGTCCCACCACATTCGCATCCTCCGGAACAGGATCAGATACTCCGGGTCCGCGGGGGTGTCGGTGCATACAGCCGACTACGTCACCGTAGACGGGAATCATTTCTACAGAAATGGCAACAATCCCGCGACCTCATGGGGAAGCGCGATCTCTCTGCACCAAAGGACGTGGTGGTACGACCAGGCCGCAGGGTTCCACGTGTATGTCGTCAATAACGTGATCACCGGCCAGGTGGACGTCTCCTCGGCCCACTCCGACGGCAACGGCATCATCAGCGACCGTGGCGGCAATTCATCGCCCGCTCTGATCGCCAACAACGTCTCTACATGAACGGCGGCCGGTGCATCCACAGCTACCTGACGAACCATATTTGGATCGTGAACAACACCTGCTACAAGAATCTTCTGGATCTAGCGGGTCGGCGGTAGTTCCTACGTAGGAGAGTTCATGGCGAACAACGCCACCGACATCCACTGGATCAACAACGTTGCCTACGGGTGGACACGCCCGCCGTACAACATCCAGCCGGCCAGCCAGGTTCTCCTGAGCCGCAACGTCCAGTTCGGGCCACCGTCGACCAAGGTTCCGGCATCGGTCCTCGCGGATCCGAACCAGCTTCGGACGGCAGATCCGCTGTTCGCGAGTCCGCCCTTCGTCAGCCCGACCGGCGGACCGACAGTGGCAGAACGGTCCGCTCCCCTGGCAAATCGGCGCGGCCTTCACCCTGAAGACCGGAAGCACGCTGATCAACGCCGGTATCGATCCGCGAACGGCACCGGGTGCCACGAGCGCGCTTCGGGCAGGAATGGCGCCGTACGTTACGCGTGACGTCAACGGCGCCAGCGCGACCGCTGGGCTCGGGCTGGGACATCGGTGCCTACGAGCGATGACCAGGGGCTGCTCACGCGTGACACTCGTCGAGGCCGGGCTGGACAACAGCCGCGCAGACCGCGCGATGCGGCGGCGCCGGGGCACGCTCAAGACGCTGCGCGCGACGACCTTGCCCGCGTCACTGAGATCGCCTAGACTGCGGACACCTGCGGAACTGACGTCGAGAAAGGGCGTTCACATGCGGCTAGATTCGGCTCGCCGGAATGCGAGTAATGATACCGCTCCACGAGCAAGCGGCGCTTTCTCAAGCGGCGGCGGGGCGGTGAGGATGTGATCAGGCTCAAAGTGCGAAACGCGTTGGCGCTCCTCCTCGTGTTGATTGCGTTCGCCGTCCTGATTCCCCTTGCGGTCTCCTCCAGTGGTGGGTCTGCATCGGATCGTCTGCCGAACCTACGGATGGGCGTCGTGGGCGGGTTCCACGTCGAGACTACTGCGGATGGCCGCCGTCTCCTGCGCTACAACATGACTATTTTCAACGTGGGGTCCGGACCGTTCGAGATTTTCGGCACGAGAGCTAATACGAGCAGCCCGATGACTGTTACCCAGAGGATTTACGACAGTTCTGGCGGGACGCGTGACGTACTTACGCCGGCAACAATGGTGTTTGCTGGAGATACTCATAATCATTGGCACGTGCAAAATCTTGAGTCTTCGGAGCTCGATCGTCGCGATAATGGAGTTAAGGTCGGCACGTTGGCCAAGCTCGGGTTCTGCTTCTTCGACGACACGAGCACGATGTACACGCTGCCGGGCACTCCGTCTTCACCCGTTTATACCTCCTGCGGAACTCCTCCGTGCCCGGACTACAGGACGTGTGGTACCCCCAATGACCTCCAAGTCACCATGGGGCTTTCTGTCGGGTGGTCTGACAAGTACGGGTGGAATCTGCCACTACAGTGGATTGACATTACAGGGCTGACGTCGGGCCGATACCGGCTCTACGCTACCGCGGATCCATTCAACTGGTTTCGCGAGTCCAACGACGCGGACAACGTGACGTGGACCGATATCCAGTTGAAGGGAAACAAGGTCACCGTCATCGCTCGGGGGCCTCACGCCTGACAACGAAGCCTCCGCCGCTACTTGGAGGAGCTCCCGTCTACAAGCCCCGCACGTCGGCGCTTAGGCTGGTCGCTGGCTGACCGCTCGACCGCCGTGTCGCTCGGAGCCACTTGCCCTCGGCGACGACGTTCGGTTCGGTTTTACGTGTCACCTCAAGCCTGTTCTTCAGTCGCATCCTGCGCCGCCTCGGCAATGTCGGTCCCCGACCGTAGGGAAGTCGCCTCCGGAAACCACTGCGCGGTGCGGACTCGAACCGCTGTAGGTGTGCGTTCGGTAAGCGGGACGGCCGCCGGAAAGTGCACGCGCGCAGGAGTCATCACGAGCAACGGCTGACAGACGAAGGGGCGCTACGGTTCTTGGCAACCTCTCCTCAATCCGCTTGGGCCGACCGCCACGGTTGATTCACGTGCGCCCACGCCGCTCCGCCGGTCAGGGATCCACAGGTTGCGGCCTTGACGCTGTGGACAAACTGTGGAAATCTGCTTGCGCTCTGTTGCCCCCCGATCCGTATTGGCTGGCCCGCTGCGAGGGCTGGCAAGTCACCACGCCCAATGGACGCCTGGGCAGTGTGCGACGCCTGCTCTATGGGACAAGGCTCGACAGGCCCGACGCGCTGATCATCCAAACAGGGCTGTTCAGACGCCGGCGACTGGTCGTCCCAACCGAGACGGTCAGCGAGGTGCTGCCCTCCCAGGGAACGCTCAGGCTCGCCAGCGAACCGATCGAGATGGACTTCGCAACCGTGCTCACCGAGCGCGCCCGCAACGCGACCCAGGCACGAAAGGCACGACCCACCCGGGGCGCCTCGCGCTAGCCTCGAGGTGAGCAGAGCCAAGGACAACCTCCTCCGTCCTCGGCTCCTGTTCATGAGTCCGAGGCCTTGGTGCTGATCATCCCCCTCGCCAGGGCCTCGACTCTTGAGACGGCGCTCGTTCGCGTTAAGTTAGAAGCGGCGGATCCGAGCAAGAGTGCGATGCTTCTCATCCATCCGTCTGGGTGGGCACGCTGCACGCAAGAACCCGTGCGGGCTCTGCGCCGGGTTGACGCCTGACCAAGCCCTCGTTATCAATGCCGCGAGCCAGTTGGCCCGCTCGCACGTCGCCGGGTCCGCTCCTAGAGTGACCGGCTGGAGGTCCAATGCGCGATTCCGTCGGCGAGCTCGAGCGAGGCCGCGAGGCGTACGTGGCGTGGGCGTGGAGAGACGCCTACGAGTCGCTGGTATCCGCTGATCGGGAAACGCCGCTCGGGCCGAAGGATCTCGAGCTCCTGGCGACGTCCTCGTACATGCTCGGACGGGACGACGACTACCTCAGAACCCTTGAGCGTGCGCATCGGGGATACCTCGATCAGGGGGAAACGTTGCGGGCCGTCCGGTGTGCGTTCTGGGTGGGCATCACGTTCGCGTTAAGAGGTGAGATGGCTCAGGCGAGCGGATGGCTCGCCACCGCTCAGCGGCTGCTCGAGCATGAGGAGCGCGACGTGCCGGAGCGCGGGTATCTGCTGATGCCGCGAGTGTTCCAGCATGAGTGGGCGGGGGAGTATGCGGCCGCTGCTGGCGTGGCGGGTGAGGCGGTTGCGATGGCCGAGCGGTTCGGCGACCCGGACGGGTTCGCGCTTGCCCTTCAAGCACAGGGGTACATGCTGATCAAGGCGGGACGCGTCGGGGAAGGTCTGGCCCTCCTCGACGAGGCCATGGTCACCGTCACGACGCGCGAGGTCTCGCCCATCGCAACGGGTCTCGTCTACTGCGGCGTGATCGGCGCCTGCCAGGAGGTGTACGAGACTCGGCGCGCCCAAGAGTGGACAGCGGCGCTGACCCGATGGTGCGAGCACCAACCGGATCTGGTCGCCTTCACCGGTCGCTGTCTCGTTCATCGAGCCGAGATCCTTCAGCTGAAGGGTCAGTGGAGAGAAGCCTTGGAGGAGGCTGGTCGGGCAGGCGTTCGTCTCGCGGAGGGCTATGACCGGGCGTGGGCAGGCGAGGCCTTCTACCGCCAGGGGGAGCTGCTCCGGCTGAGCGGGGATCTGACCGGAGCCGAGGACGCCTACCGGGAGGCGAGCCGCTACGGGCGCGGGCGGCAGCCGGGGTTGGCCTTGGTCCGCCTCGCCCAGGGTCGAGCTGACGCGGCACGTGCAGCGATCCGCAGTGCGCTCGGCGAGGGCAGCGACCCGACTACGCGTGCGGCACTGCTACCCGCGGTGGTCGAGATCATGCTCGCGAGCAATGAGATCGAGGAGGCGCGGTCCGCCGCCGCCGAGCTTGGAGAGATCGCGGAAAGGTTCGGGAGCGTACTGCTCGCCGCAGCGGTGGCGCACGCCCGAGGGACGGTGACGCTCGCGGGTGGCGATGCCCAGGAGGCGCTCGGCTACCTGCGGCGCGCCTCGCAGCTGTGGCGCGAGCTCGACGCTCCCTACGAGGAGGCGCGCACGCGAGTCTCGCTCGCTGAGGCGTGTCGCGCGCTAGGCGACGAGGACTCGGCTGGGCTCGAGCTGGAGACAGCCCGCGATGCATTCGAGCGGCTCGGTGCACGGCCGGATGCCGCCCGGGTCGAGGCGCTCGCGCACGGCGCCGCAGAGACGCACGGGCTGACGCGTCGCGAGCTCGAGGTGCTGCGCCTGGTCGCCTCCGGGAAGAGCAACAAGGAGATCGCCGCCGCCCTTGTCCTCAGCGAGCGGACCGTCGACCGGCACGTGAGCAACATCTTCTCGAAGCTCCGCGTCTCCTCGCGCGCGGCGGCTACCGCCTACGCCTTCCAGCAGCGGCTCGTCTGAGCGCCCACTGGGTGGAATTACCCATCCGGCGCCGCCACCGAAGTTGGGTGGTTTCCGCGATGACGAGACGGGCGCGTCTTCCTATCGTCGCTCTCATGGTCACAGCAATGAGAGGAGCCCCACGATGGCAGTCGCAATGATGGTGGAGAACCCGGAAGCCTCGGAAGAGATCTACGAGAGGGTCCGCGCACTGATCGGCGCGCAGAGGCCGGAGAGCTGCATCCTCCACGTAGCCGGCCCGAGCCCCAAGGGCGGCTTCCGCGTGATCGAGCTCTGGGACTCGGAGGAGGAAGCAAGCCGCTTCTTCGTCGAGCGGTGCCTGCCCGCGTTCGAGGCCGTCGGCGTGCCCGTGCCGCCGCCTCCGGAATTCTGGCCAGTGCACAACCGCATGTACGGCGAGCGCACGAACGGCCGAGGAGAGACTGGACCGCGACACCGAGCTCGAACAGGCCCAGGCAAAGCTGCTCGCTCACTATGCCCCGAGCACGCGTATTCGCCGGGTGCGCTGGTCGCAAGGGGAAACGCAGGTGCTCGAGCTCGGCGCCGGCCCGCCGCTTCTGTACGTCCACGGTGGGTTGGGAGGCTCATTTGAGGTTGTGCCGATCCTCGGGGCGCTCGCAGAGAACCACCGCGTTCTTGCGGTCGATCGGCCGGGTCACGGGCTGGCCGATCCGTTCGACTACCACGGCATCGACCTGTTCGACCACGGTCGAACGTTCCTGCGGGACGTCGTGGATGGGCTCGAGCTCCCGACCGTCGATGTGGTCGCCAACTCGCTGGGCGCGTTCTTGTCCGTCGCCTTCGCCCTCGACGGTCCCAGCCGCGTGTCGCGCCTTGCGCTCGTCGGCGCGCCGTTCGGGATCATGCGAAGGCCGCCGCGTCTGATGCTTCCGCTCGGACTCCCGCTCATCGGCCAGCGGCTTGGCAGGCACTTCTTTTCGAATGCGACGCGGGACGGGAGCCGCAAGTTCTGGGGCCAGGTCATCGTCCAGCATCCCGAGAGAGTCGACGATCTCGTGCTCGACGTCGATGTCGCGAACATGCGACGGAACGTCGAGAGCATGCTCAGCTTGATTGCGTGCATCGCCGATTGGCGCCGCTTTGGATACCGACGCGAGTTGATCGTCGGCGAGCGCTGGCGAGCGTTGACGATGCCGACGCTTCTCGTCTGGCCCGAACACGACGCCTTCGGATCGCTGGAGGAGGGTCAGGCTCTCGCCGCGACCAATCCGAATCTTCGCCTCGTTCGAGTTCCCGGGGCAGGCCACAATGCGTGGATTGACGACCCAGAGACCGTCGTAGCCGAGATCGACCGCTTCCTGGCACCGAAGGCGCGCAGCCGAGAGGAGGCAGCAGCGGGGAGGATGCGATGAGTCCGAAGGACTCATCGTTGTCCGTAACCGGCCGCCTAACCGCTGCCGTTCCGGGGCGAGCAGGCCGCCATCCGCTCGAGCAGCACTGCGCGCTCGCGGGTGTTTTGGGTGAGCGATGCGGCGCGGTCGAACTCCGCCCGCGCCTCGTCGTCGCGGCCGAGCTTCGCGAGCAGGTCTCCGCGCACCGTCGGCAGCAGGTGGTAACCGCGCAGAGCAGGTTCGGACGCGAGGGCGTCAACCAGCTCGAGCCCCGCCTCGGGGCCGAATGCCATTCCGACGGCGACCGCGCGGTTGAGCTCGACGACCGGCGAGGGCCAGAGCTGGGCGAGCCCGTCGTAGAGGGCGACAATGCGCTGCCAGTCCGTGTCATCGGCGACCCGGGCGCGCGCGTGGCAGGCGGCGATGGCCGCCTGGAGCGTGTACGGGCCGAGGACGCCGCCGGTGCTCTGCGCGCGCTCGAGCGCGGCGAGGCCGCGGCCGACGAGCAGCCAGTCCCAGCGCGACCGGTCCTGGTCGAGCAGCAGTACCGCCTCTCCGGACGGGCCGATTCGCGCGCGCGAGCGCGATGCGTGCAGCTCCATCAGGGCGACAAGGCCGTGTACCTCCGGCTCCGACGGGAGCAGCTCGGCGAGGATACGGCCGAGCCGGAGCGCCTCCTCGATCAGCTCGGGCCGGATCCAGTGGTCGCCGGCGGTCGCCGCGTAGCCCTCGTTGAAGATGAGGTAAATCGCCTCGAGCACCGAGGCGAGGCGGCCGCCGAGCTCGTCGCGCTCGGGGACCTCGAAGGGCACCCGTGCCTCCGATAGCGTGCGCTTCGCGCGCACGATCCGCTGCGCGACCGTCGCCTCCGAGACCAGGTAGGCGCGGGCGATCTCCTTGGTCGTCAGGCCGGCGAGCAGGCGCAGGGTGAGCGCGACCCGCGCGTCGGTCGAGAGCACGGGATGGCAGGTCGTGAAGATGAGGCGCAGGAGATCGTCGTCGAACGGATCGTCGATCTCGGCCTCGAGATCGGGGGTCTCGATTTGGCGCTGAATCTCGATCTCGCGCTCCAGCTCCAGCGTCTTTCGCTCGTGGACCTCGGCTCGGCGCAGGCGGTCGACCGCCCGGTGCTTGGCCGTGCCCATGAGCCAGGCGCCCGGGTTGTCCGGGACGCCTGACTCTGGCCACTGTTCGAGGGCGGCGACGAGCGCCTCCTGCGCCAGGTCCTCGGCGATGCCGAGGTCGCGCACGATCCGCGCCAGGCCCGCGATCAGCCGCGCGGACTCGATCCGCCAAACAGCGTCGATGGTCCGATTGACGTCGCTCGACGGCACGCTGGATCGTCTGCGCCGCGCCGCCGGCTACCGGTTCGCCTCGGCCTGCTCCCGCAGGCGCGCCTCCTGCTCGCGCAGCTCAGGAGTGAGCGAGTCGCCGAAGTCATCGGCTTCGAAGACCGGGCGGATCTCCACTTCGGCCTCGGTGCCGTCGAAGGGGCTGGGGATGCGCTTGACCCACTCGATCGCCTCGTCGAGCGACTTCACCTGCCACAACCAGTAGCCCGCGAGGAGCTCCTTGGTCTCGGCGAACGGGCCGTCGATCACCTTGCGCTCGGCGCCCGAGAACGCCACCCGCACGCCCTTGGAACTCGGGTGCAGCCCGTCCCCCGCAAGCATCACGCCGGCCTTGACCAGCTCCTCGTTGAAGTTGCCCATCTGCGTGAGCAGCTCCTGGCTCGGCATCACCCCGGCCTCGCTCTCCTCCGTCGCCTTGATCAGGACCATGACTCGCATTCCGTCGTTCCTCCTTGGGTTGGACTGTGCTTCTACCAATGCGTCGAGCGAGCGAAGCAGAAATCGACACGCCACCCTCGCATGCTTGTGTCAACCGTGCCGGCCGTGACCAGCGCGAGCGCATCGCGCCGATCCCCCAAACGGCAAGGAATCCTGCGTGCTCGAGACGTCGACGTGCCAGGGATCGCTTTACGGCACTCGGCGATGTGCATGGCGCCGATCCGGATACCACTTTGCAGTATTCGTGCTGGTGAGCGAGTCTTAGCCCTGTGACCGGCAGCTTCGTTGAGCGCCACGGGCTTGTGGGCGCCCATCATCTGGATCGCCTCGATGAAGTGGTCGCCGGGTTCTCGGAGCGTGGCGTTCACACGGTCCTCGTGAGCATGTGTGACGTCTCGGGTGTGAGTCGGGTCAAGGCGATACCGGCGGGCCGGTTCCGAAAGGCGGCTGAGGATGGTGTTGGCTACCAGTCCGGGGTGCTGTCTCTCGACTTCGCCGCGGATTTCGTGAGTGGCACTGGCTACGGCTTCGAGGCCGCAGGCCGGTCGTTTCTGCTGTTTCCCGATTGCGGGTCGCTGTTCCTGAGTCCGTGGAGTCCGGGCACGGCGGTCGTGATGGCTGATCCGTACTTCTCTGATGGACGTCCGGCACTCGCGGCCCCGCGTTTGACGTTGCGGCGGGTCTTGGAACAGCTTGGGCGGCGCGGCCTCGACGTGACTTGGGGGTGGGAGTTCGAGTTCTACACATTCCGCCTCGAAAATGGTGAGTTCGTTCCGACGACCCCGGACGGGCAGGCTCTCCATCAGCTCCGCTACCGACAGGCCGAGCCGCTGATCAATGGCCTCCGGCAGAACTTTGATGGGGCAGGCATCGAGGTGACGGACATGATTCACGAGTATGGCCCGGGTCAGTTGGAGATCAATTTCGATCCGGCCGGTGGCCTCTACGGTGTCGACCGGGCGTTTTTTTTCCGGCTTGCCGTGAAGGAAATCCTTCGCGGTCAGAATGTGATCGCCTCTTTCATGACGAAGCCGTTGAATGGGTTTGCGGCAAGTGGTTGTCACGTCCATGTGTCCCTCGCCGATCCGGACGGGTCGAACGTTTTCTCCGATCCCGCTGACCCCGATGGTGTCTCAGCGCTGCTTCGGTCGTGGGTTGGCGGCCTTGTCAGGCACGCGCACGGATTGACGGCTCTTGTCACGCCGACGCTGAACGGCTACAAGCGCTATGCGCCTAATTCATTCGCCCCTTGGAATGTCAGTTGGGGCTTCGAGAACCGCACGACGATGATCAGGATCCCGCTCGATCGCGACGCTGGCACACGTGTGGAGAGCAGGCTGCCTGAGGCGGCGACCAATCCGTACATCGCTGCCGCCGGGTTGCTTGCAGCCGGGATGCTCGGCCTTGACGAGGGACCGGAGGATGCTCACCTCGTGGTAGGAAACGCGTACACCGAAGAGCTCCCCCGCCTGCCGGCCTCCCTTGCCGACGCGCTCGCCGCGCTCAAGACCGATACCGGTCTCCGCGCGGCACTTGGAAATGAGTTCCTCCGGCTCTACTTCGGTATCAAGGAAAACGAGATACGTCGCTTGCAGAGCCACGTTACCGACTGGGAACGAACGGAGTACCTCGAACTCGCGTAGCGAGGGGGAAACCATCCTGATGGATGCGTCGGTAACAGCGGCGGCTCGGCCGCTCCCCACCTGCACTTCCACATCACACACGGCCTGCGCCGCGGCAAGCGCGACCATTAGCACTGGATGGAAGGAATGAAGCCGGGTTCGTTCGATCATCATTCCGCGGAATTTGCTCGCGATCCCGCGCGTCATTGGCGAGACCTGCGTGAGACCTGCCCAGTGGCACACTCGGATCTCTACGGCGGCTTCTACATCCTGTCGCGCTATGCGGATGTGCTCGAAGCCGATCGTGACGTGGAACGCTTTTCCACTGCCGATGATCCGTTCAAGACCGGCGTTGGTGGGTTAGGCGTCACGATCCCGCCGAGCCCGGTCGCGTTTGGTTTCTTCGAGTTGGATCCGCCTGAACATCTGCAGCGCCGGCGGATCTATAGCGAGTGGTTCGGGCCGAAGGCCATCGCGAAGCGTAGGCCGGCCATTCGTGCGACGGCCGCTCAAGTGCTAGAGCAGGCGATCCAGCGTGGAGACGGCGACCTTGTTCTGGATGTCATCGACCCGATCACTGGCATGAACATGTGCGCGCTGGTCGGGCTGCCGGTCGACGACTGGAAGCGATTCTCGGATCCGTTTCGTGAAGCGGTTATCGTCAATCGAGCAGCTCCGGAGTTTGATGAGGTCGCGAAGAAACTCGATGGCTTGAAAGCAGAGCTGCGCGGTCTGATCGAAGCTCGTCGCGCCCAGCCCAGGGACGATCTGATCAGCCGGGCAATCCAGGCCGAGATCGAAGGTGTGCCAGTGCCCGACGATGTAACCGTGATGGATCTGTTCCTGATCGTGTCAGGCGGTGCTGATACGGTGGCAGGCCTTCTTACCAACGTGCTCATGCACCTCCACCGAGATCGCAACCTGCGAGCGAGGCTCGTTGCAGACCCGTCCCTCATACCCTCTGCGCTGGAGGAGTTCAACCGTTACTACACGCCAGTCACGGCGCTTGCCCGGACAGTCAAGAAATCCTGCACGCTGGGCGGACAGCCCTTGGAGCCGGGCGATCGGGTGCTATTGGCGTATGGCTCGGCCAACCGCGATGAGGAGGTCTTCTCTCAACCGAACGAGGTACTCATCGACCGTGACCCGAATCGCCACCTCAGCTTTGGCCTGGGCCCTCATCACTGCATCGGGGCCCGGTTCGCACGCCACGAATCAGCGATCGTGCTCGAAGAGATCCTGCGCCTAATGCCTGACTATGAGATCCTCGAGTCGAAGAGCAGGTCGTATCCAACGATAGGGATCACGAACAGCTACCTTTCTCTGCCCGCCAGATTCCATCCAGAGGCACGCTAGTTGCGAGCAACGTCGCCCTCGCTCTTCTCTGAGCCGCCCGTCCTACTCAAGTGATGAAGTGCCTCGCGTCGTTTCGGGGATGCGCCAGAGCGTAGATCTCGAGCTCGAAGGCTGTGGAGCGCATGGACTCGATGGAGGCCGACTCGGCGTCTCGCGCGGCGGTCACGAGGAGCGGGCCGAACTCGCGAAGGCTCTCCTGCGCTCGCACGGCGGAGAGTCGGCCGAGCCGAACCAGGGCCGAGAGCAAAGCGGCCGCGGTGCTGCGCAGCTCGACTACAACCGCCTGCCGCTGTGTAAGCCCGCACGCCTGCGCGAGCGCTCCATGAACGACGGCCAGGTTCCCGGCCGTCTCCCCGTTCCTTACGGCAGCGCAGAAGCAGGTGGCCAGCGGCTCCGCAGTAAGGACTGACGTGAGCGTCGCCAGGCGGCGTCCGCAGGTGGTCGAGGCAAGCCTGGCGGATGGGCCCAGCTTGCGGGCGGTTACGGCCAGATCTAGCTCGAATAACCCAGGCAGATCGCCCGTCCTCGCCAGGCGGTGTGCCGCCAGGACGGCCACGCCGTCGAGGGGGCCGGCCGACTCGAGAACATGTGTCGCGACAACCTCGATGAACTCCTCCTCTTTCGTGTCGGCCTCGGCCGTGATCAGCGCTTCGAGCCCGGCGGAATGGGCGAACCGTCCGATCGGAAGCGCGCTGTCCGAGAGCTGAAGAGCGGCGAGGAAGGCGACGTCGCTGCTCACGGATGATCGTGTCCGACGGTGCCAAGCGCTCGGTCGCGGCCAAGCCGGACGTCGGCAAAGGTCGTCTCGGCTGCGGTGAGGCCGAGCCCCCGTACCGTGTCCAGCACAACTTCGCGGCTCGTCGTGACCGGCACCCGCACCGCATTACCCTCGACCTCCACGGGCACGTGCTGGTTGCCAAACGCGTGCCCGAGCGCCACCGCCTGCCGCAGGAGCTCCTCGGGAGGCAGCGAGGTCGAGAGCCACACGACGAGCGCCTCCTCTTCCTTCCGCTCGACGACCACGATTCGTTCGCCGTTGTCGGCGAGCACCGCGCCGTGGCGGAGGTAGGAGCCACGTGGCAGATCGACGGCGACGTCGGTGCCAGCGTCGGTCGTCCGGCGAAGGCGCGATCTCGCCGCCTCTGCAGAGTCAACGGCGAGCCACTCGATTCGCCGTCCCTCGAACCGGCGCTCGTCCGCGACACCGAGGATTCCGTGGACCGCGAGCATCATTTCCTCCGCGGCGGCAGCGACCGGCCGAGAAGCAGGCCGCGCGCCGCGCCCCACGCTGCGTCGAGCGCGGCCCGGGCGGAGCCGCCCGTCGCGGCCAGGACTCGCGCAAGCGCCCCGGCTCCGTTCGGGAGCGCTCCAGCACCGCTGAGCGTGCCCGGGATGTCGCGAACTGCGTCGTCGAGGGCGCCGGCGAGCGCCTCCGCGTCGCGGCCGGGCGCCCCCACGAGGATCGAGGCGAGATAGGGCCGGTGCCCGAGCAGTCCCCGGCCCATCGGCGAGCGCCGGGCCGGCTCGAGCAGGATCAGGTCGGTGCAGAGCTCCCGCCCCTCGGGCTCGGCGAGCGTCGTTCTGAGGGTCAGGCCTTCATAGGCGAAGGCCTCGCCCCGGGCTAAGCGACCAGGCGAGACGATCTCTGTCGCAACGAGACAGGCGCCGGCGGCGAGCGTCGCGCTCAGCTCCTGGGTCAGGCGAGACCCGGCCTGCGGGATCAGCGGCTCAGGTACCAGCTCGAGGTAGGAACCTTGGGCGAGGTGGAGGTCGAGACGGCTCTCGGCCCACCCCTTCTCCATCCGATAGACCTTCGTCGCCGAGGCCGTAGTCAGGTGGCCGCGCGCTTCGGGCCCGACCTCGACCGACACTTCCAGCCTGTCGTCGGCGAACACGCCGCCCGTCGGGTTCTGTACGTAGAGGAATGCCATTCCAAGGTCATCGGTGTCGAGGTAAAGCGGAACGGTCAGGCGAAGGGGGAAGCGCTGGACGCGGCGGACGAGGCGGGTGCGGCCACGGTGGTCGTTGGCGAGCTCTACCTCGAGAAGTCCGTGGCAGCCAGGCGCGGTCACGCGCGGGGGGACAGGAGTCGGTCGAAAAGCACGCTATGGCGCAGATGCTCGAGCACTGGCACTGCTCCGTCGGCGCTCCTCAAATCGGTGAAGGCGGTCGGACGGTCTGGCCGGATGCGGACTACATCCTCGCGCATCCTTTCGAGGTCGGCCCCGACATAGGGTGCAAGGTCGATCTTGTTGACCACGAGCAGGTCGGCCCTGAGCATTCCCAGCCCTCGCTTGCGCGGGATATCGTCGCCGGCAGCGACGTCGATGACATAGAGCCAGTGATCGACGAGATCGCTCGAGAAGGTCGCCGCCAGGTTGTCCCCGCCGGACTCGATCAAGATCAGGTCGAGCGGAGCATGGTCTCGCTCCAACTGCTCCGCGGCGTCGATGTTCAGCGAGGGATCCTCGCGAATCGCCGTGTGGGGGCAAGCGCCCGTCTCGATGCCGACGACGAGCTCCGGCAGGATGAGGCCGCTCGCCTTGAGCCGCTCGGCGTCCTCGGTCGTCACCAGATCGTTGGTGATGACCGCGACCCGTAGGCCGTCCCGTCCGAGAGGCAGCAGCAGCCGCTCGATCAGTCGTGTCTTCCCTGACCCGACGGGTCCCCCGACGCCCACACGCGCGGTCTGGGGCATCTACTTCAGCACGTAGAGAGGCCCGAGCGGCACCCGCTCGAGCGGCTGACAGGTACAAAGCTCGCCGTCGACCTCGACGCGATAGGTCTCGGGGTCGACAGCGATCGCAGGGAGGGCATCGTTTAGGACCATGTCTCGTTTCGTCAGCCGGCGCGTGCCGCGCGGGCGCACGCAGCGGCTGCGCAGTCCGAGCCGCTCCGGCACCCCGGCCTCGATCGCCGCCCCGGCCATGAACGTGGCCGAGAGCGCCGCGGCAGCGTCGCCGAAGGCGCCCCACTGCGGACGGTAAAGGAGCGGCTCGCAGGTCATGAGCGAGGCATTCGACTCTCCCATGACCGACCAGGCCGGGAAACCGCCCTTGAATACGACTTCGGGTTTGATGCCGAAGAATTTCGGCTCCCAGAGGACGATATCGGCGAGCTTTCCCGGCTCCAGGGACCCGATCTCGTGGCCGATCCCATAGATGAGCGCGGCGTTGATCGTGTACTTGGCCACATAGCGCTTGATCCGGTGGTTGTCATTACCCGAGCCGGCATCCTCCGGGAGCGAGCCACGCTCGGCCTTCATGTGGGCGGCCACCTGCCAGGTGCGGGCGATCGTCTCACCGATCCGCCCCATCCCCTGCGAGTCCGAGCCTATCGCCGAGATCGCCCCGAGATCGTGCAGCACGTCCTCGGCGGCGATCGTCTCGCGCCGGATCCGGGACTCCGCGAACGCAACGTCCTCCGGAACGCGCGGGTTGAGGTGATGGCAGACCATCACCATGTCGAGATGCTCGTCGAACGTATTCAGCGTGTAGGGATTCGTCGGGTTCGTCGACGACGGCAGGCAGTTTTCCTCCCCCGCCACGCGCAGAATGTCGGGCGCATGGCCGCCGCCCGCGCCCTCCGAGTGGTAGGTGTGGATCGTACGTCCACCGATCGTCCGCAGCGTGTGTTCGAAGAAGCCCGACTCGTTCAGCGTGTCGGTGTGGATCTGAATCTGCGCGTCGACCTCGTCGCCGGCATCGAGGGAGGACTCGATTACAGCGGGCGTGGCACCCCAGTCCTCGTGGATCTTTAGCCCGACCGCACCGGCGCGCAGCTGCTCGAGCAGCGGCTCGACCGCGTAGGCGCTCCCCTTGCCAAGGAACCCGAAGTTGATCGGGAACGCGTCCGCCGCCTGCAGCATGCGAGCGAGGTTCTCGGTGCCCGAGGAGCAGATCCCGACCGTCACTGGGCCGAGACCACCTCCCAGCATCGTCGTGATCCCCGCCGAGATCGCCTCCTCGCACAACCCGGCCGAGTCGAAATGAACGTGGACGTCGATACCACCCGCGGTCGCGATGAGCCCCTCGGCGGCGCGGACGTCCGTGTTCGCTCCCACGACCATCCGCGGATCCACGCCGTCCATGATCTGCGGGTTCCCGGCCTTCCCGATCCCGACGATGCGCCCGTTCTTGATGCCGATGTCGGCCTTGAGGATGCCGAGCACGGCGTCGACGACAAGCGCGTTGGTAATGACGAAGTCGAGCGCCCCCTCGACGGCCGTCACCGCCCCGTGAGTTCCGAGACCGTCGCGCAGTGTCTTCCCGCCTCCGAAGACACACTCGTCGCCATGCACCAGAAGGTCCTTCTCGACCTCGGCCCAGAGATCCGTGTCGCCAAGGCGCACCCGATCGCCGGTCGTGGGGCCAAACAGCTCTGCGTAGGCGCGACGGCTCATCCGGTGCGCCATCGCTACCGTGTCCCCCGGTAGCCGCCGGCCGATGCCCTCTCGAGTGCCGCTGCGCGCGTGCCCGCGGTGGCCTCACCTTCGGTCAGGCGATTGAGACCGTAAACGCGCCGCTCACCACCGAACGCAACCAGCTCGACCTGCCGCTCCTCCCCCGGCTCGAACCGCACCGCGGTCCCCGCCGGGATGTCGAGCCGCATCCCGAACGCCCGCCCCCGATCGAACTCGAGCTCTGGATTCACCTCGAAGAAGTGGTAGTGCGAGCCGACCTGCACGGGTCGATCGCCCAGGTTCCGAACCGAAACGGCGACCGCGTCCCGGCGGTCGTTCAGCACGATCTCGCCCTCCACGACCCGGATCTCGCCCGGCTCGGCCCCATCCACGGGTTGACGCCCCGGCGCGATGGGATCGTGAACCGTGACGAGCTTCTGCCCGTCCGGGAACATCCCCTCGACCTGCAAAGTGCCGACGAGCGTCGCCACACCAGGCAGGACGTCGTCGCTGGTGAGGATCTGCGTTCCCAGCGTCATCAACTCCGCCACGCTCTTTCCGTCACGCGCCCCTTCGCAGATCTCGTCCGCGATCAGCGCCCGCGCCTCCGGGTAGTTCAGCCTCAACCCGCGCGCCCGCCGCTTGCGCGCGAGTTCGGCCGCCAGGAACAGAAGGAGCCGATCGACTTCTTTGGGCGCCAGATGCATGTCCGCCTCCTGGTCGGGCTGCGCTGTCCATGTCTACCTAACAGCCGGTCGGCCTCGTTGACAACTGGGCACGCCCGATCTAGACGAGGAGGACTTGATCCAGGGCATGCGCGCGGCCTACCTCCGGTGGCAAGAGCAGACAGGCGAGCAGACGGCATAGGAAACAGACGTCTGACTCGGCCCTAGGAAAGGCTCGAGGCGCGGAGCGTTACGTCCCCGCCTACCCCTATCGCGGATTGATGCTGACGCTGACGAGACGTCGCGCCGACACGCCCGCCAGGAGGTCGTCGCCGGGCTTCGTCGCACGGGCGAAGATCGTGATCAGATACCCCTTGACCAGCGGGAACTTCGCGGTCGGGCGAAGCGTGAACGTGGCCCAGCCGTTCGCGTCGGAAACCCGCGTCCCCGCGGGTGCCACACGCCCGAACGGAATCGCCGACAGGAACACCTCGGCGCCGCTGACGAAGTGGCCCTCCGTGTCCATGATCCGGAAGCGCGCTGTGAACGGATCGCGCGATCGCAGGACGCTCGGCGAGAACTCGGATGCCGAGAGGATCAGTTGATTCGGCAGCGTGACGTCCGTCACCGAGATCGTCTGTCCTGCCGGTACCCCGGCCACCGGTCCCACCGGCTGGGACACTGCGGACGAGAGCCCCTCGTTGTTCTGCGCCGTCACGACGATCACGACGGTGCGTCCCTGGTCGGCAGAAACAGGCGCGTACGTCGGGCTCGTCGCACCGGGGATGTCCTGGCAGGCCTTGCCCTGTGCGTTACAGCGACGCCACCGGTACGCGTAGATGATCGGTGCCGTTCCCTCCCAGGCACCCGTCGACGCGGTCAGCGTCTCGCCGACGCTCGGCGTCCCGGAGATCACGGGCCGGGAGATGTTGACCGGGCCGGCGGCCACGACGCGTCTCGTCGGCGGCGACAAAGCGCGTGCGCTTCCTCGCGGCTGGGCGGCGCTCGCCGCCGTGACGATGAGACGGAGGGTCGAGCCGGCGTCGGCCGCGACCGGAGTGTAGGTCCGGGAGGTCGCCCCGTCGACTAGCACGCAGTTTCCGCCCGCGAGCCCGCAACGAAGCCACTGCCAGTCGAAACTCACGGCGTCGACCCAGAGACCAGGCGCTCCGGTCAGCGTCCCGCCGATCTTGGGCGGCCTCGGCCCACCGATCGCCGGCCGCGAGGAATTGGACGGCGCGCCCGCCGCCACGACCGGTCCAACGGCCCCCGAAGAGGCGACCGCGGACGAGCCATCCGTGTTCGTTGCAGCCACTTGGACACGCACGAGGCTGCCGACATCCCCCTCCCGCAGCCGGTAAGTGGCGGCCGAGGCGCCGCCGATGTCCGTACAGGTCGCGAGCCCCCCGATCGGGTCGCAGCGCTGCCAGCGATAGGAAAACGAGAACGGGTCGCCGTCCCAGGCGCCGTTCAGGACCGAGAGTGTCCGCCCCTGCTCGAGCGAGCCGAGGACGAGCGGAGCTCCTCGGTTGACGGGCGGACTCGACGCCTGAGCCTCCGACCGCCCGACACCGGCCACCGTTGCGAGAGCGATCGCAACGGCTAGCGACCCCAGCATGGTGGAGCGTCTCGGTCGCATCCTCACGACAACCCCTCCCTTCGCGCACCCTCGACACGCACCCGTTCACAGAGCTGGATCGAGGCTAGAACCAGGCTGTGAGCAGGCCGTTTCGGCCCGGGCAGGGTTTTGTAAGGATCGCGGACTCATCCAGTGTCTTCAGACCGATCACATCCGCGTCAAGCGACGTCGGCGAGAGGATCAAACTGGCACTCGCACTCGCTAAGCCGACGAGCCGGGCGGGCGAAGCCTGAGTCTCTACACGAGGGCCATGACGCTCAGCCAGGTGAGGTTATCGGGAGTGTTGTCTGAGCCATTTCGCGAGGTTGCGGGCTTGTTGGGCGGTGTCGGGTGCGTGTGGGATGGGCGTGATGCGGGTGGGTGGTGGGGTTGAGTCGTTGTTGCGGGCGGCTATTGCGATTGTGAGCGATATGAGGCCGATAGCCACGACAAGCGCGCATGCGATCCAAGTGTTTTTCCAGGCCGCGAGTCGTTGGGAGATTGGGGAGGTTTTCGGTGGGGAGGGTTGGCGGCGGGTCGTCGATGGAGTTGTGCTGAGTGGCATGGTGGCGATGTTTGCTGGGCTGCTCTCGGCTGCGGCAGCGGCCGCCCGGCTTGGGAGCTGCCTTGTCTTGGTCTCGGCTGTGATGGGGGCTGTGAGTTCATTGGCGAGCTCGGTGGCCGTAGGGCGGAGGTGGGGGTTCGGGCGAGAGGCAGTGCAGCACAGCTTGCTCGGTCGTTGCGGGCAGACCGGGTACCAGCTCGTGGAGTGGGCGGATCGCGTGTAGCCGTTGCTTGTTGAGGAGTTCCGGCAGCGAGCTGAACTGGTACAGCTTCTCGCCGCTGAGGAGCTCGTAGAGAACGGCGCCGAGTGAGTAGAGATCAGCGGCTGCGGTTACGTCAGCGCCTGCGGCCTGCTCGGGCGCGAAGTACCCGGCGCTGCCGAGGACGGTGCCGGTCTGGGTTAGCTGTGTGGCTCCCTCGGCGCGCGCGATTCCGAAGTCGGTGATCTTCACCTTTCCCGACGGTGTGAGCAGCAGATTGTGCGGCTTGATATCCCGGTGGACTAGCCCAACCACATGGGCGTGCGCAAGACCGGCGCAGACCTGGAGGGCAAGGTCGACCACCTCGCTCGGGGGAAGCCGGCCCCGCCGGCGTAGGAGCTCAGCGAAGCTCTCCCCATCGACGTACTCCATAACGATGTAGGGCCGCTGGTCGTCCTCTCCCGCGTCATAGATTTGGACGATATTGGGATGAGATAGCCGGGCCGCGATGCGAGCCTCACGCACGAGCCGCCGCCGAAAGCCGTCATCATCGAGAAAGTGCTCGGCCAGGCACTTGACCGCCACCGGTCGCCCGAGCGTCGTATCAGTCGCGTAATAGACCGTCGCCATCCCGCCCCGGCCGAGCACGTAGCTCAGGGCATAACGGCTGCCGACAATCGTTTCAACCGCCATTTCCCGCACCCTGCTTACCGTGTTTGTTCCTCCTTGTCCTTGTCCTTCTTGTTCTTCTCGCTTTTCCCCGGCGCCTCTTCGGGCTGGTCTTGATCTTCATCAGCTTCCGTCGTTGCCGTCGGCTCAGGGCTTGCGGGCGGCTCACAGACGATCCCGTCGATCAGCTCCGGCGACCGCCGGTTTCACCTCACGAGCAACGATCAGCGAGAGCGTCCCCGTATCAACAGCGCGACGCACAGCGCCCGCGAGCGCCAGCGCCTCTCTTCGCGCCCCGCACGAATCACCAGCAGCGACCAACCCAGCAACCATCTCGCTACGGGCCGCTAACTCAGCCGCAACCCCCGCCGGTATCCGGGCCTCCCCACCCGTAGACGAACCGCCACCACACCCAGCAAGCCCAACCACAAGGCCCACAACAGCGGGAATCACCAAGCGTCTCATCGGACACCGACTCTTACCCACAAACACCGGCCCACTGAACCCGACACCCCGGCCCGGCGCCCGGCTGGCTCGCGACGACGCAGCCTTCCCACGCCGCCGCAACGATAGGCCACGCAGGAACAACGCACATCGCTCAAAGACGTGTCACGCCCAGACCGGGACTCGTGAAGACCTTTCCCGCGGCGCGGAGCCCCACTCCCACCTCCGCGCCCATCTGAAAAAGTCTCGACGCAGCGGTCCTTCCCTCCGATCGGCGGGCGCGGCTGACTTTCGACCGGCGATCTCGAGCTGATGCGGAGATTCATGCTCCACGTCTCGATCTCGACCACGTCCGAGCACTACATGTACGCGAGCCAGGACGAGCTGATCTCTGCGATGTGGCTCGCCGGCGAGCGATGGCGCTCAGGCTGACCAGCCGGCAACGAGTGCGTTCGGGCAATCCCGAAAATGGGCGGGAAAAGAAGCGCGGAGCGGGCTTGAACCCCTGAAGGAGTGCGTTGGGTCGGCCGGACATGTTGTCAGAAAGTACGCTGTTGCAGGGATTTCCACGAGCGACGGTTGACAGAACGCGGGGCTCACAACCTATCCTGACGAATGCGCCTGGACGGGCCGGACGCGTCGCTCGCCAAGGGGGCCGAGCGGCTCTTGTCGCTCGACTTCGTGTACCTACCGATCGGGGACGTGGACGAAGCCGCGGCCGACTATGTGAGGCTTCTCGAAGGTGAGCTCCTCTGGAGGGTCCGTGGGCTCGGCACGACGGTCGCCTGTGTTCGCCTCCCCGGTGTAGGACCGTTGATGCTCCTGTCCGGCCATCTGGAAGGAGCGACGCCGATCCTCATCTACCGCGTTGCCGACTATGCGGCAGCCGTCGAGCGGCTCCGAGCCGCCGGCGCCTCAGGCCTCCGGGAGCTCGAGATCCCGCAGGGCCCGTGCGCGAGCTTCCAGCTTCCGAGCGGGCAACGCTTTGCCGTCTACGAACTCGTCCGACCAGGCGTAGACCGGCACTTCGAAGGTCGCTTCGACGCATGAACTCGTTCCGGTCCCGGGGCGCCACCGCATCGCGAGCGTTCGCTGGCCGTGAGATAGGGATTGTCATCGCTTCATGATTCGCGTCGCCGACCTACTGGATGCCAATTGCCCCGGACGAGCTCGGAGCTCGTCTTGGAGGCGTTTCGAAGGGAGCTTGTAGATGCCGTCTCAGAAGTACTTGTTGGCAGATCAGCCCTCGGAGTTGGAGCGGCTGCAACTCCAGTCGCGCGTGTGGGAGCCGAGCGGTCGTCGTCTTCTCGAGGAGATCGGTGAGGGTCGTGGGGCGCGCGTCGTTGACATCGGTTGCGGCGCGATCGGCTGGCTGCGACTGCTGAGCGAGTGGGTCGGCCCCGACGGAGAGGTGGTGGGGACCGACGTCGACGAGGCGATGCTTGGCGCCGCTGGACAGTTCGTGGAAACCGAGGGACTCGGCAACGTCTTGCTCGTGAGGGACGACCTCTTCGCGAGCCAGCTCGAGTCGTCCTCGTTCGACCTCGTCCATGCCAGGTTCCAGATCGCGCCGCTCGGTCGCGGATCGGCCCAGATGTCTACCCACGTCCGGCTCCTCCGTCCGGGAGGCACGGTGGTGTTGGAGGAGTGGGATGTGAGCTCATGGCACCTGAACCCTCCTGCGCCTGCACTGCACAGGCTGATCGAGCTCATCGGGGAGGCGTTCGTGCTCTCCGGCGGGGAAATCGATGCCGGACGCAAACTGCTCGAGCTGCTCCGCAGCTTCGACATCGATGGGAACGTCCGGGCCGAGATCGTGGCGTTGCCTCCGGGTCACCCCTATCTGCGCGTGCCGTTGCAGTTCGCGACCGCATTGGAACATCGGTTGCTGTCCTTGGTGACGGCCGACGAGCTGGAGCAGCTTCGAAGAGACGGGGAGGCTGAGCTCGAGGAGCCCGGCCGCTGGGGAACCACATTCACGCTCTTGCAATGCTGGGGCCAGCGCGCGGCATAGCGGCCACAGTGGAGTGTTGTTTGCCAGTTTCGCCGACTCTGTGCGGGTCCACCGACTAGAGACCGATGACGTTTGTCACGTCGTCGTTGAACCAGAACTCAAACCGCGTAGCCTTTCGGCCGCTGCGACGTTCCCCTTCTTCTCGTACAGACGAATTGCCTCCTCGAGGGCGGCTTCTGACTCACCCGGACGGCCCGCGAGGCGGAGGACCTCAGCGAGATCGGCGACCGCCTGGGAACGAACGTCGAGGTAGTCGGTGCGCTCCGCGAACGCCACCGCCTCGCGAGCGAGGCGGTCGGCCTCGTCGAAATCGGCTCGACGGGCGAGCACCTTCGCGCGCACGCGGCGCCAGCCGATCTTCGGGGCCGCATCCTCGGGGTTCGCGAGGCGCTCGGCGAGCTCAGTCCAGCGCAGCGCCTCGTCGTCGCGCCCCAGCACGTAGAGGACATCGGCAAGCTCCGGCGCCAGCGTCGCACGCGCACCCCAGTTCCCCATTCGCTCGAGCGCCTCGCAGGCCGGGCGCAGCTCGAGCTCGGCGGCAGCGGGGTCGCCAGCGAGCCGTTCCACCCTCGCCGCGCTGTCCGCGACACCCCAAGCGAGGTCGGCCTCGAGCCCCAGCTCCTCACCCAGCATCTTCGCCTGGGCGACCTGGTCACGCGCGACGTCGAACCGCCCTCCCATCGCTTCCAGCGCCGCGCTCGTCCGGAGAAGTGCAACGTCGAGCGATCGGTAGGTCTTTGCCAGCGACCGGAGCTGCTCGATCCGTTCCAGAACTCCGCGGGTGGGGATCGGACCCCAGAATGCCGCTGTAAGAGCCCAGCGAAGGCTCCTGACCTCCTGTGCCTCGTCCCCCTGCCGGCGCGCATACGCGGCCGCCCGCTCGAGTTCCTCGATCGCAGCAGCCGCCTCTCCTCGCCAGAACAGGAGAATCCCAGCGACGGTGAGCGCACGTGCCACCCCTGCCTCGTCACCAAGCTGTTCGAAGGTGGCGATCGCGTCCGCCACCTCGCGCGCCATTGCCTCGAAGTCGACCTCTTGTGGAACGGTGAGGAACCGGAGGTAGCAGCGCGCAGCAGTTGCATCGGCGACCACCCCTCGCTCGCCCGCTGCCCGACCGGTCTCGACTGCCTCTGCCAGCACGGACTGGGCTCGCTCCACCTGACCCCACTCTGTCAGCGCCCACCCGAGGTACGGCAGAAGACTCACGCGGGCCCGGTCGTCCGTCGAAAGCAATGCGCCTGCGCGCTCGAGCAAATTCACCGCTGCAGGCATATCGCCGCGGGCGTACGCTCGCCTGCCCGACGCGGAGAGCAGCTCCGCGGCCCGTGCGGCAAGTGCCTGCGCCCGTTCGCCCGGCGGCCCGAGGCCGGCGAGGCAGCGGTACGCCTGCTCGAGGTGGTAGCCGACGATCTCGTCGATGCCCTCCCCTCGTCCCCCGAGCCAACCGGCGAAACGCTCGTGCAGCCGCGAGCGGAGCTCCTTCGGAATGCGCTCGTAGGCTGCGTCGCGGATCAGCATGTGGCGGAACTGGAACGTGTCCTCGCCAGCTTCGTGCGGATGGATCAGCTCCTTGCGAACGAGCGCCGCCAGCTGCGCGCCGCGAGGCCGCCGCCGGTCAGGATGGAGCTCTGCGAGCGCCTGCCACTCGAACTCGAGCCCGACGACGGCAGCCCGCTCCAGCAGTTCACGTTCCTCGTCGGGAAGCGCGTCGAGGCGCGAAGCGAGGAGCATGTGCATCGTCGCAGGCACATGCTCGGGATCGCCCCCCTCAGCGAGCATCGCCAGCAGCTGCTCGACAAACAGCGGATTTCCCTCGGCCACCGCTTGGACACGACCGCGGGCGGCGTCGTCAAGCTGTGAGCCGTCCAGGATCTCCTCGATCAACTGCTCGGACTCGGCTTCGGAGAGCGGTTCGAGCGCGATGATGGCGCGTCCGGCCCACCCCGGGCGCTCGTCGAGCAGCTCCGGTCGGGCGAGACAGAGAACCAGAAGCGGAGCGTCTCGGGTCCAGTCCGCGAGATGCTCGACGAGGTCGAGGAGCGTCGGCTCCGCCCAGTGAACATCGTCGACGACGAGTGCGAGCGGGCGAAGCCGCGACCGTTGCTCGAACGCCTTGCGGACTGACCAGAAGATCTCTTCCGGCGCCCCTGCTGCGAGCGCCGAGTCGAGCTCGTCGTCCGCACCCGCCTCGCGGAAGATCTCGACGAGTGGCCAGTAGGTGATGCCCTCGCCGTAGGGAAGACAGCGGCCGGACAGAACTGTCGCCGCACCGGCCAGAGTCGACTTGAACTCTGCCGCGAGTCGGGATTTCCCGATCCCCGGCGGGCCGAGCACGGTGACGAGCTGACAACGCCGCTCGGCGACGGCGGCCTCGAACGCCGTACGCAGGACTGCCAGCTCATCGCGCCTGCCGACGAGAGGAGCGTCGAGGCGCCGGTCGAAGGCGGGCGCACCCTCGACGACCCGCAGCAGCCGGTAGGCACCGATCGATTCCGCCTTCCCCTTCAGCGCAAGCGACTCCACCGGCTCCACGTCGATTGCAGCGCGGGCGAGCCGGCACGTCTGCTCGCCGATCAGAACCTCACCCGGCCGCGCCGCTTGCTCCAGCCGGGCCGCGACGTTGACCGCGTCGCCGGTGACGAGGCGCTCCTCGGTACCCGTCACGACGTCGCCGGTGTTGACACCGATGCGCAGGACGAGCGAGACGCCGAAGTCCCGTTCGAGCTCCACGTTGAGCGACCCGACCGAGTCGCGTAACTCCGACGCCGCACGCAGCGCACGCAGCGCATCGTCGTCGTGCACGGTCGGCACCCCGAAGACCGCCATGACGGCATCACCGATGAACTTCTCCACCGAGGCCCCATGGCGCTCGAGGCAGTCCCTCGCCGTATCGAAGTAGCGGGCCATCACCCGACGGAACGACTCGGGGTCGAGCTGCTCGCCGAGCGCGGTCGAGTCCGTAACGTCCGCGAACAAGACGGTGACCGTCTTGCGGACCTCGCGCGCGAGTTCCGCGCCAAGCTCGCGGCCGCAGTCGTTGCAGAAGCGGGCGCCGACCGGGTTCTCCTGGCCGCAGCTCGGGCACCTGAGCACAAGACAAGAGTACGACCGCACCGACAGCCGCACCACCTCGGGCTTGCTCAGAGCGAACCGCGGCGGCGTGGAAGCGGAATGCTCGGAACTGTCACATGCCTGCTGCGGATCGACATAGCGCGAGCGTTCGCCCGGCTCGTCGCCGACGACTGGCGACCGTTCCGTGAGCGGTTCGCCTCGCCGGAGGGCGCGCTCGTGTGGGCGTGGCTCGAGGGTGAGGGCCGGTGGGAGCTCGTCCGGTGTGAATGCTCCGTGTGCCGTGCCGGCCGAGCTCCCGGGGCTGAACCGACCCGGCCGCAGTAACGGGTCCTGTCGGCAAACGCGGCCGGCGACCTTAGCCTCGAGCCGGCCGGACGTTCGCAAAGAGCGGGAAATTTCGTTCGCGCGGGCTCAGGGCGCGAAGCGGACTCGAACCGCTGTAGGCGTGCGTTCGGTAGCCCAAGCAGGTCTCGGGAGCCCCCGTCCTGGTCGTGGCATGGAGTCTTCGGCCTCGGACTCATGAAGGATGGCTGTCGCCGTGCTTGATCGGCGCGGCCGAACGTGATCCAATCCCGGTCAGTCACGTCGCGCGTCACCGCGACTCGAAGGGACAAGGGTGATGCGATGTCAGCCGACGAGGGTCACCAGCCGATTCCCGCCGGGCTCGAGATCAACCACAGTCCGCGCCGGCCGGAGTTCGATCCGACGCTGAACATCGACGTCGAGGTCGATCGGACCGGGTCACCGCGGAACCGGCTGGTGACGATCGGCGACTCCGTGACGCACGGCTTCATGAGTGGGGCGATCTTCCGCACCGACTTATCGTGGCCGGCGGTCGTCGCGTTCGAGCTCGGCAACTTCGAGACCTTCCGCCGCCCGGTCTACGAACCGCCCAGCGGGCCGGGCGGGATCCCGCTCGATATCGAGCGGGCGCTGCGCTCGTTCGAGGCGCGCTTCGGATCGAAGCTCGACTGGCACGAGATTGTCCGCGCAGCGAGCTGGCTTTACGGCTACCTGGACGGGATTGAGGATTACTGGGAGCGAGGCGCCGGCACCAAGACGCCGACCGGCGGCGAGATCCTGCACAACCTGGCGATCTACGGGTGGGATCTGCGCGACACGCTGGCGCTCACCGCGACGATGGTGCGCCGCCGGATCGGACGCGCACGGGACGACGTCTGGTTCCCGAAGCAGAAGGTCGAGGACGACAACGACCGAGCGGCGCTCTTCGTGCTCGAGACCGCGCGCGGGCCCGGCAAGCGCGCGCTCACCCCGCTCGGAGCCGCACGCGTCTTGGGCGGGCAAGGCACAGACGCGTCCAAGACGGGGCCCGGGATCGAGACCTTGATCGTGCTCCTGGGATCGAACAACGCACTCCAGGCGGTGACCAAGCTCAAGACGCTCTGGAGCGGAGACGGCTACGCCGACGTCGCCAGGAAGGGCGCCTACACCGTCTGGCGTCCGGAGCACTTCGCAGCCGAATGGGCGCTGCTCGTCGCGGAGCTGCGCCGGGTCCGGGCGCGGCACGTGATCGTGGGAACCGTCCCCTCGGTGACAATCGCTCCGATCGCGAGGGGCGTGCGTGGGAAGGTCCGGGCCGGATCGCGCTATTTCCCGTACTACACGCGCCCGTGGATCCGCGACGAGGACTTCGATCCGACCTCCGACCCGAACCTGACCGAGCAGGAGGCGCGCGCAGTCGACTCGGCGATCGACGCGTACAACCGGACGATCATCGGCTCCGTCGCCGCAGCAAGACAAGACGGGCTGGACTGGTATCTCTTCGACCTCGGCGGTCTCCTCGATCGCCTCGCATCAAAGCGGTACCTGTCCGACCCTTCCGCCCGACCGGACTGGTGGACTCCCTATCCGCTGCCATCCGAGCTGGCGAGCCTCGACCCGGTCCCAAACACCAGGTTCTTCGCCTCCGGACCGGACGGGCGCACCGACGGCGGCATCTTCTCGCTCGACGGGATCCACCCGACCACAATCGCCTACGGGTTGATCGCCCACGAAGTGATCCAGATCATGAACATCGCCCAGGTCGAGTTCAGGACTCCGACTGGAGACCCGAGAACGGACCCCGCGGTCGACTTCTCACGCGTGCTCGCCTCGGACACACTGATCACTCGACCTCCGACACCCTTGTCAGGTCACCTTGCGACCCTCGGCTGGCTCGACGACAAGCTCGACTGGGTGCACGCTCTGTTCTGATGTTTACAGCAACCGTTCTCGCATCGGCGATGCTTGGGTGTGGGATGATCGGTGGCAGAAAGGGGAGGGGGTTGCTACGAGCACCAACCTGGTTGTCCTGATCCTCGGGCTCGGCTTCCTTCTGGTGGTGCTCGTACTAGGAGTACTCGTGCTCCGCGGCCGGGACGGTTCCTCCGTCGAGGGCGGGTTCGAGGCGGTCGGCATCAAGACATCTATCAAAGTCACGCGCGAGCAGCGGGAGCAGGTTGGCGTACATCTCGAGCAGGCGGTGGAAAGGACTGGGCTTACTGCAGGCGTTTCCGAGGCCCAGAACCGGCTCGAAGCGACACGACTTGTAGAGCGGAAGACCGTGCTCTGGATTGACGATAATCCAGACAACAACATCGAAGAGAACTTGATGCTTCGCGATCTCGGACTCTCAATCACTCAGACATTGTCAACGGAAGGAGCCCGGCGCTACGTCGATCGTGCATCGTTTGATCTGGTTATCACTGACATTGGCCGGCGACACGATCGGGAGGCCGGTCTGAAAGACATCGAAGAGCTGAGAGCAAATGACAGGGATCGTCCAATACTCGTTTACACATTCGACGCAGGAGAGCGAGGCGAAAAGGCACGGTCACGTGGCGCTGAGTCCGTCTCTGAAACACCGGCCGAGCTCCTTGAAGCAGTGCTCCGACACGTTGCCGCCTGACGAAGAAATCGCGCTGTCCATCATCGACGATCTTCTATTGTTGTCGCCTCAGGTCACGCACCCGTGATCATCAATGCGGGAGGAGCGGGAGTGGTAAGCCTCTCGCGCGGGTGCGTGTAAGTCGAGCACTGGTTTGACGACGGACGCGGCGGCGCCACCTTCGGCGAGTTCGAGAAGAAGCCCGCGTGTTGCGCCGCTTCCGCTGGGCCCGCAAATCAAGCGATGGCGCGAATCTGCAGCTATGCTTGATACAAGCGCCACATAAGTGAAGTTCCTGAGCTTGTCGGCGTTCGAACGGATGGAGGTTCGATGCCGAGCAGAACACAAACGTGGCGCAGGGCTTGCGAGCCGACACTGGCAGTCAGCCCGAGCCGAGAGCGGTGGCTGACGTCCCTGAATGAGAACCTGAGTGATCACATCAGGCTGCTAGCCCAGCGGCGCCACACGGCTTTCGGACAAGCGGCGACCCACCGCCGCGAAGGACACTTGGTGCCCGGCTCGGTCACCCAGGAGTTGACGGAGAACGCGTCGGACCTTCGCGGTGCCTTGGAGCGATACGCGGAAGCGACGCGGTAACGCTAATCGACGGCGCATCATCGGCAACCTCTTCAACACCTAGGGAAACTTTGCGGACTCCTGGGGCAGGCACCGTCCCAGCCGCCTGGGCAATCCAGGGACGCGGACCACGCCAAGCCCGGAGAAGTGTGTGCCCTCCGCATAGCGCGTACCTGTGTAACTAAGCGACGAGCTCCCCTCGGGCCGGTCAGCGCCCGACGCCGTGGGCAGTGGGCGCGAAAAGGGTTTCAGCGGGTGGGCTGCTGCCTGAGCGCGACCCTATGCAACCCCCTCCCGCCTGAAAGATCTCGAGGCAGCGGTCCCTCCCTGCCGGGGCGTCGAGCTATTACCTGCCTCAGTCGCTCCCCGGTCCTCCGGCGGGTCCCTCTCTTTGCGGCTGGGTGCGGTGCCCGTGGGGAAAGCATCGTCATCAAGCGACGGAATACTCGGTAGGCGCGCCGCCGGCGCCTAGCGATGCGGCGAGATCCTGAAGTGCCCGGCACGTGGCCGAACGCCCCGCCGGGTTGCGGCGGGGCGTTGGCGATCTACCGTCGACGTTGCGTCAGTCCGATGAGCAGTCGCGTTGACCCTCGCCAGGGGGCGTGGGGTCTGTGCCATCGATCGCCGCGAACACGAATGCCAGCGCGTCGATGTCGCAGTGCTGGAACGCGGAAGGCCCTTCTTGGTCGCCCGCCGGGGAGAAGCAAGAAGCGAGGAAGGCTCATGTACGATCGACCGAGCGGGTCCGGGAGGAGACGCGATGGCAGCAGTCGACTACTTCATCAAGTTCGACGGCATCAAGGGCGAGAGCGCCGATGTCAAGCACAAGGATGAGATCGACGTCGAGTCGTGGAGCTGGGGCGAGACCCACGCCGGTGCCGCCTCGTCGGGTGGCGGCGGGGGATCAGGCAAGGTCTCGATGCAGGACTTCCATTTCGTGATGAGGCTGAACAGGGCGAGCCCCGGTCTCATGAAGGCCTGCGCCACGGGGCAGCACATCAAGATGGCGACGCTCTCGAGCCGCAAGGCCGGCAAGGGCCAGCTGGACTACCTGACGTTCAAGTTTCACGACGTCCTCGTCAGTTCCATCCAGACGGGCGGATCCGAGGACACCGACGTCCTCCCGACCGATCAAGTGTCCTTCAACTTCGCCAAGCTCGAGGTCGAGTACAAGCCGGAGAAGGCGGACGGCTCCTTGGGGGCGGCCGTCCAGTTCAGGTACGACCTGAAGGCGAACAAGACCTTCTAGCGCGGCGCGAACGGGCGCCCAGCCGTGGAGCCAGTCCGCGCCGTCCCCCCGCCCGGGCGCCCCGACCCCCCGCGCGTGGAGAGCCGGCAGGCGGCTGTCGAGCTCGCCCGGCTGCTACGTGTCGCGGGCTACGAGCCGCACCGAATCCAGGAGCGGCTCGCAACCGGCGACCAGCTCCTCGCGCGTTCGCCCGAGTTGCCGTCCTACCTGCGACGGCTCGGCGACGCGGACGAGCTGGCCGTGCTGCTCCGACTCTTCCTGCTTGGCGTTCCCGTCACGCGCGCGCGTCTCGACGAGCTAGTGGGCACACAGTTGCAGGCGCGCCTCGCAGGAGCCGAGCTTCTCGTCCAGGACGCCGAGGTCGTCCACGGGGCTGCGCGCCTCGTCCCTCACGACGAGCTGCTGATCGCGTCCGATCATGCGGGCGCTGCAGAGGCCCACGCCGACCATGTGCCAGGCGTGCATCGCCCATCCGTCGCCCTCGCCCACCTGACCGTCCGCGGCGAGGGCGAGCGTGCCCTCGACCTTTGTACCGGTAACGGGATCCAGGCAATCCTGCTCGCCGCACACGCCAAACGCGTGGTCGCAACGGACGTGAATGTGAGGGCGCTCGCCTACGCGGCGTTCAACGCAGCGCTCAACGGCGCCGACAACATCGAGACGCGGCCCGGCAGCTTCTTCGAGCCGGTCGAAGGCGAGCAGTTCGACCTCGTCGTCGCCAACCCCCCGTACGTCGTCTCGCCCGAGAGCGCGTATCTGTTCCGGGACGGCGGCATGCCCGGGGACGCCGTCTCGGAACACGTCGTGCGGGCGATGCCGGCCGCGCTCGCACCCGGCGCGTTCGCCTCCGTCTTGATCGCCTGGGCGCTTGATCCGGACGACCCAGCCGAGCGCCCGCGTAATTGGCTGGAGGGCTCGGGCTGCGACGCGTTCCTGCTCCACACCTCGACAGACGATCCGATCGAGACCGCGACGGTGTGGAACCGCGATCTCCTCGACCGGCCCGACGCCTACGCCGAGGCGCTCGATCGTTGGCTCGCGTATTACGACGAGCTCGGGATCGAGCAGCTCGGCTATGCGTGCCTGGTCCTTCGCAAGCGCAGCGACGGCAGCGACGGCTGGCTGGAGGCGCTGCAGCTGCCGCGCGCGGCCCTTCGCCCGGCCGGGCGACACGTGAGGAAGCTATTCGAGACGCACGACCGACTCTCCGAGATCGACTCGGACAGTCTGTTTCTCGACTGGCGACTGCGCGTCGTCGACGACGCCGTCGTAACCCAGCACACTCGCTTCGCGAAAGGCGGCTGGCATGCGGAGAATCTGACGCTCCGGCTCGAGAACGGGTTGCCCTTCTCCGCAGAGCTCGATCCACCTACGGCGCGATTGATCCGCGCGCTCGACGGGTCGAGGACGCTTCACGAGGCGCTGGCGGCCGCCGTAGACAGCGACGCCGCGGAGGAGACGGGTCTTGCCCTCGCTCGTCAGATGCTCGAGATCGGCTTCCTCGAGTTAGGCGAGTGAGGCTGACATTCGCGGCGCGCGGAATGTCCAGGGCTGAAACAAGCCAAGACCGTGCCCCCGCCGGAGTGCCAACGGCTGGCGTAGAACCGGGGCGGGGCGGGATCTGACATCCCGGCGTCGTCCTGGCCACCTGGGGGGCTGGAGGGTTGGGCTAGTTTCCGGAGACGCTCTTCTCGGTGTCAGCAGGTTTCGTCGCCGAGGCAATCCCGCGAGAAGACCTCCTCGCCATCGACCTTGCCGACGAACGGCGGGTTGCTCGTGTCGCCTTCCAGGGTGACCTCTTTGCCGTCGGTCGTCGTGCCGGTGCAGGAGACTGAGTAATCGGAGGCGACGCCGTCGGCGTCCGTCGTCGCGTTGGCGGAGGGTGTGGCGGCGCAGTCTAGGTCGCCGTCGAGGGTGATACCTGCGGTAGTGAACTCGTCCTTTCCTCCCTGTGCGACAGCGGCCTCCGTCACGTCAGTGGCTAGGCCTTGCACGCCTCCGCAGGCAGCGGCACCAAGTGCGAGAAGCGGCAGAAACAGAACTGCGGCAAGGGTCGAAGCGAACTGTTTGATGGTCATTGTTTTCCTCCAGGATCGCTATGAGGACCTAGTTGAGGGAGTGGCCTCGGCCGCATTGGGGCTCTGGATACCACGAACGGAGCTGGCGGAAACCGGCTGCGGACACCCTCAAGCTGACTCGGCAACGAGTGCATTCGGGAAAAACCGCAAAGAGCGGGAACATTAGGCGCGGAGCGGACTCGAACGCTGAAGGAGTGCGTTCGGTCGGTTTCGAGGCCCCGCGCTCACGCTACTATCGCCGCCATGATCAGAGCGACCGTCGACGAGCTCGTTGCCGATATCAGGCCCGGGGCGCTCGTCGCGATCTCGCGCGACTACTCGGGGGTCTCGATGGCTGCGACCCGCGCCATCGTCGCGCGCGGCCTGCGGGAGTTGCGCCTCGTGGCGGTCCCGACCTCTGGCATCCAGGCCGACGTTCTGATCGGTGCTGGTTGCGTTGCAGAGCTTGAGGCGGCAGCCGTGAGCCTGGGGGAAGGAGGAGCCGGCCCGAGGTTCGTTGAAGCGACCAGGCTAGGCACGATCCGCATGCGTGACACGACGTGTCCTGCCGTTCACGCCGCTTTGCAGGCGGCAGAGAAGGGGATCCCCTTCATGCCCTTGCGGGGCTTGATTGGCAGCGACATCTTGGCGCATCGTCCCGACTGGAAGCTCGAGCGGAACCCCTTCGCGGAGGGTGACGATCCAATCGTCTTCCTGCCCGCTCTCCGTCCGGACGTGGCTCTCTTTCACGCGCCGAGGGCTGATCACCATGGCAACGTGTGGGTCGGCCGCTGTCGAGAGCTCGCTACGATGGCGCACGCCGCAGCATGCACCCTCGTGACCGTCGAGGAGATTGCCGGAGACGACTTGCTCGCAGATGAGTCGACTGCTCCCGGAGCGTTGCCGGCCATGTACGTGACAGGGATCGCCGTTGCGCCCCGTGGGGCCTGGCCGCTCGGATGCCAGGACCTCTACGAACCTGACGACGCTGAGCTCGGCCGCTATGCCGAGGCCGCGAAGACGGACGATGGCTTCGCTGCCTGGCTGTCGAGCTTCCTCGCCCGCTCCGTCGAAACGGTGGGAAGCGTGTGAGCGACGACCCTGGCGACAGCGACCGCCGCGAGTCGATGATCGCCGCGATCCTGCGTCGGCTCGAGGGCTGTCGCACGATCGCTGTCGGGGCCTCCTCTCCGATTCCGGCGGCGGCCGCCCTCCTGGCGAGAGCCAATTGGGAGGCGCGCGTGCTCATGCTCGGCAACCACCGGCTCGATGGATTCACCGACGGCGGGCGGGAGCTCTTCGACTGCGCGGCCCAGGGACGAATCGACGCCTTCTTCCTCTCGGGTGGACAGATCGATGGGCGGGCGAACGTCAACCTGCTCGGCACCGGTACGTACCCCCACCTCGAGCGACGGTTCCCGGGCTCTTTTGGCTCCGCCTACCTGTACTTCCTCGTGCCGCGTGTGATCCTGTTCCGGGAGGAACACTCTTCGCGCACCACGCCCGAGCGAGTTGACGCGGTCAGCGCCCCGGGTGTGAGCCCGCCAGGCGTCTATCGTCCAGGCGGTCCGGTCGCGCTGATCACGGGACGGGCCGTGTTCGGCTTCGAGCGCGATCGGGAGCGCTTCAGCCTCGAGTCGGTGCACGGCGGGGAGACAGCGGAGAGCGTACGCAAGGCGACGGGCTTCGATTACGACGTGCCACCTGCCATATCGCGGACGCCCCCACTGACGACCGGCGAACGCCAGCGACTGCGCGGCCCGGTTGCCGAGGCTCTGGCCCAGGCCTATCCACGATTCGCCCGGTTGCTCATGGCCGCCTAGGCGACCGTCCATGGACGAGACCTCGATCCGGAGCGCGGGAGCGCTGGCCGGCCTCCGCGTCATCGACCTGACGCGGGTGTTAGGCGGCCCGTACGGCACCCAGATCCTCGCGGACCATGGTGCTGACGTGATCAAGATCGAGCCGCCGCAGGGCGACGAGGTGAGAGATTGGGGGCCCCCGTTTCGCGACGGGACGGCCTCGTACTTCGTCGGGCTCAACCGCAACAAGCGGATGGTTGCACTCGACCTAGGCCAGCCCGAGGGCCGCGAGGTGCTCTTACGGCTACTCGAGAACGCCGACGTGCTGATCCACAATTACAAGAGCGGCGCCCTCGAGAAATGGGGTCTCGGCTACGAGGATTTCCTGCGGGAGCGCTTTCCCCGCCTCGTCTACTGCCACCTGACCGGCTACGGGCCTGACGGGCCGCTGGGCGGCCTTCCCGGCTATGACTCAGCGGTACAGGCGACCGCTGGGATGATGAGCATCAACGGCCCACCCGAGACCGGTCCGCTGCGCATCGCCGTGCCGATCGTCGATCTTGGTATGGGCCTGAACGCGGTGATCGGCATCCTGCTCGCGTTACTCCACCGCGACCGGACCGGAACGGGGCAGGCGATCGACGCCTCGCTCTACGACGCCGCCGTCACCCTGCTGCATCCGCAGGCGGCGAACTATCTCATGTCCGGAAACGTGCCCGTGGCGACAGGCAATGCCCACCCGAACATCAGCCCGTACGAGCGCTTCGAGACAGGCACCAAGCCGATCTTCCTCGCTGTCGGCAACGACCGGCAGTTCAGGAAGCTCTGCGAGCTGATGGATGTCCCAGGCCTCGCAGACGATCCACGTTTCATCGACAATGCGTCGCGGGTGGTCAACCGGCCCGAGCTACGAGCCGAGCTCAGCGCGGTGTTTCAGGGTCGCGACGGGGAGCAGCTTGCGGACGAACTGATCCGCAACGGTGTGCCCGCGGGGGCGGTTCTCGACGTCGCGGAAGTGCTCGAGAGCGATCACGCGAAGCACCGAGGGCTGGTGGTCGAGGACGGCCCGTACCGCGGGACCGGATTCTCGATCAAGCTCTCGGACACAGAGGCGCGCCTGCGCTGGGGACCCAGACCGTTCAACGCCGACGGGCAGGCCGTGCTCCTCGAGGCTGGCTACTCCGAGGACGACGTCCAGCGGCTCCAGTCGTCAGGCGTGCTGCCACGCGAGCGTCGCCGGGATAGCTGAGGTTCGAGCCGCCAGTATCGAGCTAAGGGCTCGGACCGCTGTAGGAGTGCGTTCGGGAGAACGACGCCACTTCCTCCCGGGGTAACCGTTGGTCGAGCCTGGTCGGGCAGGCGAATCGAGAACGTCCCCGACCGCCAGGGCCAGCTACGCCTGATCCACGAGCGAGTGTGGACGCCGGCCTTCACCTAGACCCAGGATGGGCGTAGGCTCCCGTCTCACGAGCGGCGAGCGAGAGGAGGGCCGTTGAAGCCAGCACCGTTCAAGTACGCCGCGTGCGAGACCCTCGACGAGGCGGTCGCGGTCCTGCCGAGCACGGCGACGAGGCCAAGGTCCTCGCCGGCGGCCAGAGCCTCGTGCCGCTCATGAACCTCCGCCTCGCGGTGCCGGCGGTCCTCGTCGACCTGAACCGGCGTGGCCGCGCTCCAGGGCATCACCGCGAACGGGACGCATCGAGATCGGCGCGATGACGCGCCAGGCCGCGGTCGAGCGCTCGCGCGGACGTCGCGGCGCGCGCGCCGCTCCTGGCCGAGGCTCTCCGCCACGTCGCCTTCCCGGCCGTTCGCAGCCGGGGCACGATCGGCGGCACCATCGCGCACGCCGATCCCGCGGCGGAGATTCCGGCCGTGCTCCTCGCGCTCGGCGGGGAGGTGGTCGCGCGCGGCCCGTCGGGAAGCCGCACGATCCCCGCCGACGAGCTCTTCGTCAGACCTACTTCACGACGGCGCTCGCCCGGACGAGGTTCTGACCCACGTTCGCATCCCCGGCGCGCGCACGGGCAGCGCTTCGGCTTCCAGGAGGTCGCGCGCAAGCAGAGCGACTTCGCGCTCGCCGGCGCCGCCGTCGCGGTCGAGGTCGACGGCGAGGTGCTCTGTGGCTCCGCGCGGATCGCGCTCTTCGGCGTCGCCGACCGTCCCGTTCGCGCCGCCGCCGCCGAGCAGGCGCTCGCCGGGCGGAGCCTCGACCACGGCCGCGGCCGCGAGGCGCGGCCGAGTCGTGCAGGGCGAGCTCGAGCCGAAGGCGGACTCGCACGCGTCGGCCGACTACCGCAAGGAGGTGGCCGGCGTGCTCGTCCGGCGCGCGCGTCGCGCAGGCAGCGAGCGGAGGAGGAGCGGATGAGCGCGCGCCGATCGGCTGATCGAGGGCGAGACCGTCGTCCGGCTCGTCGTCAACGGCGAGGAGCGGCGCGGCATCGCCGAGCCGCGGATGCTGCTCTGCGACTTCCTCCGTCACGAGCTCGGGCTGACCGGGACGCACGTCGGCTGCGAGCAGGGCGTCTGCGGCGCCTGCACGGTGCGAGTCGACGGGGAGCTCGTCCGGTCGTGCCTCCTGTTCGCCGTCCAGGCCGAGGGGGCGCGCATCGAGACGGTCGAGGGGCTCGCGACGCGGCGACGAGCTGCACCCGGTGCAGCAGGCCTACCACGAGCAGCACGGCCTTCAGTGCGGCTACTGCACGCCGGGTCTCGCTGCTCGCGACCGTCGCCCTGCTCGAGCGGAACCCGGATCCGAGCGAGGCGGAGATCCGCGAGCTACCTCGCGGGCAACGTCTGCCGCTGCACGGGCTACGTCGGCATCGTCGCCCGGTCCAGGAGGCCGCCCGGCAGCTCGCAGGAGGGAGGTCACGATGGCGCAGACCGAAGCGAAGCCGTACGTCGGCCAGCGCGCATCCCGCCGGCTCGAGGACCGCGAGGTTCCTCCGCGGGCGGGGCAAGTACGTCGACGACATCCAGCTGCCCGGGACGCTGCACGCGGCCTTCCTGCGCAGCCCGCATCGCGCACGCGCGCGTCGTCTCGCGTGGACGCCGACGCCGCGCGGGCGCTCGACGGCGTCGCGCTCGTGCTCACCGCGGAGGACGTCGACCGAGATCCCGGCGATCGTCACCGGCCTCCCGCGGGAGGAGGTCGTCGCGAACAACCGTCCGGTGCTGCCCGCCGAGACGGTTCGCTTCGTCGGCGAGCCGTCGCCTGCGTCGTCGCGACATCCCGCTACGTCGCCGAGGACGCGCTCGCAGCTGATCGACGTCGAGTACGAGCCGCTGCCCGTCGTCATGGACGCCGAGCAGGCGCTCGCGGAGGACGCGCCGCTGCTGCACGACGGGCACCGAGTCGAACAGCTTCGCGCACATCGAGTACGAGCACGGCGACGTCGATGGGGCGTTCGCGGAGGCCGACCACGTCTTCACGAAGCGATTCCACCACGGCCGCTTCCACGCCGCGCCGCTCGAGGGGCGCGCGCCTTGCTCGCCGACTGGGACGCCGGCACGCAGGAGATGACGTTCTGGACGTCGACGCAGATCCCGCACCTCCTCCGCACGCTCCTCTGCCACGCGATCGGGCTCACCGAGAAGCAGCTGCGGGTGATCTCGCCCGACGTCGGCGGCGCGTTCGGCCTGAAGCTCCACCTCTGGCCCGAGGACTACCTCGTCGCGGTCGCGTCGAAGCGGCTCAGCCGGCCCGGTGAAGTGGATCGAGGACCGCTACGAGGCGCTCGCGGCGAGCCTCCACGCGAAGGAGATCGTCTGCGAGCTCGAGATCGCGACGAAGGCCGGACGGCACGTTCCTCGCCATGAAGGGCCGCTACGTCGGCGACGCCGGCGCGTACGCGGCCTACCCGTTCACGCCGCTCGTCGACCCGCTCTGCGCCGCCGTCATGCTCCCGAACCTCTACGACGTCGGCGCCGTCGCGGTTCGAGGTCGACGCGGCCTTCACGAACAAGTGCCCGCCGGGAGCCTACCGGGGCGTCGGCTGGACGAGCGGCCAGACGGCCCGCGAGGCGCTCGTCGACGAGATCGCCCGCGAGCTCGGGCATCGACCCGATGGAGCTGCGCCTCAAGAACACGATCCCGGATGGCGAGCCGTACGTCTCGGCGACCGGCTGCAAGTACGACGGCGGCAGCTACGCCGGGGCGCAGCGCAAGGCGATGGAGCTCGTGGACTACGACGGCTTCCGCGAGCGCCAGCGCGCGGCGCGCGCGGAGGGCCGCTACCTCGGGCGTCGGCTTCAGCCCGTTCCTCGAGCCGGGCGGCTGGTCCGGCGAGCTCGCCAAGCGGATGGGCTTTCCCGTTCGACTACATGGACTCGGCGCGCGTCACCGTCGAGCCGGACGGCTCGGTTACCGTCACCATCGGGCTGCACTCGCACGGCCAGGCGCACCAGACGACGATGGCACAGGTCGTCGCCGACAAGCTGGGCGTCCCGATGGAGAGGGTCAAGATCGTCCAGGGGGACACGGCCCAGGCCGCGTACGGCTCGGGGACGTTCGGCAGCCGGGGCGCGGTGATCGGCTACGGCTCCATCTCGCGCGCGGCAGCCGAGGTCGCGGAGAAGCTGAAGCAGATCGCCGGCCATGCGCTCGAGGTCGAGCCCCGAGGACATCGAGCTGCGTGACGGCAACGCCGTCGTGCGGGGCGCGCCGGAGAAGTCGATGGCGATGATGATGGTCGGCTTCACCGCCTACTTCGGCGCCTTCGTCGGCGGGACGCGACCGCCGGGCATCGATCCCGGTGCTGACCTCCACCCGCTCCTACGACCCGCCGGAGACGTACGCGAACGGCTGCTGCCGCCGCGATCGTCGACGGTCGACGTCGAGACCGGAGTCGTCACGGTCGAGCAGCTCGCCATCGTCGACGACTGCGGCGTCGTGCTCAACCCGCTGGTCGTCGACGGCCAGCTCATCGGCGCTGTGGCGCAGGGGGTCGGCGGTGCGCTCTACGAGGAGCTGGTCTACGACGAGGACGGGAACTTCCTCTCCGGGAACCTGCTCGACTACCTCTACCCGTCGTCGCTCGAGATCCCGCCGATCGAGGTCGGACACATCGAGACGCCCTCTCCGGTCACCGAGGGCGGTGTCAAGGGCTGCGGGGAGGGCGGCACGATCGCGGGGCCAGCGGCGGTCGTGAACGCGGTCGCCGACGCGCTCGCTCCCTTGGCGTCACGATCGACTGGACGCCGCTCGACCCCAACCGCGTCCTCGGGCTGATCCGCGAGGCGCGTGCGCGGGTAGCGGGCGTGGCCTACGACGAGGAGCTTGCCGACCGCGTGCTCAGCACCCTGGCCGGCCGTGACGGCATCGTCGAGCGCACAATAAGACTCGCCGTTTGCAGCGGGTTCTGCTAGCGGGAGCGACGGGACTCGAACCCGCCGCAAAGAGCGGGAACATTAGGCGCGGAGCGGACTCGAACCGCTGTACGAGGCTTTGCAGGCCTCTGCCTAACCACTCGGCCACCGCGCCGGACGAGGGTCATTCTACGGGCGGGCTTCCGGGCTTCAGCGCGGGGGCGGAGTGTCAGACTCCCTCGGTGGCCTCGATCCGGCCCGCGTTGACGGCATCTTGGAACGCCTCGAAATCGCGCTCGTTCTGATCCGCGTATGCCTGCGCGAAATCGGCGACTGCGCGGTCGAAGCGGTCGCCCTTGCCGAGGTAGGCAGCGAGCGCGATCGGATCGCCCGATCGCGCATGCGCGCGGGCGAGCGTCCAGCCGCAGAGGCCTCCGTAGGCGGCGAGGGCGGACGGGTCCATCGACTCGACGTCGACGGACATCTTCATGTCACGCAGCTGGCGCCAGTAGAAGCCCTGTGCGACGTCGAAGCCGCTCGTCCAGCCGAGGAAGATGTCGCTCGCGGCCTGCATCAGCCGCTGGCCGCGCACCACGCGCTCGCCCGCGTGGCCGTACCGACTGGCGGGCAGGTGATCGGCCAGCACGGAGGTCGTCGCCTCCTTCAGCTGGAGGAAGAGTGGATCACGCTCGTCGCGGCCCTCGAGCAGGACGATGTAGGCGCGCATGCCGACGCTGCCGACGCCGACGACCTTCCGTGCGACGTCGACGACCTCGTACTGCTCCAGCAGGTGTCGGCGGTCGTCGGGAAGCGTCGCCTTGTAATCGCGTAGCTGCGCATGGACGAGCTCGCGGGCCACATCGGCGGTGAACCCGTAGGCCTCCACCGCGTCCCTGAGCGGGACGACGATCGGCGGCTGGCTCACGATGCGGTTATCGGCCGTCGACCAGCTCGCCGAGTTTCGAGAGTGCTTGAAGGCTGTCGCGGGTTCTCGCCTTCCTGACGATGCGCTCGGCGCGCTTCGCGGCCCGCGTCGCGCGCTTGGTACCGGCCTGCCTGACCTCGGTCAAGAGCTGCTCGACGTCGAGCCGGGAGTACCAGATCTCGAGCGTTCTCAGCTCCGCAAACTTCGCCATTCCCTCGCGGTAGGCCCGAACCGACGCGAGTGCGGCCTCGCGTTCGGCGGCGGAGTCGAAACCGTTGTTCCGCGCGGCGACGACGAAGCTCGTCGCCAACCGCTTGACGTCGTACTCGAAGGGCCCCGGCAGCGTCTCGTCGAAGTCGTTGATGTCGAACAGCAAGGCGCGCTCGGGCGAGGCGAACGCTCCGAAGTTGGACAGATGAGCGTCACCGCAGAGCTGGACGACGAGCCCGGCGCGTGGCGAGGCCGCGAGGTCGGACGCCATGATCCTCGCCGCGCCGCGAAAGAAGGTGAACGGCGAGACGAGCATCCGCCCGTGTCGGATCGGCACGAGGTCGGGCTCGCGGGAGATGTTCTGCTCCGCGAGCAGGCCTACCGGATCGGGACGATCGGCGACGGGCTCCCAACGCGCGTGGCTCGAGCGCTGCGCTGCGCGGCGCCCTGCCCGACCTGCGGCCTTCCGCTCGGCCACGTTCGGCCGTCCCACGTCTGCGGTGGTCATGGCGGCGGCGTTCACATCCGCCCTGATCGTAACGCGATCGCGCTAGGTCGGCAGCGGCTCGAGAACGGCGCCCCCTGTGGGAGCCAACTCCTGTCAGCGATGCGGTCGGAGCTCGGGGGCACGCCGAGAAGACAGCGGCCTGACGGTCTACGCTCTTCGGATCGAAGCGTGGTTCGAGAGCCTGTGGGACACGCTGACGAGCGTATCGATCGGGGCGCTCGTCGGCGCGATGATCCTGCAAACCCTGCAGACGACGATGGTCGGCGTCGCCTACACGGGGATCTTGCGCGCCGCGTACCCGGCGGCGATGATCCGGTGGCTCCCGATCATCGCCTGCTACGCGGCTTCGGTCGCCATGAACAGCGTGCTGCCGGCGAACATCGGCACGTTCGCGCTCTTGTTCATGTTCCTGATGATCATTCCGGGCGCGACCTTTCCGGGCGTCTTTTCCGGGTACCTCGTCCAGAAGATCTTCTACACGGTCGTCGGGACGGCCATCTACCTGTACCTCTTCCTGAGCGTCCCAGGCTCGTTCGACGTCAGCCTGAGCGGCCTCGACGCTCACAAGTGGCTCGCGCTCGCGATCGCTGCGGGCGTCATCTTCGGGTTGGTGGTTCTCGCGGGGATCGTCTGGCGGAAGGTGAAGCACCTCTGGGAGCAGGCGAAGCAGGGCGCCGCGATCCTCGCGACGCCGTCGCGCTACGTGACGCGGGTCCTGGCGCCGCAGATCGTCGGCTACCTGGCGAAGCTCGGCGTGATCGCGATCTTCCTGGCCGCCTACGGCATTCCGGTCACCGCCCACTCGATCTTCTCGGTCATCGGCTCGAGCTCGATCGCGAACACGGTCGCGGTCACGCCGGGCGGGGCGGGGGTGAACCAGGCCGCGAACGTCGTTGCCCTCCAGAGCGTGACGGACGCGGCGACCGCGACTGCCTACTCGGTCGGTCAGCAGGTGTTCACGACTGCGTGGAACATCGTCTTCGCCGTGATCATGATCAGCTGGGCGTTCGGCTGGAAGGGCGGCAGGCAGATGGTCAAGGCGTCGTACATCCAGGCGAAGGCGAGGGCGGCGGAGGAGAAGGCGAAACGCCGGGAGAAGAAGAGCGAGCGCAGGGCGGATGATGGAAGCGCGGCGCAGGCGCCGAAGCGCCGCCGTCCGAGGAGACGTAAGCCGAGGCGTGATCCTCGCGGGCGACATCGGCGCGACCAACGCGCGCCTTGCTCTCTTCGAGGACAGCCTCGGCGAGCCGGTTGCGCTCGCCACGTACCCGAGCCGGGAGCACGATGGGCTGGCGGCGATGGTGCAGACGTTCCTCGGCGAGCACCCGGCTGACATCGGGCACGCGTGTTTCGGCGTCGCCGGCCCGGTCCACGATGGCCGGACGGAGGCGGTGAACCTCGCCTGGCCGGTGGACGCCGAGAGCCTCGCCCGCCTCCTGAAGCTTCAGCACGTCGGCCTTCTGAACGATCTCGAGGCGAACGCGCACGGTCTCGAGGCGCTCGGGCCGGACGACTTCGCCACCCTCAACGAAGGCGACCCTGCGTACGGTGGCAACGAAGCGGTCATCTCCGCCGGCACGGGCCTCGGCGAGGCGGGCATCTGCACCGTGCAGGGGCATCGCCACGTCTTCGCGAGCGAGGGCGGCCACGCGGACTTCGCACCGCGCACCGAGCTCCAGGGCGAGCTCTTGCGGTGGCTCAGCGAGCGTTGCGAGCACGTCAGCTATGAGCGGGTCTGCTCGGGGATGGGCCTACTGAACGTCTATCGCTTCCTGCGCGAGCGGTCTGGCGAGCAGGAGCCGGACTGGCTGAGCGCGGAGATGGCCGAGCACGACGCGGGCGTAGCAGTCACCCGGGCGGCGCTCGAGAGGCGCGATGCCGCGTGTGTCGACGCCCTCGACATGGTGGTCTCGATCTTCGGCGCCGAGGCCGGGAACCTCGCGCTGAAGCTGATGGCGACGGGCGGCGTCTACCTCGGGGGTGGGATCGCCCCGAGGATCCTCGCCAAGCTCGAAGACGGGACGTTCATGCAGGCGTTCATGGACAAGGGACGACTCTCCGAGCTGCTCGAGGCGGTTCCCGTGCGCGTGATCCTCAACGACCAGACGGCTCTCCTCGGCGCGGCGCTCTGCGCGGCTCGGTAGTTCTCCGGCCACTTTTCCGCGTTGCACCGGATGCCGCGGGCTGCTTCGGCTGCGAGACTCGGAGGTGCCGCGGCTTCCACATCGTTGGCCGGTCGGCGAGGGAGGATCGATGAGCAGGATCATGGTCGTCTACGGGACGACGGAGGGGCATACGGCGACGATCGTCGAGCAGATGCGCGAGGCGATGGAAGCGGGCGGCCACGAGGTCGACGCCGTCCGGGCCGGGAAACCGCTGCCTGAGATCTCGGACGGGGTCGACGGCGTCATCGTCGGCGCGTCGATCCACGCGGGAAAGCATCAGGCCGAGATCCGGGCGTTCGCAAAGGAGAATCGCGAGCGGCTCGCGGCGATGCCGTCTGCTTTCTTCCAGGTGTGCCTGGCAGCCGCGGACCCGACCCCCGAATCCGAGGCTGCCACGGGTGAGATCCTGGACAGGTTCGTCGCCGAGACCGGCTGGCAGCCGCGGACGGCGGAGACGTTCGCAGGGATGCTCGCCTGGACGCAGTACGACTTCTTCACGCGCACGCTGATGCGCCTGATCACGCGCAAGCAGGTCCCGCACCCGGACGTGCACCAGGACTACGACTACACGGACTACGACGCAGTGCGACGCTTCGCGGAGGAGTTCGCGGGCTCGCTCGGCGTGTCAGCTGCCTGACGGCTCTGCGCGGACGGCCCCCGCGTAGGGTCCCGCCGTGATCGCGATCCTCGGCGGTCTCGGTGCTGCGACCGCCTGGGCGGTCGCCACGCTGTGCTCGTCTCGCGTCAGTCGCATGGTCGGCCCCGGCTCGACGCTCGCGCTCGTGATGACCGTGGGGCTTGTCGTGACGCTCCCGTTCGTCGTCGTCGAGGGCATTCCCTCAGGGCTCGACGCCGATACGGCCGCCTGGCTCGCCGTCGCCGGGGTGGGAAACGTCGTCGGACTGGGCTTCGTGTACGCAGCGCTGCGGATCGGCAAGGTGGGAATCGTCGCGCCGATCGCGTCGACGGAGGGCGCCGTGACCGCGGTGATCGCCGTGGTCGCCGGGGAGCAGCTCTCCCCGGGCGCCGGCGCCATGCTCGGCGTCATCGTGATCGGGGTGATCCTCGCAGCTATCTCGCCGGGGCGGGGAACGGGTGGCGGCGGCTCCGGAACACGGGCGGCGCTGCTCTCGTTCGCCGCCGCGATCTCGTTCGGTGTCGGCCTCTACGCCGCGGGCCTCGTCAGCGTCGACCTCCCGGTGGCCTGGGTGCTCCTGCCGACGCGCGTCATGGCGGTGCTGTTCGTGGCGCTGCCGCTCCTGGTGACGTCCCGGCTCAGGCTGACTCGCTCTGCTGCGCCGCTCGGTGTCGTCGCCGGCCTCTGCGAGGTCGTCGGGCTGACGGCGTTCACGCTCGGTGCGAGGCACGGCATCGCGGTGACCGTGGTCGTGGCCTCCCAGTACGCGGCGATCGCAGCCGTCGCGGCCTACGTGGTCTTCCGCGAGCGGCTGACCCCGCTCCAGATCTTCGGGGTCGCGGCGATCGTCGCCGGCGTCGCCGCCCTCAGCGTGCTGACCGTCTGATCGCTCAGGCCGCGGCGATCAGATACTGCCACTCGTTCTCGACTGCTAGCCGTTCGCTCGGAGGACCTCTCGTTCGACGGACGTGCCGCGGGCGACGATGATCTCGGTGACCAGCTCGGGCGGGAACAGGCCGTGCTCGACGAGGCCCGGCGTGCCGGCGAGAAGCGCGGCGAGGGCGGCCGGATCGTCGATCGGGCCCTGATAGTCGGCGATGACGCCACCGTCGGGGCTCCGAGGGACGTCCCGCAGGGTGACCGGTTCGAGACGGCGAAGCGTGGCTGCGAGCCCGTACTCGAGCAGCTCTACCGGCACCGGCGGGTGGAGGGCGGCGACGGTCTTCGAGGAATCCGCGATCACGATGAACCGGTCGGCGGCGGCGGCGACGATCTTCTCCCGCGTGTGGGCCGCGCCCCCGCCCTTGACGAGCCAGCCGTCGGGCGCGATCTGGTCGGCGCCGTCGATCGTCAGATCGAAACGGTCGAGCGTGTCGAACGGCTCGACATGGATGCCGAGCTCGCGTGCAGCGGCCTCGGTACGCGGCGACGTCGCGACGCAGCGCAGCGACAGCCCGCGCCGCGCGAGCGCGGGGAGGAGGTAGGCGACCGTCGAGCCGGTTCCCAGGCCCACGGTCATCCCGTCTTCGACGAGCTCTGCCGCAGCCTCGGCAGCCAGTTGCTTCTCGCGCTCGACGCTCATCGCGGCATTGTCTCCCGATCGCCGCCGGTGTTGCACTCCGCATCCGTAACGAACGGCCCGGACGCGCGACTGAGGTTCACGTCCTCGTCCGAACGGAGTCGCTATCGACTGTGAGGTCGTCGATGATGAGCACCATGACCCAGCCCACCCGCACCCGCACCACTCCCTCTCGGCGCCCGAGGATCACGTCATCGTCCTCTTCGGATCGACCGGTGACCTCGCGCGGCGAAAGCTCGTGCCGGGGCTCTTCCATCTCGCCGAAGCCGGCCTCCTTCCCGAGCGCTACCGGATCATCGGCACCTCGCGGAAGACCCTGTCGGACGAGGAGTTCCGGGCACACGCCCGCGCGGCAGTCGACGAGTTCGGCCGCCGCCCGCCGACCGAGGAGGCCTGGTCCAAGTTCGCGGAGAGCCTCCACTACGCCGCCTCCGACGCCTCGGACGCGAGCGAGCCTCGCTGACGCCGTCACCTCGGCGAAGCGGGAGATCGGCGGCGAGCCGCGCCTGCTCCACTACCTTTCCGTGCCGCCGAAGGCCTTTGCCGGCATCACCGAGGCCTTGGGCCAGAACGGGCTCGCGCGAGGGCGCGCGCGTCATCCTCGAGAAGCCGTTCGGGACCGACCTCGAGTCCGCTCGCGCGCTGAACGACACGGTTCACGGCGTCTTCGACGAGTCGCAGATCTTCCGAATCGACCACTTCCTCGGCAAGGAGTCCGTGCAGAACATCCTCGCGCTGCGCTTCGCGAACGGCCTGTTCGAGCCGGTCTGGAACCGCGACCACATCGACCACGTCCAGATCGACGTGCCCGAGACGCTCTCGATCGGAAGCCGCGCCGGCTTCTACGAGGGCACCGGGGCGTTCCGCGACATGGTCGTGACACACCTCTTCCAGGCGCTCGGCTTCGTCGCGATGGAGCCGCCGACGTCGCTCGACGCGAAGTCCCTCGCCGCCGAGAAGCTGAAGGTCTTCGAGTCGATGAAGCCGCTCGACCCGTCCCGCGTCGTGCGCGGCCAGTACGAGGGCTACCGGGACGGAGGACGGCGTCGCGCCCGACTCCGACACCGAGACGTTCGTCGCGCTCGAGGTCGAGATCGAGAACTGGCGCTGGGCCGGCGTCCCGTTCCTCCTGCGCACGGGCAAGCAGCTTCCGCAGGGCCGCCGGGTCGTCACGATCGCGTTCAGGGAGCCGGCGCTGCGGATGTTCGCGACCTCGGACGGCTTCCGGCCCGAACGAGCTCGTGTTCGAGATCGCCGAGCCCGGCGGGATCACCGCGAACTTCCTCGCCAAGGTTCCCGGCGCGACGATGGAGCTCGGGCCGGCGAGCCTCGAGTTCCACTACGAGGAGTCCTTCTGCACGCAGAACCAGCTCGAGGCATACGAGCGCCTGATCCACGACGCCATGATCGGCGACGCGACGCTGTTCAACCGCGCCGACGGGATCGAGCGCCTCTGGGAGATCGCGACGCCGCTGCTCGAGAGACCCGCCGCCCGTCGAGCCGTACGCCCCGGGCTCCTGGGGGCCGGAGTCGATTCACGAGCCTCGTCGCCCCCCGGCGCTGGCACCTTCCCGACGGCCGCTGAGAGTCGGGCGGCCTCTAGGCGAGCTCCACGCGGAGGGGGAGTCGCTTGAGGCCGTTCGTGAAGTTCGAGCGCAGGCGCTCGGGCTCGCCGGCGAGGTGGAGCGCCTTGACGCGCGGCGCGAGCTCTTCGAGCAGCAACGTCACTTCGAGCCGTGCGAGGTGCGCACCGAGGCAGAAATGCGGACCGACACGACCGAACGTCGCATGCTCGTTCGGCGCCCGCCGGATGTCGAACCGGTCGGGGTCGGGGAAGACGTCCGGGTCGCGGTTCGCGGCGCCGTACCACACGACCACCTTGTCGCCTGCCCGAATGGGGATCCCGCCGAGCTCCGTGTCACGGGTGGCGGTGCGCCGGAAGTGCCAGACAGGATTCGCGTAGCGCAGCACCTCCTCGACGGCTCCGGGTACGAGGCCGAGGTCGTCGCGCAGCAGGCGCCACTGCTCCGGGTTCCGCGCGAACGCGAGCAGACCCGAGGCGATCGCCTGGCGCGTCGTCTCGTTGCCGGCGACCACGAGGATCGAGAACGTCGTGTCGAGATCACGCTCGGAGAGGGGGCAGCCGTCGAGCGCGGCCGTTCGCGATCAGCGACAGCACGTCGTCGCGGGGAGCCGCGCGGCGGTCGGCGTAGTACTCGCGCCCGAGCGCGCACAGCTCGGCCGCCCAGGGGCTTCCGAAGGGCAGGTAGCGGTCCTCGTCCCGCTCGCCCTCGTAGGCCCGCTCCCCGACGTACTCGGGCTCGGTGTCGACGAGCATCTTGTCGGCGAGCTCGACCAGGCGCGGCAGGTGCTCGTCGCGCAGGCCGAGGATTCGCGCGAGCACCCGAATCGGGATCGGCGCCGCGATGTCGTGCACCGCCTCGAGCTCCTCACGCGCGAGGGCCGCGTCCAGAACTTCGACGACGAGCGCGCGCAGCCACGGCTCGTAGCGGCGTACCGAGCGAGGCGTGAAGTCGGCGGCGAAGATGCGGCGGAACTGACTGTGGCGGGGCGGGTCGGTCTCCATGAAGTTCCGGCGCGCGGCGAGCACGTCCTCCGGAAGGGTGTCGATCGTCGCGACCCCGCCGAGCTCCGACGAGAACGTCTCCCAGTCGCGGAGCACCGTCATCACGTCGTCGTACCTCGTCACCACCCAGAACCCCTCGCCGCCCGGCTCCGCATGGCGATAGACAGGCGCTTCGCGCCGAAGCAGCTCGAAGACGTCCCACGGCTCCGCTGCCACGAAGCGGTCGTGGTCGAGGAGGTCGACGTCGGCGAGGGTCGACGGCGCGGAGGGCATCGGTCAGGACAACCCTACCGGGGCAGGGGAGGAAATCCGCCGCCGCCCTCGTATGAGCCGGTCATGAACCTGATCCGCTCGTTCTTCAGACGCCGGGCACTGCGGCGGGCCTGGTCGCGCGGGGAGCTCGAGTTCGCCGGTGCCATGGGGCGCAGCCGGCGTCCGAAGGTCACCGTCAGGTAGCTCCGCGGGCGTCGACCGGTTCCGCCTCGGCCTCGTGCCAGGAGCGGAACGAGAGGTCAGCTCGGGCATCGAGTAGTCGGCGTCCCGGTCGAGATAGTCCTCGATCGCGCCGCGCACCTTCGAGCGCGCGCGATGGGGAAGGACTCGTTGGTTGCCACGAGCGCGACGTCGTCGTCCATCCGGATCCGAGGGTATTGCAGCGAGCCCTTGTAACGGCCCCGCACAACGGCGAGTCTCTACGACATCGACCTCGAAGGAGATGGCGCAGATGGCTGATCGTTTCGACACAGTGATCATCGGCGGCGGGCCGGGCGGCGAGGTGGCGGTCAACACGCTCCTCAAGGCCGGCAAGCGCGTCGCGCTGATCGAGAACACCGTGCTCGGCGGCGAGTGTACGAACTGGGGTTGCATCCCCTCGAAGACGCTCCTGCGCCCGACCGAGCTCGAGGGCGAGAGCGAGAGGACGGCCGGAATCGGCACGCCTCCGCTCGACTTCGCGCGTCTCGCCGCGTACCGCGACTACATGGTCTCCAGCCATGACGACACGAAGCGTGTCGCCCGGTACGAGGAGCGGGGCGTTCACGTCGTCAAGGAAACCGGTCGCATCGCAGGCCCTGGCCGGGTCGAAGCGGGCACCGAGCTGCTCGAGACGGAGGCGACCATCGTCGCGACGGGCGCCGAAGCCGTGGTGCCGCCGATCCCGGGGTTGGCAGAAGCCGGCTACTGGACGAATCGCGAGGCGACCGACCTGACGGAGATTCCCGAGAGCGTGGTGGCTATCGGCGGCGGTGTCGTCTCGATCGAGCTCGGCCAGTTTCTGGCGCGTTTCGGATCGCGCGTGACGATCGTCCAGGGCCCCGACCGGCTCGCAGATCGCGAGCGCCCCGAGATCAGCGACGCTGCTCGCCGCGATTCTCGAGGGTGACGGCGTCGAGCTCCGTCTCGGCGTCCACGCGAAGGGCGTTCGCCTCGAAGACGGGGAGAAGGTCGTCGAGCTCGACGACGGCTCCGAGGTCAGAGGCGCAGAGATCCTGGTCGCCACGGGACGGCGTCCGCGTACCAGCGGGGTCGGCCTCGAGACCGTCGGTGTCGAGCCAACGCGTCGCGGGATCGAGATCGACGACCGCTGCCGCGCAGGCGAGGGCGTCTGGGCGATCGGAGACGTGACGGGCCTGGCCCCGTTCACGCACGTCGCCAAGTACCAGGCGCGGATCGCCTGCGCCGACATCCTCGGCCAGCACGCGACGGCCGACTACCGCGCGGTTCCGCACGTCATCTTCACGCAGCCGGAGGTCGCTGCCGTCGGCCTCACCGAGGCGCAGGCGCGCGAGCAGGGCCTCGACGTCGCCACGTCGACGATCGACCTGCCGAGCTCCGTCGCCCGCGCGTACACCTACGAGGAGCACCCGACCGGCACCTTCGGCGTCGTCGTCGACCGCAAGCGCGAGGTTCTCGTCGGCGCCTGGGCGGTCGCTCCGATGGCCGGCGAATGGATTCACACCGCCGTACTCGCGATCAGGGCAGAGATTCCCGTCTCCGTGCTGAAGGACACCATCGCGCAGTTCCCGACGTTCTCGGAGGCGATCGGCGTCGCCTTGCGCGCGATTCCCGACGGCGACCTGACCCAGGAGCCCTGCGACCATTGCGCCCATCCGATGATGGCGCAGCCGATGGCGGCGGCCCAGTGACGGCCGTCGCCGTCGCATGGCGATCAAGCCGTTCTCGTAGCCGCGTCGGCGCGATCGCTGCGGAGCTCCTTCCGCCAGACCAGGCGTAGGCCGGACCAGGTCTCGTCGATCGCGCACACCTTGGTGTCGACCAGCCCGAGCGGCAACGCGACCTCCCGGATGACGTCTTCGGTCATGTCGCTTGGAACGCCCGAGGCCCGCTTGGGCCAGGCGATCCAGCAGCCGCCGTTCGGGAAGATCGCCCGGGCGAGCGCCTCGATCCGCCGCTCGAGCTCCGAGCGCTGCTCGACGAAGGCGACGACGATCTCCGCCGCACCGAGCCGCCGGCGTACGGTCACGCCGGCGGGCAGCGGCGCAATCAGCTCGAGCGCGTTCGGCGGCGCCCCGACGAGCACGAGCCGGTCGCCCTCGCGCAGTCCCAGCTTCCGCGGCAGCGGCGTCCCCGAGTACCCGGCCGGCGGCATGCCGGCACGGTAGCTCGCCAACCGCCGTCGGTCCTAGACTCTGCCGGATGGAGACGCAGCAGGCGCTCTATGCCACGATCGACCTCGAGCTTTCGTGGTCGGAAGAGGCGTTGCCGCAGGCCGAGCGGACGAAGCACGTCCACGCACTGCATCCCTACCTCGGGAAGTTCGTGCCGCAGCTCGTCGAGGTCTTCCTGCGCCGTTACTTCGAGCGCGGGCAGTGTGTCCTCGACCCGTTCGCAGGCTCGGGGACGACCCTCGTCGAGGCGAACGTCCTCGGCCTCGATGCCGTCGGCTACGACATCTCGGCGTTCAACTGCCTGCTCGCGCGCGTGAAGACGCGGGCGTACGACCAGGCGAAGCTGGAGGTGGCGCTGCGCGGAGCGCTCGCGGCGGCGGAGCGCGACGGACAGGTCGATCCAGCGACGGGGAGTGACTGGGCCAGAGCCTGGTACTCGACCCGCGCGCTCGGCGAGCTTCTGGCCTACCGGGCCGCCGCGGAGCGTCTCGACGAGAGGGAGCGCGACGTGGCTCGAGTCGTTCTCTCACGCGCAGCTCGCTCGGCACGGCTGACCACGCATTTCGATCTCGACTTTCCGAAGCGCCCGTGCACCGGGCCGTACGCCTGCCGGAAGCACCGCCGGACCTGCCGCCCCGTGGACGAGGCGGCGAAGTTCTTGCGCCGCTACACCGAGGATACGATCAGGCGGCTTCGCGCGTTCGCCGCTCTCCGCACACCGCGCGTCGTCGAGGTCGTGCACGGCGACGCGAGGCTGCTGACGCCGCCGCTCGGATCGAGCGGAATCATCACCTCCCCTCCGTATCCGGGGCTCATCGACTACCACGAGCAGCACCGGTACGCCTACGAGCTGCTCGAGCTCTCGATCCGCAGCGAGCTCGAGATCGGGCCTGCCGCCCGCGGCCGCACCCGTCGGGCGCTCGACGGGTACGTCGACGGAATCGCGGCCGCGCTCGGCTCGGCGCGCCGCCTGCTCCCCGCAGGTGCGCCGGTGATCGTCGTCGTCAACGACTCGCACGATCTGTACCCGGCGATCCTCGAACGCGCCGGCCTCGCGCTCGAGCGGCGGCTGACCCGTCACGTCAACCGGCGGACCGGGTTCCGCGCGGGCGAGTTCTTCGAGGATGTGCTCGTGTGCCGGGCCTGACGATCGAGACCGAGCGGCTGCTGCTCCGTCCCCTGAGGTGGGACGACCTCGACGCCTACGTGGCCATGCACGCCGACCCGCGGGTCGCGGACTGGATCGGGGGCGTGAGGACACCGGAGGAGACCGCCCGCTGGCTCGAGGCCCGCATCGCGGCGTTCGCCGAACAGGAATACGGTCACATGACGGTGCTCGACCGGGAGACAGGGGCGTTCCTCGGCCGGTGCGGGCTCACTCACTGGGAAATCGAGGGTCGCGACGAGCTCGAGGTGGGCTACGGGCTCGTCTTCTCTGCCTGGGGGCACGGCTACGCGACCGAGGCGGCTCGCTCGGTTCGCGACTACGCGCTCGAAGAGCTGGGGAAGACGAGGCTGATCTCCCTCGTCGCCTACGCGAACGAGCGCTCCGCCCGCGTCGCACTGAAGCTCGGCATGAGCCACGAACGCGACGTCGAGTGGCACGGAAAGCCGCATCGCGTGTTCGCGCTCAGCAGGTAGCGTGCCGCGCATGACCAACGCAACGCTCCATACCAACCACGGCGCAATCGACGTCGAGCTGTACGACGACGCGCCGAAGACGGTCGCCAACTTCGTCGAGCTCGCGTCGAAGGGCTACTACGACGGGCTCACGTTCCACCGCGTCATTCCCGACTTCATGGTTCAGGGCGGTTGCCCGCGCGGTGACGGCAGCGGCGGCCCGGGCTACGAGTTCGAGGACGAGAACAACGGCCGGCCCGTCGTGCGCGGGGCTCTCGCAATGGCGAACAGAGGCCCGAATACGAACGGCAGCCAGTTCTTCGTCGTCACCGCCGACGAGTGCTCCTGGCTCGACGGCAAGCACACCGTCTTCGGCCACGTCACGAGCGGCATGGATGTCGTCGATGCCATCTCGAACGTGCCGAGGGACGCGGGTGACCGCCCGCGCGATCCGGTCGTCCTCGATCGGGTCGAGCTGGTGGCAGGCGACGCGTAACCGTGACGCTGATGGACGGCAAGGCCCTCGCGCAGCGCGTGCGAGGGGAGGTGGCGGCCGAGGTGGCGGAGCTCGGTCGGCCCGTCGGCCTCGCGACCGTGCTGGTCGGCGACGATCCTGCCTCCGCGGTATACGTCCGTTCGAAGCGCCAGGCGTGCGCCGAGGCCGGGATCGAGTCGTTCCACCACGAGCTTCCGGCCGACACGACGGAGGAGGCGCTGCTCGCGCTCGTCGCCGAGCTCAACGACGACGATCGCGTCACCGGGATTCTCGTGCAGCTGCCGCTGCCCGAGCAGATCGACGAGAGCCGGGTCATCCAGGCAGATCCGGCCGATCAAGGACGTCGACGGCTTCCATCCGGTGAACGCCGGCTTCCTCCTCCAGGGAACGCCGACGCTGCCCCCCGCGACGCCGGCGGGGATCATGGAGATTCTCGACGCATACGACGTTCCGCTCCAGGGCGCGCGCGCCGTGGTCGTCGGACGCTCGAACATCGTGGGCAAGCCCATCTCGCTCCTGCTGCTCTCCCGCCACGCGACGGTCACGATGTGCCACAGCCGCACCCAGGACCTTCCGGGCGTCACCCGCGAAGCCGACGTGCTCGTCGCGGCGGTCGGCAAGGCGGCGGCGGTGACGGCCGACATGGTCAAGCCGGGCGCAACCGTGATCGACGTCGGCATCAACCGGGTCGACGGCGTGCTCGTCGGCGATGTCGCGCCCGAGGCCGCGGACGTGGCGGGCCTGATGACGCCTGTACCGGGCGGTGTCGGACCGATGACGATCGCCGCGCTGCTCCGTAACACTGCTCGCGCCGCCCGGTTCCAGGCCGGGGTGCTTGCCTTCCCCGGCGAGTGACGTTATCTTCCCGTCCGCCGCTGCCTGCGGCGCTGTCATGGGTGGCGGCTCGGTGCCGGGCCGCTGCCTCGTTCGTGAAGGAGGAGTAGTGGCAGAGGGCACCGTGAAATGGTTCTCGAACGAGAAGGGCTACGGGTTCATCGAGCGGGAGGAGGGGGACGACGTCTTCGTCCACTTCTCCGCGATCACGATGGACGGGTACAAGTCGCTCCGAGAGGGCCAGCGCGTCGAGTTCGAGGTCGTCGAGGGCAACAAGGGCCTGCAGGCGGCGAACGTCCAGGCGGCTCCGTAGCCAGACGGCGCGAGATCCGGCTTCGAACGGGCCCCGCGGGGCCCGTTCCGTCTTCGCGGCTTGCGGAGGCGAATGGTCTAGACGAGGGTGGTCAAGGCGCAGAGACGCGCTTCGGTCAGCGACAGGACCCAGCCCTGGAGCTCGGCCGTCCGTCCCAGGTCGAAGTCCTCGACCATGCGCTTGCTCAGGAGCTCGCGCAGATCCGCATCCGAGATGTCCCTGAGCCCGGCCACACCGCCAGGGAGGCCGACCGCGATCGCGCTCGACAAGCCGCGCAGTCGAAGCTTCGTCCGGTGCGTTCCGCAGGTATTCGCGGCCGACGCGACGCGCGCTGTCCGGATCCCGGAACAGGCCGGCGAGCCTCGCCTCCGGCAGCGACTGCGAAGCAGGCATCTCGACGAGCGCACGCCATGGTCGGAACGCGACGAGCAGCGCAGTCATGCCCGCGCCGGCCGACAGAGCCAGGAACTCGCGGCGTGTCGCTCTCACGCTCATGCGCTCTCACCCAGCAGGTGATCGCCGAGCCGGAGCGTGAGCGCGACCAGTGTCAGCGTGGGCGTGCCCGAGCCCGAGGTAGGGAAGACCGAGCTGCCGGTGACGTACAGGTTCTAGATCCCGTGTACGCGGAGATCACGGTCGACCACGCCCTGCTTCGGATCGTCGCTCATCCGGGTCGTCCCGATGAGGTGCCAGCCCCCGCGAGGTCGTCGGGCCACGGAGAGTCGTCGTCCTGGACGATGACCTTGACACGGCCGATCCCCGCCCGGCCGACCTCGGCGGCCAGGATCTCGAGCGTTCGCCGGGCGCTCCGCCGGTCGAAGCGCGTCAGCCGCCAGTCGAGCTCGGCCTGCGGCATCCCCAGCGCGTCGCGTTCACTCGTCAGCTTGACCCTGCTGTCGGGGTTCGGAATCGGCTCGATGCGGCTGACGAGGCGGACGCTCTCGACGAGAGCCGCCGGTGCCATCGCTCGGTAGGCCACCGCTGCGGTGTCGCCGAGGAAGTCCGGCAGGCGAGCCTGGAGCTCGCCGGCGCTCGCGTCGAGCACCTCGCCGACGACCTCGGGGTACGGAACGGGCACGGGTGCGCCGGCGACGACGAAGTTCTGCCAGGTCATCATGTCGCTCGCGACGGTCCTCAGGTTCTCGCCGACGTCCCCGATGTCGCGGTCGGCGATCGCCGACGTCAGCTCCCGGAACGAGTCCGCCTCATCCGACTCGAGGGCACGCTCGAACGAGCCGGCATACACGGGCTCGACACGAATCTGTACCTCTCCGAGCTCCTCCTTACGCTGAAGCTCGCGCGTGAGCGCCAGATAGCACTCGATCCGCTTCCCGATCGACATCGTGGTCGTTGTAGAAGAGGGAGCTCGACGCCCCGGCCGTCGAAGGGCAGAAGCACGCCCGCGTCGAAGCGCGGATGCTCGAGGAAGTAGCGTCCGACGAGATCGTTCTGGTTGCCGATGCCCTCGGGGAGGCGCGTGTTCGATGCGAGCAGCAGCCGCGGGTTCTCGATTCCTCCCGCCGCGAGCACGAAGGTCTTCGCCGTCACGCTGAAGCGATGGCCGTCCAGCGTCGAGACGGCAACCTGTTCGATGCTCGTGCCGGCATCGTCGACCTCGAGCGCGGTGACGTTCGCGCCCAGGCAGCACCGTGACGTTGGCCATCTCCTCGATCTCCGCCCCGTGGGCGTCGGCGAAGCTGCGCCGTGTCTTGGCGACGATCTGGGCGACCCGGGTCGCGATCCGCTCCTCGTCGAACGGAAACGGGGTGAACCGGTCGCGCTCCACCCAGGTTTCGAGATCCCAGTCGCCGGTCGCGACCCGGCAGATCTCCTGCGCCCGCTCGTAGTAGGGAGCGACATCGGCCCGACGGATCGGCCAGCCGCTGCCGGGGATCCAGTCCCGGGGCTCGAAATCGACCTCGTCGAACGGCCTGCACACACCGCCCCAGTGGTTCGTCGAGCCGCCGTAGAAGCGCAGGCGAGCCGCGTCGAGCGGGAAGTACGGCAGGCCGGTCACGGGGCCCTGGTAGAGCGCTTGCGTCTCAGCCTCGAGCTCCTCGCCGCCGCTCTCGAGCAGGACCACCCGAACAGCGCTGTCTTTCAGGCGCAGGGCGAGCGCGATCCCGGCCGCCCCTGCTCCGATGATGCAGATGTCGGTCTCGAGCGCGGTGTCCGCGGGTACCGAGCGGGCGTCAGCGAGCACGGTCGATCTGTCCGTTGCCCGTCGGCGATGTGAGCGTGAGCGGTCGGACCTGCTTCACGACCACAGTCGACGCCAGCCGGTCGTGCCAGCCCTGCTTCGTCGGGCTCCGGGCAATCGTCGCAAGCAGGATCGCGAACCAGGCGAGCACGAGCAGGTCGACCACCAGGTCCGCGTACCCGGGAAGAACGACCGTCAGCAGGCCGGCGATGCCGAGCGGAAGCCCGAGCGGGAGCCATCGGAGCGCAGCGCGGCCGAGGCCGACTGCGCGGCCCCGCTCGTCACCGAGCGCATCCGGAGCGCCCGCTGGCCCGGCGAGCCCCGCAGCCAGGTCCAGGTCGCGACGAAGTACGCGAGGCTGAGGAGCGTCGCCACGATCGCATCGACGGCGGCAATACGGTCGTTGACCTCGACGAGCCCGGAGCCGGTGTTGTCGAACTCGACCACCGGGCCCGCCAGGATCGACACGAAGATCGACGCGGCGAAGACGAGGATCGTGATCAGCACGGCGTCGATCACGTAGGCGACGAGACGATTTGGGGCGTCACCGTACGCCCTCTCCCCAGGTGTCGAGCATGGGCGCCTCAGCTGTGACGGCCTCCGGCGCCGTGTCGTGTTTCTCGAGAGTCGACTTCATGTGCGCCGCAGATCGTTCCTACAGGCTAGCAGTGGGCATGAATCGCACCATAGGAGGTGGATCGTCGAGTGGCTAGGCCTCGTTCGCCGAGCCGGAGTGGAACTAGACTTGGGCGATGCCGATCAGCCGCGAGCAGGTTCTGCATGTCGCCCGCCTGGCACGGCTCGAGATCCCCGAGGACGAGATCGAGAGCGTGCGCGAGCAGTTGGGAGCGATCCTCGAGGCGGTCTCGAAAGTCGCCGAGCTCGACCTCGCGGGTGTGCCGCCGACGTCCCATCCGCTCGATATCGTCAACATCTGGGGCGAGGATGAGCCCCGGGCGTCGCTGTCGCACGGCGAGGCGCTCGAGAACGCCCCCGATCCTGCCGACGGTGCTTTCCGGGTTCCGGCCGCCTGATGCTCGACACGCTCCGGACGACGGCTGAGCAGGCAGCCGGCCTGCTCGCACGCGGTGAGGTCTCGCCCGAGGAGTTGACGGCTGCCTACGCCGCGGCGATCACCGACCGGGACGGCGAGCTGCACGCGTTCCTGCACGTCGAGAACGGGGCGGGAGCGGGCGTCCCGATCGCGCTGAAGGACTGCATCACCACGAAAGCGGTGCCGACCACGGCCGGGTCGAAGATCCTCGAGGGCTACGTGCCGGTCTTCGACTCGACGGTCGCCGCGCGGTGCAAGAACGCCGGGCTGCCGCTGGTCGGCAAGACGAACATGGACGAGTTTGCGATGGGCTCGTCGACCGAGAACTCGGCTTACGGCACGTCACGGAACCCCTGGGACCCCGAGCGGGTGCCGGGCGGCTCCTCCGGCGGCTCGGCCGCCGCAGTGGCGGGCGGTCTGGCGCCGTGGGCGCTCGGCTCGGACACGGGCGGCTCGATCAAGCAACCCGCCGCGCTCTGTGGCCTCGTCGGGCTACGCCCTACCTACGGCACCGTGTCTCGCTACGGGATCATCGCGTTCGCGTCGAGCCTCGATCAGGTCGGCCCGATCACGAAGACCGTGCGGGACAACGCGCTCCTCTACTCGCTGATCGCAGGGCGGGATCCGCTCGACTCGACCACGGTCGAGCCGCCGGCAGACGTCGAGATCCCCGAGCAGGAGGACCTGCGGGGGATCCGGATCGGCGTTCCCACCGAGCTGAACGTGGCGGAGGGGATCGAGCCCGGGGTGGACGAAGCCGTGCGGCGGACGATCGCGCTTGCGCAGGAGCTCGGGGCCGAGGTGGGGGAGTGCTCGCTGCCGCGCTCCGTCGAGTACGGCCTCGCGTGCTACTACCTCGTCGCTCCGGCCGAGGCGAGCTCGAACCTCGCCCGCTACGACGGCGTCCGCTACGGCCATCGCGCCGACGAGGCGACCGATCTCCTCGACATGTACATGCGTACCCGGTGGGAGGGGTTCGGCGACGAGCCGAAGCGCCGGATCATGCTCGGCACGTACGCGCTCTCTGCCGGATACTACGACGCGTTCTACGGGCAGGCGCAAAAGGTGCGAACGATGATCGGTCGGGAGTTCGCGGCCGCCTTCGAGCGCTTCGACCTGCTCGTCAGCCCGACCTCGCCGACCGTCGCCTTCCGGATCGGCGAGAAGGCGGACAACCCGCTGGCGCTGTACCTCTGCGACGTCCTCACGATCCCGCCGAACATGGCCGGCCTGCCCGGCCTGTCGATTCCGTGCGGGCTGTCGGACGGGCTGCCCGTCGGGTTGCAGCTCCTCGGCCCGCAGTTCTCCGAGAACCTGCTCTTTCGCGCCGGCCACGCGCTCGAGCAGGCCATCGGCTTCGACTACGTACCGGAGCGCCTTCGATGAACGAGACGTTCATCGAAGACGCCTGTAGGGGCCGGACCCGTCCGGCCCGGAACACCCTGCAATGACGTGGACGCTTCCGGGAAGACGACCGAAGGGGCCCCGGAGCGTGAGCTGGCAACCCGTGATCGGGCTCGAGATCCACGTCCAGCTGAAGACGCGGACGAAGATGTTCTGCCGCTGCGAGAACGTCTGGGGCGAGCCGCCGAACACGCGCACGTGCCCTGTCTGCCTCGCCATGCCGGGCTCGTTGCCGGTGCCGAACCGGACGGCGATCGAATGGACGGTGAAGCTCGGCCTCGCGCTCGGCTGCCGCATCGCCGACCGGGCGATCTTCGCGCGGAAGAACTACTTCTACCCGGACTCGCCGAAGGGGTATCAGATCTCTCAGTACGAAGAACCGCTCTGCCTCGACGGGCGCTTCGCCGTGCCGGGCCGCGACAGGCGACCAGGAGGTCGGGATCGTCCGCGCACACCTCGAGGAGGACGCTGCGAAGACGATCCACGTCGGCGGTACAGCGGGCAGGATTCACGGCGCCGAGACGTCCCTCGTCGACTTCAACCGGGTCGGGACGCCGCTCGTCGAGATCGTCTCGCAGCCGGACATCCATTCGGCAGACGAGGCGAAGAGCTTCCTCCAGCTCCTCCGCCAGACGGTCGTCGAGCTTGGCATCTCGGATGCCGAGATGGAGAAGGGCTCGCTGCGCTGCGACGCGAACGTCTCCGTACGCAGGACGGACGAGACCGGCTTTCGCACGAAGACCGAGCTGAAGAACATGAACTCGTTCACGTTCGTCGCCCGCGGCATCGAGGCAGAGGTCGCGCGGCAGATCGGCATCTACGAGTCCGGCGGCGAGGTCGTGCAGGAGACGCTGCACTTCGATCCCCAGTCGGGCGCCATCTCGTCGCTTCGCTCCAAGGAGGAGGCGGACGACTACCGCTACTTCCCCGAGCCCGACCTCGTGCCGGTCGAGCCTACCGCGGAGATGATCGAGCGCATGCGAAGCGAGATCCCGGTGCCGCCCGCCGAGCGCATTCGCCTGCTCGAGCCCGAGGTCGGCTTCGAGCTTGCCGAAGGGCTCGTGACGAGTGGCCGGGACGGGCTCTACGGACGGGTCACGGGTGATCGCCGGGCCGTGGCGAACGTCGTCATGAACCAGCTCGCTGCGACCGGCGCCGACCCGAACGCCGTCGACGCCGGAGAGCTCGCTCGACTCGTCGAGGCGCGCGAGCGGATGCCGCGCTCGGCCTTCGACGAGGCGATCGCCAGGATCGGCGAGCCGGGTTTCTCCGCGGATCCGTACCTCGCGCAGGAGGCCGTGTCCGACGCCGCTGCGCTCGATCCGGTGATCGACGAGATCCTCGCCGCGAACGAGGGCCAGGTGGCGGCCTATCGCAACGGGAAGGAAGGACTGCTCGGCTTCTTCGTCGGTCAGGTGATGAAGGCGACAGAGGGCCAGGCGAACCCGAAGGTCGTCAACGAGCGGCTGCGCGAGAAGCTCCGAGCCTGACCGGCCACCGGAGGCGCTCGCCGGTGCCCGCCACGAAGCCCGCGTAGAGCAGGACCGCCGCTACTGCAACGAAGCCGGCCGTCTCGGCCTCGCCGAGCCCGGCGACCGCGCTTCCGGCCGCCGCAACCGCGACACCGAGCAGGATCAGCGCGTTCGCGAGCGGCCGGCGCCGGATCGTCGCGACCGCGACGACGACGACCGCGATCGTGCCGAGCGTGTTGCCGAGAACGGCGACCAGCCTGGCGGGGACGAATGCCAGGTGTTCCTGCGCCTCGGGGATCGACGAGCCGCTCACGGACTGGGTGAGTGGCGCCGCGACCGCCACGCCGACCGCCAGGCCGGCGTAGACGAGCCCGAGAGGGGCCGCCCAGCGCCGGCCGGCGAGGAGCAGCGAGCCGACCCCGAGGAGCGCGGCGGTGAGCAGGCCGCCGAACAGGTAGTACACGCGGAATGCGCGGTCGTCCCAGCCGGCGGCTGCGCCCCAGGCCAGCGCCGCGCAGGCGAGCGCGTAGGCGGTCAGCGATCCGGCCCACGCCGCCAGCTGCGGCGATCTGCTCGCGCGGTAGCGCCAGAGCAGGTCACCCGCGAGCCTGAGGGTAAGCAGCGCGGCGAGAAACGCGAGCAACGCCTCCATGGCTCCGAAGCGTACTCCTGCGCGGGTGCCGACCTACCCGGTCTGTAGCCTCTCGAGGCGTGGTGACGTGTGCGACACGCGACTACTACGAGGTGCTGGGCGTCCCACGTGACGCCGACCGCGTGCAGCTCCGGAAGGCGTATCGGAGCCTCGCCGCGGAGTTCCATCCGGACGTGTCGGACGACCCCGACGCTCCGGAGCGTTTCAGGGAGCTTGCGGAGGCGTACCAGGTGCTTTCCGACCCGGACGCACGGCGGCGCTACGACCGTCTCGGACGGCCGCGGCGCGGGTTGTTCGACGATCTCTTCGCGGCGCACGGCACGGCTGCGCCCCGCGCCGGCGAGCGTGGCGAAGACGTTCGGGTCGAGGCGTCCGTCGACTTCGCCGAGGCTGTCCGCGGGACGACGCGAGGAGTGACGTATCACGCGATCGCAGGCTGCGGCGCCTGCCGCGTCACGGGCGCTGCGCCCGGAGGCCGCCGCACAGCCTGCCCTGCGTGCCGCGGGTCCGGCCGCGTTCGTGAGGTCGGCGACGCTGACCGAGGGCGGCTGATCCGGTTCCGGGAGTGCGAGCGCTGCCGGGGAGCCGGATCGCTGGTCGATCGGCCCTGCGCCGCCTGCAAGGGCGAAGGGCGCGTCGGCGAAGAGCGCACGATCCTCCTGACGATTCCGGCCGGGTCGGTGGACGGCGACGAGATACGCCTGGCCGGGGAGGGGCACGCCGGCGGGCGCGCCGGCGCGTCCGGCGACCTCGTGGTCACACTGCTCGTCCGGGAGCCACCGGACTCGCCGCTCCTGCGTCACCTCGCGGCGGCCGGCGCAGGCTGCGCGATGGTGCTGATGATCGTCGCGCTCGTACTCCACTAGGCGCCCGCGCCGGTTGCGACCACGGCCGGGTGGGCTTCGTTACCCTCAGTTCGTGACTCCGCCGAAAGCGCATCTGCTGACGCCGGGACCGACGCCGGTCCCGCCGGACGTGGCGGCTGCGATGGACCTGCCGATGGTGTACCACCGCGGGCCGGAGTTCGTGGCCGTGCTCGAGCGCGTGTTCGCCCGCCTGCCCCTGATCTTTCGCACCGATGGCGACGTCGTCCTCTTCACCGCGTCCGGGAGCGGGGCGATGGACTCAGCAGTCGCGAACCTCTGCTCGCCCGGCGACCGCGTGCTCGTCGTCTCGGCCGGCTACTTCGGCGAGCGCTGGGCCCAGATCGCCGAACGCTACGGGCTGGACGTGGTCCGCCACCGGTACGGCTGGGGCGAGACACCGGATCCAGGCGAGGTGGCCGCGAAGCTCGCGGAGATCGGGGGGGCGCGGGTCGTCTACTGCACCCAGTGCGAGACGTCGACGGGTGTCGTCGCCGATGTGCGCAGCATCGCCGGACACGCCCGCGCCACGGGAGCGCTGACGGTGGTAGACGCGATCTCGAGTCTCGGCGCGACTCCGCTCGAGCAGCAGGCGTGGGAGATCGACGTCGTGGTCTCCGGCACGCAGAAAGCGCTGATGACACCGCCCGGCCTGGCGTTCGCCTCGGTGTCGCCGGCGGCGGTCGCCGCCGCCGCCGAGGCGAGCTCGCCTCGCTTCTACCTCGACTGGAGCCGCGCACTCGCGGCGCAGGCGAAGGGAAGAACGCCGTTCACCTCCGCCGTCTCGCTGATCCGCGGTCTGGACGTGGCGATCGACCTGCTGCTGGCCGAAGGGCTCGAGGCGGCGTGGGAGCGCTCACGCCGGCTCGGGTATGCGTGCCGCGAAGGAATCAAGGAGATGGGCCTCGAGCTCTTCTCTCCCGATGAAGACCGATCGGCCGTCGTCACGGCCGTCCGGATGCCGGACGGCGTCGACGGAGGGGCGGTCGTGCGCGCGATGCGCGACGGCTCCGGAGTGACGGTCGCAGGTGGCCAGGGAGAGCTGAGCGGGCGGATCATCCGGATCGGCCACATCGGCGCGATCGGCTTCGAGGACGTGAGCGCCGCCCTCACCGCGCTCGAGCTCGCGCTCGCCGGCGCAGGAGTGGCCGTCGAGCTCGGTGCTGCAACCGCGCGCGCCCGCGAGGCTTTCGGCGCGGACGTCCGCGTCTGATGGATTCCGGCGGCCGGCCGCGAGTCCTCGTCCGTGAGCGCATCGCGGAGGCAGGCATCGACTTCCTGCGCGAGCGGTTCGAGCTGGACGTCGACTTCGACGGCGATCTCGACTCCCGGATCGACCAGTACGACGCGATCATCGTCCGCAGCGCGACGCGTGTCAGCAGCGATCTGATCGCCCGGGCACATCGTTTGAAGGTGATCGGCCGCGCCGGCGTCGGCGTCGACAACGTCGACCTGGCGGCTGCGACGAAACGCGGCATCGTCGTCGTCAACGCGCCCCAGTCGACCGTCGTGTCGGCGGCGGAGCACACGATCGGCCTGCTGCTCTCGCTCGTCCGCTCGATCCCGCAGGCCTACGCGGCGCTGGAGGCGGGGCGCTGGGAGCGCTCGCGGTTCGGCGGCGTCGAGCTCGCGGACAAGACCCTCGGGCTGGTGGGCTTCGGTCGCATCGGCCAGCAGGTCGCACGTCGGGCGCGCGGTCTCTCCATGCACGTCGTCGCGTTCGACCCCTTCCTCCCGCAGGAGCGAATGCGGGAGCTCGGCGTCGAGCCGGCCGGAAGCCTCGATGATCTGCTGCGACGCTCGGACGTCGTTTCCCTGCATTCGACCCTGACGCCCGAGACCCGCGGCATGATCGGCAGGGCGGAGATCGCGCGCATGAAGGACGGCGTTCGGATCGTCAACGTCGCCCGCGGCGAGCTCATCGACGAGGAGGCGCTCGTGGAGGGCCTCCGCTCGGGCAAGGTCGCCGGTGCCGCGGTGGACGTGTTCGAGCACGAGCCCTACTCCGGCCCTCTGCTCGGGATCGACACGGTCGTCGTGACGCCGCACCTCGGCGCGTCGACGCGAGAAGCGCAGGATCGGGCCGGTGTGATCGTCGCCGAGCAGGTTGCGGCCGCGCTCGAAGGCCGGGTGGCCACGAACGCGGTCAACGTGGCGACGGTTCCTCCGGAGGAGCTCGAGTTCCTCGGGCCCTTCGTGCCGCTCGCGTCCATGCTCGGCGAGCTCGCCTTCGAGCTGGCAGGCGGCAGCCCGACTCGCCTGGAGTTCGAGTATGTCGGTGAGCTCGCGAGCCGCGACACGCGGCTGCTCACGGTGGCGGGATTGAACGGCGCGTTTCGCGGACGGGTCGAAGAGACCGTGAACTTCGTCAACGCGCCGGTGGTCGCACGCGAGCGCGGGCTGGAGGTTCGCGAGAAGTCGTCCCGAGCCTCCCGCGACTTCACGAGTCTCATGCAGGTCACTGCTGTCGCCGAGGAGCGGGAGGTGACGGTGGCGGGCACCACCATCGGGGGCGACAACCGGCCGCGTCTGGTCTCCGCGCTCGGCTACGAGATCGAGGTCGACCTCGAGCCGAACATGATCTTCATCGTGAACGAGGATCAGCCTGGACGGATCGGCCGGGTCGGCACGATGCTGGGCGAGGCCGGCGTCAACATCGCCACGATGGCGGTCTCCCGGAATCGGCCGGGCGGCAACGCGCTCATGACGCTGACCGTCGATACGCCGCTTCCCGCCGAGCTGGCTGCGCGTCTGCGCGCCGAGCCGGGATTCGTCGGCGTCACGCTGATCACTCTCGACAACTGATGTCCGGCCCGCCGCGCGGTCCGCTTCCCGAGCCGGTGCGGCGGGTCGCACGCTTCCTTGCCGACGCGCGCGCGGAGGCCCGGCTCCAGGAGTTCCGTGGAGGCACCCCGACCGCCGCCGACGCGGCCGACGCCATCGGCTGCGAGCTCGACCAGATCGTGAAGTCGCTGCTCTTTCTCTGCGACGGCGACCCCGTGCTGGTTCTCGTCGCGGGCTCACGCCGGGCGGATCCGGCCAAGATCGCCACGGAGGTCGGGGCGTCGGCTGCGAAGATCGCGCCGCCGCCGGTCGTTCTCCGGATCACCGGCTTCGACGTCGGCGGAGTTGCGCCGTTCCCCCAGCCGGGCGTTCGTGAGGTGCTGATCGATCCCACGCTGCTCTCCTGGCCGGAGGTCTGGGCGGGGGCGGGCTCGGATCGGCACATGGCGGCGCTCGCTCCCACCGAGCTCGTGCGCCTCTCCCGTGCCCGCCAGGCCGAGGTGTGCCGGGACGCGTGACCGGGACCGCGGCCGGCGGTACGCTTGGGCGGTGGGAAAGGCAGCTGAACGGGGTCGCCTGACGCGGTCGGTCTACGAGCAGGAGCTGGCCCGCCTTCAGGTGGAGCTCACACGGATGCTCGAATGGGTCCGCGTCGAGCAGGCGCGAGTCGCCGTGATCTTCGAGGGGCGTGACGCAGCCGGCAAGGGCGGGACGATCAAGCGCGTCGCCGAGCGTCTGAACCCGCGCTTCTGCCGGATCGTCGCGCTCCCGGCACCGACGGAGCGGGAGCGGTCACAGTGGTACTTCCAGCGCTATGTCGAGCACCTGCCGTCCGGTGGCGAGATCGCGTTGTTCGATCGCAGCTGGTACAACCGCGCCGGCGTGGAGCAGGTGATGGGTTTCTGCACGGCGCAGGAGCACAAGCGCTTCCTGGCGCAATGCCCGCGGTTCGAGCGGCTGCTCGTCGAGGACGGCATTCACCTCGTCAAGTACTGGTTCTCCGTCTCGGACGAGGAGCAAGACCGGCGCTTCCGGGCGAGGATCGACGATCCGACCCGTCGCTGGAAGCTGAGCGACATGGACCTCGAGTCCAGGCGGCGCTACGTCGACTACTCGCGCGCCAAGGACGAGATGTTCGTCCACACCGACATCCCCGAGGCTCCCTGGTGGGTCGTGGAGGCCGACGACAAGCGTGCGGCGCGGATCAACTGCATCGCGCACCTGCTGAGCGTGATCCCGTGGGAAGTGCTCGACTCGAAGCCGATCGAGCTACCGGAACGCCAGGCGGACGAGGGCTACAAGCGTCCTGACCGGTCGACGCAGACCTACGTCCCTGATCACGCCGCGGCGCTCGTCGTAGGGGCGGGTCCTGACCCGCCCTTCGGCGGCGTCGCCGGGCCGGTCAGGACCGGCCCGCACGAGTCCGTAGGGGCGGGTCCTGACCCGCCCTCAGGCGCCCGGGTCTGTAGGGGCGGGTCCTGACCCGCCCTCAGGCGCACGGGTCTGTAGGGGCGGGTCCTGATCTGCCCTCAGGCGCACGGGTCTGTGGGGGCGGGTCCTGACCCGCCCTCAGACGCCCCCCGATAAGCTACGCCGTCATGGAGCCGACGCCCTATATCTGGATGAACGGCGAGCTCGTCGAGTGGGATCAGGCGACGGTCCACGTCGGCGCCCACGGCCTGCACTACGGGTCGGGCGTCTTCGAGGGGATTCGCTGCTACGAGACCCCTTCCGGCCCGGCCGTCTTTCGCCTGACCGACCACATGAAGCGCCTCGAGACGTCGGCGTCGCTCATCTACATGACGCTGCCGTTCAGCGTCGAGGAGCTGGTGAAGGGCACCGGCGACCTGCTCGGGGCGAACGGCCTGCCGGCCTGCTATGTCCGTCCGATCGCGTTCTACGGTTACGGGACGCTCGGCGTGCCACCCCGCCAGAATCCGGTCGAGGTCGTGATCATGAGCTGGCCGTGGGGCACCTATCTCGGTGCGGACGCGCTCGAGAGAGGGATCCGGGCCAAGGTCTCCACGTGGCGGCGGGTCGGCCCCAACACGATCCCGCACGCTGCCAAGGCGACGGGCGTGTATCTCAACTCGATGCTCGCCGTGCTCGAAGCGTCCAGGGCGGGCTACGAAGAGGCGATCCTCCTCACCGAGGACGGATACGTGGGCGACGGCTCGGGCGAGAACATCTTCGTCGTCAGAGACGGCGTGATCTACACACCGGACCTGTCGGCGTCGATCCTGCCGGGCATCACGCGCGATTCGGTCGTGACGATCGCGCGCGATCTCGGCTATGAGGTCGTGATGAAGCCGCTGATCAGGACCGATCTGTACGTCGCGGACGAGCTGTTCATGACCGGCACCGCCGCCGAGGTGACCCCGATCCGGTCGGTCGACGACCAGGAGATCGGGGATCCCGGGCCGGTCACGAGAGCGATCCAGGACGCATACCTCGCGACCGTCACGGGGCGCGAGCCGAGGTTCTCTCACTGGCTCGAGCACGTCCCGGCGTCGGCGGTCACGGGCTCCTGACCACGCGAACCGTCCCGCTCTCGAAGCCGTTCGTCGGCGAGCGCGAGGAGGAGCTCGTGCTCGAGGTGCTCCGCTCCGGCAGGCTCGCGCTCGGCCCGATGATCGACCGCTTCGAGCGCGCGGTGGCAGAACGCGTCGAGGCGCCGTTCGTCGCGGCCGTCTCGAGCGGCACCGCCGGGCTCCATCTGTGTGTCCGCCTGGCCGGCATCGGGCGAGGGGACGAGGTCATCACCTCGCCGTTCTCGTTCGTCGCGTCGGCGAACTGCGTGCTCTACGAGGGCGCGACACCGGTGTTCGCCGACGTCGACCCGCAAACGCTGAACCTCGACCCGGCTGCGGTCGCCGAGGCCGTCACACCGGCAACGAAGGCAATTCTCGCTGTCGACATCTTCGGCTACCCGTGCGAGCTCGAGCCGCTCCGCGAGATCGCCGCCGCGCACGGGCTCGCCGTCATCGAGGACGCGTGCGAGGCGCTGGGCGCCGAGTACCGGGGTCGGCCCGTCGGCTCGTACGAGCATCCCGCGGTCTTCGCCTTCTATCCGAACAAGCAGGCGACCACAGGCGAGGGCGGCGCCGTCGCGGTTCACACCGAGGCCGAGTGGAAGCTCCTGAAGAGCCTCGCGAACCAGGGACGGGCCGACGCGGGCGGCTGGCTCGAGCACGCGCGCTTCGGCTACAACTACCGCCTCGACGACCTGTCGGCCGCCGTCGGGCTGGCCCAGCTGGAGAAGCTCGACGAGATCCTCGAGCGCCGGGCTGCCGTCGCAGCGCGCTACGCCGGGCTGCTCGCGGACGTCGACGGGGTGGACGTCCTGCTCGGCGACGACGCCGAGCATCGTCGCTCGTGGTTCGTCTACCCGGTGCGGCTCGCGGCCGGGATCGACCGGGAGACGCCTGATCGCGGAGCTGGCGGCTGCCGGGATCGCGACGAGCCGCTACCTGCCCTCGATCCACCTGCAGCCCTACATGCGCGAGCGGTTCGGCTTCGCGGAGGGAATGTGCCCGGTCTCGGAGGAGGCGAGCCGGAGCCTGCTGGCGCTGCCCTTCTACACCGAGCTCGACGAGAGCGACCAGGAGTACGTGATCGACCGCTTGAGCTCGGCGCTCGAGTCACAGCCTCCAGTGCTTTAGCGGTGTCGACCCGCGCCGGATGGCGTCGATGGTGGTCGGAGAGGTTTGGAAAAGCTCCCGGGCTACTTGTAGCCTGCCAGCCAACTCGTCGATGCCGGCCCGGCGCAGCGTCTCGCTACGGAAAGCGGAGGGTTGAGTAGTGCCAATCACCGTGCCTCTTACGTCTGACGAGTTGCTCACCACCACACGCGCTGTCCGCCGGCGCCTTGACCTCACAAGGTCGGTTCCCCGGTCGCTTGTCGAGGAGTGCCTACAGTGCGCGATCCAGGCGCCGACAGCGGGGAACGGCCAATACTGGGATTTCATGGTGGTCGAGGACGCCGCGAAGAAAGCGGCGATCGGCGGCTATTACCGTCAGTCGTGGGATGTCTATCTCACGCAGCCGGGCGCTGTCTCGAACCTTCCCGTCGAGGGGTCGGAGCGTGCGGCGGAACAGGCCAGGGTAACGGCGTCCGCCCAGTACCTGGTGGATCATTTCCACCGGGTACCGATCTTCATGATCCCGTGCATCCACCCTCGCGCCGACGAGGAGGAGGACTCGGAGGCGCAGTGCTCCCTCTACGGCGGCGTCATGCCGGCCGCGTGGAGCTTCCAGCTCGCGGCCAGGGCGCGCGGTCTTGCGAGCTGTTGGACAACTCTTCACTTGATGTTCGAGCGCGAGATCGCCGAGCTGCTCGGCATCGACTACACACAGACTCAGCAGGTCGCGGGAATCTGTCTGGCATGGTCGAAGGGCACGGATTTCAAGCCGGCGAAGAGAGAGCCTCTCGCAGGCAAGCTTCACTGGAACACGTGGTGAGGCGCCGCCACTCGAAAGCGTCGATGAGCCTCGTTGCGTCAACTGCGGATTCCGGGCGATAATCGCGTCATGCCCGACGGCCCGCCGCGGATGATCTTCCTCGGCTTCGGCAAGTACGCACGTGCCGACCGCATCTACGCGCTCGAGCCGATCACCGACGAGCGGCGCGGCAGCGGCCGCCGCACCCTCGTCTGGGTGGAGGGGATCCAGGAGGCGCTGGTCGCCTCCCGCACGGAGCGGACGATCCTGCTCGACATGGGCCAACACGACGCCTCCGGCCCGCGTCTGCTCGACGAGGCCGTCGCTCTTGCCGAACGGGTCGTGGCCGATGCCGACCGCGCGGGGTCCCTCCTGAAGCGATCGATCAAGTCCGAGGCGGGGGTCGACCTGGACGAGCTCGCCCGCAGGGCCAGGCGGCTGCTCGAGGCGACCGCCGCGCCGGGGGAGACCGAGCACCTGTTCGAGGAGTGACGCGTGGGGCATTCCTGCCGCCCGGCTTCTTCGCGCGGAGCGTTCACGAGGTTGCACCTGAGCTGATCGGGGCGACGCTCCTCGTCGGCGGCGTCGGCGGCAGGATCGTGGAGGTCGAGGCCTACGACCAGACAGACCCCGCCAGCCACTCGTTCGGCGGGCCGACGGCGCGGAACCGGGTGATGTTCGGCCCCCCTGGCCACGTCTACGTCTACCGCTCCTACGGCCTGCACTGGTGCATGAACCTCGTGTGCGGGCCGGAGGCGACGGCGAGCGCGGCACTCGTGCGCGCGCTCGAGCCGACGAGCGGGCTCGACCTGATGGCCGAACGCCGCGGGACGGCCGATCCGAGGCTCCTCTGCGCCGGCCCGGGACGGCTGTGCGAGGCGCTCGGCGTCACCGGCGCTCTCGACGGCCGGGCGCTCGACGAGGAGCCGTTCGAGCTGCTCGCGCCGGCCGGGGCGGCCGAGGTAGTCCGGTCTCCGCGGATCGGGATCAGCAAGGCGGTCGACCGCCCGTGGCGGTTCACCGAGCGCGGCAGCAGCTATCTGTCGCGCCCGGTGCGGTCGGTTACGACTGACCGACGACGAGCTTGACGATCATGTTCGGGCCGGCGGCGAGCCCGGCGCGGGGTAGCTGCTCGAGGACGATTCCCGGTGTGCCCGCGGCGACCTCCTCGACCTCGGCCTCGATCTCGCTGTCCGCGAGCCGCAGCCTCGCCCGGTCGAGCGTCATCCCGACCACCTGCGGGATCGTGCCGCGAACCGCCTTGGCGATGATCAGCCGTACGGTCGCGAACGCGCCGAGCGTTCCGCCCTCGGGCTGCTGCTCGAGGACGATGCCCGGCTGCTCGCCGGGCTTCGCCGGTCGGTAGATCTTCTCGGCGATCAGGGGCTGCTGGGCGAGCCGTGTCTCCGCATCGAGGACGCTCGCGCCGACGACCTTAGGCACCTCGACCTCGTTCGGCTTGCAGTTGGCCGTCCGGCCGGGCTCCGAGCCCTCGAAGAAGACGACGGTGAACGTGTCCTTGCACTGGCCGTTGTCGCGCTGCCAGGCGCCGTCCCGGTAGGTGACCGTGACCGGGAACGAGTAGGGATACGTGGGAGCGGGGAAGAGCTCGGGCGGCTCCTCGAGCTCCTTCAGGGCGTCCTTCATGAACGTCCGGAAGATCAGCGCCGGATAGGTGCCGCCGGCGACGGCGTCGCCGCCGAAGTTCTTCAGCATCGGCTCGAGCCGGTCGGGGTAGCCGACCCAGACGGCGACCGCGAGCTGCGGGGTGTAGCCGACGAACCAGGCGTCGCCGTAGTTCTCGGTGGTTCCCGTCTTGCCCGCCACGGGCCGGTCGTCGAGCGCGGCGCGCCTCCCGGTTCCGTACCGGACGACGTCCTGCAGGATCGACGTCAGGATCGCGTTCTGGTTCGGATCGATGACCTGCTTGCCGACCGGCCGGTTGTCGAGGGTCTTCTTGCCGTCTTCGATCGCCTGGATCACACGAGGCTCGTTGCCGAGCGCCGACCCGTCGATCCGCTGCCCGCCGTTCGCGAACGTCGAGAAGGCGCGCGCCATCTCGAGGGGGTTGACCGCCTCGCTTCCGAGCCCGATGGCGAAGAAGTTGTCGAGTGGGCTCTGAATCCCGAGCCGGTGTGCCATCTCGACCACGCGCTTGGGCCCGAGCTGGGCGGTGAGCTGGGCGTAGACGGTGTTGTCCGAGTAGATCGTGGCCGTCCGCAGGTTCGCCGCGCCGAGGTACGCGTTCTCGTAGTTGTGCACCGCCCAGAGCTTGTCGCCGATGTTGATCACCTGCGGCTTGGACGGATAGGTCGTATCGGGCGACAGGCCCTGGTCGAGCGCAGCCGCGAGGACGAACGGCTTGAAGGACGAGCCGGGTTGGCGCTCGCCCTGAGTCGCCAGGTTGAACTGGCTCTTCGAGAAGCCCTCGCCTCCGATCATCGCGAGCACCCGGCCGTTCCTCGGGTCGACCGCGACGAGGGCGGCGGCCGGCCCGTCCTTGCGGGTCAACCACTTGTCGATTGCCTCGCGCGCGAGCTTCTGCAGGCGCAGGTCGATCGACGTGTGCACCTTGAGCCCGCCCCCGAAGACCTTGCCCGAGCCGTAGTAGTCGATCAGCTGCTGCTTCACGTACTCGGCGAAGTACTGCGCAGGGCCGCGCGTCCCCGGCAGGCCGTACGTCCTCGGCGCTCGGCAGCGGCGCTCGTTCCGCGGCGTCGTACTGCGCCTTCGTGATCAGCTCCTGCCCGAACATGAGCGCGAGCACCGTGTTTCGCCGTTCGAGGGCCCGCGTCGGGCTCGAGACCGGGTCGTAGGCGGTCGGGTTCGCAGGCAGGCCGGCGAGCAGTGCCGCCTCGGGAAGCGTCAGGTCCTTGGCGTGCTTCTTGAAGTAGACCTTCGCCGCCATCTCGATCCCGTAGGCGCCGTTCCCGAAGTAGATCGTGTTCATGTAGGTGGTCAGGATCCGGTCCTTCGACCAGCGCCGCTCGAGCTGCCAGGCGAGCGCGGCTTCCTTCAGCTTTCTGCTCACGGTCCGCTCGGGCTTGATGTACGTGTTCTTGACGAGCTGCTGGGTGATCGTCGAGCCTCCCTGGATGACCTCCTGGTTGCGGATGTCGCTCCAGATGGCGCGGAAGATGCCGCGCAGATCGACCCCGCGGTGCTCCCAGAAGCGCCGGTCCTCGACCGCGACGATCGCCTGCTTCATGATCGGCGCGATTTCTGCCGAGCCGACCAGGATGCGGCTCTGGTCGCTTCGCAGGACGGCGAGCACGGTCCCGTCCGCGGCGTAGATGGTTCCGTTCCGCTCGGCCTTCCTCGCCGTTGCCGGATCGAGCGAGGGAACGTCGTGCGCGATCGCGGTGACGAAGCCGAACGTGAAGGTGGTCAGGCAGAGAAGCCCGAGAATGACGAAGAGGAGCGCGAAGCGGAGCTTGCGGATGCGGCGCCGAGGCTTCCCCGGTGCCTCACTGCGACGTCGTCTAGGCCACACGAACAGACTAGTGTAGCCCCGGCGTCGTGGAGTAGGCTCCGACCCGAATGGCAGTCTGTCCGAGCTGTAGCAGCGAGAACCGGCCGGACGCCGGCTTCTGCGGCGAGTGCGGAGCGGGGCTCGCCACCGCGTGCGACGCATGCGGCGCCGAGAACGAGCCCGGCCGCAAGTTCTGCTACCGATGCGGCTCCGCGCTCACCGCCGCCGCGGAGGCGGCGGTGCGCACCGAACCCTCTGCCGAGCGGCGCCTCGTGTCCGTCCTCTTCGCCGACCTCGTCGGCTTCACGGCGCTGTCGGAAGGGCGGGACGCCGAGGAGGTGCGCGAGCTTCTCTCCCGATACTTCGACACCGCGAAAACGCTCATCGGGCGGTACGGGGGAACGATCGAGAAGTTCATCGGCGATGCGGTCATGGCGGCCTGGGGAACGCCGGTGGCGACGGAGGACGACGCCGAGCGCGCCGTGCGGGCGGCGCTCGAGCTCGTCGACGCGGTCGAGGCGCTCGGCGACGAGGTGGGCGCGCCCGAGCTCGCAGCGCGTGCCGGTGTCATGACCGGCGAGACGGCCGTGACCCTCGGGGCGGAGGGGCAGGGCATGGTCGCCGGCGACCTCGTCAACACCGCCTCACGTGTGCAGTCGGTCGCCGAGCCCGGCGCCGTGCTGGTCGGGGAGGCAACGCGGCGCGCGAGCCAGGCGGCGATCGCCTATCAGGCCGTGGGCGTGCACGAGCTCAAGGGAAAGTCCGAGCCGGTCGAGCTGTGGCGGGCGCTCCGGGTGATCTCGGAGCGCAAGGGCGCGCACCGCTCGGTCGGGCTCGAGGCGCCCTTCGTCGGCCGCGATCGCGAGCTGCGTCTTGTCAAGGACCTCTTCCACGCGTCGGCCGACGAGCGCAAGGCCCATCTCGTCTCGGTGACGGGCATCGCCGGTATCGGGAAGTCGCGCCTCGCCTGGGAGTTCTCCAAGTACATCGACGGGCTCGCGGACGATGTGTACTGGCATCGCGGCCGTTGTCTCGCCTACGGCGAAGGCGTCACCTACTGGGCGCTCGCCGACATGATCAGGATGCGGTCACGGATCGCCGAGGACGAACCGCCCGATTCGGCGCTCCGCAAGCTGCGCGCGACACTCTCCGAGCACCTGCTGGATGCAGGCGAGCGCAGCTTCGTCGAGCCCAGGCTCGCCCAGCTGCTCGGCCTCGAGGAGCATCGAGCGGCCGACAAGGCGGACCTGTTCGCCGCCTGGCGCCTGTTCTTCGAGCGCCTTGCAGACGCTTTCCCGACAGTGCTCCTGTTCGAGGACCTCCAGTGGGCGGACGCGAGCCTGCTCGACTTCGTCGAATACCTGCTCGAGTGGTCTCGCTCGAGCCCGCTCTACGTCGTGACGCTCGCCCGGCCTGAGCTGGCGGAGCGCCGGCCGACGTGGGGCGCCGGACACCGGAACTTCACGTCTCTCTATCTGGAGCCGCTCTCCTCGCAAGCGATGACGCTCCTTCTCGACGGGCTCGTTCCAGGGCTCCCGGGCGAGCTCCAGGAGCAGATCCTGACCCGCGCGGAAGGCGTTCCGCTCTATGCGGTCGAGACCGTGCGGATGCTCCTCGACCGTGGCCTCCTCGCCCAGGAGGGCGCGGCGTATCGGCTCACCGGGGAGGTCGTCTCCCTCGAGGTCCCGGAGACGTTGCACGGGTTGATCGCTGCCCGCCTCGATGGACTTCCGCCCGACGAGCGCCGTCTGCTCCAGGACGGCTCCGTCCTCGGCAAGACGTTCGCGCTGCAGGGTCTATCCGCCGTTTCGGGGATCGAGGAGGAGGAGCTCGGCCCGCTGCTCGGAGCGCTCGTGCGTAAGGAGGTGCTCTCACTCCAGACCGATCCGCGCTCTCCCGAGCAGGGGCAGTACGGCTTCCTGCAGGATCTCGTGCGCCACGTCGCCTACGAGACGTTGTCGAAGCGCGAGCGTCGCACTCGCCATCTCGCCGCAGCCGAGTACCTCGAACGCGCGTTCCCCGCCGAGGACGAGATCGCGGAGGTGCTCGCGTCGCACTACCTGTCCGCTGCCGAGGCGACGGCCGACGCGCCCGACGCTGTCGAGGTCCGGGCCAAGGCAGCGGGCGCGCTTCTCCGGGCGGCGGGGAGAGCCGAGTCCCTTGCGGCCGCAGGCGAGGCCGCCAGGTATCTGGAGCGCGCCGCCGCGCTCACGGACGACCTCGGTGAGCGCGGCGGGCCTGCTCGACCGGGCCGGCTGGCTCGCCGTGTATGCCTCGGACTACGGCCTCGCGGAACGGCTCCTGAGTGAGTCGGCGACCGTCTACGAGACCGCGGGCGACACGCACTCCGCCGCGCGCGTGTCCGGCCGGATCTCCTGGGTCGAATGGACGACAGGCCGGTACGACGAGTCGCTCGCCCGCGCGGAACGGGCGTTCGAAGCCGTGCGAGACGACGAACCGGACGACGACGTCGGCCTGCTCGCATCGATTCTCGCGGGCGGCTACCTCTTCACCGGCGACCTCGAGCGCGCTCACGAGCACGTGGAGCTCGCGCTCGAGATCGGGGAATCCCTCGGTGCTCCCCTCGTCATCGCCCGGGGACTCAACCAGAAGGGCATCCTCATGCAGTCTCGGGGGCGAAAAGTGGAGGCGCTTGCCCTCTGGAAACAGGCTCTGGTGTTGGCGCGCGAGCACGATCTGACCGACGAGTCCCTCGGCTGCCTGATCAACCTCTCCGACAGCTCGTTCCGGGACGACCGCTACGACGACGCGCTCGGCTACCTCCGCGAGGGGCTCGAGCTTGCGCGGCGGCGCGGATCTCGTCCGCACGAGTGGATGATCCTCGCCGAGACGACGTATTCGCTGTACCGGCTCGGCCGCTGGCAGGAGGCCCTCGACACGGCGGCGCAGATTCCGGAGGACAGATTGCGCGACTCGACGACGCTGAGCCTGCTCTCCGGGGTGCTGGAGATCCATCTGCACCGCGGCAGGCTCGACGAGGCGCGCGCGCTGGTGGACGTGTATGCGGCGCTCGAGAGCGCGGCCGACATCCAGGACCGGTCGAGCTATCTCACGGCCAAGGCCGCTTTGGCACGCGCCGAAGGTCGTCTGGCAGAGGCGGCCGCGCTGGGCCGCGAGGGAGCGGAGCTCGCGCGCGGCGCGTTCGGCGCTGGCAGTCAGGCCGTCAAGCAGGGTCTCGTCGAGGCCGGGGAGGCGGAGCTTGCGCTCGGCGAGCTGAGCGCCGTCGAGGAAGTCGTGGCGATGATCGAGGAGATTCCTTCCGGGCGTCGGCCACCGTATCTCGATGCGCAGGCCCGTCGCTTCCGGGCCCGGCTCGCCGGTGAGGACCCGGCCGCGGAGGCGACGTACGCGGATGCCGCGGGGCGATTCAGAGATTTCGGGATCGTGTTCTGGGCGGCCGTGACGGACCTCGAGCGGGCGGAGTGGCTCGTCGAGCGCGGTCGTTCCAGCGAGGCGGACGCGCTGCTCGACGCGGCGGGCGAGGTCTTCGAACGCCTCGAAGCGACGCCCTGGCTCGACCGCGTCGCCGAGCTACGTCAGACGGTCGGGGCGACCAGCACCGGGTCGCTCGTCGGCTGATCGACGCCGCCGGCCGGCTCGACCGTCACCGCGACGGTTGCGCCCTCCGGAACCGGGCGCGTCAGCGGGACGACCGATTCGCTGCCGCCGCCGCGGAACAGGCCCGCCGGCTGCGGCGTGTCGCCCTCGATCACCCACACCTGGTACGTCTTGTCGGCCGGGGCTTCCTCGAAGCCGGAGAGGACGAGACCGGCCTGGCCGCCGTCCGCGACGACCAGCGTGCCGTTCGCGCCCGACACCGAGAAGCGGTCCGAGCTCTGCTCGGCGAACAGCGCGAGCACCTCGTCCTGGCGGGCGTTCGCCGCCTGCTCGTCGTCGAGGGAGCTCGAGAGCGAGGAGCCCCACACGCCGAGCCCGATCGCTACGCCTGCGGCCGTCGCGGCCACCGCGCCCAGGATCGGAACGACCGCCCGGCGCCGAAAGGGGATCACCGTCGCCTGCTCGGGCTCCTTCGTCGCGACGTCCGCGAGAATGCGGTCACGGAGCGACGGCGGCGGGGCCGGTGACTCGACCGCGAACGCGAGAGAAGCCGCAGTCTCCTGGAGCGCGGCGAGCTGCTCGCGCGCCTCGGGCGAACGGCGCAGGTGCTCCTCGAGCTCCCGCTCGTCGTCGGGCGAGAGCGCGCGCAGCGCGTGGCCGGCGATCAGCTGGTCGACTCGGTCGGGTTCCATCGGTGATCCTCTGTGCCGGTCTCTTGCAGGAGATCGCGTAGGCGGCTGAGGCCGGCGAACATCCTGCTCTTGATGGTACCGAGAGGCTGTCCGAGCCTCTCGGCCAGCTCCGACTGCGTGAAGCCGCCGTAGTAGGCGAGCTCGAGTGCCTCTCGCTGCTGGTCGGGAAGTTGCTTCAGGGCCGCCTGGACACGCTCGCGCTCGAAGTGGAGCCAGGCGACCTCTTCGGTCTCGGTCGACGGATCCGCCAGCTGCGGCTCGTCCTCGAGCGGCTCCGCGCGCCTGCGCTCGCTTCGCCGGACGAGGTCGACGGCCCGGCGATGGACGAGCGTCAGGATCCACGTGGAGGCCTTGGCGCGCTCGGGCACGAACCTGGCTGCCGAGCGCCAGACGGCGACGAACGCCTCCTGGACAGCGTCCTCGGCGAGCCCTTCGTCCCGCAGGATGCGAAGCGCGAGCCCGTAGGAGACCCTGCCCCAGCGGTCGTAGAGCTCGGCGAGCGCGACCTCGTCGCTCGCGCGCTACCAGTGCGACCAGCGCCTCGTCGGACAGGTGAGCGAGATCGATGGGCATGCGCGACGCTCTCCCGTGGGAGGGCCGCAACGCTACCACGCGAGATCGCCCGGTCACGAATCGAGTTCGCCTCGCGCGGCCCATCGGTTCATCCATGTAGGGCCGGCGTCGCCGGGAGGCCGAACCGAACTCCGGAACTCCGCGAACAACGGGCGCTCAGATGCCGAACGGAAGACGGAGGCATCGAACCATGAGAAAGGAGTACCCATGAGGAGAAAGGCAATCGTGGCCGTCGCGCTGCGTGGCGGTCGCGGGGGCCATCGCGGCGGTGCTCGGCCTGTCGAGCGGGCCAGACCCGACAACGGCGGCGAGCCACCGCGAGGCGCCCCTCATCTCGCAGGATCCAACGGCTGACGTGACGGATCTCTACGCATTCGTCAGTCCTGACAAGCCGAACACGGTGTCGTTCATCGCCGACTGGATCCCGTTCGAAGAGCCGTCGGCTGGGCCGAACTGGTACAGCTTCTCGACCAAGGCTCGCTACGAGATCAAGATCGACAACACCGGTGACGCGAGGCCCGACATCACGTACCGGTGGACGTTCAGGGACGGCGCGAACTCGCTCTCCGACGCACTTCCGCTCGGCTGCCTGGCGAGCCCGTGCCAGACCTACACGCTGACCCAGATCACGGGTGGCAGGACGACCGTGCTCGGTCGCAATCTGCCGGTGGCGCCGAACAACATCGGCCCGCGAACGGCAGGCGCGTTCCAGGGCGGGAACTACGCCGGGGTCTGGCGCTCCACGATCCAGAGCCTCAGCGGCGGCGCGCAGGTCTTCGCGGGTCCCGCCGACGATCCGTTCTTCGGTGACATCGGCGCCGCGTTCGACCTGATCGCCATCCGTGGCCCCAACTTCGGACAGGGCGGCGGCGGCAAGGACGCGTTCGCCGGCTTCAACGTCCACTCGACGGCGATCCAGGTGCCGATCGACGCCGTCAAGGGTGAGGGCGACATCATCGGCGTCTGGGCCGCTTCGTACCGGCCCCGGGCCATGGTGACCGGCAGGGGCGGCGGCGGCTGGGTGCAGGTGGCCCGGCTCGGCAACCCGCTGATGAACGAGCTGATTGTGCCGACGGCGAACAAGGACGCCTGGAACCGCTCGCAACCGCAAGGCGACGCGCGGTACGACAGGTTCCTGCTCACTCCGATCCTCGCTCCGGTCGTCAACATGCTCTACAACCTCGAGATCCCGACCGAGAACCGGACCGACCTGAAGGCCATCTTCCATCAGGGCCTCGCCGGTCTGAACCAGTTCGGCTCGGTGTCCGCTGACATGCTCCGGCTGAATCTGTCGATTCCGCCGGCGGCGAACCCGAACCGCCTGACGGTCGCAGCGATGGACAATCAGGGGTGGCCGAACGGTCGACGGATCATCGACGACGTGATCGACCTGGCCGAGAACGGGCTCGAGGGCGCGTTCTTCGACCCGAAGTACCAGCCGGTTGTCCTCGGTGACGGCGTGAACAACGGCGACGTTGCTCCTCAGGGCACGTTCCCCTACGTCGCGCTGCCGAACGAGGGCTTCGCGAACAGCCACGGCGTCGTGGTGAACCCCCCGACGCCCTAGGACGAACTACCCCGATGAGGGGGCCCGCATGCGGCACGGGCCCCCTCATCACACGGGACTGAACCGAGGGAGAGATGACCCGGAAAAGATTTGCAATCGCGGCGGTGGTGATCCTGGTGCTGGCGGTCGGAGGACTGCTCGGCGGGATCTTCTCCGACCGGGGCGGAACGAGCCCGGCGTCAGCGCCGCCTTCTCCGACGGTAGCCGCCGATCAGGCCCTTGCCGGCTTCTCGCTCGGCGACACGGAGGGCCTCGTGCGGCAGCTCCAGGACGTCGTCCGTGAGAACCCCGCGGACACGAAGTCGCTCAGCCTGCTCGGCCTCGCCTACCAGCAGCTCGCCCGCGAGACCGGGGATCCGGCCTACTACACGAAGTCCGAGGGGGTCCTCGACCAGGCACTTGCCCTCGAGCCGCTCGACCTCCTGGCGACGAGCGGCCTCGGCTCGCTTGCGCTCGCGCGTCACAAGTTCCGCGACGCGCTCTCGCTCGGCCTGAAGGCCACGGAGATCTCGCCCGGCACGGCTCGCAACTACGGCGTCGTGGGCGATGCGCTCGTCGAGCTCGGCCGCTACGAGGAGGCGTTCACCGCCTTCGATCGGCTGGCCGACCTGAAGCCCGGGCTGGCCGCCTACTCCCGCGTCTCCTACGCGCGTGAGCTCCTCGGAGACCACGCAGGCGCCGTCCGGGCGATGGAGCTCGCGAGCGACACGGTCCGCGGCGCAGGAGAGCCTCACGCCTGGACGCTCTGGCAGCTCGGCAAGCTCGCGTTCGCGATCGGCGACGTCGACCGGGCGGCAGCGTACTACGAGCAGTCGCTCGAGATCTACCCCGACTACGTCTATGCGCTCGACGCGCTCGCGCTTGCCGAGGCTGCCCGCGGCAACCTCGACCGGGCGATCCGGCTTTCCCGCCGCACCGTCGACGCGATCCCGCTGCCCCAGTTCGTCACCCAGCTGGGCGACCTCTACCACGCCGCCGGCCAGGAAACGCTCGCGCGTGAGCAGTACGAGCTGATGGACGCGATCCAGGAGCTCCTGGTGGCGAACGGCTCCAAGGTCGACCTCGAAACATCCGTGTACTACTCGGATCACGGCATTCGCCTGCGCGAGGCGCTCGAGCTCGCGCGCGCTGCACGCGCCGACCGGCCCGGCATCTACGGCGACGACGCGCTTGCCTGGGCGCTCACGCGGAACGGGCGCTGCCGGGAGGCGCTGCCGTACTCGGAGGCTTCGCTGCGCCTCGGAACGCGCGATGCGAACCTCTTCTTCCATCGCGGCATGGTCGAGCGGTGCCTCGGGAATGAGGACGCCGCCCGAGGATGGTTCTCGAAGGCGCTCGACCTGAATCCCCACTTCTCGCTCCTCTGGGCGCCCGTAGCCAGAGAAGCGGTCGAAACGGGGGCGGGCTCGTGAAGCGCGTCATCCTCCTCATCGGCCTGCTGGTGGCGCTCGCCGTGCCGGCCCTTGCGTCGGCACACCCCCTCGGCAACTTCACGATCAACCACTACAGCCGCATCCAGCCGTCCGGCGATCGCGTCTACGTGCTGTACGTCCTCGACATGGCCGAGATCCCGACCTTTCAGGCAAAGGCCGACGTCGACGGCCAGGGTGAGGAGGCGTACGGGGCCTCGCTCGCGGCGGCGATCGGCGCCAAGCTGACGCTGACGGTCGGGGGACAGCGCCTGGAGCTGTCCGAGATCGACCACGCGCTTGCCTTCCCGAAGGGCGCCGGCGGGCTCGACACAACGCGTCTCGAGATCGTGTTCGAGTCGGGGCCGGTCCCCGCGGGCGGCGGCACCCTGTCCTATGCGGACGGAAACTACCCCGAGCGGCTGGGGTGGAAGGAGATCGTGATCGCCGCAGACGCAGGTGCGCAGGTCGCTGCGCCGAGCGTCGGCTCGACCTCGGTGAGCGACGAGCTCCGCACCTATCCGCAGGATCTGCTGAAGAGCCCGCCGGATGTCACGACGGCGTCTGCCGACCTGACGCCCGGGACAACCGCCGGGTCGCCGCCGCCGATCGACGGGCGCCAGCTCGAGGCGCCGGCCCGGGTCAACTCACAGACCGAGAGCGGTTTCGCCGGCTTGATCTCGAAGGAGAACCTGAGCGCCGGCGTGATCGTCGTCTCGCTGTTCCTCGCGATGTTCTGGGGCGCGGCCCACGCTCTCAGCCCTGGCCACGGCAAGGCGATCGTCGCCGCGTATCTCGTCGGAACCCGTGGTACCGCCCGCCACGCGTTGTACCTGGGCGGGATCGTGACGATCACGCACACGATCGGCGTCTTCGCGCTCGGGCTGATCACGCTCGCGCTCTCCGAGTTCATCGTTCCCGAGCAGCTCTATCCGTGGATGAACCTGATCGCCGCGCTCCTCGTCGTCGCTGTCGGGATCAGCGTGCTGCGCCTCCGCGTCCTCGACTGGCTGCGCGGGAAGCGGAGGGCTCCGGCCGGGCGCGAGGCCCATTCGCACGATCACCATGGGCACGGGCATTCGCACGACCACGACCACGGACACAGCCATGATCATTCACACGACGACGCCCACGATCACGACCATTCCCACGATCACGACCACGGGCACGGCCATAGCCACGATCACGGCCACAGCCACGGTGGGAAGCATCATCACCACCACGCGCCCGAGCCGGGGATGGGCTGGAAGGGGCTCCTCGGCGTCGGAATCTCGGGCGGCCTGCTTCCCTGCCCGACCGCGCTCGTCGTCCTCCTGGCGGCGATCTCCCTGCACCGGGTCGGCTACGGCCTCGTCCTGATCGTCGCCTTCTCGATCGGCCTGGCGGCGACGATCAGCGCGATCGGCCTGCTAGCGATCGGCGCCAAGGGTGTCTTCAAACGGGCCAGCTTCCAGGGATCGGTCGTTCGGCTGCTTCCGGCAGCCAGTGCCATCGTCATCCTCGTCTTCGGGATCGCAATGACGATCCGCGCCCTACCGGGCGTCTCGTAGGCGCGTCACTCCCTTGCCCGGCCCGTTCGCGGGCCGGGCTGGCGCGCCGCTCGAGGCGAACCTACGCTGCGCCAGGAGCAGACCCGAACCGTTTGCGCGGGTCGCGCGAACAATGGGGGATGATGACGCGCTCGCATCTGAGTCCGCCGTTGCGCCGGAGCGCGAGATGACGCCGTTTCCCGAGAGGAGGGGAGAGCATGTTCGGGCTGGATGACAGGATCGCCTCCCTCTCCGGAGGCGCCTCGCTCGCGCTCGTCATCCTGGCGGCCATCCTGCTCGGCCTCCGTCACGCGACCGATCCGGATCACCTCGCCGCCGTCACCACCCTCATCGCGAGCGGCAAGGAACAGGCGCGGCGTAGCGCCGCGAAGCTCGGCATCTCCTGGGGCCTCGGCCATGCGGTCACGCTGTTCGCGTTCGGCTTGCCGATTGTCCTCTTCAACCGGTATCTGCCGGCATGGGCGCAAGAGGCTGCCGAGACCGCGGTCGCGATCGTCATCGTCGTCCTCGCCGTGCGTCTTCTCCATCGGTGGCGCGCCGGCTTCTTCCACGCCCACCGCCATCAGCACGACGGGACGAACCACGCCCATCTCCACGCCCACGATCAGGGGCCGGCGCACGACCACAGCCACCAGAGACGCACTCCGCTCGGCGCCTTCGGCATCGGCCTCGTCCACGGCATGGGCGGGAGCGCCGGCGTTGGCATCCTGCTCGTGGCGACGATCGAGTCGCAGACGTTCTCGGTGATCGCGCTCGCGCTGCTGGCCGTCTTCACGGCAGTGTCGATGGCGCTCCTCACGACGGGCTTCGGCGTCACGCTGGCAAGCAGGCCCGTACGCTCGTCATTCAACGCGCTCGCCCCGGCTCTCGGCGTCGCCAGCCTCGGGTTCGGGCTCTGGTACGGCCTCGCGGCTCTCGGCCTCGCGCCGTACTACTTCTAGCGACAGCGGGCTCCGACCCTCCACACGTCTTCTTTACACCGGTTCGCTAGGCTCGGTCCCGGACAGGAAGGGGTGCTCACGCCATCCGTCGAAGTCCGAGCATTCCTCCGCCGAGGGCCCAGCATGCCTGACCGTCCGGAACCCCCGAGCCCGTCCACCGGTGCCGTCTTCGGCCGCCGGCGGCTCCTCCTCTCGGCAGCAGGGGCGCTCATCGGCCTGGCGGGCGCCCGGAGCGCGGGCGCAGGCGGGGCAGCGGTCGACGAGATCGTGTCGGCCCTCGCGGGAGCGCCGGCGCGTCCGACGATGGTTGTCCGTGACGAGTCGCTCGCACGCGCCCGGGCGGCCGCCCGCGGCGCTTTCACGCTCCCCGTCGAGGACGTACCGCCCTTCGACCTCCTGGGGCTTCACTGGCGTGGGCCCGGCGAGGTGTGGTTTCGCACACGAGACGCAGGCGTCTGGGGAAGCTGGACGGAGGCAGTCGTCCACGAGCTTCCCGACGCGGACGGCCCAGAGCGGCGGCGGGACGACTGGCTGGTCGGGACGCCGATCTGGACCGGTGGCTCCGACGCGGTCGAGTACCGCCTGGTCGGTCAGGTCGAATCGCTCCGGGCGCACTACGTCCGGAGCCCAGCCGACGACACGCTGCCGCCCGCCCCGGCCGCTCGCCGGCGGGCCGGCCCGCAGCAGCCGGCGATTCTGTCGAGGTCGCTCTGGGGTGCGAACGAGCGGATCGTCCGTGCCAAGCCGAGGTACGCGCACCGGCTGATCCTCGCGGTCGTTCACCACACCGCCGGCAGGAGCCCGTCCTCGCCGCAGAAATCGGCGGCGGTCGTCCGCGCGATCCAGGTGTACCACGTCAAGGGAAACGGCTGGAACGACATCGGCTACAACTACCTCGTCGACCCCTTTGGCCAGGTGTTCGAGGGGCGCCGCGGAGGCATCAGCCGCAACGTCGTCGGCGCTCATGCGCTCAACTTCAACACGGGATCGACGGGAGTCGCCCTCCTCGGCAATTTCGAGTCCAGAAACGCGACCGAGAGCGCTCAAGACGCCCTCGCACGGCTCCTCGCCTGGCGGCTCGACCTCGCGCACATCGATCCCCTGTCGCTCGTGACCTACGTCGGAGGCGGTTCGAGGCGGACGCTCGAAGCCGTTTCGGGACACCGCGACGTGAACGACACCGCCTGTCCCGGCCGCAACCTCTACATCAAGCTCGGGGAGCCTCGCCGTTGCCGCGGCGGGGATCGGTCTCCCGAAGCTGTTCGAGCCGCGCGCCGAGCGACAGGGGAAGCGGATCATCCGCTTCACCGGGCGCCTCTCCGACGCCCGCGACTGGTCGGTGACGGTGACGGGCCCGGCGGGCTTCGCCGGCGCGTTCGCACTGGGCAACGGGACGCTCGTCGACTGGACCTGGGACGGCACCGGCGCCCCCGAGGGGAAGTACAGGTGGATCATGGAAGCCGGTGCCGACGTTCGGCCGGCGCAGGGCTCGTTCGAGCTCGGCATCGTGCCGACGGAGCCGCCGGTCGTCCCGCCGCCGCCGCCGGCCAGGCCCGGGAGCGTACCGCGCAAGATTCCGCAGTGGGCCTGGACCTTGCGCCGCTGGCAGGAGACCGCGCCTGCCAAGCGCGGGCCGCGCCCGTGGACACCGCGACCCACCCCGCAGTGGTACTGGGAGTGGCTGAACTGGCTCGCCGCACGGGGGCGCTGGACGGCTACGTACGGGCGGGCCCGTTGAAACCGCTCGGCTCGGCCGTTCGTATACCCGGCGTGACGATGAAGGCAGCGATCGTCGCGGCTGTCGTGCTCGCGCTCGCGGGCACCGCGTCGGCCGCTCCGCCGCGACTCCAGCTCGATCTCGCCGCCGGCGAGGGAAACTCGCGTGTCGTGGTCGTCCGGCTGACGAAAGCGGGAAAGCCGGTCTCCGGCGCGATCGTCGTCGCCTCGGCGACGATGAACTTGCCCGGGCACTCGATGAGCATGGCTCCGGTGCGGCTCAAGCACCGGGGCGGCGGTCTGTACAAGGCCCGGGTGAACTTCGTCATGCTCGGGCGATGGAAGGTCAAGGTCGTCGCGAAGGCGGGTGCGCTCGGCACGGGACGTGCGTCCCGAACGTTCACCGTGGGACCGTAGCGCGACGATACTGAGGGCGTGGCGCACGCCCATGGACACGACCACGTACGGATGGGGGCCGCCCGCACGACGCAGCGGCGGGCTCTCTGGCTGGCCCTCGCGCTGAACCTCGCCTACACGGCCGGAGAGGCCCTCGCCGGCGTCCTGACCGACAGCCTCGCGCTGCTCGCGGACGCCGCGCACAACCTCTCGGACGTCGCCGCGCTCGGAATCGCGCTCGGCGCCGTCTGGCTCGCCTCTCGCCCCCCGACCGCGCAGCGGAGCTTCGGCTTCCAGCGGGCGGAGATCCTGTCTGCGCTCGTCAACGGCGTGATTCTCGTGGCCGTCTCGATCTGGATCGTGGTCGAGGCGATCGGCCGCCTGTCGAATCCGCCCGAGGTCGACGCCGGCTGGGTAATCGTCGTCGCAGCGATCGGGATCGTCGTGAACCTCACGACTGGAGCGTTGCTCTGGCGCTTCGAGGCGTCGAGCCTCAACCTGCGTGCCGCAGCGCTGCACCTGCTCGGCGACGGCCTCGCGTCCTTCGGGACGGTGCTCGCCGGTGTCGTGATTCTCACGACCGGCTGGCTGGAGGCCGACCCGCTCGTGTCGATCCTGATCGCCGGGCTCATCATCGCCAGCTCTTGGACGATCCTGCGGGACGCGGTCCGCATCCTGCTGGAAGAGACCCCCCGTGGGATCGATGCGGCGGACGTCGGCCGGCGGATGGCCGCGCTCGAGGGCGTCGTCGACGTCCACGACCTCCACATCTGGACGATCACCTCGGGGTTTCCTGCTCTCGCGGCTCACGTTCTCGTCGACCCGGGCGACGACTGTCACGGGCGGCGGCGCGAGCTCGAGGACTTGCTGGCTCGCGAGTACGGCATCAGCCATACGACGCTCCAGGTCGATCACGCAGGCAGCGGCTCGGGCGCTCTCCAGCTCGAGCGCTTCGGCCGCGAGTAGGGCGAACCCCGCTGAACGTCGCGCATTCGGACGAAGCTTGATCACAAGCTCTGCCGAATGTAGGCTTTCGGCATGGCTAAATCTCGAGTTTCGCGGCGGCAGCTCCTGATCGCGGCCGCGCCGGCGCTGGCCGCCGTGCCGATCGTGAAGCTCGCGATACCGGCGGCGGCCGAGGCCGCGGAGGGCGAGCACGATCACGGCAGCGGCGGAGGGCGAGACGGCGTTCGGCCACGCCTCGATGGTCGGCGCCGACGTTCCGGCGGTCGGAGGCCCGAACGACCTGGACGAGCTGCTCTATCCGCCGCCGGCGCTGCCGCACGAGCCCGGCCGCGTTCGCGAGTACGCGATGTCGGCGTTCGATACCGACGTCGAGGTCTTTCCGGGAATCTCGTACCCGGCCTGGACGTACAACGGCAACTGTTCCTGGGCCGATCATCCGCGCCACCGAGGACGACATCCTCCGCGTGAGGTTCGCGAACGGCGGCACGCACCCGCACACGATCCACTTTCACGGCATCCACCCGTCGAACATGGACGGCGTGTTCGAGATCGTGCATCCGGGCGAGTCGTTCACGTACGAGTTCCCGGCCAAGCCGTACGGGCTCCACCTGTACCACTGCCACTCGAACCCGCTCAAGAAGCACATCCACAAGGGGCTCTACGGCGCCTTCATCATCGATCCGCCGGAGCCACGGCCGCCTGCGCAGGAGCTCGTCATGGTGATGCAGGGATTCGACACGGACGGGGACGGCGGCAACAACTTCTACTCGGTGAACGGCCGTGCGTTCTACTACGCGAAGTACCCGATCCGCGTCAGCCGTTCGCAGACGGTCCGGATCTACCTCGCGAACCTGACCGAGTTCGACCCCGTGAACTCGTTCCACCTGCACGGCGACTTCTTCCGCTACTACCCGACCGGCACGGGTGACTCGTACGAGTACACCGACACCGTGATGCAGTGCCAGGGCCAGCGCGGGATCATCGAGATCGACTTCACGCACACCGGCCTCTTCATGTTCCACGCGCACCAGTCCGAGTTCACGGAGCTCGGCTGGATGGGCTTCTTCGAGGTCGTGGACTAGGCCCGATGGAAGCCGGCTCCGTCGCCGAGGGAAAGAGCGCCAGGGCACGCTGGCGGCTCTGGGCGCTCGTTCCGATCCTGCTGCTGGTCGGTGTGGTCTCGGTGTTCGCCTCGACCGGCGGCTCCCTGGTCGGCCTGCTCGGCGACAACCCGCCGCCGGCCGACGAGTTCGACATCACCCGGGTCGAGTTCAAGCCCGGCGAGATCCGGGTCAAGGTGCGAAACCCCCAGCCGGACGACCTGACGATCGCGTCGGTCGCAGTCGACGACTTCATCGTGCCCTACACGCTGGACGGGCCGGCGACGCTGGGGCGGCTCGGCGGCAGCACGATTGTCGTGCCGTTCGACTGGGTGCCGGACGACCCGTATGTGATCGGGGTCACCAGCTCGACGGGGATCGAGACCGTCGCCGAGGTTCCGGCCGCGATCGAGACGAAGGGGACCACGGCCGGCGGGTTCCTCGGCTATGCGCTCGTCGGCCTGCTCGTCGGCGTCGTGCCGGTCATGCTCGGCCTCGCGTGGCTCCCGTCGCTCAGGCGTGCCGACCCGCGCTGGCTCGCGGCGTTCATGGCGCTGACGGCGGGTCTGCTGACGTTCCTCGCCCTCGACGCGCTCGCCGAAGCCCTCGAGCTCCAGGCCGCGCTGCCCGGATCGCTCCAGGGGCCGGGACTCGTGCTGATCGGCGTCGCGGGCAGCTACCTCGCACTGACCTCGATCGGCCGCTGGCTGTCGGCCCGGGGCACGGCGAAGGAGGAGGCGAAGGAAGGTGACCGCGACGTCATCGCGGGCGTGGCCCTGGCCACGCTCGTCGCCATCGGGATCGGCCTCCACAACCTGGGCGAGGGGCTCGCCATCGGCTCGTCGTTCGCGCTCAGCGAGCTGGCGCTGGGGTCGTTCCTGATCATCGGCTTCATGGTGCACAACATCACCGAGGGCCTCGGTATCGCCGCCCCCGTCGCCCACTCGCGCATCAGCCTCGCGCGGCTCGTCGGCCTCGGCCTGATCGCGGGCGCGCCTGCAATCGTCGGAGCCTGGATCGGCGGGTTCCTGACCAACGAGATCGTGGCCGTGCTCTTCTTCGCGATCGCCGTCGGCGCCGCCCTGCAGGTCGTCGTCGAGGTCGGCCGCTACATCCAGCGCCGTGCGCCGGGCGGCTTGACCTCCGGATACGTCGTCGGCGGCTTCCTCGCCGGGCTGGTCATCATGTATGCGACGGGGCTCGTGATCGGATGAGCGGGCCGAACGGGAACGGGAACGGAGCCATGGCCAGCGGCGAGCTGTCGGAGGCGATCCAGGACTACCTCAAGGAGATCTACAAGCTCGAGGAGTCCGACGACCGCGCCACGACGACCGCGATCGCGAAGGCGATGGGCGTCGCGCCCTCGTCGACGACTGCGATGCTGAAGAAGCTCGCGGCGCTCGGGCTCGTCGAGCACACGCGCTACCGCGGGGTCGTACTCACCGAGGCAGGGGAGCAGGTGGCGCTCGAGGTGATCCGCCATCACCGCTTGCTCGAGCAGTACCTCGCCGAGACGCTCGGGCTGTCGATCGACCTCGTCCACGAGGAGGCCGACCGGCTGGAGCACGCGCTGTCCGAGGAGCTCGAATCGCTGATCGACGCGAAGCTCGGCTACCCGACGTACGATCCGCACGGAGATCCGATTCCGGACGCGGAGCTGCACCTGAACGACAGAGCGCTGCGGCCGCTGACCGAGCTCGAGCCCGGGGAGGCCGCCACCGTTCAGCGGGTTCCCTCCGAGGACGCTGAGCTCCTGCGGTACCTCGCGACGCTGTCACTGGTCCCGGGGCGGCGGGTCGAGCTGCGGGAGACCGCGCCCTTCGGCGGCCCGATCACGATCGTGGTCGCCGAGGGGGAACACGCGATCTCCCGCGAGCTCGCCGGGCAGATCGGCGTCGCCTGAGCTCAGCTCCGGCGGCGTCTCACTGCCCCGACGACCGCGACGACCAGCGCCAGCACGGCCACGATGAGAGCGGCGACCGCGAGCCAGCTCGTCGAGGTGTCGCTGTCGGGCTCGGCGGGCGCCGCGGCCGGGCCGGCGGCCTCGGTGGTAGGAGGCGGCCCCTCCGGTTGCGAGGCTCCGCCCCCCTCGCCGCCGGCGTTCTGGCGGGCGGCGTCAGCCGAGACGACCGTCACCGCGGCAGGCTCCTCGGAGTCGGGAGGGCCGATCCAGCGCACCTTCACGCCGTCCGCGTACGTCTGCACGGTAGGCCAGGTGATCTCCCCGGGCTCGTCGGGCGTCCCCGCGAGGAAGGAGAAGCGCACGAAGCCGCCCGGCGGGAGCGAGCCCGTCCAGGCGACGACGTCCAGGGACTGGTCGGCTGCGAGGCGCTCGCTCCGCTTCCAGCCGGGCGTCTCCTCGAAGGCGAAGGGGATGACGCCCTCGGGAATCTGGAGCTCCACCTCGACGGTCGCCACGTCCCGCTCGTTCGGCACGACCACGGTGAAGATGACCGAATCGCCCGGCGCGACGAGCGCCGGTTGAACCTGGACATGAGCGAACGCGGCCGGTGCGCCGAGGGCCGTGACGACGAGCGCGGCGACCCCGGCGAGGAGACTGCGTCCGGTGAATCTCACGGAACGACCCTGAAGGAGAAGCGCCCGGACTGCTTGTGGCCGTCCGCTGACGTGATTTTCCAGTGCACCGTGTAGCGGCCCTGGCTCAGGCCGCGGACGAGCGTGACCCGGAGCCGGCGGACGTTCGCCGGATCCTTGCCGTTCGGCCCTCTCGAGACCACCCTGCCGGTGCTGTTCCGGACGACGAGCGAGCCTGTCCGCGGCTCGGCGCTGAACGTGACGGTGACGCGCCTCGGAGGCCGTTCCAGCTTGGCCCCCGCCTTGGGCGAGCTCGAAGTGATGCCGGTGTGGGCGAGCGCGGGCGTGGCAGTGGGCCCCATCACGAGCATGGAGCCCACCGCCACGCCGCAGAGCGCGAGTGCGTGGCGAGTCGATTTCATCGGAACCTCCTGGTCAGCCTAGTTCCTAATATCCCGAGCCCCGCCCGTCGACGACGATCGGCCTGCCGACCTGCACCGAAGCGCCTCATCCCCGGCCCTCGATCGGAACCGGGAAACGGGCTGAGAGCGACTCGAACTCGCCGCGCCGCGCCTCGAGGAGGAGCTGCCAGTCCCCGGGTACGGGAAACTCGAAGCCGTACGCCGCCCAGTGGCCGACGGTGACTCTTCGCGCCTCGGCGCGGAGCGGGCCGAGGCCCTGCGAGCGGAGGGTCGCCGACAGGCTGACCTGATCGACCTCCGCCGGCCTTCCGGACGGCTCGCGCAAGTAGACGTGGACCGCGTTCCCGCCAGTCTGTGCCGGATCGACGACGAGCTCCACGTCGAGGTCGCCGGCCCGAGCAGTCGCGCTGACGGGCCCCGGCGGGGTGACGACCGAGCGCGCCGGAGGCTCGGCGACGAGGAGTGCCGTGACAGCGATCACCACGACCATCAGTCCCAGCTCGAGGCCCGTCGTGCGCAGGAACCAGCCGCGATCGGCCGACGACGTACGGCGCGCCCTGATGCGGGGCACGGAGCGCAGGCGGTTGTAGGCCCCGAGCCCGAGCAGGGGCAGGAGAAGCGTCACCTTGACGAGGAGCAAGCGCCCGTACGCCGTCTCCCAGAGACCGCTCCACGTCCTGACCTGAAGGTAGCCGTTCACGATCCCGGCCACGATGAGCGCGGCAACGGCGACGAGGGCGAGCTGCGAAAAGCGAGGCACAGCGTCGGTCGCGAGCTCCCAGCGACGGCCTCGTGCGAGCACGAGTGCGAGGACGAGGAGCGCCAGCCCTCCGACCCAGATCGACGCCGCCTGGACGTGGACGACGTCCGCCACGAAGGCCAGGGCCCCGCTGACGTTCGCGTGCCCGGAGGCTGCAGGCGCCAGAACCAGGCCGACACAGAGCACGAGCGCGACGTCGAGCACCGCCCGCCGGTCACCGTCCCGGCTTCGGGCGAGCAGGAGCACGACGGCCAAGGCGAGGGCGATCGCCGCTCGCGCCGAGGGACACCTGGCCGAAGCGCGTCTCGAGCACCGATCGGATCAGGCTCCAGTCGAGTGCGTCGACGATGCCGACGCCCGTCGCATCCGCTCCCTGGAGGACGATTCCGGCCAGCGAGGTGAGCCCGAGCACGACGGCCAGGCCGCCGAGCGTGGTGAGCAGCGTGCGTCGCCCACCGCCGGTCACGCCGCCGAGCACGAGCACGAGCGCGACCACGCCCCCGACGGTGAGCAGGGTGAGCGCGAGGGTGAAGAACCGCACCGTGGTGAACCCGGCCGAGAGGGCACCTGATATCTCGCCGCCGGCCAGCACCTCGCCTGCGATGCCTTCGGGGTTCGCGCCCGGCGAGCCGACGTGGAACACGAAGGCTCCGCGAACCGGGTGGCTGTCGGCCGAGACGACCCGCCAGGCCACGGTGTAGGTCCCGTCAGGCAGATCAGGTCGCAGCCCGGTCGCGACCGCCTGCGCCCCGGGGCGGGTCAGCGATCCGTCGTCGACCCGCGTCCCATCTGCCTTGAAGACCCTGATCGCGCCGAGGGCGGTCTCGACCGGCTCGCTGAACCGGAGAACGACCTCGGGCGGCGACTCGGCGACGATCGTTCCGTCGCCCGGCTGCGCCTCGAGCAGGACGGCATGGGCGCCGGCAGACGGTGCGGCGGCGAGAGCCGCGATCATCACGGCGAACGTGAGCAGGGCGCGGACGGCGACCCGCGGCGGTGCGGATTGGAAGGCTACGGAGACCTCCTGTGCGTTGGCGCACGGCCGCCGGGACCGGCGGCATGCGTCACGCAGTCAGGAGAGGGGGTGCGCGGTCCGCGCGCCACAGAGCGAGGTTGGAAGGCGAAGCGAGGACGGCCGAATCGGCGTGCGTGAGCCGCCGCGCCCTCGGACGGCCGACGCGAACCGTGCCATGGGCCCGATGACGCAGAGCGTTCCGAGCATTGCCGGCGCGGGCGTTGCATGGCCGCGGTAGCCGTGCCCGGTCGCCGCCAGCAGATCTGCCCGCTCGTTCGCAGCGGGGGTCACCAGCCGGTAGGCGAGACGTGGGCCGCCGGCGACCCTCCCAACATGAACGGGGCCGCGACGATCCACGGGAGCAGACGCTGAGCCACTGCCCGGATCATGCCAGCGTGGTCATGGCGCCGGTGCCTCCACGCGGGCACCGCTGTCGAAGGCGATGAAGCGCTGGGTCATGAAATGCGCGGCCGTTGTCATGCGCAGGCGCAAAGGCAACGAGGTCTCCTCGTCGACCCAGACCGTGAACCAGGCGACCGGCTGTCCCTTGCTCTGGAACGTGACGATCGACGTCGGCCGGTCGCCGACGCGCGCCTCCCCGACGAGAGACGCGAGCTCGATCTTCGCTCCCCATGGCGGCTCAGGCACCCGCAGTGGGGTGGTCCCGCTCCTGACCCAAGGGCCGCCGCGCGCCTTGTCCCAGCGGCGGTTGCCCACGACGATCCCGCGTCTGCCTCGACGGATGACGTACGAGAGCCGATTCGGTGCCTCCATCACCCAGCGGGTGTTGATCTCGCGCCCTAGCCCCGTCGCGAGCCGCTCGTCGTAGACGACGCTCTCGAGGTTCCGAAAGGCCGAGTGTCAGCCGCTTGGCGACGATCGCCGCAGGCTCCCAGGTCGCGGGCACGTCGAAGCGCACGCTCGTCTGCGTTCCGCCTTCGCCCACGAGCACCACGATCGGCACGCCGGCCGACAGCGGACGGGCCGCCCGGTAGCAGCCGACGCCGCACGGCTCCCCTGGAACCTCACCTCCGTCGGGCTGGGAGAACGAGACCGTGAGCCCGTCCGCGCCGAGCCCGTCCGGCCCGATCAGGATCGTGCGGACTGACACCTCGGAGCGGCCGTTCGGAGTGACGTACAGCCCGGCGGCCCTCTTTCCCGCGCGCTTCCCGACCACGAGCGTCCCGTTCGGGAGCTTCGCTGTCTCGCCGGTGCGAGAGGTCTCCGTCCCGGCGATGCTCGACGATGGAGACGGACGAAACGCGCCCGTCACGAGGAGCGCCGTCAGCGCGAGCCCGAGCGTGACGCACAGGACGACGGCAGTGCGCATGCCTCCTCTTCTTCGGACGGCGGTAGGAGTCGGATTCGTGCTAGCCGGCTTGCTCTCCGGCCGGCGTCACCGCGAACCAGACACCGCCGACGCTCTGCCCCTTGACGTCACCGGGGCTCTCGTCGTCGATCAGGGTATAGAGCGGATGGCCCTTGTACGTGACCTGCTCCGAGCCGTCGGGCCGCTCGATCGTACTGATCAGCGACGCGTCGACCCCTTCGCCTGCCGCCGGCTCGTCTTGCGATCGAACGGGAATCCATACCTCGGTGCACGGCCCGGTGCAGACGCTCTTCTTCCCGACCTTGTCCGGTGTGAACAGGTAGACGGTATGGCCGCGACCGTCCGCGAGGACCTGGCCGAGCGACGTCTCGGCGAGGGTCAGCGTGAGTGCCGGTGCTCCTGTCTCGGCAGCCTCACCCTCGCTGCCCGCCTCGGTTCCGGCACCGCCCTCCTGCGTACCGTCGCCCGAGCCCCCTGTCGTTCCCTCCGGCGTCGTGAGTGTCGTGCCGGTCGTTGCGCCGCCGGGGGAGCCCTCGCCCGAGCCGCCGCTGCACCCCGCCACGACGAGGGCACAGGCACACAGGAGCATCGGGAGCGATCGCAGCGACATCTTCACCTCCGTCGTCGGGTCGTGACCGGAACAGGGTACGGAATCCAGGGCGAAGTCATGACGCCTCTATGATCGAGCGCGATGTCCGATCCGGTCGCTTCCCGGCTGACCCGCAACGCGGTGAACGTCCTACCCGAAGGCGAGCTCGAGCGGCAGCTCGCGCTCGACCGGCCCCTCCGCGTGAAGCTCGGCATCGACGTCACGTCGCCCGACATCCACGTCGGCCGGGGGATACCGCTCCAGCGCATGCGCGCGTTCCAGGACGAGGGGCACGTCGGCGTTCTCATCATCGGCGACTACACCACCCGGATCGGCGACCCGTCGGGCCGGTCGTCCGAGCGTCCACTTCTCTCGGACGGCGAGATCGACCGGAACGCGCAGACCTACATCGAGCAGGCGTACCAGATCATCGATCCGGAGCGAACGGAGATCCGCTTCAACGGCGAGTGGCTGTCGGCACTCTCGTTCTCGGATGTGGTCCGGCTGACGCGGACGATGACCGTTGCGCGCCTGCTCGAACGGGACGATTTCGCGAACCGGTACGGGGCGAACGAGCCGATCTCGATCTCGGAGCTCCTGTATCCGCTGATGCAGGCCTACGACTCGGTGGCGGTCGAGGCCGACGTCGAGCTGGGCGGTACCGACCAGCTCTACAACCTGCTCGCCGGCCGGGACGTCATGCAGGCGTACGGGCTCGAGCCGCAGGTCGCTCTGACGACGCCGATCCTCGTCTCCTGGGACGGCGCGAAGATGAGCTCGTCGCTCGGGAACAACATCCCGCTCACCGCTCCTCCCGAGGAGCAGTTCGGCCGGACGATGCGGATTCCCGACACGCTGCTGCCGGACTGGTACCGGCTCGTGGTCGAGGACGCCGGTTCCCGACCGCGAGCCGATGGAGGCGAAGCTCGCGCTCGCGCGATGGATCGTCGAGCGCTCGCACGGGGCTGAGGCCGCCGCCCGCGCGGAGGCGCACTTCACGCGGGTCGTACGCCGCCAGGAGACGCCGGCCGACGTGCCGGACGTCACCGTTCGGGTCGACGGGGATCCGGTCTTCCTGCCGCCGGTGCTGAAAGAGGTCTTTGCCCTACCGTCGACGAGCGAGGCCCGCAGGCTCGTCGAGCAGGGGGCGGTCAAACTGGAGGGTGAGGTGACGCTTGACCTGGAGGTCGCCCGCGATCGACTCCACGGTGCCTTGCTTCAGGCGGGAAAGCGTCGATTTGCACGGGTTTTGCTGGCCGGGTAAGGCTTCTTGACAGGCCTTCGGGCGCTGCTATCATTCCCTGGCTGCCTTCACGGCCGCACCTGGACAACGCCAACCTTCGACGACGGAGAGCCCTTCGTTCGAAAGCCCGGAGACAATTCGACTTCGAGCGAGGGCCCTGCGACGTGAGTCGGGGGCCTTTTTCATGGGGCGGCCCGAGCGGCGCGGTCTTTGAAAACTCAACAGCGCAACGCGTTCGAGAAGCCTCGCGGGCTTGAGCTCGCGGGGCACACACATGCTCGCGTCGGAAGGTTCGCCTTCCGGGGCGAGACACTCCTGAACCGTTAGCAACCCGTCCCTCACGGGGACGGAGAGCGACAGGTTTTCACGGAGAGTTTGATCCTGGCTCAGGACGAACGCTGGCGGCGCGCTTAACACATGCAAGTCGAGCGACGAAAGGTCCTTCGGGACCCTGAAAGCGGCGAACGGGTGAGTAACACGTGGGTAACCAACCCTCGGTTTCGGGATAGCCCGGGGAAACCCGGATTAATACCGAATGGCCTCGCTGGTCTACGGGCCGGCGAGAAAAGGTAGCTTCGGCCTCCGACCGAGGACGGGCCCGCGGCCGATTAGCTTGTTGGCGGGGTAATGGCCCACCAAGGCGACGATCGGTAGCTGGTCTGAGAGGACGATCAGCCACACTGGGACTGAGACACGGCCCAGACTCCTACGGGAGGCAGCAGTGGGGAATCTTGCGCAATGGGCGAAAGCCTGACGCAGCGACGCCGCGTGCGGGAAGAAGGCCTTAGGGTTGTAAACCGCTTTCAGGAGGGACGAAGCTACTCGGGTTAATAGCCCAGAGGGTGACGGTACCTCCAGAAGAAGCCCCGGCTAACTACGTGCCAGCAGCCGCGGTAATACGTAGGGGGCAAGCGTTGTCCGGATTCATTGGGCGTAAAGAGCGTGTAGGCGGTCAGGTAGGTCCGATGTGAAAACTGGAGGCTCAACCTCCAGCTGTCATTGGAAACCATCTGGCTAGAGTCCGGAAGAGGAGAGTGGAATTCCTGGTGTAGCGGTGAAATGCGCAGATATCAGGAAGAACACCTATGGCGAAGGCAGCTCTCTGGGACGGTACTGACGCTGAGACGCGAAAGCGTGGGGAGCGAACAGGATTAGATACCCTGGTAGTCCACGCCGTAAACGATGGGCGCTAGGTGTGGGCGGTGTCGACTCCGTCCGTGCCGAAGCTAACGCATTAAGCGCCCCGCCTGGGGAGTACGGCCGCAAGGCTAAAACTCAAAGGAATTGAC
>CAWCQC010000014.1:0-25000 GCA_963797645.1 uncultured Thermoleophilia bacterium | reverse complement strand
GTTGGGCGTGCCCGTACCAAAACCGACACAGGTAGGCGAGTAGAGAATACTCAGGCGATCGGAAGAACCCTCGTTAAGGAACTCGGCAAAATGGCCCCGTAACTTCGGGAGAAGGGGCGCCTCGGTAAAGTAAAGAGTCTTCTCGACTCCGAGCTTGAGGAGGCCGCAGTGAAACGGCCCAAGCGACTGTTTACCAAAAACACAGGTCTCTGCGAAGTCGAAAGACGACGTATAGGGGCTGACGCCTGCCCGGTGCCGGAAGGTCACGAGGAGAGGTTAGCCTTCGGGCGAAGCTTTGAATCCAAGCCCCGGTAAACGGCGGCGGTAACTATAACCGTCCTAAGGTAGCGAAATTCCTTGTCGGGTAAGTTCCGACCTGCACGAATGGCGTAACGACTTGGGCACTGTCTCAACGAGGGATCCGGTGAAACTGTAGTCTCGGTGAAGATGCCGAGTACCCGTGGCTGGACGGAAAGACCCCGTGAACCTTTACTGCAGCTTGATGTTGGAGTTTGGGATACGTTGTCCAGGATAGGTGGGAGGCTGTGAAGCGGGGGCGCTAGCCCTCGTGGAGCCAATCTTGGGATACCACCCTTCGTGTTCTGGGCTTCTAACCCGATGCCGTGAACCGGGTCGGGAACAGCGTCAGGTGGGCAGTTTGACTGGGGCGGTCGCCTCCTAAAATGTAACGGAGGCGTGCAAAGGTTCCCTCAGCACGGTTGGAAATCGTGCGAAGAGCGCAAAAGCAGAAGGGGGCTTGACTGCGAGACTGACAAGTCGAGCAGGTGCGAAAGCAGGCTTTAGTGATCCGGCGGTTAAGAGTGGAATTGCCGTCGCTCAACGGATAAAAGGTACTCCGGGGATAACAGGCTTATCCTCTCCAAGAGTCCACATCGACGAGAGGGTTTGGCACCTCGATGTCGGCTCGTCGCATCCTGGGGCTGGAGTAGGTCCCAAGGGTTGGGCTGTTCGCCCATTAAAGCGGTACGCGAGCTGGGTTCAGAACGTCGTGAGACAGTTCGGTCCCTATCCGCCATGGGCGTTGGAGGCTTGAGAGGAGTCGTCCCTAGTACGAGAGGACCGGGACGAACAGACCTCTGGTGTATCAGTCGTCGTGCCAACGGCGCTGCTGGTTAGCTACGTCTGGATGGGATAACCGCTGAAAGCATCTAAGCGGGAAGCCCACCTCGAGATGAGGCCTCCCATCCCCTCGAGGGAGTAAGGACCGTGGTAGACCACCACGTTGATAGGCGGGACGTGTGCGCACGGCAACGTGTTAAGCGGACCCGTACTAATCGTCCGAGGTCTTGATCTGAACACCGCAAAGTCGCTATGGAGTTTTGAGGGTGCGCAGGGTTGCGCATGAAAAGAGCTATAGGTTTCCGGTGGTCTTAGCGGCGGGGAAACACCTCTTCCCATTCCGAACAGAGAAGTTAAGCCCGCCAGCGCCGATGGTACTCGGAGGGCAACCTCCCGGGAGAGTAGGACGCCGCCGGATTATTTCTCGTAGGGGCGGGGTAGCACCCGCCCCTACGCGTAATCTCTAGACGCAGTCGGTAGCTGAGCTCGGGCGTTCGACCCGCTCACGCCGCCCGCAGCCGTTCGCGCCAGTCGGGGTCGAGGTCGCGCAGGCGCTCGACCCGCTCGCCGATCGGGGGGTGTGTTCGGAACAACGTCGCGAGCCTCTCGTCACCGAACGGATTGAGCACGTAGACGGGCTCCGTGGCCGGGCTGGCCTGGAACTCGACGAGCTCCATCGCCTGCTCGAGTCGCAGGAGCGCGTCGGCGAGCCCGTGCGGCGAGCCGCAGATCGCAGCCGCGCGCGCATCCGCAGCGAACTCGCGCTTCGGCGACAACGTCACCTGCACGAGGCTTGCGGCGACCGGCGCGAGAACGAACAGGAGACCGCGCTGGAAGAAGCCGCCGATCCGGCTGGCCTCGAGGAGCCAGACGGCGAGGACGACAATCGGCGTCTGAATGACGACGTCGCGATGCCGTATCTGGGCGAGGCCGTGTGCGAGCACTCCGTCGAGCTCGGCCGGGCTGAGCGTCGTCAACAGCCCGTGGCTGACTGCGATCCCGGCCTCGCCGGCGCTGCGGCCGACGACGAGCGATCGCGGAAACCCATCCCTCAGCACGTACAGCTTGGGACGCCGCATGCCGGCGGCCTCGGCCAGCCGGTCGAGAGCCATCGCCACGAGCGGCGCCTCACCGACCGGGAGCTCAGAGGCTCCGAGTCGAGACCAGCACGATCCGTGGCCCGTACCAGTGGATCGTCGTGACGATCAGCAGCACGATCACGCAGAAGACGCTCGCGAGCTGAAAACCGCCGAGCCACCAGCCGAGAGCTGTGAAGGCCGCCACGATCCCGAGTAGCACGAGAAGCGCCTTGGCGACGTTGCGGACGGGAGCGAGGCGGCTGCTCATTCGGAGCCGATGTGCAGCCGGTCCGAATGACCGGGACGCTCCGGGAAGCTCATCTCACTTGGATCCGGCCGGCCCTATCCTTCGCCCTCGGCGAGGCCCTGAGGGGGCCAGTCGGGCTCGGGCGCGTCGCACCTGCTCGAGCAGTGGAGGGACGCGACGTTCTGGAGCGGGATCAGGATGTGACCGTTCAGCTCGACGTGGACGACCTCCTCGATGAGGCAGTAGGAGGTCAGAACACCCTCCTGATATTCCCCGCCGAATAGCGCTATCTCGACCTGTTCACCGCGATACTTGTTCGTGTAGTCCTCCATCATGCGGAGGGTAGCCTCTCCCGCTCAACCACGCGGGTCGTCCAGGCCATCGCCGGCGCGGGTTTGCCCCGGCCGGTTCAGTGACCGTGGTGCTGCCCCGGCCGCCCGCTTTCTGCTGGTCGAGCTTACGGAACGCGATCAGCCAGGGCCTGGTCGCCGATGTGGAGCAGACGGAGCCGGGTTCCCTCGACGGACACCGCCGAGAGCCGCGCGTTCGGCTCGACCGGGGCGCTGCGGCGATACGCGTGGAAGCTCACGCCCAGCGCGCGAGCGTGAACTGCCCGTACCGCTCCGCCGTGCGACACGACGAGGACGTTCTCGTCCGGATGCATGGATGCGATCTCGGAGATCGCGTCGAGGACGCGCCGGGACATCTCCTCGTAGGACTCACCGCCTTGCCAGCCCTTCCCACCTCCGGCCCAGAGCTGGACGCCGTCCGGCTCCCGCTCCTCCACCTCTGCGCGCGTAAGGCCCGACCAGGAGCCGACGTCGACCTCGCGAAGGTCGCTGCGCGTTCGCAGCGAAAGGCCTCGCCCGGCGGCCACGACGGCGGCCGTGTCGCGCGCGCGCGCGAGATCGCTCGCGTACACGGCCGCGAGGGGAACGGTCTCGAGCCGAGCGGCGAGCGCCTGCGCCTGCTCGCGTCCGAGTGGCGTCAGAGGCCGGTCCGCGTGTCCCTGCCAGCGCCGTGCTCGGTTCCAGTCGCTCTCGCCGTGACGGGCGAGCAGGATCGTAGTCACGGCGGCTATCGTACGGCCCGCCATGGACCTCGGGCTCAAGGACCGCGTGTGCGTCGTGACCGGCTCGACGGCCGGCATCGGCCTCGAGACGGCGCGGCTGCTGGCCGCGGACGGAGCCTCCGTGGTCGTCACGGGCCGCGACGCAGACCGGGTTGAGACCGCGCGTGCCGACACGGCCGCGGAGCTCGGCATCGCCTGTGACCTCTCGCAGGCCGGGGAGCCAGAGCGAGTCGTCGCCGAGGCCGAGCAGGTGTTCGGCCGGGTCGACTGCCTCGTGAACAACGTCGGCCTCGCCGTGCAGATCGACTTCGCCGACGTTCCCGACGAGCAGTGGGACGCGATGTGGCAGCTGAACGTGATGAGCTACGTGAGGGCGATCAGGGCTGTCGTTCCCGGCATGCGGGAGCGCGGCCACGGGCGGATCGTGAACGTCAGCTCGACCGCCGGCAAGCGGCCCTCGACGGGCATGCCCGACTACTCGGTGACCAAGGCGGCCGTGCTCTCGCTCTCCCGGCTCGTCGCAGACGTCTATGCGAAGGACGGCATCCTCTGTAACGCGGTCTGCCCGGGCCCGACGCGCTCGCCTGCGTGGCTCGCCTCGGGAGGTCTCGCCGACCAGGTCTCGGAACGATCCGGCAAGACGCGCGACGAGGTGCTCGCGGGCGTCGGCGGCGGGCGCCCGCTCGGGCGCATGGCCGAGCCCGAGGAGATCGCAGCCGTCGTCGCCTTCCTCTGCTCGGACCGCGCCAGCTACGTGACGGGGCCGCCTGGAGCGCCGACGGCGGCACCGTTCCGATCATCCTCTGAGCCCTCGGCATCCTTGACCGCGTCGCGCCCGTGCGCAACGCTGTTCGTGTGACCCAACTGCGGCACGGGGAGGCACTTGCCGGATACCGGATAGAGGCGCCGATCGGTGACGGCTCGACCGGCGTCGTGTACTCGGCGCTCGACGTCGCGCTCGACCGCCGGGTGGCGTTGAAGGTCATGCTTCCCGAGCTTGCACGCGACCCCCGGTTCCGCGAGCGGTTCCTGCGCGAATCGAAGCTCGCCGCGTCGCTCGAGCACCCGAACATCGTCCCGATCCATGCGGTTGGAGAAGCCGACGGGGTGCTGTTCATCGCCATGCGATACGTCGACGGGCGAGACCTGAGCTCGATCCTGCACCAGGTCGGCCGGTTGGACCCCGACGAACGGTCGCGCTCCTGTCGCAGGTCGCATCCGCGCTCGACGCGGCCCATGAGCGCGGGCTCGTGCACCGCGACGTCAAGCCGGGCAACATCCTCGTCGCCCGCCACGGCGAGCGCGAGCATGCCTACCTGTGCGACTTCGGGCTCGCCAAGCACGCGTCGACGGTGACGAGCCTGACCGGTGAGCGATCGAGTCGTCGGCACCGTCGACTACCTGGCGCCCGAGCAGATCGACGGATTGCCGGTCGACGGGCGCGCCGACGTCTACGGACTCGGCTGCGTGCTGTTCGAGTGCCTGACCGGTGCGCCGCCGTACGGGCGCGAGAACGAGATCGCCTCGCTGCTCGCACACCTCAAGGAGCCGGTCCCGCGCGTGACCGAGCGTCGCCCGGAGCTGCCCGCGACGCTCGACGACGTAGTCGCGGTCGCGCTCGCGAAGAACCGCGACGAGCGCTATCCGACCTGCGGCGCGATGATCGCCGCAGTGGAGGCTGCGCTGGCCGGCGAGACGCCCGACCGGCCGGCGTCTCCCGAGAAACCGGCGGCCGTCCTTCAGACGTTCGTGTTCTGCGACATCCGCGGCTATACCGCCTACACGCGCGAGCAGGGCGACGAGGCCGCGGCCGCGCTCGCATCCAGTTTCGCCGAGCTGGTCGGCGCGCTCGCCCCCGAGTTCGACGGCCGGCTGCACGAGCTGCGCGGCGACGAGGCCCTGATCGTGTTCGCGTCGGCCCGCCAGGCGCTTGCGCTTCGCGCTCGCGCTGCAGCGCCGGGTCGCCGACGAGGAGCTTGCCGCGCGGGATAGGTGTCGGGCTCGATGCGGGCGAGGCCGTCGCCGTCGCGGACGGCTATCGCGGAGGCGCGCTGAACCGTGCGGCGAGGCTTGTGCGCGCTCGCGGGCCCGGGCGACGTGCTGGCCTCGGACGGGGTCGTGCATCTCGCCGGGAAGGTCGAGGGGGTCGCCTACGGGCGGCGAAGGTCCGAGCGGCTCAAGGGCTTCGACGAGCCGGTGACGCTCGTCGAGGTGCAGCCGGCCGACGCGAGCCGGCCCCGACGCTCGCCGCCGCGCGCGGCCTGGCGTCGAGGCGCGTCCTTCTGGTGGCGCTCGGCGCGCTGCTGGTAGTCGCTGCAGCCGTCGCGGCGGTGCTGACGCTGACGGGTGGTGGAAGCGAGTCAGCGGCAGACGGGCGGCCAGCCGACCACCGGCACGTCGGCCCAGGTGGCGTCCGCTGCGGTACCCGCGAACTCGCTCGTCAGTCTTCGATCCAACGACGGGCAAGCCCAACGAGTCGATCGCCGGCCAGACGGCGTGGGGCTTCGTCACAGGAGAGCAGTCGCTCTACGGCCTCGACCCGAACCTGCAGTACCTGGTCGAGGTCGACCCCGTGAACGCGACTGTTCTGAACCGCATCCCCGTCGACCGGCCGCACCGCTTTCTGCCCACCGTCGAGTTCGGATCCATCTGGTACACGACCGAGGCGGGCGACGAGTTGATTCGCGCCGATCCCGTCTTCCACCGGACCGTCGCCCGGATCAGCCTGCCGCACAAGGGCCTCCAGCAGAACTTCGGCATCCAGCCGGGCGGCGTTGCGCGCGTCGGCGACGAGATCTGGGTGACCTACGGCTACCCGGCCAGGGTCGCGCGAATCGACCCGGCCGACAACGAGGTCATTCGCACCTGGAGGCTGCCCGACGGCCCTCCGGCATCCACCAACATCGTCGCCGGGGGCGGTGATATCTGGGCGCTCTACGACGACGGCAGCGCCGTCATGCGGCTCTCGGCGGCGGGGGAAGTCGAGGCCACCGGGAAGCTCGCGGGCGGCGGCGCCGTCGCCGCCGTCGCCGCCGAGGGATACCTCTGGGTTGCGATGGATGCGAGCGGCGGAGTCTGGAAGCTCGACCGCGACGCGTCGGTTCGCGGCCAGATCAGGACCGGCGCCGGCCCCTGGGAGATGATCGAGGCGGACGGCTACCTCTGGGTCTCGAACTCTCGCGCCGGCACGGTCAGCCGGCTCGACCCGAGGACGGACGCCGTTCGCCAGACGAAGACGGGCCACCGCCCGCTCGGCGTGGCCGTGACCGACGAACGGCTCTGGGTCGGCCTCGAGCTCTCGGCAGCCGAGGGCCGCGCCGCCATCGAGGGTGACCGCGTCATCAGTGTCGCGCTGGCGGAAGGCACCCCTATAACCGATCCAGCCGCCACCAACGACGTACCGTCGCTCGTCCTCGCCTACTCGCATCGGGGTCGGGTTGATGCGCTACCAGCCCGCGCCGGACGGTACCGCCGAGATCATCCCCGAGCTGGCGGCAGGCCCACCCGAGGTATCCGACGACCTGCGACGGTACACGTTCACGGTCCGTCCAGGATTCCGCTTCTCGCCTCCCTCCGGTGAGCCGGTGACCGCAGAGACCGTCCGTTATTCGCTCGAGCGTGCGATCGCCGAAGAGGGGTTCTGCAATTACCTCCTGGGCGGCGACGTCGTCGGCGCCGCGGAGTTCCAGGAAGGGAACGCGGACCACGTCGCCGGAATCTCCGTCGAAGGTGAGACGATCTCGATCGAGCTGACGGCGCCCTCGGCGACCCTCCCCGCGCGCCTCGCGTCGCCGTGTGCCACGGTTGTGCCGGCCGGCACCCCCGTGAGCGAGGGCCAGGCGGGGCTGCTGCAGCCGATCGCGTCCGCCGGGCCGTACTACGTCGACACCCATGCCGCAGGCGAGCAGCTCGTCGTCCTTCCGAACCCCAACTACGCCGGCACGCGTTCTCCGCAACTCGACGGGATCGTGTTCGCCGTGGCCGGCGACCCCGAGCGCGCGGCGGTGCTCGTCGAGCAGGGCCGCGCCGATCTCGTGGCAGACGTCGGGGAAGAGTCGAGCCCGGCGTTCTCCTTCGACGGCCGGCTCGAGCGGCAGTTCGGGAAGGAGGACTGCCTTTCGAGCACCGGCGAGCAGCCGTGTTTCGTCCGGCCCCCGTCGAACCTCATCCGCTTCATTCAGCTCGATACGCGCCACGGCATGCTCGCCGATCCCGACGTGCGGCGCGCCTTCTCGCTCGGTCTCGATCGCGAGACGCTGGCACGGCTCGCGCAGGGCTACCCGATCACGCGCCTGATCGGCCCCGGTGTGCCGGGACACGCTCCCGAGCCTCTCGTGCCGGCGGGCGGCGACGCCGCGACGGCCAGAGGGCTGATGGACGGGCGGTCCGCGACGGTCAGGCTTGGTTTCCTGCGCTTCGCCGAGGAGGATCGGCGTGTCGCTTCCGCCATCCGCGACCAGCTCGAGCCGGTGGGTATCCGCGTCGTCCTCGAACCCTCTGACGACTCCTTCGCCGAGGCCGTCCGCCCGGGAACGGAGCTGACCGGGCTCTTCGCCGGCTGGGCGCCTCGACTTCGCGGACGCGGAGAACATCATCTACCCGGTCGTCTCGCCGCGCTCTCCCGACTACTTCTTCCCGCCCTGGTTTACGAACGAAGCGCTGCTCGACGAGATCGACGAGGCGCTCACGGTCGTCGGCCCGGGACGGCCGCCGCCTTGGCGGGCGATCGACGAGAGTCTCGCCGAAGAGGCTGCGTTCGTCCCCCTGTACACGGACTTCAGCTATCCCCAGCTCTTCTCGAGCCGGGTCGGCTGTCAGATCTTCCTGCCGCTGTACAGCGGCCTCGTCGACCTCGGCTCGCTCTGCCTGCGCTGACGGCCCCTGCGGCTACGCTTGCTGTGACGTGCCCGAGCTAGCCGGAGCGGTTGCCGAGGGCTTCGAGGCCCGCATCCGGGGGCTCGAGGAGGAGTCGCTCTCGCCGTTCGCCGTGCGCTCGTACGAGACGCGCGGGCGGGCCGCGCCGAGGACGAGTGCCGGCTGCGGACGCCGTTCCAGCGCGACCGCGACCGCATCGTGCACTCGAAGTCGTTCCGGCGGCTGAAGTACAAGACCCAGGTCTTCATGGCGCCGCGAGGCGACCACTTCCGCACGCGGCTCACGCATACGCTCGAGGCGGCCGGGATCTCGCGGGTCGTCGCCCGCGCGCTGCGGCTGAACGAGGACCTCACCGAGGCGATCGCAGTCGGGCACGACCTCGGCCATCCGCCGTTCGGGCACACCGGCGAGGAGGCGCTCGACGCGGTGCTCTCCGAGCGGTTCGGTCGGCGCTTTCGTCACAACGAGCAGTCGCTGAGGATCGTCGACGTGCTCGAGCGCGACGGTCGCGGCCTCAACCTGACCGCCGAGGTTCGGGACGGGATCCTCGACGCATACCGGCCAGGTCGAGCCGTCGACTCTCGAGGGGAAGATCGTTCGCCTCGTCGACCGGGTCGCCTACATCAACCACGACATCGACGACGCCCTCCGGGCCGGGATCCTCTCGCCCGGCGACCTTCCGGCGGACGAGATCGCACTCCTCGGTAGCACGGGCTCCAAGCGGATCGACACGCTCGTCCACGATCTCGTCGAGACGTCGGCCGGGAAGGACGACATCCTCCAGAGCGCCGAGGTCGGCGAGGCGATGACTGAGCCTGCGGGCTTTCATGTTCGAGCGCGTGTACCTCGGCCCGGCCGCGGAGGCCGAGCGACAGCGGGCCGCGGCCACCGTGCGGCGCATCTTCGACTACCTGGCGGAGCACCCCGACGAGCTGCCCGCCGATCGGCCGGGCGACCTGCCGCAGCGCCTGACGGACTACGTGGCCGGCATGACCGACCGGTTCGCGCTCGCATGGCCCTGATCAAGCCGGCCTCCGTCCGGGAGGTGGTCGAGGCGGCCGACATGGTCGAGATCGTCTCGGCGAAGACCCAGCTCAGGCGGGTCGGCGGCCGCTGGACGGGCCGCTGCCCGTTCCACGAGGAGCGCACGCCGAGCTTCTCGGTCAACCCGGTCGGGAAGCTCTACCACTGCTTCGGCTGCGGCGCCGGCGGCGACGTGATCACCTTCGTTCGCGAGACGGAAGGGCTCGACTTCGTCCAGGCGGTCGAGTGGCTCGCCGACCGCCACCGGGTCCAGCTCGAGTACGAGGAGTCGCTCGCCGGAGCACGAGCAGGGCCGGCGGCGGCGTGAGCGGCTGCTCGACCTGCTGGACGCCACGGCCCGCTATTACGAGCGCTACCTCTGGGAGGCGTCGGCAGGCGAACCGGTGCGCGACTACCTCGCCGGCCGGGGGCTCGGCGAGGAGATCTGCCGCGAGTTCCGGCTCGGCCTCTCCCCGGGCGGCGACCGCATGCCGCGAGGCGCGCGCGAGAAGGGCTACTCGGCGCAGGAGCTCGCCGCCGCCGGGCTCGTCAACCGCCGCGGGAACGACTACTTCGCAGGTCGTCTCGTCTTCCCGCTCGCCGATGCGCGCGGGCGCGTGCTCGGGTTCGGCGCCCGGCGCCTCTCGGAGCAGGATCCGATCAAGGCGAAGTACGTGAACTCGCCCGAGAGCGAGCTCTTCCACAAGGCGTCGCTGGTGTACGGCCTCGACCGTGCACGCGCGACGATCGCGAAGGAGGATCGCGCGATCGTCGTCGAGGGGTACACGGATGTGCTCGCACTCCACCAGGCGGGCCTGCCGACGGCGGTCGCGGCGATGGGAACGGCGCTCACCGAGCGCCAGCTGCGCGAGCTGCGGCGCCTCACCTCCCGGTTGTATCTGTGCTTCGACGCGGACCGGGCGGGCGCCGAAGCGACGCTGCGCGGCATGGATCTCGCCTATCGGGAGTTCGACGAGGTGCGCGTCGTCGCTCTCTCCCCCGGCACCGACCCGGCCGAGGCCGCGGACGGCTTCGCGGCTCGCCTCGAGACGGCGGAGTCGTATCCCCGCTACCGCGTGAAGCTCGAGATCGACCGGGCGCCGACGCGCGAGGCGGCATTCCAGCGCGTCCAGGCGGTGGTCGCCGCGTTCGATCAGAACACGGAGTGGCTCGAGGCGATCGAGTACGCGTCGGACCAGCTCGATCTTCCGCGCGATCTCCAGGCGGCGCTCGCGCCACGGGTCTCGCGGGCAACCGGCGCGGTGTCGCGCAAGGTGGTGGAGGCGGGAGAGCGGCTCGAGCGCCGCGTTCTCGCGGGCTGTCTCGTCCACCCGGAGCTCGTGCGGATGCTCGCCGAGCTCGAACGAGGAGCACTTCGACGCTGATCTCCACCGGCGCATGCGGCGTCGGCTGGTCGACGGCACGGAGCCCGACGCGGAGCTCGTGCCGCTCGAGGCCGAGCTCGACGCGCTCGCCGCCTCCGAGGGGATCGATGCGGAGACTGCGAAGGAGCTTCTTCTCCGCCTGCGCGAGCGCGGGCTCAGGCGCGAGTTGGCGTCAGCCGATCTCGGGCGGACGAAGGAGCTGCAGGCCCAGCTCGACGAAGGTCCGGGCCGCGGTGTCAGAGCTCGCCTGACCGCGGCCGCGGCTAGAATCCGGCTGCTGCCTTCCCCGGTAGCTCAATTGGCAGAGCATCCGGCTGTTAACCGGAGGGTTACTGGTTCGAGTCCAGTCCGGGGAGTCTCGAGCCATCGCCGCGGGTCGGCGGTTGCCGTCGTCGCTGCCGGCACGGAGGATTGTTTCTCCCGCCACTTCCGGCGGGGGCCGGGCTCGTGCCGTCGCGGGCCCGAGTACCAGCTCCGCATACCGATGCTAGGAGTCGACCGTGACCATCTCTGATCAGCCCCGTGAGCCGGTTAGCTTCCTCGTCTTCTCTGCGGCGCTACGCGCCGAGTCGCTGAACAGCGGCCTTGCTCGCCTTGCGGTCGAAGCGATCGAAGCACAGGGAGGTACCGTCGATCACGCGACGATGCGCGATTTCGACGTCCCGTCCTACGACTCGGATCGCGAACGCTCGCAGGGCCTACCGCCCGGCGCCGAGGAGCTGCGGAGGCGGCTGGAGGCTACGGACGGGTTCGTGATCGCCTCCCCGGAGTACAACGCGTCGATGCCCGGCCTGCTCAAGAACGCGGTCGACTGGGTGTCGCGGTCGCGCCCGCAACCGTTCCATGAGCGCCACGGGCTGCTGCTCTCCGCGTCGCCGTCGATGGCCGGCGGCAATCGTGGGCTCTGGGCACTGCGCGTTCCGTTCGAGCACCTGGGCGCACGGATCTATCCGGAGATGTTCTCACTCGCCCGGGCCCATCAGGCTTTCGACGACAACGGACGCATCGCGGACGCCGAGCTTCAGAATCGCTTCGACGCCGCAGTTGCCGGCTTCATGGATCTCGTCGAGGCGGCCAAGCACTACCCATGCATGAAGACGAAGTGGGTGGAATTCCCTGGCGAGCGACCCGATCCGGTGCTCGACCGCGTCGAATGACCTCCACCGAGGCTTCGCGTGGGCTTCGTGATCGGAGTGTCCCGACCGGCGTGAGCTGACGGGCGGGATCTGCGGCGGCGGACGGTACGGGGCGGATCTCCTCTCAGCTGCCGTTCGAGCCCCGCTCCACCGTGCCTCGACGAGCCGTCTCCTCGAGGAGAGGAGCAGACATGGCGCGGCCGGTGCGTTTCGAGATCCATGCGGACGATCCCGAGCGGGCGGTGGGGTTCCTACACCGCCGTCCTCGGCTGGACCTTCGCCGAAGTGGGAAGGACCCGCCGACTACTGGCTCGTGACGACGGGGCCGGATAACGAGCCGGGGATCAACGGAGGCCTGGTGAGGCGGCAGGGAGGATCCGGCGACGCGGTGATCGCCTACGTCTGCACCATGGACGTTCCGTCGGTCGACGACTAAGTCGATCGGGTGGTCGGTGCCGGAGGCATGGTGGCGCTACCGAAGATGGCGGTCCCCGGAGTCGGCTGGCTCGCCTACTGCAAGGACACCGAGGGCAACATCTTCGGCTTCATGCAGTCCGACGAGACCGCTGCGTAGAGGTCAGTCGCCGACGACCTGGACGACCCAGCGGCGCTCGCGCGACCGATCGAGCTCGATGAAGAGCACGCGCTGCCAGGTGCCGAGGCAGAGCTCGCCCTCGCGGAGCGGGATCGACTCGCCGGCAGGTCCGAGTAGAAGCGACATGCAGTGGGAATGCCCGTTCCCGAACTCCATGTCCTCCGGGCAGACGTTCTCGGTGCGGAGATCCCAGTCGTCGTGGGCGTAGTACTTCTCGCTCGGGACGAGCCGGCGCAGCAACCGGGTGAAGTCCTCGAGGAGCCCGGTCTCGAACTCGTTGACGCGAACGCAGCAGGTGGTGTGTGGTGAGTAGACGCAGACGATGCCGTCGCTGATGCCGCTCTCCTCGACGGCCTGCGCGAACGTCGTCGGTGATGTCGCGGATCTCGAGACCCGCTTCGGTCTGCACCTGATGCTCGGTCTGGAAGACCTTCACGTCGCTCGTCCCTCCCCCTCACGCGACCGCGGTTGCCGAGATTCTGACCGCGTACCGACCTGCTTGTCGAGGGGAGCGTAGCGAACGCCGCCGTCGGAGCCGCGGCCTGTCGATGCGCGCCGCGCGATACGCTCATCCACGGGCCCGTAGCTCAGCGGTTAGAGCACCGGACTCATAATCCGTCGGTCCCTGGTTCGAATCCAGGCGGGCCCACTTCGACAGGCATCGTTAGCGGCCAGGCCACATGGCTCCATCACCAACCGTGTCAGACGTGCCCGGGAACCCTCGTCCGGTGCACACACACGCCGGGGTGTCCTCGGCCCTCCCTTGAGCACGTATCTCACCGGCCTCACCCCTGAGGCCACGAATCTCCCTGCATACGGGCAGATTCTCTCCTGGCGGGCGGCGAGCGCGCCACTTACGCTGAGATCAGTGGCCCGCCGAGCAACGACTGCGGCGATGCCGCGCTACACTCGCGAGGCTCTCAATCGAAAGAGGGGAGATCATCGACCTCTGGTCACCTCTACCGTCTCGCGGCGACCTTCACGGATCTGGTCACGATTGGGCTCGTGCCCGAGGGGCTCCGTCTCGACGCGCACTTCAGCGGATCGGTCGTCGACGGCGATTTCGCCGGCGCGAGCGTGCGCGGCACCGACTACCTCGCTGTTCCGCTCCGACGGTGTCGGTGTACTTGACGTGTGGGAGGTCCTGGCGACGGAGCGCGGAAGCGTGTCGGTACGCGCCGGGGGCTACCTGCTCCCGCCCACGGGTTTCGAGCTCCCGCCCCCGGAGGTTCTGCTGAGTGAGGAGTTCCAGTGGCCGGATATTGCGCTTCCGTTCCACGGCTTCGCCATGTACCGGACCGGCGCAGCGGGGCTCGACTGGCTCAATCGCACCATCGCTACGTTCACGGGCGAGGCGAACCCCGGCCTTGGAACGCTCGTCGTCTCCGCGGGTACGCTCGCCCCGGCTCGGAGCGCGACTGCGTCCGCTTGAGCCAAGGAAGCTCGCCCTAGCGCACCGGCGATGGGCAACATCGCCATGGGCGACCTAAAGTTGAACTCGGCGCGCCGCGACGGTACGGTCGTCCGGCTCACCGATCCGGTGCTGCTCCTCGTCGCATTCGACGGAGCCAACGAGAGGAGGATCTGATGCACGCCTTACTCGTCCACGTCGAACTTGATCCGGCACGCGACGACGCCCCCGAATTCCTGCGCGATCGGGTCATCCCGATGATCAGCCAAGGGGCCGGCTTCAAGAGCGGCATATGGGTGCGGTCGCTGGACGGCACCGCGGGGCGAAGCCTGATCCTGTACGAGAGCGAGGACGCGGCGAAGGATGCAGCGGATCGCGCCGCTCAAGGAGTGCCGGGAGCGCCTGCCACGTTCGTGTCGGCTGAGGTACCTGGAGGTTGTGGCGCAAGCGTGATCCGATCTTCAGGCTGCGCACCGCTCCCTCCCTCGCCGATGGAGACACCGCGTCGAGGCCGTCTGCGATCTCGCCCAAGCTCAGCGGGTGAAGGGGCCGTCTCGCCCCGTGGGGCAGAAGGGCTCTTCGGAACCTGGAACTACGACGAGCGCAGCCCGCGGACCTCGTACGCGGCAACTGGCCGTCCGAAGCCCTTCAGTTCGAGCTCGCCGACGGCAGCTACCTCGACGGCTTCCTCCACGGCGGCGAAAAGCCGCTGGCCGATCAGGATCTGGCCCGCCGAGGCGCGGGTGCTGAGCCGGCTGGCGAGATTTGTCACCGGCCCGAGCACACCGTAGTCGTAGCGACCTTCGAAGCCGATCCGGCCGAGCGTTGCATAACCGGCCTCGATTCCGATCCCGAGCCCGAGCTCCGTTCCGCGCTTTCGCCACCGCTCGGCCACTTGGGCGAACCGCTCCTGAGCGGTTAGCGCGAGCCGGATCGCCTGAAGCTCGTGCTCTTCGAGAGGGAGAGGGTCGTTGAAGAAGACCATCAGCCCATCGCCCGCATAATGCTCCAGCGTGCCTTCGTAGGCTTGGATCAGCTCGCCGAGCGTGCCGTGGTACTGGCGCAGCACCTCAAAAAGTTCCTCGGGCGCAGCTGTCTCGGCGAATGCAGTGAAGCCGCGCAGGTCGCAGAACAGGCAGGAGATGTAGGCGCGGTGGCCGGCGAGCAGCTGCTCCCCTTCCTGGCTGGAGATGATCTCTGCCACCTGGGGGGAGACGAAGCGGGAGAGCTCGGTTCGCTGTCGCTCGACCGCGTCCAGCAGGCGCGCGTTCGCGATCGCGATCGCGGCCTGGTCGGCGAAGGTCTGAACAAGTTGGATGTGCTCGTCGGTGAACGACCCTGGCTCAGCGCGCACAATCCCCATCACGCCGATCAATTCGTCCTCGAAGAGGATCGGAACCCCGAGACCTGAGCGAAAGCCGGTACGCGGCCCGGAATAGAAGTACTCGGGATCTGCCAGGACGTCTGGAATGTGCACGGGACTCCGCGTCAGCGCCGCGCGACCGACGATCGTCGTCCGGTCGAGCGTGTGGGGATGCTGCTTGTCGTATTCCCACTGCTCGAAGCTACCGCTGCAGGCGACAGCCGGAAACAGATTCCCCTCGGCGAGGTGGAGCGAGCCGTACTCGCCGTCGCAGAGCTGCGTAGCCGCCTCGATCACCTCGTCCAACACCGGTTGCAGGCCTACGGAGCGGGCGACTGCCCGAAGGACGCCGCTGATCGCGCGCTGCTGCCCGCGCAAATCCTCGAGCTGACGAGCGAGATCCGAGCCATCGCCCACCACGCCAGCCATTTCGCGAGTTTAGTGTGATCGGCTGAACCCTCCCAACGTTGATCGAACTCCGCCTGTCGCCATCTGCGGGAACTGCGTCAACGGATCGGCCTCTGCTCAGTACGAACCGCCCGACCGCGTAACGACCATGCAGCTTCTACCCGGCGCTTAGCCACTCTGGCGTAAAACCGGGCGCCTCAGCGAGAGCTACTTCGGCGGGATGTTCTGGTTGAGGCGGAAGAAGTTCGTGGGGTCGTAATTGCGTTTGAGCTCGACCAGCCGGTCGTACTTCTCGGTGCCGTAGGCCTGTCGAACGCGGTCGGGTCCCTCGTCGCCGAGGAAGTTGACGTAGACGCGGTCGCGCGCGTGGGGCTGCATGGCGTCGAAGAAGTCGCGCGCCCAGGCGATGTGCCGGTCGCCCTCTGGGTCGTCTTCGGTCCAGACGGCGTTGATGACGACGTTGTGCGTGGCGTCGCGCTGGCTGAAGGCGGTTGCGTCCTCTGGCACGCGACCGAGCGCCCCGCCGAGCTGGAAGATGATGGTGTATGAGCGTGGCGACGTGATCCGCGAGGTGTGGTCGATGAGCGTGTCGATCGCCCCGTCGGTGAGCGTCGGCAGCTCGACGGACTTCCAGTAGCGGTGCCAGCCGTGCGGCACCAACGGGTCGAACATCGACTGCAGCGCCACGTACGGCTTGGGCTCGAGCCGATCGACGATCGGGCTGCCGAACTCTTTCAGCGGCCGGACGACCTCGGCCCCGTCCTCAGGCGCCCCGGCGTAGCACGCGCCCACCATGACTATCGGCTTGCCGTGCACGTCCTCGGGCAGGAACGGCAGTGGCGGCGCGAGCTCGAGCTCGAAGATCGTCGTGAGCTCGTCGGGCGCGGCAGCCGCGAGCTCGCGATAGAACCGCAGTACCTCCGGCGCGTCTTCGAGCGGGTGGAAGATCGGCCCGGCGAGCACGATCGGCCCGACCGGATGCAGGCGGTACTCGAACGACGTGACGATGCCGAAGTTACCGCCGCCGCCGCGCACTCCCCAGAACAGATCGGGGTTCTCGTTCTCGCTGGCGGTGACCAGCTCGCCATCCGCCGTGACGAGGTCGACGGAGAGCAGGTTGTCGACCGTCGCCCCGTACTTGCGCATCAACCAGCCGATCCCGCCCCCCAGGGTCAGCCCCGAAACGCCCGTGTGGCTCACGATTCCACCCACCGTCGCAAGCCCAAAGAGCTGGGTCTCGCGGTCGAGCTCGCCCCACAGCACGCCTGCTTCGGCGCGCGCCGTCCTGGCTTGTGGGTCGACGTGAATGCCTTTCATCGGCGACAGGTCGATCACGAGGCCGCCGTCGCACAGCGCGTGACCGCCGACCCCGTGGCCACCTGAGCGGACCGCCACGAGCAGATCACGCTCGCGTGCGAAGCGCACCGCGGCGACGACGTCGGCGACGCCGGTGCAGCGCGCGATGCCGGCCGGCCGGCGGTCGATCGCGCCGTTCCAGATCCTGCGACCGGTGTCATAGCCGACGCTCGCCGGCAGCAGCAGCTCGCCGTGCAGCGCGCCCCCCAACTCGTCGAGCCCCTCGGTCTCGCGCGGCGGCGTCCGGATAGCACTCATGGTCGTCCTCCGCTCGTTGCGCGGTCGGGAGTTGCCGTCTCGGTAGTCATGTAGCCACGGTAGGCCCGCGCGCCCCCGTGCGGCTAGACCGAGATTCGAACCAACCGGTTCGGATTTCGAACCTGCCACGGACTGCGGGCTAGCATGATGGCGCGATGGGTGCGTGGTCATGCACCGCGCACTGCGCTGCGCCCCCGGGCAGGCTGCTCACCCGGCCTGACCCGGCACGGGCGGCACACCAGGGCAACCAACCCTCACTGCCGCTGCAGGAAACCTGCTCTGCGAGAGTTCGTGTCAGCCAGGTGGACGGGCCGAGGCGCGCTGGAAAGGCGCATGGGTGTCCGCCACCGCATCTCGAAAAGGGCGGCGCCTACTTGGCGCTCACGCGCGCACGCTCGTGCTGCTCGGCCACTGGTTCGAGATGCGGGCTCGCGGCGGTGCGAACGACGCTATTCGCGCGCTGCTCGATCTCGCGCCGCTGCGGGCGACCGCTATCCTCCCGCCTTGTCTGCGACGACTGACCAGCGGATCGTGTTCGTGGTGGGCAGTGGCCGCTCGGGGACGCACTGGGCGGGGTACACGCTCGATGCGCACCCACGGATTCACACCACCGTGGAGGATCCGAAGGTCTTCGGACTGGTCACCTCCGCAGCCCTCGACCCGGCGCGCGAGCGCAAGAACCTTCCGCGCATCCTGCGCTACTACCGGCGGCAGCTGCGGCGGGCACGTCCCTCGCACTACGCGGACAAGAGTCATCCCAACCTCTGGCTTGCCCGTCCGCTGGCCGAGGCGTTTGGCGGCGGAGCGCGATTCCTCGCGGTCGAGCGAAACCCGTTCGGCGTTGCGGCCTCGTCTCTCAAGCACAAGGGCGTCCGCTCATGGCATGCACGGTGGCGCGACTTCCCCGTCCCGAATCGGTTCCTCGGCATCACACACGAGCTCGCGGCGCGATACGACGAGCTCACACCCGTCCAGCAGTTCGCGCACCGCTGGCTGTCGCACCACCACGAGATGCAGCGGCTGCTGAACGAGCTGCCGGAACGCATCCTGGCGATCGACTACGATGCAATGATCGACGACTACGACGCCGGGGCGCGGCAGGTCTTCGAGTTCATCGGCGTCGAGCCGGTGCCCGTGGAGATGGAGGTCAGGTCAGGGTCGCGGGACCGCTGGCGCGAGGAGCTCTCGTCCGAAGAGATCGCGCAGATCGAGGCGATCACCGGAGTCTCGGCAGGGTAGGCCGCGGCGCCCCCCTCTGACGAGGGCCATTGGTGGCTACTGGTCGAGTTCGTACTGCCACCAGGCGCGCCGCGCCTTCATCCGGTTCGTCTCCGACTGAAAGCAAGGCGCTGAGCGAGATTTCCTGAGCGCGGGTCGCTCTCAATTGGCCAGGTTCCCCCAAGTGCCTCCACACGGTCGCGGAGACCCACAAGGCCCGAACCGCGGCCCGGGTCGGCACCGTCGATGCCGTCGTCGCGTACCGACAGCCGGAGCAGCTCATTCTCACACGAGAGCCGGACGGTGATACGCGACGCCTGAGAGTGCTTTGCGGCGTTGGCCAAAAACTCAGAGGCGACGAAGTAGGCGGCGACCTCTACCGGCTCAGAGAAGCGCTGCTGCGTCCGGACGTCGAGCTGAAGACGGGGCCGGCGAGCGCAAGGCCCGGGTTTCCGCAAGGGGGGCGCGGACATCCGCGACGAGCCCCAAGGCGTGTGCAGCGAACTAGCGAGCGGTCAGGAAGAGCCGCTTGAGGGCGCCGGAGGAAGCACGAACGCGAGCATCGCGCGACCGGGCAGTCATCGTGCATGCGACCGTCCACGGCTTCGCCGTCTCCAGCGCCTCCGGCACGAGGTCGGCTGCGACCAGCCAGATCATCGCTCCGGCCGCGAACCCAAGCCCCAATCGGGAGAAACTCGAGGAGCTTCCTCGACGAAGAGGAACGCGGGGACCGCCATCAGCGGCTGTGGGAGGCTCGAGAAGACACTCCACCCGGCCGCGGTACGAGGCGACGTCCCTCGGGGGACGAGGACGAGGCTGATAGCCAGCCCCTAGGGGATGTTGTGCACGGCGATCGCGAGGCCGATGAGGATCCCGAGTGTCTGCTCGACACCGAACGCCACCCCGACTCCGACACCCTCCGCGAACGAGTGGAGGGTCATGATCCCGACGATCAGCAGGGCCTTCCGCGCGTCCGCTCCCCGCAGCGAGCCGAGGTGCAACGCCTCGTGGGAGTCGATGAGCCGCTGCGAGACGAAGATGAAGACACCGCCCGCGAGTGCGCCGAGCGCCGTTCGCTCGGCCCCGTACCTCGACCCCTCGTAGAGGAGACCCGCGCTCGCGCCGAGCATGAGGCCGGCGGCGAGGCTGTTCGCGGTTCCCAGCCACGCACGATCCGGTCGTCTCGCGAAGACGAAGGGCAGCGCGCCCAGACCCGTGGCGAGTGCGGTCACGAGCGCGACCACGAACACGGTGAGCACGCTCACGTCGTCTGCAATTTGTCAGTGGCGGAGATAGGCCAGAACGGCCAGTACCCTCCTGTGATAGTCGGGCATCTCGCCGATGCCGAGCTTCCCGAGGACGTGACGCACGTGCGTCTCGACCGTCTTGGACTGAGGAACAGCTTCCTGCAACATCCCCTCGTTGGAGTGGCCTTCCTGCCACTTAGAGAGAATCTCTAGCTCGCGGTCGGTCAGCTCGGCAAGCGGGCTCTCTCGGCTCTCGCCCACCAATCTCGAGACGATCGTGGGATCGAGCACGCACTCGCCATCGTCGATGCGGTGCAGCGCGTCGACGAGTACTGCGACATCCGAGACCCGCCTGAGCAGATAGCCGGAGCGCTCGGGGTGCTCCTCAAGCAAGCGCATCGCGTACCGGGACTCGACGTAATGGGAGAGCACGAGCACGCCGACCTCGGGGTGCGCGCTGCGGATCTCCTGAGCGGCGACGAGGCCTTCGTCCGTGTGCGTCGGCGGCATCCTGATGTCGACGATCGCCACGTTCGGCCGCGCTAATTCGACGCGTCGCTTGAGCTCTCGCGGTCGCTGCCTTGCCGACGACCTGGAACCCCGCCTCTGACGAGCAGCCGGGCGAGCCTTCGCGGAGGAGCGTCTCGTCGTCGGCGATTACGATCCGCACGGCAGCTCTGCGTGGATCTGACCTTCCGTCCATGCGGCGCTCGACCGCGAGTCTGCCGTCGAGGCGCCGAGGCGATCGTGGAGGGCGACGAGGTCGAGACCGTCTCGTCGTGCGCCTCGACATCGACCAGGAACGCATCGCCGAGCGCCTCGCCTCGACCACCACACCCGTCGTGGTCGAGCGCGCCGTCTCTGCGACGACCGTGTACGCCGCCGTCTCGACCCCAGCGCAAACCGCCCTTCGGGCAGCTGAGGATCCGGACCTAACTCGCCGTCCTCGCGAGCGCTTCGACGGCGGCTGCGAGACCCTCGTCGGCGAGCACCGCGGGGAAGATCCCGTGAGCGAGTTCGCGGAGGTCTACGATCGCTTCGCGCATTCGAAGTCGGCCTCGTCGAGGCGCGCTACGGCTGCCGACTCGCACACGTGTCTCCAGCTTCGAGCGCGCGAGGCGCAGCGACAGCGAGAGTCCCGACTAGCCGCTGCTGGGCGCCGTCGTGGAGGTCGCGCTCGAGCCGCTTCCGTTCGGCATCGCCTGCTTCGACGACCCGCGCCCGGGATGCGCGCAGCTCCTCGAGCCGCGCTCGCACGTCGGCCTGCAGGCGCTCGTTCTCGAGTGCGAGGCGCGCGGCGGCGGCGACGTCGTCGACCAGCTGCTCATCAGCGAGGAGCCCACGCGAAGTGACCCAGCACGGCCACGACACGCCCATTTCCCGTGAGCTTCGTCTGTTCCCCGGCCCTCCCCGGGTAGCTCGACCGGGTAACCCTGCGCATCGACCAGTCGGCTTGTCGCGTCCAGCGGGTAGGCGAGGACGAGGTCTGGATCGCCGACCGATCCGGCGAGAACGTCCCTCAGGCCGCCCGGTGGAGGCGACTGGGCGAGCTCGACGACGAGCCGCGCGACGGCCGACCGGGCCCTGCGGCTCCGAACCCAGCTCCATGCGACTCCGAGCGGCGAGCACGACGAGAGCCGCGGCTTGCGGCGAGCCAGAGACGTCGCTCGCAGCGTCGCCGTTCGCGAGAGCGCCGCGGTCGAGCGAGGACGCGAACCAGGCCGCGACGAGCCCCAGGTAGCACGGCGCCGGCCGCGAAGACGGCTCGCCGCCCACACGGACGCTCGTGCGAGCTTCACGAGCGCAAGAGCCGCGAGCGCCAACGCCCAGGCGACCCGCTAGGTAGAGCGCCGACCCGGTTGAGGTCGGTCCACGAGCGCGTCGCGGTCCGAGATCGCTAGGAGGTTGCTGGGACACTGATTGCAGTCCTTGCGCCTGCGGGTCGTACACGAGCGCGGGCAGGACGCCGAGGACGAGCACGCCGCCGGCGTAAGCGACGCGTACCGCGACCGCGCTCGAGCGCGCGAGCCGAGCCGGCCGCCGGGATACGCGAGCACCGCGTGTGCGACGAGCGGAGGGCATGCGGCGTACAGGCACAGGCCGACCGTGAAGGCGAGCGACGAGCCGATCGCCGGGGTTGTTCCACTCGGGCAGGAACCACGCGAAGCCCGCCGCGGTCAGCAGCGGCCCGAAGCGGCTACCCGGGCCTCCGTACCCAGAACGCGAGTCCGCAGCCGATGAGGGCCCAGCCGGCCGCGAGAAAGGCCATGTCCGCGACAGTCGATCGGCCGGCAAACCAGTAGCCGGGCTCGTTCCGCGCGACGGCGAGAGAGACGTGCCGACGGCAAGTCCCGAGAGCCGCGATCCCGAGTGCGAGTGCTCTCCGGCCCATGCCGGAATCGTCCCACGCTGTCGGCCTTCGTCCAATCAGGGCACTCCCTGAGGAAGAACGCGGAAGTGCAGGCGTAGCCCCGACGCCCTTCTGGCGACCCCGACCTAGCGTCGGCGGTGACGCGTTTCGACCTAACGGGAGGCAGCTACTGCTCTTCCTGGGCGCCACCGCTGGGCGTCGTCGCGTTCGGGCTAGCGCCCTGTGGTCTCCCGAGTGCGTTTCGTGGCTGTGAAGCAGAACTGCGTGCTCGCGAAGTAGAACTCGTCTCGTTCCATCAGCTCGCGCTGCTCCGCGCCCCACGCTTCGGCTTCCGCCTCGCCTATGCCTTGCCTGCCCGCGACGAACGTCGCGATGAACGGCACGAGCGCCGCTCCGTATTTCTCCGGGTCACGTCCGCTCGCAGCGAACGCGTGCGCCTCCACGCGTACGTCCTCGAATCCGGCTGAGCGTAGGTGCGCGCCGAGCGTTCGCGGCAGCGACGGGTCGGCGAGGTGCTCGTCCCAGGCTCGCAGCACGCGCGTGGTCAGAGCGCGTGTCTCGCGAGTGAATCGACACCGTCGCCCAGTCCACGTCCCAGACGACTGCACGTCCGCCCGGTCGAAGGGCCCGGTGCAGTTCGGCGAGAGCTGCATCCACGTCCGAGACGTACTCGAGAACCTGCACGCAGACCGCGCCGTCGAATGTCCCGCTCTCGACCGGGAGCGCTGTGGCCTCTCCTTCGAGGAGCCCGACGTTGTCGCGACCGGCGCAGCGGGCGCGCGCAAGCTGAAGCATCGCGGGGCTGCTGTCCACGCCCACTACGGAGCCGGACGAACCAACGATCTCCGAGAGCTCGAGACAGTAGAAGCCAGGCCCGCATCCAACGTCGAGGATTCGGTCACCGACGGACTGCCCCGAGTGCCTCGCGAACCAGCTCGCGGCGATGCACCGCATCGTGGATCTGGTAGAGGGCCTCGATCCGCCTGGCGGTGTCGGCGTCGAATTGCAACTGGCTCATCGTCCCCTCCTCGCCAGCGCGTGCCGTTTCCGAGCAGCCACGTTACGCGATCGCGACGCGCGCTCGTCGACTGACCTTCCACTCGGAGACGCCATCTAGACGTTCATCAAGCGCGAGCACGCGGAGTGATTCGTCGAGGATGTGCGCGGCGACGATTCCGAGCTTGCCGAGCCACCTGCGGATCGAGGAGCGCGAGCTGGGGCGGGCGCGGCTGAACTGAGCCAAGGTTTGTGGCGGCGCCCCGCCCGCGGGGTGAGGCGCCACGAGGGCTGCGAGCCGCGTTGGACGTAAGCGGTCCGAGCGACCAGCCGAGCGACCAACGATCAGTGTGGGCCCTGACCCACGGACGGCCAACTCCAGGCCCGGCCCCGATGCCGTCTCGCGATAGCGCTTCTAGGCGTCGCTGACAGTTCAACGACCAAGGAGAACTGTCATGCGCTGCTTGCACGTCATCACTGGCGCCCGCGCTCTCGGGCTGCTTGCCCTGCTCATTGTGCTGGGCGTCGCCGCTACCACCGTCTGGGCGACGCCGCCCGGCAAGAACGGCCAGATCATGTTCCGGCGCTACCTCGACCCGGCCAAGACAACCGGTGCGCTTTTCAGCATGAACCCGGACGGGACCCGGCGTGAAGCAGGTCACCAGGCCTGGAGGGGGGGTTGGCGGGCCGGTTCAACGACTGGTCGCCCAACGGAAAGAAGCGTCCTCGTTCGAACGCAAGCTCCCCTGTCCGGCCGGCGGCGCCCAAGGACGGCTTGGACAACACCTGTGATCGCGTCTACACGGTCGGGCGCGACGGGAAAGGGGCTCAAGGCGCTCGTACCGTGCGGCTTCAAAGTCCGCAAACCGTTCCCCGGCACTTGCGTGGGGACTCGTACACCCTCGTGGTCGCCGGACGGGTCGATGATCGCCTTCCGCTACGCCCTCGTAGACGACGTCTACGTCGACAGCTTCACGACCAACATAGGCATCTGGATCGTCAACGCGGACGGCACGGCTCGTCGTCAGGTCACGCAGCGGACGCCCGGCAGCTGGTCGGGGACCGCGAGCCACAGTGGTGGCCCGACGGGAAGAAGCTCGTCTTCGTCCGCGACGACCTCAAGCGGGAGGCAGAAGCAGCTCTTCACGGTCAAACATTGACGGCACTCACTCCTCTTCCAGGTGACGGCGTGGGCGCTCGATGCGGGAGGTCACCCCGACTGGTCGCCAGACGGGAAGTGGATTGTCGTGACCGCCGGTCCGAAGGACGGATCGGTGAACGTCTCAAAGATCCACCCCGACGGCACGGGACTCACGAACCTTACGAGACAGCGGGCAAACGGACCACCACCACCTCTCGTCGACGTTCTCGCCGGACGGCCCGCATGATCGTGACGGCACGTACTCCGGGAGTCGGGCCCGGAGGGCGCCGCTGACGTGTTCGTCATGAACGCCCGACGGCTCGAACATCCGGCAGGTCACGAAGACGAGGCTCTGGGAGAGCTCGGTCGACTGGGGGCCGCGTGGCTAGCCCGCCCGAACGGTGCGACAATCGTCGAGCCGATCAGGGAGCGCACCGATGACGAGATCGAGAGTTCAGGTCAGGCCCCGACGCGGGGGAGGCGCGTTCGACCTAGCGTCGGCTGCATCACGAAAGGAGGCAGCGATGCAGCGCATCAAGTTCATCGTCGTATCGGCTTTGGGGCTCGCGCTCCTCGCCGGACTGACCGGCACAGGTACGGCCGGCCTTCCGTACCAGTCGAAGCCTGGACGATCTTCGTCACTAGCGATCGCGAGGGCAAGGACGCCGACATCTACGGCATGAACGTGAATGGCACCAACGTCCGCACGTTGACGAGCAGCCCAAAGTTCGACGGCGGC
>CAWCQC010000013.1:0-613745 GCA_963797645.1 uncultured Thermoleophilia bacterium | reverse complement strand
CTCGGAGCTCACCGCATGTGCCATCGTGATCGGGTTCGATCCGCCCAGCGCAGCAGGAGTCGTTGTCCCGTGGGTCGGTTCACAGCGCCGCGTCGCTGATGGACGGCACCGAGATTCTCGCCGTCGCGGTCTACGTACCTCTGCTCCTGGCTGCTGCCGTGGCCGTGTGGCGACGTCCTGTGCTCGCCCTCTACCTGTTCGTCTTCGGCCTGGCCGTTCACAACCTCGTCATGGCCTCGCTGTACGAGGCGGGCGTGCGCGGGCTCACGCTCGACGCGATCGCGGCATGGAAGGAGATCCTGCTCGCGGTCGCTCTCCTCGCGGTCTGCGTTCGGGCGCGCGGCTTGCCGTTTCGACCGCAACTCGTGGACGCGCTCGCCCTCGCCTTCGCAGCGGTGGTCGTCGTCTACGCGGTCCTGCCGCAGTCGATGCTCGGCGGTGAGGCGACAGCCGAAGGCGTCCTCCAAGGTCTCAGGCACGCGATCGTGCCGGTGCTGGCGTACGCGCTCGGGCGCTCGCTCGGGCTCGGCACCCACGAGCTTCGCCGCCTCGGCTACGCGGTCGTCGGCGTCGCGGCGCTGCTGGCGGTCGGTGGGATCGTGGAGCTGTACACGGTTCCGCTCGACTGGTGGCGCGATTCGGGCGTCCCGGGCTGGTACCGGGAGCAGCTCGGCTTCGACTACCGGGGTCCGTCGGGCCTGCCCGAGAACTTTGTGTTCAACCTGGGCGACGGCGACTACGCGCGCCGGCTCGTGTCGTCGTTCTTGAGCCCGCTGGCCACCGGCTACGTGCTCGCTGTCGCGCTGCTCTTCGTGGCGGCGTGCCCGACGTTCGCGACCATCGCGGCGGCGCCGTTGCTGCTCGCGGGGCTCTTGCTGACGCACTCCCGCTCGACGCTCGTCGCGCTCGCCGGCGGCCTCGTCGTGCTGGCGCTCGTCAGGCGTCGCTGGTGGGCTGCGATCGCGGCGCCCGTTCTCGTCGGGGTCGCGGTGGCGATCGTCGCCAACTTCGCCGCGGTCGTGCCCGAGGGGAGGTTCACGGCCGCAGATCTCCGGCTGGCCTCAGGCGCGGGCCCGGACTCGGGGGCGGCCGGCGAGGCGCTGAACCTGGGCGAGCCCTCGCTCTCGAGCCATCTGCGGGCCCTGCGCGACGGCTTCGAGCGGGTCGGCGCGCACCCCCAGGGCTACGGGCTCGGCAACGCCGGCAGCGTCGCTGTTCGAACCGGGGCCCCGCTGCTGGCCGGCGAGTCGACCTACGCCGAGCTCGCGATCGAGATCGGCGTGGTCGGGCTCGCGCTCTTCATCGCGTGGAACGGTGCCCTCCTGGTGGCGCTTGCCCGACAGGGCAGACATGCCGCCGTGGCCGCCTGGCTCGCCGCCGCTCTTGCGACCGTGCTCGCGCTCGCCGTTCAGACGGACGTTCTCGGCGTTCCCTGGCTCGCCTTCTGCCTGTGGGCGTTTGCGGGGTCGGCAGTGCAGCTCGCAGGCGCTAGGCGGGCCGTGCTGGGCGGAGACGTCATCCCGCATCCTGCTCAACCGGCGCCGGGGTTCGTCTTATGCCGTCACGCATGGCGCTCATAGCCGTCTAGGAGCGACTCGCCGCACGCTCGCCAGCTGAACGACGCGGCGTGGGCCCGCCCGTGCGCGACGTCCGCTCCGTCGCGGAGCGCTTCCTCGATCATCTGTGCGAACTCCACGGCGCTGGTCGGATGGGCGCGACGAGCCTCCGAGCCGCAGGCCTCATCGAGTGAGGCATGCGACGAGCACACCACAGGAACGCCGCTGGCCAGCGCTTCGACGACCGGCATGCCGAAGCCCTCGAACCTCGAGGGGTAGGCAAACACGGCGGCGCCGCGGTAGAGCTCGGCCAGCCTCGCATCGTCCACGTAACCAAGCTCGAGCACGCCGTCGATACCGAGTTGCAATCGCACGCCCCACCCGTGCGCACCGACCACTGCAAGCTTCAGGCCCGGGTGCGAGCGCCGAACGCGGCGAAACGCGTCGACGAGAACCCGAAGGTTCTTGCGGGGTTCCAGCGTGCCCACGCACAGTACGTACGGCCCTCCCAGATCGGCGCAGGGGCCGTCAGGCGTAAAGCGTGGGTCGACCCCGGGATAGGCGACGGCCGTGGGAGGGCAGCGGGCCCCGAGAAAGTGTTCCACGTCGCGACACGTGTACTCCGAGTTCGTAAAGACGACGCCGCATCCTGCGCTCGCGCGATAGGCCGCCTCGTGTATGCGTCGCGTTCTAGCCGGTACCCAATGCGAAGAGCGGATCGGGACGAGGTCGTGGATCGTGGTGGCTCGCAGCCCGGCTCTCTGCGCTGGATGCATCCAGGCCGAGAAGTGGAAGACGTCAAAGCGTCCTATCACCTGCTCGAGCAGCGGCCGACCGGTCCGACTCCAGGCGACACGCCATGCGCGAGCAGCCGGAAGGCGGACGAGCACACGCTCGACACCGAGCCCGTCGAGCGCCTCGCGGATACGGATCGTGCCCCGCGGCCCGGAGAGAGCGAACGCGACGATCTCGTGCCCGGCGCCGGCACTGGCATCGACGAGCCCGGCCAGCATGCCGCGGATGTAGTTCCCGATGCCCGAGCGCGGCAGCGAGAGCGGGCTCACGTCGACGACGATGCGCATCGGCTCCAGACCTTACGTCCCGCGCACAGCTAACGAGCCACGCCTACCGAGCCCGATCCAGAGCAGCCTCGTACGCCGCGATGGTGGCAGCAGTCACGTTCTCCCACGAACACATAACGGCCACCCGCTGTCTCGCGGCCGCGCCGAGCCGGCGGCGGAGCTCTCCGTCGGCGAGCAACCGGTCGAGTGCCGCGCGAATTGCTCGTGGATCACGGGGCGGCACCAGCAGGCCGGTCCGCTCGTGCTCGACGAGGTCGAGCAGTCCGCCCACGGCGGAGGCGACAACCGGCTTCCCGTATGCCATCGCCTCGGCACAGACCATCCCGAAGCCCTCGCGGCGCGACGGGCAGGCGACGACTGCCGCCCGGCGGTAGAGGGATTCCAGCTCGCTCGCCGAGACGAAGCCACGTGCCTGCGGGACGCGCGATCGCAAGGGCCCGTCGCCAGCCACGATGAGCTCGAGACCGGCGGTCGCCGCGAGCAGCTCGTCGATGCCCTTCTCCGGGGAAAGCCGGCCGACGAAGAGGACTTCCGGCGGCGAGGCTTCCCGCCAGTCGCCGGCCGGAAGCTCGACCCCGTTAGGGATCACCCTGACTCGCCGGGCGCCCAGCTTTCCGGCCTCTCCGGCTAGCGCGTTCGAGACCGCGATCACTCCCGCTGCCCGGCGTAGGATCCAGCGGGCAAGCGCAGGCGCTCGACGGGCGACCTCGACGTCGCTGCCGTGGAGCGTGACGACGAACGGCTTGCCGCTCAGGGCAGCGGCGGCTCCGAGCTGCAGCCAGTGGGCATGGACGAGATCCGCGGTGCGTGCCGCTCGGCGTGTGGCAGTCGCCAGTGATGCGAGAAGCGGCGGTACTGCCCAGGGACGCCGTCGTGCGTTGGCGAGAACACCGTGCCCCCCCGTAAGACCGAAGTCGCGAAAAGCGCCCGGCGCGACGACCTCGACGTCGATGCCGCCCGCGCGAAGCCGGTCGACCGCCTCCGCGATGAAGCGCCCGGCATGGTCGTCCGGGCTCCGCGGATAGGAGGTCGTGAGAGTGACGACTCTCACCGCATGCTCACCGAGCCGGCAACCGATAGAGGGCGTAGCGGTTGTCGCTGTAGACCGGCCCGGGGAGCGTATCGACGTAATCGGGCACCTTGTCCATGCGGTCGACGACGAGCCATGTGGCCTGCGAACGCTCGAGGATTCGCGTCTTCTCGAGATCGGAGACGTCGTCGCGCGAGAAGAACCGGATCGTCTCCCGCCGACGTGCGTACGGTCGGTTCCGATCGGTGTTCGCGACGTGCGCCGGCGGTGCGGCGGCGACGAAGACGGGCGCGTACGCGGAGATGCGGTACGAGGTATCGAGCGGGGCGAAGACCGTCGCCCCGGCGGGGACGCGCTCCCGGAGAGCCTCGACCAGACCGGGGCTCAAAGCATGCGGATCGGTCCGGTCGGCCGGCAGATCGGCTAGCGCCGAGATGCCGAGCGGCAGTGCAAACGCGATGGCGCAGGCCACGGAGGCCGCCGTCGGGGTGACGAGCCGCTCACCGAGCCGGCGTGAGACCGCGAGCGTGATCAGAGCGGCTGCGACCCCGATCCAGACCGGCCAGGCCGGGCCGCCGTCAGGAGCGGTCAGCCCGGGGTACGCCACCCATAGACCGACACCGAGTCCGACCGCGACGGCAATCCCGGGCACGCCCAGGCGCCCCAGCGCGACGAACCCGCCGGCGAGCGCGAACGCAAGTGGCAGGAACAGCGCCAGGCGCCGGGCTTGCGACAGCGATGCAAGATCGGCGATTCCCGTGAAGAACGGCGGCACGAGCACCGCGACGAGTACGGCCAGCGATCCCCCGACGACGAATGCGGCCCAGCGTGTCCGGCGAGCGAGTGCCGCAGCCCCGATCGCGATGAACGCCGCGATGAAGGCCGCACCGCCGCGGGTCAGTGCCTGCGGGGCAAGCGAGAACCAGTCACCGAGGAAGTCGAGGCTCCCGGCGTAGCGTGTAACAGCACGCTCGGACTCGACGGCGCTCGACAACACCGACCGTGTCGAGCTCACGAGAGGCAGGAGAGCGGCGCAGACGATCGCCGCCGGAACCAGCACTGCCGCCAACGCGAGGCACATCCGGCGGGCGTCGGTTCGTGCCTCTCGTGCGAGGACGAGTCGAGCCAGGACGAAGCCGGCCAGCGGCAGCGCGATGAAGACGGCATACGTCACGTGGACGACCGCCAGCGCGAGCCCAGCCGCTCCGATCGTGAGTAGCCGTGACCACCGGCCGGAACCGACGTACGAGAAGGCGAGCGCGACGATCGCCGATCCGAGCAGAAGTCGGCCCGCTGTTGCGGGCAGCGCGAGAAGCTCGAACGCTCCGACTCCGGCGCGTGGAAACGCGACGAGTGCGAGAAACGCGACCACGAGGACTGTTCCGCCGGTCCGCGATCCGAAGACGGCCCAACCTGCCGCAAGTACGACGACCAGGAGCAGCGGAGCGAGCACCGCGCCGAGGTGCAGCACGACTGCCGTCGAATCGACCGCCGCAAGCTGGGCGACGAGCGCGAGAACGCCGTGCCAGAGCGGAAAGGCGTACCCGGGGTGCAGGCTGCCGTCGGGAAATTCGTTCACGACGCCGAGCGTCGTCAGCGCGGGCGCCTCGACAAGCTTACGGACACGGCCGAGATGGAACAGCGCATCGCCGGCGACGACGTCCGCCGTCATCCAGACGGCCCCGGCCAGCACGCACCCGATCAGCGTCAGCCCGCCGAGCAGCAGGATGTCGCGACGCTCGACCCGCATCGCCGCTCGCGGACGTCGAATCCCGGCAACGACGAGCGCCACCACCGACACCGCGGCGATCAGGCCGATCGTCAAGGTGAGGGAGCCGTTGACGAGGAACGTGACCGACAAGGCGCCCAGCACGACGACGAGGCCCCACGCAAGCGAACCGGCGGCTGCAAGCGGAGGTCGGGACGGCCAGTCCACTACCCTGAGGACGAGCGCACCAGGGACGAGAACGATGCAGCCGAACGCGCCCGCGAGCCGCAGGCCGAGCCCCGCTCCCTCAGCGGGAAGGGCACGACCCAGCGCCAGCGCGACCGGTGCGAGGAGCAAGACGGCGACGAATCGGGCGGAGATACCGTCGATGCGGGCACTCTGCGCCCACGCGCCTCGCAATCGGGTGGTCGTGCGGGTCACCCGCAAGGACATTGTGCGCAAAGGCTAGTTGCGACCCAGGAGGCCGTCGGAGCGAAGGAGCACCCGAGCCGCAGCCGTTCGCGCTCTCGGCTCGTGGCTCTTTTCAGTCGGCTCCGCGTCCAGTACCGTCAGAAATGCGGGGAACGCTGAGGAGAAGGAGCGCTGCGGCACGCACCTTTCCAAACGAGGCGTTCCCCGCACCAAGTACCTTACGGCCAAGGACAGCTCGCGTGAAGGGCCATCAGCAGATTCTCTCAGCAGTCGTCGCTCTGGCCGCCGGGCTCCTCGCAGCTTGCGGCGGCGGCGGCGGCGAGGAACCGCCGCGGAGCACGGCCACGACCACGCTGCTCGCAGCCGGCGACATCGCCGAATGCGGCGACGACGGAGACGAGCAGACCGCCGCTCTGCTCGCGGAGTATCCGGACGCGGCGATTGCGACGCTCGGTGACAACGCCTACCAGCACGGCACGTTCGAGGAGTTCGAGGAGTGCTACGGGCCGAGCTGGGGCCGCTTCGTCGAACGAACCCACCCGGCGACGGGCAACCACGACCACGCCACGGAGGACGCGAGGGGGTACTACGAGTTCTTCGGAGAGCGTGGTGGCCCGTTCGACGACTACTTCTACAGCTATGAGCTCGGCGCCTGGCACGTGGTCGTCTTGAACAGCGACTGCTGGCGAATCGGCGGCTGCGGAGCGGCCGACCGCCAGATCGAATGGCTACGGCAGGATCTCGTGCAGAGCGGCGCTCGCTGCACGCTCGCATACTGGCACCGGCCGCCGTTCAGCTCCGGACGCTACGGCGACCCCAAGGCGACCGATCGTGTCCGGCCGCTCTGGGACACGGTGGTCGACGCCGGAGTCGAGCTCGTGCTCACCGGACACGAGCACAGCTACGAGCGGTTCGCTCCCATGAACGCAGCAGGCGAGGCCGATCCGAACGGCACCGAGCTGATCATCGTGGGCACGGGTGGCGGCAACCTCCGCCCGTTCAGGAATCCCCCGCTACCGACGACGGAAGTGAGGGACGCCGGCACCTGGGGCGTCCTGAAGCTCGAGCTCCGTCCCGACGGGTACGACTACGACTTCCTCCCCGTCGCCGGCAAGACGTTCACCGACTCGGGCTCCGGCGTCTGCCGCTGAGGCGCCGGGGCCCGCTCAGCCCTTTCCGAGCAACGGATCGGAGGGCGGCACGATCACCTTGACGTTGTCGAACGTGCAGTTCTCGAACCGGCAGTCGATCGCACCGAGCGCGCCGACGTAGACGCTGCCGGGCTCCGCGCCGACGACACACTCGGCACCGGGTGGCTCGAAGTCGCAGTTCTCGACTACGACCCGCTCGCCGAGCCGGAGGTGAACCGGCCCGAGCAGGCGGCAGCGGCGGAAGGTCGTGCGCGCGATCACGTGCTCCTCGCCGGCATCGGTGACGCGGCGGCGCCGGAGGAGGTAGAGGATGACATCCTCGTCTTCGAAGGTGGTCGGCATCGGTGTCCTTTCTGCTGCCGCGTCCCGGTTCCGCGGCACATCGATCTCAGGTTCTCAGCGTAAGTGACCGGCGACGGCTGTCGATCACCCGCTCAGGGTATGGAAATGCGCGCGCCCCTGCTAAGGTGGGTCCGGGCCGGCGCCGGGCAGGCGAAAAGATCTCTGCGGGACTTGCGCGCCGGTGGGAGGATATGGCAGAAAGACAAAAGCTCCGGCCGATGGCTGACGAAATCACTGCCCCGTTCCCGCACAGCGAGGAGCTGCAGCAGCTCCTCGAGACCGCTGAGACGGCGGGTTTCGTCGCGCACGGGGATCTGCTCGATGCGATCGAGGCGGCGGAGCTGGAGACTCAACACCTCGACGCGCTGCTCCGCGAGCTCGAAGAGCGCGGCATCGAGGTGATCGACAAGCGGAACGGCTCCGAGCCCGAGACGACGTCGACGAAGGCGACCGCCGACCCCTTCGAAGCGGCCGTCGAGACGACAACAGACGCACTGCAGCTCTTCCTGCGGGAGATCGGCCGGCATCCGCTGCTCACGGCTGCCGACGAGGTGGAGCTCGCCAAGCGGATCGAGCGCGGCGACATGGCAGCGAAGCAGCGCATGATCGAGTCGAACCTGAGGCTCGTCGTCTCGATCGCGAAGAACTACCGCAACCAGGGCCTGCCCTTCCTCGATCTGATCCAGGAGGGCATGTTCGGCTTGATTCGGGCGGTCGAGAAGTTCGAGTGGCAGCGCGGGCTCAAGTTCTCGACCTACGCGACGTGGTGGATCCGCCAGGCGGTCCAGCGCGCCGTTGCCGACAAGGCACGGACGATCCGGATGCCGGTTCACGTTGTCGAACGGATGCAGAAGATGCACCAGGCGGAGCGCCGCCTCTGGATGCAGCTCGCCCGCGAGCCAACGCTCGAGGAGATCGCGGACGAGGCCGGTCTTCCGCTTCAGCAGGCGTCCGAGGTGCGGGCCGCAGCCCGTGCGTCGACCAGCCTCGACCAGCCGATCGGTGAGGACGAGGACGCCGTCTTCGGGGATCTCGTCCCCGGTGACGGGCCGCTTCCCGAGGAGGAGGCCGAGCGCAGGTTGCGGAACGAAGCTCTCGACCGCGCCCTCGAGGCCTTGCCCGTCCGGGACCGGCGGGTGCTGGAGCTCCGCTACGGATTACGGGGTTCCGAGCCGCACACGCTCGAGCAGATCGGCAAGCGTCTCGGCATGACGCGTGAGCGCGTCCGCCAGATCGAGGTCGAGTCGCTGAACCGGCTAGCGTCGCTGCGCGAGATCGACGGCGTCGCGATGCGCTAGGGCGCTACCGTCGAACAGAGCGTCTGCGCGGTCGCCCAGCCGGCTCCGGGCGGCGCGGTAGGCGGCGTCGAGAAACGGCGGCCGCGACGGTCGGTGGCCGTCCGAGCCGACCAGCGTCGCCAGACCGAGCTCGAGGAACGACCAGCCGAGCTCGTAGGGCTCCGGGCCGTGGTAGCCCGTCAGGCTCGACCCGTTGACGTGCACCGGCCAACCGCGCTCGACAAAGGCTCGGAGCCGGTCGGGCGCCTCACAGATCGCTTCCGCACGCTCCGGATGCGCGAGGATCGGGCGTAGACCGCACACCTCGGCGTGCTCGGCGACCGCTCGCGTCAGCTCGAGGCCGCCCGTGAACGGGAACTCGACGAGTACCGAGGGGATGTCGAGGCCTTCGAGCGCATACCGGTCGAGGTCCTCGTCCAGCAGCGCCGAGGACGGCGTCAGCTCGAAGCCGAGACGAAGCTCGAGGCCCGCGGTACTCGCCACGGGCGCCATGATCTCGTACGCCTCGCGGACGGTCTGCTCCCGAGCCGTGCTCAGGCCCTCCGCCGGCCAGACGTGCGGCGTGCCGTAGAGAACGACCGTCCCGCGCCGCGCAGCCTCGCGGCAAAGCTCGAGCCCCTCGGCCGTCGAGCTGACACCGTCGTCGCCTGACGGGACGACGTGGCTGTGGAGATCGAGGAAGGCGGGCACGGCTTGACCGTACCCTGCCGCCGTCAACCGGCGCGCAGGTAGAGCCGGAGGTCGGGCGCGACGGACTGGAGCTCGCGGAAGGCGTTCGCCTCGAGCTGGCGCACCCGCTCCCGGGTGACGCCGAGAACCTTGCCGACCTCCTCGAGCGATCGCGGCGTCTCGCCGTGAAGGCCGTAGCGAAGCTCGAGCACGCGCTGCATGCGCGGATTGAGGTGGGCGAGCGCACGCTCGATCTCGTCGTCGCGCATCCGGTCGGTGGTGACCGTCTCGGGCTGGTCGGAGCCGAGGTCCTCGATCAGATCGCTGTAGACCGAGTCGCCGTCGCCGACCGGCGTCTCGAGGCTCACCGGGTCCTCGACGAGCTCGAGGAGGCTCGATACCCGGTCGGGCTCGAGGCCGGTTTCAGTGGCGATCTCTCCGGGCGTGGGCTCACGGCCGAGCTTCTGCGCCAGCGCGCGCCGGGCGCGCGTCACGCGTCGCACCTGGTCGACCACGTGAACGGGGAGGCGGATCGTGCGGCCCTGGTCGGCGATGGCCCGGGTGATGGACTGCCTGATCCACCAGGTCGCGTAGGTGGACAGCTTGAAGCCACGCTTGTAGTCGAACTTCTCGACCGCACGCATGAGCCCGAGGTTCCCCTCCTGGATGAGGTCGAGCAGCGGAACGCCGCTCGAGGTGTAGTTCCGCGCGATCGACATCACGAGCCGGAGGTTGCATTCGACCAGCTTGCGTTGCGCCCCCTCGTCGCCGAGGTCTTTCCGGCGGGCGAGCTCACGCTCTTCGCGAGGCGTGAGCAGCTTGCCGTCCCCGATCTGGCGGACGTAGAGCTTGAGGGGATCCTGCGTCTCGACCGCGACCGCAGCGTGATCGTCGTCGCCTTCCTCCTCGTCCCCGCTCTCGGCCTTTTCGTCCTCGGGCTCCTCCGCCTCCTCGTCCTCCGGGACGAGCTCGAGGCGACGGCCGTAGAGGCCCGAATCGTCGGTGGCAGGGGGCTTCGAGAGCGGCCGTCGTCCCACACGCCGATCATCGGCAGCGGGGCTTCCCCGCTTGAGGCATCGCTCAGCGCGCTGTCTGCCCGGACGTTGCCTCCCGAGCTGCGTGCACGGTCCCGTCCGGATCGACGCGAACCCCCTCTCCGGCGAGCCGCTCGCGGACGACGAACTGGAAGGTCGACCACGCGCCGCGCCCCGAGTCGAGCATCCGATACACCTGCCATTCCGTGAACATGCCCGGAGTTCGCTTCCGGGCCGCCGCCCAGTCGGCGAACTTCGGCAGGCGGCCGAGCTGCTTGGCGAGGTCGACACCCTGGTCGATCACGCGCTCGAGCCGCTCCTCGCCGATCGGGACGTCGAACCCGGCCTCTCTCAGAGCGGAGGTCAGCGAGCCGAACGTGTGCCAGTAGAGCGACTTCGACGGCAGTCGCCCGCGGCGTGCCTCGAGGTCCTTGACCGTCGGGGTCCGGCCGAGCTCGTCGCCGAGCTCACGGAGCAATCGCAGCAGGTCAGCGCGGGTCGCGAACCGGCGCGGCACGAGGCCCGCTTTCCGCTTCGCAGCGTTCCAGCTTCCGAACCGCTCCACCACCGTCTGCGGGTGGACGGAGGTCTCCGTGTCCGACTCGAACTCGCGCATCGTCGGCGAGCGGCCGAGCCGCAAGGCGCACCCGCGTAGCTCGTCGAGGATCTGATCGTTCGAGTAGCGGCGCCTGAGATCCTGCCGGAAGGTGGCGAGCGCCTCCTGATCGATGCGTGCCAGGGCAGCCGGACGTTGGCGTTTCGTCCCTATGCAAAACAGAATAGATCATCATGAACCTATTGCAAGTAACCGAGCTCACGAAGTAGCGGGCCGGCCTCCCGCTCGACGTCGCGGAGCTCGTCCGGCGTCAGCTGGTCGCGGTAACGGCCGACCGACGACGCGTGGGCGCCTGCCAGTGCCGCAGCGAGCGGGCCGGCCGGTGTGCCGAGCGCGTCTGACAGCCCCTCCGCGACGGTCGGCGGATCTGAGGCCAGCAGCTCGTAGCGAACCTCGTGGACACGGCTGCCTGCGGCACGCGCCGCCTCGACGTAGCGACGCCAGGCCCAGGCTGCGCGCGTCGCGTCCGACGCCCGCGCGAACTCGTCTCGGCGCTCAGGCTCGACCCAGAACCGGACATGAGCCCCGTAGGCGAGCCCGGCGTCGTCGGCACCGCCCTTGCCCGTGCTCAACCAGCCTCGTTCGAGCAACGAGCAGACCACGTCGCGACCGTCACGCACGATATGAAGCAGGGTCGCCCGCGGCAAAGCGAGCGACGCGGCGCGCGCGACGAAGGCTGTCTCGGGGGTCTGCTCGACCGCACGGAGGTCGCCGACGAGCGCGAGCCTTCGGGTGACGCCGAGCGTGTGACGGATACGCGCTGCAGCAGCTTCCGGTGGGAGATCGATCAGCGTCGGGATGGCGGCCTTCAGCGCGGCCACCTCGCCGAGATCGACGAACCCCGGCACGGATCCGACGGCACGGGCCAGGAAGGTCGTGCCGGAGCGCGGGCTGCCGAGGACGAAGACCATGCGCTCCTCGAGCGGCCCGAATGCCCCGCGCAGCGAAGGACCGCGGCTGCGTACGACCCGCCGGGCCGTCCGCAGCTGAAGCGCCGTCGCCCGAAGCGGATTCTGCACGGCGCTATCGTGTCACGACCGTGAAGCTGACCGTCGCGCACCTGTATCCGGACTTCCTGAACATCTATGCCGACCGGGGGAACATCGCCGTTCTCGAGCGCCGGGCGGCGTGGCGCGGAATCACGCTCGACTACCGCACGATCGGGATGGGCGAGCCTCTTCCCGCCGGCGCCGATCTCTTCTACCTCGGCGGCGGCCAGGACCGCGAGCAGGCGCTGATCGCGCCCGACCTCGCCGCCAAGGGCGCGGCTCTGGCCGAGGTGGTTGCAGAAGGAGCAGCCCTGCTTGCGGTCTGCGGCGGGTATCAGCTACTCGGCCGCTACTACCGCGAGCGTTCGGGCGCCGAGCTGCCCGGAATCGGCCTGCTGCCGCTGCACACGATCGCCGGAGAGCGCCGGATGATCGGCGACATCCTGATCGAGTGCGACCTCGAGGCCGGCAGGAGGCGCGTGATCGCCGGCTTCGAGAACCACGCGGGACGCACCTACCTGGACGACGGGGCGACCCCGCTCGGACGCGTCGTGTCCGGGTTCGGCAACAACGGCACGGACGGGAACGAAGGCTGCCGCCACGGCAGGGCCATCGGGACGTACCTCCACGGGCCGCTCCTACCGAGAAACCCGTGGCTCGCCGACTGGCTCATCCGTGAGAGCCTCGCGCACCGGCTGGGCGAGGCGCCTGAGCTGGCGTCGCTGCCGGACGCGCTCGAGGAGCGTGCCCGGGACGTTGCGGCGGGCCGGGCGATGGCCCGGGGCGGCAGGCCCGGCAGATGATTGGTCGGACACGCTGCCATGGTCTCGGAACGATCACCGGCTCACGCTCGGTCCAGCCGCACCCACGGGCACCGCACTTTCCGATCAACGACCGAGGACGCGCTCAGGGCGCCCAGAGCGCGCCCAGGTAGACGACCGGGTCGCCCGGCTGCCAGCGGCGGAGGAAGCGCTGGATCGGTGGGTGCAGCGCGATCTCCGAGAGCTCGTCCACGTCGAACAGGCGGTGCCCGCGTACCGCCGCGTCGTGCGACGTCAGGCGCTCGAGCGACCGGTCGCCGAGGTGCCCCGCGAAGATGATGTGGACGACGTGTCGCGCCGTCGATGCGCCCGCCGGGCTGATCGACTCCGCGACGGCGATCGGCCCCTCGAGTGGCAGATCCTCCTCGATCCCGAGCTCCTCGGTCAACTCGCGCTGGAGGGCGCGGACAAGAGTCTCACCGCCGTTGACGCCGCCCCCCGGAAGGAGCCAGTAGTGGCGCCCGACCTTTTCGTGACGGCAGAGGAGCACCCGCTCGCCGCGGCGCAGAAGCGCCGACACCCGGATCCGCGGCTCCATCATTCCGCCGAGGAGCCGAAGCCGCGGTCGCCGCGTGCCGAGCGCGGCAGATCCTCGACCTCGACGACGCCGACCGAGGGAACGGCCATGACGACGAGCTGGGCGATTCTCTCCCCCGCCTCCGCGACGAAGGTCCGGTCGCGGTCGGTGTTGAGCAAGCACGACCTTGATCTCGCCGCGATAGCCGGAGTCGATCAGGCCCGGCGAGTTGACGATCGTGACGCCGTCCCGGGCGGCAAGCCCGGACCGGGGCTGGACGAACCCGGCATAGCCCTCGGGAAGCGCAACTGCGATTCCCGTCGGCACGACGGCTCGCTCGCCCGGCGCAAGCACGATGCGCTCGCACGACGGCGAGGTCGAGCCCGGCGTCTCCCGGATAGGCCTGACCGGGAAGGCCGGCCTCGGGCCTGAGACGGACGACCGGCAGCTCGATCACGCGTGGCCGCGGGCGGCAGGCTCGCCGGCATCGGCGACGAGGTAGCGGGCGAAGCGGGGAAGCATCACCCGGGGAAGGCGTGCGACGATCATTACCCCTTCGGGAAGGTCCTCCCGCTGCTCGATCGGGGCACCGAGGTCGTACAGCTCCGCGAGAAACCGCCCCTCCGCGTGTGGGATCAGAAGGCGTACCGGCTCGAAGCGCTCGGCGAACCGAGCCGCGATGCGGCCGCGGAGAGCGTCGATCCCCTCCCCGGTTCGGGCCGACACCTGCAGTGCGTCGGGAAACCTGTTCCGTAGCCGGCGGCGGCCGAGCGGGTCGACCGCGTCGATCTTGTTCAACACGAGCTCCACGGGGAGCTCGGAAGCCCCGATCTCGTCGAGAATTCCCTCGACCGCATCGATCTGGTCGTCGAGGCGCTGCTCGGAGGCCGAGGCGTCGGCGACGTGGAGGACGAGATCGGCCGCCAGCGTCTCCTCGAGCGTCGCGGCGAAGCCCTCCACGAGATGCGTCGGCAGGCGGCGGATGAAGCCCACAGTGTCGGTCACGAGGTACCGGCGACCCTCGTGCTCGAAGCCTCTGGTGGTCGGGTCGAGCGTCTCGAACAGGCGGTCGTCGACCGACGCCGACGCCTCCGTGAGGGCGTTCAGGATCGTCGATTTGCCGACGTTCGTGTACCCGGCGAGCGCGATCAGCGGCGTCTCGGCGCGGTGGCGTGCGGTGCGCTGCGTCGCACGTTGCGTCCTGAGGGAGCGGAGCTTGCGCTTCAGCACGCCGATGCGCTGCCGCGCCAGACGGCGGTCGGTCTCGAGCTGGGACTCGCCCGGGCCGCGGGTGCCGATGCCGCCGCCGAGTCGCTCGAGGTGCTGCCACATTCCCCGCATCCGGGGAAGGTTGTACTCGAGCTGAGCGAGCTCGACCTGGAGCTTTCCCTCGGCGGTGCGCGCATGCTGGGCGAAGATGTCGAGGATGAGCTGCGTGCGATCGACCACCCGGAGCTTGAGCGCGTCCTCGAGCCGCCGCTGCTGGCTGGGATCCAGGTCGTCGTCGACCACGAGCGACTCGGCGCCGGCCTCCTCCACCTCAATCTTCAGCTCCTCGAACTTGCCCCGCCCCACGTAGGTGCGCGGATCGGGCCTGGCGCGGTGCTGGACGAGCTCTCCGGCGGGCTCGACGCCGGCCGAGCGCATCAGCTCACGCGCTTCGGCCAGCTCGTCCTCCTCGTCGAGCTCGCGGCCGAGCACGGCGACGAGAAAGCCGCGCTCGGGCTCCGCGCCGGGCGCAGGATCCGGTTGGTGCAGGGTCACGCTCGGGATTCTGCCACTCGTTCCCGGCGTGCGCCCTCGGGCTGACTAGATTTCCGGTATGGACGCGGCAGTTGCACGGCGGCTCGCGGTGCGCACACTGGCGCTCGTCGACATCCCGTCGGTCAGCCGCGACGAGGCGGCCATCGCCGAGGCCGTCGTCGCCGCGATTCCCCGCGACACGTTCCGTGAGGAGTTCGCAGACGGCGAGGGCTTCTTCTACACGACCGAGCGGGTGGCCGGCAGGCCGTTCATTCTCTTCGCGGGCCACCTGGACACGATTCCGTTGCAGGACAACCTCCCAGGACGGGTCGAGGACGGCTGGGTCGTGGGCCTCGGCGCGACGCGACATGAAGGGCGGCCTGGCCGTCATGCTCGAGCTCGCGCGCTGGCTGGACGAGGCGCAGCCCGAGCGCGACGTCGACGTCGGGCTCCTCTTCTTCACGCGTGAGGAGCTGCCTGCGGACGAGAGCCCCCTGCCGGCCGTGTTCACGGCGTGCCCGCAGCTCCGCGCGGCGGATCTCGCCGTCGTGCTCGAGCCCACGGACAACACGATCCAGGCAGGCTGCCTCGGCAACCTCAATGCCACTCTGACCTTCCGGGGGCTCGCAGCGCACTCTGCGCGACCCTGGAACGGGGCGAACGCGATCTCGGCTGCGGTCGACGGGCTCCATCCGCTGACGCGGATCCCGCCCGAGCCGGTGGAGATCCAGGGCCTGATCTTCACCGAGGTGCTGAGCGTCACCCAGATCGCCGGCGGCGTCGCGGACAACGTCATTCCCGATCGCGTCGATTGCCGCCTGAACTATCGCTTCGCTCCTCATCGCACGCTGAGCGAGGCCCGCGAGCGGCTCGCGGCACTGGTTGGCGAGACGGGGGAGCTCGAGATCACCAGCCACTCACCGCCGGGGCGCGTGTCCGCACGCACGCCGCTCGTCGACCGCCTGCAATCCGCGGGCGCATTCAGCATCGAGCCGAAGCAGGCGTGGACGCCGGTCGCGCAGTTCACCGACGAGGGGGTCGACGCCGTGAACCTCGGCCCGGGAGCCACCGAGTACGCGCACAAGCGCGACGAACGGGTTGCGATCGCGGAGCTCGTTCGCACGTACGAGGCGCTTCGCCGCTTCATAGCGGGAACCGAGTAGGCGTGCACCGATCGCCGCTTCTCGACGAGCTCGGCACGTATCCGTTCGTCCGGCTCGACGAGGCCAAGCGGCGCCTTGCCGAACGAGGGCTCCCGGTGATCGATTTCGGCGTCGGCGATCCGCGGGAGCCGACCGACCCCGCGATCCGCAGGGCGCTCGTGGACGGCGTCCGGGAGACGATGGAGTACCCGAAGGCGCAAGGCCTGCCCGAGCTTCGCCGGGCGATTGCGGACTGGCTCGAGCGGAGGTTCGGGGTGACCCTCGATCCGGAGCGGGAGATCGTTCCGACGCTCGGCGCCAAGGAGGCGATCTTCAGCCTCGCGCAGATCGTCGTCGACCGCGACGACGGCCGGGACCTCGTCGTGACCACGGAGCCGGGCTACCCGGTGGCGGAGCGAGGCGCTCGCTTCTCGGGCGCGGCGGTTCTCCGCCTGCCGCTGCGCGAGGAGAACGGATTCCTTCCCGATCTCGACGTGGTCGATCCGGCGGTGTGGAACCGCGCCGCGCTGGTCTGGGTGAACTACCCGAACAACCCGACGGCAGCCGAAGCGCCGCGCTCTCTGTACGAGACGCTCGCCGCGCTCGCGGTCGAGCATGATTTCCTGCTTGCCTCGGACGAGGCGTACAGCGAGCTCTACTTCGGCGAGCCTCCCGCGAGCGCGCTCGAAGCCGGTCGAGAGAACGTGGTCGCCGTTCACAGCCTGAGCAAGCGCTCGTCGATGACCGGCTACCGGTCCGGCTTCGTCGCAGGATCCCACGACGCGATCGCAGCGCTCAAGCTCTACCGTCCGTCCGTCGGTACGGCCCCGCAGGAGTTCGTCCAGCGTGCCGCCGTTGCCGCCTGGGGAGACGAGGAGCACGTCGCAGAAGCGCGGAGCCGCTACGCACGAAAACGGGAGACACTCCTGCCCGTGCTGAAGCGGAAGGGGCTCCGGGATGCAGGGGGCCCGGCAACCATGTATCTCTGGCTCGCGACGCCCGGCGGCGAAGGCTCCGAGGCGTTCGCGCTCCGGCTGCTGGAGCACGGCATCGTCGCCGCTCCCGGCGCGTACCTCGGCCCCTCCGGCGAGGGGTACGTTCGCTTCGCGCTCGTCCCTACCCAGGCGGAGTGCGAAGCTGCCGCCGACATCCTCGAGGAGGCGCTTTGACACCAACCGAGACCCATGAGCAGGCGATCGAGCGGCTCTGGAGCCTGCCGGCCGAGGAAGCGGCGAAAGAGGCTGCAGCCGTCGACCACGTGATCGACCTGCTCGATCGAGGAGTCGTCCGGGTGGCTGAGAAGCGCGACGGGAACTGGCACGCGAACGAGTGGGTGAAGAAGGCGATTCTGCTGGCGTTTCGCCTGCGCGTGTCCGAGCCGACCGAGGTCGGACCGTTCACGTACCTCGACAAGGTGCCCCTCAAGCGGTTCGATCCGTCTCTCGGCGTCCGTGTCGTACCGCCCGCCGTCGCGCGCTACGGCGCGTTCCTCTCGGAGGGTGTCGTCCTCATGCCGAGCTACGTCAACATCGGTGCCTGGGTCGGGCCGCGGACCATGGTCGACACATGGGCGACCGTCGGCTCCTGCGCCCAGATCGGGGCGGACGTCCACCTTTCGGGAGGCGTCGGTATCGGCGGAGTGCTCGAGCCGCCGCAGGCGACGCCGGTGGTGGTCGAGGACGGCGCCTTCGTCGGCTCGCGCTGCATCATCGTCGAGGGCGTGGTCGTCGGCGAGGAGGCGGTTCTCGGTGCGAACGTCGTCCTCACGGCGTCGACGCCGATCATCGACGTCACGGGCGAGCTACCGGTCGAGACCCGTGGCTACGTGCCGCCCCGCGCCGTCGTCGTGCCGGGCGCGCGGCCGAAGGAGTTCCCTGCCGGCACCTACGATCTTCCTGCGGCGCTGATCATCGGCCGCCGCACCGAGTCGACCGATCGCAAGGTCAGCCTGAACGACGCCCTCCGGAGCTACGGCGTCGCCGTCTAGGCGGGCTCGGGCCACCACCACTAGCTCCAGCCGAGCTCCGCGAGCAGCTCCGGGGCGAGCTCCGCGCGGAAGATCTCCTGTGCCGGCCCGGTCAGGAGCGCATGCCCGCGCTCGTCCAGGTCCACGTCGAGCTCGCCTCCCGGCAGCCGAACGGTCACCGGGCTCTCGCAGCGCCCGGCGGCGACCATCGCAGCCGCCGCGGCGCAGGCGCTCGTCCCCGAAGCAAGCGTCTCCCCCGCTCCGCGTTCCCACACACGTACCGTGATCGTGTGCGGGCCGTCGACCCGGACGAGCTGGACGTTCGTGCGGTCGGGGAACCGGGGGTGATGCTCCACGAGGGGCCCGAGCCCGAGCAGGGCCTCGCGCTCGGGCAGGCGTTCGATCACGGCGTGCGGATTGCCGATGTCCACCGGGATGAAGGCGACCGTGGTTTCGGCGAGGACAAGCTCCTCCGCCGCCCCCACCTCGACCGGCCCCAGGTCCTGCTCCACCATGAGTCCCGCGACGAGGCGAGCCCCGACCTCGCGGGTGCCTGTCCTGATCACGACTCGCTCGGCGGAGCTCCGCCGAGCGAGCCATCGGGCCGCGATCCGAGTCCCGTTACCCGACAGCTCGGCTGTCGAGCCGTCCGGGTTCCAGATGACGACCTCCGCGTGCGCATCCTCGCTCGATACGACCTCGACGATCCCGTCCGCACCCATACCACGGTGGTAGTCGCAAAGCCGGCGAACGGCGTCGCCCGCCAGGGGCCGTCCTGCTTCAGCCCGCTCGACCAGCAGGTAGTCGTTGCCGAGCCCGTGCCATTTCGAGAATCTCATCTGCGACGTCCGCCGGCCGGCGATCGGCGTCAACGGTAACGATGCCCGGAATCCGACGCATCCACTTGCGCTGGTAGGCAGCGTACTGCCGCGTGCGAAGGTCGATCGCAGCGACCGCCTCGGCGAGCGGCAGAGTGGCGAGCTCGCGAAGGCCGATGATGCCGGCTGCGCCGGGCGACAGCGGACGGGCGAAGGCCGATCTCGCCTCGTGCTCGGCACCGCGTTCGACCATCGCGAGCGTTCTCTCGGCGATCCGTGCGGCGACGACGTCGCGCGGCACGTCCAACCCGACGATCAGGGTCGGATGGCGGAAGTCGCTCGACCAGAGCCGGTCGCGTTCGGGTCGCAGCGATTTCCCGGAAGCGGCGAGCTCGAGCGCGCGTACGACGCGTCGCCGGTCGTTCGGTGGACGGCCCCGGCCGCGAGTGGATCGCGCTGCGACAGGAGCGCATGGGCACGGGCCGCGCCGAGGCGGTCGTAGATGCGCTCCCAGCGGAGCGCGTGCACCGGGGGACGGCGCCGGCGGAACCTGCAGCTCGACGAGCGCTGCCCGAAGGTAGAGCCCGGTGCCGCCCGCCACGATGGGTGTTCGGCCGCCTGCGAGCGTCGCGTCGATCGCAGCATGCGCGAGCGGCGCGTACGCGCCTACCGAGCCCTCGGTGTCTAGATCCCAGATCCCGACCAGCTTCGTCGGGCGCAGCGGCTGATTCGAGAGGATCGGAACGCCGTGGTACGCCTGCATCGCATCCGCCGACACGACGTCCGCCGGAATGCGGCCGCAAATCGCCTCGGCAACCGCGCTCTTGCCGGACGCGGTCGGCCCGAAGATCGCGATCACCAGCCCCCGCGGAATCAGGTATTCGTCGGGGCCGCCGCGGGCCTCCCTCCGGCGCAAATCCTACTCCGGATTTCCGCGCGAGTGGTGCGTTGATCGTGCCGAGTTCGTCATGGGACAGCGACGAGAGTCGTGAGGCGGCCCCTGAGGGTCGTGGATGTGGAGCCCTCGATCAGGACGTCGACGAGATCGCCGGGACCTGCGGAACCGGAGAAGTTCACCGTGGTGTTTCGTCGCGTTCGGCCGCGGAGGACAGCGGGATCGGTTCGGCTCGGGCCTTCCACGAGCACTTCCTCGACTCGCCCCTCGCGTGTGCGGTTCTGTTCGCTTGCCACGCTCTGAACGGTCTCGATCAGCCGTTCGATCCGCTCGCGCTTCACCTCGTCGGGCACCTGACCGCTCATCGTGGCTGCCTCGGTGCCGTTGCGCGGGCTGAAGACGAACGTGAAGGCCGCGTCGAAGCGGGCCTCGTGTACGAGCGACACGGTCTCTTCGAACTCGGCCTCGGTCTCCCCCGGGAAGCCCACGATGAGGTCGGTCGTGACCGCCAGGTCGGGCACGGCCTGGCGTAGCCGGTCGAGGAGCGAGAGATACCGCTCACGCGTGTACGTGCGGCGCATCGCCTTGAGAACGCGGCTCGACCCGGACTGGGCCGGTAGGTGCGCATGCTCGCAGACGGCAGCGCACTCGGCCATCGCTCGGATCACCGGTTCCCGGAAGTCCTTCGGGTGCGGGCTCGTGAAGCGAATGCGTTCGATGCCGGCGACGGCGTCGACGGCGCGCAGCAGCTCGCCGAACTCGGTCCGGATTGCCGGCGCCAGATCACGACCCCAGGAGTTCACGTTCTGCCCGAGCAACGTCACCTCACACACCCCATCGGCCGCGAGCCGCTCGACCTCGGCGACGATCTCACCCGGCCTTCGGCTCTGCTCCCGCCCGCGCACGGCCGGCACGATGCAGTACGAACAGGCCGAGTTGCACCCCATCGAGATCTGAACCCAGGCTTGATACGGCCGCTCGCGCCTGCGCCGGCAGGTCGCCGGCGAAGTGGCTCCACTCTGCAAACCGGCCGCGCGGTGCGTCGCCACCCGCTCCTAGCCACGTCCCGAGATGGGGTATCGACCCCGGTCCGAACGCGACGTCGACGAACGGATACAGCTCGAACAGACGCTCGCGCTGTGCCTCCGCGTAGCACCCACCGACCGCGATCACACGGTCCGGGACGGCTTCCTTGAGCGCCCGGGCCTGAGCCAGGTGGGCGGCGAAGCGCTGATCCGGCTTCTCCCGGATCGTGCAGGTGTTGAAGACGAGGACGTCGGCGTCCGCTTGTGACTGCGCCTCCCCCAGGCCCAGCTCCTCGAGGAGGCCCTTGATCCGCTCAGAGTCGTGAGCGTTCATCTGGCAGCCGAACGTGGTGACGTGGTAGCGCTTCATTTCGCGAACTCGATCGCCCGGCTCTCGCGGATCACCGTGACCTTGATCTGGCCCGGGTATTCGAGCTGGTCCTCGATCTCCCTGGCGATCTCGTGAGAGAGGAGAACGGCCACGTCGTCGTCGACCTCAGCCGGCTTCACCATGACGCGGATCTCGCGCCCGGCCTGCAGCGCGAACACGCGCTCGACGCCCTTCTTCTGCGCTGCGATCTTCTCGAGGTTCTCGAGGCGCTTGATGTAGTGCTCGAGGCTCTCACCACGGGCGCCCGGGCGCGACGCCGAGATCGCGTCCGCCGCGATGACGAGGACCGCTTCGACCGTTTCCGGCTGAACCTCGTAGTGGTGCGCCTCGATTGCGTGGCACACCTGCGGCGTTTCACCGTACCTGCGGGCCAGTTGGGTCGAGATCGCAGCGTGCGGTCCCTCGACCTCGTGTGTCATAGCCTTTCCGATGTCGTGCAGGAGTGCGGCCCGCTTGGCCGTCTTGACGCTCACGCCGAGCTCGGCGGCCATGATCCCGGCAAGGTGGCAGACCTCGAGTGAGTGCTTGAGCACGTTCTGCCCGTAGCTCGTGCGATAGCGAAGGCGGCCGAGGACCTTCACGAGCTCCTCGTGCATCTTGCCCACGTTCGCCTCGAAGACGGCTTGCTCTCCCGCCTGGCGAACGTGCTCCTCGATTTCGGCCTTCGACTGGTAGTACATCTCCTCGATCCGCGACGGATGGATGCGGCCGTCCTCGACGAGCTTGCCGAGCGTCAGCTTCGCGATCTCACGGCGCATGCCGTCGAATGACGAGAGCAGGACCGCCTGGGGCGTGTCGTCGATGATGAACTCGACGCCTGTCAGGTTCTCGAGCGCCCGGATGTTGCGGCCCTCGCGGCCGATGATGCGGCCCTTCATGTCGTCGGAGGGAAGCTGGACGAGCGAGACGGTGGTTTCCGCGGCGTGGCTGGCCGCGACGCGCTGGAGCGCGTCCGAGACAAGGTTGCGGGCCCGCTGCTTCGCATCGGCCTGGGCCTCTTCCTCGACCTGGCGCACCATCCGGGCCATCTCGTGGCGAACGAGCTCCTCCGAACGTGTCAAGAGCTCCTGACGCGCCTCGTTGACCGTCATCCCCGAGATCCGCTCGAGCTCCTTCAGGTGTGAGACGCGGAGCTCGTCTGCCTCCTTCGCGAGCCGGTCGACCTCGCGCTCGCGATCGACGAGGGACTGATCGCGCCGCTCCAGGTCACCGAGCTTGGTGTCGATCTGCTCTTCCTTCTCGAGCACCCGCTCTTCGATGCCGATGATCTCCGCCCGCCGGTCCGTGAGCTCCTGGTCGATCTCGGCGCGGAGCTTGACGGCGTTCTCGCGCGTCTCGACCTGAGCCTCCCGACGGATGGCCTCCGCATCCCGCCCTGCGTCTGCGAGAAGCCGCTCCCGTTCCTGTCGGGACGCCTCCGCTTTGCTCCGGTCGGCTGCGCGAACCGCCAGGTATGCACCGAGGGCTCCGACCGCAAGACCGATCACGATCCCAACTACGAGAAGTAGCATCGACTGCTCCTACGTCTTTGCCCCGTAGAAGCGGCGTCTCGGACGGATCTGGACGAACGCGGCGCGAGCCGGGGCGCCGATCGAACGCCGTGCGTGCTCACCTAGGGAGCCGGACAGCCTCCCGTGGGTCGTACGCGTCGGTCAAGGGGTTTTGCGTGGCTCGATCGTGGTGGTTCTCATATGCGCCGATCCGGCGAAAGCCGCGTCCTTGCAGGCATGAAGTTTCTGATTGGTATCCGTCATGGTAACGACCCTGCGGCCGGCCCGTCCAGATCCATCTCGCCATGCTCGACGCTCGTCGGCGAGCGCGCTCTCGATCGCGTCGACACCGAAGCCACGACGGGCGAGCAGCCTCGCCAGCGAGGAAGGTGACCGGCGAGGCCGTTCCCTCGCCACGAGTCGCCGAGCGCGCTCCTCCTCAGGCTCGAGAGTCTCGAGGGCAGCGCGCACGTACTCGCCGTCAAGGCCATCTGCCGAGAGCCTCGCTTCGAGGACGGCGTCTCCGTAACCCCGCTCGGCAAGCGCCACCGCCCGGTCGGACGCAAGTCGCGCGTCGTCGAGATAGCCGAGCCGCAGGAGGGTTTCGATCGCCTCCGACTCGTGCTCGAGTGCAACACCGGCGCGCCGCAGGCGTTGCCTGAGCGCATGCTCGGACAGCCCTCGCCCAGCGAGGGCGGCAACGGCAACGTCGAGCGCCCGGCGATCCGCCGCTCTCAGGGCGGAGGGCGGCGGCTCACCGTGAGGCGGCATGTGCCTTCCCGCCCGTGTCCGACCTAGGCGACCTCGGCGACCTCGGCGACCTCCACGACTGGCTCGGATGCCTTCGGTACAGCTGTTTCGAGGCGAGCCGACACGGGCTTGTCGCCGAGCTCCGTTCGCACGCGGGCGACGACCTCCGTCGAGACGTCGGGATGCTCACGGAGGAACGCAATCGCATTCTGGCGTCCTTGCCCGAGCCGCTCGTCCCCGAAGCTGAAGTACGAACCGGATTTCTGGATCACCTTCTGGTCGAGACCGACGTCGATCAGCGAGCCCTCCCAGGAGATGCCCTCGCCGTACATGATGTCGAACTCGGCCTGCTTGAAGGGCGGCGCCACCTTGTTCTTGACGACCTTCACGCGCGTCCGGTTACCGATCGCCTCGACGCCCTCCTTGAGAGTCTCGATGCGCCGGATGTCGAGTCGGATCGACGCGTAGAACTTCAGCGCACGGCCGCCCGGGGTCGTCTCCGGGTTCCCGAACATGACGCCGATCTTCTCCCGAAGCTGGTTCGTGAAGATGCAGACGGTGCCCGTACGGTTGAGGGTGCCCGCGAGCTTGCGAAGCGCTTGGCTCATGAGTCGTGCCTGGAGCCCGACGTGGCTGTCCCCCATCTCGCCTTCGATCTCGGCCTTCGGCGTCAGAGCGGCGACGGAGTCGATCGCAACGACGTCGAGCGCGCCGCTCCGCACGAGGAGCTCCGTGATCTCGAGCGCCTGCTCGCCGTTGTCGGGCTGCGAGACGAGCAGGTCGTCGATGTTGACGCCGATCCGGCGTGCGTACGCCGGATCCATCGCGTGCTCCGCGTCGACGAAGGCACAGATGCCGCCGAGCTTCTGCGCCTCGGCGATCACGTGATAGACGAGTGTCGTCTTCCCGGATGATTCGGGGCCGAAGATCTCGATGATGCGCCCCCGGGGAAGCCCCCCGATTCCAAGCGCGAGATCGAGTGAGAGACAACCGGTCGAGATCGCAGGGATCGATTCGCTTGCCTGGTCGCTCATCTTCATGACCGACCCCTTGCCGAACTGCCGCTCGATCTGGCCCAGCGCGGCGGTGAGAGCTTGGTCGCGGTCCAACGTCAACCTCCTAGACGAACTGCTTCAACGATGTCGTACTGCGCTCCGCCGGACCGCAGCAGGGAATGATAGAGGGCCGCTTCGGACGGACTGACCGTGCCCAGGTCAGGAGGCTGCGTCCGAAGCCGCGGCCGCCCGCGAAACCTCGCGACGGTGACATGGGCGAGCCACGGCCGGCGCTCGGGCACATACACGCCCAGCCTCGCAAGGAGCTCAGAGAGCCGTTCCTGGAGCAGTGAGGCGATGCCGTGCCGATCGTCGAGCACGACCATGCCGACACGCTCGGTCTCGCGGTACCGCCTGACGGTGAGCTCGGGCCGCTGAACGCCGTCGGACGCCTGGTACAGAACGTGCCGAAGCACCGGGAGCTCACTGGACGGGCGAGCTCCGAGAAACGCCAGCGTGAGGTGCAGGTGCGCACCGGGGACGACTCGCACCCCCTGGCTGCCGGAGTACGCGTCGCTCGCCCACCGAGCGAGCTCGTCGGCGGTGCCGGGAGGGAGCGGAAGGCCGTAGAAGAGGCGCAGGTGGTCACTACCCTCAACCGTAGCTTCCGCTCTCACGCAGAGGTGTCGCGAGACCGTGACAGGACCTCGCGAAGGAGATGCAAGAGACACGCGGTCGCCCGCCCTCGAACCCGCGCCCGGTCGCCCGGCAGGTCGATCGTCAGCGCGGCCCCCCCGTCCGGGCCCTCGACGTGGAGGAAGACCAGGCCCACGGGTTTGGCAGGCGTTCCGCCGGCCGGGCCGGCGACCCCTGTGACCGACGCGGCGACCTCGGCCGAGAGCGCCTTCCTGGCCCCCTGCGGCCATCGCGGCGGCCACCTCCGCAGACACCGCCCCGTGGCGCTCGAGCAGTTCCGTCGGGACGCCGAGAAGAGCCGCCTTGACCGGGTTCGAGTACGCGACGACGCCGCCGACGAACACATCGCTCGAGCCGGCCACCGACGTGAGCCGAGCGCCCACGAGACCCCCGGTACACGACTCGGCGGTCGCCAGCGTGAGGCCGCGCGCGCGCGCCAGCGCCAGCACTGTCTCCTCCACGCTGCGCTCGTCCTCCGCGAACAGGTGCTCCGCGAACCGGCGGCGCAGCGCCGATTCCACGGCAGCGCCGCGGTCACCTGCGTAGTCCTCGACGTACAGATCGACGTGGATCTCGTAGTCCCGCGCACAGACCGTCACCTCGAGCCCGTCGCCGTCGCCGCCTGCCTCGTCGAGGACCTTCGCGATCGCTGACTCGCTCGGTCCGAAGAAGCGGAGAACACGGTGGCGGCGCGGTCGAATCCGCTCGAGAACAGCCGCGAATGCGCTGCTGCGGAGAGCGTTCGGCCAGAGCCGCCGCAGCTCGCCCGGCGGCCCCGGCAGGGCGATCGCCACCCGCTCGCCTCTCGGCAGCACGATGCCGGGTGCGGTCCCGGCGAGCCCGATGGAGACAGCTCCGTCGGGCAGCGACGCCTGCTTGCGGACGCCGGCTGCGAAATCCGCATACGGCCGCCCGAGCCGCGCAGCGTACTCTCGCGAGATCGCCTCGATCTGCCGCTCGAGCTCGTCGTCGACGCACAGAGCGCGGCTCGCCGCCCGCGCCAGGACCTCGACAGTGCGGTCGTCGTGAGTCGGGCCGAGCCCTCCCGAGAGCACGCAGACGTCCGCCTCCAGCCCCTCCCGGATCGCCGCCTCCAGCTCGGCCTCGCGATCGCCGACGACGACGATCCGCCCGACGTCGAGCCCGAGCCGGACGAGCTCCCCCGCGAGGTATGGGCCGTTCTCGTCGCGCCGGTCACCGCGCACGAGCTCCGAGCCCGTGACGAGGACGACGGCCCGAGGCCGCCGCGTCACTCGGCTCGCGACGGGACGCGGACGCCGTCCGCAGTGACGGTGAAGACGGTGGCCGACGCCTCGAGCTTCGGCAAGCGGCTGCCGTTCAACGTCAACCGGAGGTTCGTCGGCTTCGCAACCGCCACCCAGAGCTTCTTGCCGGAGAAGCTCTGACTCTCCCCGCCCTTCGTGATCGTCCCCTCCCACACCAGATCGCCGGCGCCTGTCCCCCGCCTCACCTCGACGCGGCTCGAGCCGCCGGCGGCGGTGACGAGGAGCGTCGCGATCTCGGTGTCGGCAGCCTCGGTGCCCGCCGCGCCGGTCGTCGCACCCGTGCTCGCCGAGGTGGCCGGCGGATCAGGTCGGTCGTCGGAACCGGTGAGCTGCCACGCGGCGATGACGAGCACCGTGACGGCGAGAATGCCGGCCAGGGCGATGAGCACCGCATGGGACTCGAGTCGCCGGCGCTGGCGAGACTGATGGCGCGGCCGCGAGGAAGCCGGCGGTTCCTCGGTCAGCGAGAAGCGCGAGTTGTACTCGTCGACATAGAGCTGGCCGTCGAGCCCGAGCCGGTCGGCATACGTCCGCAGGAAGCCCTTGACGTAGGTGTCACCCGGGAGCTGTTCGAACTGCTCCTCTTCGAGCGCGCGCAGGTACTTCGCACGGATTTTCGTCTCGGCTTCGAGGTTGGACAGCTCGAGGCCCTGGCGTACCCGCGCATCGCGAAGGCTGTTGCCGATCTCGAACACGCGAACCTCGGAGTCTAGCTGCCGGCGGCCAGCTCGTTCACGCGAGGACGAAGTCGAGCACCGCGAAGACACCGACCGCGAGGGCCGCGGTGACCGAAACGAGCAGGGCGACCACGCTGAGAACACGGGCGGCGACGGCAAGCCCGTTCCCACCGACCCGGCCGAGCGTGCGCTGGAACTCGAACCTCGCCCGGCGCGACAGTGCGATCGCAGCCAGCGCGAAGATCACGGCCGGTGGCACGACGACGAGAGCCCGGAGCGGGTCGACGTCGTCCACGAACCTCGGCACGGCCGCGCCGGCCACGAGCAGCGCGATCGCCAGGAAGCCGCAGAGGAACGCGCCGATCGCCTTCCCGTTCCGCATCGCGGCCCACTGTAGCCAGCCGGGCGGGGGCTGTCCCACGGACGCGCCGGCTCAGCCGGCGACGCCCTCGCGCAGGCCTGCGAGCACGCGCTCGAGGTCGCCTTCGCCGACGAGCACGCGGCGAGGCTTGGAGCCCTCGTACCCGGAGATGATCCCCCGCCGCTCGAGCATGTCGACGAGTCGCCCTGCACGCGTGTAGCCGACCCGCAGGCGGCGCTGGATCAAGGAGACCGACGCGGTCTGCGTCTGGACGACGATCTCGATCGCCCGCTCGAGGAGCGGATCCTCGTCGGGGTCGAGGTCGTCCTCGTCGCCGTCGGCATCCTCCGCGCGCTCGGGCACCTCGAGCAGGGACTCGTCGAGCTCCTGGGCGCGCTGGCCACGGCACTGCTCGACGATGAGCGCGATCTCCTCCTCGCTTACGTAGGCACCCTGGACGCGCTGGAGGCGCGACGTCCCGAGTGGCTTGAAGAGCATGTCTCCCTGGCCCAGGAGCGCCTCGGCGCCCGACGCGTCGAGGATGACACGGCTGTCGGTCTGACTCGAGACGGCGAACGCGATCCTCGACGGCACGTTCGCCTTGATCATCCCGGTGATGACGTCGACCGAAGGGCGCTGCGTCGCCAGGACGAGATGGATGCCCACTGCCCTGGACTTCTGGGCCAGCCGTATGATCGAATCCTCGACGTCCTGCGGCGAGATCATCATCAGATCGGCGAGCTCGTCGATCACGACGAGGAGGTAGGGAACCTCGTCGTCGCCGCGCTTGCGCAGCACGCGGTTCAGCTCCGGCAGGTTACGGGCGCGAGCCAGGCTCATCTTCTCGTACCGCCGCTCCATCTCCTCGACGACGTTCGCGAGAGCAGCTGCGGCCCGCTTGGGGCTCGAGACCACCGAGGTGAGGAGGTGCGGGATCGACTCGTAGAGGCCGAGCTCGACCCGTTTCGGGTCGATCAGGATCATGCGGACGTCATCGGGCGTCGCCCGGAGGAGCACCGAGCAGAGAATGGTGTTGATGCAGCCGGACTTGCCGGAGCCGGTCGTACCGGCGATCAGGAGGTGCGGCATGCGCGCGAGGTCGGTCGACACCGAGGCACCCGAGATGTCCTTGCCGAGCCAGACGGACAGCGGGCTGGCGTTTTCGCCGATGTCGTCGTAGATGTCGCCGAGCGTGACCAGGTTCGGCGAGAGGTTCGGAACCTCGACCCCCACGGCTTGCTTGCCCGGGATCGGCGCCAGGATCCGGATCTCGGTCGTTGCGAGCGCGTACGCAAGATCGTCCTTGAGCGCGGAGACGCGCGACACCTTGGTGCCCGGGGCAAGCTGGAGCTCGTAGCGCGTGACCCGGGGGCCGGCTACCTGGCCGATGACCGTCGCCTCGATCCCGAAGTGGGCGAGCGTCTGCGATGAGAGCCTCCGCCGTGCGCTCGGCGGCGCGCGCCGGCTGGCTGCTGGTGGGCCGTGACCGTTTCAGGAGCCCACGATCCGGCAGCCGGTACTCCGGATGCCGGCGAGGCTCCTCGAAGGCAGGCGACGGCGACCGCTCGTCCGTCCGGCTGCTCCTCCGTCGACAGGTCGTCCAGCGCGCCGTCGGGAGCCTCCTCCGGCAGGAGCTGGTCGATCAGCAGCGGGACGGCTCCGGTGGAGTCGTCCGCAGGATCCTCGAGGACGTCCCCGTACGCCTCGACGCCGTCGACCGGAGGCGGTGGCGTTCTCGACGGGCGCGAACGAGTCCGGAACGCTCTGGACGCGCTCGACCGAGCGGCGTGCCGCGCGGGCGGTATGCCGGGCGATGTGACCGCCGGCGCGCGCGGAGTGGCGTAGGGCCGCGCCGAGAGACGCTCCGGTCAGGAGGACGACCCCTGCGACGATACCCAGCACCGTGACGATCGTCACGCCGGCCCCGCCGAGGAGCTTGTCGAGGGCGATGAAGAGGATCGCCCCGAACACGCCCCCGTACTCATCCACGGTGTCGAGGTCGGGTGACGCCGGCGGCGGAGCATCCGGGCCGAGCCCGAACTGCCCGCTGCCGAATGCGAGCAGCACTGCGAGCGTGAGCACGATCAGACCCGTTCGGAACGGCCGCACGTCCGGCAGGCTCGAGCGGGCGAGCAGCAGGCCGCCGAGGGCGCCCAGGGCGAGCGGGATGAGCGTCGAGGCGCCTCCGAAGAGCACGTCGAGGCTCTGACACCACGCGGCTTCCGATGAAGCCGCCGTCCCATCCGAACCAGAGGACGACCGCAAGGAAGACGGAGACGGCGACGAGAACGAGGCCCGCGAGCTCGTGATGCTGGCGCGCCGTTGCCGGAGGCAGCGGGACGCGCGCGCGGCGCAGCCGCGCGGGAGCTCGTCTTCGGGCGCGCACGAGACGCACGCTTCACCGGCGCCATGCAGCGCTGTTCGGCGGCCGCGAGCCGCTTCCTGCCGGGGCAGATCCCGGCGGGCTAGGCGGCGAGCGCGCGAAGGTCGTCCGACGGCGCCGAACAGGTTCTCGCGCAGGTCGAAGAGGCCGGCCCAGAGTGACGCACGGTCGGGCCTCGACTCGAAGCGAACGGAGGTGGTGAGCCCTTCGAGCGCCCGTACGAGAACGGCCAGCTCGAGGTAGGCCTGCGCGACCCGGTGCGGCGCGACCGCGACGCCTGCCCGGCGAAGCACCGGCTCCCACTCGACGAGCTCGGCCGGGCCCGGCTGGCCGTACCACGGCTGTCCCTCGGCGATCTCGCTCTCGAGCTCGAGCAGGTACCGGTCGAGCGGCTGCTCGAGGCCTGCGAGAGCGGTCTCGGCTCGCTCGGCCGCCCGGCGGAGCGCAGCCTGGCGCCTGCCCGCCGTGCACGGCTGCGGCTCGCCACGGGCCCAGCCGTCGAGCAGCCGGCAGAACGCGAGTGCCGCCGCCTCGCACGTTCGCAAGCGACCGGACCAGCCGCGTGCCCGTGGCTTCCGAGACGCCGTACGACTCGATCAGATCGGCCCAGCGCCGGCATTCGCTAGACCTCGAGGACGACGGGCAGGATCATCGGCCGTCGCCCGGTACGGGAGTAGACGAGCTGCCCGAGAGCGTCGTGGAGGTGCTCCTGGATCAGCTTCAGCTCGCCGACACCCTCTGAGAGGCACCACCGGAGGACCTGCTCCGCCTCCTCCCGTGCCTCGTCGAGGATCTCGTCCGGATCTGCGAAGCCGCGCGCGATGCACCTCCGGTGCCGCCACTTCGCTGCCGTTCTGGGGCGCGATCGTCGTCGACGACGATGAGCACGCCGTCCTCCGCGAGATGACGACGATCGCGGAGCGATGCGTCCCTCACGTCCCCGACGGCGAGGCCGTCGACGAACGTGATCCCGGCCGGAACGTGTCGACGATTCGGGCGTCGGGAGCCGGACAGCTCGACCACCGAGCCGTTCTCCGCGATCGGGATGCGCTCGGCCGGCACGCCCGCATCCCGCGCGAGCCGCGCGTGCGCGGCGAGCATCCGGTACTCGCCGTGCACCGGCATCACCGACCGGGGACGGAGGAGCGCGATCATCGTCCGCAGCTCCTCGGAGTTGCCGTGACCGGACGTGTGGACGGGCGCTATCTCCTGATGGAGCACCTCGGCGCCCGCCTTGGCGAGCCGGTTGATCGTGTCGTGCACCCGCAGCTCGTTGCCCGGGCACGGGCTTCGCCGACATGATGACCGTGTCTCCATCCTCGACCTGGACGTTCTGATGGTCGCCGTAGGCGATGCGCATCGATCGCCGAGAGCGGCTCGCCCTGGCTGCCCGGTGCACAGGATCATCGTCTCGTCGGGAGCGAGCTCGCCGAGATCGCCCGGCCGGACGAGCATGTCCTCGGGTACCTCCATGTAGCCGAGATTCCGCGCGATGTTGATGTTCTTACGAAGCGAGCGGCCGATCACGCAAACCTTCCGGCTCGGTCTCGATGGCCACGTCGATCGCCTGCTGCATGCGGTGGACGTTCGAGGCGAACGACGCGATCAGAACGCGGCCCTCGAGCCGGGGGATGATCGCCCGGAACGCCTCGCCCGACCGTCCGCTCGGAAGGCGTCACGCCCGGCCGCTCGGCGTTCGTCGAGTCGCCGAGCAGCAGGTCGACGCCGCGATTGCCGATGTCGGCCAGACGTCCGACGTCCGTTCGGAAGCCGTCGACCGGCGTGTGATCGATCTTGTAGTCGCCCGTGTGGACGATCCGCCCATCCGGCGTGTCGAGGACGACCGCGACCGAGTCCGGGATCGAGTGCGCGACCCGCACGAACTCCGCTTCGAAGGGCCCGATCCGCACCGGGCCGCCCTCGGGATCCGCCTCGATCAGCTCCGCCGCCCGCAGCAGCCCGTGCTCGTCGAGCTTGGACTTGACGAGGCCGAGCGTGAGCCGGGTCGCCCAGACCTCCGGGATCGTCGACCTCACGCATCAGATACGGCAACGCGCCGACGTGATCCTCGTGCCCGTGTGTCAAGATGACGGCGCGGATCTGTCCGCCCGGTCGGTGAGATAGGAGAAGTCCGGCAGCAGTAGGTCGACGCCCAGGTGCTCGTCCCGCGGGAACGCGAGCCCGGCGTCGATGACGACGATGCCTTCGTCGGACTCGATGACGGTCATGTTCTTCCCGACCTCGCCGAGGCCCCCGAGCGGGATGATGCGCACGCGGTCGCTCTCAGCACCGGCAGAGTGTAGCCCCGGCCCGAACGAGCGCCTGTTACGCCGCGGCCGGCTGGAGGACGCCGGCCCGCTCGAGCCCTCGCCGCAGGAGTGCTCTTCTCTCGTCCGTCGCCTGACGAGCGGCAGCCGAACCCGCCGACGTCATGGCCGGCCATTGCGAGAGCGGTCTTGACCGGGAATCGGGTTGGTCGTCACCGAGAGGGTGTCCATGACGACGTGCAGCTCGATTCGTCGATCGCCCGCGCACCGTCCACGTCGCCGCTCCCTGTAGCCGCGGATCTGCTCCTTGACCTGCAGTGCCGACGAGATGGGTGTAGACGCAGACTCCGCCGATGCCGCCGAGCTCGAGGAACGGCTGGATGAGGTCGTCGTTTCCGGCGTAGAGATCGAGCCGTGTCCGCTCGACGATGTAGCGCGCCTGCTCGAGATCGGTTGTCGCCTGCTTCACCGCCGCGACGCTCGGTATCTCGGCCAGCGCGCGAGATCGTCGTCGGGCTCGATGTTGACGACGCACGCGCTGCGGGATGTTGTAGACGACGATCGGGCCGGTCGCTCGACTTCCGCAATCGCCTGGAAGTGGGCCGACGATGCCACGCTGCGGCGGCTTGTTGTAGTAGGGAGTCACGACGAGGAACCCGTCGGCGCCGAGCTCGTGCGCCCGCTCGGTCAGATGCACGCTGTGCGCCGTGTCGTTCGACCCGGTGTTCGGCGATCACGTCAGCGCGGCCGCCGACCGCCTCTACCGCGGCGGCGAAGAGGGACAGCTTCTCCGCGTCGGTGAGTGTTGGCGACTCCCCTGTCGTCCCGGCGACGACGAGGCCGTCCGAGCCGTTCTCGACGAGATGGACGGCAAGGTGCTGGAAGGCGTCCGAGGTCGACCGAGCCGTCCTCCGCGAACGGCGTGACGATTGCCGTCAGGACCTCGCCGAGCATCCCACCAGTGTACTAGCGCCCCGGAGCGCCGGTCGACCGTCTAGAGGACGGCGTCGAGCCCGATCGTCAGACCGGGGCCGAGGCTTCGACAGACGTTCGAGCGCGAGCAGGACGCCGGGAACGAACGCCTCGCGTGAGGTCGTGTCGTGGCTGATCGTGAGGGTCTGGCCCGGGCGCGCCGAGGATGACCTGCTGGTGCGCGACGAGGCCGGGCAGACGGATGGAGTGGATCGGAACCTCGCCCGGCATGCGGGCGGCCGTCGCCTTCGCGGTGCCCGACGGTGCGTCGAGCTTCGTCTCGTGATGGAGCTCGATGATCTCGGCAGCGGGCAGGTCCGAGCGGCCTCCTCCGCGAACCGCATCATCAGCACGGCGCCGATCGCGAAGTTCGGCACGACCAGGCACGGCACCCCGCGTGAGCGGGCGAGGCCGTCGAGCTCGGCCAAACCCTCGTCGGTCAGGCCGGTCGTGCCGATCAGGCAGGGTACTTCGCCGGAGAGCACGAGGCGCGCGTTGCCGAGCACCGCGCCGGGGGCGGTGAAGTCGACGGCCGCGTCCTGGTTCCCGAGCGAAGGCTCCTCCCCCACCTCCACGCCGGTCACCTCGTGTCCGGCCTCGGCGAGCCGCGGCCCGAGAAGCGACCCGACCTTCCCGTCGCGTCCGAAGAGGAGAACCCTCACGCCGCTGCAAGCGCGGTGAGCGCCGGGTTGACGTGCTCGATCGCCTTGTCGAATCGCGCCCGGCTGGGACCGATGCCGGCCGCCGAGAGACGCTCCGATGCAAGCAAGGCCGCGGCCAGCTGAGCGACACCATCGGCGTCGACCGCCTCGATCTCCGCGAGGATGCGATCCAGCGACAGCAGCTCCGAGTCGGTGATCACGGACTTGCCGAGGCGGCTCATCCGGTTCGACGTCGACTCCATCGACAGCATGATGCGCCCCTTCAGATTCTCCTTGGCCCGGCGGAGCTCTGCCTCCTTGAGGCCCCCGCCGGCGACGTCTGCGATCTCGGCCGCAACGATCTCGAGACAGGTCGTCAGGTTCTCGTCGCGTGTGCCCACGTAGACTCCGATCTCGCCGGTATCCGCGTACAGCGCTGCGAAGGTGTACACGGAGTAGGCGAGGCCGCGCTTCTCGCGGATCTCCTGGAAGAGCCGCGACGATGCGGACCCGCCGAGGATGCCGTCCAGGATGGAGGCGGTGAAGCGCCGCCGATCCGAGCGGGCAATCGCCGGGCGCGCCGATGCAGACGTGGTACTGCTCCGTGTCCTTCTCCTGGAAGACGACGCTCGGCGGCGGTGGCGCGACGAGGGGCGGCCTGGCTCGGGCTGGCGGGCGGGCGGCGCGGCCTTCTTCGCGGCCATCCGCGCGCAGAGCTCGACGAGACGCTCGTGGTCGACGCTGCCCGCCGCTGCCACGACGAGGTTGTCGCCGACGTAGCGCGAGCGGTGGTAGGCCGGCGATCGAGCGCCGGCTGATGCTCGAGATCACGTCGGCCGTGCCGATGACGGGCCGTCCGAGCGGGTGGTTGCCGAACGATCGCCTGGGTGATCAGGTCGTGCACCGACTCCTGAGGCGTATCCTCGTACATCGCAATCTCCTCGAGGACCACCTCGCGCTCCGAGTCGAGGTCGACGAGCGTCGGCGCGAACACCATGTCCGTCATGACGTCGAGCGCCGTCTCGACGTGCTCGTCCATGATCCGTGCGTAGACGACCGTGTACTCACGCGTCGTGGCTGCGTTCAACTCGCCGCCGAGACCGTCGAAGATCTCGGCGATCTCCTGGGCCGAATAGGACGCGTGCCCTTGAACAGCATGTGCTCGAGGAAGTGGCTGGCGCCGGCCTTCGCGAGTCGTCCTCGTCACGCGAGCCGGCACCGATCCAGAAGCCGATCGCGACTGAGCGAACGCCGTCGAGCCGCTCGCGTGACGACCCGCTCGCCGTCGTCGAGCGCGCTCAGCTAGGTACGTCTGCACGGCGCCATCGTAGCCGCGGCAGCTACGCCGATCCGCCTGACGCGGTAGCGCGGCCCGGGCGTTCCGACGAGCTTCGCAAGGCCGCTGAGAGCCTTCAAGGGGCCTCGCGCGACGCCCGCCGCCTCGCCGGGAGAGCCGAGATCGCCGCAGAGCAGCGCTTCGACGACCGGCCAGACGACGCGAGGCTTCGAGAGCTCGAAGGCGAGCCGCGGGAAACGGTCGAAGGCGAGCTTTGCGCTCCAGGAAGCAGCCGTGTGGCGCGCGAGGGCGCCCTTGAGGGCCGCGTCGTAGGGCTCGAGGCCCGGCGCGCGGCCTGCGAGCACGTCGATGGTCGCCTCGGCCGCGAGCCGGGCCGAGATGAACGCCTCGAACATGCCGTCGCCCGATAGCGGGTCGACGAGGCCCGGCCGCGTCGCCGACGAGCAGAGCGCGGCCGCGGGCCAGCGGCAGCGTCGGGCCGGCGGAGCGGAAGCCGGTGGCCGCGCACCTCTCGAGCGCGTCCGGGGGCACGCCGTACGCGAGGCAGTAGCCGGCGCAGGTGGTCACGCAGCTGCGGCCCGGTGCGCTGCCAGCCTCCGACGCCGAAGTTCGCGTGGTCGCCCTTCGGGAAGACCCAGCCGTAGCCGCCCGGGACGATGCCGAGCTCGACGACCGCCTTCCCGCGATAGCGCTCCTCGCCGATCACGGCGTACGGGAGATTGCCCTCGAGCGCGACGCCGTACGTGGGCTCGGCACCGAGACCGAGCTGTCGCGGCGACGACGCCGTTCGCCCCGTCGGCGCCGATGAGAACCTCCGGCCGTGACGCGATCACCGCCGAGCGTCGACCGCCACCTCGCCCGTCCTCGAGCTCGACGGCTCCGGCCTTGACTCCGTCCCGGAAGTCCGCCCCCGCAGCCGCCGCCTGCTCGGCGAGGTACGCGTCCAGCCGCCGGCGCTGGGTCATCAGGATCAGTGGCCGCGACGCGTCGACGGACGTAGCGGTGCCGGTAGCGGACGCCGAACTCGACGCTCGTCACGACGTGCTCGACCACCGGATCGACCGACAGCGGGAGCTGGCGCACGGCCCGGAGGGTGAGGCCGCCGCCGCACGGCTTGTCGCGCGGGAACCGTGCCTTGTCCACGAGCAGCACCGACACACCCTCCCGCGCCAGGCGGAACGCCGTCACGGAGCCGGCGGGGCCGGCTCCGATGACGATCGCGTCGTAGCTGCGGCATCGCCGCCGCGGGTCAGTCGTCGCGGCGAGGCCGACGGTCGGGCCGGGGCCCGCGGTCACGCCCTCCGCGCCGCTCCGCCGTCGCGCTCACGTGGCGCAGGTGGCGGCACGTCCTTCGCCCGCTCCATGAGGGCCTCCGGGGTGATGAGACCGCCGTCCTCGTGCTTGGCGACGAGCTTGAGGCCGATCCGGCCTCGTGCCTTGTCGACCTCCTGGACGACCACGTCGACCGTGTCCCCCCGTGAGAGCGCCTGCTCGATGTGGGCGAGCCGGCCGGGGCCCACGTTCGAGACGTGGAGCAAGCCGTCGGTCCCCTTCTTCAGCTCGACGAAGGCGCCGAAGTCGGTGGTGCGCACTACCTTCCCGGTGAACGTTGTCGCCCACCTCGGGCTCCCGCGTCAGAGCCCGGATGGCCGTGGCTGCCGCGTCGGCCTTGATCCCGTCCGTCGCGTAGACGAGAACGGTGCCGTCCTCCTCGATGTCGATCTGCACGTCGTGGTCGGCCTCGAGCGCGCGGATCGTCTCGCCGCCCTTGCCGATGACGAGCCCGATCTGATCCGGATCGATCGAGACCGTCGTGATTCGCGGAGCGTGGTCCGGCAGCTCCTCGCGGGCCCCTTCGAGCGTCTCGGCCATGGTGTCGAGGATGAACTCGCGCGCCGCCTTCGCCTGGCTGAGGGCGTTCCGCATGATCTCCTGCGTGACGCCGGTGATCTTGATGTCCATCTGGAGAGCGGTGACGCCGAGGCGCGTTCCCGCGACCTTGAAGTCCATGTCTCCCAGGTGATCCTCCGCGCCCTGGATGTCGGTCAGGACGACGTGATCGTCGCCCTCCTTGATCAGACCCATCGCGATACCGGCGACGGGTCGGATCATCTTGACGCCGGCCGCCTGCAGGGCCAGGGTCGACGCGCAGACGGAGCCCATGGACGAGGAGCCGTTCGACTCGAGCGTCTCCGAGACGAGCCGGATCGTGTACGGGAACTCCGACTCGTCCGGGATCATCGGCTCGAGCGAGCGCTGGGCGAGGTTTCCGTGCCCGATGTCGCGCCGCTTCGGGCCGCGCATGAAGCCGGTCTCGCCGACCGAGAAGGGCGGGAAGTTGTAGTGGTGCATGAACCGCCGCTCCTGCTCGAGCGACAGATCGTCGATCCGCTGGCCTTCCTTGGCCGTCCCGAGCGTGAGCAGGGTGAGGATCTGGGTCTGGCCGCGCGTGAAGAGCGCCGAGCCGTGCGTGCGCGGAGCCACGTCGACCTCGCAGCTGATCGGGCGGATCTCCTCCGTGCCGCGCCCGTCCGGGCGACGCTTCTCGACGGCGATCCTTCGGCGCACGAGATCCTTGTAGATCGCCTCGGCGGCCTTCTTGACGAACTGCTTGGTCAGTCGTGTCCTTGACCGGCACGTCGCCTCGGCTCGCTCGCCGGCGGCGACCGGGAACGGCAGCTGGAGCTCGTCGACGATGCGGCTGTAGAGCAGGTCGCGCTTGGCGGATTTCAGCTCCTTCGAGTCCTGCTCGGCGTCGGTCAGCGCGCGCAGCTCGCTCTCGAACTGGCGCGCGCACCGGCTCGAGCACCGCGTCCAGACGCGCCTGCTCGAGCAGGAACGTGAGGCTCGCGCGCACCTGGCGCCGGCGAAGGATCTCGTCCTCCGTCGAGTCCATCGTGAGCGCCGGGCAGAGCTCGGCCTCGATCTCCTCGACTGCCGCGCCGGCGTCGCGGAGGCCATCCGCGGCGATCCGCTCGCGGATCCGGTCCGTGACGCGCGACTCGAGCTCGGCCGTCGTCTCAGGATCGAGGATCTTCGGCTTGCCGGCGATGCTGGCGCAGCTCCTCCTGCGCCTCGCAGAGGCCCTGGATCTCGCGGTGCGCGAGCTCGAGCGCGGCGACGAGCGTCTCCTCGGCGATCTCCTCCGCCCCGCACTCGACCATCGCGATCGCGTCCTTCGTGCCGACGACGAGCAGGTCGAGCTTCGATGCCTCCTGCTCCGGCAGCGTCGGGTCGATGATCAGCCGATCGTCGTCGTCCATCCCGATGCGGACGGCCCCGACGGGCCCCGACGAACGGGAAGCGACGAGATCGTGAGCGCGGCAGAGGCGCCGTTGATGCAGAGCACGTCGTGGCCGACGATCTGGTCGGCCGAGAGCACGGTCGCGATGACCTGTACCTCGTTCCTGAACCCCTTCGGCCACAGCGGCCGGATCGGCCGGTCGACCATCCGCGCGGTCAGGATCGCGCGCTCCGTCGGCCGTCCCTCGCGCTTGAAGAAGCCGCCGGGGATCTTCCCGGCGGCGTACATGCGCTCCTCGACGTCCACGGTGAGCGGGAAGAAGTCCGCGCCCTCGCGCGCCTCGGCGCGCCCCTGAGCCGTCGCCAGCACCATCGTCTCGCCCGACCGGACGACCACGGCGCCGTCGGCCTGCTTTGCGAGGTGGCCGGTCTCGAACCGGACCTCGCGACCTCCCACGGAACGCGTGACCGCGTGCCGCTCGGAAGCAACCATCGTCATGTCCCCTCCTTACCCCTCGGGCAGAAGGAGGCGGAGGTTTGAGGCAATCCTTCGGTGGACGGACTCCCTCAAACTTCCGCCGGCCCTCTGCCGGCGGAGGCTAGCGCCGAAGACCCAGGTCCTGGATCAGCTTGCGGTAGCCCTCGAGATCGTTCTTCTGGAGGTAGTTGAGGAGCCGCCGGCGCTGGCCGACGAGCTTCAAGAGCCCACGGCGAGAATGGTGATCCTTCGCGTGGGTCTGGACGTGCGCGGTCAGGTCGTTGATGCGCCGCGTGAGCAGCGCGATCTGCACCTCAGGCGAGCCCGTATCGGACTCGGTGCGGCCGTAGTGGCCGACGATCTCCCTCTTCACCTCGGTGGTCAAACTCATCGGGAGAAGGCTAGCAAAGCGCCCGACGGGCGGTGATCATCCACTAACGTCCGACCTCCATGCGCACCTGGGCGTCTGCTGCCGGCATCGCGGCCGGTCACCCCGCGACCGCGCGGGCGGGGCTCGAGGTCCTCGCCGAGGGCGGCTCGGCTGCCGATGCGGCGGTCGCGGCGTCGCTTGCGTCGTGCGTCGCCGAGACGGTCATGACGGGAATCGCCGGCGGCGGCCACGCGATCTGGTGGGACGCGGCCGCCGGCCGGGCGGAGCTCCTCGACTGCTTCGTGGCCGTCCCCGGGCTCGGGCTCGCCCGGACACCGGCTCCGCCCACCCGGCTCGAGATCCCATTTGGGGAGCAGCCCGTCCCCTATGCCGTCGGGATCGCCACGCTGCGGCGTTCCGGGACTGCCGGCAGGGCTCGAGGAGCTCTGGCGGCGGTTCGGGCGCCTGCCGTGGCGGCGTCTCTGCGAGCCGGCGATCGCGCTCGCCCGGACCGGCGTCGAGCTGCCGCGGCCCATGCCGGCTGCCTCGCGATGCTCGAGCCGGTGATGACCATGCGCGAGGGCGGCGCGATCTATTCGCCCGGAGGCCGCCTGCTCGGACCGGGCGCCAGCCTTCGCCAGCCGGGGCTCGTCCGCACCTTCGAGCTCGTCGCCTACGAGGGTGCCGAGACCTTCTACCGTGGGACGATCGCCGGCGAGCTGCTCGCGATCATGGACGAGCGCGGCGGGCTCGTCACCGCCGCAGGACCTCGAGGCCTACCGACCCCGGTGGCTCGCAGCCGGCCCGCGGCTCCTATGCGGGCGTCGCGGTGCGCACGCGCGGCGGGCTCGCGGGAGTCGTGGAGACGCTGAAGCGGCTGCCCGTGCTCCGCGCGCTGCCGCCGGCCAGACCGGGCTCTCGCGCTGGTCGAGGCGATTCGCGGAGAGAGCCTGAACGGCCACACGACGAATGTGACCGTCGTCGACCGGGACGGCAACGCCTGCGTCGTCACGACGAGCCTCGGGCTCGGGTCGGGCGACTTCCTGCCCGGCCTCGACATCCATCTGAACAGCATGCTCGGCGAGACAGAGCTGCTCGTCGGAGAGCTGCTCCCGGGCGCGCGGATGGAGAGCATGATGGCTCCGACTCGTTGCCGCCGACCGGGACGGGCTCGTCCTCGCGGCCGGTTCGGCCGGGGGTAGCAGGCTCCGCAGCGCCCTCGTCCAGGTGCTCGCGGGGATCCTCGACGAGGGCCTCGACCCGGCCGAGGCGTCGCCCGGCCACGTCTCCATCCCGCAGGCGCGGTCGTTCACGTCGAGCCGGGCTTTCCCGAGGCCGTGGACCGAGCTCCTGACCGCACACGGCTACCTGCGTCACCCGGTGGCCCGAGCTTCACCACTACTTCGGCGGAACGAGCGTGGTTGCACGCAACGGGGCCGGCGCCGACCCACGACGTGACGGCCTCGCCCTGACGCTCTGAGCCGCACCGTCAGGCCGGTCGCGTGGCCGCCCGTGTCTGCTCGACGTCCACGGCGATCTGGTCGATCAGGGCCTGCTCACTCTCGAAAACCCGCTCGTCGCGAAGCCGCTGCCAGATCTCGACGCGGAGGCTCGCGCCGTAGAGATCTCCTTCGAAGTCGAGCAGGAACGCCTCGACACGGCGCTCGTCGCCGCCGTAGTGCGGGTTGACGCCGATCGAGAGCGCGGCGCGGCGGCCAAGCGCTGCCCCGGCGTAGATCCCGTAGGCCGGCACGAGCAGGTTGGAGGGGACTGCGAGATTGGCCGTCGGATAGCCGAGCGTCCCGCCTCGCTGATCGCCGCTCACGACCAGCCCTTCGACCTCCGGCGGACGCCCGAGCAGGTCCGCCGCCTGGCCGACGTCACCGTCTCGCAGAGCGGCACGGATCCGGCTCGAGGAGACTCCCTCGACGAGCGCGACCGGCCGCGACGTCGAACCCGAGCTGCCGGAGCACCTCGACGTCGCCGCTCCTCCCCCGGCCGAAGCGGAAGTCCTCGCCGGCGAGGATCACCTTCGCGCCGATCGGCTCGAGACAGGTTGCGACGAACTCCTCGGGAGAGCGACGGGCAAGCTCCGGAGTGAACTCGACCGCGAGAACCTCGTCGGCGCCGGCCTCGGCGATCAGCTCGAGTCGGCGGTCGAACGTCGACAGCAGCTGCACCGCGTAGCCGAGCACCTCGCGCGGATGCGGGTCGAACGTGACGACACACGACGGCAGCCCCGTGGCGATCGCCGCGTCGAGCACGGCCCGGTGGCCGCGATGGACGCCGTCGAACGTGCCGATGGCGACCGCACGCTCGGCCGGCGGTAGCTCGTGGGGATGCCGGGCGACCTTCACGGCAGCACCGTCTCCGGCCGCGCGACGCCCCCGTCGAGCCGGCCGACGGCGACGAGCCGCCCATCGTGAACGAGTCGCACGGAGCCCTCTCCCCCGCGCTCGATGGGCCGGCCGCTTCGCAAGAAGGACGCCTCTCCGTCGTCCGACCTCGACCTCCGGGAGGAACGGCAGCGCCTCGCGCGGCGCGAGCACCGTCGTCTCGTCGGCGTCGTCCAGGGAGAACGGGCCGACCGCGGTGCGCCGCAACGTGACGCAGTGGCCCCCGAGGGCATCTGCGATCGATCTGACGTAGGTCCCGCTGCCGACATGGAGCTCGACCTCTATCTCCGGGCCCGAGACCTTGCGCAGCGACAGGCCATGAACCGAGCTGCGACGGACGGGCATCTCGACTGCGACACCTCGCCGGTGCAGCCGGTAGGCGCGCTCGCCGTCGATCTTCACCGCCGAGGCCGCAGGGACGCGCAGCTCGACCTCGCCGGAGACGGCTCGCAGGGCCGCCTCGAGATCGCGTGGCACCGTCCGTCCGCTCGACCACGTCTCCGTCGGCGTCACCGGTGGTCGTGCGGACGCCGAGCCGGATCTCCGTGACGTATCGCTTGTCGAGGCCGACCAGGTAGCGCGCGAGCCGGGTCGCGCTGCCGAGCAGGACGAGCAGTAACCCGCTCGCTCTCGGGTCGAGCGTCCCGGCGTGTCCCGCCTTCGTCCCGTACCGGCGACGGAGCGAGCTCACCATCGCGAACGACGACGGCCCGGCCGGCTTGTCGGCAAGCACCAGGCCACCCGGGTCGGGAAGGGTCACGCCCTCGCGGCCTGCTCGGCGTACTCCCGCCGGATGAAGTCGACGATCTCGTCCACCGGTTGCTCGCTGGAGAACCCGGCCGCCTGCCTGTGACCCCCGCCTGCGCTCTTCCGCGCGATCGCCGATACGTCCAGATACTCGGCCGTCGATCTGAGGCTGACGCGCCGCGTCGGCCCGTTCTGGGTCGGCGGCTCGCGGATGAGGGCGACCATGTCGGCACCCTCGACCGCACGCAGGTGGTCGATGATCCCCTCCGAGAAGGGCTCCTCCGCGCCGGCGTCCTCGAAGTCGCTTCTTCAGGAGCACCGAGACGATCAGCCGGCCGCCCTCGTAGACCTGCGCGCGCTCGAGCGCCTTCGCCAGGAGCTTCAGCTTCGCGAAGGCCACGTTCTCGTAGACGCCCTGGAAGACGCGGTGTACGTCGGCACCCGCCTCGACGAGGTCGGCAGCCAGCCGGAGCGTCTTCGGCGTCGTGTTCTGATACTGGAACCGCCCCGTGTCGGTCACGATCGCGATGTACAGGGACTCGGCGATCGCCGGGCGTGATCGTGACACCGAGCTCGACGAACAGGTCGTGGAGGATCTCGCCTGTCGACGATGCGTCTCCCGCGACGAGGCTGATGCCGCCGAACCGCGTGTTGTCGTGGTGGTGGTCGATGTCGATGACGAGCGGCGCGCGCTCGAGGAAGGACGGATCCGGCCCCAGCCGGCGCTCGTTCGCGCAGTCGAGGGCGATCACGACAGCCGCTCGGCGGCGTCGTCCGGGCAGCTCGCGCCGGAGCTCGGCGAGAGTCCATGAAGCCGTACTCGGCCGGCAGCGGCACGGCGCCGGCCAGGTACATGACGGCGTCCTTCCCGAGCTGGTCGAACGCGAGCTTCGCGGCGAGCAGCGAGCCGAGCGCGTCGCCGTCGGGATTCTCGTGCGTCGTCAGGAGAAACGCGGTCGTGGGACCGGATCGCGTCAGCGATCCTCCGAAGTGTCTCCTGGGTCTCGGGTTGGCGGACTGAGCTCATCGAGCAGCTTTGAGAGCCGGACGCCCTCCTCTGCCGTCCGATCGTACTCAAAGCGCAGCTGGGGGGTGCGCTTCAGGCGCAGCTCGTCGTTCACGCGGGTCTGAAGAAGCCCCGGGACGACACGAGGCCTGCAAGCGTCTCGCGCGTTTCCGCTCCGCTCCGAGGACGCTGACGTAGACCGTCGCCTGCTGGAGATCCGGGCTCGCCCGTACGTCCGTGACCGTGACGAAGCCGATGCGCGGGTCCTTCAGCTCCGTGACCGCGCTCGGAGATGACAGCGCGCAGAGCCTCGTTCACGCTTCGCATCCGTGGGCTCGGCGGCCGGCCTCACTCGTCATCGAGCGTCACCACCTCCCGATCTGCGGCAAGCAGCTCGTACCCCTGACCGAGAACGTAGCGCTCGGCGCCGTCGAGCAGCTCGGTGAACCGCGTGCCGCTCCCGCGCGACGCAGGCGAGCGTGAGCCGTGAGCGCTGCCAGACCTCGTGGTGGTCGACCTCGGCAACGGACGCGCCGAACCGGCGCCCGAGGTTCGCCTTCAGCGAGAGCAGCTCCTTGCGCTTTCCCTTCAGCGAATGGTTCTCGGGGAAGTGGAGCTCGACCGAGAGGATGCCGACGTACCCGGATCTCCCCGGCATCGGGCGGTTCCCGAAAGCTACTCGGGTGCGCTCTCGGCGCGTCCGGCCGGGCTCTGCCGCCGGAGCGCCGAGCTCGGTGCGCTCGATCTCGCGCGTCTCGTAGAACTCGAGGACGTCGCCTTCCTTGACGTCGTTGAAGCCCTCGAGCTGGATGCCGCACTCGAAGCCTGCCTGGACCTCGCGCACGTCGTCCTTGAACCGCTTGAGGCTGGCGACGCCGGTTTCGTAGACGACTGGCGCCGTCCCGGACGACGCGAACCTGGGCGTTGCGGCGCACGGTGCCGTTCGTCACGTAGCAACCGGCGATGACGCCGAGCCGCGAGATGCGGAACAGAGCTCGCACCTCGGCCTCGCCGATCGATCTCCTCGACGCGCTCCGGGGAGAGCATGCCGACGAGCGCGCGCTCGATGTCCTCGGTGAGCTGGTAGATGACGCGGTACGTTCGGATGTCGACGCCCTCCCGCTCGGCGAGGCTGCGTGCCTCGGCGTTCGGGCGGACGTTGAAGCCGACGACGATCGCGCTCGACGCGGAGGCCAGCATCACGTCGCCCTCCGAGATCGCACCGATACCCGTGTGGATGACGTTGACCCGCACCTCCGGGTGCTGGATCTTCGCAAGCTCGCTCCCGACTGCCTCGAGCGAGCCCTGCACGTCGCTCTTGACGATGATATTGAGGTCCTGGACGATGCCTTCGCCGATTCGGGTGAAGAGGTCTTCGAGCGAAGGGCCGCGCTTCGACTGCTGCGCGAGCTGCTCGGCGCGGAGCCGCTGGCCGCGCAGGCCCGCGAGGTGGCGCGCCTGCCGGTCGTGCTCCACGACCCGGGCGTGCTCGCCGGCCTGCGGTGGCTTGTCGAAGCCGAGTATCTCGACAGGGGTACCCGGCTTCGCGCCCTTGACGCGTTCGCCGTGGTAGTCGTGCAGCGCACGCACCTTCCCCCACGCGTCGCCCGCGACGATGGCGTCTCCGACGTGGAGGGTGCCGCGCTGGACGAGCATCGTCGCGACGGGGCCGCGCCCGACGTCGAGCCTGCTCTCGATGATGGGCCCGGAGGCCGGCGCCTTGGGATTCGCAGTCAGCTCCAGCTCGGCGTCCGCGACGAGGAGCACCTTCTCGAGCAGGTCGTCCAGGTTCTGCTGGGTCTTCGCCGAGACGTCCGAGAACTGTGTCGTGCCTCCCCACTCCTCCGGCTGGAGCCCCTCGGCGACCAGCTCCTGGCGCACGCGCATCGGATTCGCATCGTCACGGTCGATCTTGTTCACGGCCACCACGATCGGAACGCTGGCGGCGCGCGCATGGCTGATCGACTCCTTCGTCTGGGGCATGACGCCGTCGTCGGCGGCGACGACGAGCACGGCGATGTCCGTGACCTTCGCGCCGCGCGCTCGCAACGCGGTGAACGCCTCGTGGCCGGGAGTGTCGAGGAAGGTCATCCGGCGGCCGCCGTGGTCGACCTGGTACGCGCCGATGTGCTGCGTGATGCCGCCGGCCTCGGTCTCGACGACGGCGCTCTCCCGGATCGCGTCGAGCAGCGTCGTCTTGCCGTGGTCGACGTGGCCCATGATCGTCACGACCGGCGGCCGCGGAGCGAGATCGTCTGGATCGTCCTCGTAGACCTCGGGCTCGAGCTCCTCCTCGGCGGCGTGCTTGATCTCGACCTCGCGGTCGAGCTCGCCGGCGATCAGCTCGACTGCGGCATCGCCGAGCGACTGCGTGATCGTCACCATCTCGCCGACCCCCATCATGATCTTGATGATCTGAGATGCGGGAACGCCGAGGGCTGCGGAGAGATCCTTGACCGTCGCGCCGGACGCGACCTTGACCGGCCCGGTCCTCTCGATCGGGGCCTGCGGCTCGCGCGGAGCCTTCGTCTGGCCCACTCCGTCACGGGAGCGCTGGTCGCCCGGCCGCGGGCGCGGCGTGTCGATGACCACGCGCCGCTTGCGCTTCGCGCCGGGTGTGCCCTGACGCGGCCGCAGAGGCCGCTGCGGCTTGTTTCCCCCGTTCGCCATCGGCTCAGCTTATCCCCCGACTCAAACCGCCTGCAAATCTGATGGAATCTCGACCGGCCGGCGCAGCGCTCGCGCGAAGGCTCGACGCTTCGCAGCGCGCTCCAGACAGTCGCTCGACGGGCACGTGTACGCTCCTCGGCCCCGCGCTCGGCCCGTCGGATCGACGGCGAGCTGCGTTCGATCGGCCACGAACCGGACGAGCTCCTCCTTCGGCGCCTTGCGCCCGCACCCGAGGCACGTCCTGATCGGCCGAGCCATGCGCCCTAGGCAGCTTCGCCCTCCTGGACGGCGAGCTCTCGATGCGCCGCGATCCCGCAGTACCGTGAGCCCGGAACTGCGGCGTTCGGGCAGCGCTTGCCCGTCGAGAGCACGGCGGTGCAGCGCCCGGAATACTCTTCGCCGTCGCCGTCCTCGCCGCCGTACGCCGCCTCCGCCTCCGCCTCGGCAAACTGACGCTCGGACTGGATGTCGACCTTCCAGCCAGTCAGGCGTGCCGCCAGTCGGGCGTTGAGGCCCTCCTTGCCGATGGCGAGCGAGAGCTGGTCGTCCGGCACGATGACCGTCGCCTCGCGCGACTCGTCGTCGACGAGCACTTCGCGAACGCGGGCGGGCGAGAGGGCCTTTGCGATGAAGCGGGCGGGCTCGGAGTTCCAGGGGATGATGTCGATCTTCTCGCCGCGCAGCTCCGACACGACCATGCGCACGCGCGAGCCGCGCGGCCCGACGCACGCGCCGACCGGATCGACTCCCTGGGCGTGCGACTGAACGGCGATCTTCGACCGGTAGCCGGGCTCCCTGCTGACGCCGCGGATCTCGACGAGGCCGTCGGCCACCTCGGGCACCTCCAGCTCGAACAGTGTCCGGATCAGCTCGGGGTCGCGCCGCGACAGGATCACCTGGGGCCCCTTCGTTCCCGACCGGACCTCGGTGATCACGGCCTTGATCCGGCTCCCTTGCTCGTAACGCTCCCCGTCGACCTGCTCGGACCGTGGCAGCAGCGCCTCGACCTTGCCCAGATCGACCAGCACGTTGTTGCGGTCGCCGGCCTGCTGGACGATGCCGGTGACGACCTCGCCGACGCGGTCGACGTACTCGTCGTACATCATCGCCCGCTCGGCTTCGCGGATTCGCTGCAGAATGACCTGCTTCGCGGTCTGGGCGGCGATGCGGCCGAAGTTGTCGGGCGTGACGTCCTTGCGGCTCATCTGGCCCTCGGGCACCTCGGACCAGTCGAGGTCGAGGTCGTCGTCCGAGACCAGCGTGTGCGAGCGCTCGCCCGTCTCCTCCTCGGTCGCCTCGAGCGCTGTGATGGCGCGCTCGCGTGCGTCGTCGAGCAGGCGCACCTCCAGATCGGCGGGCAGCTCGATCGCGTATACGCGGAAATCGCCGCTGTCGTGGTCGAGCGCGACCTGCGCATGTCGCGCAGCGCCCGGCGTCTTCTTGTACGCGGCCAGCAGGGCATCCTCGAGCGCCTCGACGAGCGTCTCGGGCTCGATGCCCTTCTCCTTCTCGATCGCCCTGACCGCTTCGAGAATCTCTCTACTCACCTCTACCGCCCTCGTCGATCAGGTTCGCCCGCACGACGGCGTCGTACGGAATCTCCACCTCGGTACCCGTCAGCTCGAGGGTCAACGCGTCCGCGTCCGCGTCGAGCACACGGCCGCGGAACCGCCGGCGACCGTCGATCTCGAATGCCGCGCGCACCGAGACGCGCCGCCCGGCAGCAGACGGCGAAGTGCTCTCTCGTCCGCAGCGGCCGCTCGAGACCCGGCGACGAGACGTCGACCGTGTATCGGTCGAGGTATTCCCGCAGCAGGCCCGTCACGCGCTCGCAGAGCGCATGATCGACGCCTTCGGCGCGGTCGATGTAGACGCAGAACCGATCCGGGCCCGAGAGCTCGACAGCGAGCACGTCGACGTCGGGCGCGTCTGCAGGCGACCCTCTGCTCGATCTCGTGCTGCAGCTCCCGTTCTGTCTCGTACACCTGTGTCATCAGCGTCCCCGCCGGTTGGCCCTCCGTCCAGACTGCCCCCACTCACGAAAAGCGGGCGCAGAGCGCCCACTTCCCACGTCGTGCAAGCTGTGGTGGCACGAACAAGGATAGCAGCGCACAGGCCCACCGACCGGTCCGCGCGTGCTTCACGTATCGAGGACGATCGTCACCGGGCCGTCGTTCTCGATCGCGACGACCATCCGGGCGCCGAACGCGCCGCTCTCGACCCTGAGACCCTCGCTTTCGAGCGCCGTCCGGAACGCGCCGTACAGCGGCTCGGCGTGCTCCGGCCTCGCCGCTCCGATGAAGCTCGGGCGGTTTCCCTTCGCCGTATCGGAGTGGGACGTGAACGGGCTGACGTTTCGCTGAACGGTCAGGCGGCTGGGGTGGCCTCGAGCCGAGTGAAGCCCCCCCAGTGCACCGGGTGAAGGCTGAACTGGACTCCTTGACTCACGCGCGAGAGCCACTCCGTAAGCGCCTCGTTCGGCTCGCCGTAGATCTCGAGGCTTTCGAAGTCGGTGAACGCGAAGGTCTCCCGGACCTTCTCACCCATCACCTCCAGGTGGTGCTGCATCGACTCAGCATCCGGGTGGATCTGAACGACGACCTCAGAGGTGCGGTCCTCGCTCACGTAGATGTGGAACCCGAGCAGTCCCGGCTCCCGTTCTTCGACGAGCCCGCAGAACTCGGCTGCGACCGGCCGGTAGGCGTCTGCCTTTCCGGGATGGATCCTCGAAACCGACCTGACGATGAACGGCGCACTCATGGCGGCCTCCCTGTCCGGTTCTAATCGACGTCGAGGATGATCGTTACAGGTCCGTCGTTCACGAGCGACACCTCCATCCTCGCGCCGAACACCCCGGTCTCGACGGGCACGCCCAGCTCGCGTAGCGCGTCGCAGAACCGTTCGTAAAGCGGCTCAGCGAACTCCGGTCGGGCAGCTTTGGAGAAGTCAGGGCGAGCTCCCTTCTGGCGTCTGCTATCGGTGATCAGCGTGAACTGGCTCACGACGAGCGCCTCACCGCCGACGTCGAGGAGACTGCGGTCGAACCTTCCGTTCTCGTTTTCGAAGATGCGCAGCTTGGCGACGCGCGCCGCGAGCCGCGCGGCGTCCGCCGGCCCGTCGTCGGTCGCGACGCCGAGCAGCACGCACAGACCGGCGCCGATCTGGCCGAGAGGCTTGCCGGCAGCGTGCACCGACGCACGGCGAACCCGCTGGACGACGGCTCTCACGCGGGCGAGCGTACCTCAGTGGTAGACGTACACCGTCTCCCCGACCGGCGACCGGTTGTAGAGCCAGTCGGCCGCCCAGATCGGGATGCGTACGCAGCCGTGGCTCGCGGGGTAGGTCGGCACCGAATACCAGCCGTGGATCGCGAAGCTGTCCCCGTAGAAGGTCAGCGTCCGGTAGAGAATGCCGGGGCCGAGCCACGTCGTCGTGGCAAGCGCCTTCCAGCGGATCGCGTGGCGGCCCTCCGGCGTGTTGCCGGTCGCGCCGGTCGAGACGGGGAGCACCGCCTGGACGGATCCGTCCTCGACCACCATCAGGATCTGCCGGGTCTTGTCGACCTCGATGTGCTGCGCCGGCGCGCGATAGCGCGGCCGAAGGACCTTCGCGGTACCGAGCTTGCGCCACGTGTCCGGGCCGACGACTCCCGACCGAGCCAGCCCGTACGCCTTCTGAAACGCGATCACCGAGTCGATCAGTGACCAGCTGAACGTCGCCGAGACCCCGGGAGTGTGGAAGTGGAGCGCCGCCAGGCGCTGGGTCAACGCACGAACGTCGCGCCCGGTCGAGCCGACCGAGAGCTCACGACCGCGGGCGACCACGCCCGCACCCGCCGCAGTCTCGGAGAGCCCGGCGGCGGCGGGGAGCCGGATTTCGAGAAAGAACCGGCCGATTCCCGGAGTCCGCACGACGGTCCGGAGCCGACCGCCGCGAACCGTCGTCCGCTTTCGAGCGACCGTCTTGCCGCCGCGTTTGAGAATCAGCACCGCGCGGGCCGTGTACGACCTCGGCGTCACGCGGGCTCTGACCGTGGCGCCCGCGAACGCGATGCCACGCACCGGTTTCACCTTCACGATCGGCGTCACCGCGAGCGGCGTCATCGCGCTCGCAGCCCCGCTCTCGAGCACCCGCGCGCGGAGATCTCCGGTGGTAGTGACGACGAGCTCGGTCGAGAAGGCGCCGGTGGCGTCGGTGGTCGTGCGCGCGATCTCGGCCCACGCTTCGCCGGTCGACAGCTCGATCAAGACCTCCCGGCCAAGGGTCGCAGGCTGGGCGCTGCCGAAGACCTGCACGCGGTCCCCGAAGGCGGCCTTGGGAGTCGAGAGCGAGATCGACACCGCCTCCGGCGGCGGCTCCGTGGTGCCTGCGAGCGCCTGACCGAGGGTGAACAAGCCCGCTGTGAGAACGAGGATGGTGAGCGCGCGTCTCATCGCGTAGGGGTTCGATATCGACCCCTCCTCTCCCCCGCTGAGTGATGAGACGCGCGGCGCTGGGCCACGCGCAGATGACGGCTAGGGCACCAGACCGCGCAGTTGGTCGATCAGCTCCTGGAGCTGGCCGAGCTCGGGTACCCGGTCGGCGAGTCCCTGGAGCAGGCCCTCGATGTCACCGAGTCTCGACTCCAGCGCGCGGATGGCTTCGGTCTCGGACTCGAGCTTGTCGAGTTGCTGCTGCTGAAGAGCAACCTGCCCCTCCAGGCGGTCGACCTCCTCCTGGAGGGTGTCCACGTCGCTGGAGCCGCAGCCGGCGGCCGCGAGCACGACCGCGAGCGCAAGCGCGGCGGCGAGCCTCCTCACGAGGTGGGGAAGCGCGGGTCGGACCTGATCGACTCGAGGTCCGCGTCCGAGGCCGTGTATGCGAGCAGCTTCGGATCTTCCTCCACCGCGGCCCGGATGTGCTCGAGGGCCGCTTCGCGGGCCCCGTCGAGCGCCTCGTAACAGGCGAGGTTGTAGAGGAGCGCTCCCTTGCCCGGGTACTCCGCCAGACCCTCCTCGACGATCGCGCGGGCCTCCGCCGGCGTGGGCGCCGCAGCGGCCCGGAAGTTGAACTCCCAGGGCGACACGCGGAACGGTTGGCCCCGCTCGCCGCCGATTGCGAGAACCGTCGTCCCGGCTTCGAGTGCGACCGCTGCCCTCCGCTCGCCCGGGTCGTCGAGAAAGACGCAGGTGCCGGCAGGCGCCTCGAACGTCGCCCCGTCGACGGTGAACCGCGCGCTGCCGTTGACGACGACATAGAGCTCTTCGTGCTTGCCGGCTCCGCCTCCGAGCTCGTCGTGCTCCTCGACGACCTGCTCGCCCGCCTCGGACGCCGTGTAGGCGTTGATCCCGAATGCCTGGATGCCGAGGGAGGCCCGGACAGGCTTCCAGACGAGGCCGTTCTCGCCCTCGACCGGAATGCCCGCGACGTCTTCGAGCCGCACGGTGCGCACTCCGCCGATCCTATCGTCAGCGGCCGAGACCCCGAGCCGCGCGGGCGACTTCCCCAGCGATGAACGCGGCGCCCGCGTCGTTCGGATGGAAGCAGTCGCCGCGCCAGCCGGAGCCGAGCAACGGGACGAGCTCGGGGAAGTCAGCGAGCGGGAACGAGTTGGAAGCCTGATCGTCCGGGTGCTGGATCCAGGTCGACGCGACGGCGGGAGGAGCGTTCCCGCACCTCGGGCTGGGCGACTCGTGTCCACGGAACCCCGCTCTGAGCGAGACGACCTTCACCCGGGCCCGCTGTCTCAGCCCTCGAACAGCCGCGCGTATCGACGCGTTCACGGCGTCGACGATCGCGTCCGTGCGCGCCAGGCAGGCGGCCGCGGAGAGGCACGGAACAGGGCCGGCGAAGAGGACGCTCTCACGGTTCACCGGATTGAAGTACCCGGTGGCGACGACGCGAACGCCGCGCCGTGACAGCAGGCGTGCGAGCTGCGTCCGCAGCGCTCGCTCGACGTCGCTCGCCCTTGCGGCGAGCCAGGCGTCGAAGACGGCTTGCGGCTCCCGCAGCCGGAGATACGTGCGCGGGATGTCGCTCCACTCGAAGTCGTTGACGCCGACGGTGACGGTGGCGAGGGCAGGGCCGCCGGAGAGCCGCTCGAGCGCCGCCGTGACCTGGCGCCTGAGCGAACGCAAGCCCGGTGCGTCCGCAACCCCGGCCGTCGCTCCCGAACAGGCCACCGAGGCAAAGCGCACGGCGCCCGCGACGCGTTGCCTCAACTCCCTGAGGACGAGCCGGGGATAGGCGCGCGGCGAACGGCGGCACAGGCCGCCCGTGTCGCCGAGGCCTCGCCCGGCTGCGACGGAATCGCCGAGCGCGACGTAGTCGAGGCCCTGCGCTCCGCCTCCGGCCGCTGCCGGCGACGCCAGCGCAACAAACGCGAGTGCCGCGACCATGACGGCGGCTCTACCAGCCACGACGCGATGGTAGCTTTCGGCGTCGTAGACGCCGTGCCCGGCCGCTGCTAGCCTCGCGCCGTGGATCTGCTACCCGGCGAGCAGCTGATCTGGAAAGGGAAGCCGACCTGGCGGGCGACGATGTCGTTCTACCTGCTGTGGGGCTTGCTGGCTCTGGTACCCCTCGCCGTCATCCTGATCGTCCGCGCGACGACCGACGCCACCTGGCCGATCTGGCTCGCGGTGGTGATCACGCTCGTCCTGCTCGCCCTCGTCCTCCTGGTCGGCTGGTTCCGGCGTTACTTCACGCAGTACACGGTGACGACGAAGCGGCTGACGATCCGCGAGGGGATCCTGAGCAAGCGCGAGCGCACCGCGCACGTCGACAGGATTCAGAACATCACGATTACGCAGAGCCCGTTCGACAGGATCTTCAAGGTCGGCCTGGTGGCGTTCGACACGGCCGGCGAGGAGGGCTCCGCGCAGCTCTCGTTCTGGGGCGTCGACCACCCTCAGGACCTGCGCGATCGCATAGCCCTCGCCAACGAGAGCGTGGTCGCGCCGGCCCAGGGCGGGATCGCGGGCTAGCTAGCCGGTCTCGTTCGGGGTGGGGTCGGGCAGCGCCTCGACGGCGTCGTCCGCCGCGTCACCGTCCCCGGAGTAGCTCGGCGACCACGAAAAGTCCTCCGTGTCGGCCCGGCGCCTCCGCACCATCGCAAGCACAGCGCCTGCGGCGACGACGAGCGCGACTCCGATCGCGAGCTTCTTCATCCTGCCCCACCCTTTCGCGTGAGCGTGAATCCGTCGGGCTAAGACTAGAGGCTTGGATGACTCAGCGCGAGCCGATGCGGTACACGCTGCCGCCGAGCGAGACGACGTCAGAGCTCGCCTGCTGCGTCCTGGCCGAAGCTCGACAGCTGGGAGACCGTCAGAAGTGACGGGAATCTCACGGCTCGACCGTCCCGGCTACCGCCCACGCGCGCGCCGTCAGCTCGAACGGGCCGTCAGCGACACCGAGGCGACTGCGGTAGGCGTCGTGCAGAGCCGCGCGCTCGTCGGCGTCGAGCGAGACACAGAAGGCGCCGGATGGGCCGACGCCGGTCAGGAGCGGCGACCACAGGTCCTCGAAGTCCTCGTAAGGGGCACGCACGACGAGCTCGCCGCCACGAACCGAACACAGGCCTGCGGTGCGCCACAATGCGGCGAGCTCGCCCTCCGCGCACCAGCGCATGACCACGCCCTCATCGGCAGCGACGGCGCGTTCGGGTGCGACCTCCCGGGCGGCGTCCCAGAACGCGCGCAAGAGGGTCATCTCCCCTGCGTAGTCCCAGACGCAGGAGGCAACGACGCCCTCGAGCGCGCGTGACGCGTGCCATCTCGTGCACTCCCGCCGCGGGGTCGCTCATGAAGTTCACGACGAGCTGCGAGAGCGCAGCGTCGAAGGTGTGGTCGGCGAACGGCAGCGACTCGGCTGCCGCAAGCGCGACCTCGACTCCCGGCAGCCGCGCTCGACAGGCGTCCACGAAGGGCTCCGAGGGATCGACCGCACGAACGTGCGCGTCCCCGAGCCGCCCGGCGAGAGCAGCTGTGAGGGCGCCGGGCCCGCAGCCCACGTCGAGCGCGCCCATTCCCGGCTCGACGCCTGCGAACTCGATCAGCGCCGCGGCCAGCGCCGCACCGTAGCGGCCGACGTGACGGTCGTACGCGTCGGCGGGCACACGGAAGGACTCGAGATCCGGCACTTCGACCGCGAGCGTAGCTCGGCAGGCTCGGCTCCGCGTCGTGTGGGCTCGACTATGGTCATCCGGAGGAGTCAATGGCCGACCCCCGCTACGACGTGATCGGCGCGGAGTATGCCGCGACGCGCCGGGAAGACCCGCGGATTGCCGAGCTGATCCACGCCGCCCTCGGTGATGCGCGGACGATCGTCAACGTGGGCGCCGGCGCCGGTTCCTACGAGCCGCGCGACCGGCGGGTCATCGCAATCGAGCCGAGCGCGGTGATGATCGCCCAGCGCGACCGGACCCGGCCGCCGGCGATCCATTGCAGGGCCTATCCGTTACCCCTCGCGGATCAGAGCGTGGACGCGGCGATGGCGACCCTGACGATCCACCACTGGGACGACGACCAGGAGCGAGGAGTGAAAGAGATGCGACGTGTCGCGCGGGGCCCGGTCGTGATTCTCACCTACGATTCCGCGGTCAGCGCCGGCATGTGGCTGGTCGCCGACTACCTCCCGGAGGTCGCCGACCTCGACCGGCGCATCTTTCCCTCCATCGCAACGCTCGTGCACTGGCTCGATGGCGAGGTCGACGTGCGGGAGGTGCCGATCTCCCGTGACACGCCCGACTGGATGCTCGGCTCCTTCTGGGCTCACCCCGAGCGGGTACTGGACGCCCGCGCGCGCAATGCGACCTCCGGCTTCGCCCGTATGCCTCCGGAGGTCGTCGCCCGCGTCGTCGAGGCGGTCGAGCGCGACCTGCAGGACGGCACCTGGGACGCTCGCCATGGCCACCTGCGCAAGCTCGACGCGTACGACGCGGGCCTGCGGCTCCTCGTAGCCGACCCAGCGCCGCGGGATCGGGATCCGGCTCGCTGAACGGGCTGCCCGGCTGGACCCCCGGCGAGCCGGATGATGGAGGCGGCGGGAATCGAACCCGCGTCCGCGGTCGTACCGGGGAGAGCGTCTACAAGCGTAGCCTGCGGTTTCGCTTCGCCCGGCGGCCGGCTCGCAGGCGGCCTACCGACGGGCTAGCCATCCTTTGGAGTCCCGCCTCGGGCGATTGGCTCTCCCTTGGCGGCAAGCCCGTTGTCTGACGCCGGATTCCGATCCACGGGCCGAGACCGGAGCGACGCGCTACCTAGTGACTAGGCGGCGAGTGCGAGTTCGTTGTCGTTCGCACTTGCTGTTTTCCCGGTGGATTAACGAGGCCGACCGGGGACCTCGGCTTGCAGCTCATCCGGAGAACCGACCACGTCGAAACCTGATCGCCCCCGTATGTCGTCTAGGAATTGTAGCGCCGCGCCTTCAGAGCCCGCTCGATGTCACGGCGCGCCTCGCGGTCGGCGATCTCGCGGCGACGGTCGCGCGTGTCCTTGCCGCGGGCGAGGGCGATCTCGATCTTCACCTTGCCATCCTTGAAGTAGAGCCTCGTCGGCACGAGCGTCAGGCCCTTCTCCTGCACCTTGCCCACGAGCGAGTCGATCTCGCGCCGGTGGAGGAGCAGCTTGCGGTCGCGGTCCGGGTCGTGGTTTCGGAGGTTCGCCTGCGGATACTCGGGAATGTTCGCGCCGACCAGCCAGAGGTCGCCGTCCCGGACGTGGCCGAACGCATGCTGGAGGCTGGCCTTGCCGGCCCGGAGAGACTTGACCTCTGTACCGGTGAGCACGATGCCGGCCTCGACGCGGTCGAGCAGCTCGTAGTCGTGGCGCGCGCGCCGGTTGTCCGAGATCAGCTTGGTGCCGCTTGCTCTGGCCATCGCCAGCCGATCCTAGCGAGCGCGGAACGGGACCAAAGAATTCGCCGAGCCGGGTACGCTTTCGTCCTCCGCTCCGGCGAACTTTTCGCTTCCGCGTACGGCCTACCGGAGTGGGTTCGGCCTACTCGCGCCCCGTGCTCGGCGCAGTGGGGACACTACGGCCAGGGCCTCTTCGGCGCAAGTCAGCCGCGGTCGGATTTCTCGCAAAGAGCGAGGTTTACTTTTCCCGCCGTCCGGTCGATTCCCTCGACGGTCACGGCGATCCCATCGCCGAGTCGATACCGCTTCCCGGTACGCCGGCCGACGAGCGCGGTGGCGAGCGGATCGAGCTCGAAGTAGTCGCCCGGGAGCCGCCGTACCGGCACGTATCCCTCGAACACGCCGTCGAAGCGCACGAAGACTCCCGACCCGATCAGGCCGGTGATCTCGCCGTCGAAGCAGGCATCCCAGCCGAGCTCGAACAGGTGACGCTCGAGCAGCCAGGCGAGACAGATCGCGTCGGCTGCGTACTCGACGCTGCGCCGCCTCCCGCTCCCGGACGGAACACCACTCAGCCAGCTCGGGGAGGTCAGCCGGTAGCGGCTCGTCCGATAGCCCCGAGCTCGCGGACGAGCGCCCGGTGACAGATCAGGTCGGGATAGCGCCGGATCGGGGAGGTGAAGTGGCAGTAGGCCCGGCTCGCGAGGCCCGAATGGCCGAGGTTCCGCGGGTCGTACTGCGCCTGCTTCAGCGCGCGGAGGACGAGCGCCGGGAAGGCTTCCTCCCCGCGCCTCGCCTGCGAGACGTACTCGCGAGATCCGCGTGCTCGTCCGTGCCGCGAGACGGGCAGCCTCTGCCGGCGGTCAGGTGTTCCGGCACCGGCGGAGCGGGCACCTCGAGAGCCTCCAGCTTCGCGAGAGGAGCTCGATCGACTGCAGCGTCTGGCCGCTCGTGCACGCGAAAGAGCGCCTCGCGGCGGCGTCCGGCGAGCAGCTCGGCGACCGCCTCGTTCGCCAGGATCATCAGCTCCTCGACGACCGCGTGCGCGACGCGGCTCGCGTCTCGATCCAGGCGCGCGTCGGACGCCACCCTCTCCGTCGAACTCGAAGGCGACCTCGCCGGTCTCGATACGCAGCGCGCCACGCCGATAGCGCCGCGCGCGCAGCTCGTCCGCGAGCTCCTGCGCCAGACCGAGGGCGTCTCGCGACCTCGCCTTCAGCGGCTCGCGGCCGGCGAGAATCGCTTCCGCCTGCGAGTAGGTCAGGCGCTCGCGGCTCCTGATCACGCTCCGGTAGAAGAGCGGCTCGCCCGCCTCGAGCGTGGCCCGAAGGGCATCTCGACGGTCAGGCAACTCCGGTCGCGCTCGGGGACGAGGCTGCAGAGGCCCGCGGAGAGCTCGAGCGGCAGCATCGGCTCGACGCGGCCGGGCACGTAGACGGACAGCGCCCGGGCCGCGGCGTCCCGATCGAGCGCCGACTCCGCCGGGACCACCGCAGAGACGTCGGCGATGTGAACCCAGGCGCGCATCCCGTCGCCCTCACGCCCGACGCTGATCGCATCGTCGAAGTCGCGGGCGTCGTCCGGGTCGATCGTGAAGGCGAGGAGATCGCGCAGGTCGACTCGGCCGTCCGCGTTCGGCACGGGATCGGCCGGGAGGCCTTCTGCCTCCCTCGCCGCAGCCGGGTCGCGTTCGGGTACGCGCCGGACGCCAGTGTGGTAGAGAAGGCCGTCGAGCACGCTCTCGATCCGGCGGGCGGGTCCGAGCGCGCGTACGATGCGCGATCGGCCACGGCCGCCCGGACGACGACGAGATCGCCCTGGGAGGCGTCCCCCGCCGTCTTGCGGTCGAGGACGATCGGCGTTCGGGGATCGAAGAACGGCTCGCCGACGAGCAGCTTCCCGCGCCGTGACAGCTCGCAGACGACGGGCTCGGACAGAGCGTCGCTCTAGAGCTTCTCGGCGAGCAGGGCTGCGGCGGCGGCGACCGCCTCGTCAGGCCGCGTGGCTGGGATCGTCGGCAGCCTTGACCTCCGGACGGATCCCGCGCCGCCGATGCTCGCGCCGTTCGGCGTCAGGTACGTCGCCGTCGTCAGCTTGAGCGCTCCGCCGTTCGAGAGCGCGATCAGCGACTGAACCGTCGCCTTGCCGTACGTGCGCCGGCCGATGATCACCGCACGCCCGTGATCGCTTGAGCGCGCCGGCCACGATCTCGGCCGCGCTCGCACTCTGCCGTCGACCAGGACGACCAGTGGTCGCTCGGTCTCGACAGGCGCCCCCGAGACGGTGAAGTCGCGAGTCGCCTGGTTGACCCCGCTCGTCGAGCACACGACGCCTCCCGGGAGGAACAGGGACGCAACCCGGATCGCCTGGGTCAGGTAGCCGCCCGGGTCGCCCCGCAGGTCGACGATCGAGCCCCTCGGCCCCCCTGGCCAGGAGCCGCTTCGTCGCGGCCTCGACCCGCTCGGCCGTGTTGCCGAGGAAGGAGTGGATACGCACGTAGCCGAGACGGTGCCCTCCGCTCGTGAAGAGGCGGGAGCGAACGGATCGCAGCTCGATCGGCTGGCGCACGATGTTGAAGCGCAGCGCGTCCCGCTCACCCGGCCTTTTCACCTCGAGCTCCACGATCGTCCCCCGCGCGCCCTTGATGAGCGCGAGCGACCGGTCGAAGGGAACACCGCTCGCCCGGGTCCCGTCGATGGCGACGATGATGTCCCCGGGGAGGATTCCGGCTTCCCGGGCCGGCCCCGCAAGCGATCCCGTCACCCGAAGTCCCCTGGCGGCGCGGTCGACCGTCAGGCCGACTCCGAAGTACTTCTGGCTCAGGCGCTCCTGCAGGGCTGCGTACTCGTCCGGGTGCGAGGTACTCGGTGTACGGATCGCCGAGCGCGCCCAGGATCAGCGGGATCGACGGACGGGTGAGCGTCGCGACTGATACGTGCTGGTAGTACGCCTGGGCGAGCGCCAGCCTGACCTGGTCGATCGCGGCCGGCGGCGTGGCCGGCGGCTCCGGCTCGGGAAAGGGACCGACGCCCCACAGCGGCCCGTGATGCCACGAGGCGGGGGTCTCGGCCGACGCAGGCTCAGCCGCGCCGGGGTGGCTCCAGACCCAGAGTCCTGCGCCTCCCGCGAGCAGCAATAGGCCGCATACGATCGCACCCGCTCGTCTCATCGGCGAATGGTGGAGATTCCCGAGTATACGGGCCGCAGCGGCTCCTCGCGACGCGCCCGCGCGCTCAGATGCGGAGGAAGCGCCTGAGCGTGATTCCCGAGCCGAGAGCGCCGAGCAGAAGCCCGGCGAAGACGAGTATCAGGGCCACGATTCCGAAGCTCCACGCCTGGACGTCGTCACCGGCGTTCTTGATCGTGTCGCTGAAGATCGCGGGCAGCGCGAGCTCCCGGCCGATGAAGAGCAGGACCACGGCCAAGACGCTTCCCACGAGTCCGCAGATCAGCCCTTCCAGCATGAAGGGGCCACGCACGAACCAGTTCGACGCTCCGACGAGCTTCATCACCTCGATCTCCCTGCGTCTCGAGAAGATCGAGAGCCTGATCGTGTTGGCGATCAGGATGATCGACGCAGCGAGCAGCAGGAACGCCGCGATCAGGAAGATGATCTCGATGATGCCGGCCACCTTGAGGATCTGATCGGTCTTCTTCTTCGCGTAGTCGACCTTCTCGACCCCGGCCGGGAGCGGCTCGAGGCGTTGCGCGATCGCCTCCGAGTCCTCGGCGTTCTTGCGGCGTCACCTCGTACGCGTCCGGCAGCGGGTTCCCGACCAGAGCCTCGGTCAGCTCCGGCGTCCGCTCCTTCATTCGCTCGAGGGCTTCGGTCCTCGAGACGAAGACGACCTTCTTGACCTCGGGCATCGCGATCAGCTGATCCTTGACGGCGTTGATCTGCTTCGGCTTCGCGTAGTCCTCGCACGTGAGCGGCGAGCAGAAGAAGACCTTGACCTGCACCTCCTTCTTCACGTGGTCGGTCCACGAGACCACCCACGAGCCGAGTGCGATGAACAGGCCGAGCAGGAACATCCCGATCAGCACCGTCATCGTCGCGGCGACGGTGGTCGAGAGATTGGCGAAGATGGAGCGAGTCGCCTCGCCGACGAACAGCTTGATCTGCTCCACCTAGGCGTTCACCACGCGTAGCCGCCGCGGCGCTCGTCGCGCGAGAGGTGCCCCTCGTCGAGGGCGATGACGCGACGGCGCATCTTGTCCACCATCTCGCGGTCGTGGGTGGCCATGACGATCGTCGTGCCCGTCTGGTTGATCCGGTAGAGGAGCTGCATGATGCCGACGGAGGTGTCGGGGTCGAGGTTTCCGGTCGGCTCGTCGCAGATGAGGAGCGGCGGGTGGTTCACGAAGGCGCGGGCGATCGAGACGCGCTGCTGCTCGCCGCCGGAGAGCTCGTCGGGGTACGAGCCCATCTTGTGCGGAAGCCCGACCAGATTCAGCACCTCGGGGACCTTGGCTCGGATCTCGGCCTTGTTCTGGCCCTGAACCTTGAGCGCGTAGGCGACGTTCTCGAACGCCGTGCGGTTGGGAAGCAGCTTGAAGTCCTGGAACACGCAGCCGATGTTGCGGCGCAGGATCGGGACGAGCTTCCTCCTCAGCCGGCCGAGCTCACGGCCGCCGATGATGATCCGTCCATCGGTCGGCTCGAGCTCCTTCAGCATCAGCCGGATCATGGTCGACTTGCCCGATCCCGACGCACCGACGAGGAAGATGAACTCGCCCCGGTCGATCGTGAACGAGACCTCGTTGAGCGCGACGACCCCGGGCTCGTAGACCTTCGTCACGGCTTCGAACACGATCATCGGCCGCGCTACCGGCTGCTCCTCGTCGATCCGCTCGGGCTCGTGGGCGACCGCGCTGTCGGGCAGGCCGTTGCGTAGGCGGGTCGTGTGTCAGCTCAGGATCCGGCGCAGTCGTCACGTCGCGGAAACTTCGGGAAGGCACACAGGATTCCTTGCGGTCCCGGCCACAGGGGCGCGCCTCGTTCGCTCGTCGACGCCTGAGTGTAGCGGACTCACGCGACCTTCCCCGTTGCCTGTGCGAGCAGGTAGCCGTGGATCAGCTCGTCCAGACGTCCGTCGAGGACGGCCTGCGCGTTCCCCTCTTCGATGCCCGTCCGGTGATCCTTGACCAGCTGGTACGGATGGAGGACGTAGCTGCGGATCTGGCTACCGAACCCGATGTCCTGCGCCTCGCCTCGCTCCGCCGCGAGCTCTGCTTCACGCTTCTCCTGCTCGAGCTCGACGATCCGGCTCTTCAGGATCCGCAGCGCGGTGTTCTTGTTCGACAGCTGCGAGCGCTCGTTCTGGCACTGGACGACGATCCCGGTGGGCAGATGCGTGATCCGAACGGCCGAGTCCGTCTTGTTCACGTGCTGGCCGCCTGCTCCGCTCGCCCGGTAGGTGTCGATTCGCAGCTCCGCCTCGTCGATCTCGACGTCGGCGCTGTCGGCGACCAGGGGGCTGACGATCACCTGCGCGAAGGACGTATGGCGGCGATGGGCCTGATCGAAGGGCGACAGCCGCACGAGCCGGTGCACACCCCGCTCGGCCTTGAGGATGCCGTACGCGTTCTCCCCCGCCATCGTGAAGGTCGCCGACTTCAGCCCGGCCTCCTCGCCCGGCGAGGCCTCGACCAGCTCGGTCGCGAACCCGCGGTCGGCCGCCCAGCGCAGGTACATCCGGAGCAGCATCTCCGTCCAGTCCTGGGCGTCCGTCCCACCCGTCCCGGCATGAATCGTGACGACGGCGTCGCCGGCGTCGTACTCGCCCCGAAAGAGCGCATCCTCCTCCAGCCGCTCGAGCTGGCGCTTGAGCGGGGTCACGGCCGCCTCGAGCTCCTCGAGCTCGCCGTCGTCGGCAAGCTCGACCAGCTCTTCGAGGTCTTCGACCTCGCCGGTCAGGCTGTCGTAGCGCTCGACGCGGCGCGTCAGGCGGGCGTGCTCGGACGAGAGCGCCGCAGCCCGCTGCTGATCGTCCCAGAAGCCGGGCTCTCCCATCGCTTCCTCGAGCTCCGAGAGCCGGGCCCGCATCGAAGCGGGGTCAAAGGTAATCACGGACCCAGGCGAGCTGGGCCCTGATCTCCTCGAGGTCGCTGCGGATCGCCGCGCGGTCAGCCATCGTCACGAAGCCGGTGCATCCTGACGCTCCTGGGGCGCGAGGCTGGAGCCGGGCTCTGCCCGGCGACGGCCTCGCCGGCCAGGGGCGTCAGGCGCCGTGGCACTTCTTGTATTTCTTACCGGAGCCGCACGGGCAGGGATCGTTGCGACCGACTCGATCAGCCTCGGTCACCACGCGCTGGGCCACGACGGGCGGAGCGGCGGCCATCACGCCGCCGCCGTCCTCGTTGGTTCCGGCCGCGGTGATCGCCTCCGAGCCGGACAACGCCTGGTGCTCGTAGACGAGGTTCTCGTCGGGCGCCTCGGGCTGGAGGGACTCGGCCTCGTCACGGGCGAGCTCGACACGGAAGAGGTAGCGAACGACCTCCTCGCGGATCGCAGCGCTGAGGTCCTCGAACATCGTGTGGCCCTCGGCGCGATACTCGACGAGCGGATCCTTCTGCGCCATGGCGCGCAGATGGATGCCCTCGCGCAGGTACTCCATCGACTCGAGGTGCTCACGCCAGCGGACATCGACGACCTGCAGCACGAGGTAGCGCTCGATCTCGCGCATCAGCTCGGAGCCGAGCGCCTCTTCCTTCGCCGCGTACGCGTCGCGTGCGTCGTCCTGGAACTCCTCGACCAGCTCCTCGGACGGCATCGACGCCAGATCGAGCTCGTCCGGCTGGATCTCGGTGTCGTAGAGCGAGCTCATCTCGGCGAACAGGCTGTCCGTGTCCCACTCCTCATGGGGGCCCTCGGTGTGCTCCAGCACGATGCGCTCGACGGTCTCGTCCATCCAGTCCGCCATGTCCTCGGACATGTCCTCGCCCTCGAGCACCTTCCGGCGCTGCTCGTAGATCACCATCCGCTGCGTGTTCATCACGTCGTCGTACTTGAGGACGTTCTTGCGGGTGACGAAGTTCTGCTCCTCGACCTTCTTCTGCGCACCTTCGATCTGCTTGGTGAGGATTCCGGCCTCCATCGGCTCGTCGTCGGGAAGCTTGAACCGCTCGATGATCCCGTAGATCCGGTCGCCGGCGAAGAGGCGCACGAGGTCGTCCTGCGCCGACAGGTAGAAGCGCGACTCGCCGGGATCGCCCTGGCGCCCCGAGCGGCCCCGCAGCTGGTTGTCGATCCGCCGGGACTCGTGGCGTTCCGTTCCGAGGACGTACAGGCCGCCCAGCTCGACGACGCCCTCGCCCAGCTTGATGTCCACGCCGCGCCCCGCCATGTTGGTCGCGATCGTCACCGCACCGGGCTCACCGGCGCCGATGATGATCTCGGCCTCCCGCTCGTGCTGCTTGGCGTTCAGCACGTTGTGCGGGACCCCGGCGCGAGTCAGGAGCTTCGAGAGGTGCTCCGAGACCTCGACCGAGATGGTTCCGACGAGGATCGGCTGCCCGATCTCGTGGCGCTCCCTGATGTCCTCGACGACAGCCGCGTACTTCGCTTCCTTGTGCTTGTAGATGTAGTCGTTCCGGTCATCGCGCACCACCGGCACGTTCGTCGGGATCTCGACGACCGAGAGGTCGTAGATCTCCGTGAACTCCTTCTCCTCGGTCTTGGCGGTACCGGTCATGCCGGCGAGCTTCTCGTAGAGCCGGAAGTAGTTCTGGAGCGTGATCGTGGCCAGCGTGACGTGCTCCTCCTTGATCGCCACGCCCTCCTTCGCCTCGACCGCCTGATGGAGCCCTTCCGACCAGCGCCGGCCCTCCATGATGCGCCCGGTGAACTCGTCGACGATCTTCACCTCGCCGTCGACCACGACGTACTCGTCGTCACGGTGGTAGAGCGACTGCGCCTTGAGCGCCTGGATGAGATGGTTGACGAGCTGGGCATGCCGCGGGTCGTAGAGGTTCTCGAGACCCAGCGCTTCCTCGACCTTCTCGATGGCCGACTCACGCGGCGAGACCGTCTTGAACTTCTCGTCGTACTCGTAGTCCGCGTCGTCGTCCGGGTGCAGCGTCTTCTGTGCCTTCGGAACGAACTTCGCCGGCACGCCCTTGAGCGTCTTGACGACACGGGCGAAGTCGTAGTAGGTCTTCGCGGCGGTCTCCGGCTCGCCGGAGATGATCAGCGGCGTTCGGGCCTCGTCGATCAGGATCGAGTCCACCTCGTCGACGATCGCGTAGGTATGCCCTCGCTGCACGCAGTTGTCGAGCGAGACGGCCATGTTGTCGCGGAGATAGTCGAAGCCGAACTCGGAGTTCGTGCCGTACGTAATCTCGGCCGCATAGGCCTCCTGCTTCTCGGCGAACGGCATCATGTTCCGCAGGGAGGACGCCCGAACGCCGAGCGCGGCGTAGACGGGACCCATCCACTCCGCGTCACGCTTCGCGAGGTAGTCGTTCACCGTCACGAGGTGCACGTTGTCGCCGGCCAGAGAGTTCAGGTAGAGCGGCATCGTCGCGACGAGGGTCTTGCCCTCACCGGTCTTCATCTCGGCGATGTCACCTTCGTGGAGCACGATGGCGCCCATCACCTGGACGTCGAAGGGCCGCATTCCGAGCGCTCGCTTCGCGGCCTCCCGCACCGAGGCGAACCCCTCGAAGACGAGCTCGTCGAGCGGCTCGCCGTTCTCGATGCGCTGCCTGAACTCGGCTGTCTTGCCGGCGAGCTCCTCGTCCGACAGTGCCTCGAAGTCCGGCTCGAGCGACGCGATGTAGTCGGCCTGCTGCGCGAGGCGCTTCAGCCGGCGGCCCTCGCCCATGCGAAGGATGCCTTCGAGTGCTCCGTAGTTCTGGGACACGGCTCAGAAAAGGGTAGCTGCCGACCCCACGCGCGTCAGAGCGGGTCGACCGTGAGTTTCCAGCCGCCGCCGACATGCTCGGCGCGGGCGACGAAAGCGTCGTGGCGCGAGAGGCCCTGCTCCTCGAGCGTGTCCGCGGCGGCTGCGAGATCGCCCTCGAGCGTGCTCTGCTCGGCTCCATCGACGAGTACCGAGCGGGCGCCGTCCAGCCCGACCGCCACGGTGATCTCGGCTGCGTCGAGGCCCGCCGGCAGGGTCACCGGGTACAGGTTGGCACGACGCCCTCCGAGGAACCACTCGTCGGAGCTCTGCCTGATGGCTGCGGCCTGGAACGGTGCCGCGAGCTGCTCCGTCAACTGGGCTGCCAGGCGGTCGACGACCGGTCCGGTCTCGGCGCCCTCACCCGGCACCACCGAGCCGTCCCGGAGCACGCCGAAGCTGATCAGCTCCTCCGGCGACCCGACCAGCTCCGGGATCGCGACGATCAGCGAGTAGTCCCATTCGGCTGCTCGGGGCACGCCCGACACGCCGGCTTCGACCCAGCGCGGAACGACGCGTGGGTCGGTGATGTCTTCCCGGTTCACTCCCAGCCGCCCGGCTCGATCAGGCCGTAGTTGCGGTCGCGCCGGCGGTAGACGACGTTGACGTCGTTCGACTCGACGTTGCGGAAGCAGAAGAAGTCGTGGCCGATCAGCTCGAGCTGCAGCACCGCCTCCTCGGGAGTCATCGGCTTCACCGCGAACTGCTTCGTCTTGACGATCACGGGCTCGTGCGCCTGCGTCGGCGACGCGCCCCTCCTCCTCGAACGGAGCCGGCATGTGCCTCGCGAGCTGCTTGCGGGAGCGCTTCTCCCGGTAGCGCTTCACCTGGCGCTCGAGCTTCTCGACGAGGAGGTCGATCGACGCCTTCATGTCCTCCGAGCTCTCCCGAGCCCTGAGGATCGGGCCCTTCGTCCAGACCGTCGCCTCGGCAACCTGACTGTCCGAGATGGACGGGTTCTTCTCCACAGCGAGCTCGAGCTCGAGCCGTGTCGCCTCGTTCAGGTGCCTGTCGAGCTTGCCGAGCTTCTCCTCCGCGTACCGCTGGAGAGACTCGCTCACCTCGACGTTCTTGCCCTTGACCTGAAGTCTCACCGGAGCCTCCTTCCCATCGCATCACGACGCGTGTCCGCGTGCGATCGGGGTCATGGGAACGATGCTCCACTCTAGCCCACGGCCGGCGCCGTCAGCGGCTCCCGGCCCGCAGCGTGCGGGCGAAGGTCACGACGTCGACTCGCCGCGCGCCTGCCCGGCGGAGCGCGCTCGCCGCCGCCGCCGCCGTGGCGCCGCTCGTATAGACGTCGTCGACGAGTACGACCGCACCGGGACTCGCGGCCGTTCCGCGAAAGGCGCCCGCAACGTTGGCGCGCCGCGCCGCGAGCGGCAGACCCCGCTGCGGCCTCGGCGAGTGCACGCGGGCCAGGAGACGTCGAGCCGGGATCCTCCACCGCCGGGCAAGCTCGAGCGCGAGCTGCTCGGCCGGATTGAACCCGCGCCAGAGCTCGCGCCCCGGGGCTCCCGGCACAAATGTGACGATGTCCGCGTCGACGGCCGGCACCAGCTCCGCAACGACCTCCGCCGCGAGTCGTGCGAGACGACGCCGACCGCCGTCCTTCCACGCCCCGACCATGGTCGCTGCCGCTCCCTCGTACGCGACGGCAGCCCGAGCAGACGCGAAAGCGAGTCTCCGGCCGGCGCACTCCCGGCAGCGATCGACGGGCCAGGCCACCGGATTGCCGCAGCAGGGCGCAGAGAGGCGGCCGGAGCGCGACCAGGCTCTCACGACACTCGCCGCACAGCCCTCGTGCATCGCAGCCGCAGACGGCACACCGGTCCGGCAGCAGAAGGTCCGCGATGCCCACGTCTCGAGGCTAGAGCCCGAAAACGCACGAGAGGCACGCCGGGTGCTACGAGTCGAGCGCGGCGGGGTAACGGAGGACGCTCTCGGCCAGCTTCGAGGCGTCTCCGAAGATGCCCGCGATGGCGATGCCCTCGTCGGGGACGACGCTCCCGGGGAGCAGGGCGGCGCTACGGATAGCCGCGGCCTTGCCCACGCGGGAGTCCGCTCCGATCGCCGCCGGGCCCCGGATTCGTGCGTCGGCCTCGATGAGGACGTTGCGCCCGAGCACGACCGGGCCCTCGATCGAGGCCCCAGGATCGATCTGACATCCGGGCTCCGCCCAGACGCCGGGCGCGATCTCCTCACCCGGAATCTGCAGGCGAATGCGGCCCGAGACGGCGTCCAGGATCGAGTTGCGCAACTCGTCGAGCCCACCGACGTCGTTCCAGTAGGCCATCGTCGTGTAGGCGTACACCGGCTCGCCCGCCGAGACGAGCGCCGGCCACACGTCCTCGCCGAAGTCGTAGAAGGTTCCCGACGGAACGCGGTCGAGCAGCTCCGGCTCGATCACGTAGACGCCGCAGTTCGCCAGGTCGGAGCGGGCCTCGTCGCGGCGAGGCTTCTCCTGAAAGCCCCGGATCCGGGTATCGCGATCGAGGATCACGACGCCGTACGAGGACGGATCGTCGACCGGCTTGACCGCGAGGGTCGCCAGCGCGCCGGTACGTCGGTGGTGGCCGAGGAGCGCCGTCACGTCGACGTCGTGCAGGCCGTCGCCTGACGTCACGAGGATCGTCTCCCGCCCCCAGAAGTCGTCCAGGCGCTTCGTGCCACCCGCGGTGCCGAGCAGCTCGGTCTCCTCCGACCAGCGGATGGTCATGCCGAGCGCCGAGCCGTCGCCGAAGTAGCCCGTGATCAGCTCGGGGAAGATGTGGATGTTGACGCCGACCTCGCGAACGTCGTGGTTGACGAGCAGGTTCAGGAGGTGATGGAGAACCGGGCGATTCGCGATCGGCATCATCGGCTTCGGGATGAAGTCCGTGAGCGGCCGCAACCTCGTGCCAAGGCCGGCGGCCATGATCATCGCCTTCACGCGCCGCGCTCCCGGCGCCCGACGGCCGCGGCAAGCGACCGTGCGTAGGGCGCCCGGTGGACGCCCGCCTCGGTGACGATCGCACCGACCAGGCGCGCCGGCGTGACGTCGAACGCCGGGTTCCAGGCCGGGAAGCGCTCGGAGACCTCGAGCGGCGAGCGCTCCTCCACCGGAATCTCCCGTCCCGACGCCGTGTCGGGGTCGACCGTCGAGGTCGGTGCCACGACTACCAGCGGTATCTCGTGGTAGTCGGCGAGCACGGCGAGACTATACGTGCCTATCTTGTTCGCCACGTCGCCGTTCGCGGCGATCCTGTCGGCGCCGACGACCACGTGCGTCACGCGACCGGCGGCCATCACGGCTCCGGCGGCGCTGTCCACGAGGACCGTGTGCGGGATGTCGGCACGTTCGAGCTCCCACGCCGTGAGGCGCGCGCCCTGGTCGAGCGGGCGGGTCTCGTCGACGAAGACGTGGCCGAGGCGCCCCCGCGCGTACGCAGTCCGGAGAGCCCCGAGCGCCGAGCCGTGCCCGGCCGTTGCGAGCGCACCGGTGTTGCAGTGGGTGAGGACGGCGGAGCCGGGCGTGAACAGCGCCACGGCGTGCTCGCTCATCGCGACGCAGCGTGCGACCTCGTCGCGATGGATCGCGCGGGCCCGCTCAGCCAGAACGGCCGCGTCGGATCCAGCCGCCCGCATCTCGTCGATCGCCCACGCGAGGTTGACCGCGGTGGGCCGGGAGGCAAGGAGCACCTCCGCCGCGGTGTCCAGATCCTCCCCCCGCTGTGCAGCCAGCGCGTACCCCATGGCCGCCGCCACGCCGATCGACGGCGCACCGCGCACGGCGAGCACGCGGATGGCAGCGGCGACCTCGGCAGCCGACCGGCAATCGAGCTCGACGGTCTCGTCCGGCAGGCGGCGCTGGTCGAGGAGGACGACCCGGTCGTGCTCGAGGCGCACGACCTCCTCTGGGCCGAGGGTCCCGGCTCAGGTGCCCTCGTCCCACGAGGAGAGGTAGCGCTCCTGCTCCTCGCTGAGCCGATCGACGGCGACTCCGAGCGTTGCGAGCTTGACCCGCGCGATCTCCCGGTCGATCTGCTGGGGCACGCCGTAGACGCGCCGCTCGAGGGAGCCGGCGTTCTCGATTGCGAACTCGGCGGACAGCGCCTGGTTGGCGAAGCTCATGTCCATCACAGCAGCAGGGTGGCCTTCGGCAGCAGCGAGGTTCACGAGCCGGCCGTCGGCCAGCAGATACAGACGCCGGCCGTCAGCGAGCTCGAGCTCCTCGACCATCGGCCGTGGCTCCCGGGTCGCCACCGCGAGCCGCCTGAGCGCCGCAATCTCGATCTCGACGTTGAAGTGGCCTGCGTTCGCGAGGAGCGCCCCGTCCTTCATGCGGCCGAAGTGCTCACCGCGGATGACGTGCTTGCCGCCGGTCGCCGTGACGAAGATGTCACCGACCTCGGCGGCGCGATCCATCGACAGCACCTCGAGCCCGTCCATGACCGCCTCGAGCGCACGCATCGGCTCCACCTCGGTCACGATGACCTGCGCCCCCATGCCGCGTGCGCGCGACGCGATGCCCCGCCCGCACCAGCCGTAGCCGGCGACGACGACCTTGCGCCCCGCGAGCAGGACGTTCGTCGCGCGGATGATGCCGTCCAGGGTGGACTGGCCGGTGCCGTAGCGGTTGTCGAACATGTGCTTCGTCTGCGCCTCGTTGACCGCGATCACGGGGAACGCGAGCTTCCCGTCCGCCTCGAGCGCCTTCAGGCGGATGACCCCGGTCGTGGTCTCCTCGGTCCCGGCGATCACGTCGCCGAGCTGCTCGCGCCTGGCCGAGTGGAGGACGCCGATCACGTCGGCGCCGTCGTCCATCGTCAGGTTGGGCCGGTGGTCGCAGGCCGCCTCGATGTGCGCGTAGTACGTCTCCGAGTCTTCGCCCTTGATCGCGAACGTCGCGATGCCGTGGTCGGCCACCAGCGCCGCGGCGACGTCGTCCTGCGTGGAGAGCGGGTTCGAGGCGCACAGAACGACCTCGGCGCCGCCTGCCTGCAGCGTCCGGGCGAGATTCGCGGTCTCGGCGGTGACGTGGAGGCAGGCCGACACCCGGTATCCGGCCAGCGGCGACTCGGTCTCGAACCGCTCACGGATCGCACGGAGCACCGGCATCTGCCGGTCGGCCCAGTCGATCCTGCCGAGCTCCTGCGGGCGCGAGCCCGAGGTCCTTGATGTCGTAGCGGCCGGCGCCGAGCGCCATCGAACGAGTCTAGCGAGCGGGTGTCGGCAGTCCCCGCTAGCGGCGCGAGCGGCCGTAGCGATCCTCGAGCCGGACGACGTCGTCGAGCTGGGGCGTCGACGCCTCGAGAAAGGTCGAGTCCTCGACGGCCACGAAGCCGGTGCACGGTGCCGGGAGGCAGATGGAAGGAGCGGCCCGAGTCGATGACCTCGACGACGAGCTCGCCGCCGGGCTCACCGGTCGTGATCTCGGCCCGGCCGGAGTGGAGGTAGATCGTCTCGTCCTTGACCTCGTGGTACTGGAGGCTCAGCGACTCGCCCGCGCGGACGAAGAGCACCTTTCCGCAGTAGCCGTCGGTGAGCGCGTAGTGGATCTCGTAGCCCCAGGGCTTCTCGACGCGCTTCACCGGTACCTCGAACGCGGCCGGGTCGCTCATGGCGCCTGGAGCCAGTCGGGGTTGGCCGCGACGTACTCCTCCGCGGTCCGCAGATCCTTCGGGGTGTTCACCGTCAGCCAGACGCCTTGGTGCCGGTAGGCCCGGAGCCTGCCCTGGCGGCGAGCTCGGGAAAGGTCGTCCGCTCGTGATCCCCTCGCTCGGGCAGGCGGGCGACAGCCTCCTCCCCGAGAACGTAGATCCCGCAGTTGACCCAGTAGGGGAGCGTCGGGGACTCCTCGAAGCCGCGCACGACGTCGCCCTCGAGCTCGACGACTCCGAAGGCCGACCGGAGCGGTGCGACCGCGATCGTCGCCGCGGCCTCCGTCCGCCGGTGTGCGTCGTCGAGCGCCCCGAAGTCGAGGTCGAGGAGCTCGTCGCCGTTGACGCGCGAAGAGCGGCCCGCTTCCTCCCGCCTGGCGGCTGCAGCGAACCTGAGCCCTCCGCCGCGGCCGAGCGGCTCGGGCTCCGCCACCGGGACGATCTCGACCCCGGGCTCGGCGAGCTCCTCGCCGAAGACCGCATCCATGCCCTGAGCGCAGCTGACGATGACACGCGTCACCCCGGCTCGGGCGAGGCCGTGGACGAGGTACGAGGCCAGCGGGCGGCCGCCGACCCGAACGAGGGCCTTGGGCTTCCCACCGGCAGCGTCCCCGAGGCGCTCTGCCTTTCCGCCGGCGAGGATGATCGCTTCCATCGCTCGCGTCAGACGAGGCTGGGGCGGCCGATCGACTCGTACACGAACCAGGCGGAACGCGCCTCGGCCGGGTCGAGGAGGTTGCGCCCGTCGACGAGAACCGCCGTCTTCATCACCCGCCCGGCCTCCTCGTACGGAAACTCGCGGATCTCGTCCCACTCGGTGACGATCACGGCCGCGTCGGCGCCCTGCAGCGCGTCGAGCAGGTTCATCGTGCAGGTCGACGCCCGGCAGCAGCGGCCGCGCCTCGTCGATCGCGACCGGGTCCCAGGCTCTGACACGCGCCCCCTCCGCGAGCAGCCGTGACGTCGAGCACGAGGCTGGCGGCCTCGCGCATGTCGTTCGTGTCCGGCTTGAACGCCAGGCCGAGCAGCGCGATCGTCTTGCCGCGCAACGAGCCCAGATGCTTCGTCAGCTTCCCGACCACGCGGCGCTTCTGGAGCTCGTTCACCTCGATCACGGAGGTGAGGAGCTGAAAGTGGTAGCCCGGAGTTCCCGGCAAGCTGCTTGAGCGCGGCGATGTCCTTGGGAAAGCACGAGCCGCCGTACCCGATGCCGGCGCGAAGGAAGTTCGGGCCGATCCGGCGATCGAGGCCCATCCCCTCGCGCAACCACGGTGACATCGGCTCCCGTCTCCTCGCAGACGTTCGCGATCTCGTTGATGAAGGAGATCTTGGTCGCGAGGAACGCGTTCGAGGCGTACTTGATCATCTCGGCCGACGGCACGTCCGTGCGCACGATCGCCGCGCCGAGCGGGCTCGTAGAGCGCGGCAACGGCGTCGCCCTCTGCCTCCCGGAACGAGCCGATCGACGACCCGGTCGGGATGCTGGAAGTTCTCGATCGCCGTGCCCTCCGCGAGAAACTCGGGGTTCGAGACGTAGCCGACGCGCTCGAGCCCACGAGCGTCGAGCTCCGTGCGAACCTTCTGGCCGGTCCCGACGGGCACGGTGCTCTTCATCACCAGGATGGTCGGGGTGTCGAGGTCGGGAATCTCGTCGAGGACGTGCCAGACGGCGCTGAGATCCGCGTCGCCCGAGTAGGTCGGAGGCGTGCCGACGCAGACGAAGACGATCTGCGCAGAGGCGAAAACCTCCGCCGCATCGAGCGTGAAGCGCATCCGCTCCCGGTTGCGCTGCGACGAGCTCGGACAAGCCCCGGCTCGAAGATGGGCACCGTTCCGGCCGACGAGGTCGGCGATCCGCTCGGGGACGACGTCGCGAACGATGACCTCCTGGCCGAGATCGGCGAAGCACGCCGCGGTGACGAGCCCGACCCAGCCGGCGCCGAGAACGCCGATCGGCTCACCGGTCGCCGTCACTTGACCGCCGACAGCGGCTTGAGCCCCTTGGCGATCGCGATCATCGTCTCGTTCGAGAGCTCGTTGAGGAGCGTGTTGGAGACCCAGTACACGGCGCCGTTCTCCTCGAACGCGACCATCGTGAGCTTGGCTCCGTCGTAGTACAGCCGGTAGTTCCTGCCCGCCGATCCGCTTCTCCACGCTCGCCCCCTGCAGGATCGGGGCGTCCGTCCAGCTCGTCTGCTGGATGCCGTAGTAGCCGCCGTAAGCTGCGCTGGTACACGATCCGGATCGGCGCCCTTGCGATCGACCGTGTAGACCCGAACGGGAACCTCGGTGTCGAGCACCGACGCGTCGTCCCGGACGACCGGCACGAGAACGGGGAAGTCGACCTGCTTCTGCGCCTTCCGGAGCAGCGGCAGGACGTCGTCGAAGCTCGCGCACGATGGCCGCCGGCTGGTGCTCCGGCGTCTTGTCGACAGCGATCGGGCGCGAGCTTTCCGGTGAACGTCTGCCCGACCACGACCTCGAGCATCGTCTCGAAGCCCGCATCCGGCCCGACCGCCTGTTCGACCTGCGCGTCGCCGAACTGCTTCGCGAGCGCAGCGGCGGCCGCCTCGGCCCCGGCCTGTGCTGCGTTGTAGCGCACGAGCGTGTTGAAGTAGTCGTAGCGTGTCCGCGTCACCGCCCGAGTCGGCGAGGTAGCCCCGCTGCGCGAGCAGGTAGCGCGGTGTCGCTTGCCGCGCCGTCTTCGCCGTTGCCGTTGAGAACCGTCACCGTCACCTCCGAGGGCCTCGGCACCGAGGTCTTCGACCTTCCCGCCCGCCGCCGCCTGCGTAGCTTTCTCGGCAGCATCGACGTCCGGGTTGAGGAAGTCCCGCACCGCCGCCTGGATCGACTCGGTCGGCGCCTCGAGCTCGGCGTAGCCCGTGAGCCCGTCGATCTTGCTCTGGAAGAAGTGCCCCGACGGAAGCTCGTACAGGAAGCGCGCGTACCCGAGCACCTCCTCGACGTCGAGCTTGCCCTTGCCGCCGCGGCCGACCTCGACGGTGTCGGTGATCACGTTGATGATGCCCGGGCAGCTTCGCGAGCGAGACGCTGGCCGAGACCTGCTGCTTGAGCGCCTTCACGAACGCCTGCTGGCGGGCGTTGCGGTGGATGTCCGAATCGGTGTGGCGGAAGCGGGCGTAGTCGAGCGCTGCCCCGCCCGTCAGCTTCTGGTAGCCCGGGCTGGAGGTTGATCGTCGCGTACTGATCGAAGCCCGAGTTGTCGTTGAAGTAGCGGCTGGTCGACGTCGACGTAGACCCCGTCCGACCTTGTTCACGATCTGCTTGAAGCCGCTGAAGTTGACGGTGATGACGTAGTTGATCGGGACGGCCGTGAGCTGCTTGACCGTCCGCACCGTCCCCGTCGGGCCGCAGAAGGTGAAGGCGGTGTTGATGCGGTCGACCCACGGCTCGGGATGCGCCGGGCAGCCCGGGATGCTCGACCACGAGGTCGCGCGGGAATGAGAGCATCGACAGCGTGTCGTTCGACGGGTCGGCGCGGAGCAGCATGATCGTGTCCGAGCGCCCGCCCAGACTCGCCTCCTCGCCCTTGCGCGTGTCGTACCCGATGACGATGGCCACGGTCGGCTGCCCGGGCTCGGGAGCGTCGAGGAATGCCTCCGTCTGCTTCACCGCCTCTGACTTCGCCTGAACGGCGTTGACCGACTCGTTGAGGTAGAGCCACACCCCTCCGCCGAGAGCGCCGGCGGCGATGACGAGGACGATCGCGAGCCAGCCGAGGATCTTGCCGGCGATCCGCCACGGGCTGCGGTGCCATGCCGCGTACCGGCTTGACGGGCCCGAGGGGCGGCGACGTGAACGCGCCGAAGTCCCGTGGGCGGGATCCGTTGCCGTTCGAGCCGGCGCGTGTTCCTTTCTTCAGGGTCGTTCGCACGAAGCCTCTACACGTCGAAAGCCTTCGGAGCGACGCTCACAAAGGCCGAGATCAGGATACCTTCGTCATCGGCCACCCGCGCTTGCCGTGTTCGCGGCGAAGGGCCGCGAGTCCTCCCAGACCGCGGCAGAGGCACCTGCCACCGGTCTCAGCCGCGGCCGGCGACCGCGATCTTGTTCTCGGCGTGGCGGAGCCGCTCGGCAGCCAGCCAGCGGTCGATCCCCTCCTCGCCCTTTTCCCCGCGCTCGAGCAGGCCCCGGCCTCCTCGGCCTCACGCTGCGCCTGCTCGACGTCGATCTCCTCGGCACGAACGGCGTCGTCGACGAGAACTATCGCCCGGTCGCGAGCGACCTGGAAGTAGCCGGGGCCGGTCGCGAACGCAGTCCACGCGTCACCGACGCGGATCCTCGTCTCTCCCGACTTCAGCATCGCCACGAGCGGGGCATGGCGCGCCAGGACGCCGATCTCCCCGGCCGCGCCCGGCACGACGATCATGTTCGCCTCGCCCTCGAAGGCGGCCCCTTCGGGCGTGACGACCGAGAGATCGAACGTCTTGGTCGACGTCTCCGACATTCTTAGATGATTCTCCGATCGGCCATCTAGGACTCGCCGGCCATCTCACGGCCCCGGGCGACCGCCTCGTCGATCGTGCCGACGAGGAAGAACGCTCCCTCCGGGAGGTCGTCGTGCTTGCCGTCGATGATCTCCTGGAATCCCTTGATCGTGTCCTCGAGCCGCACGTACTTGCCCGGCGAGCCGGTGAACGCCTCGGCGACGAAGAACGGCTGCGACAGGAAGCGCTGGATCTTGCGGGCCCGGGCGACGACCACCTTGTCCTCGTCGGAGAGCTCGTCGATGCCGAGGATGGCGATGATGTCCTGGAGGTCCTTGTAGCGCTGCAGGATCTCCTGGACCCGGACCGCCGTGCGGTAGTGGTCGTCGGAGACAACGCCGGGCTGGAGGAGTCGAGAGACGGAGTCGAGCGGGTCGACCGCCGGATAGATCCCCTGCTCGGCGATCGCGCGTGAGAGGACGGTCGTCGCGTCGAGGTGCGCGAAGGTGTTCGCAGGCGCCGGGTCGGTCAGGTCGTCCGCGGGCACGTAGATCGCCTGCACGGACGTCACCGAGCCGCGCTGCGTCGAGGTGATGCGCTCCTGCAGCTGCCCCATCTCCGTCGCCAGCGTCGGCTGGTATCCGACGGCGGACGGCATGCGGCCGAGCAGCGCCGACACCTCCGAGCCGGCCTGGACGAAACGGAAGATGTTGTCGATGAAGAGGAGGACGTCCTGGCCCTGCTCGCGGAAGTACTCGGCCATCGTCAGGCCGGCCAGCCCGACCCGCAGACGGGCGCCCGGCGGCTCGTTCATCTGGCCGAACACGAGCGCGGTCTTGTCGATCACGCCCGACTCGGTCATCTCGAGGTAGAGATCGTTGCCCTCTCGGGTGCGCTCGCCGACGCCCGTGAACACGGACAGTCCGCCGTGCTCCTGCGCGATGTTGTGGATCAGCTCCTGGATCAGGACGGTCTTGCCGACGCCCGCGCCGCCGAACAGACCGACCTTCCCGCCCTTGACGTACGGCGCGAGCAGGTCGACGACCTTGATCCCGGTCTCGAAGATCTCGAGGGTCGGCTTCAGCTCCTCGAACTGCGGCGGATCGCGGTGGATCGGCCAGCGCTCCTCGGCCTGGACCTGCTCCTCCTTGCCGTCGATCACGTCTCCGAGCACGTTGAAGAGACGCCCGAGCGTCCCGCTTCCGACCGGCACCGAGATCGGAACCCCGGTGTCGACGGCGTCGGCTCCGCGCGGAATGCCGTCGGTCGAGTCCATCGCGACGGCCCGCACGGTGTCGTCGCCCAGGTGCTGCTGTACCTCGGCGATCAGGTCGATCGCCGGGCGCCCGTCGGATCCCGCGACCGAGATGCGGAGCGCGTTGTAGATCTCTGGGAGCTTGTCGGGGAAGACGGCGTCGACGACGACGCCCTTGATCTCCACGATCTTCCCGGTGTTCGAAGGCGCGATGGTCTCGGACATGAGGCTCCTGGTCTGCTGTTACAAAGTCGCGGTCAGTCTACCGGCTTCGGCCAGCCGTGGCCGAGCCGGCCAACGGCCGGAGCCCTACTGGATTAGCGGCCTCTAGACCGGCTCACCGGGCGGTTCGACCGGCAGTCGAGCCGGCGGAACCGGTGTCACTTGCTCGCCTGACGGCGGCAGCAGGGCGATCTCGGTCGTGGGCGGCTGCGGTGCGACGGGAGTCGCCCCGTCTCCGCTGATCCCGGCGACGCTGCCGATGCCGACGCCGGCCGCGACCACGGCCGCCGCAGCGAGTATCCGGTAACGGATCCTCGGCCTGGTACGCGCCGGGAGAGCCTCTGCGACGCCGCGTGAGGGATGCTCGAGGGGAGCGCTGCGCATGAGCGTCGCCGTCCGTTCGACGTGCTCCGCCGTCGTGCGGCAGCCCTCGCAGCGCGCCAGGTGGCGGCGCAGGAGCAGCCGCTCCAGCTCGGAGAGCTCTCCGTCCAGGCGCAGCGAGACCCACTCGCGTGCGCGACGACAGCTCCGGTCTCGTTCGAGGGGGTCGCCAGCCATCTCTACCCTTCGGACGATAGCCGGACCGAGAGGTTAGAACGCATCTGCCGTACGAGCGGCCCGAGGCGCAGGAGGACGGCACGGGCCGGACGCTCACGACGAGCGGGAACGGCCATCATCCGCGGCCCGTTCGGCTCGCGACTCGCCGGCCGCCACCCGGGCGGCGTGGTCGAGGTGTCAGACGTGGCTCGCGATGAAGGTCGGCTGCAGCGCCATATCCAAAGGATAGATCGCCGAGGCCGTGTTGCCGTTACGCCGCCGGAACGCTCTTGAGGTCGTCGCTCTCGGTCAGCGGATACCAGCACGCTGCTTCGTGTGCCGCCCCGACGGAGGCCAGCTGCGGGATCGTCGTCCGGCAGTTCTCGGGCACCTCGTCCCGGCGCCCCGAGACGAGCCGTGCCTTCGGACAGCGGGGATGGAAGGCACATCCCGGTGGCGGGTTCACCGGCGACGGCACGTCGCCCGTCAGGACGATGCGGTTCCGGCGGCCTCCCTCGCTCTCCCTCTTCGGCACGGCCGAGAGCAGGGCCGCCGTATAGGGATGCTTCGGGTGCGAGTAGACCTGGTCGGCGGCACCCATCTCGACGATCCGGCCGAGATACATGACGGCGATCCGGTCGGACACGTGGCGAACCACCCCGAGGTCGTGCGAGATGAAGAGGTAGGTGAGGTCGAAGTCCTGCTGGAGCGAGAGCAGCAGGTTGAGGATCTGCGCCTGGATCGACACGTCGAGCGCGGAGACCGGCTCGTCGCAGACGATCAGCTTCGGGCTGAGCGCGAGCGCCCGCGCCACGCCGATCCGCTGGCGCTGGCCGCCCGAGAACTCGTGCGGGTACCGGTTGTAGTGCTCGGGGTTCAGGCCGACCCGGTTCATCAGGTCCTGCACCTTCGACCTCGTCGAGCCCGGCGTGCGGTGGATGGCGAACGGGGTGCCGATGATCTGGCCGATCGTCTGCCGGGGGTTCAGCGAGGAATAGGGATCCTGGAAGACCATCTGCATCTCGCGTCGCAGCGGTCGCAGGGCCCGGCGCTTCAGCTTCGTGATGTCCTGTCCGTCGAAACGGACGGTTCCGCCCGTGGCGTCGAGCAGGCGGAGCACGAGGCGAGCGGTGGTCGACTTTCCGCACCCGGACTCGCCGACGAGCCCGAGCGTCTCTCCCTTGCGGACCGTGAAGGACACGTCCTCGACGGCGTGGACGTGTCCCACCGTCCGCTGCAGAAGCCCCGAGTGGATCGCAAAGCGCTTCGTCAGGTTCTCGACCTCGACGAGCGGCCCGCGATCCGTGCTCGTCGGGCGGGCGGTGATCTCCGGTGCCGCGGTCTGACTCGTCACACCGCCACCGTCATCCTCGCTTCCCGCCGCTCCGTCCACAGGCGCCGCTTGTCCGCGACGGACAGATGGCAGGCCTCGGCATGACCACCGCCGCGATCCCGGAACTCGGGTCGTTCCTGATCGCAGGGCGCGAAGCGGTGCGGACACCGCGGATGGAACGGACAACCGGGCGGAACCCTGATCAGCGACGGAGGCGAGCCCTCGATCGGAATCAGGTGAGAGACCTTCTCGTCGGCGTGAGGGATCGACTCGAGGAGGCCCCACGTGTAGGGGTGCAGGGGCTGGCCGAAGATCTCCTCCGTCTCGCCGCGCTCCATCGAGCGACCGGCATACATGACCATCACGGTCTGTGCCACCTCGGCGATCACCCCCAGATCGTGCGTGATCAGGATGACACCGATGTCGTACTCCGTCTTCACGCGGTCGATCAGCTCGAGGATCTGAGCCTGGACGGTCACGTCGAGCGCCGTCGTCGGCTCGTCCGCGATCAGGACGTCCGGGTTGTTGATCAACCCCATCGCGATCATGGCGCGCTGGCGCATGCCGCCGGAGAACTGATGCGGATAGTCCTTCAGGCGGTCCTTCGGGTTCGGGATCCCCACCGCCCCGAGGAGGTCCGCCGCCCGGTTCATCGCCTGCGACTTCGGGATCTTGTCGTGCACCCGCACGGCCTCGACGAGCTGGTCTCCGACCTTGTACATCGGATGGAGGCACGCGAACGGATCCTGGAAGATCATCGCGATCTCCTTGCCGCGGAGAGTGCGGAGCTGGTCGAGATCCATGCTCAGCAGGTCGTTGCCCTTGAACAACGCCTTGCCGAAGATCTGGGTCGTCTTGCGGTTCAGGAGCCCGAGAAGGGCGAGGTTCGTCACGCTCTTGCCCGAGCCGGACTCACCGACGATCCCGAGCGTCTCGCCCCGGCGCAGCGTGAACGACAGGTGATCGACGGCGTTGACGACGCCGTCGGGGGTCGGGAACTGCACGCTCAGGTCATCGACCTCGAGCAGGACGCTCGCCGCGGTAGTCGTTCACTGGTACCGCACCCGCGGATCGAGGTAGGCGTAGACGATGTCGACGATCAGGTTCAGGATCACGACCGCGATCGCGCCCATGAGAACGACGGCCACCACGACGGGCAGGTTCCCGGTGAAGGTCGCGCGGATCACCCACGAGCCGGCGCCCTGCCAGTTGAAGACCGTCTCGATGATCACAGCGCCGCCGATGAGAAGGGCGATGTCCATCCCGAACATCGTCACGACCGGCGTCAGGCTCGCACGCAAACCGTGCTTCATGATCACCTTGCGCTCGGAGAGGCCTTTGGCGCGCGCCGTGCGGATGTAGTCCTCCCCCATCGTCTCGAGGAGGTTGCCTCTCGTGATGCGCGCGTAGAAGGCCGCGTAGAGCAGGGCTAAGACGAGGCAGGGCAAGATCATGTGCAGGAACCAGTCCTTCGGGTTCTCGGAGAACGGGACGTAGCCCGTACCCGGGAGGATCCCCAGCTTCTCCCAGAAGACCCAGAGCGCCACCAGCCCGAGCCAGAACACCGGCGCCGAGACGCCGAAGAGCGCGAAGCCCATCGCCGCGCGGTCGAGCAGCGAGCCTCGTTTGATCGCGGAGATCACGCCGATCGCCACGCCCATGACGGCCCAGACGATCGCGGCGCCGAACGCGAGGAAGAGCGTCCGCGGCATCCGGTCGATGAGCTCGTCACGCACGGAGACCCGGGTGTCGTAGGAGAAGCCGAGGCCGGGCCAGCCCCACTCGTCGCCGGTGAAGACGCGTTTGACGAACGTCCCGAACTGCTGGTACCAGGCTCCGTCGAGCCCGAACCGCTCACGGACGGCGGCGAGCGTCTCGGGCGTCGGCGACTTGCCGGCGAAGCGAAGCGTCGGATCGCCAGGCGGCATGATGAAGAAGATGAAGTACGTGATCAGGGTGACGATCAGGACGACGAACACCGCCCAGATCAATCGCCGAACGATGTACGCCCCCATCGCCGCGCTCCTCCGTCCGAACGCCTACCCGTACCTCCAGAAGCGGGAGGGCCGCCCCCGTCACGGGGCGGCCCTCCGCTTGTGTCCTATCCCGTCTGCTGCTTCGACGGATCGACCGCGACGTGGACCCAGGCCTGGTTGCCCGTGGCCTGGTCGAACGCCCACGACGTGACCGACGGCGCGATGATCGTCGTCGCGTTGCGCCAGATGAACGGCACCCACGGGACGATCTCTTCCATCATGACCTTCTGTCGAGCGTTGCCCCAGCACGTCAGGCGCTCCGTCGAGTCAGCGATCGCGATGCATTCGTCGATGCCCGCGTCGACGCTCGGCACGCCGTCGGCCGGGTAGTCGATGCCGATCTTCCTGCGCCTGCTCCTCGGTCAGCCCGACGAGCGGCTCGTTGTAGGTGAACTCGGGCGTGATGCTGCGCCCGTCGAACAGGTACAGGAAGTACGTGAACGCGTCCGGGTAGTCCTTCCCCCAGCCGGCCGTGCCGGTGAACGGGACCTTCTCCTTCGGCACGAAGATGAGGCTGTACGGATCGTCGACCTGCCGCGTCTTGAGCTCGATCCCGATCTTCGCGGCCGACGCCTCGATGACCGGGATCATGCCCTTGTCGCGGGCGGTCGTGCCCATGATGTTGATGATGCCCTTGCACTCGGGCGCGTCGCAGATCCCGTCCTGGTCCGTGTCGTACTTCGACTGCTTCATCTCCTCCATCGCAGCCGCAGCGTCACCTGCGAAGTCGGGCGACGGGTACGGGTCGTAACCGTCGAGCTCCGGCGGCGCGAGGCTCGGAACGAGCGTGTGCGTCGCCGGCTCACCGACGAGCGGGCCACCCCAGGCCCTGATCAGGCCTGTCTTGTCCATGACGAAGTTCATCGCCTTGCGGACGTGGACGTCGTCGAACGGCGGCTGGGTCAGGTTCATCGAGAGGTAGAAGTTGGAGTCGTCGGGATTGAACTTGAGGAGGTTCGTGCAGATCCTCGTCCTCCGTGTACTCCTTGATCTGCTTGCCGGTCTCGCCGGCGAGCGCCTCGTCGATGATCCCTTCCTTCACCTGGGCGAAGATGTCGTCCGCGTTCGAGTTGATCGCGAACTCGAAACGATCCGGGTAGTTCGACCGCACCTCCGGCGAGTCGGTCGCCGGGTCGTAGTTCGGGTTGCGGACGAGGTGCAGGAACTTCTCGGGGTTGAAGCCCGAGATCGGCTTCATCGTGTCGCAGCTCGTGATGTCGAGCTGGTCCGAGCCCTCGATCATGTACGGGCCGGACGCGATCACGATAGCGCCCGTAGTCGCCGGCCTTCGTGAAGCAGTCCGTCACCTCGGTCGGGATCGGGCCGACCGCCGGCATCGCGACCCGGTACAGGAAGTCGCCGGCGGGCGTGTCGAGGTGGAAGATGATCGTCTTGTCGTCAGGCGTCTCGATGCCCGAGATCGTGTCCGCCTTGCCGTCGACGACGTCCTGGAACCCCGTGATCATCGTGTAGTAGTTCGGATAGCCGAAGCTGCCGATGTCGGGGTTCGCGACCCGGTCGAACGCCGCCTTCGACGTCCTTCGAGGTGATCTCGCGGTTGACGGGCGGGCCGAACATGATCCCGTCCTTCAGGGTGAAGGTCCAGCGTCAGCCCGTCCTCGGAGACCTGCCCCGTGTCGGTGGCGAGGTCCGGGACGATCGTGTTGCCCTCCTGGCCTGCGGCGCCGGGATAGGTCACGAGCTTGCGGACGAACAGCTGTGTAGAGCGCCCAGCCGGTCGCCGTGTACTCGCCCGTGACGTCGAACGCGTCGGTGAAGTCGAAGCTCGACTCCCAGCCGACCCGGTACGTACCGCCGGCCTGCGGCCGAGCCGGCGCCGCCCTCGCTCCCGCCGCCGGTATCGGTAGGCGGTGCGCCCGTGTCGCGGCGCGTCGTGTCACCGCCGCCCTCGTCGCCTCCACCGCCGCAGCCGGCCGCGAGCACGGCCGAGCAGCACGACGGCGGCGAGGGCCAGGATCCCTGCCACTCTCCTACGGTTCACGGTTACCCCCTCGTTCGGTTCTGCGAGCCTCGCTCCCCTGTGCTCGGCCCGCGTGACTCTAATCCAACTTCTCCGACGGGAAATACCCGTCGAAGTTAGTGCGTAAGCAACGCTGTCAGCGGTCTGTCCTCGGATCGAGGGCGTCGCGCAGTCCGTCGCCGAGCAAGTTGAACGAGAGCGTCGTCGCGATCAGGAAGAGCCCCGGGAAGAGCATCAGCCACCACGCGATGTCGAAGATCGCGGAGGCGTCCGAGAGCATCTGGCCCCAGGACGGCGTGCTCGGGGGAACGCCGACACCGAGGAACGAGAGCGCTGCCTCGAACAGGATGTTGGCTCGGGATGAGCAGCGTCGTGTAGACGATGATCGGCGCGATCAGGTTCGGCAGCACCTCGCGGAACATGATCCGGAAGTTGCCCGCGCCCAGCGATCGGGCCGCCTCGACGTACTCCTTCTCGCGTATCGAGAGGACGTTGCCACGAACGATGCGCGCGATGTAGGGCCAGCTGAAGAGGGCGATGATGAAGATGACCAGGCTCAATCCCGGCTGGATCAGGCCGTTGAAGCACCCTTCCTTCGTCTTGCCGCAGGCCGCCACGATCCCGATTGCGAACAGGAGCAGCGGCAGCGCAAGGATGACGTCGATGCTGCGCGCGATGACCGTGTCCGTGAACCCCCTGAAGTACCCGGAGATGAGCCCGAGGGTGACCCCGATCACGACGGCGACGCCGGTGGCGACGATCGCGACGAGTAGGGACGTACGGGCGCCGTAGAGCACGCGGACGAACACGTCGCGCCCCGATTGGTCGGCGCCGAACCAGAAGTCGGCGTTCGGCCCCTTGGGAAGGCCGAAGTCGTCGAGCATCTGCGTCTGGAAGAGCTCGTTCGGCCCGTGCCCGACGAGATGCTTTGCGATGAGCGGCGCGAAGATCGCGACCAGGATCAGGATGCGTGACCGTGATCAGCCCGCCGATTGCCGCCTTGTCCTTCTTGAAGCGCTCCCAGAAGAGCTGCCGGGGCGACTTGCCCTCGATCGCATGCTCGGGAGCTTGCGGAGCAGCCGGAGAACGGCTCCGAAACGGCCGTCATGTAGCGGGGCCCTCGAACATGACGGGAAAACTGTAGCGCGGTTGCAAGCAGAAAGCGATAGCGCCGACGCCCGGAGGATCTACACTCGCGCTAGAGCTCGGAGGAGGTGACGGAGTGGAGATCGGAGAGCCGCGGCGAACCATCGTCATCGAGCCGATCGAGGATCCCGTCCCGCGGGAGGAGCCCGAACCGCGCCCCGAGCCCGAGCCGTCGCAGCCCTCGCCCGAGCGCGAGCCGGCTCCGGTCAACCCGTAGGGGCCGGACCTGTCCGGCCCCGCCCCTAGCCGTACTCGAGCGCATCAGCGCCGCTGACCACCTCGAGGATCTCCTGCGTGATCTCGGCCTGCCGGGCACGGTTCATCTCGAGCGTCAGCCTGTCGATCAGCTCGTTCGCGTTCTTCGAGGCGTTGCGCATCGCGGTCATGCGGGCTCCGAGCTCCGACGCGGCCGACTCGAGGAGCGCCCGGTAGATCGTGGTCTCGACGTACGCAGGCAGCAGGCGCTTGAGGATCTCTTCGGGCTCCGGCTCGTAAATCGTGTCTCCCTCGAGAGCGAGGTCGTGCGCGGACTTCTGCTCCGCCTCCTCGAGCGCGGTCCTCGGGATCGGCAGGAGCTCGACCGTCTCGACCACCTGTGTCAGCGGCGAGAGGTACCGGTTGTAGACCATCACGACCTTGTCGACCTCGCGCTCGACGAACAGCTCGACGACCCGGTTCGCGATGGCACCGGCGTCCGAGTAGGCGGGACGGTCGGTGAACCCGGTCCACGCCTGAGCAAGCTCGTACCGGCGGAACGTCAGCGTCGAGCGGCCCTTCTTGCCGACCGCGAGCCAGGTCGCGCGCTGGCCTGCGGGCAACTCGCGCTCGAGGGCGAACGCGCGTCGTAGCACCTGAGCGTTGAACGGGCCCGCCAGGCCCCGATCGCCGGTTACGGCGAGAATGCCGACGGAGCCGACCTCCGAGCGCTCCTCGAGCAGCGGCAGGCGGCTCGTCATCGGGCCGGCTGCCCGCGCAGTCGAGATCATGAGCTCCCGCATCCGGTCGGCGTACGGCCGCATCGCCTGGATGCGAGCCTCCGCCCGGCGCAGGCGGGCGCCGGCGACGAGCTCCATCGCCTTGGTGATCTTGCGCGTGTTGCGAACCGACCGGATCCGCCGCTTGAGGTCTTGCTGGCTGGCCACCTAACGCCTAGCTCGCAGAGGCGCTACGGTCATGCGCCCGCTCCCACCAGGCCGGCCTCCTCCTGCACGTTGAACGTGTCCTTGAACTTGTCGATCTGCTCGCGCAGCCGGTTCTGCAACCCGTCGTCCAGGTCACCCGAGTCACGGATCTCGGCGTACACGGTTCCCTCGGTGCGCAGGTACTCGCGCAGCTCGTCCTGGAAGCGCGGCACCTGCGCAGTCGGCACCTCGGAGAGGTAGCCGTGGATGCCCGCGAAGATCGCTGCGACCTGCTCCTCGAACGGCCACGGCGTGTACTGCGGCTGGTTGAGCGAGGCCACCATTCTCTCGCCGAGCGCGAGCGTCCGGCGGGTCACCTCGTCGAGCTCCGAGCCGAACTGCGCGAACGCCTCGAGGTTCCGGTACTGAGCCAGGTCGAGCCGGAGACGGCCTGCGACCTTCTTCATCGCCTTCGTCTGCGCATTCCCTCCGACCCGCGAGACGGAGATGCCGACGTTGATCGCCGGCCGCACGCCCGAGTAGAAGAGATCGGACTCGAGGAAGATCTGCCCGTCGGTGATCGAGATGACATTCGTCGGGATGTACGCGGACACGTCGCCCGCCTGGGTCTCGATCACCGGCAGCGCGGTGAGCGAGCCTCCGCCGAGCTCGTCGTTCAGCTTGCAGGCCCGCTCGAGGAGACGGGAGTGGAGGTAGAAGACGTCGCCGGGGAAGGCCTCGCGGCCCGGCGGGCGGCGGAGCAGCAGCGACATCTGCCGGTACGCGTCGGCGTGCTTCGAGAGGTCGTCGTACATGCAGAGCGCGTGGCGTCCCGAGTAGAGGAAGTGCTCGCCCATGGCGCAGCCGGCGAAGGGAGCCATCCACTTGATCGGCGCGGCCTCGGAGGCGGGAGCGCTGACGATGATCGTGTAGTCCATCGCGCCGGCGTCCTTGAGGCGCTGGTGGACCTGCGCGACGCTCGACGCCTTCTGGCCGATTGCGACGTAGACGCAGATCACGCCCGAGCCACGCTGGTTGAGGATCGTGTCGATCAGGATCGCCGTCTTGCCGGTCGAGCGGTCGCCGATGATCAGCTCGCGCTGGCCGCGCCCGATCGGGATCATCGAGTCGATCGCCTTCAGCCCGGTCTGGAGCGGCTCCTTGACCGGCTGCCGCTCGACGACGCCCGGAGCCTTGAACTCGATCGGCCGGCGTTCCTCGGACGCGATCGGGCCCTGCCCGTCGAGCGGGTTGCCGAGGGGGTCGACGATCCTCCCGACGAGCGCGTCTCCGACCGGAACGCTCGCGAGCAGGCCTGAGCGCCGGACCGGCTGACCCTCCTCGATCTTCTCCCAGTCGCCGAACAGCGCGGCGCCGACGTTGTCCGCCTCGAGGTTGAGCGTCAGACCGGTGACGCCGTGCTCGAACTCGAGCATCTCCATGGCGAACGCGTTCTCGAGGCCGTAGACGCGGGCGATGCCGTCACCGATCTGCAGCACGGTGCCGATCTCGCTCAGGTTCGTCTCGACGTCGAAGTCCTCGATTCGCTGCTTCAGGATCGAGGTGATCTCTTCCGGACGGAGTTTCACGGTACGGTCCCTTTCGTTTCAGCCGCGGGCGGCGAGCTCGTGTTTGAGAGAGTTGAGGCGGCCCCGCACGCTCGCGTCGGCCCGGAACGAGCCGGCCTGGAGCACCATGCCGCCGATGAGGGAGGGATCGACGGAGCGCGTCGCCTCGATCTTCCGGCCCGACGCCTGCGCGATCTTCGCGACGATGTCGTCGGCCTCCGCCCGGCTCAGCTCACGCGCGGTGACCAGCTCGACCTCGAGCACGCGCTCCTCCTCTGCGACGAGCCGCTCGAACTCGCGCCGGATCTCGGCAACCTGGCCCAGCCGCCCCTTCTGCGCCAGCAGGCGGAGGAAGTTGCGAAAGACGGCGTCGGCCTCCCCGAAGACCGCGTCGAGCCCGGCCTGCTTGGCCCGTACGTCGATCTGCGGGTTGAGCAGGAGCCCGCGCAGCTCGGGGGACGCTTCGGTCGCCTCGACGAGGTCGCCGAGGTCCGTCCGGACCTGGTCGAGCCGCCCGGCGTCCTTCGCCGCGCCGAACAGCGCCTTCGCGTAGATGCTCTCGGCTACGGCCATTGTGCCCCGACACTGCCTGCTAGTTCCTCGAGGCGAGCTTGTCGAAGTTGATCTCCTCCACGGCCTCGTCGATCAGGCGGCGCTGGTCGTCCTGGTCGAGCACCTTGCCCGTGACCTTCTCGGACGCGACGAGCGTCAGCTCGATCACCTCGCGGCGGATCTGCTCGACGAGGCGCTGGTTCTCGGCCTCGATCGACTTGCGGTTCTCCTCCAGCCGCCGCTCGAGATCTGCGTGGGCCTCCTCGATCGTGCGCTGCCGCTGCGCCTCGCCGACGCGCCGGGCCTCCGCCAGGATCTCCTCGGCCTGGACCCGTCCCTCGGACACGAGGCGCTGGTTCTCGGCGAGGAGCTTGCGCGACTCCTCCCGCGCCTTGTCAGCCTCGTCGAGCGCCTCGGCGATGCGGCCCCGGCGCTCGTCGATCAGACCCTGGATTCGACCGAACGCGAGCTTCTTGAGCACGAAGAAGACGATCAGGAAACTGATGACCGTCCAGATCATCAGCCCCGGGACGACCGAGATGAGGTCGCCCGAGCCGTCGGTCTCCTCCTGGGCGAGGAGAACTGCGTTCCGGAAGTCCATCCCGATCTCGCCTAGACCAGGACGTATGCGAGCAGGCCGCCGAGCAGGGCGTAGAACACCACGGCCTCGGTGAGCGCGAAGCCGAGCCACTGGATCCCCGTAAGCTCACTTCGGAGCTCCGGCTGGCGGGCAACCGCCTGGATCATCGAGCCGAAGATGTTCCCGATACCGATGCCGGCGCCCACGGCGCCGAGACCGACGCCGACCCCGAAGGCGATCGCCTTCCCCGCGTCGGCGACGTCCCCCGTCGTCTCGAGCAGCAAGAATTCCACTCTGTTCCTCCCCTTCCTGGTTCCTTAGTGTTCCGGTTCGATTGCGCCGCCGATGTAGATGGCGGACAGGAGTGCGAAGACGAATGCCTGGATCGTGACCACGATCGTGACCTCGAAGATGTAGACGGCGGTCGCGACCGGGATCGCGATGACGGCGATGGCGAGCGACTCGAAGATGAAGATCAGGCCGAGCATGACGAGGATCAGCATGTGGCCCGCGAGCATGTTGGCGAAGAGCCGGACGGAGAGCGAGATGAGCCGCATGAACTGGGAGATGATCTCGAGCGGGACGATCAGCGGCAGCAGCCCGCCCGGGACGCCGCTCGGAATCCAGCTCTTGAAGTACTTGCCGGGGCCGTTGTAGCGGAGCCCCTCGACGTGCGTGGCTACGAAGGTGACGAGCGCCAGGGCAAGGGTCACGGACAGGTTCGCAGTTGCCGCGTAGATGCCCCAGGTCGGTAGCTCCACCCCGGCGATCGTGAAGTGCTCGTCCGAGATCGGCAGCGGGATGAAGCCGACGATGTTCAGTACCCAGATGAAGAAGAAGAGGGCTGCGCAGTACGGAAACCAACTTCTGAGCGCCTTCTTCGGAAGGTTTCCCTCGGCGATCTGGGTCTGCACCAGCTCGTACAGCGACTCGCCCATCGTCTGCTTGCGGCTCGGCTTCAGGCGGAGGCCGAAGCGCATGATCCAGATGCCCACCAGGCAGGTGACCGCAGCACCGACGAGCAGGTAGACGACCGCCTTGTTGATCGAGAGATCGATCGGGCCGAGCTCGATCGAGACCCAGGGATGCAGGGTGAACTCCTCCTGCGGCTGGAAGTCCTCGCTCGCGGCGAGCAGGAAGCCCGTGACCGCCTGGATCACTGCTTCGCTCCGCCCGAGAAGTACGCGCTCAGGCCGAGGCCGAGCTCCACGGTGTAGGCCGCGGCATAGACGAGGGCGCCCGCGACCGCGACCGTCGGGTTCACCGTCGCGACGGCGACCGCGACGATCATCAAGACGATCCCGCGCGTCATCATCCCGAAGGCGACCACGCCCGATCCCTGGATGTTCGGAGCGCCGATGCCCGCCCGGTCGAGGACGAGCCCGATGAGCTGGCTCGCGACCCAGAGAACGGCGCCGAGCGCCCAGCCGCGAAGCGGCCAGCCGGCGATGAGGAAGATCGGCAGCGCGAGCGCCACGACGAGGCCGCCGGCGACGACCGGCAGGCGCCGCTCGGGCATCGGGCGCGGTGTCAGGAAGGCCACCGGGTCGCCTACGCGTTCCGGTACCGGACGACGACTGCGGCGATGCTCGCGGGAACGCCGACGAACGCACCGGCCGCGATGCCGTACTCGACCGACCCGGCTGCAATGCCGATCAGGGCCCCCAACCCGAGACAGCAGAGCAGCACGCTAAGCAGGAGCGCGCCCGCGCCGAGCGGGTCGAACTGGGTCCGCTGCGCCATGCCTGCAACTCCAGTCATCGAGACGGTGCCAGCTTACCAACACCCCCGACTTCGTGACAACGGGAAGGCGCGTAGTCATCGTGAAAGTCGCCGATCTGCGGCGGACTTTGTGATTCTGTCGCCGTCACGCGGTCTTGCGCTCCCGGCGGCGCTCTCCCTCACGCCGCCAGATACCCCACTCACGGACGCGCCGGAGCTTCAGGATCTCGAGCAGGAGCACGATGTAGACCGATGCCGCGACCGCGACGAGGCCGATGCCGGCCGCGGCGAGCGTCGGCCACAGATTCCACTGCCCGTGCGCCCGCACGGGGAGGAAGCGCGTGGCGAGCGCGGCGCCGGCGAGGATCGCGCACCAGCCCCAGAGGTAGAGGACCGCGCGCCGCTGCGAGAAGCCGATGTCGGCGAATCGGTGATGCAGGTGCCAGGCGTCCGCACGGTAGACGGGGGCGCCGTACTTGAGTCGTTTCGCGACGACGAACGAGGTATCGATGATCGGGATGGCGAGCGCGAGCAGCGGGAAGAAGAGCGCGACGGTCGCGGCCGTCTTCAGGAGGCCCTGGATCGAGACCGCCGCCAGGGTGAACCCGAGCAGCATGGCGCCCGAGTCCCCCATGAAGATTCGCGCCGGATAGAAGTTGTGTCGCAGGAACCCGAAGCAGGCACCGGCGACGATCGCCGAGAGCACCGCCGCCTCCGGCTTCCCGAGAGACAGAGCGACGACGGCGAACGTCGCGCCCGAGATCCCGCAGATCCCGGCGGCGAGCCCGTCCATCCCGTCGACGAAGTTGACCATGTTCATCAGCGCGACGATCCAGAGCACGCTCACGGACACCGCCAGCCACTCCGGGAGGGTCTGGATGCCGATGAACGGGAACGTGAACCGCTCGAGCGCCAGCCCGAACGCCACCGGAACGGCGGCGGCCGCAAACTGGCCGCCGAGCTTGCCGAACCAGGGGAGGTCGTAGACGTCGTCGAGCAGCCCGACGACCGTCGCGATCGCCGCGCCGATCAGGATTCCGCGGTACACGCCGTCGAGCGGCAGAAACGCCACGGCCGGCACGAAGACCGCGATGAAGATCGCGAGCCCACCGAGCCGTGGCACCGGGCGGCGGTGGAGCTTGCGCTGCTTCCCGCTCGGCTCGTCGATGACGCCGAACACCTTCGCGACACCCCCGATCGCAGGGGTCAGCAGCAGCACGACGACGAGCGCCACCAGGAAGCCCCAGAGGACGTCCTTGTGGTCGAGAAAGGTGTCGAGCATCCGCTACAGGGTAGTACGCCCGGTCACATATTCGGGCCGGCGCGAGACAACCCTCGCCTGCCCGTCAACGCGTTCCGTAGAGGCGGTCGCCGGCGTCGCCGAGCCCGGGCAGGATGAACCCGCGCTCGTTCAGCCCGCGGTCGACGCGCGGCGACGACGATCCGCACGTCGGGGTGGTCGCGATGGATGCGCTCGATGCCCTCGGGCGCAGCCACCAGCGCGATCAGGCGGATCGACTGGGCGCCGGCGTTCTTCAGCGTCTCGACCGCCGCGGCGGTCGAGTTTCCGGTCGCGAGCATGGGATCGAGCAGCAGCACGTCCCGGGCACCGACATCGGGCGGAAGCTTGACGTAGTACTCGACCGGCTGGAGCGTCTCCTCGTCGCGGTACAGGCCGATGAACCCGACCCGCGCGCCCGAGACGAGCGACAGGACGCCGTCCAGCATGCCCACGCCTGCCCGCAGGATCGGGCACACGGCGACCTTCTTCCCCGAGATCCGCTCGACCTCCGTCTCCTCGTTCGGCGTCCGTATGCGCACCGTCTCGGTGGCGAGCTCCTTGGTCGCCTCGTACGTGAGCAGCAGTGTCAGCTCGTTGACGAGCTGACGGAACATCTGAGTGTTCGTCCGCTCGTCGCGGAGCAGCCCGAGCTTGTGGCGGACGAGCGGATGGTCGACGGCGACGAGGCGGGGCGGGACTGTCGGGGTCCGCGCCACCGAGACTCAGTCCACGTAGGTGGTGAACCCGCGAAAGCCGGGGTAGAGCGGGTGAGCGTCGCAGAGCGCGAGGCTGCGAGCGCGCAGAGCGTCGAGGTCTGCCCCGGCCGAGAGCGCGTCGACGATGATCAGGCCGACCTCGCGCAGGTCGGCCTCGTCGAAGCCGCGCATCGTGACCGCCGGAGTGCCGAGCCGCACGCCCGAGGCAACGGTCGGCGGGCGCTCGTCGTACGGCACGGTGTTGCGGTTCGCGGTGATGAGGATCTCGTGCAGCCGCTCCTCCGCATCCTTGCCCGTCCACGTGCTGCTGCGGAGGTCGAGCTGGACGAGGTGCGTGTCGGTGCCGCCGGTCAGCAGGTCGATCCCGCCCGCGATCAGCGTCTCGGCGAGCGCGTCGGCGTTCGCCCGCACCTGCGCCTGGTAGGCCCGGAACGGCTCCGATCCCGCGATCCGGAAGCACGTGGCCTTGGCCGCGATCGCGTGCTCGAGCGGCCCGCCCTGCATCCCCGGAAACACCGCCCGGTCGAGCGCCTTCGCGTGCTCCTCCTTGCAGAGCACGAAACCGCCGCGGGGCCCCGCGAGCGTCTTGTGCGTCGTCGAGGTGACGAAGTCGCAGTACGGCGTCGGGTTGGGATGCAAGCCCGCGGCGACCAGGCCTGCGAAGTGGGCCATGTCGCAGAGCAGCAGCGCGCCGCTCTCGTCGGCGATCTCCCGGAAGCGGTCGGCTTCGATCACCCTGCGGGTAGGCCGAGGCACCGCAGACGATGACCTTCGGGCGGTGCTCAAGCGCGAGCCGGCGCACCTCGTCGAAGTCGATCAGCCCGGTCTCCCGATCCACCCCGTAGCCGACGACCGAGTACAGATTCCCCGAGAAGTTCACCTTGTGGCCGTGTGTCAGATGGCCGCCGTGGTCGAGCCGCATCGCCAGGATCGTGTCGCCGGGCTCGAGACAGGCGAAGTACACGGCCATGTTCGTCTGGGAGCCGGCATGAGGCTGCACGTTCGCGTGCTCGGCGCCGAACAGCACCTTCACCCGGTCGATCGCGAGCTGTCTCGATCTCGTCGACCACCTCGCAGCCGCCGTAGTAGCGCCGGCCGGGATAGCCCTCCGCGTACTTGTTCGTCGGCACCGAGCCGACGGCCTCGAGCACGGCCGGCCAGGTGAAGTTCTCGGACGCGATCAGCTCGATCTGGCCGCGCTGTCGCTCGAGCTCACGGCCGAGAAGGTCGGCGACGGCGGGATCGAGGTCTGCGAGCCCCGCAACCTGGAGGAGCTCGATGCCTTCGGTCGTGGCCATCCCGAAGATGGTAGTCACCCGGTCAGGCGGTAGCGGCCCGGAGGCGGGCGAGAGCGTCCGCCGCCGAGCCCGCACCCTCGCGCAATACCTGTGGAGCGCCGGCGTTCGTCAGGTCGAGAACGGTCGACGGCGTTCCCGGCAGCTCACCTCCGTCGAGTACCGCGGAGACGCCGGCGACCAGCTCCTCGGGGACGTCTCCGATCGTCCGCGGCTCCGGGCCGCCGTGCAGGTTCGCGCTCGTCGAGGCAACGACGCCGACGAGCCCGACCGCATTGCGCGCGTCCACGGGGAGGTCGGGCACCCGGATCCCGATCGCCTCGGGCGTGCTGCCGCACAACCAGCGAAAGCGCCGCGCCGGATTCGGGAGGATCACGGTGTACGGCCCCGGCAGGAGGGCCCGCGCGGCTACGGCCGCACGTCCGCGCAGCTCCGGCACGGCGTCGAGGATCGCGTCGAGATCGGCGGCCATGAGCGCACAGGGCATCGACTCGGGGCGCCGTTTGAGCGCGTAGAGCCTCAGCGCCGGCGCCTCGCGGTAGCCGTCGGCGACGAGCCCGTACACGGTGTCCGTAGGGATGATCGCCGGCTTGCCCGCCCGGATCGCGCTGACGACATCGCCTGCCAACGCCGGTCGCTAGCCGCCGGCTCCGGGGCGGCGACCTTCGACCACGCGTTCGCGCCGCGTGAGGTCCCGCGTCACCGCGACGTCCTCGTAGCCGAGCGCCCGCAGCTCGGCTGCGACGTCCTCCGCCCGATGCTCCGACGACTCGAGCACGAGCCAGCCTCCAGGTCGCAGGACCTCACACGCGCGCCGGGCGACAGCGCCCGTCTGGCCCGAGCCGACGACGGCCTCGTACGGCTCGTAGAGCCGGATCTCCGGCTCGAGCCCGTCGTACTCCTCGGTCAGCACGTAGGGCGGGTTCGACGCGACGAGGTCGAACGGGCCGCGGTGGCCCGCGACGAGGTTGCCCAGCACCAGCTCGACGCGGTCCTCGAGCCCTGTCCGGCGCCGGTTCTCGGCCGCCAGCGCGAGCGCATCCGCGGAGATGTCGGTCGCGACGACGCTGGCCCCGGGATGCTCGTACGCGATCGCCAGCGCGATCGCCCCGGAGCCGGTGCCGACGTCGAGGACGAGGGGCTGGTCGAGCCCGTCGAGACGCACCAGGCATCGCTCGACGAGGATCTCGGTCTCGGGCCGCGGGACGAGCACGCGCGAGTCGACGGACAGGGTCAGGCCGCGAAAGCCCCACTCGCCGAGGATGTAGGCCGTCGGCTCGCGGCGTCCGCGGCGCTCGACGGACGAGCGGAAGCGGAGCACCTCGTCATCCGTCAGCGTCCGGTCGGGCTCGGCGAAGAGACCCGTTCGCGAAACTCCGAGCACGTGGGCGAGCAACAGCTCCGCGTCGACGTGGGGCGCATCGCACCCGGCCGCCTCGAGCTCCTTGCCGGCCTCCTGGAGCGCCTCGCGGGAAGTCATGCAGGAGCGGCTTCCAGCGCCCGGCGGCGCTCCTCTGCGACCAGCGCCTCGGTGAGCTCGTCGAGGTCGCCTCCGAGAACGGCTTCGAGCCGGTGCACGGTCAGCTTGATCCGATGGTCGGTCACACGGTTCTCGGGGTAGTTGTACGTGCGGATCTTCTCCGAGCGCTCGCCGCTGCCGATCTGCGCCCGGCGAGCCTGCGACTGCTCTTCGTCCTGCCTGCGCCGCTCGAGCTCGAACAGCCGGGCGCGGAGCACCCGAAGCGCCTTCTGCTTGTTCTGGAGCTGGGACTTCTCGTCCTGCATCGCCACGACGAGGCCGGTCGGCACGTGGGTCACCCGCACGGCCGAGTCGGTCGTGTTGACGCTCTGACCCCCTGGGCCGGTCGAGCGGTAGACGTCGATCTTCAGGTCGTTCGGGTCGATCTCGACCTCCACGTCCTCCGCCTCCGGCATGACCGCGACGGTCGCAGTGGAGGTGTGGATGCGGCCCTGGGACTCCGTGACGGGGACGCGCTGCACGCGATGCGTTCCGCCTTCCCATTTGAACACCGAGTACGCGCCGTCGCCCTTCACGGCGAAGGTGACCTCCTTGTAGCCTCCCGCCTCGTTGGGGCTCGATCCGAGCAGCTCGACCCCGTAGCCCCGGCGCTCGGCGTACCGGGTCAGCATGCGCAGCACGTCGCCGGCCCAGAGCGCTGCCTCGTCTCCACCCACCCCCTGTCGAGTCTCGACGATCACGTCCTTCGCGTCGTTCGGATCGCGCTCGACGAGGGCCACCTTCAGCTCCTCCTCGAGCAGTGCGAGCCTCTCCTCCGCCTCGGGGAGCAGCTCGCGCAGATCGGCGTCGCCCCGCGCCGTGTCGACGTCGTCGCGCGCGTCCTTCCAGGCCTGCGCGAGGCGGTAGGGCGCCTCGAGCTCCTTGAGCCGCCGTCCGGCCGCAGCGGCTGCATGACGGTCGGAGAAGATCTCGGGGTCGCTCATCCGCTCCTGCGCCTCGACGTAGGAGCGCTCGAGCTCGGCGACGAGGTCGTCGATCGGCATGGCTGCAGGATAGTCGGCGCCTAGTGAGATTCCTGCGCGGCCGCGAGGCACAGACGCTCGAGCGCCTCGGCGCTCCGAGCCCAGACGGCATGCCGTTCGACGAAGACCCGGCCGGCAGCCGCCAGACGCCGACGCTCGACGTCGTCACGGAAGAGCCGTACGACTGCGCCCGCAACGCCCCCCGCGTGGTCGCCCACCGTCAGTGGCGGCGCCTCTCCGTCGATCTCCATCCCGGCGGCCACGACCGGGGTCGTCACGACCGCCACCTCCAGCGCCATCGCCTCGAGGACCTTGTTCTGCTGGCCGGAGGCGAACCTGATCGGCGCGACGAACACGGCCGCCTCGTCCAGGTACGGGCGGACGTCCTCGACGAAGCCCGTCACGGTGACGTCCGCACGCTCAGAGCGCTCCCTCAAGGCCGGTCTCGGGTCTCGGCCGACGATCACCACCTCGGCCTCCGGAACCTGCTTCTGGACGAGCGGCAGCACCTCGTCCGCCAGAAGCAGGGCCGCGTCCTCGTTCGGCCCGTAGTCCATCACTCCGGTGAAGACGAGCCGGCGACTCCGCGCCGGCACAGGCGCCCGGCGCCGCCAGTACTCGAGGTCGACCCCGTTCGGGATGAGGACGGCGCCGGTCGCCGACCCGACGACGGCGTCGCGATCCCGGGCGGAGATGAACGACACGTACGGCGTCGCCCGTGCGAGGCCGCGTTCCTGGCGAAGGACGGCGGCCGCGTACGCATGCAGCAGCGGACGCTTGCGAAGCGGAACGGTTGCCGCCCGCTGGCGGATGCGCATCGAGTCCGCATCGCAGATGTCCGCAACGAGCGGGAGCCCGGGCGTTCCCTTCCAGACCGGCAGCAACGGCTTGCCGTGCAGGACGGCGACGTCGAACGGGTCCGCAGCGTGAAGCCGCGCGAGCTCCGTCCGCATGCGCCCCATCGCGGCCCGGTAGGCACGACGCCGCTCGAGACGCCGCAGCAGAGCGCGCGACGCCGGTCTCGAAGACCTCGACGGACCGGGTCAGGGACTCCGTGTCCTCCAGAACGTCTCCTGGAACCGGCACCTCGCTCAGCGCGAGCAGCGAGATCTCGTGGCGCCGGGCCAGCTCACGGATGAAGTGGTACTGCCGTGCCGATCCCCGCATCTGCGGGTGCTGGAACGCGTAGGTGAGGAAGACGATCCTCACGGGGGGAGCTCAGCCCTCGAGCGTCGCGCGGTGCGTGATCGTGACCCCGGCGAGCGCCTGCGAGACCGGGCACGTCTCGGCCGCCGTCGCGGCGGCTGCCTCGAAACCGGCGGCGTCGATCCCCGCCACCCGGCCGCGGACATCCAGCTGCACCCCGGTGATTCCCTCGCCGGCCTGGAACCCGACCGTCGCGGTGACCGCGAGCTCCTCGGGTGGCGTTCCGTCCTGAGCCAGCCCGTGGGAGAGCGCCATCGAGAAGCAGGCGGCGTGCGCCGCCGCGATCAGCTCCTCGGGGCTGGTGCCGGCATCGGTGCGCTCGGCGCGCGAGGGCCACGTGACTGCGACGTCCGAGAGAACGCCGCTGTCCGCGGACACGGTTCCGCGCCCCTCCAGCAAGCTCCCGTTCCAAACAGCCGTTGCTTTCCGCTCGACGGCCATGACTCTCCCTTCGCTTCGTGGTCGGTGCGGCTACGCCATGATCTCGACCTTGCGCTCCTCGGGGGTCAGCCGCCCCTCGAGGCGGAGCACCTCCCGCAGAGCACGGATCGAGACCTCGATCTGATCGAGTGTCGGCTGCCTCGTGGTCAGGCGCTGGAGCCAGAGGCCCGGTGCGAGCACGATCCGCAGCGCTCGGTTGTCGGAATGCCGACCGGCGAAGCGGATCACCTCGTAGGCGAGCCCCGCGATCAGGGGCAGCGCAAGGATCCGCGAGATGATCAGCCAGTACCACGGCATCTTCCCGAAGAAGGCGAACACGAAGATGGCGATCACCATGACGTACAGGAGGAAAGCGGTGCCGCAGCGCACGTGCAGGAGGCTGTGGCGCTGGACGGTCTCGGGCTCGAGCGGATCGCCGGCCTCATAGGCGTTGATCGCCTTGTGCTCGGCGGCGTGGTACTGGAAGACGCGGCGGAGGTCGGGCCACAGCGAGATCAACGTCAGGTAGGCGATGAAGATGCCGACGCGGATCAGCCCCTCGACGATCACGAACCACGTGTCGCCGACCGGGAGCCAGTTCGAGATCAGCGCCGGCGAGACCTTGAACAGGACGATCGCGAAGCCGATCGCGATCGCGAACGCGAAGATGAGCTGTGTCCGCGTCAGCTCCGGCGCGGGCTCGCCGTCCTCCCCTTGCTCCTGGGCCGCGTAGTTCGCCGAGATCGCCAGCGCCCGGAAGCCGATCGCCAGCGACTCGCCGAGCGCGACGACGCCGCGAACCACTGGAATCCGCATCCAGCGATGCCGCGCCAGCACGGAGGAGATCGGATAGTCGACCTGGGCGATCTCGCCGTCGGGCCGTCGCACCGCGAGCGCCCAGGCGGACGGGCCCCGCATCATCACGCCCTCGAGGACTGCCTGACCGCCGATCGGGGCGCTCACGAGGTCAGCCGACCCCGGGCGTCAGGAGGAGCGAGTTTGCGCCTTCTCGAGGCGGCGCTGGAAGCGCTCGACGCGACCGCCGGTGTCGAGCAGCTTCTGCTTCCCCGTGTAGAAGGGATGGCATTCGGAGCAGATCTCGACGTGCAGGTCGGATTTCGTGGAGCGAGTCTGAAACGTGTTGCCGCACGAGCAGCGCACGGTGGCAAGGACGTAGTCCGGATGGATGTCAGCCTTCATCGAATCTGAGGATACCAGACGCTATTTCGGGCTCAACGTTGCCTCCTGAGACGACAACGCCCACTTCTGAGACATCGGATACGTCGACCTTCCCGGCGAGCAGCGCGGCGACTCCGGCGGCCCCGGCCGGCTCGGCGGCGAGCTTGGCGCGCTCGTACAGGAACCGGAAACCGGCCTCGATCTCCCTCTCGCTCACGGTCACGTGCTCGACGCCGAACGCGCGGCACACCGCGAGCGGCAGGCCGCCCGCGAACGGCGCATTGAGCCCGTCGGCCACCGAGTGCGGCGCGACGGGAACGGGTTGCCCGGCCGCAAGGGCCGCACCGAGAGCGGTCGACCCTTCGGGCTCGACGGCCACGATACGCGTGGAGGGCCGGGTCGCCGCCGCCGCGGCCGCGATGCCGGCCACGAGCCCGCCTCCGCCCACGGGGACGACGACCAGGTCGACCGCGGGGCGGTCCTCGAGCAGCTCGACCCCGACGGTTCCCTGGCCCGCGATCACGAGCGGATCGTCGAACGGGTGGACGAGGACGCGGTCGCCGCGCAGCTCGTCCAGCCGCGCAAAGAGCGCCGCCGGATCCTCGGCCTCTCGATCGAGCGTCGCACCGTAGTCGCGAGCGGCGGCAGCCTTGAGCTCGCTCGCTCCGCGCGTCATCAGGACGAGGCAGTCGATCTCGGCCTCCGCGGCTGTGAACGCGAGCGCCGCGGCGTGGTTCCCCGCCGAGACGGTGACCACCCCCTGCCTGCGCTCGGCTGCCGTCAGCGCGTCGAGGCGGGTGAAGGCCCCGCGGGGCTTGAACGAGCCCGTGCGCTGGAAGAGCTCGGCCTTCAGGGAGACGGGTACGCCGGCGATCCGGCCGAGCGTCCTGGAGCTGAAGGTCGGGGTCCGGTGGACGCGGTCTCCGAGACCCGCGGCCGCCCGCTCGACGTCGATCGCCGCCGGATCGAGATCGGAACGAGGCAAGGCGCCCCGAACCTACATCAGCGTGTACTCGGGGCCATCGCCGCCCTCGGGAGGCGTCAGCCGGCCGCCCTTTGCGGTGATCGCCCCACACTGGACGCAGTTCGAGGCGGTCACCTCGACGGTGACCGTGCCGTCCTCCGTGCCGCCGCCGGTCACCTCGTACACCTGGGCCGGGCACATGTGCACCCACGCCTCCGCGAGCTCGCGCGGTACCTGCTTCTGCACGCGAATGTGGTCGGGCGCGTCGTCTCGGGTCGCGTTCCCGGACAGGTAGACGCTCGACAGCTTGTCGAAGGTGAGGACGCCGTCGGGAGCCGGATACTGTCTCTCCTTGCCGTCGCTCACCGGCGCTTCGGCATCCCCCTCGAGCTTCAGGTTCTTCCTCGGCGCCTTGCCGAAGGACGCCGTTGCCAGCCCGGCGGTCGATCGATCCACGCACGAGGCCCTTCGTGAAGGCCGGCCGCATGTTGCGAACCCGCAGCAGATCCTTGTAGACGAAGCTGTCGCGGATTGCCGCGTCATAGGGCTCGAGCGCTCCGGGCTCCCAGGCTGTCGCTCCCGGGCTGACGGTGTCGACCGCGGTCTCGGCCGCGAGCATGCCGGAACGCATCGCGTAGTGGACACCCTTGAGCGCCGGGACGTTGACGAAGCCGGCTGCGTCACCGGTGAGAAGGGCGCCGGGGACGTGCAGCTTCCGGGGTAGCGCCTGGATACCGCCTTCGGGGATGGTCTTCGCGCCCCAGGCAACGCGTGTCCCTCCCTCGAGAATCTGCCGCACGAGCGGGTGGAGCTTCAGCTCCTGGAGCAGGTCGTGCACGGACAGGGACGCATCGGTGTAGTCCATGCCGACGACGAGCCCGAGCGCGACCATCTCCTCGCCCATCGGGTAGATGAAGCTGCCGCCGAACTCGCGATGCGCCGAGCCGCCCCGAAGCGGCCAGCCGAGAGTATGGATGATCCGGTGGAGCGGCTTCGGAACCTCCCAGACCTCCTTCACGCCGAGCGCGTAGACCTGCGGCGCCTCGCCCTGGATCCCGAACTGGGAGATCGCGGTTCGCGTCAGGTGTCCCAGCGTTCCCTCAGCGATGATCGTCGCGCGCGCGACCGATGTCCGATCCGGGCTCGAACGTGCCGAGCTCCTGGCCGTCACGTGCGCGGCCGCGGTCGCCCGTCCGCACGCCGACGACACGACCGCCGGAGACGAGCAGCTTCGCGGCAGTGGTCTCCGGGACGATCGTCACGCCCAGCTCTTCGGCTCGCTCGGCGAGCCAGCGCGACAGGCGGCTCATCGATCCGATGTAGTTGCCGTCGTTCAGCATGGTCGGCGGCGGCGGCACGTGGACGGCCCGTTTGTGCGTCAGGTAGTAGACGGCCTCGTGGTCGACCGGCCCGTAGAACGGCATGTCGTCAGCACGCAGCCCGGGAAACAGGAGCCGCAGCGCGCGGGGGTTGACCACCGCGCCCGAGAGGACGTGCGACCCGCAGGCCTTGCCCTTCTCGACGACCGCGATCGGCACGTCCCCCAGCCGCTCGGCGAGCTCGGGGCGCTCCTGCAGGAGCTGACCCGCCCGGATCGCAGCAGCGAGACCCGCCGGGCCGCCGCCGACGATGAGGATGCCGACCTCGATCCGCTCGTCGGGGCCGTCGCTCGGGGCGGCCACGAACTCGCGCTCGGAAACCGGAGGCGGGAAATCTGCCGGGCGGACGGCCACGTCAGCCGTTCCGCGTCCGTACGAGCTCGGTCAGCTTGGGAACGACGTCGAACAGGTCACCGACCACGCCGAGGTCGCAGTAGTCGAAGATCGGCGCGTTGCGATCCTTGTTGATCGCGACGATCGTGCCGGAGGACTGCATGCCGACCTTGTGCTGGATCGCGCCCGAGATCCCGCAGGCGACGTAGAGCTTCGGCGCCACCGTCCTGCCCGTCTGGCCGACCTGGGTGGAGTACGGGTACCAGCCGGCGTCGACGACCGCGCGGGTGGCGGCGACCGCGCCGCCGAGGGCCTGCGCGAGCGCCTCGACGAGCGCGAACTGGTCGGGGGATCCGAGGCCGCGACCGCCCGCGACGATCACGTCGGCTTCCTCGATCGACGGGCCCTCCGCCCGCGCCAGCTCCCGGTCGACCATGACCGCGCCCCTCGAGAAATCCTCGAGCGTGACCGGGGCGTCGACCAGCTCGGCCGAGCCGCCGTTCGACTCCACCGGCTCGAACGTCCCGGAGCGCACGAGGGCGATCCTCGGCGTCGTCTTCCAGCCGCAGTCGACTACGACCGAGTCCTGGAGCGCCGGCCGCTTGCCGATCAGACGATCCCCGTCGAGCAGCAGGTCGGTCAGATCCCAGTTGAGCCCGCCGCCTGTTCGGGCGGCGAGGCCCGCAGCGACGTCCGCGGTGAGCACGGAGGCGCCGAAGAGCACGGTGTCGAAGCCCTGCTCGGTGACCAGCTGCGCCAGGACGTCGACGCGCGGCTGGGGCAGCGGCTCGCGGAGCTCGGGCGAATCGGCCACGACCACCCTGCGCGCGCCGTAGGCGCCGAGCCCACCGGCGAGATCGCGCACCTCGTGCCCGGCGACGCACGCCGATACATCGCCGAAGACGGCCGCAGCCTTCGACAGCACGCCGAGCGAGGCTCTCTGAGCCTCCCCGGCCGCGTGCTCGACGAAGACCAGGACGTTCATCTAGATCAGCTTGTTCTCGACCAGGTAGTCGACGATCTTCTCGGCGGCGGAGCCGTCGTCCTCGATCAGCAAGGACTCCCCGCGCGGTGGCGGCGGCGCGAGCGCGTAGACGACGGTGCCCGAGCCTGCCTCGCCCACCGCTGTCCGGGTCGAGGCCGAGGTCGGCGGCTGCGAACACGTCCTGGGGCTTCTTCTTGGCACCCATGATCCCCTTGAGCGACGGATAGCGAGGTTCGTTGATCGCATCCGAGACCGCGACGACGCACGGCATGGGCGCTTCGATGACGTCGTAGCCGTACTCGGTCTGGCGCTTGACCCTGACACGCCCGCCGGCCGCCTCGAGGCTGGCCGCCTGGGAAACGAGCGGCAGCCGCAGCCGGTCGGCGACGGCGGCCCAGAGCACGGCACCGTCCGAATCGGCCCCTTGCTGGCCGAAGAGGACGAGATCGGCGCTCTCCCGCTCGAGCGCCGCGGCTAGCGCGAGGCTCGTGCCGATCAGATCCGTTCCGACGAGCGCCTCGTCGCTGACGAGCACGGCGCGATCGGCCCCCATCGCGAGCGCCTTCCGCAACGAGCCCGCTGCCCGCGCAGGCCCCATCGAGACGCAGACGACTTCGCCGCCTTCGGCCTCGACGAGCCGCAGCGCCTCCTCGACCGCCGACAGATCCCAGGGGTTCAGAGCACCCTCGCCGGAGCGGTCGAGACGAAGCGTCGCCGGGTCGATTCGGCGCGGAGCCGCGGCGTCCGGGACCTCCTTCACGCAGACGGCGATCTTCATGCGGTGCGCACTCTAACCGTCTGTGAAGCGGGTCGGCGCGGCCAACCGACAGCGTCCGGGCGTGGTAAGGTCAGGCACTTCGTGCGCGCACCGGAGCACAGCCGTCGCCACCGGACGACCGCTCGAGTGGCTCTTACCCTCCTCCTCGCGTGGGCCCTCGCAGGGACCGCGCAGGCTCGTCCCGAGATCACGGCGAAGCCCCCGCCGCACACGATCATCTTCCCCATCGTCGGGGGCGCGAGCTACGAGAACGACTTCGGCGACCCGCGCGGGCAGGGAAGCCATCAGGGCAACGATCTGATGGCCGGCTGGAAGTCGCCGGTGGTCGCCGTGGAGGCGGGCAAGGTGCGGATCTACAAGGGGTCGGGAAGCGCCGGCTGCATGCTCTACCTGTACGGAGCCAGCGGCACGACCTACCTCTACATCCACCTCAACAACGACCTCACCGCCAAGAACGACAACAAGGGGAGCTGCAAGCCCGGCATCGCCTTCGCAGAGGGGCTGCGGGACGGGCAGAGGGTCCGCGGCGGGCAGCTGATCGGATACGTCGGAGACTCCGGCGATGCGAACGGCGTCGGCCACCACCTCCATTTCGAGCTTCACCCCGGAAACCGAAGCGCGGTCTCGCCGTACCCGTGGCTCAGGCGGGCGAACCGGGTCCTCTTCCCGTACACGCCGTCGCTGCGGAAGCCGGCCGGCTCCGTCACGCTCACCCTGACGGGGAAGCTCACCGCCGTCGACCTCGCAGCTCCTCCGGTCGAGCCGGAGCAGCCCGAGCAACCTCCCGAGCAGCCTCACCGACAGCCGGAGCAGCCTGAGCAGCCGGAGCAGCCCGCCGAGCCGGGAGGGCCGGCCGAGCCGCCCGGGTCACCTGAGGCGTCTGGGCCCGACGTGCCCGTCATCGTCGGTGGCCAGGACGGGACTCCTCCCGGCAGGGACGCCGCACTCGGAGCCGGGTCGACGATCACCGTACGCGTCACGAGCGTGCGCCTGTCGACCGGAGGCTCCTACCGCGTCACGAAGACCGTGAAGCTCACCCTCACCGCGGACGTCACCGTGAAGCGGGTCAAGAATGGCGGCGAGGCAGGCGCGACGCCCGGCGCGCTCAAGGCCGGCACGAAGGTGGCCGTCACGACCACCTCGCTCGACCTCACGCTCGAGGAGCAGCTCGGCAAGACCGGCGCTCTCGCCGCGGCGCGAATCGTGATCCGCGCGGCCTGAGCCCCGGTTATCTCGGCTTCGTGCAGCGCGCCTTGTTCGGGCAGGTGCGCAGGACGGTGAACTTCGGGAGTCCCTGCTTCCCGGTCGGCCAGCTGAGCGCAACGAGCAACGAGGACGCGTTGTTCGCGTAGCTCGACTCGGCGAGGAGTCGCGCCTTGTTGACGCGGTGTACGAGCACGTACCTGCCGGCGCGGAGACCGGTGATGTCGATCCACTGTCCGTCGAGCCACGGGTGGTAGTCGTCGCCGTACCCCGGGGAGATGCCCTCCTCGACGTTCAGCAGGCCCGTGTCGCCCAGACCGCAGTTCGTCAGGAACTCGGGCCGATCGACCGGCACCGGCACGCGGTCGGCGTCGAAGGGGTAGCGGTCGCCGAGGCAGAAGCCCGTCTTCTCGTCCGGCCGGACGAGCGCGAACCCCTTCTCGCGACGGAGCTCGTAGATCATGAACGGCTCGAGATGCCAGTGCTGGTGGGTCGGATCGACGATGTAGCGCACCGTGCCGACCTGCGGCTTCGCCACCGTCGAGCCTCCCGGGAGCCGGATGACCTGTTCTGCCGTCATCAACTCCTGGTCGATGCTCGTGCGGACGCCGCGGATCACCAGCGGACCCGCGCCCACGTTCTCGGCCGCGGACGCGAAGGACATCCGGGTCCGGCGCTTCCCGTCGACGGTGGCGATCCTGGCCTCGAGCCTGATCGGCGCGGACGGGTCGAGATCGGGAAGTAACGCTGTCGGAGGGATCTTGACCCCCTCGGGACCGCGATCGGCGGCGATGCCCGCCGCGACCGACAGGGCGGCGACGACAGCCACGGCCAGTGCGGCGACTACTGCGCTCCGCGCGCGCGTCATACGCCCAACGCGTCGCTGCGTACCCGGTCGAGCGCGCGGCGAAGGGCCCGGGCCGCACTCTCCGGGTTGCGCGCGTCTGTGATCGCCCGCACGACCGCAACGCGCGTCGCTCCGGCCTCGACCACCTCGTCGATCGTCGTGGCGTCGATTCCCCCGATTGCGAACCAGGGCACCGCTGCATGGTGCGCCGCGTAGCGGACAAGCTCGAGGCCGACAGCCGGGCGGCCGGGCTTCGTCGGGGTGGCGAACACGGGGCCGACGCCGATGTAGTCCGCCTCTGCGGCGTCGATCTCACGCGATGTGTGCGTCGAGCGGCCCACGTGCAGCCCCAGCCGGCGGACGGCGTCGACGGGAAGATCATCCTGACCGACGTGCACGAAGTCGGCTCGCGCCAGGAGCGCGAGATCCGCTCGATCGTTCACCACCAGGGGGATGCCCAACTCGGTAGTCACGTCCCGCGCGAGCTCGAGCGCCGCGAGCAGGTCGCGGTCGGGGAGGGCGCGCTCCCTGATCTGAACTGCATCGACGCCACCGGCGACCGCCGCGCGCAGGAAGTCGGCCAGATCGGGCCGCACGCCGGTGACGAGATACAGGCGCACCGAATCGAGCATCGCTCAAACCTAGCCGCCGGCCACGGGACGCGCCACTACGAACACGTCGCCGTCCTCGACGGGGGTGCTCGCGTAGTCGCCGCGGGGAACCGGCTGCCTGTTCCGCTCGACGAGCGCGAACCGGGTCTCCAGCCCGAGCCGCGCGAGCAGGCGCTGAACGGTCTCCTGCGACTCGGGCTCGTAGGGCTTGCCGTTGACCGTGCAGCTCACGACACCGTCACGACGCCGCCGGCCGGACTGGACGCCGCCGCTTCGACCTGCTCGTCCATCACACCCGCCATGCGCGCGCCGCGTCCAGCTTCGACCGCGAGCCGGAACGCGCGCGCCATCGCGACGGGGTTGCCCGCCCGGGCGATCGCGGTGTTGACGAGGACCGCGTCCGCTCCGAGCTCCATGGCTGCGGCGGCATGGGAGGGTGAGCCGAGGCCGGCATCGACGACGACCGGAACCGACGCTTCCTCGATCGTGATCCTGATCGCCTCCAGCAGCTTGAGGCCGCGCCCCGAGCCGATGGGTGCCGCGAGCGGCATGATCGTCGCGCACCCGGCCTCCTCGAGCCGGCGGGCGAGCACGGGATCGGGCATGACGTAGGGCAGGACGGTAAAGCCCTCGCCGACCAGCGTCTCGGCGGCGCGCAGCGTCTCCACCGGATCGGGCAGGAGGTAGCGCTGATCGGGAATCACCTCGAGCTTGATCCAGTCCGGCAGGCCGCCGGCGCGCGCAAGACGAGCGACCCGGACTGCGTCGTCGGCGGTCTCTGCGCCCGACGTGTTCGGCAGGATCAGGACGTCGTCCGGCAGAAAGCTCGTGATGTCCTTGCCGGGCGAGTCCAGGTCTACTCTCCGGACGGCGACGGTCACCATCTCGCAGCCGGATTCGAGCACCGCCGCCCGCATCGTCTCGAACGTGTCGTACTTGCCCGTCCCGGTGATCAGACGGGAACCGAACGACCGGCCCGCGATCACGAGTGGGTCGTCGCTGTTCATTCCGCTCCCTTCGCTGGCATGACCCAGATCAGGTTCGTCGGTCGCGGCCTCGTGGCCACCTCTCAGCCCCCGTAAGGGACTCCCGCTTCGGAAAGGGTACCAGCGCCGCTCCCGGCGGCCAACGAGCCTCGCCCCGGGGCGGGCCGGTCAGGACCGGCCCCTACATGCTCGTTCAGCGGCCGCGAAACTCGGGCTCGCGCTTCTCGGAGAAGGCGGCCATCCCCTCCTTCTGATCCTCCGTGCCGAAGAGGATCGAGAAGAGCCGGGCCTCGGTGGCGAGGTTCGCCCGGTGGTCTCCCTGAAGTGCGAGGTTCGTGGCTTCCTTGGCGTACGCCAGCGAGACGGGACTCTTCGCCGCGAAGCCGCCACAGAGCTCGAGCGCCCTGGGCATCAGCTCCTCCGGCTCGACGACGGCGTTGACGAGACCCCTTGCGAGAGCCTCCTCGGCCTCGACCATGCGGCCGGTCAGGATGAGCTCCTTCGCGAAGCCGAGAGACGTCGTTCGCGCGAGGCGGACACTCCCGCCCCAGCCCGGGAAGATCCCGAGATTGACCTCCGGTTGACCAAGCCGCGCCCTCGTCGACGCAAGCCGGATGTCACAGGCGAGAGCCACTTCGCAGCCGCCGCCGAGCGCGTAGCCGTTGACCGCGGCGACTGTCGGCTTCGGCATCGTCTCGAGCAGCTCGCCGATCCCGTGCCCGAGCTCGGCCCACCGCCGAGCCTCGAGCACGCCGAGCCCCTGCATGTACTTGATGTCGGCTCCCGCGACGAAGGCCTTCTCCCCCGCGCCGGTGACGAGGACCGCTCTGACATCCTGGTCACCCGCGAGCTCGGACAGCCGGTCCCGCAGCTCAGCCGCGTGGGAGAGATCGAGGGCATTGAGCGCGTCGGGGCGGTTGACGGTCAGGACGGCCGTGCCGCCCGCGCGCTCGAGCTCGATCGGCATCAGCCGGCGACCGGAACCTGCTCGCGCAGGAAGTCGACGATCGCGGAGAGCGGCGCCCCTGGCGTGAAGATCTCCGCAACCCCGAGCTCCTTCAGCGTGACCACGTCGTCGCGGGGGATGGTTCCGCCGACGACGACGACCACGTCCTCGGCTCCGTTGTCGCGGAGCAGTTCGAGGATGCGCGGCACGAGCGTCATGTGAGCCCCCGAGAGGATCGAGATGCCCACGGCGTCCGCATCCTCCTGGACCGCGGTCTCCACGATCTGCTCCGGCGTCTGGTGCAGCCCGGTGTAGACGACCTCGAACCCGGCGTCGCGGAGCGCCCTGGCGATGACTTTGGCCCCGCGATCGTGTCCGTCGAGCCCGGGCTTGGCGATGACCACACGGATCGGACGCGCCATTCCGCAAGTATATGAACGTGAATCTGACCGTGATCGGATCGTCCCCAGCCTGGCCGAACCCTGGCAGCGCGCACGCCGGGTACCTCCTGGACGGCCCCGGACGCCTCCTTCTCGACTGTGGGCCGGGTGTGCTCGCACGCCTGCGGACGGACGGCCTGCTCGACGTCGACGCCATCCTGATCTCGCATTTCCACCTCGACCACTGGGGCGACCTCGTGCCGTGGGTATGGATGCCGAAGCACCTCGACGGCGGACGGCGCAGGCGGCCGGTGCTCTGGCTCCCGCCGAGCGGGTCTCGCGACCTCGAGCACTTCGCCGTCGGCTGGGGTCACGCCGGGATGTTCGAGGAGGCGTTCAGCGTCCGCGAGTACCGGTCGGGCGCGCCGTTCACCACGGCGGGCTTCGACGTCACGGCCATCCCGGTGGATCACTACGGCATCGAAGCGTTCGGATTCCGCGTGCGCGACCCGGCCGGTCGCGTGCTCGCGTACTCGGGCGACTCGGCCCCGTGCGAGGAGCTCTACGCGCTCGCGAAGGACGCTGACCTGTTCCTGTGCGAGGCGACGCTCGCCGAAGGCGCCGACGACCCCGTGCCCCGCGGTCATCTCTCCGCGGACGAGGCACTCGCTGCTCGGCAACGCGCGTACCGTGCTGACTCACCGTCCGGCCGAGCTTCCGACACCCTCCGGCGTCGAGCGCGCAGTGGACGGGCTCGTGCTCGAGGTCTAAGAGGTCGTTTCGCGGTTGCCGATAAGCGCAGCGACATGTCCCGTCCGAACCTCGCCGTGCCCGACGAAATGGATCCAGCTCCAGGCGCTGGAACCAGCGGCCATTGCCTCGCCGGTGTCCAAGGCCGTGCTGTCACGCGTAGCGGTCGCACCACAGCCCGAAGGCGAGCAACCCCCAGAGCTGCCGCGACAGGTCCTCCCTGCCCGAGACGTGCGTCTCGAGGATCCTGGTGACCGTTTCGGGGCTGAAGAATCCCTGCCGGCGAACGACCTCGGGCGAGAGCACCTCCCGCGCGAACGGAACGAGCTCGCCGCGGAGCCATGCGGCCGCCGGGATGGAGAACCCGCGCTTCCTGCCGCCGACCGTCTCGGCGGGAAGCAGCGGCGCCACTGCGCGGCGGAGCAGTCGCTTCTTCGCGAGCCCGCGCACTCCCGAGGAATCCGGCACCGCGAGCGCGAGCTCGGCCACCACCGGGTCGAGAAACGGGACGCGTACCTCGAGCGAGTGGGCCATGCTCGCCCGGTCGGTCTTCACGAGCAGATCGTCGACGAGATACACGGCCCGATCGAGGTCCTGAAGCCGCGAGAGCGGTTGTGCTCCCTCGGTCTCGGCGTAGCGGCGCCGGTAGACGTCGACCGGGTCGACGGGGCTCCGCTTGCCCGGCAGCAGCAGCGCCGCCCTCGCCTCGGGCGAGAAGATCTCCTTCCAGGCGTGGTGGCGCTCGAGCGGTGGAAGGTGCGCCGCCCGCACGAAGCGCTTGGCCTTGTAGTCGAAGCTGACCCGGCCCGAGGAGCTCGGCAGCAGCTCGACCAGCGGCCTGGCGACCGCTGCCATGCCGGCCAACCGGTCGGCCAGCGCGTCCGCCACGTAGGTGTAGTAGCCGCCGAAGAGCTCGTCGCTCCCCTCGCCGGAGAGCGCAACCTTCACCTGCTCGGCGGCGAGCTTCGAGACGAGGTAGGTCGGGATCGCCGACGAGTCGGCGAACGGCTCGTCGAATACCGCGGCGAGCTCGGGGAGGAGCTCAGAGGCGTCCGGACGGACGACGAGCTCGTGGTGGTCGGTGCCGAACCGCTCGGCGACGCGGCGCGCGTCGGCGCGCTCGTCGAAGGACGCTTCCTCGAACCCGATCGTGAACGTGCTGATCCGGTCGCCGCCCGTGAGAGCGGCGAGCGCTGCCAGCGTCGAGGAGTCGATGCCGCCCGACAGGAGAACGCCGACCGGCACGTCGGCGACGAGATGGGCGGCGACCGAATCCCGCAGCCGCTCCCTCAGCTCGTCCGCGAGCTCCGCCTCCGGTTCGCGCCGCACGTCGCCTCGCGGGACCGGGCGCGGGCTCGCGAACTCGTCGATCCGGACACTGCCTGCTCCGCCCACGTCGTCGGCCACGAGGACGCACCCGGCCGGCAGCTTGCGAGCCGCACGGAAGATCGTCAGCGGCGCCGGAATCGAGTTGAAGGCCAGGTAGGCCTGCACCGCGTCGAGATCGACCTCCCTGGACATGCGGGGCACGAGCGCCTTGAGCTCGGACGCGAATGCCAGCCGGCCGCCCTCCTGGCTGATGTAGAGAGGCTTGATGCCGAAGCGGTCGCGCGCCAGCACGAGGCGCCGGCGGCCGGCATCCCAGATCGCCACCGCGAACATGCCCCGAAGAGCCTCGACGAACCGCGGCCCCTGCTCCTCGTAGAGATGGACGAGCACCTCGGTGTCGCTCTCGGTCCGGAACGCGTGCCCTCGCCGCCGGAGCCGGTCGCGCAGCTCGCGGTAGTTGTAGATCTCGCCGTTCTGGACGACGTGCACGGTCTGGTCCTCGTTCGCGATGGGTTGATCCCCGCCCTCGAGGTCGATGATCGAGAGACGTCGTGCGGCCAGGCCGACCGGCGGGTCGATCAACTCTCCGCCGCTGTCAGGGCCCCGGTGTATGAGCGCCTCGCGCATCGCGCGGAGCTCGCCCGGATCGACGTCGCCGCCGCCCAGCACCGCGATACCGCAGATCCCGCACATTGAGCGCGAGTCTAATGTCGTAGCAGCCAGGAACTCTGGAGGGTCACGGCGAACCTGCCGATACGCGAAGCAGGAGCATCACGTGAGGATTCTCGGCTACGGATTGATCGGGCTGGCGGTCGTGCTGGGCACGGCCGCGGCGCTGGCCGTGTCGTGGTACCTGCTCGTCGGCGGCATCCTCGACCTCGCCGACGGCCGGACGGTGACGAGCGGCATCGCGCGCATCGACGAGTGGAATTCCCAGTACGCCGAGGAATGGGGCCGGACGCGGGTCGGCCTCCTCAAGGTGTTCGTCCTCGAGCCGATCGCGCTCGTGCTGATCGCTCTCGCCGCCCGCGCCCTCGTGGAAGCGGGAAGAGCGCTCGTCAACCGGGCGCCTGCACCTGCGCCGGCGATCGCCGCGACGCCCGTAGTCGCCGAGCTCGCGCCGATCCATGAGCCGGCCACCGTCGCCGCAGCTGCGTCCGCTCCGGCAGCGCCGTGGACGGCGGCGGCAGGGGCCGGCGAACCTGCAGCGAGCCCGTTCGAGCCCGAACCGGAGCCCGAACCAGAGCGCGAGCCCGAAGCGGAGGCGGAGCCTGCATGCCGGAGCCCATGTTGCCGCCGGAGCCCGAGCACGTGGCACCCGAGCCCGAGCCCCGGACCGACCGATCTCGAGCCGGTTCCGGCGGGAGGGCAGAGCATCGGCGCCACGATCCCGCTCGCGACGATGGGCGCGGACGGCGGGACGATCGCGGTGACGCTGCTCGATGTCCTCGACCCGGTCGGGCGCGCTTCCCCGGACCGTCCCGATCGCTATGTCGCGGTGCGGCTCGCAGTCGAGAACGACGGCAGTGCGCAGTTCGACGACATGCCGACGGCGGGTGCGTTCCTGATCGGCGACGACGGCGAGCGCTATCGCACGGGGGCGCAGAAGCTCGAGCCCGCGCTGCGCGAGATTCGCCTAGCCGCGGGAGAGCGCTGCGAGGGGTACCTCAGCTTCAAGCTTCCCACCGGGGTCTCGGCGGCAGGCTTTCGCTTCACTCCGAACCTCGGGCTCGCGACGGACGCGGGCGAGTGGCAGCTCGCCGGCCGAGAGGTTGTTAGTCTGACCCGATCGGCCGACGGGCGTAGATCGTCGACGAGGCTTCCCGTGCCGAGCGCCTCACCACGCGAGCCTTCGACCTGAGCCAGCGTATCGCGGAGCATGTCGGCAGAAGCGTTGACGCGTCTCCCGCTCGCGCTCCTCGAGCAGCTTGAGCTCCGCCCGGAGCAGGTCCGCGCGGCGGTCCGCCTCACCCACGATGTCTCGCGCCTCACCCCGAGCGTCGTCGAGCGTGGCCTCGGCCTCGAGCCGCGACTGCTCCTTCAGCTCGTCCGCCGAGCGCTGCGCAAGGACGAGGGTGTTGCGTAGCGTCCGCTCGAGGTCGCGTGTCTCCATGGTCTCCGCCTTCGACGCCTCGAGTTGCTGCCGCAAATCGTCTCGCTCACGTTCCACGGCCTCACACCGTGCGGTCAGGTCGCGGACGATCCGGTCGACGGCTTTGGGGTCGTAGCCTCGGAAGCTGCGCGTGAGCCCCGACCCGAGATTTTCTTGTCCTGCCGACTCCGGCATTTGCACCTCCTGACCGACGGGCGATGACGGCATGACCATGTCGAACGGTGACTGGTCTAGCGCCAAATGGCAAGTCGCGTGCGTCGCTAGAGCAAGATCGACGCCGCCCCGACCGTCACCAAGGCCGCGCAGGCCACGACGACGAGCCCTGAGACGCCCGAGACGACGAGGCGACGGCTGGCCAGCGCGACCGCGGCCACGAGCAGCCACAGCGGCAGCCCGAACGCAACGAGAAGCGCCGGAACCGCCCGGGAGAGCACCTCACCGAAGCCGAGCGACTCGGCATCGGCGGCCGCAGGCGGCGGCGTCTCGACGGAGGCGGCTCGACCGGACTGCTTCCACCGGTGAGCGAGGGCGAGCTCGCAAGCGGGTCGAAGCTGTGCCAGTAGCGCCCGGTTCGGTTGTTGGAGGCGAGGACGACCAGCCCTGTCTCGCTCGAGACGAGCTGCTTGGTCGACGTCGCGTACGTGAGGGCCGGTGTCTCCACGTCGCGCATGATCGGAATGCCCTCGCCGGCGTCGAACGTCGCGCCCGTCGATCGGCGCCACCTTCATGACGATCTGGGCCTCCTGCTCGAGCCCGAGCGGCGCGGACGCAACGAGGTACACCGCTCCGAGCCGCTCGTTCACGAGCACGATCGGGCGGCTGTGACGGTCGGCGACTCGTCCGAAGGCGTGAGTCGTCCATGTACCCGTCGCCTGGTCGCGCACGAGGAGCGACACGAGCGGCGACCTGACCCTTTCGCCCTGCGTCTTGACCGCGGCGTACACGCGCCCGGAGGAATCCGCCTTCAGGTTTACGTGATCGGCCGCGTAGCCGGCGTCGGCAATCGTCTCGCTCGGCTCCCAGGCCTCGTCCGGGCTCCCGTCGAGATGGACCGCGAAGTAGAACAGCCCGGTCTTCTGGTTCCCCCAGAAGACCCCGATCTTGTCGCCGTCGAACGCGACGAGCGACGCGACGTCCGGGCCGACCTGGACTCCTTCGGCGGGAAGGACGAAGGGCTCGCCCCACCGGGTGTCGCCCTCGAGCGTCCGGTTCACGTAGACCTGGCCGTCCTCGACCCACGTCGCCCACAGACGTCCGGTCGAGTCCTTGTCGATGACGAGCGCCTCGCTCGAGGTGTCGTTGATCCGCTCCGGAAATCCCGGATCGAGGACGAAGCGCCTGCCATCACGGTCGTAGCTGAAGCGGTAGAGCCGGGCCGGCAAACCCGGTTGCGCGACCTGGTGGACGACGTGCGAAGCGATGTAGAGCTTGCGGCCGTCCCAGAGGGCGTCGGCACGGCTCGAGGCTCGGCCGTCGGCCGGCGACGCCCGTGTCGATCCAGCGCTGCGTGTCGGCGTCGAGTCGGAAGATGCGAAAACCGCCGCTGCCGACGTCGAACAGACTGCCCCACCAGAACCCGTCGTGGAACCAAAGCTTGCTCTCGGGCTCGGATCCGGTCGGCGAGTGACGGGCGCCGGTGAACGACTGGTCCTCGTGACCGACGCTGTCGTCCACCCCAGAGAAGGCAGTCGGCGCTGCAAGCAGGATCGCGAACACGGCAGCGAGGACGGCGAAGGAGGCCGTCCATTGCCGCAGAACCCGCTCCGAGTGCCCATGCACCCGACTCACTCATCTCATCGTACTCGTGTCCAGCCAGAGTTAAAGCACGTCCGCGCTCCGGCCGATCTACCCTGTGGGACGGACGGTCCCCCGCCGGCGGGCCCACGACCGAGACGAAAGGAACCACACCGCCTCTCTTGAGCCGCTACGTCGTCACCGGTTGCGCGGGCTTCATCGGCTCTCATCTCAGCGAGGCGCTGATCGCCGACGGCCACGAGGTCGTCGGCGTCGACGCGTTCACCGACTACTACGAGCGGACAGCCAAGCTGGCGAACCTCGAAGGGTTGCGCCTCGAGCCGGGCTTTTCCCTGGTCGAGGCCGACCTCGCCGACGCGCGGCTCGAACCGCTCGTCGACGACGCTGACGGAATCTTCCACCTCGCTGCCCAGCCGGGTGTCCGCGGAAGCTGGGGAACCTCGTTCTCCATCTACGTGCACGACAACATCGTCGCCACTCAGCGGGTTTTCGAGGCGGCGGTAGCCGCCGGTCTCCGGGTCGTGTTCGCGTCCTCGTCCTCGGTGTACGGGGACGCCGAGACGTTTCCGACCTCGGAGAGCGCCGTTCCGAGACCGATCTCGCCGTACGGCGTGACGAAGCTTTCGTGCGAGCATCTCGCCCGGGCATACGAGCGATCCTTCGGGCTCGACTGGCGTGGAATGCGGTACTTCACCGTCTACGGCCCGCGGCAGCGGCCGGACATGGCGTTCACGCGCATCCTGACCGCGCTCGTCGAGGGCGCCGAGTTCGAGCTCAACGGGACGGGCGAGCAGTCGCGCGACTTCACCTACGTGGCGGACGCGGTCAGTGCCACGGTCGCAGCGATGGGAGGCGGGCCGGAGGGCGCCGTGTACAACGTCGGCGGCGGGTCCGAGACCAGCATCCGCGCCGTGATCGAGCTCTGCGAGGAGCTCGCCGGGAGCGACCTTCGTGTCGCCCGCCAGCCGGGTGCGGCGGGCGACGTGCGCCGTACGGCAGCCGACACGGATCAGATCCGCCGGTGCCTCGGTTGGACACCTGCGGTTCCCCTCGCCGAGGGGCTCGCCTCACAGCTCGAGTTCGTCCTCACCCGTCAGGGGGGCACGGGAGCGCGCAGTCGAGAGGTGCACCGTTGAAGCGGGCTACACTTTGCCGGGAGCCGCAACCCGGGGAGCCGCAACCATGACTCAGGGACGACTACATGAAGGCTACAGCTCGCTCGGCTTCGTGCCGGTCGTAAAGCGCTGGTGGTGGCTGCTCCTGATCTCGGGCGCGATCGCGGGCATCTGCGCGTACTTCGTCACACGCAACGCCTCGCCCGAGTACGAGTCCCGGGTCGAGATGCTCGTCGGGCCGATCAACACGGATCTCGATACCGCCAAGGCGGCAGCGCAGGCCTCGCTCCTCTATGCGGCGCTCGCGACGAACACGCCCCAGCTCTCGGCGACGATCCAAGAGTTGAGCCTGCCGACGACGCCCACCGAGCTCGACACGAGGGTCAGCGCGACTGCGAACGCCGAGACGCGCTTCGTCACGATCCGAGCCCGGGACGAAAACCCCGACGTCGCCGCCAACATCGCGAACTCGCTCGGCAACAACCTGATCGAGCTCACGCGGAGCGGTAGCACCCGCCCGGAGGGGGCGCTCAGCGTCGTGAACGCCGCGACCCCGGGCGAGAAGGTGAGCGCCGGAAGCGCCTTCGTCATCGCCCTGGCCGCGCTCGCCGGGGTCATCGGGATGCTGCTGCTCGTGCTCCTGATCGAGTACCTCCGCGGCGTCGTGCGCGGCGAGGACGAGATGGCGGAGCTCACGGACAGCCCGTTCCTGGGCAGCCTGGGGCTCACTCGGAGACGTCCGGGGTCTCCTCAGGCGCTTGGTCGTGGAGGCGAACCCGAGCTCCCGGACCGCCTCCGCCTACCGTCTCCTGGCCACCGAGATCGAGTATTCGCGGGCGACGGAGGAGAACCCGATCCGCAGCGTGCTCGTCACGGGCTGCGGCGTCGACGAGGGCGTCGGGGAGCTGGCCGCCAACCTCGCCGCGGCGTTCGGGCGCAGCGGCCGGAAGGTGCTTCTGGTCGATGTCGACGCCACCGGAGAGGCAACCGGCCTCCTGGGACTCGACAAGCTCGCACCGTCGGCCACGCCCGGCGTCAGATCGTCGATCCGGAGCCTCCCGACGCGCTTCCGGTCGTCGTTCACCCCGTCGTTCGAGGTTGCGCCGCAGGGCACCGTCACGATCGGCGACACGAAGGAGTTCGCTCACGTCGAGGAGCTCCTCGCACGGGCGGCGGAGTCGTACGAGATGATCGTCGTCGCATCTGCTCCCGCCCTGGACTCGTCCACGACCCTGACGTGGGCCCGCGCGGCCGACGGCAGCATCCTCGCCGCGATGCGCGAGCACTCGAAGCGTGACCGCGTGTCGGACAGCGTCGAGAGCCTTCGCCTGGTGGACTCGAATCTGATCGGGACGGTCCTGACGGAGACCCGCTTCTGGGACCGGTTCGCGCGACGCGGCACGGCCCCGAAACAGGGCCAGCGCACGTGGGCCCTGACGGACAGCCTGCCGGCGGGGCCGACAGCCGTCCTCGCGGACGCCGCCGAGGCCAGCTCGAACGGCCCAGCCCACGCGGTTCCCACGACCGGCGAGACGCACTCTCGTAGGTAGACCATGAGTGGGCCGCCCGGCCAGACCGCGGCACCGGAGCGAACCGGCGCCCGGCAGGCGCACGGCACGACGCCTGTCGCCGCCGGCGTCACCGTCGCCTACGTCATGTCGCGGTTTCCGAAGCTCAGCGAGACCTTCGTGATGAACGAGATGCTCGCCGTCGAGCGACAGGGCGCCGCGGTCGAGGTGTATCCCCTGCTGCGGGAGCATCCGGAGACGATGCACGACGCGGCCGAGCCGCTCGTCGAGAGGGCTCACTACCTCCCGTTTCTGTCCGTGCCCATCCTCGGAAGCCAGACGTACTGGCTTCGCCGGAACCCCGGCGCGTATCTCCGCGCCTTCGGAGCACTCGTCCGCGGCACGATCGGGAGCCTCAACTTCCTCGCCGGCGCCGTCGGGATCTTTCCGAAAGTGGCTCACGCCGCCCGCCTCATGGAGGAGGGCGGCGTCACACACGTGCACTGCCACTTCGCAAGCCATCCCGCTGCTGCCGGCTTCGTCATCCACCGCCTGACGGGAATCCCGTACAGCTTCACAGCGCACGGCTCGGATCTCCACGTCGAGCGGCGGATGCTCCGTGAGAAGGTCGCCGAGGCGGGCTTCGTCGTCGCGATCTCGCGCTTCAACCGGAACGTGATCGAGGAGGAGTGCGGGCCCGCGAGCACGGACAAGGTGATCGTCGTCCACTGCGGCGTAGACACCGACCGCTTCCGGCCCGGCCACGCCGATCGGCCCGGACGCCCCTTCACGATCGTCTGCGTCGGCACGCTGCACGAGGTGAAGGGCCAGTCCGTGCTCGTCGACGCCTGCGCCATTCTCGCAGAGTCACAGGTCTCCTTCCGGTGCCTCATCGTCGGCGACGGGCCCGACCGGCGGATGCTCGAGCGCCGTATCGCCGAGGCGGGCCTCGACGGCCGCGTCGAGCTCACGGGCAGCCTGACCCAGGACCGGGTGGCCGAGCTCGTCGGTTCCGCGGACGTGCTCGCGGCTCCGAGCGTGCCCACCAGGAAGGGGAAACGGGAGGGGATCCCCGTCGTGCTGATGGAGGCGCTGTCGTGCGGCGTGCCCGCCGTCGCCAGCGACCTGTCCGGGATCCCTGAGCTGGTCGAGGACGGCGTGTCCGGACTGCTCGTTCCGCCCGGGGACGCGGCCGCCCTCGCGAGCGCGCTGATCGAGCTCGAGCGCGATCCTGCGCTACGCGAGAGATTCGGCAGGGCGGGCCGGGCGAAGGTCGAGCGGGAGTTCGACCTGGACAGGAACGCAGCGCAGCTCGCTGCTTGCTTCGCCGGAGCCGAGGAGCCTTCGTGATCGCCGTGCTCTTCTGGCTGGCGGTCGGTCTCCTCGCCTACACCTACGTCGGCTTCGCGCTGCTCGTCCTTGCACGTGGCTTCGCCTTTCCGAGGCCGTACCGGCGGGCGGAGGTGACGCCCTCCGTGAGCATGGTCATCGCTGCGCACAACGAGGCGCCGGGCATCGGCGCCAAGATCGAGAACCTGCTCGCGCTCGACTACCCCGACGATCTGCTCGAGATCGTGATCGCGTCCGACGGTTCGGACGACGGCACGGACGCGATCGTCGACCGGTTCAGGGACAGGCCGGGCAGGCAGGTCCGGCTGCTCTCGCTGCCCCGTGGGGGCAAGGCTGCGACCCTCACCGCCGCCGTTGCGACCACGTCCGGCGAGATCCTGGCTTTCTCCGATGCCAACTCGATCTTCGCCCCGGACTCGATCAGGGAGCTGGCACGGCCGTTCGCCGATCCGGACGTAGGGGGCGTCGCAGGCGACCAGCGCTACCTCTCCGAGGGGGACGCGGACGGGATCGCGAAGGGCGAGCAGAGCTACTGGAGCTTCGATCGCCTGCTCAAGGAGGCCGAGAGCCGCAGCGGCAGCGTCATCTCGGCGACCGGAGCGATCTACGCGATCAGGCGCGTCCATTTCGCCCCGGTCCGGCCCGACGTGACCGACGACTTCTACGTCTCCACGGGCGTCGTCGCGGGCGGCCGGCGCCTGGTCTTCGCGCCCGCAGCCGTCGCCTACGAGCCGGTGGCCGCGTCGGGCGGGCACGAGTTCGGCCGCAAGGTGCGGATCATGACGCGCGGCTTTCGCGGCGTCATCGCCCGCCGAGCGCTCCTCAACCCGTTTCGCCATGGCTTCTACAGCGTTCAGCTCTTCTCGCACAAGGTGCTGCGCCGGCTGATGGTAGTCCCGCTCGCCCTGCTGCTCGTCACGAGCGCGCTTCGCTTCGACGACGGGCTCGCCTATCAGGCGCTGACGATCGTCCAGATCGTCCTGTATGCCCTCGGCATCACTGGCCTGCTCGCCGCCGGTACACGACTCGGACGCCTGAAGCCGGTCGCCGTGCCGGCGTTCTTCTGCCTCGTCAACGCCGCCTCGGTCTGCGCGGTCTGGAATATCCTGCGAGGGAACCGGATCGACCGCTGGGAGCCGAGGCGGGCGGACGGCTCGACTGGCGCCGGGCGCCAGGAAGCGGCATCCTCCGATACGACGGAAGACGACCTCGCGTGGCGACCCAAGACCTGACCATCGAGCAGTCCGGAGGCGGCGTCCTCCCGCGGATAGCTGTTCCGCTCGTCGGGGTAGCCATCGCCGTCGGGCTCGGGGCACTCGCTGTCTACAACCCGCTGATCGCGCTCGCGCTGGCGGGCGGCGTGCTGCTCGCGGTCGCGATCATCGTATCTCCGGATGTGGCCACGCTCGCGGTCGTTGCGATCCTCTACACGAACGCGGCTGCGGTCGCTGTCAAGGTGCACGGGCTACCGGCCACCGGCGGGTACGCGTTCCCGATCCTGCTCATCGCGCCGCTCGCCTACATGCTCGTCGTCCGGCGCCAGCCGATCGTCATCACGCCGGCCTTTCCCTGGATCCTCGGCTTCTTCGCCGCGAACATCCTGGGGACGATCATGGCGATCGACCCGAGCAGCGCGTTCACGGAGCTCCGCTCGCTGCTCTTCGAGGGCGTCGGCCTCTACTTCCTGATCACGAACGTTGTCCGGACGACCGACCTCTTGCGAAAAGTGGTCTGGGTCGTCGTGCTGTCGGCGACCTTCCTCTCGTGCCTGTCGATCTACCAGCAGGTCACGAAGACGTACGACAACAACTACGGCGGGTTCTCCCAGGTGGGCCTGAACGAAGGGTTCACCGTGTCGAGCGACGGCATTCGGACCGAGTCCCAGCGCCGCAGCGGCGGGCCCTTCGAGACGGGTGGCGACAACCGATACGCTCAGGTGCTGCTGGTAGCGGTACCGCTCGCGCTGTTCCTGCTGATGGCCGAGCGACGCCTGCTCTTGCGAATCCTCGCGGGCGTGTGTCTGGCCGCAATCGCGGTGGCCACCGTGTACACGTTCTCGCGCGGCGGGGCGATCACCCTCGTCGCGCTCACGCTCCTCGCCGTGCTGTTGCGATTCATTCGGCTACGCGCGCTCGCGGTCATCGTGCTCGGGGTCGCGATCCTGCTCATAGCGGTCCCGTCGTACTGGGTCCGTATCTCGACGCTGTCGGAGCTGCCGGGCACAACGTCCCCCGCGGACTCGGGCACGCAGGCGCCCGACGGGTCGATCGTGAGCCGGGGCACCGAGAACCTCGCCGCCATCCTGATCTTTGCCGACCACCCCGCCGTCGGGGTCGGACCGGGTCTCTACCCGCAGTACTACCGGGAGTACGCGGACCGTCTCGGCGACTACTCGAATCAGATCGACATCAAGCTGAAGAACGCCGACCGCCAGGCCCACACGCTGTATCTCGGCATCCTCGCCGAGAACGGCATCCTCGGCTTCGTCGCCATCATGGGCGCGATCGTCGTGACGCTCCTCCACCTGAACCGCGTGAGGAGGCGCTGTCAGCGCGAGAAGCCCGAGCTGGCGCTCCTCGCGTCAGGCTTCATCCTCTCGATCATCGGCCTACCTGATCACCGGCCTGTTCCTCCACCTCGCCTACGCGCGGTACTTCTTCCTGATCCTCGCGCTCGGCGCCTGCGCGAGCGCGATCCTCGCCCGCGTGGCGGCCGCAGAGGATCAGGATCCCGAGGTCACGCCGTCGCACCTCTCCTACTGGCCCCGGCGCCTGCGCCGCGCGCCACGCCGCAGGCCGGTCGCGGTCGGCCAGCCGGTCGGCGCCTGAGCTCCGCGCACGAGCCCTAGCCGGGCTCGACGATCGACTGCCACGGAACCAGCTTGAAGTTCTGGTTCGAGCCGTCGTTCTTGCCGTCCTGCGCGACGACAGACCGCCGGGGAACGCAGGCCCGAGACCCGCCGTCGTCACGTCGATCCCGTCCGTGTCCTCGACCGCCCCGATCCCGTTCCCGGCGACGATCTCGAAGGAGCCGACGTACGCGTTCTCACCCTCGCGGCGGTAGACCGCGTAGGAGTCCGACCCCTGGCTCGACGCGATCAGGTAGCCGGTGCCGTTCGGGCCGTATGCGATTGCGAGGCCCTCGACGTCGGCCTCGAGATGCCCGCCGTCGCCGGTCGTGTCGACCTGCGGCACGGTCGGTTCCCGCCCCGGGCTCGGCTCCGTAGCGCCAGATCACCCACGCGCTCCTCGCCCACGTAGAGGCGGCGTAAGCGCGTCGTCGGCCACGCACCCTTCCGTCTGTGTTCCGACGTCGAACGTCCGCACGCGGCGCGCGTCGACCTTGCCCTTCTGGGCCCCGCTCGCGAACAGCTGCCACTGCTCGACCTCGCCGTTCTTCGAGTTCACGAAGACGTAGTACTTCCCGTTCACGGACGACCGGTACATGCACAGGCCGTAGACGCCGATCGACGACTCGATCGGACGCGCAGCGACGTCGACGAGCCGGCGCGTGGAGGGATCGACGCGGTAGAGGGCGATCCGATCGCCGACCTCCTGCGAGGCGGCAACGATGGCGACCTTCCGTCCGCCGAGCACGAAGCCCTTACGCAGGTCGACGTTGTTCATCTTCCCGTTCGGGATCTCTTGAATCAACCTACCGGCCAGGTCGTAGACGACCAGGCCGCCCTTCTTGTCCGTTCCGATGATCGTGCTCCGGGATGGGTCGCTCCCGTTTCGCCAGATGGCAGGGTCGTCGGCCGCATCGCCCGAGTGCGAGACGGGCTTGGTCTGGACGGTTGCGACTACCTGGGGGGTGACCCCTGCCGACCCGGCTCCGCCCGACGCCTGTGCGCTTTGCGAGCCCGAGCCTCCGCTACCGCAGGCGACGAGCGCCGCGGCGCCGGCGAGGGCCGCTGTCAGCAGGAAGCCCGATCGGCGGAAGCGTCTCACGTATCTGAGCGTAGTTGAGCTCTGTTAAGACAGGTTGTGCATTCGTGAATCACACGCTTTGATCTTGTGATCGGGTTTCGTAGCAGTTACAGTGGGTCAGTGGCTCGCTCGCTGCGGCAGCGCGCCTTGGTGGTATGTGCACTCGCTCTCACCGCCGGGGCCATCTCACTTGTGTCTCCGGCAATCGCCGGTGCTGCTGATCTCGGCTTCAAGGGGCCGAACACGAGCGGCAACTCCAACCCGACGGCCGAGAAGCCCGAGTCGAAGCTCTGGTTCAACGACGGCATCTGGTGGGGAGCGCTCTGGGATAGCGCCAGCCCTCGCCGTCACGAGATCTTCCGCCTCGACACGGGGACGCAGACCTGGACGTCCACGAACGTTCCCATCGACAGCCGAGCCGGCACGCACGTCGACGCGCTCTGGGACGGGACGAAGCTCTACGTCGCGTCGCACATCTTCACCACCTCACCAAAGCTTGGCGGACCAAGCAACCTGTACCGCTACAGCTACAACGCCGCAACCGACACCTACACACTCGATCCAGGCTTTCCGGCCGTCATCAACTCCGAGAACACTGAGGCGCTCGTAATCGACAGGGATTCGTTCGGGAACCTTTGGGCGACGTGGATGCGAGCCGGCCAGGTACGGGTGAGCCACACATCGGGCAACGACGCAGTCTGGGGCGCACCTTTCGTCCTCCCTACGAGTGGCGCCGCGAACGCCACAACCGATGACATGTCGTCGCTCATCGCTTTCAGCGGTCGGATCGGCGTCATGTACTCGAACCAGAACGACGACACGATGCACTTCGCGGTCCACGTCGACGGGGCGGCCGACTCGGCATGGACGCACGAGAACGCATACGGGTCGCCCGGGTCGAACAAGGCGGACGACCACATCAACCTGAAAACCTTCGGTGGCAAGGTCTACGCGGCTACCAAGACGTCGCTCGGGGGTTCGAACCCGCTCGTGAACCTCCTCGTCCGCGACGCGAACGGAATCTGGACGGACCACCTGTTCGGAACCGCGGTCTCGACGCAGGATCACACGCGGCCAATCGTCCTCATCGATGCCACGTCAGGCGTCGTCCATATGTTCGCCACCGGCTCTTCCCCGGGATCGACGACGTACGACCTTATCTACGAGAAGACGTCGCCACTCGCCAACATCTCGTTCGCGCCGGGAGCAGGAACGCCGTTCATCGACCCCGACGGGAGCACGCCGCAGGTCAACAACGCGACGTCGACGAAACAGAACCTGACGAGCGGTATGGGGCTGGTCGTCATCGCCTCCGGTGGGAGCAACTACTGGCACAACACGCCGCTCGTTCCCGACACGACCCCACCGGTGATCCAGAGCGCAGTCGCGAACGGCGCGACGCTGACGATGACCTACAACGAACTCGCTGAACACCGCCTCCGTGCCGGCCCCGGTGCCTTCGCGGTCACCGGCGGCCACTCCGTCACGGGCGTCAACGTCACCGGCACGACAGTCGTCCTCACGCTCTCCCCGGCCGTGACCGCCGGCGAGACCGGCCTCACGCTCAGCTACACCAAAGGCACCAACCCGATCGAAGACCTCGCCGGCAACGACGCCGACAACCTCACCGACGCCGCCGTCACCAACAACACCCCGCCGGTCGACGGGACGACTCCGGTCTTCCAGTCGGCAGCGGTGAACGGGTCGGCGTTGACGATGACCTACAACGAGGCGCTCAACACCGGCTCCGTGCCGGCCAACGGCGACTTCACGATCAGCGCCGGCCACTCCGTCACCAACCGAAGTGTCACCGGCTCAACCGTCGTACTCACCATCTCCCCCGCCGCCGTCAACGGCGAGATGATCACCCTCAGCTACACCAAGGGCACCAACCCGATCGAAGACCTCGCCGGCAACGACGCCGACAACCTCACCGACGCCGCCGTCACCAACAACACCCCGCCGCCTGGCGGAGGCTCGCTCGACGCTCCGGCCGAACGGCGACGGCACGATCACGCCTGCGGGAACGATCGCGCCGAGCGGCACGGCGACGCTGTTCGACGCGATCGACGAGCCTGTCGCCACCTCCGACGACGGTACGACCTACGTCAAGAACAACAACAAGACGAGCGGCAGCTACTTCGCCCAGCTCACGGACACACCCGCGGCCTTCGCCCAGATGCAGTCGCTCACGATCGACGTCCGCGCGAGGACGACAGGCGCGGTAGACGATCAAACCACGCTCTTCGCACAGGTCTTCCAGGCCAACGGCGTCACACCGCTCACGAACGAGGTCTCGGTCGCCACCAATCCGGGCCCCGGCGGCTTCGTCACGATCTCCGGTGTCACGCTGACCGGCCTCACCGGCGGCAGCAAGGCAATCTGGGACGGCGCCCAGCTACGACTGCGCTGGGCATACACCGCAGTCGGCACACAGGACACGACGCAGATCCGCGTCAGCGCCGTCGAGCTCGACGGCACCTTCTAAGAGCCCGTAGCGGCCGTCAAGACCGCCGCGCGCACGGCCGATGCCGGTTGTGACGACGCATGTCCTCGCCCGCGAACCCCCCGGATAGGCTGTCCGCCATGGACGGGTCGGCACAGGCAGACGCCGAGCCCGCGCCCGACTCGCTCCGCAAGGACGCGACGAAGAACCAGGTTCGCGGCTCGAGCCTCCTCCTCGCCGGGAGGTTCGTCTCCCTCGCGGTCAACTTCGTCGTCCAGATCCTCATCGTCCGCTACCTGACCAAGGCGGACTTCGGCGCATTCGCCTACGCACTCTCGCTGGTCGCGCTCGGCCAGAGCATCATCACGTTCGGCCTCGACCGCGCGATCACCCGCTTCATCCCGATCTACGAGGAGCGCAAGGAGTACGACAAGGTCTTCGGCACGCTCGTCATGGTCCTCGGGACGATCCTCTCCCTGGGTCTCGCCCTCATCGCGCTCGTCTACGGGCTCCGTGGGCTCGTCTCCGGCCCGGTCGCAGGCAACGAGCAGACGATCACGCTCATCCTGATCCTCGCCTTCCTCGTCCCGATCCAGGCTCTCGACGGCCTTCAGACCGGGATGTTCTCGGTGTTCTCCAAGCCGCGCGCGATCTTCTTCCGCAAGTACGTCATCGCTCCCGGCTTCCGCCTCGCCGTCGCCCTCCTGGTCGTGTTCGGCGGCAAGAGCGTCGTCTGGCTCGCGGTGGGAACGGTGATCGCCGGCGCCGCGGGCGCGATCCTCTACAGCTTCATGCTCTACGGCGAGCTCAAGAAACGCGGGCTGCTCGAGCACTTCCACTTCTCGACGATGCGCATGCCGGCCCGCGAGGTGTTCGCGTTCACGATTCCGCTCCTGTCTTCCGACCTGCTCTACACCGTCATGAACACGTCGGATGCGATCCTGCTCGGCCACTTCGGCAACGCAACCGACGTCGGAGCCTTCCGCGTGATCGGCCCGGCCGCCCAGATGAACCAGGTCGTCCTGTCGAGCTTCAGCCTGCTCTTCACCCCGCTCGCCGCCCGGATGTTCGCGCGCGCGGACACCAAGGGGATCAACGAGGTCTACTGGGGAACGGCCGTCTGGACGGCGGTCTTCTCGTTCCCGATCTTCGCGCTCACCTTCTCGCTGGCCGAGACGGTGACCACCACTCTGTACGGCGAGCGCTATGCGAGCTCGGGCACGTACCTCGCGCTCCTGTCGTTCGGCTACTTCTTCCAGGCGGCGCTCGGCTTCAACGGGCTGACGCTGAAGGTGTACGGCCTGCTGCGCTACATCCTCACCATCAACATCCTGGCGATGGTCGCGAACCTGGCCCTCAACTTCGCCCTGATCCCGGTCTACGGCGCTCTCGGCGCCGCGATCGGGACGATGGGCACCCTCGTGGTGCACAACCTCTTCAAGCAGTGGGGCCTGCGCCGCGCCGGCGTCGACATCTTCGAGTGGAAGACGATCCGCATCTACGTGAGCATCGCCGTGGGCGCAGGCTTGCTGCTCATCCTCCAGATCTTCGTCAACCCGCCGTTCGTCGTTGCGCTCGTGCTGGCGGCGGTAGCCTCACTCGCAGTGTTCGTCGTCAACCGCCACCTGCTCCAGGTCAGCCAGACCTTCCCCGAGCTGACGCGCTTCCGCGCAGTGCGTCTGCTGATCGGGAGGTAGCCGGTGCTCGACGCCACCCTCACGACACGGTTCGAGCCCTCGTCGAACCTGAAGGGCGCCACCGTGGGCGGGAGCTGGCGCTTCCTGCTTCCGAGTCTCGAGCTTGACACCGTAGTCGTGCTGGGACGCGCGACGCCGGCGACGCTCCGGGCCCTTCGACAGACGGCGCGCTCGGTCGTCGTCGGCGCAGACGGCGTCGAGCCTCGGACCGCGGACCTGCTGGTCGCGGACTCGAGCGGGACGATCGCCGGAGCCGCCGAACTCCTGCGTCCGAACGGCATCGCCTTCGTGGACGCGCGCGACGAACGGCTCCCGGGCGCGCGCCTGTACTGGCTCGGGCCGCCGTCGGGCGAGGTCGAGGCCGCGGCGCCGCTGGCGGATCAGGACGCCGTCTCCTTCCTGAAGGCACACGCCCGCGCCGACTCGGGGGTAAGGCGCACGCCTGCCGAGCGCATCCGGCGCTGGATCCAGCGGAATCGGTCCCGCGGCCTGACGCCCAGGGTCGGAACCCTCACGGGCCCGCCCGACGGGCCTCCCCACTACCTTCAGAAGCTCGCCGCAGAGGCCGGGCTCGAGATCGAAACCTGGAGGTTCGCACTGGCCGCCCCCGGGCGATACGCGTCGAAGAAGGTGCTGATGTTCCTCTTCGACGGCGCGTCCGGTCCGCCGGCGGTCGTGGCCAAGCTCACGCGCGATCCCGCTCACAACGCGCGGCTCGAAAACGAGGGCGGCGCGCTGCGCCTGCTCGCGCAGCTGGGCTTCGGCGAGGGAACTGTTCCGAGGACCGTGTTCGACGGGCACCATGCCGGACTGGCGATCGTCGGCGAGTCGGCACTCGACGGCGTTCCGTTTCGCACCCGTGCCAGTGGGCGAGCCGATTGCCCATGGCTCGCCAAGGCCGTCGCGTGGGTGACGAGCCTCGGTGAGGTCACGGTCGACCCGGACGCCGCCACACCCGAAGCTGCTGCTGCGGCGCTCGACACGCTGCTCGCGCAGTGGGTGGACGTCTACCAGCCCTCCGCGAGCCATCGCGCGTTCCTCGCCGAGCAGATCGCCGTGATCCGGCGGACCGAGGGCGCGTTCCCGGCTGTCTTCCAGCACGGCGACCCGGGAACCTGGAACGCGCTGGCTCTCGCCGACGGCCGCGTCGGCTTTCTCGACTGGGAGGCGGCAGAGCCCGTCGGCATGCCCCTCTGGGATCTCTTCTACCTCCTCCGCTCGTACGCGGTCTCCACGGGCATGCGCGCACAGGAGACCGGCTCGTTCCTCGAGGACGAAGCTCTCGTCGGCTTCGCGGCCGAGGCGATCGCGCGGCACGTAGCCGCCATCGGCCTGCAGCGCGGCCTCGTCGGCCCCCTCCTCTACACCTGCCTCCTCCATCGCGCGCTCAAGGAGGCGACACGGCTTCCACCCGACCGAATCGGACAGGGCCCCTTCGCTAGGCTGCTGGGACAGTGCATCGACCGGCGAGACGACGAGCGGCTCCGGAGACTCACACTCGTCGCCCCCGGTGCCGATGACCAAACGACGAACGAGGGAGGCCGGTGGAACCGATGAGCACGGGTGACGGAAACGGGCGGCGGATGCTCGTCATCGGGCTCGACTCGGCCGCGCCCGAGCTTGTCTTCGGCGAGTTCGCCGACGACCTGCCGACCATCTCTCGCCTCGCGGCGGCCGGCTCGTTCGGACGGCTCGAGAGCACCATCCCAGCGATCACCGTGCCCGCCTGGTCGTGCATGATGACCGGCCTCGACCCGGGCCAGCTCGGGTTCTACGGCTTCCGGAACCGGGCTGACCACAGCTACGACCGGATGACCATCGCGAATGCGAAAGCGGTGCGAAACCCCCGTGTCTGGAACCTGCTCAGCGACGCAGGCAAGAGAGTCGGCGTCATCGGCGTTCCTCAGACGTACCCGGTCCAGACGGTCAACGGACAGATGGTGAGCTGCTTCCTGACGCCGTCCGCTCAGAGCGAGTACACCTATCCCCCCGCCCTGAAGGACGAAATCACGGCCTGGATCGGCGGCGACGAGTTCCTCGTCGACGTTCCCGGTTTCCGCTCCGACGACAAGGATCGCATCCTGGCCGACATCTACCGGCTCGCCGAGCAGCACTTCATGGTCTGCAAGCGTCTCCTCGAACGCGAGCGCTACGACTTCTTCATGACGGTCGACATGGGGCTCGACCGGATCCACCACGCCTTCTGGAAGTACATGGACCCGGCACACCCCAAGCACGAGCCCGGCAGCCGGTTCGCCAGCGCCATCCATGACTACTACGTCTTCGTCGATGGCAAGATCGCGGAGCTGCTCGAGCAGGTCGACGACGACACGATCGTCCTCGTCGTCTCGGATCACGGGGCGAAGGGAATGATCGGCGGTCTCTGCATGAACGAATGGCTGATCGAGGAGGGGTACCTCGTGCTCGAGGAGTACCCGTCCGACGTCGTCTCGCTCGAGAAGTGCACGATCGACTGGTCGAGAACCAAAGCCTGGGGTGCCGGCGGGTACTACGGGCGGCTGTTCATGAACGTCGCCGGGCGGGAGCCGGAGGGCATCATCCCGCCGGAGGACTACGAGCGCGAGCGGTCGCTGCTCGTCGAGAAGCTCGCCGCGATCGCCGACCCCGACGGGGTGAACATCGGCACCGTCTCGTTCAAGCCAGAGGAGGTCTACCGGCAAGTCCAGAACGTGCCGCCGGACCTGATCGTCTACTTCGGGAACCTCGACTGGCGCTCGGTCGGGAGCGTAGGCCTGAAGAGCGTCTGGACGTTCGAGAACGACACCGGCCCGGACGACGCGAACCATGCCCAGCACGGCATCTTCGTCCTCCACGACCCGGCGGCGCCGGCCGGTGGCACGGATCTCGGCACCGTCCCGATCTACGACGTCGGCCCGACGCTCCTGACCCTCCTCGGCCATGAGCTTCCAGGCGGGATCCGCGGCCGTGCGCTCGACCGGGGCGACGATGCGTACACCGAGGAGGAGGAGGCCGAGGTGACCGACCGACTCCGGGACCTGGGCTACCTGTAGTAGCGGGCCACTGGCGACGATAGAGCGAACGTGGGGTTCCTGAGACGACGCGAGGGCGGCGCCGACCGCAAGCGCCGCGTGGTGGTGATCGGGCTCGACGGCGTGCCGTATACGTACGTCCGCCACCTGTTCGAGGCGGGTGAGATGCCGAACTTCCAGGCGATCGTCGCCGAGGGCGCGCTCGTCCAGATGGACACGACGATCCCGAACGTGTCGTCGGTCGCCTGGTCGTCGTTCATGACCGGCCAGAACCCCGGCAAGCACGGGATCTACGGGTTCGTCGACCGGCGACCGGACTCGCTCAGGGTCTTCATCCCGACCTCACGCGACATGCGCACCGAGACCCTGTGGGAGATCCTCGGCAACGCCGGCAAGCGTGTCTTCTCCATGAACGTCCCCGTCACCTACCCGCCGCGGCAGGTCAACGGCATCGTGGTCGGCTGCTTCCTCAGCCCGAACGCGGAGAAGGCAGCGCCGAACGCCGATGTCGCCGCGGCACTCAAGCGGCTGAACTACTGCGTCGACGCGGACCCCTGGCGCGCCCACGAGGACAAGGATGCGTTCCTCGGCCACCTCGACGAGGTCTTCGAGCACCGGATCGACGCCATGCGCTACTTCTGGCGCCAGGAGCCCTGGGACTTCTACATGGCGCACATCATGGAGACCGATCGCCTGCACCACTTCTTCTGGCAGGAGATGGAGGAAGGGCACGCGCGCTACGCCCCCGCCTTCCTGGACTTCTACCGCCGCGTGGACGAGGTGCTCGGCGAGGTTCGCGGCTGGCTGGACGACGACACGACGCTGATCGTGCTCTCGGATCACGGCTTCTGCACCATCCGCGAGGAGGTGTACGTCAATACCTGGCTCCGCGACGCCGGCTATCTCGACTTCGCCGTCGAGACGCCGAAGAGCCTCGAGGACATGGCCTCGTCGAGCGTCGCGTACAGCCTCGACCCGGGCCGCATCTTCCTCAACGTCCGGGGCCGGGAGCCGGGTGGGCACATCGAGCCGGGAGCCGACTACGAGCGCGTTCGCGACGAGATCGCCGACGCTGCCCTGAACGTCGTCGACCCGGTTTCCGGCGAGCGGATCGTCGACCGCGTCTACCGGCGCGAAGAGCTGTACGAGGGGCCGTACGCCGGGCAGGGTGCCGACCTGGTGCTGGCGACGCGGGACGGCTTCGACCCGAAGGGAGCGTTCGGCAAGGAATCGCTCGTCTTCAAGGGACCGACCCTCGTCGGGATGCACACGACGCCGGATGCGCTCCTCTATCTGAGCGGCGCTGAGCAGCTCGACCAGCGACCCTCGATCGCCGACGTGGCGCCGACGATCCTCGACCTCCTCGGGGTGCCGGTGCCGGCGTCGATGGACGGGGCGAGCCTCGTCGACAGCGCGTGACGGCGGCACCGAACATCCTGTTGGTCGTCATGGACTCCGCCCGGGCGGCGAACTGCTCGGCCTACGGGTACGAGCGGCCGACGACACCCGCCCTCGAATCGCTTGCGGCCCAGGGAACCCTGTACGAGCAGGCGATCTCGGTCGGCTCCTGGACGCTGCCCGTCCACGCCACGATGTTCACCGGCCTCTACCAGTCGAGCCACGGTCTGCGCATCTCCGGTCACGCGCTGCCCGAGGACTACCCGACCCTCGCGCGGCGGCTCGGTGAGCTCGGCTACGCGACCGCCTGCTTCTCGAACAACCCGTACATCAGCCTCCCGACCGGGCTCGCCCAGGGATTCGCCAAGATCGAGGATCTCTGGCGGGAAACCCGGCCGAGGGGAACCGCGAAGCCGAAAGGCGCCCGGATCGAAGAGCGTCTCGCAGCCGGCGGCGCCGTTCGCGCATGCCCTGCGAACGCCCACCCGGGCCGCGTTCCGGGCACGCCGACGTGTCAAGCGCTGGCGCGAGTGGACCGGCACGAGCGACTCGGGAGCGGCCCGGGCCAACGGGCTGATCAGGGACTGGATCGCGTCCGAACGCGGAGCGGGAGCCCCGTTCTTCTGCTTCGTCAACTACATGGAGACACACGAGCGCTACACACCGCCGTATCCGTACAACCGCAGGTTCCTGGAGCCGGGGGTGTCCCGCTGGCGCGCTGCGAGCCTGGGAACGAAAACCGACATCCTGTCGTCTCCCCCGTCCCAGCGCGCATACCGATCTCGGCGTCGTGCGCAGCCTCTATGACGGTGCCCTCGCATATCTCGATCTCCGGGTCGGGGAGCTGGTCGAGTCGCTCGACACGCTCGGGGTTGCGGACGAGACCGTGGTGGTCGTGACCTCGGATCACGGCGACAGCCTCGGTGAGCACGACCATCTCGGACACCGCGTCTCGCTCTACGAACCGCTCGTTCGGGTACCGCTCGTCGTCCGTCATCCACGTCTCTTCGCGGCCGGTCATCGCTCGACCGATCCCGTGCAGCTCGGTGACCTCTTCCCCACGCTGCTCGAGTTGGCCGGTGACTCGACCACGGAGGCGACGGCCGGCGGCTTCCGCAGCCTCCTCTCGACCGATGCCCCTCGTACTTCGACCGTGGCCGAGAACACGACGCCCAAGGCTCTCGGCAGCGTCGAACAGCGCATGCTGCGCGCGCGACCCGTACAAGCTCATCGTGGCCGGATCGGGCACGACCGAGCTCTACGATCTCGAACAGGACCCGGGCGAGGAGCGAGATCTCTCAGGAGACCGGCCTGACCTCGTCGCAACGATGTCGGAGGAGCTCGACGAATGGCAGGCCCGGGTAGCCGGCAAGCGGATCGAGACCCGCGAAGCCGACTTCGACGACGAGACCCTGCGTCGCCTGCAGGGCCTCGGCTACGTCGGCTGAGCCCCGATCGCACCCGTTCGAGTGTGAATTTCACCTCGAACGAGGGATGACTCGACCCCCATTCGAGGGGTGACCGTATGCCCCGCTCGTTCGATGGAGAGGGTGGCACATGCGGCAGCCACTCCGACACATTCCGCTCCTCACCCTCGCGATCGCGATCGTCGTGGCACTCACGGCCCCGGCGGCGCAGGGCGCCTCGAAGGGCATCTGGATCAGCTCGTCCGAGATCGCGGCGCTTCCGACGAGCGGGACCTGCCTGGGACAGCCTGAAGGCCGCCGCAGACGGCAGCCTGGGTGCAGCCAGCGTGGCCGACCAGAACTCTGTGCACGACGTCAGGACGCTCGCCGTCGCGCTCGTCTGGGCGCGAACGGGCGATGTCGCGTACCGCGCAAAGGCAGCCCAGGGCGTGCTCGCAGCGATCGGCACCGAGGCCGGGGGCCGCACGCTCGCGCTCGCACGAAACCTGGCCGGCTACGCGATCGCCGCGGACCTGATCGACCTGAGCTCGTACGATCCGGCCGGCGATCAGAGGTTCCGCGCCTGGCTCTCCAGCGTACGCTACGCGTCCCTCGACGGCTCGTCGCTGATCATGACGCACGACCGCAGGCCGAACAACTGGGGCACGAACGCCGGCGCCGCCAGGATCGCCGCCGACCTCTACCTCGGCGACATGGGAGACCTGGCTCGCGCCGCGACCGTCTTCCGCGGCTGGCTGGGCGACCGCGCGCCTACAAGGGCTTCGACTGGGGCGACCTGTCCTGGCAGGCCGATCCGGCGAACCCGGTCGGCATCAACAGAGAAGGGCGCCACCATCCAGGGCCATCTCGTCGACGGCGTCCTGCCCGACGACCTGCGTCGCTCCGGGCGGCTTCATCTGGCCGGCGCCGAAGGAGAACTACGTCTGGGGCGCGCTGGGCCCCGCCCTCGTCCAGGCCGAGCTCCTGCGCCGCGGCGGATACGGCGACGTGTACTCGTGGTCGGACGCGGCGCTGCGCCGGGCGATGGACTGGCTGCACAACGTGAACCAGTTCCCCGCCACAGGCGACGACGGCTATGCGCCCTGGATCGCCAACGCTGCGCTCGGGACGAGCTACCCGGCGCCCTCGCGCACGAGCGGGAAGGCGATGGGCTGGACCGACTGGACGCACGGTGCCGCCGGCGGCGGAGCGCCGCCGCCGGTACCCGCACCGGTACCGACCTCCGAGCCCGAGCCGACCCCCGAGCCCCTACCGGCCACGCCTCCGACCGAGCCCGCTCCCGAGCCGAGCCCGCCCCCGCCGCCGGCAGCCGATACCGACCCCGCCCCAGGCGTCTACGCGACGACCTTCACGGCTTCTGCCGACGCCCAGGTCGACTCGTCGCGAACGACGACCAACTACGGCAAGGTCTCGTCGCTCGCCGCCCGGGCTGGTGACGGTAGGACGAAGCCGACGCTGCGGACGTATCTCTCCTTCACCGTCACCGGCCTGACGAAGGCGCCGTCTTCCGCTGTGCTCCGCCTCTACGTGACGGATGCGAGCGACACCGGCGGGATGCTGTCCGTCACGTCCGGCACGTGGACAGGAGTCGACGATCACCTGGGCAACCGCGCCCGCCCCCGTCACGCACGGTCGGCGTGTTGCCGGCAGCGAAGAGCGGCAAGTGGGTCGAGATCGACGTCACGAGTGCAGTGCGTGCGAACGGCACGGTCAGCTTCGTCATCGCGACCTGGAGCATGAACACGGTCGCGTATGCGAGCCGGGAGACCGGAAATGCCGCGACGCTCGTCGTCAAGCCGTAGGCCGACCTCTCCTGCTTGACAGCGCCCCGACGCGCCCCATCGGAGTGGGCGGCCGCGCGCCGGCCCCGGAACTGAAACCAGGTCACGAGAAGGAGAACGATGACGATCGCCGCCCCTCGCCGCCTGGTCCGCCTGGGATCCTCGGCTGCGCGCTGACGCTGTGCGCCGCCGTACTCGTCTTCCGCCGGCGGTGCCGCAACGTGCGCTCTCGAGATCGGTCCTGCGCGTCACGTCTCCTCGACCGAGGAGACGATCACGCTCGCGACTGCCAACGACGCGATCACCGTGAACGGCAGCTCCTGCCCCGGCGCGACAACCGCGACGGTCACGTCGATCACATCGTCGTGGAGGCCCGGGCACGAACGTGGACCAGACGCTCGTCATCGATCTGGCGGGCGGGTCGTTCGGCGCTGTCGACATCGCCGTCGACCTCGGCGGTGGCACGACGCGCCTCGACGTCAAAGGCGGAACCGCGGCCGAAACCTTCCGCTGGGGAACCGCGGGGCTCGACCTCACGGACGACGGCCAGCCGGACGTCACGATCGCGAACGCCGACGCCCTGGCCGCACGCGTGCTCGAGGGACTTCGGGCGGCGACGACCGCTGAGCGGCCAGGGAGGCCTGGCGAACCGGATCCCCTGCTTCGTGCCGGGTCACGCTGCGGGGCGGTAACGGCAACGATGCGCTCGTCGGGCGGCGAGAGGACGACGATCTCCGCGGCGGAGACGGAAACGACACGATCCAGGGTCGCGCTGGCACGGATACCGTGGTCTACGGCGAGCGCGCCCACCGCCGTCGTCCGCCGATCTCGGCAGCTGGCACGGCGACCGGCGAGGGAGCCGACAGCCTCTCGGAGGTCGAGAACGTATCCGGCTCCGACTTCGGCGACACGCTCACCGGCGACGCGACTCCCGAACATGATCAGGGCGAGGTCCGGCGACGACACGTCCTCGGCGGCTCGAGGGCGGACACGATTGTCGGGGACGAGGGCAACGACAGTCGTTGGAGGAGGGGCCGACGACGACGTTCCCTCCAGGGAGGACTCGGCGACGACACGATGAACGGCGACGACGGCGACGACACGCTCTCGTACGCGAACGCGGCCACGGGCGTGCACTGTCGACCTCGCCGGGACCGGCACGGCAAGCGGAGAGGGAACCGACATCGCTCTCCTAGCTTCGAGATCAGTCGGTGGTCTCCGACTTCGCCGACACGCTCCGCGGCAACGCGAATGCCAACGTGCTCAGAGGTAGGCTCGGCAACGACGCCCTGACCGGCGCGGCGGCGCCGACGTGCTCGCGGGCGGCCCCGGCAACGACAGGTTGAGCGGTGACGCAGGCGCCGATAACCTTGTACGGCGAGCACGGGAACGACTGCTCGCCGGAGGTAGCGGGTCGACCAGGCTCGGGGCGACGCAGGAAACGACTCGCTGCGCGGCGGCGCCGGCAACGACCGCCTCGTCGGAGGCGCCCGGCCGCGACCGGCTCCTGGGCGAGGCTGGGGCAAGACCGCCTGCTCGCACGAGACCGCACCCGCGACCTCGTGAACGGCGGCCCCGGCCAGGACAAGGCGGAGATCGACCGCAGGCTCGACGTGGTGGCGCAGGTCGAGAAGCTCGTCTGATCGAACGCGGGCTGGGTCGGTCGCGAGGCCGGTCGCCTAACCGGCGTGCGTCCAGTCGGTCCAACCCATGTTCTTGCCGGGCATGGCGGCTGCCGAGGTCGGGAAGCCAGCGCCCGTGCGGGCGTTCACGAGCCACGGGATCCAGGTGTCGTCCTCGGTCGCCCACCACTTGTCGTACTGCCTGTCGAGCTCGTCGCAGGAACTCGGTCGCGCGACGGAGCGCCCGGTCTGACCAGCTCCAGGCGTCGTAGCCCTGGCGACTCAGGATCTCGGCCTGCACGACGGCGCCCGCCAGGCCGCCCCACGGGTACTCCGTGCGCTTCGGCGGGAACCGGAACGACCCGCCCCGGCGCATCTCCGACGGCAACGCGCCGTCGATCGACTCGCCCTCTTTCGTGGCCCCGCTCGGGTTCAGCGGCACAGGCTTGCTCTCGGATCCGCCTGCCAGTCGAGCTCGCCGTACCTGAAGCCCGCGTACGCCGATCGGTCACCCAGCCAGCCGCGGAACACCTGCGCAACGCGTCCTAGCTCGCCCTTGTCTCCCAGGTAGGCGGCAATCGCCGCGCGACTCGCACCTGCGTGCGTTCCCCAGTTGTTCGGCCGGCGCTCGTGCGTGCTGACCAGTGTGAACCCGGAGAGCGACTTCGTACGGACGGATCGAAGCCACGACCTGAACCGGCCGTCGACACTCGGGTCGTACTGCCGGCAGGTTGACGAGGTCCGCGGCGATGACGTACGACACCAGATTGCGTCCGAGGGCAAGCGTGCGGCCTCCGCTCTCGGTTCCGATCGCGTCGACGATCCCGTCGACGGCCTTGCGCCGGTACGAGCTCCTTCCCGGTTCGCACGTACACGAGGGCGACCGCGAGTGTCCTGACGTCGTGGTCCGAATTCTGGTTCGAGATGTCCGCGTTCCCGAGCGAGCGGTCGGCGGTCTCCTTGAGCCGCCTCCAGGCGGCCCCCCTGCGGGCAGCTGCTGCGATCTCGCTCGCAGGACAGCCAGATACCCGCGATAGACGGGCTTGGCGTTCCCGGCTGACGTGCCGGGCACGACCAGCGCTGCCGCCACCGCGAGAAGGGCGGCGACCGCCACGAGCCCGAGTACGCGACCCGACGGGCGCCGCAGACGCCGCAGTGTCGAGCGCGACTCCGGTGTTGTCCCGGATTCAGCCATTTCCGTGTCGCGTCGATCGGGGGATCGACTTCTTCTCACCGTACCAGCGGTTTGTTAAGACGTGGGGAAGATTTTTCGCCTGACCTTCGACGCGATCCGACGCGAGCTCCACGAGACCCGGCCGGGGATCGTCCAGCGAGAGGATGTCGAAGCCGTCGCCCGGCAGGACGAGGCGGGCAGCGGCCGTAACGGCTTCACGCCGCCGAGGTGCGGGCAGGAACGGATAACGCCGGTTGCCACGGAGGGTCGAGCCGATCCACACCACCTCGAGCTCGAGGTTGCGCGAGCGCACGCCTACGCGGTAGTCCGTCGCCGGGCGGCCGTTCGTCGCCATTCCGCCTCCGAGGTAGAGGTCGGCGAGCCGTGCGGGGAAATCCATGCCGCTCTTCACGGCGAGCGGGAGCGAGCCCCAGATCCGCCCGTTGATCTCCATCAGCTTCGGCCCGTCCGTGCCCGACCTTGAACTCGACCATGGCGAGCCCCGTCCACCCGAGCGCGGCGAGCAGCCCGACCGCGTGCCGGTAGAGCGCCGGCGCTGAGCGGCACGCTCTCGCGCAGGGAGCTCGCGCCGCCGGTGATCGGAACCTCGTGCAACCGCCGGTGCTGGAAGGCGGCGAGCGGACGGCCGCGAGACAGGAGCAGCTCGACCCCGTGCGCCTCGCCGGCGCCGTACTCCTGGAGGAGCACCCGGCAACCGCCCGGCGAGGCGGCCCAGCTCACGCTCGAGACCGGCATCGTCCGCCGCGTAGCTGACGCCGAAGGCCTCGATGCCGTCGTCGGTCTCGACGCCGGGACGACTGAGGCTTCAGGACCACCGGCCAGCCCAGCTCCCGGACCGCCTCCCGAGCCTCGGGGAGCGTCATCCACGACGGCCGTCCTGGGCGTCGGGACGCCCAGCTCGCGTGCGAGCTCGAGCGTCGCTCGCTTGTCGGCCGCGAGCGCGAGCGCGCCCGGCTCCGGAAGCGCGAGCTCGCAGACGTCCGACGAACCGGTCACGGGCCCTCGAGAGTGGCAGCACGAGCTCGTCCGTTACCGGAACGAGCAGATCGACGCCGATGAGCGCGGGCTGCCGCGAGCAGGGTCTCGACCACGTCCCGCCGGGGAGTCCTCGGGCGCCGGATAGACGACCTTCTCCGCTGCGTGACGGGACGAGAAGCCGGCGCTCGACGGATCCGCATCCGCCGCGACAACGCTCATCCCGCGGCGCCCCAGCGAGCGGATGATCGAGATCGCGCTGCCGCGCCCGGCATCGGTGACCAGGACGGTGGTCATGCGGCCGCTGCACGCTCGCGAATCAGCGTGACCACCCGGGCCACGACATCCTCGAGCGGCAAGCGTCGCATCGACCACGGCGAAGTCCGGAGTCACCTCGCGCAGAGCGAGGTAGTCGTGGCGGCGCTGCTCGAGGAGCTCGGCCGACCCCTCGCCCTTCCGCGCCAAGAGCACGTCTGCCGGGCGCGTCCAGATAGACGACGAGATCGGGCTTCGGATACGCCTTCTCGAGCAGGTAGCCGTGGATGCGCCGGCTCGCCGGGAGCCCCGGTCCCCCGTCGACGTCGTAGGCGTGGTAGTCGGCGAAGAAGTGCCGGTCGAAGACGACGACGACTCCCTTGCCGGCCGTACGACCAGGCGAGGTACTGCCGGTACCACTCCTCGGCCGAGACGGTTCGTCGAGCCGCAGCGTCGCCTTCACCGACCGCAGCGCACGCCTGGGCGCACCGGCAGGGGCAGGCCGCTCGAATACCTCCTCCTTGGCACGCGGCCCGCGGGTGTCCGCCTCGCCGCCCCGGCGGCGCCTCAACGCCTCGACGAGGCGCGTGGTCGGTAGGGCGTGATTCGACGAGTCCGACGCTGACCCCCATGTACAGGTACTTCACCGAGGGGTCGAGCTCCTGCTCGAGCCGGCGTGCGACGGTGGTCTTGCCCGCCCCGTCAGGGCCGACGAGCGCGAGCGTCAGCACCGCGCGGTCTCACCCGCCACGGCAACCGGGTCTCGCCCGGCCGCTGTCGCCAGTGCGCCTTCCAACCGCCGCGCGCTCTCCACCCAGTCGAAGTGCGTCGTGACGTACGCGCGGCCGTCGCGATCCGGAACGCTGCCGGCGCGGGCCGCCCCGAGACGTTCGACGACGCGGTCGGCGATCTCTTCCCGGGTGCGCCCGACCGCCACGGGCACGGGAGCGCCGCCGTCCGTCCGGAGCCCGTCAGCGGCAAGGGGCGACGCGACCACGGGCACCTCCATGGCCATCGCCTCGAGCAGCTTGTTCTGGATGCCGGCACCGAATCGCAGCGGCGCGGCGAAGACGGCGGCGCGCTCGACGTACGGACGGACGTCGGGGACCTCGCCGGTAACGGTGATCCCGGTCCGTTCTCCGGCGGCGAGCAGACGGCGAGTCGGGTCACGACCGACGATCCACAGCTCGGCGTCGGGGACCGAGCGCCGCACGACGGGAAGCACCGAGTCGGCCAGGAGGAGCGCGGCGTCCTCGTTCGGCGGGTAGTCCATCTTGCCCGTCATCACGATCGCGCGCGAACCGAGCGAGCGCGAGCCCCGGTGCCAGTAGTCGGTGTCGACGCCGTTCGGCACCACCATCGTGCGCGGGCTGAGCCCGCGGCCTCGAACGTCGGCGAGCAGAAGATCGCGATCACGGGCGGAGGCGAACAGCAGCATGTCGGCCGCCGCCGCGAGCCGCCGCTCGACGCGACGTACCTCCAGGGACTGGGCGAGCAGGAGCGGCCTGCGACGCGGTGCCGCAAAGCGGATGCTGCCGCGAATCCTGGCCGACGCCGTGTCGCACATGTCGACCACGAGCGGTAGGCCGGCGAGGAACGGAAGCGCGGGAAACGTCCGCTTGCCGCTGAAGACGACTGCGTCGAAGCCCTCGCTCCGCGCCAGCTCGGCAGCCGCGCGCCCGAGCCGCTGTGCGGGCGCGCCCGCTCCTGCGCCGCGAAGCGCGTCGAGGCGCGAGACCGCCTTGCGCAGACGCGAACCAGACCGGTTGGCCGAAGGGAACGTGACGATGCGCTCGGTGAAGGGCGCCAGCGCGTCGGCGTGGGCCGCCTCGTAGTCGCCACCCACGATCGAGAGCAAGGAGACCTCGTGGCGAGCCGACAGCTCCCTGATCAGAAAGTAGTGGCGAAGGTACCCGCTCGTGAGCGGGTACGGAAAGCCGTTCGTGATGTACAGGATGCGCATGCGGCCGTTCACAACCCCTTCACACTCTGTCGGCGCGAAGGGTCATCCGCAAGAGGAAGCTGCCCCGGTCTCAGATGCGGGCCCCGGAAGGTGTCGGAGCGTTCACGAGGGAGCGCTCCCAGAAGGCGTACTGACGCGTCTCCACGACGCGCGAAGCCGCGCCGCCGGTTCTCTCGGGCAGGCGCAGCACGTATCGCATCCAGGTCGCGGTTACGAGCGGGCTCACGAGCTCGCGGGAGATGCCGGCTTCCTCCGCGGCCGTGTCGAGGATGCCACGCGCCCAGGCGTCTCGGGCCAGGAAGCCCCGCTCGTACGCCGCAACGTGATCGGGAAGCGAAGTCGCCCGCTCCCGGGCCGATGCCACGTACGCGAGGAAGAAGCACAGGTCGTTGAGCGGCAGGCCGGCCGGCTCGGCGAGCTCCCAGTCGATAACCGCCAGCCTGCCGTCTGCCTGGACGAGCAGGTTCGGATGTCCCAGGTCGCCGTGCTCGAACACGAGCGGCACGCGCGCCTGGCGCAGCGGCTCGACCGCCGCGCGCGTACGCTCGACGAGCCCCCGGACGCCCGGCCCCGCCGCTGATGCGAACCGGGCGAGCGGCTCGGCGAGCAGACGCTCGAACGAGGCCTCGTCTGCAACGTCAACGGTCACGGGAAGCCCGGCGAGCCAGCTGAGGCCGGCCGCGATGCAACCGTCGGGATCGGCGGCGACCGCCCTGGGGTTCATCGGCGTGCCGACGATCGCGGTCTCGAGCAGCAGCGGCCTCCCATGCACCTCCTCGAACGCGACGATCCGTGGAGCCGCCGGGCCTCCCCGCGCCTCGAGGTCCTGCAACACGGTCGCTTCGGTCGCGAGCGACGCTCGGTCGCCGGCGAGACGGGGTGTCTTCCCGACAAGCGCCGGGTGGATGTCGCCGCGCGGCACCAGGAGGGCAATCACGTGTCGTGACGTTTCGAAGCCCGGCGTCAGGAGCAGGCCGGCGACGCCGGGCTGCACGACGCGCTCGGGCAGACGGAGCCCTGGGGTCTCGGACAGGAACGCGCTGACGTAGCTCGACGACGGCCCATCTCCGCCCGGTCGTCGCGCGACAACGCTGGCGTAGGGCACGATCCGGTCGAGCGCCCCTGCGGTGTGAAGCAACCGCGCGAGGCGGGCCTTCACACGGGAGGTCGTCCTCGCCCTCCTGCGGTCGAGGGAGAGGCGAACCGCCTCCGGCTCGTCGAGCGGCACGATCTCGGCACAGTCGTCGAACCCAGGCCAGTGCCATCGCACGCGGATGGCTTCGAGGCCCTGGCGCGCAAGCTCGTCCTCGACGGACCGCCGATCCCGACCGGTTGACTCGACGTACACCCAGCCTCCCGGACGGAGGAGAGCGGCCGCCTGGGCGAGTCTCCGTGCGGTCGCCTCCTGGACGACGGCCACGTCGACGGTGCCGCTCTCGACGACGTCGCCGAGAAGAACTTCGTCTGCAAACCGCGCAAGTGCTCGCATCAGCCGCCCGTCGAGTGGGCCGACGCACGCAACGCGCCCCAGCTCTGCCGTCGGCAGGAGGAACCGCCAGTCGACCCGCCGGGCCAGGTCGAGCTCGGACTCGCTCAGCGACACACGGGCTCCATCGCCGCGTAGAGGGCCGGCAGCGAGACCGGATACGGATGAGAGACCGAGAACGCGGGCTTCCCCCTGAGAACGGTCTGGAGCCGTTCCCGCTCGATGCGCGCCGCGTTCTCCACCAGCGGGCTTACCCTGTCCGGGAACGCGAACCTGAACTTGTGGTAATACCCCATGAAATCGAGCCGCTCGTACGCGAGGGAGAACTCCATCCGGCGGGCGATCTCGTCGGGCTCGATCGGCCGCACCAGGATGGACTCGTCATCGTGGCTCTCGACGAAGACGAGCCGGTCGAACGGGGCGTCCGCGGCGGCTTGGCCCTTGCCGAACAGCTCCGACGGACGCACGTCCACGTGAAGCTGGCGCTCGAGCACCGGTAATGCGCGACGGTACGTGCGCGCAGCGGCGCCGCGCCGTCCTTCGGTCAGCCGCTTCCCCATGGAGTGCACCGCTCTGACGGCCGCCAGCCGCGCCCGCTTCCCCTTGCCGATCCGACTCCGGACGGCGGGGAGGTCGTGCAGATGCCAGTCCCACACCCGAACGGGCTCGGGAATCCCGCTTACACGGCTACCGTCGGCGGCCACGTACACCCATTCGTCGCCGACGTAGCGGGCGCCGTTCGCGCTGAACGCGAGCAGCGCCTCGGTCTTGCCGCCCTTCGACCAGCCCGTTGCGACGACGCCGGTTCCACGATGGACGAACGCCGACGCATGGAGCGGAAGCGCACCGTTCGCGAGCGCGGTGAGGTTCACGATCGGCACGAGGAGCGGAATCGCGGGAAGCCCGCGCTCACACACGATCTCGGGCCGGGCGCCGATCGCATCGAGCGGGATCTTGACCCGTGCGGGAGCCTTGTACTTGGAACGAAGCACGAGGAACGCGTCGTCCGTGAATCCCGCATCGTCCAGGCCGAGGAGCCTGACGTGGCCGGTCCGAAGCCGGTCGACGAAGCGAACGACGATGTCGGGGTCGCGGTCGAGGTGCGCCCGGATCGGACCGAGCTGGGCCGACACGGACCGGGCATCCGACTCCGTCGCATCGAGAAGCCGGATGCCGACGAGCCCGTGGAGGTCGAAGTCGAGCTGGACGGGCACGGCGTCAGACGGAGTCATCGGGCAATGATGAAGAGCGGTCAGGCAGTACGTGCGTCCGGCTGTCTGCCTCCCCGTACCGCGCCCAGACGGCGGCGGTCACCAGCCTCCGGACGTCGTCCGGGCCCCGCGACGCGTCCACCACGACGGCATGCGGCGTGCGAGCGCCCAGCTCCAGGAAGCGGCGGCGCTGCAGCTCGAGGCCCTCGAGCGAGTGCTCGCCTTTTCGGGCCCAGAGCGTCTCTGCCGGCGCGTCCAGGACGACCACGAGGTCCGGGGCGGCGCACGCATGGGCGAGCAGCCACCGGCGGACCCGCGTCCGGGCACGTTGCTCGCCGTCCGACGCGAGGCGCGCGTCGAGCGTGTAGCGGTCGAACACGACCAGCCGCCCTCGCCATTGATGAACGCGCGCAACGGCCGACTTCCAGCGGAGACGCGCGACCCTGCCCAGCAGATCGAGCCCCGGCACATGGGTGCCGCCGGTCGAGCCGGCGGGATACAACCCGGCGTAGAGCCTGCGCGCCGGGAACGGAAAGGTCCCGTACGAGCTCGGCCGCCAGGGTGGACTTGCCGGCTCCGTCCGGACCGAGCAGAACGACCCGCAGGCCATGCCGCGAGAGCAGGGTCTGGAGCTTGGACAGGCGCCTCAGTGTGCCGTTGACCCCCCGACGGGCGTTGACGCGCAAGCGGTGCTCCGCTGCCAGGCTCCGCGCAGCGGGCGCGGCCGAAGCGCTCAGCTCGTCCCACCCGCCCGAGCTGACCAGGTCGAGCGCGCGCTCTGCGCCGATCGAGCCGGAGAGGGCACGAGCGGCTGCCTCGGCACCCGGGCCGCCGGTGCCGCGGGCAGCGCCTGCGAGCTCTGACAGGCGCTCCGCGTGATCGCTCCGGACGACCCCCTTGTCGAACAGGCAGTGGAGCAGGAGCGTCCAGAACTCGTCCTCGGGACGCAGACGCCGCACCGTCGCGGCGCGCGATGCCCGCTCGAGAAACGGCGCTGCCGGCGCAAGCTCGAACTCGAGCAGCGGCCCGTAGACGAGCGCCGTGACCAGGTCGAGCTTGAGCCAGGTGTCAGGCCCGGCCGCGTATGCGATGGCAAAACGATGTGGACGTCTCCCCCAGGCGGCACGGCGGACGAAACCACGGGCGGCAAGGGCGTCCTCGAACCTTTCGAGCCCGCCGGGCGCGACCAGCAGATCGACCTCGTTGACCAGGCCGCTCGCTTCACCTGGATCCCGCAGCAGGCAGGCGTCGACGTCTTCCCGTTCGAGCAGGTCGAGAACGGGATCGAGGGACTGCAGGTCGCCCGGCGTTCTCAGGCCCCGGAGCCCTTGAACACCGATTTGACCGTCCACCAGATGATCTTCAGATCGAGCCCGAACGACATGTTCTGGATGTACTGGATGTCGAGCCGGAGACGCTCGTCGAACGTGCTCGAGTTGCGGCCGAACACCTGCCAGAGCCCGGTGATGCCGGGACTGACCTCCAGGCGGTACGTATGCCAGAGATCGTAGGTGCTCGCCGCGAATGACGTTGGCCTCGGGCCGACCAGCGACATGTCGCCCTTCACGAGGTTGATGAACTGCGGCAGCTCGTCGAGGCTCGTCTTTCGGAGAACCTTGCCGACACGGGTGATGCGCGGGTCGTCGAGGATCTTGAAGTCGGGGAACGGGAGGATGTTGAGGTGGGCGAGCGCAGGCTTCAGCTCCTCCGCGTTCTGCACCATCGTTCGGAACTTGTACATCCGGAAGCGGATGCCGTGCTGTCCCGTGCGGTCCTGGGCGAACGTGACCGCACCCGGGGAGTCGATCTTGATCGCGAGAGCGCAGAGCAGCAGGAGCGGTACGACCACCGGCGTCACGAGGACACAGAACGCAAGATCGAAGGCTCGCTTCATGCGTAGGTAACCCCTGCTGACGGTCGGCATCGGCCCGACGACCCTCGGGATCGAGTTACGTCGTCTCCCCGTCCGCTGCGGCCGGAGATCGATCTCGCGCAGGTGGGTCGCCCGTGCGGTCGCGACGTCTCTCGGCGTTCCCGTGAGCGGCTGTCCACGCAGCTTCGCGAGCAGCGCGCCGCTCGTGGAGCCGTCCAGCGGGAACGCGGCCAGCCTGACCCCTTCGTCCGGCAGGACCTCCGGAGCGAGGCGGCGCACGCGGGTGAGGAACGCCTCCCCCATCGCGCGGTCGCTCTCCGGGAGCAGAACGTAGACGCTCTCGTCCGCGAGCCAGGCCCGATCGACGCTCCGCAGGAACGCGCCGATCTGCAGCATCTCCTCGTACATCGAGTCGCGGTTCGCGGAATGGCCGTCTTGATTCGATCCCTGGCTTCTTCGGCTCGGGACGCGAACCACGACGAACGTCCTCTCGTAGCGCCGGCTCCGGTCGAGCTCTCTGCGGAACTCGTCCCACGGGTCGGCGCTGTCGACGGGAACGAGCGCCGGCGGGACGCTCGACGCGCCGTTGCGCCTGAGAAGTGTCGCCACTCGGTTACGCAAGCTCGTTCTCATCTCGTCGGTTGTCGGCTGGGGCCGGAGGATCGGAACCGTATCGCCGGCTCCGGCTGCACCAGTCACATCGGTCGCCATGGGCGCTGCCTTGAGCGCCCGCCCTTCGCCCTTCGCGGGCTGAGATCCGTTTGGTTCGAAGCGTGTTCTTCCCATTGCCTTTCCTCCTTCTCGAGCCTTCCAGTACTCCCGGGCCGATCGGCCCGGCACGCCCTGTCTTAGGGCTAGAGACCGGGAGGCCGCTCGAGCGGAGATACGAACGCAACGGGACGCCAGATCAGTGCGGATGTGCGCAGGCGCCGGAGCAAAGCCGGCGCGACGAGACACAGGAGCGTCGCAACCAGCGCGAAGCCGGCAAGGCCGCCGCCGCCGGCTGTCGAACCGGCCGCGCCGCCCGCGGCAGATGGAGCCTGCATGAGCGCAGGCAGTTGAGCAGGAGTTTCAGCCGGCGGAACGACGGGCGTCTTGGCAGCCGACCAGGTGTCGATACCCGTGAACGCCCGGCCCCCGACGGGTCGGTCGGCGCGTCCGTCACGGCGTTCCTCGACCGCGCCCTCGATCACGGCCACCTCGCCTCCGACCAGGACGACGTGGAACTCGGGCGTCGTCTCGGCCAGCGGGATCATCGGTCCGGCGATGGCCGGTGCGGGTGACGGGTCGACCGGCGGCGAGCTCGGGAGCTCGACGGGCGCCGGCTCCGTCGGCGTCTCGGCGACGACGGGCGCGGGCTCGGCGGCCGGCGGCGACTCGACCGAGTCCGGTGGAGTGACATCGATCGGAGTCGGCGCGGGAGTCGGGTTCGTCGGAGCCGGCTCGGCGGCCGGGGCCGGCGGCACGGCCGGTTCGGCCGGGACGCTTCCATCGCCCGCCGGCGGGAAGACGACCTCGTCCGCCGGTGCCGGTGTGCCTCCGTCCACTACGGGCGGCGGCAGCACCGGTGCCGGATCGGGAGCCGGGTCGACCGGGCTCGGGGCGACCGGGGCCGAGGGGTCGGGAACGGGTGGAGGTGTCGAGTCGACCGGTGGCACCGGGTCCGCGGGAGGCGTCGTATCGACAGGCGGCACGGGATCCTGACCGGGCGTCGGGACCGGGTCTGCGGGGCGGCTCGGGCAAACCGACACCGTCGGCGGGCACCGGCTCGCCTGGCGGGACTTCCGGGTCGAAGGGCGCTGACACAAGCGGATCGTGGACCGGCTGCGTCTCGGGAGCGGCTACCGTCGAGCCTTCGATGACCGGATCGGCGGCGAGGGCCGGGGCCGCGAGCACGAGGAATCCGACGGCGGCAAAAACCGCCGTCCACGAAGTCCAGGCTGCCCATCTGCGTCGTGGGCAAGACTCCGTCCGCACCAGCGGCACCTCCAGTGCCAGAAAGAAAACCAACAGCCCCGAGGAGTTCCGGGCACGCCCGAAACCTGCGTCGCACCTTACTTCCGCGTGCCGGTCTTGTCAACTCCTGTCAGGTCGTATTCGACCGACCGGCAGGATCTTGGGCCGGCAGGATTTCGGGACGCCGGCGGAGCCCATCGGCTCTCGCCGCTCCGCTGGTGGACGAATTCTCAGGCAGCCGCGCGAGCGCACGATCGCGGCCACGGTGTGCCAGCCGCAATGGCGAGCGCGAGGTCGAGCTCGTCGTCGGTCGCCCCCCGCAGGATCCGGCCGCCACGCTCCTCCGTGCACGCACCGGTCCACGAGGCGATCCGAACCTCGTCGTCGACCTGGACGCTCTCGACCGTTCCGGCGTCCAGGTCGACCGTGACGACGGTCGGAAGGCGGTACAGCACGCGAACCTTCGTCATCTTTCCTCCCGCATCGGGTGTGCCGACTACATTCCCAGGATCACCCGGCAGGAGGATCACGTGGGCCTCCGGGGCGTAAGGAAGTGGTGACACCCTGGTAAAGCGCCGGCCTCCCGGCGCCGATCCGGTGTACTGAAAGCGGGGCTACCGTGCGTGCGCTCACCCTCGACCTTAGCTATAGAAGCCCCGTTCTGCCTGCGGGCGTCGTCGCCATCGTCGTCTGGCTCGTTTGGAGCGCCGTCGACGGCGGGTTCAGGCCGACGCAATGGGGCCTCGTCGGTGCCGGTATGGTGGCGCTCCTCGCCGTAACCGTGCTGGTGAGGCCTCCCCGCTTGACCGACTGGGGCCGCGGGCGGACGGCCATGCTCGTGGCGCTGGCCGCGTTCGTCGGCTGGAACTACCTCTCGATTCTGTGGGCCGACTTCCCGGCGGACGCGTGGACCGGAGCCGACAAGACGCTGGTCTACGCAGCCGGGTTCGCGCTGTTCGCGATGTGGCCCTGGACTCCGCGCGCGGTCACCTTGCTGCTCGCCGTCTTCACCTTCGGCGTGGCCGTGATCGGTCTCATCGTCCTCGTCAGGCTCGGGACGGCAGGCGACGCCACCGGGTTCTTCCTCGAGGGACGTCTACGGTCGCCGGTCGGCTATGTGAACGGGAACGTCGCGCTCTGGATGTCCGCCGTCTGGCCGGCGCTGTACATCGCTGCGAGCCGGCCTCTGCATCCTGCGGTGCGGGCCGTGGCCCTGGGCGCAGCCGGGCTGTTCGTGGACCTCGCCCTCCTCGGCCAGAGCCGGGCCTGGCTCTTCCTGATGCCGGTCGCAATCGGCCTGGCCCTGCTTCTCGCACGCCAGCGGTTGCGACTCGTCCTCGCGGGAACGCTCGTCACGATCGCCGCTCTGGCAGTCGTCCGGCCGCTGCTCGACGTCCACGATCAGTTCGACCGGGAGCTGATCGCCGATCCGACGCTGGGCGCCGAGCCCTGGCTCGTCCTGGCCGCCGCCGCGGGGCTCGCGCTGGCAGGCGTGCTCTGGGCGCTCGCCGACGCCCGAGTCGAGGTTCCCCGCCGAGCCCAGGTAGCACTGACCTGCGTCGTCGTCGCCGCGTGCCTCGCCGGCCTTGCGGGCGCCGGCGCGGTGGCGGCCGCGAGGATCGAGCATCCGCGAGACTGGATCGAGGCGCGCTGGGACGACTTCGCGGGCGGCGCGGCTCGCGACGACAACGGCTCGCGCTTCACGGGCTCGCTCAGCTCTGGGCGCTACGGAGAGTGGAAGGTCGCCTGGAGTGAGTTTCTCGACCATCCGGTGACGGGCATCGGATCCGACAACTACGCGGCCGCCTACCTGGAGCGCAGAGAGGACGACACGAGGGAGCCGCGCTACCCGCACTCGATCGAGCTGCGGATGCTCAGCCAGCTCGGCATCGTCGGCACGGCGCTGTTCCTCGTGTTCCTCGTCGCTGCCGTGTGGCTCGCGCTCTCTCGCCGGCGAAGGCTCGATGCCGTCGCCGGCGGGGCAGTCGGCGCAGCGGTCATGGTCTTCACCTACTGGCTCCTGTACGGGTCGCAGGACTGGTTCTGGGAGATTCCGGCTCTCGCGGGCCCGGCGCTCGGGCTCCTCGCGCTGGCCGGCGCGACGGTCGCCGACGAGGATCGGCCCGGCGAGCCCCGCACGACGCCGGGCGAACAGGAGCCGTCGGGCAGCGCCGTGTCGCGGGGCGCGGCCGCAGCCGCCGTCGTCGGCATCGCACTCGTCGCCGGCGCCGCGCTCGTCGTGCCGGCGCTGGCCGCCGCCTACTCCGACGCCGCGCTGGCCGGCTGGCGCAGCAATCCCGAGCTGGCGGTGTCCCGTCTCGAGCGCGCCGCGGATCTGAACCGCCTGAGCGCGGAGCCCTACCTGCTCGAGGGCTCGATGGCGCTCCAGCTCGGCGACACGGCCCTCGCCCGAGAAGCGTTCGGCCGCGCGCTCGAGCGGGAGCCGAAGAACTGGTACGCCTACCTCCAGCTCGCTCTGCTCGAGGGTTCCCTCGGCAACACGCAGGCAGCGAGAGCGCAACTGACCCGAGCTCTCGAGCTGAATCCGAACGACAAGGTGGCCGACAGGGTGCGTCGTCTGCTCGAGGCTGGACGGGAAATCGACCCCGGCGAGCTGAACGCTCGCTACCTGCGGCAGTGGGCGACTCGGTTCCCAGGGTCTTTACGATCGCCGACGACTGAGCTAGGGTGAGAGAGCTACTCACCCAGAAGGAGGACACCCCCGACATGCGACTCCGCCTTGCAAGCCTCATAGTTACTGGTTCGCTGCTTGCGCTTGGCGTCGTACCCGCCGCACTCGCCGCTGACGCCGACGAAGTCGTCTACGGTGGAGGGCCCGGGAACGTCCAGCAGGATCTCGCCTCCGGCGCGCTCGGAAACGAGGGGACCTTGCCGTTCACCGGCCTGAACCTCGCTCTGATCATCGTCGCCGGCGTGGCGTTGATCGCCACGGGCATCCTGCTCAAGCGCCGCTCGAGCACGACCAGCTAACGACGCCAACCAAAGCCTGACTGCCTGACGCCTGGGCCTCGTGCTCAGGCGTCTGCATCTTTGCCGACGTGCGTGCGCCGTTCATCCTCTGCTACCACGCCGTGTCCTCGACCTGGCCGGCGCGGCTCGCCGTGACCGAGGAGCTCCTCGCCGAGCAGGTCGGCTTGCTCGCCCGGCGCGGATACGTCGGCCTGACTCTGGCCGAGGCGGAGCGTCGCCGGCAAACGGGAGCTCTGCCGGAACGGAGCGTCGTCGTCACGTTCGACGACGGGTATCTCTCGACTGCTCGCGCGAAGCCGATCCTGGACGAGCTCGGCTACCCGGCGACCGTGTTCGCGGTCACGAGCTTTCCCGCGTCGGGCCGCCTCCTCTCGTGGCCCGGGGTCGAGCAGTGGACGCAGGGCGAGTACGCAGCCGAGATGTCGCCCCTCGGCTGGGACGGGCTCGGCGAGCTTCGGGAGGGGGGTTGGGAGATCGGCTCCCACACCGTCACCCATCCCAAGCTGCCCGAGGTCTCGGACGCGCAGCTCGCGGAGGAGCTCGACGCATCGCGGCAGACGATCGAGGATCGGCTCGGATCGTGCGAGACGATCGCCTACCCCTACGGCCTCGCCGACGATCGGGTCGCAGGCGCAGCACGCCGGGTCGGCTACCTGGCGGGCGTCACGCTCTCCTCTGCACACCGCGCGGACGAGCCCCTGCTCCGCCCGCGCATCGGGCTGAACCGCAAGGACACGGGCCTCCGGCTGCGTACGAAGCTCTCCCCCACGTTCACGCGCTTCAGGCAGACCTCGCTCGCCGGAGGGGCCGCCTGGCTGAACGAGAGGCTGGGAAGCCGGTGACGCCTCCTGGCCGGTCTGCACGCCGCTCAGACCCGGCCGGCAGCTGCCGATGTCTCGTCTATGGTGAGTGAGGAATGAAACGTTTCCGCGGCCGCCTGGGAACGGCGTTCATCGTGCTTGGCCTGGTCGCGCTGGCCTACGGCGCCGCCGTCTACTTCTGGCGCGACCCGGTCACCGACCTCTACGCCCGATACCAGCAGCACCAGCTCGCCGGACAGCTGGACAAGGAGTTCGCCCAGTGGCAGGCCCAGCCCGCCGAGCCCACCTCGGACGGCGGGCCCCAGTCGCCGGCCGCCGACGAGGCGACCGTGCGCCGCGCGGCCGAGCAATTTGCCGCGACCATCGAGCCCGGCGACGCTCTCGGCCGCCTCGTCATCCCCAGGCTCGACATCGACCCCGTCTTCGTCAACGGAACAGAATGGGGGCGCGATCTCTCGAAGGGGCCCGGCCTCTACGAGGAGGCGGCCCTGCCGGGGCTCGGAAAGCTGTCGGCGATCGCGGGCCACAGGACGACGTTCGGTGCACCGTTCCGGCACATCGACGAGCTCGAGGCCGGTGACCGGATCGAGCTCGAGCTCCCGTACGGGACGTTCACGTACCGGGTCGTCGAGCACGAGATCGTCAAGAACGACGACTGGAGCATCCTCGAGCCCCGTAGCTACGAAGCGCTCGTGCTGTCCGCGTGCCATCCCCTGTACAGCGCGTCGGAGCGCTGGATCGTCTATGCGCGGCTGACCCAGGTCGAGCTCCCGAACGGACAGTCGTTCGAGCCTCCGAAGGCGGTCGCCGCGGGTACCTGAGCCTGGCGCTCAGGCCGTGATCTCGACCGGAGTGCCCGCGGGGATCTCGCGAAACAGCCAGACCAGCCCGTCGTTCCGCACGCGCAGACATCCGTGCGAGGCGGCGTCGCCGACGCTCTGCGGGTCGTTCGTGCCGTGGATCGCGATCGGCCCACCCTGCACCCACTCCTGCAGCACGGGAGAGAAGGCGCTGATGCCGAGCGCCGCGGGCCCGAACGGCCCCCACGGGTCGGGCGCCACGAGCCGTTGGTTGACGTAGTAGCTGCCGGTGGGCGTCGGGGTCTCGCGTCTACCGACCGCCGTCGTGAGCTTGCGGATCCGCCGGCCGTCCCGGAACACGTCGATCCGGCGCGCCGACAGGTCGATCTCTATGCGCGTGTCGACGATCCCGATAGCCACGTCGGCAGCCCGCACGTAGCCCGTTGCACCGTTCGGCTTCATAGGGAGCTGGACGTAGTACCACGTGACGTCGCAGTCGGCGTTCCGGAGCTCGGCAAGCACGCCGAACACAGTCGGGAACCCGTTGATGTTCCGCCGCCCGAAGACCTTCAGCTTGGGCCCGCCCGGCTGGACGTACGCAACCGTCCGCCCCTGGGCGACTGCGGCGTAGGCGGCCCGATCAGTGCGAAGCGAGCGCTCCCTCCCGGGCTCGCAGCGGTCTGGCCGGGCCGGCTCGGACGCCTCGGGAAGCTTCTCGGCCAGAGCTGAGAGCATCGGCGACGGCGGGCGCGTCGCCCCGGCGCCCGCTGGCGCGTCGGGCACCGAGGACGACCCACAACCGGCTAGGGCAATGCCCGCGAGGAAGGATGCGGGCAGCAGGGTAAGGCGCCGCACGAGGCCGATGGTAGCCAGAAGGGACGGATACAGCCGCCCCGGGGGCTTATACTGCCCCCTTCGTGCGTGGGGGAAAGCACACGGCGACGCGGCACGCCGCCGTCGTCCTGATCGTGATGGCGCTCACGTTGCTCGGCTGGGCCGCGTCGGCCACGGCCGGCACCCGGTCGACTCCGAACGGTCTGGCCGCAGGGGTCGCGACCGCCATCAACGAGGTCCGCGCCAGCCACGGGCGGCGCCAACTGAGACCGTCGGCCGGGCTGAGGCGCGCAGCTCGCGCACACGTCGCGTCAATGGGCCGGAAGGGCTACTTCAGCCACTCGTCGGCGGGCGGAGGCAGCTTCGGGAGCCGGCTGCTTTCCTACTACGGATCCGCCGTCGTGGGCGAGGTCATCTACTGGCAGCAGGGAGTCGCCTCCGCCCGCCAGGTCGTCTCCGCCTGGCTCGCGAGTGCTCCGCATCGAGCAGACCTTCTCGCCCGCAAGTGGCGGCACATGGGTGTGGCGACCATCTTCGTCGAGAACGCACCCGGCGTGTACCGCGGCCGAGACGTGACCCTCGTCGTGGTCGACTTCGGCGCCCGGCGCTAGAGAGAACTGATCCGATCCCCCTTTCGGGGGATGCCCGGCGCACGGCCGGCGCCGATCCGCGTGGTAGACCATGCGTCGCGGAGCAACCTTCCTGCTCGTCGCCGTCGTCGCGGCGGTTCTCGCTGTCGGTACCGCCGGCGTACCGGCGGTACAGAGCACGGCGCCGGGGCGCAGCCAGCTCGAGAAGTCCCTCGCCGAGCTGATCAACCAGACGCGCGCCGAGCGCGGCCTGCGCACGCTGCGTTGGTCCCCCGCTCTCGAGCGAGCCGCTGCCTCTCACGCCCGCGCGATGGCGCGCCTCGGCTTCTTCGCGCACGAGTCTGCAAACGGGACCTCCCCGTTCGAGCGCATTCGCCGCCATTACCGCGGCTCTTCCGTCGGCGAGACGCTGCTCTGGCGCTCACCCGACGTCACGCCGGAGGAAGCCCTCGCGCTGTGGCTGCAGAGCCCGCCGCACCGGCGCGTCCTGCTCGGCAGCGCGTTCCGCGTCGTGGGCCTCGCAGCCGTTCACGTCGAGGGAGCGCCAGGCGACTTCAACGGGCTCGACGTCACGATCGTCGTCGCCGACTTCGGCGCGCCCTGACAGCCGCCCGCGCCGCCGCTACGAGCCGCGAGATTCGCCCGGCTTCCAGAGAGGCTCGGCCACTCCCTCCTGCGCGTTCGCACCACGGGCGAGTATGAAGAGAAGGTCCGACAGGCGGTTCAGATAGGCGAGCGCCTCGGGTGTGACCTCGACCTGCGCTGCCAGCTCGACGGCCAGCCGCTCGGCACGGCGGCAGACCGTGCGCGCCACGTGCAGCCGGGAGGCGACCTCGCTGCCTCCCGGCAGCACGAAGCTCCGCAGCGGCTCGAGACGGGCGTTGACGCGGTCGCAGAGGCCTTCGAGCCAGGCCACCTGCTCCGGATCGACCCGGAGGCGCCGGCCGGGGTCCCCGGCGGGCACCGAGAGATCTGCGCCCAGATCGAACAGGTCGTTCTGGATGCGTTCGAGCCACGGCCGATACTCGTCGGACGGGCCCGCCGCGACGACCGCGCCCAGCGCCGCGTTCAGCTCGTCGACCGTTCCGTAGGCAGCGATTCGCAGGTCGGTTTTCGAGACCCGGCTTCCGTCTCCGAGGCTCGTCTCCCCGGCGTCGCCGCCTCGCGTGTAGATCCGCGTGAGCCGGACCGGCTCGTCGTCACGTCTGGTCATACGCAAAGAACCCTTGTCCGGCCTTTCTGCCGAGGCGGCCCGCCTGCACGTACTGCCGAAGCAACGGGCAAGGCGCGTACTTCGGGTCGCCGAAGCCCTCGTGCAGCACGCTCATGATCGCGACGCAGGTGTCGAGCCCGATCAGGTCGGCGAGCGCCAGGGGCCCCAGTGGATGATTCAGCCCCAGCCTTGCGATCTCGTCGATCGCCTCGGCCTCGGCGACGCCCTCCATCAGCGTGTACGCCGCCTCGTTGATCAGCGGCATCAGGATCCGGTTGGCGACGAAGCCCGGAAAGTCCCGTGCCTCGGCTGGAGTCTTGCCGAGGTCGCGCGCGAGTGACGACACGGCGGCCGCGGTCTCCTCGGACGTCGCGAAGCCGCGGATCACCTCGACCAGCGCCATCAGGGGGACCGGGTTGAAGAAGTGCATGCCGATCACGCGATCCGGGCGGCCGGTCACGGCACCGAGCCGCGTGATCGGAATCGACGACGTGTTCGACGCGAGCACGGCCCCGGCCGGAAGAGCCCCGTCCGCCCGCCGGAACACCTCCTCCTTCGCGGCGGCCTCCTCGACGATCGCCTCGATCATGAGATCGGCCGGAACGAGGTCGTCACCCGGCTCGATGCGAGCGAGCACGTCGGCAGGTTCGTACGGGGCACCTCGCGCCGCGAGCTTCTCGAGGCTCCTGCCGATCGTCTCGAGGCCTCGGTCGACGGCTCCCGGAGCCGCGTCTACGAGCGTCACACGCCGTCCCGAGGCAGCAACCACCTGGGCGATACCGGCTCCCATCTGGCCGGCGCCGACCACCAACACGTGCCCGAAGCTCATGGCCGAAGCCTACTGCCGTCATCCGACTCTCCCCTACCCGAGCCCTGAGTCACGAGCCGAGCTCGTCGAAGCCACCCCGCAGGAGGAGCTGGTGTCCACCGGAAATCGTGACCCGTTTCGCACAGAGAAGCAGCGCCTCCCAGCGGCGGAGATCCCGGATCACGCTTCGAGGACGATCGCGTCCCCCTGGCCGCCGCCGGAGCAGATCGCGGCGAGGCCGAGCCCGCCGCCGTGCCGCCGCAGCTCGTATGTGAGAGTCGTCACGAGCCTTGCTCCCGAGGCGCCGATCGGGTGCCCGAGCGCTACGGCACCACCGTTCACGTTCACGCGCTCGGGATCGGCCCCGAGCATGCGTGTCGAATGGAGGGCCACCGAGGAGAACGCCTCGTTGATCTCGACGCGCTCAACCTCCTGGATGCGCTTGCCCAGCCGGTCCAGCGCACGCTGCCCGGCAAGCCCGGGGGCCCGTGCCAGATACGCGAAGTCGTCGGCGACGTACGCCGCCCCGATGATTCGAGCCAGCGGCTCGAGGCGGCGCTCCCTCGCGTAGTCCTCGCTTGCCACGACGAGCGCAGCCGCACCGTCGTTCAGGCCCGGAGCGTTGCCGACCGTCGTCGTGCCCTCGGGATCGCCCACCGGCGGCAGCTTCGCGAGCTTCTCGAGCGAGGTGTCGCGGCGCGGCGCCTCGTCCACCTCGACGCCCTCGACCGGCACGATCTCCTCCGCGAAGAGACCCGTGTCGGTCGCGGCGACTGCCCGCTCGTGCGAGCGAAGCGCCCAGGCGTCCTGATCCTCACGGCTGATGCCGAGCTCCCGGGCGACGAGCGACGCCTGCTCGATCATGTGCCGACCGTCGAACGTCGAGACGAGCCCGTCGTGGAGCATCGCGTCGACCAGGTCACCGTTCCCCATCCGGTAGCCGAACCGTGCCTTCGGCAGCAGATACGGGGCCTGGGACATCGACTCCATCCCGCCGGCGACCACGACCTGCTGGTCGCCGGCCCGGATCATCTGGTCGGCGACCGTGACGGCGCGCATCCCGGACGCACACACCTTGTTCAGCGTCTCCGAGCCGATCTCGCGCGGCAGCCCGGCCGCGATCTGAGCCTGACGCGACGGGATCTGGCCGGCTCCCGCCTGGATGACCTGGCCCATCACGACGTACCCGACATCCGCATCGGGGACAGCCGAGCGCTCGAGGGCGGCCCGCATCGCCCTGGCTCCCAGCTCGACCGCGGCAAAGCGCGCGAGGCCACCGGAAAACTTCCCGAACGGGGTGCGCGCCGCTCCGAGAATGACGCTCGCCGGCATGCCCGGAGCGTACCGGCTGGGCTTCGGGTTGACGCGCGCGGCCGCGTTCGCATACGCTGACCCCGATGACGACGCTCCTCCGCACCTGGTGGGCCTGGCGCCGCGAGCGGAGCGGGAGCGTCGCCTGAGATCCTGAGGCCTGCAGAGACCGTTCCGCTCGAGACCTTCCCGCCGGAAGGTCTTTTTCGTGTCCCCGACCGTCAAAATGGAGCCGTGACCGAGACAGCCACCGAGATCCCGACCGACCTGATCACGCCGCTCGGGGCCTACCTGCGCCTGAGGGAGGCAGGGCCCAGCTTCCTGCTCGAGTCGGTCGAGCGCGGGCGCCTCGGCCGGTACTCGTTCGTCGGCTGCGGGTCGCGGATCGTCGGCTTCGAGGAGGCCGAGACGCTCGGCGCGCCGGTCGTCGGCTATCTGGGCTACGACTTCGTCGCAAAGCTCGAACCGACCGTGCCACTGCCCGACGAGGGGCCGGAGCTCCCGGAGAGCCGCTTCGTCGTCGTCGACACCCTCGTCCGCTTCGACCACCCGCGCGGGATCGCCGAGGTCCTCTACGGCGACCCGGCGGAGCTCGGCGAACGGCTCGAGGGGCCTCTTCCGGCAGCGCCGGCCGGCGGTGGCGCACAGGGTGGGCCGCTGACCCGCTATCCGGACCAGGCCGAGCACGAGCGCCGTGTCGTCCGCGCCAAGGAGTACATCCGCGCCGGGGACGCCTTCCAGATCGTCGTCGCGCAGCGCGCGTTGCGCCCCACGTCGGCCTCGGCACTTCAGCTCTACCGCGCGCTCCGCCGGGTCAACCCGTCGCCTTACCTGTTCCTGCTCGAGCTCGACGGGCTCGCGCTCGTCGGCTCCTCGCCGGAGACCGTCGTGAAGTGCGAGGGGCTCCGCGCGAGCCTGAACCCCATCGCCGGCTCGATCCGCCCCGGCGAGGGCGACGCCGAGCAGCTGCTCGCGTCCGAGAAGGACCGGGCCGAGCACGTCATGCTCGTCGACCTCGGCCGCAACGACCTGTCCCGCGTCTGCCGGGCGGGCACCGTCCACGTCGAGCGGTTCATGCAACCCGAGCGGTTCTCGCACATCACGCATCTCGTCTCGGAGGTCGTCGGAGAGCTGCGCGAGGAGGCGAATCCCTTCGACCTGCTGCGCGCCTGCTTCCCGGCCGGAACCGTATCGGGAGCACCGAAGGTTCGCGCGATGCAGATCATCTCGGAGCTCGAGGGATACCGGCGGGGCGTCTACGCCGGAGCGGTCGGCTACGTCCTGCCGGGCGGGACGCTCGACACGTGCATCGCGATCCGGACGCTCGTCCTCCGTGACGGCGTTGCCATGCTCCAGGCCGGCGGCGGGATCGTCGCGGACTCCGATCCGACGGCCGAGCATCACGAGTGCCTCAACAAGCTCGCTGCGCTCGAGGCCGCGATCGAGCTGGCGGAGGGCTCGCGATGACCGGCCAAGCACGGATGCTGCTCGTCGACAACTACGACAGCTTCACGTACAACCTCGCGCACCTGTTCGAGGAGCTCGGGGCCGCCGTGACGGTGATCCGCAACGACAAGCTCGACGCAGACGAGGCGGAGGCGCTCGAGCCCACGCACCTCGTCATCTCCCCCGGCCCCGGCCGTCCCGCAGGCGCAGGCGCCACGATCGAGATCGTACGCCGACTCGGACCGCGTATACCGACTCTCGGGGTGTGCCTCGGCCACCAGGCGATCGTCGAGGCCTTCGGCGGCGAGGTGGGGCCTGCGAGGCGGCTCGTCCACGGCAAGGCGAGCAGGGTCTCGCACGACGGGCGCGGGATCTTCGCAGGGCTCGTGAGCCCCCTCGAGGCGGGCCGCTATCACTCGCTCGCGGCCACCCGTGTGCCCGACGTGCTCGAGATATCCGCGACGGACAGACGACGACGAGGTGATGGCCGTTCGGCATCGGGAGTATTCCGTCGACGGGATCCAGTTCCATCCGGAGTCGGTTCTGACTCCCCTCGGCCCCGAGATCGGGAAGCGGTTCCTGGGGAGGAGCGCGTGATCCAGCTCGCGCTCGCCCGCCTGATGGACGGCCGTGACCTGACGCGCTCGGAGGCGCGCGCGGTCATGGATCAGATCATGAGCGGCGACGCGACCGCGGCCCAGATCGGTGCGTTTCTGGTCGCGCTGCGGATCAAGGGAGAGACGCCGGACGAGATCGCAGGGTGCGCCGAGGCCATGCGCAACCACGTGCTCGCAGTGAAGCCGACGCGCACGGATCTCGTCGACACGGCGGGTACCGGCGGAGACGGCGCCCGAACGTTCAACATCTCGACCGCAGCCGCGCTTCTGGCCGCGGCCGCCGGAGCCGGCGTGGCCAAGCACGGGAACCGCGCCGTGTCGTCGGCCTCGGGCTCGGCCGACGTGCTCGAGGCACTCGGCTTCGAGCTCGAGCTCCCGCCGGTCCGGATCGAGGAGTCGATCGACACGCTCGGCTTCGGCTTCCTCTTCGCCCCGTCCCACCACCCCGCGATGCGCCATGCGGCGCCGGTCCGGCGGGAGCTCGCGACCCGCACGATCTTCAACGTCCTCGGACCGCTGACCAACCCTGCCGGGGCGCGCGCCCAGGTCGTCGGCGTCTACGCTGCGGACCTGGTGGCGACGATCGGCGAGGTGCTCGTACAGCTCGGTGCCGAGCGCGCGTACGTCGTCCACGGCGCGGACGGGATCGACGAGCTCTCCCCGACCGGGCCGAACCTCGTCGCCGAGGTGGTGGACGGGCGGGTGCACGAGCGCCAGATCGACCCCCTCGAGCTCGGCATCCCCAGGTGCGCGCCGTCCGAGCTGGTCGGTGACTCGCCCGACGCGAATGCGGAGACGATCCGGCGGATCTTCGCCGGCGAGACCGGCCCGCGCCGGGACGCGGTGGTTCTCAACGCCGCCGGCGCACTCGTCGCGGCCGGGCATGCCGACGAGCTCCCCGACGGGATCGCGCTGGCAGCGGAGGCGATCGCCGCAGGAGTCGCCGGCGAACGGCTCGAGGCTCTCGCCTCGTTCAGCAAGGCGGCGGCATAGAGATGGCACGCTTCCGTGACGCGCTGGCCGGGCCGGGCCTCCAGGCGATCGGCGAGGTGAAGCGCCGGTCGCCGTCGATGGGCGACTTGCGGCCCGACGCCGACCCGGGCGGGATCGCGGCCGGCTACGAGCGGGCCGGCGCGGCGGCGGTGTCGGTGCTCGTCGACGAGGAGCGCTTCGGCGGCAGCTGGGACGACCTGCGCGCGGCTCGGGCCCGCACGTCGCTGCCGCTGCTCGCGAAGGGGTTCTTCTCGACGGACGAGGACCTCGGGAACGCCGTGGAAGCAGGCGCGGACGCGCTGCTGCTGATCCTTCGCGACCTCGAAGACCGGGACGTAGCCAGGCTCATGGCGGGCGCCGCCGAGCTCGGTCTCGACGCGTTCGTCGAGGCCCACGATGCCGGCGAGCTCGCACGGGCGGTCGCGCTCGGCGCAGACCCGATCGGCATCAACGCGCGCGACCTCGCGACCTTCGAGATCGACCGGCGCCGTCAACTCGAGCTCGTTGCGGCCGCCCCGCAGGACCGGGTCGTCGTCGCGGAGAGCGGGATCTGGAGCAGGGCCCAGGGCGCGGCAGCGGAGCTCGCGGGCGCCGACGCGATTCTCGTCGGCTCGTCACTCATGAAGGCGCCCGATCCGCCCGCGAAGCTCGCCGAGCTCGTCTCGCGGCCGCTCGTCAAGATCTGCGGTCTGACCCGCGAGGAGGACGTCGCCGCCGCCGCCGAGGCCGGAGCAGACCTCGCGGGCTTCATCCTCGCCGACACCCCGCGCCAGGCGCCCGGCGTCCTCCCCGTGCCGGAGACGATGCTGTCGGTCGCCGTCTGCGTCGACGAGCCGCTCGAGGTGGGCGCCGATCTCGTTCAGCTCTACGAGGTCGAGAACGGCCATCGGGGGCGCGACGCGGTGCTGCTGCGAGCAGGCACACAGGTCGCGCGCGTGCTCGACCTGCCCTGGCTCGCCGAGGACGACGACCACTGGCACCGAGCAGCCGAGGCGGACGGTCGCATCGTCCTGGCCGGCGGGCTCGACGCAGGCAACGTCCGGGCCGCGATCGCCGCCGTACACCCCTGGGCGGTCGACACGGCGCGGGGCGTCGAGGAAGCACCCGGGATCAAGGATCACGGGAAGCTGAGGGCGTTCGTGGAAGCCGCGCGGGCATGACGGACCTCCCCTCCCAGAGCACGTACGGCCCCTACGGCGGCCGCTACGTCCCCGAGACCCTCGTTCCTGCACTCGACGAGCTCGAGCGCGGCTGGCGAGCAGCCTGGGCCGATCCGGTGTTTCACGAGGAGCTCGAACGGCTCCAGCGCTCGTACGTCGGCCGGCCGAGCCCGATCACGTTCGCCGACCGGGTCGTTCCGGGCAAGCGCCTGTATCTCAAGCGCGAGGACCTGAACCACACGGGCGCTCACAAGATCAACAACGCACTCGGCCAGGCGCTGCTGGCGCTCAGGCTCGGCAAGCGGCGGATCGTGGCCGAGACGGGCGCCGGGCAGCACGGCGTCGCCACGGCCACCGTGTGCGCCCGCTTCGGCTTCGACTGCGTCGTCTACATGGGCGCCGAGGACATGCGCCGCCAGCGGCCGAACGTCGAGCGGATGCACCTGCTCGGAGCCGAGGTGCGCGCCGTCGAGTTCGGGACGAGGACGCTGAAGGAGGCGCTCTCCGAGGCGATCCGCGACTGGATCACGAACGTCGAGACGACGCACTACCTGATCGGCACCTGCGCAGGACCGGCGCCGTATCCGGAGCTCGTTCGCGACCTCCAAGCGGTGATCGGACGGGAGGCGAGGTCGCAGATGCTCGAGTTGACCGGCAGCCTGCCCGACGCCGTCGTCGCCTGCGTCGGCGGCGGCTCGAACGCCATCGGCATGTTCGCGGGGTTCCTCGACGATGCCGGCGTTCGGCTGATCGGGGTCGAGGCGGCGGGGGCCGCCTCGCTGACGGCCGGCCGGCCCACTGTGCTTCACGGCGCGCGCTCGTCGACGCTCGCGGACGAAGACGGCCAGATCATGGACGCCCACTCGATCTCGGCCGGGCTCGACTACCCCGGCGTCGGGCCCGAGCACGCCTGGCTCAGGGACACCGGCCGCGTCGAGTACACGACCGCGACCGACGGCGAGGCGCTGGCGGCGTTCCATCTGCTCTCGGAGCGAGAGGGGATCATTCCGGCCCTCGAGCCGGCTCATGCCCTCGCCCGCGCAGTCGAGCTCGACGAGGAGGTCGTGCTCGTGAACATGTGCGGCCGTGGCGACAAGGACTTGCAGACCGTGCTCGAGGCCGAGACGCACGATGGGTAGCCGGAAGCGGCTGTCCATCTACCTCATGGCGGGACGGGACACGCCCGCCCTCGCCGCGGCGGCAGTCGAGGGTGGCGCTGACCTGCTCGAGATCGGCTTTCCCTTCTCGGATCCGCTCGCGGACGGCCCGGTGATCCGCCTCGCCGGCGAGCGCGCGCTCGCCCAGGGCATGCGCACGGCGGCCTGTCTCGACTGCCTCCGGGAGGTGCGCCGACTCGTCGACGTGCCCCTCATCCCCATGACGTATGCGTCGCTCCTCGAAACCTATGGCTACGACCGCTTCGAGCGAGACGCGCGAACGGCCGGCGCGACGGGATTCATCCTCGCCGACCTGCCGATCGAGGCGCATCCCGAGCTCTCGCGCGTGCAACTCGTCGCGCCGACGACACCGACCGAGCGGATCCGGCTCGCCGCTGAGAGTACGGACGGCTGGCTCTACCTCGTTTCCGTCACGGGGACCACCGGGGCGCGGTCGACGGCCTCCTCGCAGCTGCCCGACCTGGTCGCGCGTGCACGCTCGGTCACCGACGTGCCCCTGTACGCGGGCTTCGGGATCGCCGGCCCGGAGCAGGCGGTCGAGGCCGCCTCGCTCGCGGACGGGATCGTCGTCGGCAGCCGCGCCGTCGAGGTCGGCGAGCAGCAAGGGCCGGGCGCCCTGCGCGAGCTCGTCGCGTCCCTGCGCGCGGCGATCGACTCGCGGTAGGCAGTCCGGATCGGTAGCGTCGGGAGCGGAAGTAGCGTCAGCTCGGCACGGGCCGCGTCGAGAACGCGAGCTGCCAGTCCTCGTCCGTGCGCCCGTCGATCCAGAGCTTCCAGACGTACCGGCCGTCGGGCTCGAGGGGAAGCGCGCTCAGATTGATCGCTAGCGGCAGGTCGATCGGCGTGCCCGGCTTGACACCGGCCGGCCGGCCGACCTCGAACTCCCCTCCGATCTCGATCGGGCGTCCCTCGGCTCCCCCCGCCGCCTCCACCGGCCGGCCGTCCGAGTCGATCAGCTCGAGCCGCCAGGCATGCTTTCGGTTCGTCTCGTCCCAGGGCACCTCGAGCTTCAGCGCGATCGCCATCGGCGTCGGCTCAGGCCCGGTCACCGACCAGCCGCCGCCGAGAATGTAGAGCTTTCCGTCGACCGCCTGAGCCGAATCGGCGAGGAGCAGCGTCGCTTTCATCAGCCCATCATGCATGCACCGGCGGTGGGCGGAGCACTGCGAACTGGTCGGTCACCTCGAGGCGACGGAGCCTGAAGCGGAACAGCGATGCCGGGCGGCCGCCCGCACGGCCGGGCTCCCGCCGGCTGCCCGTCACCTCCAGCAGGCGGCGGCGGACGAGGATCCGCTGGAGGTTCGTCGCCGAGACCTCGTGGCCGAGTGCGCCGACGTACAGGTCACGCAGCTCCGAGATCGTGAACTCTGCGGGCGCGAGCGCGAAGCCGATGTTCGTGTACGAGAGCTTCGCACGCAGCCGGTCGCGCCCGGCAAACACGACTGCGTGGTGGTCGAAGGCGAGCTCAGGGAGCTCCTCGACCGCGTGCCAGCGGGTATCTGGCGGCAACGCAGGCTCGACGTCGCTCGGAACAAGCCCGAGGTACGCGGTGGCGAGCTGCCACTCGCCCGGATCGCGGTCCGGGTCACTCAGTGTCTCGAGCTGCTCGAGGTGGGACAGCTCGCGGACGTCGACCTTGACCGCCAGGTGGCGCCTGATCGACGCCTCGAGCGTCTCCCCCGGCACGAGATAGCCGCCGGGCATCGCCCAGCAGCCCGCATAGGGCCCGCGCTCGCGTTGCCAGAGCAGCACCTGCAGGCGTCCTTCCCGCACCTGCAGGACGGCAGCGAGCGTCACGTGCGTCGGTCGGTCACGGTTTTCGCTCATCGGTCTGGAACTGGTAAACTCTTTCCGAGGTTTTCGCTCGATGGTCGTAAACTACCACGCAGCGCAGCGCTGATGCGCGACAGCACCTACGACCTGGTCATCGTCGGCGCGGGAATCGCCGGTCTGACCGCCGCCCTGGCAGCCGCCGGGGAGGCCCGTGTCGCGATCGTCTCGAAGGGTCCCGTCCTCTCCTCGTCGAGCTGGCTCGCCCAGGGAGGAGTCGCGGCCGCGACCGGGCCCGACGACTCTCCTGCGCTTCACGCCGAAGACACGCTTCGGGCCGGCCGCGGTCTCTGCCGCCTGAGCGCCGTGCGAGCCCTGACAGAGGACGCACCTGCGCGGATCGTCGACCTCGTCGACGCGGGCATCGAGTTCGACGACGGGCTCGGACTCGAGGGAGGGCATTCCCGACGGCGCATCGTCCGCGCCGGCGGCGCCGCGACCGGGGAGCGAATCGCACGCGCCCTGGCCGAGCGCGCACTCGCGCACGCATCGATCGAGATTCTGCCCGGTCAGCCGGGTCACCGGCCTCTGGCGCGACGCGGACCGCTGTCTCGGAATCGTCACCGCCGAAGGGCCGATTGCCGCCCCGGCCACGGTGCTCGCCACCGGCGGCATGGCCGCGCTCTGGGAACGCACCACGAACCCGATCGGGTCGGTCGGCGACGGCGCGCTGCTCGGTTTCCGCGCCGGGGCCGCCCTTGCGGACCTCGAGCTGGTCCAGTTCCACCCGACCGTCCTCGCCGGCAACGGCCTTCTACTCTCGGAGGCGCTCCGCGGGGAAGGGGCACTTCTCGTCGACGCCGGCGGCGAGCGCTTCACCGACGAGCTGGCACCGCGAGACGTGGTCGCGAGGGCGATTCGCGAGCGGGGAACGGCACTGCTCGACCTGCGGCCGGTCGACCGCAGCCGGTTCCCCGGCCTGATGGAGCGCCTTCGTGCTGAGGGCTACGAGCCCGCAGAGGCGCCGATTCCGGTCGCTCCCGCAGCCCACTACACGATGGGCGGAATCGTCACGGACCTCGACGGGCGCACGAGCGTCCCGGGCCTCTACGCCGCCGGCGAGTGCGCGTGCACCGGGGTTCACGGGGCGAACCGCCTGGCGTCCAACTCGCTGCTCGAGTGTCTCGTCTTCGGTCGGCGAGCCGCACTGGCCGCGCTTGCTGAGCCCGGGCTACCGCCGCGGACTCCACCGCCGTCCGAACCGGTTGCGCTCGAGCCGGTGACGCGGGAGCTTCGACACGCTATGTGGGAGGACGCGGGGCTCGTCCGCGACGAAGCAGGGCTTCGGAGGCTCCGTGGCGCCGTCGCACCCTCTCGTCCGGCTCGTGGCCAAGGGCGCATTGGCGCGGACGGAGAGTCGCGGCGGCCACTTCCGGGTCGATCACCCCGGCGAGGATCCCGCGCTCGCGGTCCACGTCGTCCACCGGGCCGGCCTGGAGCCGACGCTCGAATCATGGCTGTGAAGGCAAGCCCCTCGGTCGACCGGCTCGTCCGTGACGCGCTCGCGGAGGACGTCGGCCCCGGCGACATCACGACCGACTCCCTCTTCGAGGCCGACCGGGAGGCGGACGCGGAGCTGCTGCTCAAGGAGCCTGGCGTCGTCTCCGGCCTCGCAGTCGCCGGAGCGGTGTTCCAGGCTCTGGATCAGGCGGTGGCCTTCGAGGCGACCATCACCGACGGTGCCCGGATCGACGCGACGCCCGCAGTCGTCGCCCGCGTCGAGGGCTCCGTACGGGCGCTCCTGACCGCGGAGCGCACCGCGCTCAACCTGCTCGGCCGACTCTCGGGCATTGCAACCCTGACCCGGCGCTTCGTCGACGCGATCGAGGGCACGGGAGCGGTCATCCTCGATACCCGCAAGACCACACCCGGACTGCGCGCGCTCGAGAAGGAAGCCGTGCGTCACGGTGGCGGCACGAATCATCGCTTCGGCCTCTACGACGCAATCCTGGTCAAGGACAACCATCTCCGGCTCGCGGGCGGGGTAACGGCGGCCATCGAGCGCCTTCGGTCAGCGCAGCCGGGCATCCCGATCGAGGTCGAGGTAGAGACTCTCGGCGGCCTCAACGAAGCCCTGGGTGCGGGCGCCGACTGGATCCTGCTCGACAACATGCGGCCGGCGCTGCTGCGAGAAGCCGTTCACCTGAACGCGGGCCGCGCGACGCTCGAAGCCTCGGGCGGCGTGTCGCTCGACACGGTTCGCACAATCGCTGAGACCGGTGTCGACTGCATATCGGTGGGCGCGCTCACGCACTCGGCGCGCTCCCTCGACGTCTCCATGGAGGTTCCGTGAGCACCCTCGCCCCCTCGTCCGATGTCGCCGCGCTCCAGGAAGAGGTGCGCGAGCTGGCCCGTAGGCGCGAGGCAGTCATCCTCGCCCACAACTACCAGGTACCCGAGGTGCAGGACGTCGCCGACTACGTCGGCGACTCGCTCGGCCTGTCACGGGAGGGCGCGGCCACGGATGCGCCCGTGATCGCATTTTGCGGCGTGCACTTCATGGCCGAGACGGCCGCGATCCTCTCGCCCGAGAAGACCGTGCTGATTCCCGACCTCGACGCCGGCTGCTCGCTCGCCGCCTCGATCACCGGCGAACAGCTCCGGGCATGGAAGGCAGAGCATCCCGGCGCAGCCGTCGTCGCCTACGTCAACACGACCGCGGAGGTCAAGGCCGAGACCGACTACTGCTGCACGTCGGGAAACGCCGTCTCGGTCGTACAGGCGATTCCCGAGGACCGCGAGATCCTCTTCCTCCCCGACCTCTACCTGGGCATCTGGGTCGAGCGGGTAACCGGTCGCAAGCTGACGATCTGGATGGGCGAGTGCCACGTGCACGCGGGGATACGCCCCGCGGACATCGAGCGCTGGCAAGACGAGGCGCCCGACGCCGAGCTGCTCGTGCATCCCGAGTGCGGCTGTGCGAGCCAGTGCATGGCCTTCGGGAACGACCGCACTCACATCCTGTCCACAGAGGGAATGGTCAAGTTCGCCCGCGCGTCGCCGAAGCAGCGCTTCCTCGTAGCGACCGAGACCGGCATCCTCCACCGCCTCGCGAAGGAGGCGCCCGGCAAGCGCTTCGAGGCCGTCTCGGAGCGTGCGATCTGCAAGTACATGAAGATGATCACGCTCGAGAAGCTGCGCGACTCGCTGCGTGACCTGAAGCACGAAGTGAGAGTCGAGCCCGAGATCGCCGACCGCGCCCGCCTCGCCCTGGAGCGGATGGTCTCGATCGGCTGAGGCCGCGCGGAGCACAGGAAAATGCCGTGGAGGCCGGCAGCTACCGGCCCCCACGCTCCCCCCTCCCGTTCCAAGCCACGCCTTCGAGGCGTTGACCTACGCCCTCGTGGCGTCAGACGATGTGTCCGGCCGGCTCGGGAGGTGCTTTCAGCCTAGGCGGACGATGTGATGGCGGCGTAAAGAGGGCCCGAGTGCCTGAACCCGGCTGTCAGACTGCCTCGTCGTCACCGCTCGTGACGAAGTTCACGACCTCGCACCCGACGGCGATGTCGTTCCCGCGAATGTAGGCCGCGTCCCAGCCGGGCCCGCAGTTCAGGTAGTCGCGGGCACCGTCGTCCGCCCGGGCGTAGAGGACGTCGTCGCCCAGGTTCCCGAACAGCGTGTCGCGCCCCTGACCGCCTCCCATCCGATCCGAATCCGCGTTGCCGTAGAGCAGGTCGGGGCCGCCTCGCCCCATGATGCGGTCGTTCCCGGCCTTGCCGTAGATCGTGTCCGCGGCGGCAGTGCCGCCGAGGACGTCGGGCCCGGGCGTCCCGATGATCAGGGCGGCCGTCGCGACCGATGCGATCACAAGCACGGTTGCCGCGACGCTCGCGAAGGCCAGCAGTGTCCGTCTCATGTGCTCCTCCTTCGTGCTTCGGGGACGTTCCCATCGAACCAGCCGCCTGAAAGGGCACTATGGGAATCCGGTCAGCTCCCCGTATGGGTTTGTAAGGATTCGCGCGGATGGCGATCCTCGAGACACGTGTCGACCGCTCCGCCGAGAGCTTTCGGGCGAATCGCGGCCGCATGGAGGTGCTCGTCTCCGAGCTGCGGGCTCGCACGGCCACCGTGGCCCGCGGCGGCCCCGAAGCAGCGGTGTCGAAACACCAGTCCCGCGGGAAGCTGCTCGTCCGCGAGCGGGTCGACCGCCTCGTCGACCCCGGCTCGGCGTTTCTCGAGCTGGGTGCGCTGGCCGCTTGGGAGCTCTATGGCGGTGAGGCACCCTCAGCCGGCATCGTCACCGGAATCGGCGTCGTCGAAAGCCGCGAGTGCGTAGTCGTCGCGAACGATGCGACGGTGAAGGGCGGGACGTACTTCCCGCTGACGGTGAAGAAACACCTACGCGCTCAGGAAATCGCCGAGCAGAACCGCCTCCCGGCGATATACCTGGTCGACTCGGGCGGCGCCTACCTTCCGCTCCAGGCCGAGGTGTTTCCGGACCGCGATCATTTCGGCAGGATCTTCTTCAACCAGGCGACGATGTCGGCGGCCGGGATCGCCCAGATCGCGGCCGTGATGGGCTCGTGCACGGCCGGCGGGGCGTATGTACCGGCGATGGCCGACGAGGCGGTGATCGTCCGTGGAACGGGAACGATCTTCCTCGGCGGCCCGCCGCTCGTGAAGGCGGCGACGGGCGAGGAGGTGACGGCCGAGGAGCTTGGCGGCGCCGACGTTCACGCCCGGATCTCCGGCGTTGCCGACCACTACGCGGTCGACGACGAGCACGCCCTCGCCCTCGTGCGCGAGATCGTGGCGAGCCTCGGCGGCAGCCGTCCCGATCCGCCGTGGCAGATGGAGGAGCCGATCGCTCCGCTGTACGACCCGGCCGACCTGTACGGCATCGTCCCGGAGGATCATCGCGTCGGCTACGACGTGCGCGAGGTCATCGCCCGGATCGTCGACGCGAGCCGCTTCCACGAGTTCAAGCCGCTCTACGGGGAGACCCTCGTCTGCGGCTTCGCGCGGGTCGAGGGCTATCCGGTAGCGATCCTCGCAAACAACGGCATCCTCTTCTCCTCCTCGGCTCTCAAGGGAGCACATTTCGTGCAACTCGCATGCCGGCGACGGATCCCGCTGGTCTTCCTCCAGAACATCACCGGCTTCATGGTCGGCAAGGAGTACGAGGCCGGCGGCATCGCCAAGGACGGGGCGAAGCTCGTCACGGCCGTGTCCTGCGCGCGGGTTCCGAAGTTCACCGTGATCATCGGCGGGTCGTTCGGGGCCGGGAACTACGGCATGTGCGGTCGGGCGTTCTCGCCGCGCCAGCTCTGGACGTGGCCGAACGCGCGCATCTCGGTCATGGGCGGGGAGCAGGCCGCCACCGTCCTCTCGCTGGTGGGCGACGCGGCTCCGGACGAGATCCGGGCCGCCTACGAGGCCGAAGGCAATCCCTACTACGCGACTGCGCGGCTCTGGGACGACGGCATCCTCGACCCGCTCGACACTCGACGGGTGCTTGCGCTCGGCATCTCGGCCAGTCTCAACGCCCCGATCCCCGAAACGACGTTCGGCGTCTTCCGCATGTAGCGAAGGGGCGAATCAGAGCACCACTTGCTCGCGCGCATCCGCGCCTTCGGCGAAGCGGGCGAGCCGGAACGGAGCCAGATCGAGGGCCGAGCCGCCGTCGAGGACGAGCTCGGCCACCGCCCTCCCCACCGCCGGCGACTGCATGAAGCCGTGGCCGGAGAAGCCGCAGGCGCAGAACAGGCCGTCGCCTAGCCGGTCGATGATCGGGTAAGCGTCAGGCGTCATGTCGTAGAGGCCCGCCCAGGCGTTCGCCGCGAGCGCTCCCGCCGCCGGCGGGAACCTGACACCCAGGCGCTCGAGGCGATCCTGGATCACCTCGCCGTCGACAGCGGGCTCGGAGCCCCAGCGGGGCGACTCGTCGGCCATCGCGATCACGATGTGATCACGGCGACGCCGGAAATGAAAGCCCGTCTCGCTCTCGATGACGATCGGCAGCCTGTCCGGGATTCCGGCCACCGGCGCGGTCGCGATCAGCTGGCGGATGAGGGGCCTGATCGGCAGGTCCACGCCGAAATACGAGCCTGCGTCGGCAGACGCGGGCCCGCACGCGATCACGCGCACGTCGGCTTCGATCCCGCGTACGTCCGTCTGCTCGCGCACCTCGACGCCCAGCGACACCGCCCTGCGCACGAACTCCCGCGTGACGGCCGCGGGATCGGCGAGCCCGTCCGCCGGCCCGAACACGCCGCCGAGCACGTCGTCGGCGCCGACGCCGGGGGCGAGCTCGGTGACCCGCGCCGGGTCGACCTGCTCGACGGCGACGCCGAGCTCCTGCTGGATCTGCACCCTCGCGTTCAGATCAGCGAGGCCCTGCTCGGTCGTCGCGAGGAACAGGTACCCGACCTGCTGGAACATGGTTTCGTCCAGCTCCTCGAAGAAGCCGATGCTCTCGCGAGCGAGCGTCACCTCTGCCGCCGTCGAGAACTGCTGGCGCACGCCGCCGAAGGCCTTGGCTGTCTGCCCGGACGCAACCTCCGCCCGGTCGGCGAGCACGACGCCGGACGCGCCCCTCAGCGCGAGGTAGTAGGCGATGCTCGCCCCGACGGCGCCGGCGCCCGCGACGACGATCCGGGTCACACCGGGCACTCTAGGCGCCGGTCTAAGCTTCTGGCCGATGGCGAGCCTGCGAGTCGAGCGCGACGGGGAGATCCTGCGAGTCACCCTGGCTCGTCCCGAGAAGCGAAACGCCTTCGGTACCGAGCTGATCGAGGAGCTCGCGGCGGCGTTCGCAGATGTCGCTGCCGCCCGCGCCGTCGTCCTCGCGGGTGACGGCCCCAGCTTCTCGGCAGGCGCCGACATCGAGTGGATGCGCGCGTCCGCCGAGCTCGGCTTCGAGGAGAACAGGGCCGATGCGCTCCGCCTCAGGCGCATGCTCCAGGCGATCGACCGCTGCCCGGCGCCGGTGGTCTGCCGCGTTCACGGGGCTGCGCTCGGCGGAGCAGTCGGGCTCGTCGCCTGCTGCGACGTGGCGATCGCCGGGGACGACGCGGTCTTCGCCTTCCCGGAGACGAAGCTCGGCCTCGTTCCCGCAGTCATCTCGCCGTTCGTGCTCGCCAGGATCGGACCTGGGCCTGCGCGCCGCTACTTCCTCACGGGTGAGCGCTTCGGGGCCGAGACGGCGCTGCGCATCGGGCTCGTCCACGAGGTCGACGCCGACCCGGACACGGCCGTGGGCCGCATCCTCGAGGAGCTGCTCTCCGCCGGCCCCGAGGCGGTGCGCAGCGCGAAGCGACTCGTGCTGGACGCGCCCCTCGGCGACGAGACGGCCACGCGGATCGCGTCGACTCGCGCGAGCGAGGAGGGCCAGGAGGGTCTCCACGCGTTTCTCGAGAGGCGCCCGCCGTCGTGGCGATCCGGAAGCTCCTCGTAGCCAACCGCGGCGAGATCGCCGCCCGCATCTTTCGCACCTGCGACCGGCTCGGGATCGCAACCGTCGCCGTCGAGGCGCCGGACGATCGCGGCGCGTTCCACACCCGCCGCGCGGGCGAGGTGATGGACGTGCTCAGCTACCTCTTCTCGGAGGAGCTGATTCGGGCCGCGAAACGAGTCCGGCGCCGACGCGATTCACCCCGGCTACGGCTTCCTGGCCGAAAGCGGCGACTTCGCCGAGGCCGTCGAGGCGGCCGGCCTGACTTGGATCGGGCCGCCGCCGCAAGCGATGCGCCTGGCCGCCGACAAGCTCGCAGCCAAGCGTCTCGCCGACGGGGCGGGCGTGCCGACGATCCCGGCCGGAGAGCCCTGCGACGTCGGCTATCCGCTGATCCTGAAGGCGGCCGCCGGAGGGGGCGGGCGCGGGCATGCGGGTCGTCCGGAGCCCGAACGACCTCGAGGCGGGGCTCGAGGCGGCGCGCCGCGAGGCGCAGGCGGCGTTCGGGACGACACGATCTTTGCCGAGCGCCTCGTTGAAGGCGTCGCGCCACGTCGAGGTTCAGCTGCTCGCAGACGTGCACGGCGCCGTCCATCATCTGGGCGCCCGCGACTGCTCGATCCAGCGGCGCCACCAGAAGCTTCTCGAGGAGGCGCCGCCGCCCGGCCTCGAACCGGAGCTTCTGGAGACCGTCTGCGCCTCGGCGGTCGCCATCGGACGTGCGGCCGGGTACGTGAACGCCGGCACGGCAGAGTTCCTCGTCGGGAACGACGGCTACTGGTTCATCGAGCTGAACGCCAGGCTCCAGGTCGAGCATCCCGTCACGGAGCTCGTCACCGGCCTCGACCTCGTCGAGGAGCAGCTCCGCCTGGCCGACGGCGGCACGCTGGGAGCCACTCCCCGACGGCGGGGGCATGCCGTCGAGGCTCGTCTCTACGCCGAGCACCCGGCCACCTTCCTGCCGCAGCCCGGCGTCATCGAGCGCCTGGAGCTACCCGACGGCGTTCGCGTCGACCGCGGAGTCGAGGCCGGGGACTACGTTCCTGTCTCCTACGACCCGCTCGTCGCGAAGTTCGTCGCTCACGGCGAGACCCGCGACGAGGCGTTCGACGCGCTGGGCTCGGCCCTGCACCGAACGGAGGTCGGCGGCGTGACGACGAACCTCGGCCTCCTGCGCTGGCTCGTGGCGCACCGTCTCGTGCGCGAGGGCGGTGTCGCGACGTCGTTTCTCGACGAGCATCCGCCGTTCTCCGACCAGACGCTGCCGCCAGCCCCGTGGCAGACGGCCTGGCGGCTCAACGCAGAGCCGCCACCGCGACGACCGCCGCCGGCGCGCGACCCCTCGCTGCACGCATCCACCGAGAGCGGCGAGCGCAGCGAGATCCGCGCGCCGATGCCCGGAACCGTCGTCCGGGTGCTCGTCTCGGAGGGCGAGCTCGTGACCGAGCGCCAGCCGCTCGTCGTCCTCGAGGCGATGAAGATGGAGACGCCGATCGTGTCTCCCTATGCCGCAGTGGTTCGCCGGCTTGCGGCCCGCGAGGGCGACCACGTGCCCGCCGGGGCGCTGCTCGCCGAGCTCGAGGAGTGACGGCTCGTTGCCGCTCGGACGAATCGGTGGGAAGATCCGGACGCGGTCTGCCGTCTTGTAGGCGGTATACCACTGAGAAGGAGGACTCCAATGGGTGAGGAGCGCGAAGAGCGCGGACAGTTCCACAAGAAGGCGAAGGACGAGCCCGAGGTCGAGGCGCACCAGTTTCACAAGAAGGCGAACGACGAGCCTGGCGACGAGGCCGAGGACGAGACGCCCGACGTCGAGGCGCACCAGTTCCACAAGAAGTAGGTCAGCAGCTCTTCCGAGGGCCCGGGCAGGCAGCGCCGCCCGGGCCTTTGGTGTTCTGTGGGAAGACCGGGCCTCTCCCGACCGTCTTGAGGGCATGGGCGCGGGACGCGAGCGGAGCGTGAGCTATTCGAGCACGGGGCACGGGCCTCCCCAGCCCGGTGTCATTCGTGCTCTCCGCGGGAGCCCGCTCGCCAGGTCGCTTGCGGAGAGCCGCGAGCGCGACTGGCGAGCCGTTCTCGAGCGGCTCTGGCTCGCGCGTACCCTCGGACGTCCGCTGACGCCCTTCCCGTAACCCCCTCGGGAATCGCGAGGCACCGGGCCGGCGAGCACCGCCCGGTGCCTTCGCCTGGTCTATGGGCGCAGAACCTCGTCCAGCGCGGCGAGCAGCCGCAGGCCGGCGTCGCGGCGCGGGACCTCGAGCTCGTCGAAGGCCGCCGCAACCCGGGCGACGACGGCGACTTCCCCACCGGTCCCGGCCAGCACCGCCTGCGCCGTCCGCGCCCGCTGGAGGAGGTCGAGGGCGATCGCCGCCTGCCCCGCGAACAGGCCGAGCAGCTCCATCTCGGCGAGGCTGAAGCGTGAGCGCTGCGGCCGGTCGAGTACTTCGAGCACGCCGAGCGAGCGCTCCTCGAGGAGCAGCGGGACAGCCATCAGGCCCTTTGGCATGTACCCGGTCGCCTCGGCGACCTCGCGCCCGAAGCGTGGGTCGGTGCTCACGTCCTCGATCACGAGCGGCTGCCGGCTCGACACCACCCAGCCTGCGATCCCCGTTCCCGACGGCAATCGCATTCCGACGAGATCGTCCTCGCCCTCGCCCGCCACCGCCTCGAACACGAGCTCGTCGGTCTCCTCGTCGAGGAGAAAGATGGACGCGGCCTGCGCGGAGAAGATCGCCCGCGCCGTCTCTACGATCGAGCCCAGCAGCGCGCGGTAGGACTCCTCGGCGCCCAGCACTCCGGCCGCCACCGCGGCGCGCAGATCATCCGATCCAGTCACGGGCTCACCTCCACGTTCGACGACACCAGCCTGAGGACGGTCTTGAGCTCGAAGGGCGTGAGCGTTGGGTGCTTGCTCAGGATCGCAGCGCAGATCCCGGCCACGTGCGGGGTCGCGAAGCTGTTGCCTGTTACCCGCAGGGTGCCGCCACCGACCCAGGGAACGTCGAGGTCGAGGCCACGAGCGAAGAGCTCGACCGGCGGGTCCGGGTTCGAATACAAGGCGTACGGATCACTCTCCTCGTGGCTGCCGACCGAGATGACCGAGGCGAACCGCCACGGGTAGCTCTTGACGGGCATGTTGTGCGCCGACGCGACGAGGATGGTGCGGTCGAAGTACGCGCGGTCGGCCAGATCGTGAAGCGTCGACACGAACTGGCTCTTGGTCGTCGACAGGCTCATGTTGATCACGTCGTAGCCCTGCTCGACGGCCCAGCGCAGGCCCGCGAGCAGGATCGGCCCGCTGCCCGTGTAACCGGCCCCGAGCACGCGAACGCTGACCAGCTCGCACTCGGGCGCGAACGACCGGACGATCCCTGCGCACGCCGTGCCGTGGCCGCAGAGATCGCCCTCTGCGTCCTCCTCGGCGACTGCGTCGCCATCGTCGCTCACGGAGATCGCAACCGCCCGGCTGACGCCGCCGACGAGCGGATGGCCTGCCTCGATTCCCGAGTCGAGGATGCACACCGTCACGCCGGCGCCCGTCGCTCCCCCCCACGCCCACTCCGGCGTGACGAGCGCGGGCCACCCGGCGGCGGCGCCGACCGGTCGAACCGCGTCCGCAGGAAGGCTCCAGGCCGGAAGCTCCTCCTCGAGGTCCTCGTCCTCATCGTGCTCGGCTGCCGCCACGCGCAGGATCGTAGCCGCACCGGGGCTTCAATTCGTCACGTCCGGATGGGATGCTGCCGCGGTGTCGACGGCGAGAGCCCGCCTTGCGGAATCCGGGTCGGCGTTCCGGGACGTCTTCCGGAACCGCGACCTCCGTCGGCTTCAGCTCGCGTTCGCGGGAGCCGAGCTCGGCCTGTGGGCAGCGACGGTCGCGCTCGCCGTCATCGCGTTCGGCGCGGCCGGTGCCGCGGGCGTAGCGATCCTCGCGGTCGTCCGGCAGCTCCCCGCGGCCGTCGCCGCGCCGTTCACGGGAATCCTCGGGGACCGGTACGACCGCGTCCGGGTGATGGTCGCGTCTGACCTCGGCCGGGCCGCCGCCACCGCAGTGGCGGCCATCGCAGCGTTCACGGACGCGCCCGTAGCGGTGATCTTCGTCGCTGCGAGCGTGTCGTCCGTCGTCGCGACCGCGTTTCGCCCGGCCGAGGCAGCCCTGCTCCCCTCGCTTGCCCGGACTCCTGCCGAGCTGACCGCGGCGAACGCCACGTCGAGCACGATCGAGAGCGTCATGGCGTTCGTCGGTCCGGCGGTCGGCGGCGTTCTCGTCGCGATCGCCGATCCCGCGATCGCGTTCGCCGTCTGCGTGGCGACGTTTCTCTGGTCTGCAGCGATGGTCTCGCGCGTCCGGTCTCCGGCCCGCGCTGACGAGGACGGCGCGGACGAGGTGCCCGAGGAGGGCAAGCTCAGGACCGCGACCGCCGGGTTTCGGGCGATCCTCACCGATCGGGGCCTGCGTGTGCTCGTCGGGCTCTTCTGCTCGCAGACGCTCGTGGCAGGTGCCCTCGACGTGCTCGTGGTCGTGCTCGCTCTCGAGGTGCTGGACATCGGCGATGCGGGCTACGGCACGCTCCTGGCGGCGCTCGGGATCGGCGGGCTGGTCGGAACCGCGGCCGCGGTCGGCCTCGTCGGGCAGCGCCGCCTGGCGTCGGCCTTCGGCGTCGGGCTCGTGCTCTGGGGCGCCCCGATCGCGGTGCTCGCCGCCTCGACCGGCAGGATCTGGTCCGCGGTGCTGCTCGGGATCGTCGGCGTCGCCAACACGGTGGTCGACGTGGCCGGGATGACGCTCCTGCAGCGCGCCGCTCCGCAGGACGTGCTCGCGCGCGTGTTCGGGGTGCTCGAGAGCCTGATGTACGCCACGCTGCTGCTCGGCTCGGTCGTCGCGGCCGCCCTCGTCGAGAGCGTTGGCGCGCGGGCGGCGCTCCTCGCCACCGGGGCTTTCCTCCCGGCGCTTGTCGCGCTGACCTGGTCGTCGCTGCGACGCATAGACCGCGACGCGCGTTTCCCGGGCCGGCAGCTCGACCTTCTCCGCGGGGTCCCGTTCCTCGCGCTCCTCCCGGGACCGGCGCTCGACGAGCTGGCGCTCAGAGCGATTCGAGTCAAGTCGCCGGCCGGCGAAGACGTGATCACGCAGGGCGGCGTCGGCGATCGCTTCTACGTCATCGACGAAGGGAGAGCCGCGGTCTCCGTCGACGGCGAGGAGCGGGCGGAACTCGGGCCTGGCGACTCGTTCGGCGAGATTGCCCTGCTTCGTGACGTGCCGCGCACTGCGACGGTCGCCGCCGCCACGGATCTCTCGTTGTACGCCCTCGAGCGCGACGACTTCATCGCAGCGGTCACCGGCCACGCGCCGAGCGAAGAAGCAGCCGGGGCAGTGGTCTCGAGACGGCTCGGGCAGCGCCCGAGCAGCCTCGGGCCGGACTAGGCCTACTGCTTCGTCTTGCGGAGCCGCCGGCGCACGGCGCGGTGGAGCACGAAGTCCGGCTCGTAGCCCTCGCGGGCGAGCGTCGCGTCGACGTCTTCGGCAAGAGCCTCACGGAAGGCTGCGTCCATCTCTGCACGGGCGACGATGTCGTCGAGCCCCATGAGAGCCAGCGGGAGCTCCTGCGCCGCCTCGACCCAGGCGCTCGGCGCGGCAGGCAGCATCCGCAGCAGCGTCGCAAGCCGTTCCTCGTCGTACGACGCTCATTGTTCCCTAGACGGCGCGCCGGCCGACTTTCTTCCAGTGAACGCTTCCCGGAGCTTGCCGAGGCAGCGCGAGATGCGGCTCGCGATCGTGCCGGACGGCAGATCGAGCGCCGCTCCGATGGTGCTGTAGCTCTCGTCCCGGCAGAAGAAGCGGTCGAGGATCTCGCGACAGTCGGGTGAGAGCGAGTCCAGAGCATCGCGCACGGACAGAGCTTCGTCGAGCGTGGCGATCACGTCGTCCGCCTCGACCTGCTCGATCTCGCTCGCGGGAGCGGCTTCGCGTGCACCGGCGCGCAGACGGTCGACGCACAGGCGGCGGGTCAGCTGCCCGATCCAAGGGCGGATCGCGCTGTCGTCGCGAAGGCGGTCGAGGTGCTCGTAGGTCCGGGCGAAGACCTCCTGGAACACGTCCTCTGCATCGGCCGGCGACAGACGGAAGGCCTGTGTCGAGATCGCATAGACGTAGCGCGAGAAACGCTCCACGAGCTCGGCCCAGGCGAGAACGTCGCCGCTGCGGCAGCGCGCAACCAGTTCCGCGTCGGTGGAGGTCTCACCGGTCATCTCTGTTGGCATTGAAACCGACTCGGGGCGGAAACGGAAGGCCGCGCCTCAGGAGAACGCGGCGGCGCGCGCCCGGGTGGTCGATTTCGTCGCCGCCGCGGAGAGCTCCTTGCCGCGGGCGACCCGCTGGTCGTTCTTCGTCGCCCCGAGGTTGATCCGAACGAGGCCTGCGCCGATCGTCGCGGCGGCTGCGCCGAGCTCCGCCGCCGCCGCCGCGTCGCCACGCAGGTTCGGATTGCCGTGCTCGGCCACCTCGGCCGCGAGCGTCGCGACGTCGGCTCCGATCTCGGCGATCCGAAGCGGCACGGCCGCGGCGTCCTCGAGCGCGCGGCCGATCGCCGCGTTTCGCTCGCCGGCATCGCCGACCTTCGGGGCCTGGAGGGCACGAAGCGCCCTCTCGTATGCCTCGGCGTCCGCCTCGGCAAGCGGGGCGGCCCGCGCCCGCAAGGCCTCAGCCTGCGCGATCGCTGCACCGGCCTCCTCCCAGTGTCCCTCCGAGAACCGCGCAGCCATTGTGACGAGCGCGGCTGCAGCGGTCAATGCAATCGCAGCCACCGACCCGCCGGCAGGCGTGGGCGTGCGTGCGGCGATCTCGTCCAGCAGCTCCGCGACGCTCAACTGGAGGTAGTCCTTCGCTCCCGTCACGGGCCGTATGGTACGGCGGTGCACGCGAGCGCGGACAGAGCGCGGGCAGTGGTCATCGGCGGCGGTATCACCGGCGCGAGTGTCGCCTACCACCTCGCGAAGGCCGGCTGGAGCGATGTCGCCCTCGTCGAGAAGGGGCAGCTGACGAGTGGCTCCACCTGCCACGCGGCCGGCCTCGTCACCCAGTTCAACCCCTCGCCGACGATGATGCGCTTCCGCCGCTACTCGATCGAGCTCTACGAGGAGCTCGGGATCTTCGAACGCGTCGGAAGCCTCCGCCTGGCGTCGAGCCCCGAGCAGCTGATGGAGCTACGCAGAAGCGTCAGCCGGGCGAAAGGAATCGGGCTCGACGTCGAGCTCCTCTCGCCCGAGGACGCCGTTCGAGTCATGCCCGCCGCGACGACCGAGTCGCTCTACGGCGCCGTCTGGGTTCCGGAGGACGGCTTCCTCGACCCGCACGCCGCGACCTACGCGCTCGCAGACGCCGCACGCGCCGCCGGTGTCGCGCTGCTCACAGGCACGCGCGTGACGGGCATCGAGCTCGGCGCGGACCGCGAGGTTGCCGCTGTCCAGACCGACCGGGGCCGCATCGAGACGGAGGTCGTCGTGAACGCCTGCGGCATCTGGGCCCCGCAGGTCGCGGCCATGGTCGGCGCTTCCGTGCCGTCCACGCCGGTCGATCACCAGCACGTTCTCCTGAAGCCCGTGCCGGGGCACGAGCTGCCGCGAGACATGCCGTGCTTCCGCGACCCGGACAACCTCGTCTACGGGAAGTCCGAGTCGGGCGGCATCATGTTCGGCGGCTACGAGCCGGATCCCGTCGCCCGCTGGCTCGACGGCGTCCCCTGGGATCACGGCGAGCGTGCGCTGCCGCCCGACCTGGCCCGATTCGAGCAGCTGCTGCGCGGCGCCGCGCGCCGGTTCCCGTTCCTCGCCGAGGCCGAGATCGTCTCGCTCGTCTGCCATCCGGACGCCATGACGGCGGATGCGCAGCCGCTGCTCGGCCCCATCCCCGGCGTACGTGGGTTCTGGATGGCGGCCGGGCTCTCCCTGAACGGCTTCGGCGGTGCGGGAGGGATCGGAAAGGCGATCGCGGAGTGGATGACCGGCGGGGAGACCGAGGTCGACGTCAGCGCCTACCGCGCCTGGCGCTTCGGCCGCGCCTACGGGGACCCGGTCTACGCGGCGGAAGCGGCGCGCGAGGCATACAAGTACTACTACTACCTCCGCTACCCGTACGACACGGACGAGTGGGGCCGCCCGCACCGCACCGGCGCTCTGCACGGCCGTCTGCAGGATCTGGGCTGCGTCTTCGGAGCGAAGAACGGCTGGGAGCGGCCCGACTACTTCGAGCCCGGCCGTCCGTGGCGGCGCGCCGGCGCGGATCAACGGAGCTTCGGCTGGACGACGCCGCCCTGGTTCGAGCGCCTGCGGCAGCGAGCACGCGGCGTTCCGCGAGCGAGTCGGGATCATCGACATGACGTCGTTCGGCAAGATCGACGTCCGGGGGCGGGGAGCGGCGGCACTGCTCGAGCGGGTCTGCGGCAACCTGGTCGATCGTCCGCCCGGAAGAGTCGTCTACACGCAGTTCCTGAACGCGAGCGGCGGCATCGTCGCCGACGTGACCGTGACGCGCCTCGGCGAGGACGAGTTCCGCGTCGTTACGGGCGCAGGATCCGTCGACGCGGATCTCGGCTGGCTTCGTCTGCACCTGGCGGGCGCGAACGGGGACGTCGAGCTGCGGGACGCCACCGACGAGCTGGCGGTCATCGGCCTCTGGGGACCGGCCGCGCGCCAGGTGCTCTCAGCCGTGACCGAGGACGACGTCTCGAGCGAAGCGCTCCCGTTCGGCGCAGCGAGAAACCTCTCGATCGGGCCGGCGCCGGCTCTTGCACAGCGGATCACCTACGTCGGCGAGCTCGGCTACGAGCTGTACGTCCAGCCCGAATGGGCGACCCAGGTCTGGGATCGGCTGCTCGCCGCGGGCCGCGCGCACGGCATCGAGCCGGCCGGCTACCGCGTGCTCGACTCGCTCCGGATGGAGAAGGGCTACCGCTACTTCGGCACCGATCTGACGCCGCTCGACACCCCGTACGAAGCGGGGCTCGGCTTCTGCGTCGCGCTCGAGCGAGAAGGGCGACTTCCTCGGCCGCGAGGCACTCGAGGCGGCCGAGAGCGGCCGCCGACCAGCGCAGGCTGCGCACGATCACGGCCGGGGACGGCGCCTACCTGACGCTCTACGGAGGCGAGGCGGTCATCCGCGGGCGGGCGGGTGGCCGGCCGGATCCGGAGCTGCGCATTCGGCTTCACCGTCGGGCGCAACGTCGCCTACGCGTACCTGCCCTCCGAGCTCGACCCGGGGGCACCCCTCGAGGTCGACGTCTTCGGACGAGTGGTTCCCGCCGAGGTAGCCGACGACGTGCTCTACGACCCGGAGAACGACAGGATCCGCGCATGACCGCCAATACGCCTGCAACGATCGACGAGGTCGTCGGGCGAGTCGACGTCTGGCAGGGCCTCACCGTCGACGTAGCACCGCTCTCCGGCGGGCTGACGAACGAGAACTACCTCGTCGACGGCCGGACGGATCGAAGTACGTCGTCCGCATCCCGGGCCGGTCGACCGAGCTCCTCGCCATCGATCGGGCGAACGAGCACGAGAACGCCCGGGCGGCTGCCGAGGCGGGCGTGGGCCCGCGGGTCGTCGAGCACCTGGCCGATCTCGACGTGATGGTGCTGGAGTTCATCGAGGGCGAGACGATGTCGGGGAAGTCGCTTACGGACGCCAGACATGGCCCGCCGGATGGCCGACGTCGATCCGGCAGCTCCACGGCGGCCCGCGCTTCCGGCTCGACTTCGACATGTTCCGGATCACCGAGCGCTACCTGCGGGTCTGCGACGACCGTCGACATCCGGGTCCCGGATGGATTCCACGACCGCATGTCCACCGTCGCGCGAGGTCGAGCGCGCGATGCGCGCCGCAGCCGTGGCCACGGTCCCGTGCCACAACGACCTCCTGGCGGAGAACTACATCGATGACGGCCGGAAGCTCTGGCTGCTCGACTACGAGTACTCGGGCAACAACGACCCGACGTTCGAGCTCGCGAATACGGCGCAGGAGTGCGAGTTCGACGACGAGCTGAGAGCAGTCCTCTGCGAGGCTTACTTCGGCCGGGTGGACGGCGCGCTGCTGGCACGGATGGCGCTGCACGCGCTCATGTCCGACATGGGCTGGACGCTCTGGGCGGCGATCCAGGCCGAGATCTCGACGATCGACTACGACTTCTGGGCCTGGGCATCCGAGCGGTGGGGACGCGCCTTGGCGATCATGGACGACCCCGCGTTCCCGGCCCTGGTCCGGACGGTCGCGGGCACATGAGCGAGAGCCCGCTCGACGAAGGGCTCGTCGACCCGGATCCGATCGTCGAGGTGCGCCGGTGGCTCGAAGCAGCCCTCGCGGCGGGCATTCCGAACGCCGATGCGATGGTCGTCGCGACTGCGACCCCGGTCGGGGAGCCTTCCGCTCGGGTCGTTCTCCTCCGGGGCCTGGACGCGCGGGGCTTCGTCTTCTTCACCAACTACGAGAGCCGCAAGGCGAGAGAGCTCGAGGCCAATCCGCGCGCCGCGCTCGTGCTCTACTGGGAGCCGCTCGGCCGCCAGGTTCGGGTGACCGGAACGGTGGCGCGAGCGAGTAAAGCCGAGTCCGAGGCGTACTTCACGAATCGACCGCTCGCGAGCCGCCTCGGTGCCTGGGCCTCGCCGCAGAGCCGCGCGATCGGCTCGCGCGACGAGCTCGAAGAGCTGCTGGCCGACGTCGAGCGTCGCTTCGGGGGTAGCGAGCCCCCGGTGCCCCCGTTCTGGGGCGGCTACCGGGTCACGCCCGAGACGATAGAGCTGTGGAAGCACCGCGACGACCGCCTCCACGACCGCGTGCTCTATGCCCGTCTGGCGGACGGCGGCTGGCGCATCGAACGGCTCGCCCCGTAGCTTCTAGAAGAACAGCTCCTTGATCCTGAGCGCCAGGCTCATGTCGCCGTCGACCTTGATCTTTCCGGTCATGAACGCGGTCATCGGGTTTTGCTTTCCCGCCCGCAGGCGATCGAAGACCTCCTCCTTCATGCTGATCACACAGTCGGCCGGGTCGTTCGACTCGGTCACCGTGGCCGCGCCGTCTTCGACGGCCACCTTCCAGCTGCCGGCGCCTTGGATGTCGAAGCGGTAGGAGGCGGTCACTCCCTCGAGCTTGGCCGGGTCGAGCCGGCTCTCGAGGCCTCCGAAGAACTCGCGCGCGCTCTCTGCCATCGCATCTCCTAGGTCGTCGGTGCAGCGGACGTCGCGGCAGGTTCTACCAGCCGCGGCTGCCGGTGTCGCGGGAGGAACACCGCCAGCACGGCGCCGAGCGCCGGGCCTACGGCCGTCGCGAGCACCGCGGTCTGGAGATCGAGCGAGTCGGCGACACCGCCGAGTGCGACCGCGAAGACGCCTCCCATGCCGATGGCCAGCCCGACCGAAAGGCCCGAGGCCAGCCCGATGCGACTCGGCAGGTACTCCTGGCCGAGTACGACGGTGACGCCGAACGTGCCGATGACCGCAGCGCCGGCAGCGACCAGTGCGACGTCGCCGGCGATGCCGCCGACGAGGACGTAGACGACGATCAGCGGCACCGAGATCAGGTAGCTGCCGACGATCACCGGCTTCCGTCCGAGCCGGTCGGCGAGCGGGCCGCCGACGAGGGTCCCGACCGCCCCGGCCAGGAGGAAGAGCGACAGAAGCCGCGTTCCCCATTGCTCGCTCGCACCCTGCGAGACCTCCCAGAGCGGAACGAACGTGAAGAGGCCGTAGTGCGGAATGCTTCGCAGCGCGACGACGGCGAGCAGCAGAACGAACGCTCCGGGGCGATCACGGTCGGCCTCCGGCCAGGGATGCCCGCCGGCCCGGGGCGCGAAGCCCGCCAGGTACCCGCCCTCGCGAAGCAGGAGGAACGCCACCACGATCCCCGGGAGCGCGATCAGCAAGCCGCCCTCGAGCCCGAGGGCGAGGATCAGCGCCGACGCGACAACTGGCCCCAGCGCGAAGCCTAGGTTCCCCCCGACCGAGAAGACGGCCATTCCGCTCGCCCGGCGATAGCCGCTCACGTAGCTGGCGAACTTCATTCCCTCCGGGTGAAACGCCGCGACGCCAAGGCCCGAGAGAAGCACCGCGAGCAGCAGGATCGGGTAGCTCGGCGAGACCGCGGCCAGCGCCATGCCGACGCAGGCGAGCGCAACCCCGGCCGGCAGCAGCCACATCGTGCCGGTGCGGTCAGACCAGAGGCCGAAAGCGGGCTGGACGATCGACGAAGCGAATGTGGCGACCAGCACGACCACCGCCGCGAGGGTGTACGAGAGGTCGAGCTTCGGGATGAGGAAGACGAGCAGCGCGGGCAACGAGCCCTGGGCGAGATCGGCGGCGAGGTGCCCGGCCGACAGGCTCGTCATGGCCCGCCGGTCGACCCCGCCTCTCACGAGCGCAGGATAGCCCCGTCGCCCCGCGCCCCCGCGTCAGAGCTCCGGCGCCGGAGCCCGCGGGCCGCGTACGGACACGTGCTCAGGCCGCCTGGAAGCTCGGCCGGTACCGGTCGATCAGCGCCCGCGAGAGATCCCATTGAGCGCGCACGATCGCCAGGCGATTCCGCTCGAGCTCGGCGCGATCCACCCGCCGCGCGCGAAGGTCTTCTCGCTCACGGAGCAGCTCGTCGAGGTGCTGCTGGAGCGTTTCGACGGCAGGTGGCGACGGATCGCCCACGACAGCCGTCAGGGTAACCTCCGCCCCGGACACGATGCGCCGCCAACCGATCGAGATCCGCACCGCCGATCAGCCGCCCGAGGCGGTCGAGGCCGACGTTCTCGCAGTCACCGCCGTGGAACCGGCGAGGCTGTCGCCGGCAGCCGAGACGCTCGACGGCGCGCTCGGCGGCCGCCTCGCCCACCTCGCGGCCGACGGGGAGTTGAAGGGCACCGCCGGGCATGTCACGCTCGTCCACACGCGCGACGAGCTCGCCGCTCACCGCGTGGCGGTCGTCGGCCTCGGGGAGGCGCCGAGCGTGGACGCCGACACGCTCCGTACGGCCGCCGCCCGGGTCGCCGCCCGCGCCTCCGGCATCGGCGGCGGCACCGTCGCGTGGGTGCTCGACGGCAGCTCAGGTCTCGACGCGGCCGAGCAAGGGCGCGCGATCGCCGACGGGACGATCCTGGCCACCTATCGAGCCGGACGCCTGGAAAACCGGCGGCGATCGGCCGAGCCCGCTGACGCGCTTGATCCTCTGCGGGCCGGACGCGGCTTCCGCCGAAGAGGCCGCCCTGCGTGCAGGTCTCGTAGCCGACTGGACGAACCGCTGCCGCGATCTGGTCGACATGCCCGCGAACGAGCTCACGCCGGAGCGCCTGGCCGACGCTGCCGAACAGATCGTGGACGCACTCCCGCACGCGCGTTTCCAGGCACTCGGCCCGCAGGACATCGCAGGCGCGGGAATGGGCGCCTTCGCGGCGGTCTCGAGCGGCAGCGCCGTCGAGCCCCGCCTGATCGTCGTCGAGTACGAGCCGCCGGAAGCGCGGGGCGACGTCCATCTCGGTCTCGTCGGCAAGGCGATCACGTTCGACAGCGGCGGGCTCTCCCTGAAGCCGTCCCGCGGCATGGAGGAGATGAAGACGGACATGGCCGGAGGCGCTGCCGTGCTCGCCGGTATCGGCGCGATCGCAGCCCTACGCATTCCCCTGCGGGTGACCGGCGTGGTTGCCGCCTGCGAGAACATGCCCGACGGCCGCGCGTACCGTCCCGGTGACATCGTCACGGCGCTCAACGGCAAGACGATCGAGATCACGAATACCGACGCCGAGGGTCGGCTGGTGCTCGCCGACGCCCTCGTCGACGTTCGCCGGCGCGGAGCGACCCACGTGCTCGACCTCGCCACGCTGACCGGGGCCGTCGTGATCGCGCTCGGCGACTTCTACGCCGCACTGCTCGGAAACGACCCCGGCTGGGTGGCCGATGTCCAGGCTGCCGCGTCGACGACCGGCGACCACGCGTGGCAGCTGCCTCTCCACGAGACCTACGCGCGCTACATCTCGTCCATCTACGCGGACATGAAGAACTCATCCGATCTTCGTCAGGCCGGGTCGATCTACGCGGCCCGCTTTCTCCAGGAGTTCGCGGGGGACGGGCCCTGGGCTCACCTCGACATCGCGGGCACCGCCTACCTCGAACGCGGCCGCGGCGACTACTACACCTGCAAGGGCTCGACGGGCTACGGCGTCCGGCTGATCGCCGCACTCGCCGAGCGACTCGCCTGATGGATCTCGACCTCGGGGAGGAGCGCGAGCTTCTCCGGGCCACGGTCAGGGCCTTCGCAGAGGAGCGCATCTCCCCGGTCGCCGAGGAGCTCGACCGCGAGCATCGCTTCCCCTACGAGCTGATCGGCGGCCTGGCCGAGCTCGGGCTGATGGGCATCCCTTTGCCCGAGAGGTACGGAGGCGCAGGCAGCGATACGCTCTCCTACGCGATCGCCGTGGAGGAGCTCGCCCGCGTCGACTCCTCGGTCGCGATCACGCTCGCGGCGCACACGTCGCTCGGCACGATGCCGATCTACCTGTTCGGCACGGAGGAACAGCGCGAGCGGTGGCTTCCCGATCTGGCCTCGGGAAGGCGCCTCGCCGCATTCGGCCTGACCGAGCCGGCGGCGGGCTCCGACGCCGGTGCGACCCGGACGACGGCCGAGCCCCGCGACGGTGGCTGGCTGGTCAACGGGTCGAAGATCTTCATCACGAACGCCGGAACTGACATCAGCGCCTGCGTGACCATCACCGCCGTTACCGGCGAGCGCGACGGACGCCCGGAGATCTCGAACGTGATAGTCCCGAACGGCACGCCCGGCTACGACGTTTCGGCACCGATGCGCAAGCTCGGCTGGCACGCCTCGGACACCCGCGTGCTGTCGTTCACGGACTGCCTCGTGCCGGCGGATCACCTGCTCGGAGAGCGCGGCGACGGCTTCAGCCAGTTCCTCGAGATCCTCGACGGAGGCCGCATCTCGGTCGCTGCCATGGGGCTCGGCCTCGCCCAGGGCGCCTATGAGCTCGCCCTCGCTCACGCGAAGGAACGCGAGCAGTTCGGCCGACCGATCGGTCGCTTTCAGGCGGTGCAGTTCAAGCTCGCAGACATGGCGACCGAGATCGAGGCGGGCCGAGCGCTCGTCTACCGGGCGGCGTGGCTCAAGGACCAGGGCCGGCCGTTCGCGCTCGAGGCCGCCCAGGCGAAGCTCTTCACGGGCGAGCTCTCACACCGGGTCGTGAGCGAGGCCCTCGAGCTGCACGGTGGCTACGGGTACATGGAGGAGTCTCCGATCGCCCGCTTCTACCGCGACCAGAAGGTGCTCGAGATCGGCGAGGGCACGAACGAGGTTCAGCGGATGGTCATCGCCCGGCATCTCGGCCTCTGACCATCGCTCCGAGCGCGCGGTTTCCCAGAGGCTCGGTACGCCCTGGAGCTCCGACACACAAATCTGTGTCAATCTCCCAAGCCCTTCGTTCGGGGTCTGTGCCCCGGGCTTTGGGAGGGTATCTGCGTAGGGCGCAGCTTCTCGGGCAGAGGCTCTAGCTGACGCGCTCGACGGGGTAGCCCCAGGCGGTCATCTGAGCGACGATCTCGCGGCAGTGGTCCTCGCCGCGGGTGAGAAGAATCAGGCCGATGCCCGTGTCGCCCATCGGCAAGTCCATCCCCTCCCGCTCGTGCGTCACCTCGAGGACGTTCACCCCTTCCGCCGCGATCTGCGTCAGCAGCCGGCCGAGCTGCCCTGGCCGGTCGGGGACCCGCGTGCGGACGACGAGGTGGCGACCGGCCCGGGTGAGTGCGTAGCGGGTCACTTCGGCGAGCAGGCTCGCGTCGATGTTCCCGCCGGACAGGACGACGCAAACCGCCTCGCTCCCGGGAATCCGACCGGCGAGCAGCGCCGCCACGCCGGCTGCTCCCGCGCCTTCGACGACCAGCTTCGCCCGCTCGAGCAGGAGGACGATCGCCTGGGCGATCTCCTCGTCGGAGACCGTGACGACTGCTTCCAGCCGCTCGTCGAGGATCGGCCGCGTGAGCGCTCCGGGCTGCTTGACGGCGATTCCGTCCGCGATCGTCGGGCCGAGGTCGGTGCTGCCCGCGAACGGTGCGCAGCGCTCAGCCTGGACGCCGATGAGCCGGACGCCGGGCCGGCGGTCGCCCAGCGCGAGCGCGATTCCCGAGCAGAGACCGCCGCCCCCCACCGGTACGACGACGTGCTCGATCTCGGGAAGCTGATCGGCGAGCTCGAGCCCGAGCGTTCCCTGGCCGGCCACGATCGCACGGTCGTCGAAGGGATGGACGATCGTCGCGCCGGTCTCCTCGGCGCGGGTGTGCGCTGCGACCAGCGACTCATCGAGCAACTCGCCTGAGAGGACGACCTCGGCTCCGTAGCCGCGAGTCGCCTCGAGCTTCGCGAGCGCCGGGTTCTCCGGCATGAACACGGTGGCCTTCACACCCGCCTCGCGCGCAGCCCAGGCCACCGCCTGCCCGTGATTGCCGGCACTGGCAGCGATCACCCCCGCCTCCCGCTGGGCACCCGTCGAGCGACGAGAGCTTCGTGACCGCGCCGCGCACCTTGAACGACCCGGTGCGCTGCAGGTTCTCGGCCTTCAGGAACACCGACCTGCCCGTGAGCCGTGACAGTGTCTCCGAGCGCTGTACCGGCGTCTCCCGGGCGACACCGCGCAGCAGGGCCCGAGCGGCCTCGATATCAGCGAGCTCCGGGCGCTCCACCATCGGCTCGCACCTGGAAGACACGCTCGACGATCTCGCGGACGGCCGTGAGGGGATCGAGCTCGCGCCGCTCGACAGCGTCGAGCAGCAGCCGAAGCTCGGGATCCTCGGCGACGGTACGCTCGAGATGCTCCTTTGCCCGCCCGCTGGCCAGCGCGAAGACCTCGGCCGAGAGGCTCCGTCGCCGGCGTTCCGCCAGGCGACCGTCGTCGCGTAGAAAGGCCTGATGGGACTCGATCGCCTCCCACAGCTCGGCAACGCCATCCCCCCGGACGGCCTCGGTGAGAACGATCGGCGGTGACCACGGCCGATCCGGCGTCAGCCCGAGGACGCCACGCACCTCGCGCAGCATCGTCCTTGCGAGCGGGTGATCGCACTTGTTGATCGCAATCACGTCCGGAATCTCCATCACGCCGGCCTTGAGCGCCTGGACCGAATCTCCCGAGCCGGGCATGAGCACGAGTGCGACCGTGTCCGCGATCTGCGCGATCTCGATCTCGCTCTGGCCGGTGCCCACGGTCTCGAGGAAGATGATGTCCTTCCCGGCGGCGTCGAGCAGGAGAGCAGCTTGGAGCGTCGCCTCGGCTACACCTCCGAGATGCCCGCGGGTTGCCATCGAGCGGATGAAGACCTCAGGATCGAGAAAGTGCTCGGCGAGGCGGATCCTGTCACCGAGGACGGCTCCGTGCGAGTAGGCGCTCGACGGATCGACCGAGATGACACCGACGCTGTGCCCGGCTGCGCGGACATGGCCGACGAGCGCTGAGATCAGGCTCGACTTTCCGACGCCCGGCGCTCCCGTAACCCCAATCGTGGCGGCGCGACCGGTCGCGCCGTAGACGTCTCGGACGAGGTCGTATGCCGCCGGCTCGCCGTTCTCGACGAGAGTGATGGCTCGGGCCAGCGCCCGCCGGTCGCCCGCACGCACCCCGCACAGGAGCGCGTCCGGGGTGAACTCACGTGCCATCGGGCCGTTCCCGCGGCCGTTCTCGCGCGAAGGCGACTACACAGCAGCTGCCACGAGTATGCCAGATCACGCTACTACTTCTGCAAGTCGTCTATCGTAAAGCGAACTAGGATCGGGCCGCATCTCTCGAACCGGCTCGATGCACGGCGGCGATCGCCTCGAGCAGGGCCGCGTTCTCGTCCGGAAGCCCGACCGTGATGCGGATCGCCCCGGGTGCGCCGAAGCCGCCGAGCGGACGGACGATCACGCCCTTCCGGAGCAATGCCTCGAACAGCGGGCGCGCGTCGTCCTCGCCCGTATCCAGATACACGAAGTTGGCAACTGCAGGCTCCGCGACACGCAGGCCGAGGGAGGCGAGGCCGTCCACGAGCCGCTCACGCTCCGATGCGTTTGCCGAACGGCGTCGGGTCACCTCCGCCCGGTCACCGAGACTCGCCAGGGCTGCCGTCTGGGCAGGCTGGGTAACGTCGAACGCGCTTTGCACCTTGCGGATCGCACGCACGACGTCCGCCGAGCCGACCCCGTACCCGATCCGAAGTCCGGCGAGCCCGAAGATCTTCGAGAACGTCCGTAGTGCAACGCAGCGTCGGCCTTGCTTGACGTGCTCCTCGATCCCGTCCGGATAGTCGGGGTCGTCGATGTACTCGAAGTAGGCCTCGTCGAGAACCGTCAACACGTGCTCCGGAACCCGCGCGAAGTAGTCGTCGAGCGCCGCCCGCCCGACCATCGTGCCCGTCGGGTTGTTCGGGTTACAGACGTACACGATCTTCGTGCGCGGCGTGACGGCGTCGAGTAGCGCATCGAGGTCGTAGTGATCGCCGGACAACGGCACGCGCACGGGTGCCGCACCGACCTTCATGGCTCCGAGCACGTAGCTCGGGAACGACGGCCAGCCGCAGACGACCTCGTCACCCGGGTCGAGCGCCGCCAAGGACAGGTACAGGATCACGCCGTCCGCACCGGCCGCCGGCGCGATGCAATCCGCAGGGACACCGTGTCGCTCGGCCAGCGCGTCGCGCAGCCGGTAAAACCCGCCGTCCGGATAGCGGTTGAGATCCGGCGCGCCCTGCCGCATCGCGTCCAGCGCGGCGGGGAATGGGCCGAAGGGACCCTCGTTCGACGCCAGCTTGACGACCCTCGCGAGCCCGAGCTCGCGCTGCACTTCCTCCACCGGCTTGCCCGGCTCATAGGGGACGAGCTCGGCGATCGCGCGCGCGAAGAACCTGCTGTCGATCGCTGCGAGCGACGCGGCCTTCATGGGCCAGACCTTACTCTGTTCGCGTGGACGAGATCGGGCTGTTTCCCCTCGGCGTCGTGCTGCTCCCCGGCGAGCGCATCCCGCTCCATGTCTTCGAGCCGCGCTACCGAGAGCTGATCGGTGAATGCCTCGACGACGAGCGCGAGTTCGGGCTCCTGCTCGCGGACGACGCCGGGATGCGTGAAGTCGGAACGACGGCGGCCGTGGTCGAAGTGCTCGAGCGGTTCGACGACGGACGTCTCGACGTCGTCATCGAGGGACGTGAGCGCTTTCGTCTGCTCGAGGAAACGGCGGGCCGGTCGTTCATGACCGCCCAGGTTTCGCCCCTCGGGGATGCAGACGAGCACCCGACGCCGGCCGAGGTCGATCGCTGCCTGGCTGCCTACCGGCGCGTCGCCGCAGCCGCCGAAGCCGACGCCGACGAGCCGGCGCAGGGCGTCGAGCGTCTCTCATACTGGATCGCGGCCCGCGTCGATTTCGGCGTCGACGTCAAGCAGGAGCTCCTCGAGCTCCGCTCCGAGCGCGATCGCGTCACCCGCCTCGCCGGGCTGCTCGACCGGGCGCGAGAGGCGATCGCCTGGGCCAAGACTGCGCGCCAGCGCGCCTCGACGAACGGCAGAGTCGAGCCGCCGGGGTAGCGGTCGCCCTGCTAGCGCCCCCGCACCCCGTGCACCGGGCGCCCCGAAGCCTCCCACAGGTAATACGACGCACTCGGGCCGAAGTCGGGCTCGTACTCGACGACATGCGGATTCCGGCCGACGTCCTTGGCACGCTGTGCGTGTCGCAGGAGGTTGGGATCGTCACGCTCCTCCCAGACGAGCACCAGATGCGCAGCCGTCATGAACTCGGCGACGAACACGCAGCCAGCAGCCGGACAGGGGAACGGGTCGGTACTGACGCAGAACCAACCCGAGTGATCCGTACCCGAGTCGTCCGTCCAAAGCTCCTCCTCGGTGAGGAGGGCGACATCCTCGAGGACGACGGATCCGGTGCCCGGCTCGACGCGCTCGCTCATCGAGCTCAAGGATGCCTGGCCAAAACAACTATTGCTTAATGATACTTTGCCAAGCTCACTCGATCAACTTGGCCATGACCACCACGTCGACGGTCTCGCCGCCGCGGCGAAAGTGCCGCCGGCGGTAGCCCTCGCGGTGGTAGCCCAGATGTTCGTACAGCGCGATCGCCGCCGCGTTGTGCGGGAACGCGTGGAGCTCGATCTTGGTGATGCCTGCCGCGCCGGCCCACTCCTCGGCTGCATCCATGAGCGCACGTCCGATACCGCGCCGCCGCGCGCCCCCGGCGACCATGAGGCCGACATCCGCGACATGAGGGCTCGCCGGGTGCGCATCGCGGGCAATGGTGAGCCTCCCGAGGATCGCGTCGTCGCTCTCGGCGACGAGGACGGCAACGTGTCGGGAGCGCGCCGCGAGCCGGAGGTGGCGGCGCTCTCGGCGAACGCTCCGCCAGTTTCCGTCGGCGATCAACCAGCCCTCGGGCTCGGAGCCGACGGCTTTTGCCAGGTCGACGAGTTTGCGCGCATCGGCCGGCCGCGCCTTGCGAACGACGACGCTCACACGACAACCAGGCCGGCGCCGCCGCGGCGCGGGTCGCCCGCCGCCTCGAGCGTCCCATCGTCGCCGACGCCCACGGCAGACACTCCGCCGAAGAAGAGGTTGCGCTCTGCGCCGGGCCAGCGAACGACGCGGTAGCCCCGCTGCGCGAGCGCGTCCATCACTTCGGACCGGGTACCTCCCTCACAGTGGAGATCCTCGCCATCGAAGTGTGTCCGAGGCCCGTCGATCGCCGGTCGAAGCTCCAGGCCGTGGTCGACCACGTTCACGATGGTCTGGACGATCGCTCCTCTCAGGCGCTCCGACCCGGCGCTGCCCACGACAAGCCGAGGCCTGCCTTGCGAGAGCAGCACGCTCGGTGCCATCATGCTCGTGAGGCGGCGTCCCGGGACCGCCGCCTTCATGGACGCCGGATTGAGGTCGATCTCTCCCAGCATGTTGTTCAGCTGGATGCCTGTCCCCGGAACGACGACACCCGAGCCGCAGCCGGTGGACGATGAGAGGGAAGCGGCGTTCCCGCGTGTGTCGACGACGCTGATGTGGGTCGTCGAGGGAAGCCCGGCGGGCTCCGGAGCGGCCTCACGCGAGCGGTCCAGAACACGGGTCGCCGCCTCACGGATTCTCCCGTCGGCGAGCAGGCGCCGAGCGAGACCTCCGCGAAACAGGTCGGCAGAGAAGCGACCCTCCCGCGCGCGCGACGCCTCCCGCGAGATCTCCGCGAGCCGTGCAACTGCGGCGACGCTTCCGACCTCGCCGCCCGGCCCGAGAAGATCGAAGAGCCGCAGCGCGTAGGCGATCAGCACGCCTCCCGACGACGGCGGCGGATTCGAAACGAGCTCGTGGCCCCGATACGCTGCCCGGACAGGACGCCGGCGGATGACGCGATACGAGGCGAGATCCTCGCGGCTGATCGTTCCGCCGCGACCCACGACCTCATCCGAGATGCGGGCTGCGAGCTCGCCCTCGTAGAAGGCCCGAGCGCCGTCCGCCGCCAGGTGATCCAGCGTATCGGCCAGATCCTCCATGACCAGCCTCTCCCCGGCGCACAGGCGCTCGTCCGTGCCGTACATGCGGCGGCCGTCCGCATCGTGCCTGAGAACAGCGTCCAGGACCTCGTGGAGGAGCGCCTGCTGCTCGGTGAGTTCGACGCCCGCCCGCGCCCGAGCCGCCGCGGGCGCGACCAGCTCGGCCCAGGGCATCGTCCCGTAGCGGCGGTGCGCCTCCGCAAGACCGGCGACCATCCCGGGAACCGCGCAGGACGGCGCGCCGACGAGGAATCGCTGGGTCGTGTCTCCGCTGCCGAACGGAATGTCGACAGCCTCCATGGGCGACGGCGTGCCGGTACCGCGACCAGGCACCTCGACGAAGAAGTCGAGCAGGAAGTCGTTTGCGTCACGCGCTCGGTGGACGAGCATGAAACCGCCCGCACCCGGCCCGGTCAGCGGGCTCTCGGTCACCCAAGCGACGAAGGCCGCTCCGATGCACGCGTCCACCGCGTTGCCACCCTCCGCGAGCACGCGCGCCCCTGCCTCGGCCGTGAGCGGGTGCCCGGCAGCCACCGCTCCTCTCATGAGCGAGAGCCTACTCGGCTGGGGTTCGGCAGATGCTTCGGCGCAGCCGACCCAGCGACCTAGAGATCGCGGAGGAAGCTGGGTGGCTCGAGCGTCTGCGTCTCGCCGGATGTCATCGCCGCGATCCTGACCGGAGCCGGGCGGGGGCCTTTGCCGATACCGGTTGCGATCACGGTCACCCAGATCTGACCGTTCAGGCGCGGGTCGACGGTCGCACCGAAGATGATGTTCGTGTCGTCCGTCGCCGCCGCCCGGACGACCTCGGCTGCCTCCGTCACCTCGACGAGACCCATGTCGTCGCCGCCGGCGATCGAGAGCAGGATCCCGCGTGCGCCGGTGATCTCGGCGTCGATGAGCGGCGAGTTGAGCGCCCGCTGCGCAGCCTCGTGGGCTCGGTTGTCCCCCGTGGCGAAGCCGATCCCCATCAGCGCCGACCCGGCGTCGCGCATGATCGTGCGGACGTCGGCGAAGTCGAGGTTGATGAGACCGGGCATGGTGATCAGATCGCAGATTCCCTGAACTCCCTGCCGGAGGACGTCGTCCGCGATCCGGAACGCCTCGATCATCGAGGTCGACCGGTCGAGGACCTCGAGCAGCCGGTCGTTCGGGATGACGATCAGGGTGTCGCACACGGAGCGCAGCTCGTGAACGCCGGCGTCGGCCTGTGCCTGACGCCGCGTTCCCTCGAACCGGAAGGGCATCGTGACGATGCCGACGGTCAGCGCGCCGACCTCACGGGCGATGCTCGCCACGACCGGAGCCGCGCCCGAGCCGGTGCCGCCGCCCTCGCCTGCGGTGACGAACACCATGTCCGAGCCGCGAAGGACGTGCTTGATCTGGTCGTAGGCGTCCTCGGCGGCACGCCGTCCGATGTCCGGATCGGCGCCGGAGCCGAGACCCTGTGTCAGCTCCCGGCCGATGTGCATCTTCACGGGAGCGTCAGACATGCGGAGCTGCTGAATATCCGTGTTCAGGCCGATGAACTCGACCTGGGAGATTCCGGCCTCGATCATGCGGTTCACCGCGTTGAGACCTCCGCCGCCGACTCCGACGACGCGTATGACCGCAAGGTAGGCGGCCGAGTCGGGCTTGGGCGCGTGCGAAAGCCTGGGCCCCTCCCGGGGCGGCGTTGCGAGCGGCGCCGACTCGGCAATGCGAATCACTGGGCGATCGGTGCCGGGCTCGGGAGCCACGCTCGGTTCGGCGCGAGCCTCGCGCGGCGTCTCGGAATCCGGCTCGCGCGCGATCTCGGTCTCTGGTTCGGCCTCGAATGGATACGCGGCCTCGACCGTCGGCATGTCCTCCACCGGCGCGAGCGGCCGCTCGGCGTTTCGCTGTGAGGCGTCGGTCGCCTTGAACAGCTCCGAGAGCGGGCCCTCACGCATGCTTGCGCGCTTTCGCACCGTTGAGCACCTCCTTTGCGAGATCCCGGTAGGCCTCCGCAGCCGAGCCGGTCGGGTCGTATTTCAGTACCGAGCTTCCCTGCACAGGCGCCTCCGCATAGCGAACCGTCTTGCGGATGCGCGTGTCGAAGACGCTGTCGCCGAAATTCTCCTTCAGCATGTCGATCGCCTCGCGGCTGTGGAGCGTCCTGCTGTCGAACATCGTCGGGAGGATCCCGCGGATGTCGACCGAAGGATTGAGGTTCTCCCGGATCATTCCGAGCGTGTTCTGAAGCTGGACGAGACCGCGCAACGACAGGTACTCGCACTGCACGGGGACGATGACCTCGTCTGCCGCCGTGAGCGCGTTGATCGTCAGGATCCCGAGGGACGGCGGCGTATCGATGAGGATGTAGTCGTAGTCGCCGCGGATAGGCAAGAGCGCTTTCTGGAGGGCGCGCTCGCGGCCGATCATGCTCGAGAGCGCGAGCTCCGCTCCGGCGAGGTCGATCGAGGACACCGCGAGGTCGACCTCCGCGTGGTGGATGATCTCCTCGATCGGCATCGACCGTACGAGGACGTCGAACATCGAGCGGTCGAGCTGGTCGGGGTTCAGACCCTGACTCATCGTCAGGTTGCCCTGCGGGTCGAGATCGACCGCGAGCACGTTCAACTCCCGCTCTTTGAAGGCGACGGCGAGGTTGAGAGTCGTCGTGGTCTTCGCCACGCCGCCCTTCTGGTTAGCGAAGGCGATGACCTTACCCAGCGCCACACCTCGCGAAGCAGGCGTCCGTGAATGAAGGCGCGAGAGAAGTGCGACCATGGCGCCGTTCTTCGTTCCGTACCAACGCAATCCTCCTCAGGCTCGGGCCGCGGAATTGCCGCTCACCGAGCGGGATGGCGGAGCCGTGAGGAACGCTCTACGGTGGGCCGAGAGGCGGAGGCGCATCACGAGCGCGGCGCCCAGGAGCACGAGCGCGAGCCCGCCGAGCACGGGCTGGGCCGGTGCGAACCACTCGGCCGTACCGGCCGGCCCGAGCAGGGCGTAGACCGGCTTGTTGCACACCGGGCAGCCGATGGCGAACAGCGCGAGCAGGCCTCCTGCCGTCGTGGCACGGCCCGGCCGCAGGTCGGTCGCTACGAGCAGGCCGATCAGAACGGAGGACAGGATCCAGACCGGGAACGCCCACTCGGTCACTTCGATCGACCTCGCGAACAGAGGGGTGTCGATCAGATCCGTCGGTACGCCGGTCACCAGCGCAACAATCAGTGCCACAGCCGAGGCGAGGGCGAACCGCACCGCAGGCCACCGCCGGATACTCGCGAGCACGGGAGTCACTGGCTCGAGTCTAGCCACCTGATCGGAGGCCTCCCCCGCACGCGATCGATCGCCGACGTTCCCGGCGGCAACGACGTTCAGGTTCTTTCCGGCGCGCTGCTCCGCACCTCGGGTGCGCTCCGATCGGATCCTGGTCGGCCAGGGTTCGCTTCATCGGCGAGCAGCTCGCTTCGGTAAGAGGGCGTTCAGGCTGCGCACCCGGGTCTTGACCGGGAACGCCGACGTGCGCACAATCGCTCTGAGTGGCTCTGAAACCCTACTCGGGCTCGCTGCGGACGCCCTGGCCAACCGCGCTCAGCGGTGCGCATCTCAACGACACCTACTTCACAGCCGAGGGCTGCCGGCGCGCAGCGGCGGCCCTGGTCACCGAGCGACTCGGAGTGAGCGAGCAGCTTGCCGAGATGGTCGGGCTCGCGTACGCGCCGATCTTCCAGAAGCCGAGACCGCGTGGTGACCTCTTCTACGAGCTGAAGGCGCGACAGCGCTCCTGCGGGCCGCTTCTCTTCGTGTGCCGTACCCAGTCGGAGCTCGACGATGCGGCCCGCAAGGCCCTGGGCATTTACTTCGGTCTTGCCGTCGCATACGGCGACGGCTGGTACAGCGATCTCTTCAGCCGAGCGCTCGAGGGGGACGTCACGCCGGCCAAGGCGCCGCCGTTCTACCGCCGCATCCAGCCGCGGTACCACCTTCACCGACTCGGACGAGGGCTACGGCATCTGCGGTACGAGATCGGTGCCCGGTACGAGGCGCTCGGCCGCCGGCAGTTACGGCGAGACGACTGGTCACAGCCTCCGACAGCCTGAGCACGGCCTCACTCAGCCACCTGCCCGGTCGGGAACAGGCCTGTTGAAGGCCAGCAGCGACAGCATCTCGAAGCAGGCGTTGGCGGCAAGCAACGCGGTTATCCCCGGCCACGACCCTTCCGCGGAGGGGGATACCTCTACGCAGTCGAAGCCCCTGAAGTCGAGACCGGCGAGACAGCGCACGTAGGTGAGCGCCTCGCGACTCGTCGGGCCGCCGACCTCCGGAGTTCCGGTCCCAGGCGCGAACGCCGGGTCGACGAAGTCGACATCGAAGCTGAGGAAGCATGCGCCTCTTCCTGCTCGTTTCCTGACCCGGCGCGAGAACTCGCCCGGCCCGAGGGCGGCCAGCTCCTCGAACGACAGAGCGTCGATCCCGAGCTGCGCCGGCATCGCCGCGTCGTCCGGCGAGTACAGCGAGCCGCGCAGGCCGGCTTGCACCGACCGCGCCGGGTCGATCAGCCCCTCCTCGACTGCCCGCCGAACGACACTGCCGTGGAAGATCTTTTGCCCGAAGTACTCGTCCCAGAGATCGTGGTGCGCGTCGAGCTGGATGAGGCCGAGAGGGCCGTGGACGGCTGCCAGGGCACGGAGCTCCGCCAGCAGCACGGTATGGTCTCCACCGAGGCAGAGGGTGACGATGCCCGCTCGCGCGACCTCCTCGACGGCCTCCCGCGTTCTTTCGAGGGACTCGATGGCGTAGCCGGGAACGGTCGGTGCGTCGCCCCAATCGACGATCGACAGCCGCTCCGCGACGTTCACCTGCAGCAGAGGGTTGTAGGCCCTGAGCAGCGCCGACGCGCTGCGAATGGCCTCGGGGCCGAAGCGCGCCCCGCTCCGGAAGGAGACCGCGTCGTCGGTCGGGATGCCGATGACTGCGACGTCGACGTCGACGGTATCCCGGATGTGTGGGGCCCGCATGAACGTCCGCACTCCCGAGAAACGCGGTGTCTCGAGCGCGTTCGGTGGGCCGTAGCGTGGCACGGCGGGCGATTATACGGCGGCTGTCCCCGTGCCTACCCCCTCTCTGAGCGGCGATTCGTGCCGGCCGTCCGCGGCCTCCGTGTCGGCGGCGGCGAGTGCTTCCTGCAGTTCCGCAAGAGCTCGCTGCGCGTCGTTCGTGCCCACACCTTCCGCGGCAGCCCAGGCCGCCCCGTCGCGGAGCAGGCCCCGCAGCTCGTCGAGGAGAGCGTCCGGCTGAGCACCGGCCGTTCGGAGCTCATCGATCTTCCGGAGCCTGTCGATCACGCGTTTCGCCTCGTCCATGCCCTGAACGTAGCGCGATAACACGCGCGGATCTGCAACGCGATGTGCGGGGTCGCGCACGACTTCGTGCCGAAAGATGCCGGCTTCCCGCTAACCGGCAGCGGGCTACCAGGGCTCCTTCCCCTGACTGGGCGCCCAGCCGTCTCTATCCGGTCGCGACGACCCGCGCGGCGGCCGTCACGTTCGGGCGTGGGCGCAACCCGAGCAAGGCGTCGTCCAGGGCGAGGATGAGCGCCTGGCGAGACTCTGCCAGCAGGCTCTCGACGAGGGCTCTTCGAACGGCGTCCTCCGCGCGGCTGCCGGGACCGTCACCGTCCAGCAGCGAGCGGAGCGCCCGGACCAGGTCTGCGCGGTCGGTCGCGGCCTCGCCGAGCAGCGCGGCGGCCCGCATCGCCGCTGCCCATGATCCCTCGTCACCTCCCAGGAGGGTCACCAGCGCCTCGCGCAGCTCGTCGGACCGCATCGGGCCGCGGTTGAAGAGCGCCAACTCGTAGCGTTCGAGCGCTTCGAGCAGCTCACCGTCACTCGTACCCGCGCTCAGTCGTCTCAGCAGCTCCGCGGCGAGCTTCCCCCTGAACGGGTCGAGCCTCGTGGCCTCACCCGGCGGCTCCTGAGCGGCAAGCGGCGGTACCGGTCGAACGTTGTAGGACTGCCAGTCGAGGCGCTCGAAGATGACCGGGCCGGCGGCGATTGCCCCAGGGGTCGCGAGCCTCAGCGCGCTGATCACGCGCGCAACCTCGGCAGGCGCGTCAGGCACCGTCGGCGCAGCCGCGTCGAGATTGCGATCGAGCTCGATCACGAGCGTGCGATCGACCTCTCGGCCGTAGTTGCGTGGCAGCAGACGTCCGGCATCGGGCCAGGTCGCGGAGAGCTCGCCGCTCGCGGCCGGCCGCACCTTGACGCCGGGCCCGAGCTCGATCGGCCCTCCGGCGGTCAGGCCAACGACCGGCGTCAGGGCGCCGTAGAGTCGGGTCGCACCGAACAAGGTCTTCTCGAGCTCGCCGTACACCTCGTCGAAGGCCTCGTCGTCCCAGTCGAAACCGCCGCAACGCTCGGCTGTCCGCTCGAGCACCGGAATCAGCACGATCCTCCGAAGCGCCTCGTCCTCGCCCGCCTTCGTGCTCGAGTGCGCGCGCGCGAGGATTCCTGCCGCAGGCTCGTCCTTGAGCGCGGCGAGCGCGGCGAGCGCGTCTTCTCGCTCCCCCAGCCACTCTGCCCGCACGTCCACGAACGCTCCGACGAGTGGGCGGTACTCGTAGAGGGTCGGACGGTTCACGCCGCCGTGCTCCTCGAGCGAGACGGGCATGTCCGCTCCCGCCTCGAGCTCGGCGGCAAGAGCGAAGAACGACCCGAGGCAGAAGTTGCGAAGGGTTTGGTGAAGAGCAGGGGAGCGAACCGGCCGTTGCGCCACGCCGACGGTTACGCGCTCACGACGCCCGTTCCTGCCTGGCAGGCCGGGCACCAGTACGCGGAGCGTGCCCCTTCGCCCTGACGCCGGGTCTCGATTCGTGTGGCGCAGCGACGGCAGGGCAGCCCGGCACGGCCGTAGACCCAGCGCGGGCGGCGGCCGCCTCGCATCGCTCCGGCAGCCTGTCGGAGAACCTGCTCGAGCTCGTCGTCGGTCAGCTCGGCGAGCCTCCGCCACGGCGACACGCCCGCAAGGTAGAGCGCTTCCGCACGCCACACGTTTCCGATCCCGGCGACGAGGCGCTGGTCGAGGAGCGCATCGCCTACCTCGCGGGACGGCTCGACCGCCCGAAGGCGCCGAACCATCTCGGCGAGGTCTGGGTCGTCGGCGAGGATGTCGGGACCGAGCCGGTCGAGTGCTCCGCGCCCGAGCTCGAGCACCGGGCCGTTCCAGAGGACAGCCTCGTGCGTCGCGCCGCGGAGCACGAGCCACGGAGAGCCTCTCCGCACCGAGCCGGCCGGCCCGACGTGCCACCGGCCACGCATCCGCAGGTGGCTGCGCAGGACGGTGCCGTCCTCGAACGTGAGGAGCAGGTTCTTGCCGACCGCCTCCGAGCGAACGAGACGCTTGCCGTCGAGTCGCGGCGCAATGCGAAGTGCGGCCGCCCGAGGATGCGGCGCCACGACGGAGACGACCTGTCCTTCGAGCACCCGAAGCCGCTCGGCGGCGCGTCTCAGGCTGTCGCCCTCGGGCACACCCAGAGCGTAGCCGCCGAGGCGCGGCCACGATCCGGGGCGCCAGAGGTCGCGGTCCGTCCGAACGGCGGTACCGAACGATGTGCAGCCGGCGACGGACGTCGGCTTCGGCCCGTGTGGGACACGGTGGCTACGATCGCTTCATGGCAACCGTGCTCCAGCGGTGGCAGTCGACGCACAACGTGCGCGAGGACGGCGCCGTCGACTCGGTCCAGAGCGCACTGGTGTCCCGGGCGGTGGTCGACCTGGACGAATCCGGCGCGGCGCGCCTCGGACACGTGTACTGGAGGACAGTCGAAGCGTCCACCGGGCGCCTGTTCCGCATCCGGGCGCCGGATGAGGCGCTCGAGATCAGGCTCCTCCGGCGCGGCCCGATCCTGATCGCTTTCGGGCGTCCGGAGCTGTCCGCCGTAGGCGACTGCATCACATGCCGTTATCCGATCACAGGCGGACTTCTCGCCCGTCGCCCCGCAGGGTCGATCACGCTCACCCAGAGCGGGCGCGACACGGTCGAGCTCAGCTCCAGGATCAGCGGCTTCGTCCCTCGACTCGCCGCCAAGCCCGGCCGGCCGGCCTGGACCGGCACGCTCTACGAGCAGGTGCAGTCCCGCATCCACGTCGCGATCAGCAGGCGCTACTTCTCCCGGCTCGCGCGAGGCAACTCGTGAGAGTCGCCGTCTTCGGTGCCACCGGAGTCGTCGGGAGAGCGCTGGTGCCGGTACTGGCCGCCGAGGCTCACGAGGTCGTGGCGGTGTCGCGGCGTCCGCCGAAGGAAGGAGCGAACGACGCTGTCTCGTGGGTCGCCGCAGATGTGACCGATCCGTTCGCGGTCTCCCGCGCCCTCGACGACGTCGATGTCGTCTACTACCTCGTCCACTCGCTCGGCTCGAAGGACTTCGAGGAGCGCGACCGGCGCGCCGCAGTCGTCATGGCGCGCATGGCAGCGACCGCCGAAGTCCACCAGATCGTGTATCTCGGCGGCCTCGGCGACGACGATCCCAACCTCTCGCCGCACCTACGAAGCCGTCGCGAGACCGGTGAGCGCCTGTCAGACGGCCCGGTGCCTGTCACCACGCTTCGTGCGGCCATGGTCGTTGGTCGCGACAGCGCCGCCTTCGAGACGATTCTGGCCCTCGTCGACCGGTTGCCGGCGATGGTCTGCCCCCGGTGGGTGTCCTCCCCGACTCAGCCGATCGCCCTCGGGGACGCCGTTCGCTACCTCGCCGGCGTCTGCGGTCTCGACGCCGCGCTCGCGGAGACGCTCGACGTCGGCGGCCCCGAGGTCATGACCTATCGAGAGATGATCGAGCGCATCGCTCGTCTGCGCGGGAAGCACCCGGCGATCGTCGAGGTCCCGGTGCTCTCGCCCAGGCTCTCCTCCTACTGGCTCAACCTCGTCACACCCGTGCGAGCATCCGTAGCCCGTCCGCTGATCGAGGGCCTCCGGAACGCGACGATCGCCCGCGACGATCGCATCCGCACGCTTGTTCCGTTCCCGCTGACACCGTTCGACGACGCCGCTCGCGAGGCGCTCAGGGAGCAGTAGCGATCACGAGCGCGTCGATCGCGGTCTGCTCTCCGTCGTCGGTGGCAACCGGACGGAGCACGCGCTCGGCACGTTCGACGTCGAGAGCGACGATGTCGCTCGCAAGCTCCTCGGCCGTGTAGAGGACGCGGGGATTGCTCGGTCCACCCCACCCGTCGGAGAGGTTGTCCGAGTGGTGGCCCATGACGAGCAGACTGCCGCCGGAAACCAGCGCGTGCGAGGCATGCTCGAGCACCCGCCGCCGCTCGCCGGAGGGAACCTGGAGGTAGAGGACCAGTACGAGCTCGAATGACTCTGCGGGCGGTTCCCACTCGAGAACGTCGCCCTCGACCCACTCGACGGTGACGTGGCGATCGGCTGCGAGGTTGCGAGCCTCATCGAGCGCCACAGCCGAGAAGTCGACTCCCGTCACCCGCCAGCCCCGCTCGGCCAGCCAGACGGCGTTCCGGCCCGCGCCGCAGGCGAGGTCGAGCGCTCGGCCGGGCTCGCGTCCCTCGATCTCGGCGACGAGGAACCGGTTCGCTTGGCCACCGACCTCGGCATGGTGATGCTCGAGGCGCTCGCGCCATTTCCGATCCCAGTCGTGGGCTCGCACACCGCTACCGTAGCGCGGGCGCGCAGCGACTCCCCGGCATTCCCGGAGCCGGCGCCGCCGCGGCGCCCTCGGTGTCTGCTACCGGGCCCTGAGGACCGCGCGGCGCGGGCCGACGGTGAAGCCCGCCTCGGAGAGGAGGTCGAGGATGTCGCTCTCGGTCACGGCCTCGCCGTCGAAGCGCTCGACGGCGAGGCGCTTCAGCCGGTGCCGACGGGCGTGCTCGACGAGTGCCGCGAGCGCCGGGCGGAGCCACTCCTCGTCCGGCTCACGGAGCGGCACCAGCGACTTCCCGCCGCGCTCGACGAAGAGGGCCGCCCCGCCGCCCAGGGTGACGACGTATGCGCCTGCGACCCGGGACGCTCGCCCGCCCGCGCGCTTCGGCCAGGCGAGCGCCGCGCCGTAGGGCTGTGCAGGATCGGCCGCCGCGAGCACGAGCGCCGTCTCCTCTTCGGGGCGCTCGCGCAACCGCTCGACGGCTCCCGGCAGCGCGAACTGGGCGCCGCCCAGGCCCTCGACGAAGTACCCACGCCGGCAGACACCGATCGTCTCCAGCTTGCGCAGCTCTCCGTAGACGGCACCGTAGCCGCCGGGCACACCCTCGCCGCGAACGCCGTCGCGTGCGACGATGCCCTGCCGCTCGAGGAGGAGCTCGGCGAGCGCGCGCGGGTCGGTCTCTCCCGCGAAGAGGCCTCCGGTCAGTGACCAGCGACCCTGCGTCGCCGCCTGTCCGTCGACCCTGCGACGCGAGAAGCGCCGTCCCGGGCGGACGGTCGGTCTCGGCGTCTCATAACGACGACGCGCGCGGAGCGGCTGCCAGGCGTCGTTCGCGACCTCGCCGGCCCAGACGAGCTCCCAGAGCGCCGGCAGAGCGACCTCTGCCTCGAGACCGGACGCCGCCACCAGGTCCCACCAGAACAGCGCCCCACCGTGCAGCGCGGCCCGGATTCGCTCCGGCGCCTCCCCCTCGGGAGGGGCGAGCGCAGCGGGCCGGCCGAGAACGGGCGCGTCCTCTCGATAGAACATCACCACCCGCTCGAGCCCCGCGCCGACCCAGACGACCTCCCCGGAGGCGCAGAGCTGGTCCAGCCAGGCCGGCTGGTAGCCCGGCACGCGCCGGGGCAGCACGTCCGTCTCCCACAGCGCGACGGGCAGGGACACGCCCTGGAGTGGAACCAGCGCCTCGCGGAGCGTTGCCTTCCGGTCGACGCCCTGCCAGGCCGGCAGGAAGCGCGCAAGGGCCGGCTGCTCGACCGGCTCGACCTCCTTGCGAAGCCGTGCGAGCGTCGCCCGCCGCAACCGCCGGAGGACGTCCGGGTCGCACCACTCGCGCTCCACGCCTCCCGGACGCAACTCACCGCGCACCAGCCTCCCCTCCTGCTCCAGGCGGGCGAGCGCCGCCTCGGCACGCGCGGCATCGAAGCCGTATCGCTCGGCGACATCGGCGGTGGTGAACGGGCCACGGCCACGGGCAAACCGAACGAGCACGAACCCGAGTGGATCCTCCCCGGCCTCGAGGAACGCGTCCGGCAGCCCGCCGGGAGGCATCGCGCCGACCGCCTCCTGGTAGCGCCCGGCGTCCTCTGCCGCGATCAGACGCCGAGTCCCGCCGACCCGGACCCTCACCGCTCGCCGCTCGGCTTCGAGCTCGGCCGCGAGCGTCTCCTCGAACTCGCCGGGCGCGAGATCGCCGCGGCGCAGCAGGAGGTCGTGCAGCTCGTCCACGGTGCGGGCCCGCCCCTGGAGCTCGGTCTCGACCTCGGCGATCGCGTCGCGGTCGAGAAGGTCGCGCAGCTCCTCGGCGCCGAGCAGCTCACGCAGGAGATCGCGGTCGAGGGCGAGCGCCTGTGCCCGGCGCTCGGCCATCGGCGTGTCGTCCTCGTACATGTAGGTCGCGACGTAGTCGAAGAGCAGCGACGAGGCGAACGGCGAGGCGGACTGAGTCTCGACGTCGACCACGTCGACCCGGCGGCTCCGCAGGTCGGAGAGCAGCCTGGTGAGTGCCGGGAGATCGAACACGTCCTTCAGGCACTCGCGGTACGTCTCGAGCACGATCGGGAAGTCGGAGTACCGCCGAGCTACCTGCAGCAGCCCCTGCGCCTTCAGTCGCTGCTGCCATAACGGCGTTCGCTGACCCGGGCGGCGACGGGGTATGAGCAGCGCGCGCCCGGCGTTCTCCCGGAAGCGAGAGCCGAACAGCGCGCTCGACGCGAGCTCCGCCACGACGAGATCCTCGAGCTCACCGGGATCGACGAGCACGTCATCCGTCGGGGGCGGAGCCTCCGCATCGGGCAGGTGGAGCGCCATCCCGTCGTCGGACCAGAGCGCGTGCACCTCGAGGCCCATCGAATCACGGAGCCGCGCGGTGAGCGCGAGGGCCCACGGCGCATGCACCCGCCCGCCGAACGGGGTCAGGACGCAGATCCGCCAGTCGCCGATCTCGTCCCGAAAGCGCTCGACGACGACTGTCCGGTCGGACGGGAGCGCCCCGGTGGCCTGCTCCTGCTCACGCAGGTACGTGAGCAGGTTCGCAGCGGCTCTCTGGTCCAGCGCGTACTCCGTCCTGAGGCGGTGTACGGCTTGTTCGTCAGGAAGCGCGACGAGCTCCCGTCCTGCCCTGCCGATCGCCGCCCCGAGCTCGTAGGGACGGCCGGTCCCCTCCCCCTTCCAGAAGGGAACCGCGCCTGGGACTCCGGGCGCGTGCGAGACCAGCACCCGATCGCGGGTGATGTCCTCGATACGCCAGGTGGTCGCGCCGAGCATGAACGTCTGGCCCTCGCGCGCCTCGTAGACCATTTCCTCGTCGAGCTCCCCGACGCGCCCACCGCCGTCCGCCAGGAACACGCCGAAGAGCCCCCTGTCCGGGATCGTGCCGGCATTCGTCACGGCGAGCCGGCGGGCGCCGCTCCTGCCCTTGACGACGCCGCCTACCCGATCCCAGGTGATCCTCGGCCGCAGCTCGGCGAACTCCTCGGACGGGTAGCGCCCGGAAAGCATGTCCAGCGTGTTCTCGAGCGCCTGGCGCGAGAGGTCACGGAAGTTCCAGGCCCCGCGGACGAGCTCGTGCAGGTCGTCGACCGACACCTCCTCGTCCGCGCAGATCGCCACGATCTGCTGCGCGAGGACGTCGAGAGGGTTGCGCGGTATCTGCGTCTCCTCGATGGCGCCGTCTCGCATGCGGCGGGCAACGACTGCTGACTCGAGCAGGTCGCCACGGAACTTCGGAAAGATGCGGCCCTTCGAGACCGCGTCCAATGTATGGCCGGAACGGCCGACTCGCTGGAGGCCACGGGCGACCGACTTCGGTGACTCGACCTGAACGACCAGGTCGACGGCGCCCATGTCGATGCCGAGCTCGAGAGACGACGTGGCGACGAGGCAGGGGATCTCGCCCTTCTTCAGCAGGTTCTCGATCTCCACCCTCTGCTCTCGGGCGAGCGAGCCGTGGTGTGCGCGGGCAACGGGCTTCTCGGCCAGCTCGTTGAGGCGCAGTGCGAGCCGCTCGGCGAGGCGACGGTTGTTCACGAACACGATCGTCGAGCGGTGAGCCTCGACCAGCTCGAGCAGAGCCGGGTAGATCGACGGCCAGATCGAGCGGGACGACACCTCGACTCCCGGTCCCAGCTCGACGCCGTCCGCGAGCGGCGGCGTCGAGAGCCCTGCGCTGCTCGGGAGCTCGCGCATGTCCTCGACAGGGACGACGACCTCGAGGTCGAGCTCCTTCGCGCGGCCGGCGTCGACGATCTCGATCGGTCGCCCGCCGGAAACGAAGCGGGCGATCTCCTCGAGCGGCCGCTGCGTGGCGGACAGGCCGACACGCTGGACGGGCTCGCCCGTGACCCGAACGAGGCGCTCGAGGCTGAGTGCGAAGTGCGCCCCGCGCTTGGTCCCGGCCAGCGCGTGCACCTCGTCTGCGATCAGAAAGCGCACGCGCTCGAGCATCGTCCTCGCCTGGGAGGTCAGCATCAGGAAGAGCGACTCGGGCGTCGTGATCAGGATCTCGGGCGGCTTGCGGATCATCGCCTGCCGCTCCTTCTGTGGCGTGTCGCCCGTTCGGACCGCGACCTCGAGCGCGAGCCCGATTCCCGCGAGCGGGCCTCGCAGGTTGCGCTCGACGTCGTAGTTCAACGCTTTCAGCGGGCTGACGTACAGCACCTGGAGGCCATCGCCCGGCGACGCCTGGTCGAGTGCCCACAGGAACGCGGCCAGCGTCTTCCCCGACCCTGTCGGAGCCTGGATCAGCGTGTGCGCGCCCGACGCGATCGCCGGCCAGCCGCTCGCCTGAGCCGGTGTCGGCCCGTCGAACGTCCTCTCGAACCAGCCTCGGACTGCGGGGCTGAAGGGCGCCAGCGACTGCACCTGCCAAGCGTACCCCGGGGTACACTCGGATCCGTGAGCGCGACGAAGACCGACCGGTTGTGCTTCACGGGCGACGACGCTGCCGACCGGCTGCTCGTCGAGGAACCGTTCGCGCTGCTGATCGGATTTGCGCTCGATCAGCAGGTGCCGCTCCAGCGGGCCTTCTCTGCGCCGCTCGAGCTGAAGCGCAGGATCGGAACGCTCGAAACCGGCGCGATTGCCGCAATGGATCCGGCGACGCTCGAGGAGGCGTTCCGGCAGAAGCCCGCGCTGCACCGCTTCCCGGGTGCGATGGCAAAGCGGACGCAAGAGCTCGCCGCGCTCGTCGAGGAGCGCTACGGGGGCGATGCCGCGCGGCTCTGGAACGACGCGACCGACGCGAAGGAGCTCGAGGAGCGGCTGTATGCCCTCCCGGGCTTCGGCGATATGAAGGTGCGGACGATCCTGGCAGTGCTCGCGAAGCGGCTGGGAGTTCGCCCGGCGGGCATCGACGACGTGCTGCCGAAGCACATGACGCTCGGGGACGTCGACTCCCCGGCGAAGCTCGCCGAGTACCAGGCCGCGAAACGCGCCCACAAGGCCGAGCTCCGCGCCGGCCGTCAGTGAGCTGGGAGCTCGAGGCCGAAGCACTCGGCGTCACCAACACGAACTGGCTCGACCCGCCGTACAACCGGCTCGGGTTTCGAGGCGTCCCGAAGCTCGTTCGCACCGCGAGGATCTCTCGCGGCGACGGCCCTGTCCTCGACCTTCCGCGTGCGGACCGCGACCTCGGCGGATTCCGCTTCGAACACGGAAGTCGTTCGCTCGACCTCGAGACGATGCTGGACGAGACCTTCACGGACGGATTTCTCGTGATCCACGACGGCGCGGTCGTGTTCGAGCGCTACCTGAACGGCATGGGCCCGTCCGAGACACATCTGCTCATGTCGGTCTCGAAGTCGTTCAACGCCACCCTCTGCGGGGTGCTGGCCGGGGCCGGCGCGTTGACACCGGACGATCTCGCCACCCATCACGTCGAGGAGCTCGACGGCACCGCCTGGCAGGGCTGCAAGGTGCAGCACCTGCTCGACATGCGCGTCGGCGCCCGCTGGGACTACGACCTGGACGAATACACGATCCTCGACGTCTCCGACTACCGGTCACACAGCCGCTCGGACATCCCGGCCGATACCGAAACGTGGATCCGCACCGTCGAGGCGAGCCACGAGCACGGCGGACCGTTCGCGTACAACTCGCTCGCGAACGACGTGCTCGGCTGGGTGCTGTCTCGAGCCGGCGGCGCACCGTATCCGGAGCTCTTCTCCCGCCTCCTCTGGTCGAAGATCGGAGCCGAGCACGATGCCGAGATCATGCTCGACCACGAGGGGTTTCCAATCGTGGAGGGTGGCTTCTGTACGACGCTGCGCGACCTGGGCCGCTTCGGGCTCATGTGGCTCCAGAACGGCTCGCTCGCCGGCCGCGAGATCGTTCCGGCGCCGTGGGTAGCCCGCCTCTCCGTGCGAGACGAGGCGCTGATCGAGGCGTACGGCGGGCCGGGCGAGCTCGGCGGGGCGACGCCGGGCGCCTTCTACCACGACAACTGGTGGATCTGGGACGCGGAGCGCGGTGTCTACGCAGCAGTCGGGATGAACGGCCAGGGCATCTTCGTCCACCGCCCGTCACGAACGGTGATCGCGAAGCTCTCGACGTTCCCGGACGCGCTCGACGCCGATCTGTTCGCGCTGCATGACGCAGGCATGTCGGCCCTTTGCGAATCGCTCGGCTGACGTACCTCGCCGGCCCGAGCTCACCGGCCGTACCGGCGCTCCCGCTGCTGGTAGGTACGTAACGCGCGCAGGAAATCGAGCTCCCGGAACGCCGGCCAGTTCACGTCCGTGAAGTAGAACTCGCTGTGGGCGCTCTGCCACGGCAGAAAGCCCGACAGCCGCAACTCGCCGCTCGTGCGGATGATCAGGTCCGGGTCGGGGCGGCCCGCTGTGTAGAGGTTCGCGGCCAGGGCGTCGCCGGTCACCTGCTCGGCCATCTCGCGCGCCTCGACGCCCTCGGCCGCGAGCGTCGCGATCATCGCGCGGCACGCGTCGACGAGCTCGTCGCGTCCGCTGTATCCGAGCGCGATGTTGAGGCGCAGGCCGCCGTTCGCCGCCGTCGAGGCCTCGGCTTGCTCGATCGCCCGCGTGAGCGTTTCGGGAAGGCCCGCGAAACGGCCGAAGACGCGAATCCGCATCGCGTGCCCGGGCCGGGCGGCCCGGTGCGTGAGAGCATCGAGCTTTGCCGCGACCACCTCGAGCAGAGCATCGAGCTCCGGGCCTCCCCGCCCGAGGTTCTCGCCCGAGAGAGCCCAGATCGTGACCTCGCCGACGCCGAGCTCGTCACACCAGTCGAGCAGCTCGTCCACCTTGTCGGCCCCACGGCGGTGCCCGTCCGCCGCCTCGGAAAACCCTGCCTCGCTGGCCCAGCGCCGATTGCCGTCGAGGATGACCGCGACGTGGTCGGGAACGGGGGCCTGCCTGACCTCGTGCCGGAGACGACCCGTGTAGAGCCGATACAGCGGCGCGACCAGCATCGAGCTCAGGCGGCGCGCGTGCACCGCGCCCGGAGCGCTGACCGCGACCGGCCTCGTAGCCTCGGCGCCCTCGGCCATCAGCTCAGGCCACGCCGGCGAGCAGGAACGCCCTGGTCTCACGCAGCATCTCGCGTGCGATGACAAGGCGCTGAATCTGCTGCGTGCCCTCGTAGATCTGCGTGATCTTCGCGTCGCGCATCATGCGCTCCACGGGGTACTCCTTCATGTAGCCGTAGCCGCCGAGGATCTGCACCGCGTCGGACGTGACGGCCATCGCGGCGTCGCCACAGAACAGCTTTGCCATGGCCGAAGCTTTCGTCAGCTCCGGGCCGTCGACACCCTGGTCGAGCATCCGCCCGACCCTCCAGAGAAGCCCCCGCCCTGCTTCGCATTTCGTCTCCATGTCCGCGAGCATCGCGGCGACGAGCTGGTGCTCGCCGATCGGGCTGCCCATCGTCTCCCGGTTGCGGGCGTATTCGAGCGCGTAGTCGGTCGCGCCCTGGGCGATCCCCAGGGCCTGCGCGGCGATCCCCGGCCGCGAGCGGTCGAGGACGCGCATGGCGATCCGGAATCCCTCGCCCTCCTCCCCGACGATTGCCTCCGCCGGAACCCGGCAGCCGGACAGGAAGATCTCGCCGGTGGTCGAGCCCTTGATGCCCATCTTCGGCTCGATCCTCCCGATCTCGAGGCCAGGCGCGTCCGCCTCGACGAGGAAGCACGAGATGCCACGGTGCCCGGCCTCGGGGTCGGTCTTCGCGAAGACGGTGTAGAGGCCGGCGACGCCCGCGTTGGTGATGAAGCGCTTGGCCCCGTCGAGAACGTACTCCCCGCCCTCGCGACGCGCCGTGGTGAGCATCGCCGCCGAATCCGAACCGGAGCCCGGCTCGGTCAGCGCGTAGGCCGCGAGCCACTCGCCCGAGGCGAGCCGCGGCAGATAGCGGTCCCTCTGCTCGTCCGTCCCGTGAAGCTCGAGCGCGATACCGCCGAGTGACTGCACCGCGAGGATCAGCCCGCTCGTCGCGCAGACCTTCGAGATCTCCTCGATCGCGACGAGGCACATCAGCGCGCCGGTTCCGGTCCCTCCGTGCCGCTCCTCGAAGGGGAGCGCGAGGATGTCGTTCTCGCGGAAAAGCTCCACTACATCCCAGGGGAATTCGCCCGACTCGTCGATCGCGGCGGCCCTGGGCGCGATGCGCTCTGCCGTCAGCTGCCGGACGAGCTCCCGGAGCTCATGCTGCTCCTCGCTGAGCGGCTCGTGCGTCACGTCACGTCGATTGTAGTGACGGCTCCCTGAGTAAGTTCCATCCTGCGAGCTGCCAGGCCGGGAGCGTTTCCTAGAGCTCGATCAGCTCCTCCGGTGCCGTCGTCAGCACCTCTACCCCGTCTTCGGTCACCGCGTACGAGTTCTCGACACCGACTGCACCGAGGCCCTCGTAGACGAACTTCGGCTCGAGGGCGAACACCATTCCGGGCTCGAGCGGCACGTCGGCGCCGCGCGCGAGGAACGGAGGCTCGTCGATCTCGAGACCGAAGCCGTGGCCGACGAACGAGATCCGCGTGGCGCTCGCGAAGTCGCCGCGGCGATCTCCCGCGAGGTCGAGCGCGAGGTCGTAGAGCGCTGCCCCCGTGACACCCGGCCGGGCTGCGCCCGCAACCTCGCGCATGAGCACGAGCGCGTGCTCGTACGCGTCGCGAAGCTCGCCGGAGACGGGCCCGAGCGAGAAGGTGCGCGTCTGGTCGCACATGTAGCCGCGCGAGGAGCCCACGAGATCGACGATCACCGGCTCGCCGCGTCGTATCGGCCGGTCGGACGCGCCCTTGCCGACGTAGGGGTTCGGGCCGGCGCCGACGAGAGGCGTGTCGGTGCCGCCCGGCTCGGCCGCCGCAGCGCCGGCTGCGATCGTCCCGTAGTGGATCTCGCCGTTGAAGGCACGCATCCGCAGCACGCCCTGATGCCCCTGCCGCCGTAGCCACGCCTCGATCTCGGCGGCGAGCTCGATCTCGGCCATGCCTTCGTGAAGAGCGTCGGCGACGCAGCCCCCGACTCCGGCGAGCATCCGGCCCGCCTCGCGGATGCGCTCCAGCTCCCAGCCGCTCTTGACGCTTCGCAGCCGGCGGACGATCGCCGAGCAGTCGGCGAGCTCGTACGTCGGGAGCCGTACCGCATAGTCGAGGTAGCGCGCGGCCGGGAGAACGTCCAGCTCGAGCCCCAGCGTGCCTTCGGGCAGCCCCCGCTCCGCAAGCGCCGCCGGCAGCTCGCGAAGCGAGACCAGCGGCTCGATGTGCTCGAGGGGTGACTCGGCGCGGGCCCGTTCGAGGGTCTTGCGGACCAGCAGCGCCGGCGTCCCCTGGGCGGGAACGACGAGGTGTGCATTCTGCGTCGTACCCGTGAAGTAGTAGAGATCCGACGACTGCACGAGTAGCGCGCCGACGAGGCCGTCTGCCCGGAGCGCGGCCTGGAACGCGGCCAGCCGCCGCTCGACCTCTGCCCTCGGAACCAGCTTCCCCATGGCCGAGTATCTTGCCCCACTGTGATCCTGGAGAACGGCGTCGTCCGGACGATGGATCCGTTCCTGCCGACGGCACGCGCCCTCGCGCTCGCCGGCGACCGGATCGTGGGCGGCGTGGGAGCGCACGAGTCGGCGCTCCCGAGCCCCGACCGCATCGACCTCGGCGGCCGCTGTGTCCTGCCCGGCTTCAGCGACGCGCACGTCCACTTCCCGACGTGGGCGATGACGCTACGCCAGGTGCAGCTCGACGGCTGCGCCTCCCTGCCGGAGGCGCTGGAGCACGTGCGGGAGGCGGTGACCGGCATCCCGCCGGGCCGCTGGCTCGTCGGCTACGGCTGGCGCGACGCGGCGTGGACGCCGCACGTGCAGCCGAGCCGCGGCGATCTCGACCCGTTCACGGCCGACGTTCCCGTGGGGCTGTGGTCGAAGGACTACCACTCGCTCTGGGTGAACTCCGCCGGGCTCGCCCGGGCCGGAGGCGACCTCGCCGTTCCCGGCGGCGTCGTCGAGCTCGACGCCAGCGGTGAGCCGACCGGGTTGCTTCGCGAGCAGTCGGCCTGGACCTTCCGCGACCGGTACATCACGATCACCGACCACGAGTACGTCGAGGCTGTCCGCTCGGCCCTTCGCCTGGCGCACGCGCGCGGTGTCACGGCCGTGCACGACAAGGACGGCTGGCTCGGCGCGCTCGGCATCTGGCAGCGCCTTCAGGCAGACGGCGCCCTCACTCTCCGGGTCTGGCAGTCGCTTCCCGCCGAGCGCCTCCCGGAGCTCGCCGAGGTCGGCCTGACCTCCGGCCTCGGCGACGACTTCCTCCGCCTGGGCTACCTCAAGACGTTCATGGACGGCACGCTTAGCTCCGGGACGGCCTGGATGCTGGACGGCTCGGGCGTCTCGATCACGAGCGGCGAGGAGCTCGCGGACATCGTTCGCCGGGCCTCCAGGGCCGGCTGGCCCGTCGCTGTGCACGCGATCGGCGACCGGGCGAATCGTGAAGCGCTCGACGCATTCGAGGCCACCCGCGAGGAATGGAGCTCGCGTGGCCTGCGTCCACGTGTCGAGCATGCGCAGCTCGTCGATCCCGAGGATCTGCCCCGGTTCGCCGCCCTCGGGGTGGCGTGTTCCGTCCAGTTCTCGCACGCCCCGTCCGACCGCGATCTCGCCGACCGTTTCTGGTCAGGCAAGGAAGGCGCGTACGCCTTCCGCTCGTTGTGGGACAGCGGCGCCGTCATCGCGAACGGCTCCGATGCCCCGGTCGAGGACCTCGATCCTCTTCTCGGCCTCCGCTCGGCTGTCGTCCGCTCGCTCGACGACCGGCCTCCGTGGCGTCCCGGGCAGGCGCTGACGGCCGAGCAGGCGCTGCTCGCGAGCACCGTGAATGCGGCCTGGCTCGCAGGCGACGAGAAGCGCCGGGGACGGCTGATCCCCGGCCAGCTCGCCGATCTCGTCGTTCTCGACCGCGATCCGCTCGCCTGCGAGCAGGAGGAGCTCGAGGGGCTCAGCGTCGTCGCGACGATGGTCGGGGGACGATGGGTGCACAATCCGCCCCCCTGGTGAGCGCAGGGGATCCCGCCGCGGGAGCCGTTACACTGAGTGCATGCGCACGATGCGACCGGTTCACGACGAGGAGTGCGCAGTCGCCTGTACGGCCGACATCATCGGCTCGAAATGGACGGCGATCATCGTGCACGACCTGTCCGAGGGCCCGCGTCGCTTCTCGGAGCTCGAGCGGGCCTGCCCCGGCATCAGCCCGCGCACCCTCTCCGAACGCCTGGACATGCTCGAGCGTCAGGGGATCTGCGAGCGCGAGAGCTACCCGGAGTCGCCGCCTCGGGTCGAGTACGAGCTGACCCCGAAGGGAGCTGCGCTCCTGCCCATCATTCACGCGATGAGCGACTTCGGGCACGCCTGGCTCGTCACCGACGACGAGCACGCGAAGACGCACCATCGCGTGCGCGCCCACGCCGGTCGCTGACCCGGTCGAAAGCGCCTCAGCCGGGTAGGACGGCCGGAGAGAGCGCCCGGGCCGCGGCCTCGACCGCTCGCTCGACGTCACCCGGCGACACGTCGAGATGCGTCACCGCCCGCAGATGTCCCGCGCGCCCGGCCGCGGAGAGCAGCACGCCTTCGCCGCGCAGACGTTCGACTGCTTCGGCGACGCCGAGCCCGAGCGCCTCGGCGTCCAGCAGCACGAAGTTCGTCTCGACCTCCTGCGGGTCGACCGGTAGACCCGCTGCCGCCAGCCCTTCTGCGAGGCGCGTCGCGTTCGCATGATCCTCCGCGAGCCGGTCGACGTTGTGGTCGAACGCATAGATCCCGGCGGCGGCGACCACGCCCGCTTGCCGCATCGCCCCACCGAACAGGTGCTTCAGCCGGCGGGCCTTCGCCATCCTCACCTCTGACCCGGCGAGCAGCGCACCGAGCGGGCAACCCAGGCCTTTGGACAGGCAGAGCGTGACCGAGTCGAACTCCTGCCCGTACTCCTGGGCGGGGACTCCGGATGCGACCGCCGCGTTGGCGATCCGTGAGCCGTCGAGATGCACGGACAGGCCGAGCCCGCGAGCCTCGCCAACCACCGCCCGGAGTAGGTCCAGCGGCCAGATCTTGCCGCCGCCCGCATTGTGCGTGTTCTCCAGGCACAGCAGCCGTGTGGGCGGCTCGTGCACGTCGCCGTGCCACATCGCGTCACGCACGTCCGCCGGCGCGAAGAGCCCGCGGTCGCCGTGGATCGCCTTCATCGCCAGGCCGGAGTGAAACGCCGCGCCCCCCAGCTCCGAGCGAAAGATGTGACAGCCTGCCTCGGCGACGACCTCGTCGCCCGGGTCAGTCGAGATCTTGAGCGCGATCTGGTTGGCCATCGTCGCCGTCGGTAGGAACACGGCCGCCTCCTGCCCGAGGAAGCGAGCCCCGCGCTCCTCGAGCGAGTTGACGGTCGGGTCTTCGCGCCTCTGCTCGTCACCGAGCTCCGCTTCCACCATCGCCCGGCGCATCTCCGGCGACGGGCGGGTCGCCGTGTCGGAACGGAGATCGATCACCAGGCCGATTCTACGGGCACGGGCTCCTTCTCCGGTTCTGATGCCGGCTCGAGACGCGGCTCGGGCAGCGGGGCGGCGAGAATTCGCTGCCGCTTCCGCCGGCGCAGCTGCTCGGCTCCGAGGTAGCTCCCGAGAACGAAGAGAAGCGCTCCCAGCTGGGCGGCGAAGCCCTCCCAGGTCGGAAACACGCCGAACCAGGCGCCCGACCAGTACGGAAGCCGGAGCCCGGCGACCGGGTGGACCGGCAGCCACCCGACGACCTGGAAGACCTGCACGGTCTTGCCGACCATGATCACGAGGACGGCCAGAATGAGCACGCCGGTGAGCTCGAGCATCCGCCTGTGCGGCAGCTTCCGCTGGAGCACCATGGTGAGCACTCCGACGCAGGCGACGCCGACGAGGCCGAGCGCCACCCCCTCGAGAACGCGACCCACGCCCGCTTCCAGCACGATCGCCTGCAGGAAGAGGACGGTTTCGAAGCCCTCGCGGTAGACGGCCGTAAAGCCGAGCAGCGCGAGGCCGGCGACCTGCGCCGCCGCCAGCGACAGGCCGGCTCCCTTGAGCAGCGTCTTCTTCTTGCCGTGGAGCTCCTGGAGGTGGTCGCTCCAGTACACCTTGTGGAAGAACCAGTTCATGATCAGGAGCAGGACGGCGATCGCGACGAGGGAGACGACCGCTTCGAGCTTCTCCCCGTAGCGCGTGAGCGACCCGAGCAGGGTCTTGGCGACGACGAAGGTCGCGATCGAGGCGACGAGGGCACCCGCCGCTCCGATGAACATCGGCCGGCGGAAGCGGCGCCGCGCTCCGACCAGCCCGGCGGTGAGAGCGGCGAGGATGAGCACCGCTTCGAGGCCCTCGCGAAAGACGATGATCGCCGTGTTGGTGACCACGGCGAACGTCGACTGGGGTCCCGAGCCGACGGCCGACTCCGCATCGGCGAGCGACTCGTCGAGCGCGGCCAGCGTCGCCTGAACCTCTTCGACAGGGGCCTTCCGCTTGATGAGCTGCGCGAGGCCCGCGTAGTCGTCGGCCCCGTACCAGAAAAGTCCTTCGGTGCGGACGAAGAGGTCCGGCGCGAGCCCGCGGAGGCGCTGCTCCGGGCCGAACTCGAAGAACGCGTACGCCTCCAGCCTCGCCTGCTCGGCCTTTGCGTACTCGCCGACCACCATGGCGCCCTGCACTCGGTCGAGTGTCGTCCGGATGACGTCGAAGTCCGCCGCGCTCGTCTCCTTCCACTCCTCGGGGAAGACACCGTCCGCGACGTCGAGCGCTTCCTCCGCGAGCGCGTTGACCTCGTCCGGGTCGGCGACCCGCTCGCCTCGCGCGGCCTGCGCCAGCGCGGTGCCGATCTCGTCGACGAGCGTCGTCATGCGGGTGAGCGCCGCCGTGTCGCGCTGGACGAGCACGGACTCGAGATCTCCGAGCGCCTGCGCAGCGCCGTCACGGAAGGTGATCGCCTCCTGGATCTCGAAATCGAGCGTCACGCGCCCGTCGTCGACACCACGCCCGTACTCGACGGGCACGAGGGCGAGGAACCGCAGGAACTGCCCCGCGCGGCGCTGGGCCTCCTCGGACGAGAGAGGCGCGGCGCGGAACCCGGCGAGGCTCGCGTCGAGCGACGCGCGGGCCGTCGCGTACTCCGCCGCGTCACCGGCCAGCGCGGCCTCCTCGAGCTCGTCGAACACGGCCGAGAGCTCGCGCGCGGCCTCGTCCCCCCGCTGCGAGCGATACGCGTCGAGCAGGATGTCGGCATAGCCGGCCGCGAGCGCCGCCTCGGAGGCGGCGCGGATTGCGAATCCGCGCTCGGCCGAGGCATCGGCCGCCTCGAGAGCCGCCCGCAACCGCGCCTGGTACGTGTCGAGGAGGTCGGCGCGTATCGACTCGAGCGCAGCCTGGGCCGTGACCTTTCCCTCTCGCAGGGACTCGAGCGCGAGCGTCGCATCGGCGCCCGGACGCGAGAAACGCGTCGGCTTGCGGAACTCGCGGACGAGGAGCCACTGCCCGGCCCGGTCGAGGTCACCGGCGCGGACAGCGGCGACGACCTCCCGGTACGCGCCGAGAAGGACCGCCGCCCGCACCTCGGCCCGAGCAGCCGCGAGGCCGGCACCGTCTCCGGCGCGCGCAGCCTCGGAAGCCGCCTCTATCCCGGCCCGGATCGCACCGGCCGCCTCCGGGGAAGCCGCCTGAAACGAGTCGGAGAGTGACCCCGCCCGCGGCGCAGCCTCGGCGAGGATCCGCGCCGCCTGCTCGGGGCCTTCGATGATCAGTGCCTTCTCGGCATCGCCGAGCCCGGCCCGCAGGCCGGCGGCCTGCTGCCAGGGAGGCTCCTCGGTCGCCGCCCCCACGAGGGACGGGAAGGCGAGGAGAACGGCAACGAGCCCGAGGGCGAGTCGCAGGCACCTGCCCGCTGCCGTCTCCGCGCCCACTGCTACTGCTCGATCGTGATCCCTAGCTGGGCCGCAGACTGCGAGACCTGACCGGCGATCGCCGTCGCGCGCTCCTGCGCCTCGTTTCCGAGCGTGTCGGCCTCCTCGGCGGTGAAGGAGTTGCCGGCCTGCTCCTGCTCGTAGAGATCGCCGATGAACGCGATCAGGTCGTCGAGCTCCTGGTCGGTCTGCTGGCTCTGGGCCGTATCGACTGTCGCCACGAGAGGCTCCACGCCCGCGTAGATGACGTCCAGGCCACCGAGGATGTCCTTGATGTCCGAGAGGCGGGACACGACGTTGAACGACTGCGCCGTCGCGCTGTCACCCTGGACGAAGCGCGACTCCTTCCACTGCCCGAAGTACTCGCTCATCGTCGGCACCATCACGACCAGCGCCGTGAACGCGTCGGAGTCGGCCGGCTGCCACGCCTCGGCGTCCGCGGCGAGGTCGGTCGCGTTCGTGTCGAACGCCTCGGCGGCCGCAAGCAGCAGGCCGGCGTCGGGCAGGACCTCGCCGAACGACTCCTGGCCGTCGCCGTCGAGGTCGACCGGCGTGGACGGATGGCCGACCTCCTCGGGCAGGGTTCCCCAGAGCGCGCCTTCGGTCAGGTTGAACAGATTGCCGGGCTGCTTCAGCACGGTGCCGTCGGCGAGCGTCAGATCGAACGGGACGGCGCTCTCCGGATCCTCCGCTGCGCTCGAGCCGGCGTCGAGGATGACGTCGTACTCGGAGAGCGAGGGCGTGCCGGCCACGATCCCCTCGACGCGTTCGTAATACGGGTTGCCTTCGATCCAGGTGTCCTTCATCTGCCGAACGAGCGGCCCTACCTGGTCGGCGTTCTGCGCCCACAGCGTCGCGTAGTCGAACCCGGCCGCCTCGGCGAGCTCGTAGTACTCCGACGCGGCGCTCTGGAAGTCCGCCGTGAAGCCGCCGAGCAGCGCCGTGTGCTCGAGCAGGTAGTCCTTGACAGCGCTCAGATCCGCGCTCGCGGATCCGGAGGCGGCTGTCGAGCCCGAAGCCGCGGTCGCCGTCTGCGCAGGCGGGGTGGCGGACTCCTCGGTGCCGTCCGACGAGCCGCCGCAGCCGGCGGCCGCGACGGCGCCGAGTGCGAGCACAGCCACAACGGCCAACATTCCTGCTGTAGAGCGCATGTTCATCGTGGTTTTCTCCTTCTGTAAGGCTGACCTTATATCAGGTGTGTGACTAGCCTCGCTCGGTGACAGGGAGGTCGATTGCCAGACCGGGGCAGGCGTGGGCGAGCGAAACGGCGAGCAGACCTCGTAGTCGGTGGGGCTGGGCATGTAAGGGTTACCTTACAAGCATGCGCCGCCGCTACGCAAGGGCAACCTGATCTGAAGAAGCAGGACACCCTTACATACCTCACCTGCCTACGGATCGACGCAGAATGACGGTGTGACCCTCCGCTTCGCTCTGATCGCCGCCCTCGCCGTCGCCGCAGCAGGCCTGGCGGTCGGTCTCGTGCTGGCTCGCGATTCCGGAGAGCCTGCAGCGGCGATCGCCGGCAGCCGCCCGCCTGACGGGATCACCCTGCCGGCGTTCGACCTACCCGATGTCGACGGCGGGCGCCTCTCGTCCGCCGATCTTCGCGACAAGGTCGCGCTCGTGACGTTCCTCGACAGCCAGTGCAGCGACGCCTGTCCGATCGTCGCCTCGACGCTGGCCGACGGCCTCGCCCTCCTGACTCCCGAGGAGCGCGAGCAGGTGGTCGCCGTCGCGATCTCTACGGATCCCGAGGAGGACACACCCGAGGCCGTGCACGCGTTCCTCGAGCCGCAGGGCGCCGATGGCGTGGTCCGCTACCTGGTGGGCCCGCTCGACGTTCTCGAGCCGCTCTGGACCGAGTTCGCGATCGTGACGACCTTCGAGTCGGGGGACGACAGCCTCCACTCGGCGCCCGTTCGCATCTTCGACCCCGACGGCGTGTGGGTGTCGACGCTCAACCCCCGCGCCGACCTCACACCAGAGAACGTCGCGCACGACGTGCGAGCCGCGCTCCAGCGCTAGCGGGTCAGCTCCCCGAACGCCGTCAGCGTCTCGCGGGCGGTCTCGACTCCGAGCGGTAGATACCGCAGGAGAAAGCGCTCGTTCGGAGAGTGGATGTTGTTGCCCGGGACCGCGAACCCACTCAGCACCGTCGGGATTCCCTTCTGGACGAGCGCGGGGATGATGGGGATCGTGCCGCCGGATCTCAGCAGGATCGGGCGACGGCCGAGAACGCGTTCGAACGCATCGCGGGCAAGCCCGATCGCAAGCGAATCGACCGGCACGAGGCCAGGCGGAGACGTCGACCACTGCTCGACCTCGAGCTCCGCTCCGACCGGTGCCGCCTCGCGCAGAATCCGCTCGAAGGCAGCCGCGATCTCGTCCACGTCCTGGCCCGGCGCCAGACGGATCGAGACGTTCGCGTGGGCCTCGACCGGCAGGACGGTCTTCTGGAGATCGGGCGAGCCGCCGAAGATGCCGTTCACGTCGACCGCGGGAGCAGCACCCGTTCGCAGGTAGTACTCCTCGGCGGCCCCGGCGTCGCGCGGTCTCGCGCCGCCCAGCTCGATCACCTCGGCGCCCGGCGTCAGAGCCGCCCAGCCCGCCCGCTCCTCGGCCGACGGCGGAGTCGCTCCGGCGCGAAGCGCCTCCGGCAAGCCGATGACCGCGTCGAGGGACGCTGCCAGAGCGTGGATCGCGTTCAGCGCGCTTCCACCGAAGACCCCGGAGTGGAGGTCATGTTCCCCGGTCCGGGCGGTGACGTGGAAATAGGCGAGGCCACGCGTCGCGACGTCGAACGCGGGCACGCCGACCTCCGGCATGCCGCTGTCGAAGACGAGACAGACATCGGCGCCGCGCTCGTCGGCGACCAGGAAGTCGACGATCGAATGGCCGCCCGTCTCTTCCTCCCCGTCACACGCGATCCGGACGTTGACCGGCAATACCCCTTCGGCCGCGAGCAGGGCAGCCGCCTTGAGGACGAGGTAGAGGTTGCCCTTGTCGTCCACCGTGCCGCGGCCGTAGAGCCAGCCGTCCCGGACCTCGGGCTCGAACGGGGGCGAAGCCCACAGCGAGAGGTCGCCCGGCGGCTGGACGTCGAAGTGCCCGTAGACCAGCACCGTCGGGGCGTGCTGTGCCGCGCTCGAGGCGGGAATCTCTCCCACCGCGAGCGGGTGCGCGGCGGTCTCGATCAGATCACACGTGCCGCCGGACGCACGGACGAAGTCGCACAACCACTGTCCTGCCGCGCGCACGTCGTCCGCATGCGCCGGGTCGGCGCTCACGCTCGGGATCCGCAGCCACCTGGAGAGCTCGTCGAGCCAGGCAGGATCGTGGTCAGGCACGAACGGCAGGCTAGTTGATCGATCGAGACGGTCGTTCTACGCGACGCCGCGCAGCTTCTGGGCCTCGGCGAGCGCCTGGAGCTTCCTCAGGCTCTGGTGCTCGATCTGGCGGACGCGCTCACGCGTGACACCGAACGCACGACCGACCTCGTCGAGCGTGCGCGGCGGCTCGCCGTCCAGCCCGTAGCGCATCTCCAGCACCCGGCGCTCGCGAAACGAGAGCATGCCGAGCGCCCGCCGAAGCGTCTCTTGCCGCATCGTCAGCTCCGCCGCCTCCTCCGGCCGAAGGACGGTCTGGTCGGCGATGAAGTGGCCGAACTCCGACTCGTCCTCGTCCCCGACCGGCTTCTCGAGCGAGACGGGGGCCTGCGCGCTACGGCGGATCTGCTCGACCTCCGCGACCGGCAGCGACAGCTCGAGGGCGATCTCGGTTGCGGTCGGGTCCCGCCCGTACTCGGCGAGGAGCTTGCGTTCCGTCCGTGCGATCTTGTTCAGCTTCTCGACGACGTGCACGGGCATCCGGATCGTCCGGCCCTTGTCCGCGAGCGCTCGCGCGACCGCTTGCCGGATCCACCAGGTCGCATAGGTCGAGAACTTGAATCCCCGGCGGTAGTCGAACTTCTCGGCGGCGCGAACGAGCCCGATCGTGCCCTCCTGGATGAGATCGAGAAACGGCAGCCCCTGGTTGCGGTAGTTCTTGGCGATCGAGACGACGAGCCGGAGGTTGGCAGCGACCATCTGCTGCTTCGCGAGGTGGTCGCCCCGCTCGATCCGCTTCGAGAGCTCGACTTCCTGGGCAGCCGTCAGGAGCGGCACCTTGCCGATGTCCTTGAGAAACAGCTGGAGTGCATCGGTCGAGACCTCCTTGAGCGCGTAGTCGAGCGCGATCTCCTCGCGCTGCCCGTCTGCCTCGTCGACGACCTCGATCTGGAGCTCCTGGAGGACGTCGTAGAACTCGTCGATCTCGGACGGCTCGAGACCCATCTCGTCGAGCGCAAGCGAGACCTCCTCGGTCGTGAGGAAACCAGCCTCCTGGCCCTGGCGAACGAGCGCATCGGCTCCGTCGTGCTCGCGCATCAGCTGCCTCCGCCCACAGTACGACCTTGTTTGACCGTAGACCCGCCTGTCCTTCGTGTCAACGAGCACATCGCGACCACACCTGCCCGATCGCCGATGCGACTCTCGCATCTGAATCGGACGGCGTGACGCCCCGCTTGTTAGGCCTCGCTTCAGCCGGACCCCGCCTCGCCCAGGCGGTCGAGCAGCTCTCTGGCCCGGCGCGCCTGGACCGATGCGGGATCGGCTGCGACTGCGGCCTCGAGCTGTTCGCGGGCCTCGGTGACCTGGCCCAACCAGAGAAGTGCCAGGCCGAGGTGGAAACGAACGACCGCGGCGTCGGGATTCGCGGCCGACAGCGGGCCGAGGCGCGAGAACGCAGCCGCGGGATCGTCCTTCGTGAACCGTGCGAGTGCGGCCGCGGTCTTCGCGTCCAGGTTCGCCGGGTCGAGCTCGACGGCGCGGTCGAACGCCGCCGCGGCGGACAGCGGCCGGCCCGCGCGCTGCAGGGCGGCGCCGTACTGGATCCAGGCGTCGACCGAGCCCCGCCGGTTCGCCTCTTGCTCGAGCAGATCGAGCTGCTCGAGCGGGAGGAGACCCTCGACCTCCTCCGGCGCCGGCAGCGAGGGCACGAAGAACGGCCTGCCCTGGGGCATGTCCGGATGCAGTAGACCCTCCGCTCGGATCGCCGCCGGCGAGTCCGGGTCGATCCGAAGCGCCTCACGCCACGCTGCCTCGGCTGCCTGGTCCTGGCGTAGCCAGAAGCGCACGAGCCCGACGTGAAGGGCAACGAGCCCGCTCTCCGGATGCTCGCCCTTCAGCGACTCGAGCGCGGCGAGCGTCCCGTCCGGCCACCGAGCGAGCGCCGCGCCGACCGCGGCGTAGAGCGAGCCCGGGTCGGCCGCGAGCACCTCCTCGAAGCGATCCAGGGCCTCGGGTCGTGAGCCGTCCTGGTAGAGACGCACAGCGTTCTGGAGAGCGACTGCCTGAGCGCGATCCTCGACGAGGAAGTCGAGCGCCAGCGGCGGTGCTCCGTCGCGCGGCCCCTCTTCGGAGGCGGCGGCCGGCGCAGTCTCGCCTCTCCCCGTCCAGGCCACACCGGCCGCGATGCCCGCGGCCGCCACGCAGGCAGCCGCGACCAGTCCGTAGACTCGAGCCCGGGAAGACACGAACCGAGCGTAGCGTTATCGAACACGACCGGGTTTCACCGGCTCCGCTCGCTATACTCTTGAAAGCAATGGCCACGTATCGCGACCTACTCCAACAGGTGAAGACCGAGATCGAGGAGATCGATCAGGGCCGCGCCGCCGACCTCCTGCAGGGGGACGACGCTCCGGCCCTCATCGACGTGCGCGAGCGCGACGAATGGGAGGAAGGGCATCTGCCCGGCGCCGTCTGGGTGCCGCGCGGGAACCTCGAGTCCCGCATCGAGCAGGCCGTTCCTGATCGAGACACTCCCATCATCGTCTACTGCGCCGCCGGAAGCCGCTCCGCGTTCGCGGCGAAGACCCTCGAGGAGCTCGGCTACACGAACGTCTCCTCGCTCGTGGGCGGGTTCACCGAATGGAAGCGCGCCGGCCGCCCGTACGACCTGCCCCGCTCGCTCCAGCCCGACCAGCGGGCGCGCTACAGCCGCCACGTGCTGATTCCGGAGGTGGGCGAGGAGGGCCAGCTGAAGCTGCTCGACTCCCGTGTGCTCCTCCTCGGCGCCGGCGGCCTCGGCTCGCCGGCCGGGCTCTACCTCGCCGCGGCGGGCGTCGGCACGCTCGGGATCATCGACCCCGACACCGTCGACGCCTCGAACCTCCAGCGCCAGGTGATCCACTCCACGGCGACGCTTGGGGAGCCGAAGGTGCTGTCCGCGAAGCAGACGCTCGAGGCGATCAACCCGGACGTCACCGTCGTGCCGTACCAGGAGCGACTCGATTCCGACAACGTCGACCGCATCCTCGGCGAAGGCTGGGACGTGATCATCGACGGCGCCGACAACTTCCCGACGCGCTACCTCGTCAACGACGCGTCGGTCTGGCACCGGATCCCCGTCGTGCACGGCTCGATCTACCGGTTCCACGGCCAGGTCACCGTCTTCAAGGCGGACGAGGGCCCGTGCTACCGCTGCCTGTTCCCGCAGCCACCGCCGCCGGAGCTTGCCCCCAGCTGCGCCGAGGGCGGCGTCCTCGGCGTGCTCCCGGGCATCATTGGCTCGCTGCAGGCGAACGAGGCCCTGAAGCTCGTGCTCGGCATCGGCGATCCGCTGATCGGCCGCTCGCTGCTCTTCGAGGCCCTCGAAGGCTCGTTCACCGAGATAAACCTCCGCAAGGATCCGGAGTGCCCCGTCTGCGGAGAGCACCCGACGATCACCGAGTACATCGACTACGTCGAGTTCTGCCAGGGCGGCGCAGCCCACGCGGTGTCCTGATGGCGAAGGTCAAGATCCCACCGACGCTGCGCGCCGAGGTCGGCGGCGTCCGCGAGATCGAGGCCTCGGGCGCCACGATACGCGACGTGTTCGACGACCTGGCCGAGCGCTTCCCCGGGCTCGGCGCCCAGGTGCTCTCGAACGGCGACATCGCGCCGTTCGTCAACGTCTACCTGAACAACGAGGACGTGCGCACCCTGGAGGGCCTCGATACGCCGGTCTCCGACGGCTCGACGGTGATCCTGCTCCCGGCCATGGCCGGAGGGCAGATCCCGATCGAGCGTCGAACCTCCGTCGTCGCCCCGAGCGTCCTCGAGCTCGTCGGCTCGACGCCGCTGGTCGAGCTCTCCCGGCTCAACACGAACCCCGGGGTCAGGATCTACGCCAAGCTCGAAGGGCAGAACCCGACCGGCTCGATCAAGGACCGCGTCGCGAAGACGATGATCGAGACCGCCGAGGCGCGGGGCGAGCTCGCGCCCGGCCGCGAGCTGCTCGAGCCGACGAGCGGCAACACCGGCATCTCGCTCGCGATGGTCGCGAAGGTCAAGGGATACTCGCTTACCTGCGTCATGCCGGAGAACTCGACCCCGGAGCGCATCCGGCTCCTCGAGCTGTTCGGAGCGACGGTCGTCTTCTCGCCTGCCTCGGAGGGCTCGAACGGCGCGGTGCGGCTCGCCCTTGACATGGCCGAGCGCGATCCCAGGTATTACATGCCGTTCCAGTACGCAAACGAGGCCAACCCGCGGGCGCACTACGAGGGGACAGGCGCGGAGATCGCCGAAGCGCTTCCGCGCGTCGACGCGTTCGTCGCCGGCCTCGGCACCGGTGGGACGCTCATGGGCTGCTCCGAGCGGCTCCGCGAGTCGTTCCCGGACGTCCAGATCATCGCGGCCGAGCCACTCCAGGGCGACGCGGTCATGGGTCTGCGCTCACTCGAAGACGGCTACACGCCGCCGATCCTCGACGTCTCGAAGCTCGATCGGAAGATCCTCGTCTCGAACAAGGACGCCGTGCGGGGCGTCCGGCTGCTGCTCGAGAGAGAGGGCATCTTCGCGGGAGTCTCGTGCGGCGCGGCCATCCATGTCGCGCAGCAGATTGCGAGCGAGATGGTCGAGGGCGTCGTCGTCACGGTGCTCGCCGACGGCGGCTGGAAGTACCTCTCGGCCGACTTCTGGACGCAGCCGCTCGAGGACGTCGAGCGGTCGATGGGAGACCGCGTCTGGTGGTGATCCCCGCCGGCGTCCGCTCGGCGATCGTCGAGCACGCCGAGTCGGAGCAGCCGAACGAGGCCTGTGGGCTCATCGTGCTCAACGACGGGGTCGCCGAGCGCTACATCCCCGCGCGCAACGCCGCGGCGAGCCCGTATCGCTTCGAACTCGACACCGGCCCGGAGGTGTGGTTCCTGGAGGACGAGGGCTACGAGCTCGCGGTCTTCCACTCCCACATCTCGAGCCCGCCGCGCCCGTCCCGCACGGACGTCGAGAACATCGGGCTCTGGGAAGGGCGCCCCTACGTGATCCTCACCGTCCGAAGCGGCGAGCTCGCCGCGTGGCGCATCCAGGACGGCCGGATCGAGCCGGACTCCCTGAGCGTCTCGTAGCGCGGTGCCGTCGACCGGGACGGGGTCGAGCCGCAGGCGGTCACGCGCGTACTCGAGAATCGCCTGCGCGAGGCGCTCGCTCTCCGGTCTGTAGCGATGCAGGAGCTGGAGTCTACGAGCCGGGAACCTCGCGACAGACAGCGAAGTCAACAGAACATGATCGTGCGCATCGCCTCGCTCTTTGCCCTCCTGCCGACGGTCGTGGTACTCGCGGCCTGCGGCGGCGGGGGAACGAGCAGGCTCCCGGCGACGGCCAAGGGACGGGCTCCACGCCTCCGGGCGAGGCCCTCTCGATCGAGGAGGCGCTCGCGTCGAGCGCGAGCGGCGACCTGCTCGTTCAGGGCTACGTCATCGCTCCCGAAGGGGAGCCTGTACGGCTCTGTAGCGCCCTGCTCGAGTCCTACCCGCCGCAATGCGGCGAGCCGTCGGTCGTCGTCGAGGGGCTGGATCTCACGAGCCTCGACGGGCTGACGAAGACGGACGACCCGTCGCTCGCACAGGTCACCTGGTCGGACATGCCCGTTTCGATTCCGGGCGAGATCGTCGACGGCGTCCTCTCCACTGCCTGACGAAAAACGGGCCGGCTGCACCCCGCGTAGCCGGCCCGCTTGAACCTCCGGGACGCCGGAGTGGACTCAGGTGACCTTCAGGGTGCCCTTCATCGGGGCCGCATGCGGGTCGCACACGAACCTGTAGGTGCCCTTCTTCAGCGTGACCATCCACGTCGTCTTGCCTTTCTTGACGACCGCGGTGCGCTTGTTGAACCCAGGGCCCCTCAGATGGAAGTTGTGGATGCTCGACTTGTCCGTGATCACGATCTTGTACTTCCCGGCTTTGACGCTCTTCTTGTTCATGGAGATCGTGAAGCCGGGTCCGACGACTCCGGTAATCGTCTTCACCGCAGATGCACCCTGCGCTGCGCCAACGGCGGCGCCCGCGACCAGAATGGTCAGAGCGAGAGCGATCAACCGACGCATGAAGCTCCTTTCGATCGGTGTCCGAAAGCGGATACGCACGGCCATGCCGATCGGTTTGCGTCTGCGGTGGCGTGCATACTCACCGGTGTGGACGAAGGGTACCCCGCAGGCTGGACCGTCGTCGACGGAGCTCTCGAGCGCGAGTTCCGCTTCGCGGATTTTGCCGCGGCTGTCGACTTCGTGAACCGTGTGGCCGACCTGGCGGAGGCCGAGAACCACCACCCGGACATCGCGATCCACTGGGACACCGTCACCCTCCGTTTCTGGACGCACTCGCAGAACGCGATCACGGATCGCGACCGGGAGGTCGCGGCGCTCGCGGGCGCGCTCGCGTGATCGTCGCGCATCTCGACCTCGACGCCTTCTACGCGGCGGTCGAGGAGCTCGAGCAGCCCGAGCTGCGCTCGCGGCCGCTCGTCGTCGGCGGGGATCCGCGCGGCCGTGGAGTCGTCGCGACCGCGAACTACGCCGCCCGCGAGTTCGGGATCCGGATCGGCCATGAGCTGCGCCGAGGCGTTTCGCCGGTGCCCGGACGCCGTGTTCGTCCGGCCGCGGCACAGTCTGTACGCCACCTACTCGCGGGCCGTCTGGACCGCCATCGGGGAAGTCTGTCCGACGTTCGAGCGGACCGGCCTCGACGAGGGCTACCTCGACATCGGCGAGGTAGCACACGACTTCGTTCGCGCACGAGCGGTGGCGGAGGCGGTGCAGTCGGCGGTCAGAGCGACGACGAGCCTCTCGGCGTCCCTCGGTGTGGCGACCTGCAAGGTCGTCGCGAAGGTCGCGAGCGACCGCCGCAAGCCCGGCGGGCTGACCGTCGTGCCCGCCGGACGCGAGGCCGCCTTCCTGGCCCCTTTCGACGTCCGGCTCCTCCCCGGTGTCGGCCCGCGGGCCGAGGAGCGGCTTGCGGCCGCAGGGGTCGCGACGATCGGGTCGCTGGCCGGGCTCGAGGACGACGAGCTCGCGCGCCTGCTGCCCGGGAAAGTCGGGCACCTGCTGCGCGACCGCGCACGCGGAATCGATCCTCGACCGCTCGAGACCGCGACGGAGACGATCTCGATCTCCACCGAGGAGACGTTCGAGCACGACGAGGCGGACCGGGGGCGCCTGCACGACGAGCTGCGGCGGATGGCCGAGCACGTGGCCGAGAGGCTCTCCGCGTCAGGCCACGCAGCCCGCACGGTCACGACCAAGGTTCGCTACCCCGACTTCTCGATCCGGAGCAGGTCGCAGACCCTGCCGGTCGGGATCGACGACCCCGCCAGGATCGGCGAGCTCGCGTGCACGCTGCTCGACCGTGCGCTATCCGACCGGCCCGGAGCACTGCGGCTCGTCGGCGTCGGAGTCTCCGGCCTCGAGCCGTTTCGGCAGCTCCAACTCGGCTGACCCGCCGCGGGTCAGCCGGACACGCAGCCGCCGAAGAGCTCCTTCAGCACTGCTCTCGGCGCGATGCCGCAGTTGAAACCGCTCGAGCCGAAGTCGAGCACCTTCCAGCCCCTCGACGTCGCTCGCAGGAGCATCGCGTTGTACCCGACGTCCCGCACGAGCACGAGCACCTTCGCGTACTGGTGATCCTTGCTCGAGACCACCATCCGGTGGATGTGCGTCTTGCGGTAGAACGCGGGCTCGAGGTTCCGCTTCAGCCAGAGCTCGGTCGACGCCCGGATCGCCTTCGCCTCGTCGGGGCTCGGCCGCCGTGTGGCGCCCGCGGACACCGCCATCAGCCCCGCGACGAGGGCCAGGAGCAAGGTCAGAGACAGGAGGCGGGTCGGCATCCTCGTCATCCTGACGGGTCGAGCAGCCGCGCGCAACACCTGCCGCCCGGTGCGCGGGTCGGAGGTGCCGCCTCCCTGGCAGGACGCGCGCGCACGGACTCAGGCCGGCGGAGGCGACAGCGGCCGAAGCGCCGGGTAGAGCGCCCGGTAGCGCTCGTAACCGTCGTCGTACGCCTCCTGCCAGGCGGGAACCGGCTCGATCACGTCCCGCACCCGGACGCACCGCTCGACCGCGTCGTGCACGTCGGAGAAGACACCGCCGGCGACGCCGCCCAGCAACGCTGCACCGTAGGCTGCACCCTCCTCGACGGCGAGGCGAGCGAGCGGAAGACCGAGTACCGACGCAATGATGCGAAGCCACAAGACGCTGCGTGCACCCCCGCCGAGGGCGCGTCCGGCGTCCGGCCGGACGCCGATCGCGCGGAGCAGCTCGAGCGAGTCCCGCAGCCCGTAGGCAACGCCTTCGAGAACTGCCCGCACGAGCGCGCCGCGGTCGTGCCGCAGCTCGAGCCCGACGAAGGCGGCGCGCGCATCGGGGTCGGCGTGCGGCGTGCGCTCGCCGGCGAGGTAGGGCAGGAACATCAGGCCCTCGACGCCGGGCTCCCAGGATTCGGCCTCGGCCGTAAGCGCCGCGTAGTCGAGCCCGGGCCCGGCAGAATCACGCAACCACCGGAGCGAGCCGGCCGCGGAGAGCATGACGCCCATCGCGTGCCAGGCCCCGGGCACTGCGTGGCAAAAGGTGTGCACGCGCGCCTGCGGATCCGCCTTGAACGAGGGCAGCGCGGCGAAGACGACTCCCGAGGTGCCGATCTGGACCGACAGCGGGCCCGGCCGGTCGACGCCGGCTCCGATCGCTCCCGCCGCCTGATCCCCTGCTCCGGCAGCGACCGGAATTCCTCCTGGCGTCTCGCCCGACACCTCGGGCGACTCGTGGACACGCGGCAGCGGGTAATGGGGCAGCTCGAGCAGCTCGAGCAGCTCGTCGCTCCAGCGCCTCGCCGCGACGTCGAAGAGAAGGGTTCCCGAGGCGTCGGCCACGTCGATCGCCCGTTCGCCGGTAAGTCGCAACCGCACGTAGTCCTTGGGCAGGAGGACGTGGGCTATCCGCCGATAGACGTCCGGCTCATGGTTGCGCACCCAGAGCAGCTTCGGCGCCGTGAAGCCGGTGAGGGCGCGGTTACCGGTCAACGCGATCAGGCGCTCGAGCCCGACGCGCTCTTCGATCTCGGCACACTCCTGCGCCGTCCGCTGGTCGTTCCAGAGGATCGCAGGTCGTAGCACGTGCAGCTGCTCGTCGAGGATGACCAGCCCGTGCATCTGCCCCGACAGCCCGATCCCGGCCACGTGCCGCGCACCGAGCTCGTGGAGCGCCGCCTCGGCCGCCTGCCACCAGTCCTCGGGCTGCTGCTCGGACCAGCCCGGGCGGGGTGTCGAGAGCGGATACTCGACCTCTGCCCGGCCGACTACCTCCCCTGCCGGCGAGATCGCGAGCGCCTTGACCCCCGTCGTTCCCACATCGATCCCGACGCACGTAGGATCAGCGGCCATGGACGTCCTCCGGATCTCCGAGGGCCTCTGGCGGTGGACGGCGCCTCACCCCGACTGGAAGCCGGGCGAGGACTGGGCCCGCGATGTCGGCTGCGTCTACTACGAGGCGCCCGACGCCGTCGTCCTGATCGATCCGCTCGTCCCTGAAGGCGAGGAAGAGCGCTTCTGGGAGGCCCTCGACCGGGACGTGGAGCGGGTCGGCCGCCCGGTGTGGGTCCTGCTCACGGTCCAGTGGCACGAGCGCTCCATCGAGATCGTGACCGGCCGCTACGGAGCTACGTCCTGGCGCCACGGCGGCGGGGCGCTTCCAGCCGGCGTCGAGGCGATCGCCGCCGCTGAGAACGGCGAGAGCGTGTTCTGGATCCCGGAACATGCGGCGATCGTCCCGGGCGACACGATCCTCGGTGAGCCCGAAGGTATCCGCGTGTGCCCGCTCTCCTGGCTGCCGGACGGGGCCGATGCGGAGCGGTTTCTCGCCGAACTGGACGCCCTGCTCGAGCTTCCCGCCGACCGGCTGCTCGTGTCGCACGGCGAGCCGGTGCTCCAGGGCAGCCGCGCCGCGCTCGAGCGGGCGCTCGCTCAAGCGCACCAGTCCTTCGCCACCGACAGGTAGACGTCGGCGCAGCGCTCCGCGCTCGGTAGGTCGACCCACTCGACCTCCGAGTGGATCCCGCCGCCCGTCGGGCCGTAGACGACCGTCGGGATGCCGGCCCCCGCGAGGAGCGCAGAATCCGCCCAGAAGGCCACCCCGACGATCTCCTCGGAGGCTGCATGGCGTGTCACGACGCCGACGATCTCGGCTCCCGGATCGACCTCGAACGGCTCCCTCGAGAACTCGATCCGGAAACTGCCCTCGACCTCGCCGAGCAGCGCCCGAACCTCGTCCGCGACCTTCTCGACGGCCTCGCCCGGAACCGTGCGCCGTTCGCCCCGAACGACGCAGCGCGCGGGATAGCTCGAGTACTCCTGCCCGCCTTCGATGAGGCCCGCGTGCAGCGAGCCGCTTCCCAGCAGAGGGTGGGTCGGCTCCGCCCGGAGCAGCGTATCCAGCGCCTCGAGCCGAACGAGCACCTGCCCCATCCGGGCGATGGCGTCGGTCCCGAGGTCCGGTCGGGAGCCGTGCGCGGCTCGCCCCACCGTCTCGACGCAGAACGCGACGAAGCCCTTGTGGGCAACCGCAACGCGCTCGTCGGTCGGCTCGGTGACGATTGCGGCGTCGGCGGCCCGGCGGGTCGCGACCAGAGCGCTCCCGATGCTCGCCGCTTCCTCGTCGGCGACAGCGGTGACGATCACGTCTCCGCGCAGGCCGCTCTTCTGCGCGCGGGCCGCGGTCAGCATCGACGCCGCGAGACTCGCCTTCATGTCGAGCGCGCCTCGGCCGAACAGCTTGTCGCCGCCGATCCGTCCGGAGAACGGTTCCTCCATCCCTGCAACCCCGACGGTGTCCATATGGGCGTTCAGCATGAGCGACCTGCCGCCGCCGGAGCCGCGCGCGGTCGCGATCACGTTTGGACGCCCCGGCGCAGGCTCCTCGACCTCGACCTCGAGCCCGGCGCGCTCACACCAGTCCGCGACGAACCGGGCCAGCTCGTCCTCTCCTGCTCCACCGGCTACCAGCTCCGGGTTGACGGAGTCGATGCGGACGAGCTGTGCGGTCAGCTCGGCGAGCTCACTCAACGGCGCCGAGCGCCGCGTAGACGAGCTCGTAGGCCCGAACGGCGTCCTTCTCCATCTGCGCCTCGGTGAGCTTCGCGTCGTCGATCCGCTCCGCGACCGACTCGATGAACCGCCACTGCAGGACGCTCCGCCGAACCGCCTCGACGGCGTCCTCGGTGTACGGATAGAGGTCGAACCCGAGTCGTTCGCCGTTCGCTCCATAACCGCAGCGGCGGAGCTCGAGCGCCAGCTCGAGCGTTTCCATGAACGCCGTCGCACCGACCATGTTGTCGTCGTCGAACGTGCCCCAGCCGGAGTTCGCGTGCTGGTGGCCGAGCAGCCCCTCCGAGGCCAGCATCGCCGCGTACTCCGCCAGGCTCTCGCCGTTCATGAGCAGGTGCTGCCAGTCCATGTTGACCTTCACGTTGTGCAGCCCGCCCTCGCGGAGCTTGTGGATGACGTGGAGCGTCATGCCGATGTTCCGCATGAAGATCTTCATCGCCGGCTCGGAGTTCTTGTGCTCGAGGAACAGGAGCACTCCGTGCTCGCGGCATTTCTCAGCTGCCAGGCCGATGCCCTCGAGCAGCCAGGCCCAGCTGTCGGCGTACGGCGTCTGGAACGGGTAGTTGTAGCCCTCGATTCCCGGCCAGATGATGAAGTGCGCCCCGAGCTCGCCCGCGAAGTCCGCGGCGGCGACCGTGCGCCGCTGCGCCTCGGCGCGGATCTTCGAATCCGGGGAGCACAGGCCGCCACGGCCGAACATCGAGTCGAGATGAAGCCCGGTCGCAACGCAGTAGATGCCGTGCCCGTCGAGCGCACCTCGCACCTCGTCGAGGTTGTCCTCGGACAGCTCCTGCGGATAGTGGAACTCGTAGTCGTCCATCAGGTCGCCGAGGCCGTCCACCGCGCGGCGCACGCGCTCCACGGTGGTCTGCCCCGCGTACTGCGGCTGGTAGCCGCCCGGGACGAAGCGCGTGACCATCGAGCCCAACGCCCAGATGCCGAGGCTCGTCTTCATGCCGCCTCCGCGCCGCCGCCCGCGGCTGCTTCCTCGTCGAGCCTGAACTTGTCGTGCAGCACGATCACGGCACGTTCCGCGTCGCCTGCCCGGACGACGCAGGAGATCCGGATCGGCGACGTCGAGATGATCTCCATGTTTATCCCGGCATCGGCCAGCGCGTCGAACATGTCCGCTGCGATCCCGGGATGGGTCTTCATGCCGGCTCCGACGAGCGACACCTTGGCGACCTCCGGGTCGGTGGCCACTCCCTCGGCCTCGACCGCGTCGGCTGCCGAGTCGAGGATCGGCCGGGCGCGGCCGAGGTCGTCGCGCGGAACCGTGAACGAGATGTCCGTCCGTCCTGCGGCAGACACGTTCTGCACGATCATGTCGATGTTCACGCCCGCGTCCGCGAGCGGTCTGAAGACGCGCGCCGCGACGCCGGGCCGGTCCGGGACGCCGAGGATCGTCACCTTCGCCTCGGACGTGTCGTGCGCGACCCCGGAGATGATCGCCTGCTCCATCCGCTCCTCCTCCTTTCGCACCCATGTTCCCTCGCTCGCGTTGAACGACGAGCGAACATGGAGGACGACTCCATGGTTACGCGCGAACTCGACCGAGCGCATCATCAACACCTTCGCACCGGCGGCCGAGAGCTCGAGCATCTCCTCGTAGGAGATCTCGTGCAGCTTCCGCGCCCGGGGCACGATTCGGGGATCGGCCGTGTAGACGCCGTCCACGTCCGTGTAGATCTCGCAGACGTCAGCGTCGAGCGCAGCGGCGAGGGCGACCGCCGTCGCGTCCGAGCCGCCGCGCCCGAGCGTCGTCACGTCGTCCTCGGTCGAGACTCCCTGGAAGCCTGCGACGATCGCCACACGCCCGTTCTCGATCGCCTCGCGCACTCTGCGGGCGCGCACCTCGACGATGCGTGCCCGGCCGTGTGACGTGTCCGTCCTGATCCCCGCCTGCGAGCCGGTGAACGAGATCGCGCCACGGCCCTGGTCGATGATCGCCATGGACAGAAGCGCCATCGAGATCCGCTCGCCCGCGGTGAGCAGCATGTCGAGCTCGCGCGGGTGCGGCTGCTGCGAGATCTCCGCCGCGAGGCCGAGCAGCTCGTCGGTGGTGTCGCCCATCGCCGACACGACGACACAGACCTGGTGCCCCTCCTGCGCGGTTGCGACGACGCGCTCCGCCACGACCCGGATGCGATCCGGGTTTCCGACCGACGTCCCGCCGTACTTCTGGACGATCAGTGCCACGGCCGTGAAACCTACCGACCTTCGAGGGGCCGCTCACGGCACCGAGAAGCTCCAGGAGCCCGCGTCGACGATGGGCTCGAGTCGGCTCGAGGCGCTCGCACGGACGTCCACGAAGCCGAGATGTCGAGCGCGCTCATCCCAGCCCGGCGGGGACGAACGAGGTCAAGAAGTGTGAGGTGATCCTGGCCTAGGTGCCCGCCGGCTCGGCGCGCTTCCGGCTCAGGCTCCGGCTCGGGCAGGAACTCGATCTCGAGCAGCTCGATCCGGGGCCCGTCGGTCTCGATCACCTCGAAGCGCAGGCCGTCCCAGCGGACCTCGTCACCCGTCTCGGGCGCGCGGCCGAGCTCGCCGAAGACGAACCCGGCGAGCGTGTGGTAGTCCTCTTGCGGGAGCTCCTGGCTGAACTGCTCGTTGAAGTCGTCGATCGGAAACGTCCCGTCCACGCGCACCGTCCGCTCGTCGATCCGCTGCACCGAGTCGTCCGGCAGGTCGTACTCGTCGGCGATCTCGCCCACGATCTCCTCGAGCAGGTCCTCGAGGGTGACGATCCCCTGCGTCGCCCCGTACTCGTCGACGACGACCGCCATGTGCTGGTTCGCGCGCCGGAACTCGTTCAGCAGCGGCCCGAGGTCCTTCGTCTCGGGCACGAAGTGCGCGGGCCGAAGGATGTCCTCGATGACGACGTTCTGGACGCCGTTCGCGTAGAGCGCCGAGAAGAGATCGCGCACGTGCAGGACGCCGACGATCTCGTCGAGCGAATCTCGGTACGCCGGGTAGCGCGTGAACGGCGAGTCGATGATGGCGGCCAGAGTCTCCTGCGGAGGCAGGTCGACGGGCACCCCGATCACCTCGGGCCGCGGAACCATGACGTCGTGCACCTCCTTCTCGGCGAAGTCGAAGACCTTGTAGAGCATCTCCTCCTCGGCCTCCTCGATCAGGCCCGTCTCCTCAGCCTCGGCGAGCATCGACCGGAGCTCCTCCTCGCTGCGGACGACCATGCCGACCGGCGCCGAGCGCATCCCGAGCGCCCGCAGGATCAGCTTGGCCGAGCCCTGGAGAATCAGCACCACCGGGTGCGCGATCCGCTGTGCCACGTCGATCGGGCGCGCGACGACCATCGCGAGGCGCTCGGCGTGCTGGAGCGCGATCGCCTTCGGCACCAGCTCACCCACCACGAGACCGACGTAGGTCAGGATGGCGAAGCTGAGCAGGAAGGAGATCGTCCGGGGCATCAGCGGGTCGAAGAAGTGCGCCAGGAGCGGCTCGCCGACGGCACCGAGGAGGATCGAGAAGATCGTGATCCCGATCTGCACCGTCGAGATGAAGCGCACCGGCTCGTCCATGAGGCGGAGGGCAATCGCGGCCGAGCGCTTGCCCTCTCTCGCGAGCTCCTGCAGGCGCCCGCGACGAGCCGTTACGAGGGCGTACTCCGCGAGCACGAAGGCCGCGTTCCCCAGGACGAGGAGAACGACCAGGAAGATCCGAAGTCCGTCGCTCACGCCCCGTCTCCCGGGGCGCAGATACTAGGCGGGAGGTCGCCGTCCAAGGTGCGGTGCGAGTATAGCCCGCGCCTCGGGCGCCACCCGTGTCGTCGAACGTATGTTCTATACTTGGCTCGTGGCTCGCGTCGCCTACCTCGAGGACACCTGCAAGACCGCGCTGAACCGGGTCGCCGACGAGGCCCGGGTGCCGTTTCGCTGGACGGTCAATCCCTACCGCGGCTGTGCACACAGCTGCCACTACTGCTTCGCGCGCGCCTATCACGCGTACCTCGATCTCGGGATCGGCGACGACTTCTCGACGAAGATCGTCGTGAAGACGAACGTGGCAGACGTCCTCCGCCGCGAGCTCGCGTCGCCGCGGTGGACGGGCGAGGCGATAGCCATGGGAACCGCGACCGACCCCTACCAGCAGTGTGAGGGCCGCTATCGACTGACACGGGCAGTCGTCGAGGCGCTCGCCGACGCCGCCAACCCACTGTCGATCCTCACGAAGTCGACGCTGATCCTCCGCGACCTCGATGTCTTCCGCAGGCTGGAAGCCCGGGCCCGGCTGACGGTGATGATGAGCGTCGGCACGCTCGACGAGAGGGTCCGGCGTGTGGTGGAGCCTGGCACGCCGCCCGCCGGCAAGCGTCTGGAGATCCTCAGCCGCTTCGCGGACGCGGGCATCACGACCGGGGTGCTGGTCGCACCGATCCTGCCGGGCCTGACCGACGACGACGAGCACCTCGACGAGGTTCTGGCCGCGTGTAGCGCGGCCGGCGTCCGCTCGGCCTCGCCGATCGTCCTTCACGTGCGTCCGTCGATCCGCGAGCACTTCATGCCCTGGCTCCGCAACGCGTACCCATGGCTTTACCCGCGCTACGTCGAGCTCTACGGGCGGAGGGCGTACGCGCCGAAGAGCTATCAGACAGACGTCGCCGAGCGATTCGCGCGCCTTCGGCTGCGCCACGGGCTCGTGGCCGGCGGGGGCCGCCGGCCGCCTCCTCGCGAGGCGGTGGACCAGCAGCTCGCTCTCGCGGTGTGACCAACCCCTAAAGTTGGGCCTTGCCACCGCCGACAAGGAGGGTGACAACGGCGTACTCCGTATGGGTTACGAAATCACCTGCCTCATCGCCGACGACCACGAGGTCGTCAGAGAGGGACTCCGTCTCTCACTCTCCCGCTCGCCCCACATCCGGGTGATCGGAGAGGCAGGCGACGGCGAAGCCGCGATCTCCCTTGCCGAGCGCCGCAAGCCGGATGTGATCATCATGGACATCCGGATGCCGGGCATGGACGGGCTCGAGGCAACGAAGCAGCTGCACGATCGCGTCCCGGAGACGTCGGTGCTCCTTTTTACGGCCTTCGGTGAGCGCAGCCTCCTGACACGCGGCCTCGATGCGGGCGCCAAGGGCTATCTCCTGAAGGAAGCCCCCAATCAGACACTCGTCCGCGCGATCGAGAAGGTGGCGAGCGGCGAGGGTTACGTCGACCCGGCGCTCATGCCGTCGTTCCTGAACCGCGATGGCCAGGATCTGCTCACGCCCCGCGAGCGCGAGATCCTCCAGCTGCTCGCCGACGGGATGTCGAACGGCGACGTTGCGGCAAAGCTCTTCATCAGCCAGGAAACTGTGAAGAGCCATGTCCGCCACATCCTCGCCAAGCTGGAGGCCGACACGCGTACCCATGCTGTCGCGATCGCCCTCCGCGAGTCGATCATCGACTGATCGCAGGCACGCTGCGGGCGCCCTCGCCCTGGGCGCGTTGATCGGTGCTGCGCTCGCCTTCGACCTCGCTGCCCGCAGAAGCCGCAGGGCTTCCCGAGAGCTGGCGCACGAGACGGAGCAACGGGAAGCCGAGCGCGAACGCCTCCAGGCCCAGCTGGTCACAGCCGAGCAGGACGAGCGCCGCCGCCTGGCACTGTTTCTCCACGACGGGCCGCTCCAGTCGCTGGCAGGCATTGCCCTGATGCACGACGCCGCGCTGGAGGCGCTCGGCGAGGGGCGTACAGAAGACGCGACCAGGATTCTCGAAACTGCCTCGACACGCGAGCGCGAGGCAATTCGGACGCTCCGCGACCTGTCGTTTGCCATCGAGCCGGTCATCCTTCGCGACAGGGGCTTCGCGGCCGCCGTACGCGAGCTCGCCGACCAGGTCGAGCGTGCGCGGAACATTCCCGTCGCGCTCGACCTGACCGCCGCCGACGGGCTCGGCGAATCGGCCCGGATCGCTCTCTACCAGACCGTGCGCGAAGCGCTCAATCAAGCCCTTCGCCGCGATCCTGGCCGCATCAGCCTCGCCGTCGAGCAGCGTGCCGACGGCTCCGTCGTCGCGGCTGTCGCCGACGACGGTGTCGATGAGCGGCGCAGGGGCAGCCTCGATGCGATCGGAGAGCGCGCTGCGGTGGCCGGCGGAAGGGTCACGCAGGAGCCGGCTGTAGGCGGCGGCACCGTCGTCCTCGTGACGCTGCCCGCGTACGCGGCCTCGGTGTAGCCTCCAGACCCGCCGCGCGCGGCCCGCGGCCGCCCTGAAGTCGGAGGCAAGGAGGTCTCGCAGTGAGCATGGGAAGAAGCATCGCGAACGAGTTCAAGGAGTTCCTGCTGCGCGGAAACGTGGTCGAGCTGGCCGTCGCAGTCGTCATCGGCGCTGCCTTCGGTGCGGTCGTGGCGTCGTTCGTGGAGAACCTGATGACACCGCTGATCGCTGCCATCTTCGGAAAGCAGGACTTCTCGGATCTGTCGTTCACGATCAACGGCAGCGTCTTCAGGTACGGCGCTTTCGTCAATGCGCTGATCACCTTCCTCACCGTCGCCGCAGCCGTGTTCTTCTTCGTCGTGCGCCCCTACAACTGGCTTCAGGAGCGAAGGGCCAAGGGCGAGGAGGCGCCGCCGGAGCCGACCGAGGAGGTCAAGGTGCTCTCGGAGATCCGCGACCTGCTCTCGACGCGGAGCTGACCCTGAGGAGCGCCCGAGCAGGCCGATCTAGAGGCTTTCGGCGATCGTCTCGGCAGCCGTGAGCCCGAGGACGAGGGCGGCCGCCAGGCCGCTCGAGTAGCCGCCGGTCGAGACGCCGCCGGCATCGGCTCCAGCTGCAAACAGCCGTGGGATAGGCCGGCCGTCGCCCGTCAGCACCCGTGCGTGGACGTCGACGGACAAGCCGCCGAGGGTCGTGGTGATCCCCGGCGCGACGTGGACTGCGACGTTCTCGCCGCGCTCCTCCACCCGCCCGCCGGCCTCGCGTGCGGCTGACACCATGTCGGCTACGAGCCGGCCGCCGACGGTCGCCTTCATCCCGCTTGGCGAAACGGCATACCAGGCCCGCGCCCCCACGCGGGTCGCGGTCCAGCGCACGACGTCCGTCTCCGACCAGGTGACGAGCTCCGGCGGGTAGCGCTCGCCCGTCTCGGACTCCACGCGGGCATGACGGGCGTATAGCTGCGCGAGCCGCACGAAGCCGTCCGGCCCGACCCGCGCCGGCGGCGCAGGCAGGTTCCGGCCGTAGAACTCGTTCATGCCGTTGCTCGTCGCGGCTCCCGCAGCGAGCCCGAGCCGGAGACCGTCCCCCGTGCTCCACGGATTGGCCCGCAGCAGCACCGCATCGGCCTCCGGCGTCACGTACGCGCCGACCAGCTCACGGTCTCCCTGGAACCCGCCGGTCGCGAGGATCACGGGTTCGTCGCCCGGGAGCTCGACGAGCGGCTCGTCGAGCAGGAGCTCGCCGCCTGCTCGCGCGAGCGCATCGGTGAGCCCGCCGGGGTCGAAGCGCACGCCAACGGTTTCCGGGTTTCCGGTCTCGCGCGCCACCACCGGGGCACCGATCCCCTCGAGCCACCGGAGGCTCGTGTCGAGACGGTCGACGATCAGCGCCTGCAGCGCCGGATCGCCGTCCGGACACTCCCTCCGGAACGCTTCCAGCGTCCGGTAACGCCAGACGACGCAGCTCGAGAGGAGCATCGACCCGCCGGGTGGCGACCCCTTCTCGAAGACCACCGGGCGAAGGCCGAGCTCCCGGGCCCGCGCGGCCGAGACGAGACCCGCCATGCCGCCGCCCGCGATGACGACGTCGGCGCCCGGCACGCGTGTCAGACGAGCGAGAAGGACGCCTTGTGCTCGACGTACTCGAGCTTGATCCGCTCAGGCCCCCACACGAAGACGGCGTAGGTGTTCGCCGCGTCGACGACATCGGCAATCTCGAGGCCGCGTTCTTTCGCCTCGGCGATGTGCGCCTCGGCGGACTCCACCCGCAGCCCGAGATGGTTGAGTAGAGGCCGCTCCGGCTCGCCTCCATCGCCGGAGACCAGGTCGACGTACGCCTCACCCGCCGTCAACCGATCGCGATCATTCCCGAACCCGAGCTCGAGCAACGACTCGCGGACGCCCGCCGGGTCACGGACTCGAAAGACGACGTGGTCGATGTCGTAGTCGACGCCGCCGCTTCGCTCGACGAGCGAGAGCCCGAGCCCCTCGGGCGCCTCGAACCGCACCTCCCCGGCACGCTCCTCGAGTCGCCCCTCCGGAGGAAGCGCAGCCGCTGCCTCGTCGAGGTTCTGGACGCCCAGGCCGACACGTACGAGCGGGCCAGGCTCCCGCTCGCCCTCGGCCGCGAACAGCGTCAGCTTCCCACGCCTCGCATCCGAGCCAACGAGCGTGAACCGGTCGGTTCGGTCGATCTCGTGCATCCCCACGTGGGTCGTGAGGAAGCCCGCCAGTCCGTCACGATCGCGAACCCACAGAGCAACGTGGTCGAGTGTCTCGATTCGCATGGCCCAAGCGTACCCTCGAGAGGCGGTTGGCAACCGAGGGCGGCGCCGGTGCCGAGTGCCCGATCAGCGCCCGCTCCGACCGAACCGAGCCGCCCTCACCTCCGCCAGGATCGCCGGCGGGGGACCGTGAGCGCTTCGCCTACACTTGCCGCGGCGCTAGGGCGCCGCCCCGAAGGAAAGGCTGGAGGCACGCTGTGAAGTACATGCTGTGGGGAGAGGCAACCTCGCCGACGTTCGAGGAGTTCGCCGGCGAGCTGCGCACCGCGCTCGAGCAAGCCGGTTTCGACGAGACCGCCGTCACGACCGAGGCCGACCTCGTCATCAACCAGGTCGACCTTGCCGACCCGAAGCCGTTTCGCCGGCAGGCGCGCGGGACCTTCGTCGCCGCGATGCACGAGATGCCGGAGGAGCCACCGGACGTGCTGGCCGTGAACTACCCGCTGATGGTGCGGGCACTCGCCAACATCGGCCTCGTCTATGTGCCACGGACGGGAGTCTGGTTCACGACCATGGAGCGCGGCCACTACGGAGTCGAGACGGCCAACGGCGACGAGCACCGGCTCGCAGAGGACGTGGTCGAACGCCTCGTTCCGCTCGCAACCGCGCGCCTCGTGATCGACAACGAGTTCAAGCCCGACCTCGAGCCCGACCTCTGGCAGGGCGACACGATCACGCAGGAGATCATCGACGCCGGCCGCCGCCTGGGCGATCTCGACCTCCTCCCCTCCCCGTTTCCGATCGAGGACATCCTCGATGAGCGGGAGATCCGCTACGTCAAGCGGCTGTACGGCATAGGAGGCCTCTCCTACGGCAACCTCTCGGCCCGCAAGGACGAGCGCAGATTCTGGATGAGCGCCAGCGGCGTCGACAAGTCGAAGCTCGAGGTGCCCGGGCGGGACATCCTGCTCGTGTCGGACTACGACGAGGTGAACGGGCGGATGGTGCTGAGCGTGCGGCCCGACGTCGAGCCGCGGCGTGTGTCCGTGGACGCGATCGAGCACTGGATGATCTACCAGGCGCACCCCGACGTGGGCGCGATCCTCCACGTCCATGCCTGGGTGGGCGGCATCGAGGCAACGGACATCAACTTCCCGTGCGGCACCGAGGAGCTCGCCACGAGCGTGGCCGAGCTGCTCGCGCGCCAGCCCGACCCGTCCCACGCGGTCATCGGCCTGCGCAACCATGGAATCACCGCCACCGGCGAGACCCTCTCGGAGATCCTCGACCGCATCGAGCCGAAGATCCTCCGCCAGATCCCGATGTCCTGAACGTGACGTCGGACTGGAACGCGGCCTCCTACCATCGCGTGTCCGGCCCGATGGAGGCGATGGGAACGGCCGTGCTCGAACGCCTTCCGCTCGCAGGCGACGAAACCGTGCTCGACGCCGGCTGCGGGACGGGACGCGTCACGATGCACCTCGTCGAGCGGCTTCCCATGGGTCGGGTAATCGCGGTCGACGCCTCTCCGGGAATGATCGCCGAGGCACGCGCGAATCTCGGCGGGCGCGCCGACGTCCGCCGGGCGGACCTGCTCACGCTCGAGCTCGGCGAGCCGGTCGATGCCGTCTTCTCGACGGCGACCTTTCACTGGATCCTCGACCACGACCGTCTCTTCGAGCAGTTGTTCCGGGTGCTCCGGCCGGGCGGCCGGCTCGTCGCCCAGTGCGGCGGCGCCGGCAACATCCGCCGGCTGCTCGCCGCGGCCGACGAGATCGCGGCCGGCCCGGAGTTCGCGGCCGCGTTCCGCGACTGGACGCGGGCGTCGTACTTCGCGACCGCCGAGGAGACCGCGATGCGGCTCGAGCGCGTGGGCTTCGCAGACGTCGACTGCCGGCTCGTTCCGAATCCGGTCGTCCCCGACGACCCGCTGGCCTACCTGACGACTATCCCGCTCCGCGACCACCTGGCGCGGCTGCCCGAGGGGGAGCAGGATGCGTTCGCCGAGCGAGTCGTCGCGCTCCTCCCGTCGCCCGTGACGGTCGACTACGTACGCCTGAACATCGACGCGGCTCGACCCGCGTAGGGGCGGGTCCCGACCCGCCAGCGGGCCGGTCAGGACCGGCCCCTACCTCGACATCGACACGATGCGCCCCGTGTAGGGGCGGGTCCTGACCCGCCCCGTTTCTCGGCCGGCGCGGGCCGGTCGGGACCGGCCCCTACAGATATTGGGACGCCGTGGCGGCAATCGACTCGTCGAGCGGCCTCGTCGTGAAGCCGAGCTCGGATTGTGCCTTCGACGCGTCGAAGAACCACCAGTCCGAAGCGGCGGCGACCTCCTCCGGCCTCACCGGCCACGGGACGACGCGCGCGGCTGCGAGCGCGGCCTTTGCCGGAAGCACGACCTGGCGGCGGCGGACGCCGGTCACCTCGCCGACCCGACGGAAGAACGCCTCGTGGCTCAGGTTGCCCCCCGGCGAGGTGAGAATCGTCCGCTCGCCTGCGCGCCCGCGATCGGCAAGTGCAACCAACCCCTGCGCCACGTCGCGGGGGTCGACGTTACTCAGCCCTCCCTCGACGAGGAAGCGGAGCGTTCCCTGCAGGTAGCGCTGCACGGGCCAGGTGTTGACGCGATACACGTCGCCCGGCCCGAGCAGAAAGCCGGGGTTCGCAACGACGGCATCGACACCGTTGCGGGCGGCTTCGAGCACGAGCTCTTCACCGCGGCGCTTGGTCAGGGAGTAGAGGGAGCGATCGGCGCGTGGCGGATAGGGATGGCTCTCGTCCGCCCGATCCGTGGCTCTGTCGACCGGCCCGACGGCCGCCACCGACGAGACGTGTACGAGCCTCGCTCCGGGCTCGAGCGCGTCGAGCACGACGCGGACGCCGTGGACGTTGATCCGTTCGAGAGAAGCCTTCTGCGACGCCCGGTACCCGAGGAGCCCGGCGAGGTGGAACACGCGCTCGCATCCCTGCGCGGCCCGGCGTACGGCCTCCTCGTCCGTGATGTCCCCACGCACGACGGCAACGTCGAACGGGCGCAGGAAGGCGTCATCGGTGCCCTCGCGGACGAGCGCCCGCAAGGGGTCGCCGCGCTCGGCGAGGAGCGGAACGAGGTGCCGCCCGAGGAAGCCGGTCGCGCCGGTGAGAAGAGTCGTCAACCCGTTTCCGGCATGAACGTCGGGAAATTCACACCCAGGAAGGGCTGGTGCTCGCCCCGGATCTGATGGACGTGCAGCTCGCAGTTGCGCGCCCCCCAGCCGTAGAGCTCGCGCACCAGCTCATCTCTGTCGACCGGGACCAGGCAGAGCACGGTTCGCCCTCGCAGGCGGTCGAGCTCGGCCGCAACGAGAGCGAGCCCGCCGGCTTCGGTCCGGGCCACTCCCGGCCCCAGAATCGTGAGCAGCGGATGGCCGATCGAGGCGAGAAATCCGTCCAGCTCGCCGTCGCTGCTCTCGAGGACGGAAGACGTGCCAGAACCCCTCCTGATTCTCGATGAAGTGCTCATAGTCCTTGACGCGGCTGATGCCGGCCAACTCACGTTCGACGGCGGCCATCGCCTGCACGTCGTCCGGCCGGGCAGTCCTCACCCGCTCGAGCTCGGCAGGGGAGCGGCCCAGGCCGCCTTCGGGAACCGCGAGAAGCAGGTCCTGATAGGTCAGCCGCGGGACGAAGCCGGCCTTCGTGTAGAGCGAGAAGGAGTCGAGGTTCATGGCGCTCGAGATGAGACGTAACGGCTTCCCGACATCGTCCGCGAAACCCGTGATGTGCTCGACGAGCTGCTTTCCGATCCCCTGCCCGAAGTAGATGGGATGCACGCTCATGATCCCGAGCGACACGTGCGTCTCCCGCTCCCGGTAGAAGCACGCGCCCGTCAGCCTTCCCGTCTCGGCGCTCTCGGCAACGAGGCAGCGACCGGGATCGAGCGCCTCGTACACTTGGCAGAAGAGCCTCGTTGCCGCGGGCCCGCCGGCGAAGAGCGCCGGTCGTCCGTTGGCGACCGACCAGTAGTTCAGGGAGACGTATACGAGATCGGCGACCTCCGACCAGTCGTCGTCTCGCATGGCTCTCAGGTGCGCGCCGGCCAAGCCAACTCCTTTCCTCCAACGGCGCCGAATCATGCCGCAGCCGAGAAAGTTGCGTCGGACGCATGAGCCAGTTACCGTACGACCTTGACGGGGCGGAGGGTGTTGCGGCGACCCTCCTCCCCGCGTTCATCCGGGGTCGAAAGGAGGCGAGGTGGCCGCGCCGATTCGCGTCGGCGGCCTTGACGCGGAAGAGGCGGAGGATCTCGTGCAAGCGCTTGCTGCACGAGGGCTCGTGGCCCACCTCATTCGGACCCGGAGCGACAGGTACGTCGAGGTGCGGGAGGCGCACGAGGAGACGGAGCGCCTGCTCGCCGACGTGCGAACCGCTCTCGATCTATGGGTCCGCGAGCGCGGGCGCCCCGCCCCCGACGTGACCGTCGGCGAGCCGGACAATCCCGCGCCGGACCAGCTCGACGACGCCCTGAAGGGCCGCGTTCCGCGTAGCGCCCGCCCGCGCTGACACGACCCATCTAGAGTCCCGCCCATGCCGGAGATCCTTTCCGCGGAGGCGCGCGCCTTCGTGTCCGAGTTGCACCGGGAGTTCGACGCCCGCCGCCGGGAGCTTCTCGCTGCCCGATCGCAGCGGGCCGCGCGGATCGCAGGAGGTGAGCTGCCGGATTTTCTCCCGGAGACCGCAGCCGTCCGGGACGGAGAATGGCGGGTGTCGCCGCCGCCGGCCGGGCTTCAGGATCGGCGCTGCGAGATCACGGGCCCGGTCGAGCGGAAGATGATGATCAACGCGCTGAACTCGGGAGCGCGGGTGTTCATGGCGGACTTCGAGGACGCGAACTCGCCCACCTGGGACAACGTCGTCGAGGGCCAGGAGAACTGTCACGACGCGGTCCGACGGACGATCGCGCTGGATCAGGGGGGCAAGGCCTACCGGCTGAACGAGGAGACCGCGGAGCTGCTCGTGCGCCCGCGCGGCTGGCATCTGGTCGAGAAGCACTTCGAGGTCGACGGCGAGCCGGTCTCGGGGTCGCTGTTCGACTTCGGGCTGTACCTGTTCTGGAACGGTCGCGAGCTGCTCGAGCAGGGGAAGGGGCCCTGGTTCTACCTGCCGAAGCTGGAGTCGCATCTCGAAGCAAGGCTGTGGAACGACGTCTTCCGCTCGGCCCAGGACCGGCTCGGGATTCCGCAGGGCTCGATCAGGGCGACCGTTCTCGTCGAGACGATCCTGGCCGCGTTCGAGATGGAGGAGATCCTCTACGAGCTTCGAGAGCACTCCGCGGGCCTGAATGCCGGCCGCTGGGACTACATCTTCAGCGTCATCAAGAAGTTCCGCGAGAGCCCTGGGATGGTGCTGCCCGACCGCGCGCAGGTGACGATGACCGTTCCGTTCATGCGCGCCTACACGGAGCTCCTGGTCAAGACGTGCCACCGGCGCGGCGCGCACGCCATCGGCGGGATGGCCGCGTTCATCCCCTCGCGGCGCGACCCCGAGATCAACGAGGTCGCGCTGGCGATGGTGCGAGAGGACAAGGTGCGCGAGGCGACCGACGGCTTCGACGGCACGTGGGTCGCCCATCCCGACCTCGTCCCTGTGGCGACCGCCGTCTTCGACGAGATCCTCGGCGAGCGCCCCAATCAGGTCGAACGGCAGCGCGACGAGGTCTCGGTGTCGGCCGCCGCCCTGCTCGACGTCGGCGCCACCCCCGGCGAAGTCAGTGAGCAGGGGCTACGCACGAACGTCGACGTCGGCATCCGGTACATCGAGTCCTGGCTACGGGGCGTCGGCGCCGCGGCGATCCACAATCTGATGGAGGACGCCGCGACCGCCGAGATCAGCCGCTCCCAGGTGTGGCAGTGGATCCGCCACGGCCGGTTCACGGCCGATCAGGTGCGCGCAGTGATCGACGACGAGATGGCCGAGCTCGGCGACGGCGGTCGCCTCCGGGAGGCGCGCGCCCTGTTCGAGCAGGTTGCCCTCGCCGACGACTTTCCCGACTTCCTGACGCTGCCGGCGTACGAACTGCTCGACTAACGACCCGCTGAAAACGCCTCGCGCAGCGCCGCGGCCGCCTCGTCGAGCATCTCGTTGCTCCGGGGAGTCACGCCGGGAGTCCGGAAGCAGAGGTGGATGAGGCCGTCGTAGCGGCTCAGCTCGACGGGGACGCCCGCGGCCTCGAGCCGGCCTGCATATGCCTCTCCCTCGTCACGTAGCGGGTCGTACTCGACGGTCATCACCAGCGCCGGCGGCAGACCCGAGAGGTCGGGCTGGCGAAGCGGCGAGGCTTCGGGATCGCGGCCGTCTCCGTCCGGGCCGAGGTAGTGCCGCCAGTACCAGGCCATCGCGTCCCGGGTGAGCCCGTAGCCGGTGGCGTTCTCGAGGTAGGACGGCGTATCGAGATCGAAGTCGGTGACCGGGTAGACGAGGAGCTGGAAGGCGAGCGCGAGCCCGTGCTCGCGCGCCCTGAACGTCACGGCTGCGGCGACGTTGCCGCCCGCCGAGTCGCCGCCGACGGCGATGCGGGCCGGATCACCGCCGATCGCCCCGGCGTGCTCGGAGACCCACGCGGTCGCCGTCCAGGCATCGTCGACGGCCGCCGGAAACCGGTGCTCGGGCGCGAGCCGGTAGTCCACGGCGACGACGACGCACGGGGTTCTCGCACACAGTGCCCGGCAGACACCGTCGTGCGTCTCGAGGCTGCCGACGACCCAGCCGCCGCCGTGAAAGTAGACGAGTACCGGCAGATCCTGTGCGTCCCCGGACGGCTGGTAGACGCGCATCCGGACGGGGCCCGGGATCGTCTGATCGAGCACTGCGCCCGACGGGATCGGTATCGCCGAAGAGATCGGCGGCCGTCGCCTCCGCTGCCCGACGGGCGTCGTCCGGCTCGAGCTCCGTGATGGGTGGAGCCCCGAGGGCCGCCGTCGCATCGAGGTACGCGCGTGCTGCAGGGTCGAGAGGCACGGGACAAGCCTACTGCGGCGAGCCGATAGTCTCCAGACAGGATGACCAACAGCTTCGGAAGCCGGTCGACGCTCGCGGTCGGCGGCGAGTCCTACGAGATCTTCCGGCTGGATACGCTCCAGCAGCGCTTCGACATCCTGCGTCTCCCGTACACCCTTCGGATCCTGCTCGAGAACGTCCTGCGTCTCGAGGACGGCGAGACCGTCACCGGGGACGACGTCGAGGCCGTCGCGACATGGGTGGCGACAGAGGAGCCGAGCCGCGAGGTGTCGTTCACTCCGGCCCGGGTGCTGCTCCAGGACTTCACCGGCGTGCCGGCCATCGTCGATCTCGCTGCCATGCGGGACGCGATGCGCGACCCTGGGCGGCGATCCGGCGCTGATCAACCCGGAGCTGCCGGCCGAGCTCGTCATCGACCACTCCGTACAGGTCGACGAGTACGCTTCGCGCTTCGCCTTCTCCCGCAACGCCGAGCTCGAGTTCGAGCGAAACCGCGAGCGGTATGCGTTCCTCCGCTGGGGCCAGGAGGCGTTCGAGAGCTTCAGTGTCGTCCCGCCCGATACCGGCATCGTGCATCAGGTAAACATCGAGTACCTCGCCCGCGTGATCGAGTCGCGGGACCGCCGGTGACCGTCTGCAGGCGTTTCCGGACACGCTGGTGGGTACCGACTCCCACACGACGATGGTCAACGGCCTCGGCGTGCTCGGCTGGGGAGTCGGAGGCATCGAGGCCGAGGCCGCGATGCTCGGCGAGCCGATCTCGATGCTCGTCCCGCAGGTCGTCGGGTTCAGGCTCACCGGCGTGCTCCCGGCCGGTGCGACGGCCACCGACCTCGTCCTGACCGTGACCGAGATCCTGCGCGGCGTCGGAGTGGTCGGGAAGTTCGTCGAGTTCTTCGGGCGCGGCCTTGTCGGCCTGCCGGTCGCCGACCGGGCGACGATCGCGAACATGGCGCCCGAGTGCGGCGCGACGTGCAACTTCTTTCCGGTCGACGAGGAGACGCTGCGCTACCTCACCCTCACCGCTCGGCCGGCCGAGCGGATCGGACTCGTCGAGGCCTATGCGAGAGAGCAGCACCTGTTTCACGATCCGGACGACGAGCCGACCTACTCGCAGGTCGTCGAGCTCGATCTCGGAGACGTCGAGCCGAGCCTCGCGGGGCCGCGCCGGCCCCAGGATCGCGTCCCGCTCGCGGGTGCCGGAAGCGCATTCGTCGAGGCGCTGTCGAGCTTCGGCGTCAGCTACGGGAAGGAGACGCTCGACGAGGCAGTGGCCGAGTCGTTCCCGGCGAGCGATCCCCCGGCAGGGGTCGAGCCCGGGCACGGCTCCGTGCCGTCGGAACGGAGTCCACTGGCGACGGCGGTGCCTCTCCCTGCGTCAGTTGCGGTGACGCTCGACGGTGAGACGTTCACGCTCGAACATGGCGCCGTCGTCATCGCCGCGATCACGAGCTGCACGAACACCTCCAACCCGGCGGTCATGGTCGGCGCGGGGCTGCTCGCCAGGCGCGCAGTCGAGCGCGGCCTGGCCCGCAAGCCGTGGGTCAAGTCGAGCCTCGCGCCTGGCTCCAAGGTCGTCACCGAGTACCTGGCGCGGGCGGGGTTGACCCCGTATCTCGACCAGCTGGGATTCCAGCTCGTCGGCTACGGCTGTACGACCTGCATCGGTAACTCCGGCCCGCTGCCTGAGCCGATCTCGGCCGCCATCGCGGAGGGCGACCTCGTCGCCTGCGCGGTGCTGTCCGGGAACCGCAACTTCGAGGCTCGGATCCACTCGGAGATCAAGGCGAACTACCTCGCCTCTCCCCCGCTCGTGGTCGCCTATGCGCTCACGGGTCGGATGGACGTCGACCTGCTCACCGAGCCGCTCGGCCAGGACGGAGATGGAGTCGACGTGTATCTGCGCGACCTCTGGCCGAGCCCTCAGGAGATCGCCGAGACGATCGCCGCGTCGCTCCGCCAGGACATGTTCGTGTCGGCGTACGAGAACGTCTTCTCCGGCGACGACCGCTGGAACGCCCTGGAGGTTCCGTCCGGTGACCTCTACCGCTGGGAGGAGTCGTCGACGTACGTCCGGCAGCCGCCGTACTTCGACGGCATGCCGGCCGAGCCGCCGGGCGTTGCCGACCTGACGGGGGCCCGCTGCCTGGTCATGGTCGGCGATAGCGTGACGACCGACCACATCTCCCCGGCCGGTGCCATCCGTCCTGACAGCCCGGCCGGGCTCTACCTGACGGCCGAAGGGGTTGAACGGCGCGACTTCAACTCATACGGCGCGAGGCGCGGCAACCACGAGGTGATGGTGCGCGGCACGTTCGCGAACGTCCGGATGCGCAACAAGCTCGCCCCGGGCACCGAGGGCTCGGTGACCGTGCACCTACCCGACGGGGAGCAGATGTCGATCTACGACGCAGGCCTCCGCTACCAGGCCGAAGATGTCCCCCTGGTCGTGATTGCCGGAAAGGAGTACGGCTCGGGCTCGTCCCGCGACTGGGCCGCGAAGGGCCCGAGCCTGCTAGGTGTGCGAGCCGTGATCGCCGAGAGCTACGAGAAGATCCACCGCTCGAACCTGCTGATGATGGGCATCGTGCCCTTGCAGTTCGCCGCCGGCGCGTCGGCGGCGTCGCTCGGCCTGACCGGGCGTGAGCAGTTCGACATCGTGGGCCTCGAGAACGGCGAGGCCGGCGAGGTGGCCGTGACAGCGTCTCCGGAGGACGGGTCACCGATCGGGTTCAGGACGCGCGTCCGCCTCGACACGCCACGGGAGCGGGAATACGTACGGCACGGCGGGATCCTCCCCTACGTGCTCCGCCGGCTGGCCGTTCGCTCTCCGTCCCGGTGAGGGTTCACCCGCAAATGAGATCAGCGGAGCTCCCGATGCCGACCGCATCGGCCGTACAGCCGGAGATCGAGGAGCGGCTCGGGACGCTCGTCGCAGCCAAGCCGGCGACATGAGCCGTCTCGTCGTCGTCGCACCCCTGCGCGAAGGTGCACGCGAGAGCGCGCAGTTGCTGATCGCTGATGGGCCGCCGTTCGATCTCGGAACCTCGACGCTCGAGAAGCACGAGGTCTACGTCACGGAACGGGAAGCCATCTTCGTCTTCGAGGGCGCCGACCCCCGGGCCGAGGTCGAGCGTCTGGTCGGGGACCCGAGCGTCTGGCGCGCCGCGGCCGCCTGGCGGGAGTGTCTGGCGGGTCGTCCCCGGATCGCTGACGAGGCTTTCACCTGGTCCCAGCAGGACTGATCCGGACATGAGCAGCCGCGAGGAACGCCTCCGCGCGCTTGTCGAGACCGGTGTCGCGCTAACCTCGGAGCTCTCGCTCGACACGGTTCTGCAACGACTGTCGAGGCGGCGGCCCTGACCGGCGTGCGCGCAGCTCGCGGGGGCGAGACCCCGTGCCGAGCTCGTTCGCTACGCGATCCCGAGCGACCTCCTCGAGCCGGCCTAGCGCCTACCTGCCTCCGGCGGGCGCGGGGACGAGACCTCGGGTCTCGGCCGCATAGACGTCGAGCTCGGTGCCGGCCTTGCGCAGCGTCGGGATCGCGATTATCGCCGGCAGGGTCGGGAGCAGGAAGCTGAAGAACCGGTAGGCGAAGACGCCGAGCAGAGCCTGCGAGAGCGGCACACCGACCGCTGTGATCGCAAACGCGGTGGCGGCGTCCACCCCTCCGATTCCGCCGGTCGGCAGCGGCAGGAAGTTGGCGACGAACCCTGACGCGTAGACGAGGACGAGTAGCAGAGGCGAGAGCCGCACGTCGAACGCGCGGAGCGCCGCCCACAGGCAGAGCATGTCTCCGAACCAGTACACCGGCGGCCCGAGCACTGCGGCCCGGTGGCTGTCGCGGTGAACCAGGAGCCGTCGCGCGAGGACGGCCGCGGCGGCAGCGGCCGAGAACGCGCTACGTACCTTGCCTTCGCCGTGTCGCACCAGCCGCCCCGCGCGTCGTGGCGACGTCACCCACGCCGCTGCGACGAAGCACGCGGCCAGGCCGATGATCCAGGGCAGGGTCATCCAAACGGGCGCGCCCCTTCCGATCCCGACGAACACGGCGCAGGCGGCCGCCAGCGTCACGGCGCCGAACGACACGTAGAGGAGCACGTTGAAGGCGAGCATCCGGACGGCGGCCTGCCTGCGCGTCCGGCCGGTGTGGTGGAACGCCCAGTAGAGGACTGCCAGCCCACCGGCCCCACCCGTCGCCAGAAGGCGCGTCGCCCCGAGGGACGCGAGCACGATCTTGATCGACAGCCAGAGGCGAGGCGGAGAGCGGCGCTCCGGCGCCGCGAGCCCTCGGAACAACGCGATGTAGCCGCCGTACGACACGACCTGCGAGAGGAAGCACACGACGAGCCAGATCGGATTTGCCTCCTTGAGCGAGTCGAGAGTCCGCGTGTAGCCGGCTACCTTCCCGACGAGGAGGGAGACACCGACCAGCATCAGCACGGCAAGGCCGAGGAGAAGCAGCAGCTTCAGTCGTCCGTCGAGCCGTTTGAAGGGCAGCGCTTCGGGCGCGGCCTCGGATGCCGCAGACCGCGCGTTCTGCCTCGCCGGCGGAGCCTGCACGTTCTCTGTGGATTCTGACACGATGCCCCGGACGGGTGAAGCGGCCTGCTAGAGCGACAGCCGGGCTTCCCCCGATCGGACACGCCCGAAACGAAGCCGGCATTCCCGGGTAAGCACCCCCTCCGATCCGTTTACGGCCTACCTGCCCGCCGGCGGTTCGTTGCGCTGGCTCGTCTCGATCAGGAAGACCGCGCCGGTCAGCGTGCCGGCAACGGCCAGGGCGATCGCGAAGCCGATCCAGGCACCCGACGGCAACGGCCGAGTCAGCGAGACGACGCCGGCCGCCAGAACGGCAACGGTCACGACGGCGTCGACGGCGAGCAGGATCCGTATGAACGTCCGCGAGCGGAGGAACTCGAGCACGACCGGGTCGTTCAGCCCGGACGGACGATGAGCACGGAGCATCGCGCCTGATGCGCGACGCGCTCACTGACACTCCCGAGCGCCCGTACACCGTGCTTGCCGCTCGAGCCGAGCACGAGGAGATCCGCTTCCTTCGACGCGTCGACGAGCGCGTCCACGGGCTTGGCGGCGACGAGCTCGATCGCCGGCCGGGCCTGGCGCACCGCCTCGCCGTCCACGTTCTTGCCCTTTGTCCCGATCAGCTCGCGAACCGTCGCCCCGAACCGGTCGCGCAGATCGGACGCCACCCCGAGCGCGCCCTCGGCCTCGGTGGAGCCGTCGAAGCCGACGACGAGCGAGCGGGGAAACTCGGGCACGTCGGAGGCCAGCCGCGCGACGAGGACGGAGCAGGTCGCATCGTGCAGGAGTGTCGTGGTCAGGCTGCCGATGAGGATGCCGGCAAGTCGGCCGTGGCCGTGCGTGCCGAGGCAGATCAGCGTTGCGCCCTCCTCCGACGCCTGGGTCAAGACACCCGGCTCCGCCGGCCCGTCGACCAACTTTGCCTCGTACCCGTGGATGCCGCCCACCGCTTCGCCGGCTCGGTCGAGCGCCACCTGCGCATCACCCTCGAGCTCACTGGCGACGCTGGCCGCTGCCCAGCCGGCCTGAGCTGCCACTTCGAGCTCGACCGCGCTCACAAGCACCAGACGGCCGTCGGGGGCGGAGACCCGGGCAGCCTGGCGCGCCGCCGCGAGGCTCTCCTCCGAGCGGTCGACCGCACACAGCACCGTGTCGAAGACGGATGCCATGTGCATAGCTTGGCGGTTTCCGCACGGGCCTGCATCCTCGAATGCGACTGCACGGCCCACCGGATGTCAGCCGGCCTACGCAGGAGCCGCGCGTACGATCAGCAGCGGGCGCTGGGTGTGTCGCAGGACGCCGCTCGAGACGCTCCCGAGAACCTCCTTGGCGACCGCGCCACGCCCCCGCGAGCCGACGACCAAGAGGTCGGCGTCGAGCTCCCCCGCCCGGGCGAGGATCCTCTCGACGGGATCACCCGCGACTTCTTCGATCCGGCAGGCAACCCCGCGTCCCTGCGCCTCCTCCTGCAGGCCGCCGAGCAGCCCTTCTCCCCTGGACGCGGGCGGCGTCACGTGCAGCAGCACGAGGGCGGAGCCCGCCGGCTCAGCCAGCTCGAGCGCCATCGCGAAGGCGCGCCTCGACGGCTCCGACCCGTCGCTCGCGACCAGGATCAGTCTCAGCACGCCCTCAGCCTACTGCGGGCCCGCCGGCGGTCTCGGCGTCGAGGTGGAACGGTCTCTAAGCGTTGTGGCCGCGCCCGGAAGGGACGATCTCGACCTCACAGGGCGCGTGCTGCGTGCAGTAGTGGCTGACGGAGCCGAGCACGAGATCGTGAAGGCGGCCGTGACCGTGCGACCCGATGACGAGAAGCTCCGCTCCGGCTGCCGCGTCGACGAGCGCACGCTCGGGCCGATCCTCGATCACGACTTTCTCCATCTCGATGCCCTTGAGGTCCTCACCCGCCTCGGACACGGCCCGGTCGAGCACCGCCTCGGCGCCCTGCCGGAGCGCCTCGATGGTCGCTTCCGGATCGGGGTCGACCGGCGCCGACCACTCGACGAGGAACGGATCGGGAACCGAATCGAAGACGGGCATCACCCAGGCGTGAACGACCTTCAGCCGCGCGCCACGACGCCGGGCCTCGGAGCTCGCGATCCGGAGCGCCGCGAGCGACTCCTCGGAGTGGTCGACACCTACGACGACGGTTCCCATGGCCGGAGCGGAGCGTACCGCAGCCGCCGCGGAACCGGCGCCCGAGGCCGCTCGGAGACCGGGGAATACCCCGGATGGGGGATTCCCTCGTAGGGGGCATGCCCGATTCTCCATTTCAGGTGCGGCAACCAGTCATGAAGAGCGCCGGAACGAGCCGGGAGGCGAGCTCCGAGGAGATTCTCGCGTCCTATCGCCGGCTCGCGGAGGTGTTCCACGACGTGCTCTCGGAGCAGAGCCTCGACGCGCTGCTCGACCGGATCGCCGACACGCTTGCAGACCTCGTTCCGTACGACTCCCTCACGGTCTACCGGGCCGAGGAGGCCGAGCGGATGCTCGTGCCCGTCATGGCCCGTGACCGCTGGGCGGAGGAGATCCTCAGCACTCGGTGCCCTTTCGGATCCGGACTGACGGGCTGGGCCGTCGAGCACGAGGAGGCGGTGCTCGCAAACCAGGTTCAGCTCGATCCGAGAGCCAGCGTGGTACCCGGAACCCCCGCCGACGAGCCAGAGGCGCTGATCTCCGTTCCCCTGCTGGCCCGCGGTCACGTCAAGGGCGCCCTCAACGTCTACCGCCTCGGGCAAGAGGCCACGTTCTCCGCGGAGGAGTTCGAGCTGGCGACGCGATTCGGCGACGCCGCGGCGCTCGCGCTCGACAACGCAGAGACGCGCGCCCGGCTGGAGCACCAGGCCCAGACCGACTCGCTCACGGGCCTCTTCAACCATCGGTACTTTCACGAGCGGCTTCGCTCCGAGATCGGGCGCACGAGCCGGGGTAGCGGGCCTGTCTCCGTGCTCATGCTCGACGTCGACGACTTCAAGCGGGTCAACGACGTCTACGGGCATGCGACGGGGGATCACGCGCTCGCGGACATGGCCGAGATCCTGGCCCAGACGGCCCGCGTGTCCGATGTCGTCTGCCGGCTGGGGGGCGAGGAGTTCGGGATCATCATGGCGGACGCCGACCTCACGCAGGCGCTCGCCTTCGCACGGCGCATCGACGACCGCCTCGCCGAGACGAGCATCGATCCCGTCGGAAGCCTCTCCGTTTCGATCGGCATCGCACAGGCGCCCGAGCACGCCATGAACCCGCGCGAGCTGGCTGCCTGTGCCGAGGCCGCGATGATGACCGCGAAGTCGAAGGGCAAATGTCAGATCGTCGTGTTCGGAAACGAGGCGGAGCAGCGCCCCGATGCCGTAACCGGGGAGCGCGACGCGCGCTCGATCGCACACCTGAAGATGCTCCAGAGCCTCGTCGGCAAGCTCAACCGCCTGACGGACGTGACGGCAATCGGAGAGACGATCGTGACCGAGCTGCGCACGCTCGTCGACTACCACAACGGACGTGTCTATCTCGCGGAGGGCGACCGGCTGCTGCCCGTCGCGTTCCGGGGCGAGCTCGGAGACTACGAGGACGAGACCGCCGAGGTGCTCGAGTGCGGCATCGGCGAGGGGATCACGGGTCGGGTCGCCCTGACGGGCCGCAGCCTGCTCATTCCCAACGCGCTCGAATGCGACTACGCGGTCCAGGTACCGGGAACACCCCGCATCGCCGAGTCGATCGTCGCGGTTCCGCTCGGCTACGGCGCGCGCGTGATCGGCGTCATCGTCATCTCGAAGCTCGGGATCGAACAGTTCGACGAAGACGACGTGCGGCTCCTGGAGGTGCTGGCCGGCCACGCGTCCGTCGCGCTCGAGAACGCACGCCTCTACGAAGCCGAGCGTCGCGAGGGCGAGCGCGCCCGCGAAAGCGCCGAGATCGCGAGCTCGCTGCTCGAGCTCGGTCGCGAGCTGGCGGCCGCCGAGACGGTCGACGACGTGCTGGGCCGGATCGTCGCCTCCGCGGCCCGCGTGCTCGGCTCGCCGAAGACGTCGATCTGGCTTCAACGGGCGCCGAACGAGGCGCTCTCCCTCGGCGCAGAATGGGGACACCCGGAGGACGAGCGGCTGAGGCTCGCCGAGGCCACGATCGATCCGGAGGTGCTCCGCGCGACCGTCCGTCCGGACCGCGCCGTCGTCGTGGACGGCGCGACGCTCGCCCGCCTGGACGGTGTCGTCTGCCCCTCGACGCCCCGATACGCCTTGGCTGCGCTTCGTCTCGACGCTGGACGCACCGGCTGCCTCGTCGCGGCCGTGCCGCGGGCTGACGATGGGGGCGTCACCCAGCCGCAAGATGCGCCTGCTCACCGGCCTCGCAGATCAGGCGGTGCTCGCGATCGGAAACGCCGGCAACTACGAGAGCCTCGAGAAGACGTTCCTCTCGACCGTGGAGGCCCTGGCGAACGCGCTCGAGGCCAACGACGAGTACACGTCCTCCCACGCCCGTTCCCTCAGGGACATGGCGCTCGCTGTCGGCGGCGAGCTGGGGCTCGATGCCCGCACGCTCAAGCGCCTCGAGCTCGGCGCCCTCTTCCACGACATCGGCAAGATCGGCATCCCGTCCGAGATCCTCACCAAGCCGGGTCCGTTGACACCCGCGGAGCGGGACGAGATCGAGCTCCACCCCACCCTCGGCGAGCGCATCCTCGCCCCGATCGAGCGGCTCGCCGACGTTCGCCCGATCGTCAGGCACTGCCACGAGCGTTACGACGGCCGCGGCTATCCGGACGGGCTTGCGGGCGAGGCGATTCCGCTCGAGTCGCGGATCATCTTCGTCTGCGACACATTCCACGCGATGACGACCGACCGTCCCTACCGGCGCTCCCTGCCGCGTGCTGAAGCGTGCCGGCGGCTGGCCGGGTCCGCGGGCACGCAGTTCGATCCGGCGATCGTCGACGCGTTCCTGCGGGTCGTCGGCGACGAAGTGCCGGTTGCGCGGGCCTCCTAGGGCTGCCTGCCGCGCTAGGCGCGCCCGGCCAGAGCATCGAGCTCGGCCGCGATACGCCAGTAGAGCCCGTCGGCGGGCGGGATCCGGGCAGTCACGCGGCGTCCGAGAGCCTGCCGGATCACTGCCCGGCGGTGGTAGGTCATGAGCTTCGCGCGGAGCCGCCGCGCCGTGGCCGGCGTCGGACGCACGAGCGAGTTCTCGAACGCCCAGCACCAGGCATCGCCCTCGGCCTCGAGCTGCCGCAACGAGCGGTTGCCGGGTGAGAGCAGGTGACCGAGCTCGTGGAGCGCGGTGAAGTACGTCACCTGTCCACGGATCTCGGGCACGCGGATCCTCGGTCGCAGGCCGCGGGAAGGCGAGCCGCGGTAGGCAGCAGCGCGCCGGCCGTTCGCGAACTCGACTGCGACGCCGCCGGCCGCGGCGAGCTCGAGGACGTGCCGTCGCAGCGCGGGAACCAGCGCTCGGGTCGACGGGCGCCTCACGAGGCGAACAGCGTCAGCTCGGGCTCACGCTCGCCGCGCAGAACGGCCAGATCGACCTCTGCGCAGCCGACGCTCCGAGCCGTCGCAAGCGTCAGAGCCTGCGGCCGGAACCGCTGTGCGGCGAGGATTCCGCGGCATGCGGCGAGCGCCGGATCGGAGCGCAAGCGCTCCAGGTAGCGGCAGAGCTGCTCTACCGCCTCGATCGTCGCGACACGCTTGATCTCGACGGCCACCCACCCGCCGTCGGCGTCGCGACACATGAGGTCGACCGGCCCGATGTCGGTCGCCCATTCGCGGCGGACGAGCCGAAGCCCGTCCTCCAGCACCTCGGGCCGGGCCGCCAGCTCCACCTGGAGGTCGCGCTCGACGCCGTCCTTCTCCAGTCCGGCCGCTTCGCCCATCTCGTGCGAGACGTCGCTGAGAACCTCGACCAGCCTGATCTCGAGCCGGTCCTCCGTCTTCCCCGCCCACTTGCGGACGACGATCCGCTCGACCGGGTCGCCCTCCTCCTCGATGGCCGTCGGCGGCGTCATCCAGTTGAGCGGCTTGTAGCCGCCTGCGTCGGCGTGCACGAGTACCGAGCCGTCGGCCTTCAGCATCACGATCCGGGTCGACTCCGGCAGCACGGCATCGAGCCGACCCGTGTAGCGCACTTCGCAGCGGGCGACGATGAGACGCACGGGCCGAAAACGTACCGTCCGTTTCGGACGTGTCCACGAGCGCCGAGCGGTGGTCCCGTTCCCACGGGGCGGCGCGGCGCGCTGGGTTCGAGAACCGGACGGATGCCCCTGCGCGTTCTGGTCGTTCGACGTCGCCGGCGCGATCTCGAGCTACGGCGGCGGCGAAGAAGCCAGGATCGTTTCGCCGGTGCCGCCCGAGAGCTGATCCGCCGCTTGCTTCACCTGATCCAGACCGGCGTTCCGTACCCGGCGAAGGCGTAGACGCCCGGCGCCTCGACCGGTGGCACGCGGACGCAGCCGTGGGAGGCCGCGTACGTCGGGACGCTCGAGTAGGCGTGCATCGCGAAGCCGCCGCTGAAGTAGCTCGCGTAGGGCATCCAGGTGCTGAACGGCACCGACCAGGAGAGAAGCTCCTTGCGGTACACGGCGAAGCGACCCCTCGGGGTGCGCCCGTAGGCGCCGGTCGAGACGTGGATCGCGCGAACCGTGCGCCCGCCGGCAACGAGGAGCATCACCTGGCGTGCGGTGTCGATCAGCACGCCGCGGCGGAGGCCGGCCCAGGGAGCCGGCACCCGGGCGCGGCCGAGAGCCCGCCACGTGCGGCGGTCGACGACCCCCGTCCGGCCAAGGCCGAGCCATCCCTGCAGCGCCACGACCGCATGCCAGGTGCGGTCGTCCAACTTGCCCCCCCGCGACCCCGGTGGCAGGTACCGAAGCCTGACGAGGTCGGCGCGTAGCCGGCGGACGTCCGCTCCGCGGCTGCCGAGGCGGAGCGTCCGCAGGACGGGCACGCGAACGGTGACCCGCCTGCTCGTGGCCTCCGCGGAAGCGATCGTCGCCGACTCGCACCCACCCGGAGCGATGGGCGACGGGCACCCGTCCGGGTCGGGCCGACCCCGGATGAGAGCGGACGCCTCGAACACCGTCGTTCGCGGAAGTGCCCGGCGCACCCGAAACCGGCCTTGCGAGCCGGTCGTCGTCGACCCCGCCGCCGACGACGACGAACCCGGGCGACGTGCGGCCAACGTCACCTTCGCACCTGCCATCGTGCTCCCGGCAGCCGTGACGAGCCCGGACAGGAGCGCACGCCCGCTTCCTCGCTCGAACGCGCCGCTCAGTGTGATCCGCACCGGGAGCGCCTGGGTCGTACGACTCTCTACGGCCGCCTCCGGCGCCGGTTCTCCGGACGGACCGGCCGGCGTCGCGACGGCCCGCCAGACGTACTCGCCCGCCTGCGTCGGGTTCCGGAGGGCGTCGTCCAGTCGAAGCTCGAGCGAGCCGATCAAGGTCCCAGCCGCTGGGCAGACGGCGAGGCGGTAGGACGCATAGGGGGCGTCCGGATCGCCGGCAGCGACGGCGTCCACCGCAACGAGCAGCTCGCCGGTCGCGCCGAGCGACAACCGCCAGAGAGCGGCGTGGCCGGGCATGCCGCATGCCGCGCCGGACGGATCGACGGCCTCGAGGGGCCCGCCGGCATCGACGGTCGCCCCTCCGACGTGCACAACCGTGGAAGCCGTGCCGATCTCCGTTCCGGCAACTTGCCCGAGCGTGGCCTCGGAATCCCTGCGGCACGAGCACGACGAGCTCCGCTGCCTGACGCCCGGGCTCGACCGAGATCGTCGTCCCTCCTGCTCCACCGAGCGCCGGGTTCGACCCGGTTACGACCAGGTCCCCCTAGGCCGAGGCCGGAACCGCAAACGCCGCCGCGCCCATGGCTACGGCAAAGACAAGGCGACGCATCGCTCAATCCTCGCAGGGCCGGACGACGTACCAGCCCCCCGATCGGGGCATGCTCGGACAGATCGACGTAGGCGGGCGCATGCGCGCCGCGGGTTTATGTCACATCGGTTGGGACGCTCTCCATCGGCGGGGCCTTGCCACTCGGGTGCCGCTCGTACCAGCGGGCGTATCGATCGGCAAGGGGGGCTGCGCTGATGCCATGGGCGAAGACCGAAAGCCCGACGGTCAGGTAGATCGCGAGCACGATCAGCTTCTCGTGGGGCAGGTTCGACTCCTCGACCACGATTACCGCGAACACGATCGATGCCAGACCGCGAGGACCGAACCAGCCGACGAAGCCGAGCGTCGGCGCCCTGGCACGCAACCCCAGCATTGCGATCGCGACCGGAAGCATACGAATCAGCGTGAGGCTGAGAACCGCATACAGGGCCAGCTTCCAGCTCAGTTCACCGAGCGCCGGCCCGAGCAGAATGGCCCCGAAGAGTATGAAGGTGATGCCGTTGAGCACGTTCCCCACCTTCTCACCGAAGTCGTTGATCTGTCCGGGGTCGCGCCCGAGCGCCAGTCGAAAGGTCAGGCCCGCGACGAACGCCGCGATGAAGCCCGATCCGTCGAGCCCGATTGCTGTCCCATAGGCAAGCAAGGCGCCCGCGGCCGGGATCACCTGCAGCCACGGATCAGCGATCAACTTTCGGCGGCCGGCGTAGATGATGATCGCCGCGACCACGAGTCCGCCTACGACACCGCCGACGATCCCGTAGCCGATCTCCTCGAGCAGGAGCGTTCCCGCGCCGCGGCCCTCCGAGATCTCCGAGCTCACGTCTGCCACGGCCACGGCCGCGAACAGCAGCGGGACGCAGATCCCGTCGTTGAGCCCGCTCTCGACGTTGAGCGCCTCGCGGATCCTCCCCGGGACGCGCGGCTCGGTGACAACCGCCTGCCCCAGAGCGGCGTCGGTCGGCGCCAGAACTACCGCCAGGATGACAGCCTCTGCGATGGTAAGTTGGTCGAAGATGACGGCTCCGACAGCGGCGCCGAGCGCGATCGTCAGCGGCAGTCCGATCCCGAGAAGGCGCACCGGCAGTCCGACATCGGGGCGAAGCTGTCGAAGATCGACGTGCGAGGCGTCGCAGAACAGCACCAGCGCCAGCGTCGCCTCCGCCAGTGTTCGCACGGTCGCGCTCGAGCTCTCGTAGTCGATCCCGCCAAGCGCGTCGGGACCCACCAGCAACCCGACCGCAACGAAGACCATCGCCGGCGTAATCGGCGTCCCGGACAAACGCCGCGAAATCGCCGCGACGCCGAGCAGCGCGAGCGCCACGATGGCAACCGACCACTGCATTCAGAGCCCTCGCGGGCAGGAGATCGTGCCAACCTCGACCATGATCAGGACGACCAGCCAGTGCGACCGAACGCTCACGTTCTCTCCCGCAGGTCGGGGTTGATCCTGGACAGCTTCTCAGAGGTCCGACCGTGCTTGCGCCGGAACGCTGACGCTTCTCGGCCGACCCGCCTCGTCCGATGTGGCCTCGAACAGCGTCCCGGCCGCCGCGCCTGGTGCGGCTGACGATTACGAGCCCTCAGCCGCGGCCATGTTGCGGCTGATCACCTCCATCGTCTTCGCCAGCTCGGCGGTTGGGCTGAACTCGACAAGCTCATTGCCGGCCGACACCACAGGCAGGTGGCCCGGCGGCACGTAGTACGCGTCGCCCGCCTCATACGTCTCGTCCCGGTCAGCGAACCGGAACGTGATCTGGCCCTTGATCACGTAGCCCCAATGCGGACACTGACACCGATCATCAGGAAGACCCTTGAAGAACGGTGCCGGATCCACATCAGCCTTGAAGGAGTCGAAGCTTGCTGTGTACCCGTCGAGATCCTCGGAACGAGACTCGAGGATCCCCTCCACGGACTCGACGTGCGAGGCACTCGCTTTCGACGTTTTCGGCATCACACCCTCCCGCATCCGCTCGTTGCGCGACCAGCAGCCGGAGGAGCTTAGACCAGCACAGCTACGCCTGTCGCCACGCCGCTCCTGCGTTCTGGAACCGCTGTCTCAGTACAGGAGAGCGGTGAAGCAGGAGAGTCGGGCCGACCCTAGCGCGGCCCGCGGAAGCGACGCTAGTCGCAGGTGACCCGTTCGACGTTAACCGTCGCGTCGCCGTTCACGTCAATTACCAGCTGCAGGACGACGTGGAACCGGAGCCGCGCGCCAGTTGCGACCAGGGTCAGCGTCCCGTTTCCGGTAAACGTGTGGATCTCCTTTCCCGAAGAACACGCTGTCTACGGAGTTGAAGACGAAAGTCGTGATCGCGTCCAGGATCGGATTCAAGCCGCCGCCAAAGCCGCGCCGACCGGTCCAGATCCACGATTTCTCGGAGCTCGCCCGGGCAGAACGAGCCAAGAGGAGCTCAGCTGCAGGTGCCGTGGGCGTCGTCAGTGAACCGCCGAAGCACATCCCGCCCTGCCGGGCTTAAGCGACGATTCTTGTCGGGCGTCCGGCTCAAAACGACTCGCATCCCCAAGGAAAGAAAATCGTCCGCTACGCTCACCCGATGTTTGGACTGGGTCGGCACGCCGGTCGTCTTCGGATGACGATGGCGAATTGCCGGATAGCGCTGCGTCAGGCTCTGCGCATCGGCTTGGTTCTCGTCCTCGCCGCGGTCACCGGCTACCTCCTCGGGGGCTGCGGAGGAGGAGACTTGAGCGGCGGGACGGGCTTCTCGGGCGCGACAGAGCTGCCTACCGGCACGCGGCCAAGCTTGACGGTGCCGACACTTCCGACGCGAACTGAGACCGTGGCAGGGGCGACTACCGAGGCTCCCACGACAGACGCCGACACCGGCCCGACAGAGACGGTGGCGCCCGAGGCGACGTCGTCCGAGAGCGGCACGCCGTGGGGCTGGATCGCCCTCGCCCTGGGACTCGCTCTCGGGGCATTGATCATCGGATTCGTGGTGTGGAGACGGCGACGGGCGTCAAGCGCCTCATGGTCGAGTCAATTGGCCGATCTCGCTCGGCGCTCCCTCGTCGCGATGGACGACGTCCTGCGAGAGGGCTCCGTCGTGACCGGCCAGATCCAGGCTCTTGCCGCCGAGGCGCGGTCGCTCGAGGGACGCGCGCCGGACGATCGGTCGAGGGCAGCCGCCGCCCGCCTACGGGAGCGCCTTGAGGAGCTCGCGAGGGCGCTCGAGGCCGACAGAGCCTTACGGCTTAGCTCACCACCCCCGAGCCCGGACCAGCTCTCGTACTCGACGGCTCTCATCCGCGAGCAGGTGACGCAGCTTCAGGACTTGCTCCAGCCGCCCCCCGCCGACGAGCCACCGACCTAACACAAGCGAGACGTCCTCGCACAGCCCGGGCCTCGTCTAGAGCAGCAAGTATGGCCTCGTAGCTCTCGTGGGCGCCTGCGGATGCTCGGGACACGCTCACCGAACTGATGCAGCGCAGGGTTGCGCTCCTCGACCATGGTGTCGGGAATCCCGCTTTCGAAGACTCGGCCTTCAAGGTACTCCGAGGCCCTATGCGCCCGCGGCGGCGATCTCCTCGTAGACCGGCTCGAGTGCAGCACGGCGGTGTCCTCGGCAAGGGCCTCGACGGCCCTGCGAGCCCCTCATCCGCGAGTACCGCAGGGAAGATCTGGACATCAGGATGCCGCCGACGCACACGGGCGCAGGCCGCTTGGGCTCGCCTCGGGGGCGGCGGCTCGGCTGTCGTATGCTGTAGGCAGCCGGGTCGCGCTCACCGCGGGCCGGCCGGGCTGCCATGGCGGAAACGAGCTCCACCCCGAAGTCGGGCGGGCCACACTCGCGGATCGAGATCCTGCTCGGCGGGCTCAAGCGGACCCACCGTGACTCCGAGTGGCTGGTTCAGGCCTTCCCGCAGGCGTCCGTTCCGCTCCTCATCGAGGCGGCCAGCCGGCTGCAACGGATCCGGTACCGACGCGGTGATGTCATCGTGGCCGAGGGTGAGCGGGCCGATCGCTTCTACGTCATCACGTCGGGCGAGGTCGAGGTCGTCAAACGGAGCGCGGGCCGCGACGTCTACGTCAAGACGCTCGCGGCCGGCGAGTACTTCGGCGAAGTAGGTCTGCTCGCATCTCTCCCACGCAATGCGACGGTGCGAGCCATCTGCAGGGTGGAGGTGTTGAGCCTCGATGAAAAGAGCTTCCGCCAGGTGGTGGAGCATTCGGAGTCGACGGCCGAGCAGCTAGCGCAGGTGGTCAAGGTACGCGACGTCCCGCTTGCGTACGCCGCTCCGCGTGGTGACGCCATCCCGTTGCCTCCGTGGACGAGGCTGATGCAGCGAGTTTTCAAACACCCCCGCGTCATGCATTACAACCGCCTGATCGTTTTCGTGATGGCGGTGAACGTGGCAGTGCTCTGGTATGCCCTGTCGGGCGGTCACTGGTGGAGCAGCCAGGGCGCGGACCTCGCTTCGATCGCGCTGGTGGCACAGGTCAACTTCGCACTGGCGATCATCCTGCGCCAGCAGTTCGTCATCAACTTCCTCGGGTGGGCCGCCACGTTGCCGCCGACGTCCTGGCCGCTGCGGCTTCGGTGGATGGTCGCGAAGTGGTACCACTTCGGCGGATTGCACGTGGGCGCAGCGATTGCGGGAACGCTGTGGTACGCCGCCTTCGTGGGCTCGCTCACCTACGACCAGACGAGAGGCCTCCTCGATGTCCCGGCCGCGGTCGTAGCGATTTCGTACGTCGGCATCGCGCTCTTCGTCGTCATCATCGGCACGGCGCTACCTGGTCGTCGTACAGCTGGGCACGACAACTTCGAATTCACGCATCGATTCGGCGGCTGGGCTGCTCTGGTGCTCGGATTCATCAGCACCGTGCTGTTCGTGGCGAGTCAACGGGGCGACGACAGCCTCGCCTCGGCGTTGCTGACCGCGCCGACCGTCTGGATCCTCGTGGCGGCTATCGCGTGTGCCGCGTGGCCGTGGTTGCTGCTCCGCAAGGTGCCGATCGTCGTCGAACGGCCGGCGGCACATGCGGCCCTGATCAGCTTGGACCACGACGTGAAACCTGCGATCGGGACGACACGGCCGATCAGCCGCACGCCGTTCGGGGGTTGGCATCAATTCGCCAACCTTCCGGCGCCCGACGGGTCCAACGGCTATCGCATGATCATTTCCCGGGCCGGCGACTGGACCGGTGCGTTCATCGACGATCCGCCAGAGCACGTGTGGGTGCGGGGAATCCCCACGACCGAGATGGCCAACGTCAGGAAGCTGTTCACCAAGGTGGTCTTTGTCGCTACCGGCAGCGGCATCGCACCGATACTGGGGCACCTTCTGACCAGGGAGCCTCCCTCGCGGCTCGTCTGGGTGACGAAGGACCCGGTGGGGACCTACGGTGAGGCTCTGTTCAACGAGATCATCGAGGCGCAGCCGGACGCCCTCATCTGGAACGCCGACCAGCGCGGGAGGCCTGACGTCCTCCGGTTGGCGTATGCCGCATGCCGGGAATCCGGAGCCGAGGCCGTCGTCTGCGTCTCCAACAAGAAGCTCACCTGGGAGGTCGTCTACGGCTTGGAGCGGCGCGGGATCCCGGCATTCGGCCCGGTCTGGGACTCGTAGCCCACACGCTCGCCTTTGAGCTAGTCCGCTTCGATGTAGGCCGTGAGGGGAGGGACGACGCCGCGCTCCTCCATGACGGCCGCGGCAACAAGAAAGGCCCCGTTTCCAGGGCCTTTCGAGTAGCGGGGGCAGGATTTGAACCTGCGACCTCCGGGTTATGAGCCCGGCGAGCTACCTGACTGCTCCACCCCGCGTCGCTGGAAGCAAGTATAGCTAGGATCGCGAAGTGCCCTGGTTCGTCTGGGTCTGCCTCGGGATCTTCCTCGCCGCCCTGCTTCCGGCCATGTGCATCGTCGTGGCCGCGGCGCTCCGGCTCTTCCGTGCCGCCCGATCGCTCGGCCGGGAGATCGAGCCGCGGGCCGCGAGACTCCAGGCTCAGTCCGAGGAGCTTCAGCGCCGGAGTGAGCACGCGACGTACAAGGGCGAGCTCACCAAGGCGCGCGTCGCGGTGCTGCAGGCATCGCTCGGGCGGGTAGACGTGCTCCTCTGGGCGCTCGAGGACGCGCGTGCCTTCCAGAGGACGGTCAAGTCCCTGATACCGCGGAAGTGACGCGGGTCGCGGTCTGCGATCTCGGGACGAACTCGACCCGCTTGCTGATCGCCGACGTCGACGTCCATCGCGGGTCGCTCGTCGAGGTCGACCGCCGGTTGACGATCACGAGGCTCGGTGAAGGCGTCGATGCCAGTCACCGGCTGGCGGTGGCCGCGAGGCGCCGGGTCGAGGCGGTGGTCTCCGAGTATGCGACCGCTGTCGGCGACCCGAGGCGCCGAGCGCAGTCTCGTCGTTGCCACCAGCGCCGTGCGCGATGCGATCGAACGGACTGGAGTTCCTCGACCGGATCGAGCAGCGATTCGGCTTCCCTTACAGGCTCCTCGACGGTGAGGAGGAGGCGCGCCTCACCTTTTTCGGAGCCGACTGCCGGACGTGATCTGGCGGCGCCCACGCTCGTCGTCGATCTCGGCGGCGGCTCGACCGAGCTCGTCGTCGGGACCGACGGCGGCATCGACTTCGGGCGAGCCTCGACATGGGATGCGTCCGGCTCACCGAGCGTTTCCTCCAGGCCGATCCACCGTCTCCTGGATGAGATCGACGAACTCCGCTCAGCGGTTAGGGAGCTGCTCGGCCGGCGCATACCCGCAACGCTCTCCCCGACGCGTGCGATCGGGGTTGCCGGAACCGTCACGACGCTCGCGTCCCTTCACCTCGGCCTCGCCGAGGAGGATCCCGAGCTCGTCCACGGACACATCCTTCCGGCCCGCTGGCTCGCGGCTGAGGCCGCCGCTCTCGCCCGCACGCCGATCGCCGACCTCCTCGAGCGGCGCGGGCTGGTCGCGGGACGAGCACCCGTGATCGCGGCCGGAGCGCTCGCCGTGGCCGAGGTGCTGACGTTTTTTCAGGTCGACGAGCTCGAGGTCTCCGAGCGCGACATCCTCCACGGCGTGGCGCTCGAACTCGCCTCCTGAGCCTCTGAGTGGCAGGAAAGCGCACGCGGCGCCACGAATCGCTCGTGGTTGGCCTCCGCGAAGACCATCACGGCGGTCGTACTGCTCGCGCTCGCTCTGCTCGTGGCCTCACCGTCGCGAGCAGGGAAACCGCTCGAGGTCGTCTTCTACTGGACCGTCAAGAAGGCTCACACCGAGCTTGCGCAGGACGGGGTGAAGGCCCGCTGCCGTGGTAGGTACCAGCGCTTCCGCGCCGCGGGCGAGTGGTACTACCACTATTTCCGTTGCTCCAGTCCGAAAGCAGGACGCTTCGACCTCGTCGTCCAAGGCGAGCATCGCTATGAGCGGCGTCCTTCGGTCGATCCGGATCCCGCGCCGTGACCCGCTACCCGTCTGCCGGCCGCGGCAAGCGGGCGTACTCCCGAAACGAGCCGGCAGCCTCGAAGCCGAGCGCCTCGTAGAGCCCCTCGGTCGATCCGCCTCGTCTGCGAGCCGAGTGACAGTCAGCGCGTCAAGCGTAGCGCCCGCGTGGGAGGCGTGGCGCGATGTGGAGCTATTCGCGTGTCACGCTCACGAGCTCGAAATGCTCGTGGCCTCCCTCGATTACCTGCTCCTTGATCTCTCCGAGTCCAGCCACGTAGTCCTTCTTCTCGAGCTGGGGCTCCACCGGGCTCCACTCCACCGTGACGAGGGGCCGTGTGAACGTCCCGTATACCGTCACGCTCCCGCGACGACCGAGTGCGTGCGCCTGGTCCAGCGCTCCGCCGGGTGGGTAGTACTCCTGCCGGTACGTGTCGCCTCGCCGTGGGTTGGCGGGCATGATTATTCCGTGCTTGGCGCCCTTCGCTCCCGACTCCCACGAGTCGCTTGCTTTGACGAAGCGACCGTGGCTCGACTCGAGCGAGAGCTCTCCCATGTACCAAACGTTGCCCTTCTTGTCCTGCGCATACCAGTCGAATGTCCGCTCGATCCGCTTCCCGTTTTCGGAGACCGTGTCCCGCACGACCGTGCATCTCACCCCGAGGATCATCTTCGTTCGATGGGTCACGTGCTCAGGCGTTTGCCATGTTGATGCCCGCCTACGCGCCGGCCGCGACGAGGACGAAGTCGGTGGCGAAGCCCGCGAAGAGGCCGATCAAGAGGCCCGCGGCGAGGATCTCCTTCGACCCCAGCTTCCGGCCGGCGTTCAGGAGTTCGATCACGACGTAGAGGATCGAACCGGCGGCGAGGCCGAGAAACACGACCGAGAGCATCTCGCTGACGTACGCCTGGCCGACGAGGGTTCCGATGAAGGTCGGGCCGCCGCCGATGAGACCGAGCAGCGCGAGGAACCCCCAGCTCGGCTGCATTTTTTCGGCGGAGAGGGGCGCGACGATGCCGAAGCCCTCGGTGGCGTTGTGGAGGCCGAAGCCGATGACCAGCAAGAGCGCGAGCGCGATCTCGTCCGAAGCAGCGGCCTGGCCGATCGCGAGCCCCTCCGCGAAGTTGTGCAGGCCGATGCCGATCGCGATCATGAGCGCGAGCGCGCGGGCGGGGGAGGCAGTCAGCTTCGCGGGCTGCTCGAATTCCGCGACCGCCGCGGCGCCCGGGCCGATCATCGCGACCGACCGCGCGCGGCTGATCATCCGACGCTCGTAGAGAACGAGGGCGCCCAGCCCGACGGTCAGCCCGGCCGCGCCGGCAGCGGCGAGCGCCGCGAAGCGCCCCCATGATCCGGTGCCCTCGACCCCGGCCGCAGTCAGGGCCGACTCGACCGGCTCGACCGCCTGCGCGAGGATGTCCCAGAAGAGGAAGAGCAGGATCCCGGTCGCGATCGCATTCAAGAGCGCCCGCGCACGTGAGCTCAGCCAGCGCACACGCCCGATCGGCAACCCCAGGAAGATCGTGAGCCCTGCGATCGCGCCGAGCGCGAGAATCTGTGCCTGCGACACGCTCCCCTCTGATCCCGGACAGCTGTAAGGTAGCCCTAACGGCGAAAGTTAAGCACGGCTGCCCTGTCACAGTCAACCATCAACCCGGGCGCGAGCAGCCGACCGCACGCCGCACGGCAACCCGATCGAGCTCACTCCCACGATCTCGATCGGTCGTCGTTCATCGCCGGTTCATGTTCGCCTACTACCGTCATTGCGCCAGCTTGACCAGAGGAGAGGCAACGATGTTCGGAAAAATTGGACTGGTGTTGGGCGCACTGGCGCTATCGCTTGCTAGTGCGTCACTCCTATCGGCGGCGACCGCCGCACCATCGTGTCCACTGCCGGTCTTCGGGCCCGGACACGATTACCACCCGGCGATCGACGCGACGAGCTTCAGCGCGAATGTCGACAACCCCCTGTTTCCTCTGACGCCGGGAACAACGCTCGTGTACACCGGTACGAAAGACGGGAAGAAAGCTCTCGATTTGACCACGACCACGTCACGGACTGCGGTTATCGACGGCGTGACGACGCGCGTCGTCGAGGATCGGCTGTACCTGAACAACGTCTTGGAGGAGCGAACGAGCGACTATTACGCCCAGGACAGTTGCGGCAACGTTTGGTATTTCGGTGAGGACACCGCCGAGCTCGACAAGCACGGAAACGTCGTTAGCACCGAGGGTTCGTTTCACGCCGGCGTCGGCGGTGCCCAACCAGGCGTGTTCATGGAGGCCCAGCCGACGGTCGGCCGCAAATTCCGGCAGGAGTGGTATGCGGGCCATGCCGAGGATACCTTCGCTGTCATCAGTCTTTCCTCAGCGGTCACCGTGCCGGCCGGCTCGTTCGCGCACGCGCTCCGGACCAAAGAGACCACTGCCCTCGAACCAGATGTGCTCGACAACAAGTACTACGTTGAGGGCATCGGTGAGGTCAAGGAAGTGGCGGTGAAGGGGCCACGCGAGAAGCTTGAGCTCGTCGAAGTGATCTCCTGAACCGTGGCGAGCCCGCCCGGCCTGTGGCAGCCAGTTTGACCGAAATGAACTTCGAGCGTGCCCCTATTGACACAGCTCGGCCACCGAAGCAAGCTCGATGGAGGGCATGAATTTCACTACCGGCGGTGCGGAGCGTCTGCCGCTCCCCGCGCTGGGTGACCGCGAGGTAAATCAGCCCGCGAGGGCAAAGATCCTGCAAACCACCAGTGCCGGGGGCGGGAGTCGAACCCGCACGTCCCGAAGGACAGAGGATTTTAAGTCCCCCGCGTCTCCCGTTCCGCCACCCCGGCAGGCGTGCTACTGACCCGGTTGTAACTGATTGGCCGGGAACTTTTCCGGGCCTTCGAGGATGTGAGCGTCTCGGAACGAGCTGGCTGCCGCCGCGTCGAAGGTCGGACATATGGCGAGGTGCGTCCAGGACGTGAACGCGACCTTGTCGTTCAGCCCCGGAAGCGGAGCCACCAGGAGCGCCGTCGGGTCCTGCGCGTACCACTCGCTGATCTCCTGGACCGTCGCGGGCGGAACCTGGTCTCCGTACTGCACGATGACGCCGCCGTGCTCCAGGTTGTGCACCTGGTGGATGAACGGAACCGGCTGCGTGTAGAGGTTCCACAGCGCCGGTTGCGGATTGTGCTCGCCGCTGGTCGGCGGGAACGAGTTGTACTTGAAGCCCTTCTCGAGCTTGTCGACGTGCTGGCGCCCCTGCATCGGGAACGTCTGCTCGGTGCACCCGGCCGCGGCAAGCGCCCCGGAAGCGCTGCTCGTGCCGCCGGTTAGGAGCACGACTACCACGACAACGGCCACGACGGCCACGAGGCCGACGGCTCCGCCGATGAGCAGCCGCGTCGTTCGCGGATCGCGTGGTCCCCGCGTCTGCTTCCGGGTCTTCGGCGCCTGTACCGGACGCGGGGTCGTGGCCGGCGCCACGCGGGGCGGCGTCGGAACCTTGCTCTTCTTCGCCACGATCTGTGAGGGTATCAAGCACCATCGCCGCCACCGCCGGAGAAGAAACCGGCCACCTCAGCGCGGTCGCCGACGAGCCGGCAGCGGGGTAGCGCAGCGAGAAACCGCCTGCCGTACAGCCGGGTGCGCAGGCGGCCGTCGAGTATCGCGACCACCCCGCTGTCGTCGTGGCCGCGCACCAGCCGGCCGAAGCCCTGGCGGAGCTGCAGGATCGCAGTCGGTATCGAATATGTGACGAACGGGTCGGCGCCGCTCGCCGCGATCCGCTCGCAACGAGCCTGGACCAGCGGGTCGTCGGGAGGAGCGAACGGAAGCTTGTCGATGACCAGCAGCGAGAGCGACTCGCCGGGGACGTCCACGCCCTGCCAGAAGGTCGCCGTTGCGACGAGCACCGAGTCGACCTCGTGCCGGAAGCGCTCGAGCAGCCGCTCTCGAGGAGCCTCCCCCTGGCGGAGCACGGGAAACGGAAGCTCCTCGGCGAGAACGGGTGCGAGCCGGTCGAGCATCCGGTACGAAGATGTAAGGACGAGCGCCCGCCCTCGAGAGAGCCGGCAAAGCTCGAGCACTTCCTGCTCGACCCGCTCCTCGTAGCCCCGAGCGCGCGGTTCGGGAATCCGATCCGGCACGTAGAGGAGCGCTTGCTCGTCGAACGCGAACGGCGACGGCAGGACGATCTCTGCGGCGCCGTCGAGCCCGAGTCGGCCGCGCAGGAAGTCCGGCTCGAGCGTTGCGGAGACGAGAACCGCCGTGACTCCCGTGTCCCAGATCGCCTCGCCCAGCGCCTCCGAGACGTCGACCGGCGCCCAGGCGATGGCGCCGGGCTCCGCCCAGACCACGGTTTCGACGTCCAGTTCCATGCAGGTGTCGAGGTCGCGCGCGAAACCGAGGGCCCGTCGCGCAAGGGCATCCGCGTCCTCGCTCCCGCCCGCGAGACCCTCGGCGAGACGCGCCAGCAGGGCAGAGAGCGCGACAGCGTCCTCGACCACGGCGTCGACGTCAGGCTCGCGCAATCTGCGTCGACCACGGCTCGGTTCGAGGGACGCGACGACGGTCGTTCCGAGCCGCTCGGCGTCCGATAGCAAGCGTGTGGGCGACGACTGCCGGCGTTCGCGTGCGGAGCGCTCGACGTCCCGGACCAGGCGTCGCAACCTTGCCAGGGACACTCGCCCTCCGAACCACGCGGACGCCGCGTCCTCGAGCCGGTGGGCCTCGTCGAACACGACCGCGTCGTGTTCGGGGAGCACGACTCCTTCCCGGGTCGAGCGCCTCGCCCGGACGGCAGCATCAGCCAGGTAGAGGGCGTGGTTCGTGACCACGAGCTCGGCTTCGGCGGCGCGTTCCCTGACTGCTTCCGAGAAGCAGGTCGATCGCACCGGGCAGCGCCGGCCGAGACACCGGTCGCCGCCGACGGCGAGCTCGGCCCAGAGTGTCGAGCTCGGCTCGAACGGCAGCTCGGCCCGATCTCCGCTCGCCGTCGCTTCGATCCAGTCCCGCAGCTCGTCGTACGCGGCTGCGTCGTCCTCGGTCCGGAAAAGAGCCCCGGCCGCACCCCCGAGCAGCGTGAGGCCGTCGAGGCTCCGGCGGCAGAGGTAGTTCTCACGCCCTTTGAGAAGCACACAATCGACCTCACGACCGAGAGCCGCGGACGCTGCGGGGATGTCCTTGTCGACCAGTTGCTGCTGTAGCGCCTTCGTCGCGGTCGCGACAACGACGCGACGCCCCGAGGCGATAGCCGGGATCAGGTACGCGAGGCTCTTCCCGGTTCCCGTGCCGGCCTCGGCAAGCAGGTGCTCCCCCTGCTCCAACGCCTGGGCCACCGCGACAGCCAGCTCCTCCTGACCCTCGCGCGGCTCGAAGCGCGGCAGCGCCGCGCTCAGCCTGCCTCCGGTTCCGAAGTAGCTACGCACGCTCCCGAGGCTAGAGGAATGCGCGGCAACGTACGATGGCCGGAATGATCATCCCGAGAATTGGCGCAATCGTGGTGCTCGTCGCGTACGGCTTCGCCGTTGCGTCCGTCGGCCGGCTCATGTACGTCACCGCCAGCGAGGGGTACTCGTCGTGGATACCCGTGGCGATCCTGCTCGCGCCCTCCGCGATCCTGGGCGCGACCTCCGCTGTCCTCGTCCTGCGCCGGCATCCGCTCGGGACGCAGCTCGCGATCCCGTTCTGCATCGTGCTCGGAATCACCGCTTTCATGACCTTTTTCCGGATACCCCCGGTCGGCGAGTTCCTCGACGACTACGAGGCGGCCGCGGTCGCGCGTGGGGTGACCGTTCCTGCCGTATCTGCAGAACCAGGGAGTCACCGAGGCGGAGTACGTCGAAGGAGAGGTAGGTGACATCCGGGGACAGGGCGGGCTCGGCGCGATCGGCATCATCGTCATCTACATCGCCACGGTCGTTCGGGGCGGCAAGGATCGGATCCAGGCCGAGAAGCGCGCGCGTATCACCCGCGCCGAGAAGGCGAAGGCCAAGGCCGAGGCGGGAGCCTGAGTGCGTGGCCGCGTTCGGAGACCGGATCGTTGACTCTGCCTCAGCTCCTCGAGTAGGCCGGATGCGCCAGATCGGGTAAGCCCCAGGGCTCGCCGGATTTGGCGTTTCTGGGTGCCGTTCGACTGCTGGTCGGGGGGCGGGCAGCGCCCGCACCGTCCGACCCCCGCGCTATGTTGGTTAGCCCTCATGAGCGAGCCGCCAGCATGATCCCAGTGGTGTGTCTCCTCCTCGGCCTGGCCGTCGGTGCGATCGCGGCCTGGCTCATACGGGACCGCCGCATCCGCGCAGCAGAGACAGAGGTTTCGGCCGAGCGCGACCTGCGGTTCGATCTCGAGCGCCAGATGGTGGAGCTGACGGCGACGCTCGAACACGAGAGGCGAGTGGCCGCCGAGCGCGCCGAGCTGAAGGACGAGTTTTCGAACGCGTTCCGCGCGATCTCGGCGGAGGCGATGGTGCAGCTCCGGCAGCAATCCGTCGGTGACCTCGACACGCGTCAGCGCGCCATGGAGCGCACGCTCGCACCGCTGCAGGAGTCGATGCGGAAGATCGACGACGGCGTCCGCGAGCTCGAGAAAGCACGTAGCGAGGCCTACGGATCGCTCACCACGCAGCTCAGCTCGCTCGCCCAGACGCAGGAGAAGCTGCACGCGGAGACCGAGAACCTCGTCACGGCCCTGCGGAAGCCTGCGGTGCGCGGCCGCTGGGGCGAGGTGCAGCTCCGGCGTGTGGTCGAGGCAGCGGGGATGCTCCCGTACTGCGACTTCGTCGAGCAGTCGACCGCGACGGCCGACGGCCGGGCACTGCGGCCGGACCTCGTCGTCAGGCTCCCCGGCGCCAAGCAGGTGATCGTCGATGCCAAGACACCCCTGTCCGCCTACCTGGACGCGCAGGCGCGAATCCGACGTCGATCGGCAGCGCGACCTGTTGCGCCAGCATGCACGCCAGGTACGCGAGCACGTCACGAAGCTCAGCTCGAAGGCGTACTGGGGGCAGTTCGAGCTCTCGCCCGACTTCGTCGTGCTCTTCATCCCGGGCGACCCGTTCTTCGCGGCAGCGCTCGACCAAGACCCGGCGCTCCAGGAGGACGCCTGGCGCAGCCGGGTCATCCTGGCGACACCGAGCACCCTGATCGGCCTGCTCTTCGTCGTGGCCTACGGATGGCGACAGGAACGCCTGGCGGAGAGCGCCCGGGCCGTCAGCCTGCTCGGAAAGGAGCTGTACGACCGCCTGGGAACACTCGCAGACCACGTCGCGAGGCTCGGCCGGAGCCTCGACAACGCCGTCGGCAGCTACAACGAGACGGTGGGCTCACTCGAACGGCGCGTGCTGGTGACGGCCCGCCGCTTCTCCGAGCTCGGCGTGCAGGCCTCGAGCGAGATTCCGTCGGTCGATCCCATCGACCACGCGCCGCGCAAGCTCCAGGCCCCAGAGTTGACGGCTGGCTCCGCCACACGGACCGTGGCGGTCGAGCCGCCTGGCGAGTCGCTGAAGACACTCCTGCCCGACGAGCCCGATACCGAGGGCTCGGACGTGGCCGACGCCGCCTGAACGAGCAGTGCTCCGAAGATCGCCCGAGGGTCACCCGGCCGACGAGCCGGAAGCTGGATGTCACTGCCGTCGACGCAGGGTCGTAATGGAACAACCTACTGTCGCGCGACGTTGACATGATCAAGAGGCGATATCGTGACTGGGCCTCGGCGATACGGGGAAGGATTGAACAGTGAGCGAGAACGGAGTCCGCGAAGTCATCATCATCGGCGGAGGGCCCGCGGGATACACAGCCGCGCTCTACTCGGCGCGCGCCAACATGCGCCCGCTGGTGATCGAGGGCTTCACCTGGGGTGGGCAACTCATGATCACGAGCGACGTTGAGAACTATCCCGGCTACGCCGACGGTGTGCTCGGACCCGAGATGATGCAGGACTTCAGGCGCCAGGCCGAGCGGTTCGACGCCGAGTTCATCACCGACGACGTGACCCGCGTCGACTTTTCGGAGACTCCCTTCCGCATCTGGGTCGGTGACGACGAGTACCGCGCGCGGACGGTGATCGTCGCAACCGGAGCTACCGCAAGGCAACTCGGCCTCGAATCGGAACAGCAGCTGCAGGGACGCGGTGTCTCCTATTGCGCGGTGTGCGACGCGGCCTTCTTCCGCGACCAGAAGGTGGTCATTGTCGGAGGCGGCGACTCGGCCATGGAGGAGGCGACGTTCCTGGCGAAGTTCGCCTCGGGCGTCACCATCGTTCACCGGCGAGACGAGTTCAGGGCCTCTCCGATCATGGTCGACCGTGCTCGTGCGAACGAGCGCATCGACTTCGTTCTCGACTCGACCGTCGCGGAGGTTCTCGGAGTAGCCGACGGTCGCCTGGCCGGCGTCGTGGTCGAGAACACGAAGACCGGCGAGCGAAGCGAGATCCCCGCAGACGGGCTCTTCGTCGCAATCGGCCATGACCCCACGACGGGGCTCTTCGAAGGCCACCTCGAGATGGACGACTCCGGCTACGTGATCACGCGCGGCAAGTCGACCGAGACCAACGTACCCGGCGTCTTCGCAGCGGGCGACGTACAGGATCACGTGTACCGCCAGGCCGTGACGGCCGCCGCGTCGGGTTGCCAGGCGGCTCTCGACGCAGAGCGCTTCCTCGCCGCTCTCGAGGCAGGCGAGGGCGACCTGGCCGCCGTCTGACCGGCGACGCCTGAATCGCCGGCGGGCGATCGGGCAGGCCCGGTAGCCGCGGAGCCACTACCTGATCGGGGGCGCGTCATGCGCTGCCGCCGCCCGGCTCGCCGTATCGCGCAGGTTCCTGGCACGTGCTCTGGGGCCAGTGGACGAGGCGGGCATCACCGGATGCCGGGCCGGATCCCCGCACACCGTCCACGCGGGTATGACACTCCGACCTCCTCGTCGACACAGCAATGCTTCGCAAGGCGAGAGTCACCCTTGGTAAGCCCCTCAGGCGAGCGGTGGCTTCCGCACACTGCCCATACCGTCAGCCGCAGCATAGGCATTCGGTGCGGTAGTCACCGGCGGCCTCCGCCGGGCGTGGAGAACCTCTGAGTCAGTCGGCCGTCACATGATGTTCCTTTCCCCGCGTACGCTCGACCCGCGGTCCGGTCGCGTGGGCCTCGTGGAGCCGCGCCTCGACCCAGGCCTGGGCGCGCTGGAGAGCAGCAAGTTCGGCGATCAACTCGGCGAGCTCGGACGTGTCTGCGGGACGGCTGCCGGCGACTACCGGCTGAAGCAGACCGCGGCGCTCCAACAGGACGATGGTCTCGACGGGTAGCTCTCGTCGAGCCGCGTGCTCGATCGCGACCCGCCTGAGCCGGCCCCGGGCACGTTCGAGGCGCGCGGACACGGCGGCGGCTTCGGCTGCCAGAGAATCGGCATACAGAGCCAGATCGACCGATTGCATATCCTCAACGTACGCGGACGAAACGCACGCATCACTCGCGGTCCGTGCCGAAAATGTGTCGAACGATGCCGGTCTGTGGGCGTCAGGCCCTGCTGGAGGGGCAGAGGCAGGCGAGCGTGCACTCACCGCAGCGTGGGGATCTCGCAACGCACACACGCCTTCCGTGCCAGATCAGGAGGTGCGGGAAAATGCCCCATTCGCTGCGCGGCACGACCCGCTGGAGATCATGCTCGATCTTCGCGGGGTCGTCGTGCCGCGTCAGGCCGAGACGCTGGGAAAGCCGCCGGACGTGCGTATCGACGACGACCCCCTGCACCGCTCCCCGTTCGGCCGCGACGACGTTGGCGACCTTTCGGCCGACGCCCGGTAGGCGAACGAGCTCCTGCAGCGCTGTGCGGCACCTCGCCGTCGTAGTCCTCGATCAGGACCCGCATCGTCCCTCGTAGGCTCTTGGCCTTCTGCCGGTAGGTGCCGGTGGGCCTGATGTCCGCCTCGAGCTCCGCAATCGGCACCGCGAGGTAGTCCTCGGGGCGCTTGTACTTTTCGAACAGCGCCGCAGTGACGCGGTTCACCGTCACATCGGTCGTCTGGGCCGAGAGGATCGTGGCGACCAGCAGCTCCAGGTCGGATCGAAACTCGAGCGCGATCCCGGCGTCCGGGTGCTCGGCGCGCAGTCGCTCCACGATGGGTCCGATCCTCTCGCGCCTCGGGCCGACACGCCGTCTCGGCTCGCGCAGATAGGTCGTTGCCATCGATCAGTTATGAGTGGGCGGCCGCCGCGGCCCAGGCGGGGTCGTCCTCGCCAGCGCCGCCTCCGAGCCGCGGGCCGGCGCATACCCGGTCGAGCGCCGGGCACCCGCTGCAGGCGAACTCGCTCGGGCGCGGCGGAAACGCTCCCGCACGGATGGCCTCGATCGCCATGACGAGCTCGGCCTCGAGCGCCGCGGCGTCCGCGGACACGAAGTGATCCTCGACGATCTCCTCCGGGCGCTCGAGGAAGACGTACACGACACGCACCTCGGCGAGGCCCGCACGGAGTGCCGCCAGCGCGTAGACGAGACGCTGGAGGCGGTAGTCGGACTCGACGACGGCGCGCGGCTCCAATCCGTCCAGCCGATTCGTCTTGTAATCGACGACCAGAGCGCGCTCAGCTTCCTGGTGAAAGACGTCGAATCGACCGTGCAGCAGCACGCCGGAGACTTCGAATGCAAACGGAAGCTCGACGCGGACGCCCGAGAGGGTGGCGAGCCGCTCGGCGATGTCAGATCCGTGCCACGCCGCGACGAGTGCCGCCACCCGCTCCCCGTCGGAGGCGGTCGCTGTCGGATAGCGCGCACTCAGGCGCCCCATGGCCTCCTCGGCCGGAGCACCGTCTTCGAGGTGCACATGCACCGCATCGCCGATCTCGGCAGCCGACAGCCCGGCATCTCCGCCGCCCGGGTCGCGCTCGTCCTCGAACAGGCCCACGATGCGCTCGGCGTAGAAGCGATACGGGCAGCGCTCGAACAGCGCGAGCGCGCTGTAGGAAAGGCTCCGAACGGTTCGCGGCGGGGGCTCCGGGAGAGGCCGTAGCGCAGAGAGCTCGAAGATCGGCGACTGCCTCTCCGCCGCCTCCACGTCGAACAGCTCGAGCTGCTCGGCGGCTGGTGACGTTGCGGGCTTCGTCGCCTCGGCGGAACCCCTATCGACGCGAACGACGACCGGCACTCCGTCGCAGTCGAGAGCAACGGGGCCATCAGCATCGATCGCCGCGCCGAGGCGGTCGACCACCCATGCGATCGGCGTGCCCGCAGCTGCGTCCCGGCTCGGGTCGAGCGAACCGGCGAGGATGAGGCGGTCGATCGCGCGCGTCATGGCGACGTAGTAGAGCCGGCGGGTCTCCTGGTCGGCGGACTCGTTCTCCGCACGCCGGACTTCTTCGTAGCCGCCCGCGTCGTGCCGCTTGCCGGTCACCGGGTCGGCCACGCGGAAGCCGAAGCGGCCGTCCGGCAAGCAGAGGATCTCGTCCGGGGTGGTTCTTCCCCCACGGCGGCCGGCATCGCAGACGACGACCACCTTGAACTCGAGGCCTTTCGCCGCGTGAATCGTGAGCAGGCGAACTGCCTCCGCCCCCTCCTCCTCGGCGACCGCCTCCACCTCGCGCGCGCCGGCTGCCTCCTGCTCGCGCACGAAGCGGACGAACCCCTCGAGATCCGGCCCTCGCAGCTCCTCGAAGGAGCGCGCCAGCCGTGCGAGCTTGCGGAGGTTTGCATAGCGACGCCGCCCGTCCCACCGCGCGAGCACCGCCAGGTCGTAGTCGTGCTCGACCAGGATGCGCTCGCAGAGGTGCTCCAGCCCGAGAGAGCCGGACGCTCGAACGAGCCGGTCGTACCTCTGGCGAAACGCCTCGAAGAGGCGCCGGTCACGTGGCGACAGTCCGGGCGGAGGCTCCCGTTCGAGGCCGGCGAACAACGGCCTGCGGCCCGCCGCTCGCCGGAGAAGCACCAGTGCGTCGGCCGAGACGCCGACGAGCGGCGAGGCGAGCACGGTCGCAAGAGCCTCGTCGTCGTAGCGGTTCTGGAGCAGCCGGAGGTAGGCGAGGAGATCGACCACCTGCTGCTGCCCGAAGTACCCGCGACCGGTCGAGCGGTACGTGGGCAGCCCCTCCGCACGCAGGGCGTCCTCGTAGGCCTCCGCGTTCGTCCCGGCGGCGAACAGCAGCACGACGTCTCCGGGAGTGCATTCCTCCTCGTCGACGAGCTGCCCGTACGCGGCGCGCGACATGCCGGGCCTCCGCCGTGCGCCACGGCGTCCCGGTCTCCTTGTAGCTCGCCTTGTCGGTGACGAGCACTTCGACCGCCGGCCCGAAGAGGGGGTCGGCGAACGTCGCCGCCGGCTCCAGGGGCTCGAAGCCGGCGCCGAACTCGGCTCCGAAGAGATGGTTCACGACGCTCAGCACCTCGGGCCGAGAGCGATAGTTCTGCGTGAGCGCGAGCACGCCGCCGCTGCGTGAGCGGCGCTCACGAAACACGTCCACGTCGGCGTGGCGGAACCGGTAGATCGACTGGAACTCGTCGCCGACGAAGAAGAGCTCGTCGCCGGCGAGAAGGTCAACGAGCTCCGCACTGCAGCCGGTTCGTGTCCTGGAACTCGTCGACCATGATCGAGCGGAAGCGGAAACGCGCCCGTTCACGCACCGGGCCGTGACTTCGCAGGAGGTCTCTGGCGATGAGCTGGAGATCCTCGAAGTCGACGGCCGACTCCCGCTCCTTCGCGATCCTGTACGCCGTGTCGAAGCCGTGGAGAAGGTCCTGCAAGAGCAGCCGGTCACGGGTCGCGACGTCGTCGAGCGCTGCCTGCTCGACCGCCGAGACGGCGTCGGAGAAGGCGGCCATCCCGCTGACCGCGGCCGCGTCGCGGGGCACCGCCAGCTCGGACAGGTCGAGCAGCGAGTCGGCCGGCGATCGTGAGCGCGACGAGCTCGAGCGAGCGCTCGAGCACCGGCCTCGCAGGCTCACTCGACTCGTCCTTCAGGGTCTCCTCTGCGAGGCTGCGCAGCTCCGCGACGCGTTCCGCGAGCACGCTCTCCCCGCCGGGCGCAAGGTCGAGCGGGAGACCCGAGGAGCGCAGGCGTTCGAAGACGCCGATGAGCATCGTCTTCAGCCCGCGCGAGCCATACGTCGCGAGCAGCTGCAGCCGCTCGGGCACGCGACCGCGACAGAACGTGGTCAGCGCGTCCGTGAAGGCTTCGGTTCGGAGCACGCGAGCTTGGCCCTCGTCGAGCACCCGGAACCGCGGATCGAGCCCAGCCTCGAACGGGTGGGCACGAAGGAGCCGGAAGCAAAACCCGTGAATCGTCGAGATCCAGGCTCGGTCGACCTCGCGGGCGAGATCTCGCCTGCCGAGCTCCCGCAGCCGCGCTCGGATCCGCTCCTTCGAGCTCGCCCGCCGCCCGCTCCGTGTACGTGATCACGAGCACGGAGTCGACCGAGAGGCCCCGCTCGGCAACGGCCTTGACGTAGCGCTCGACGAGGACAGTCGTCTTCCCCGTCCCTGCGCCGGCCGAGACGAACACGATCCCTGGCTCCTCGATCGCAGCCAGCTGCTCGGGATTGACGGCCGGCGCAGCCACCGGCGTCACGCCCGCGCCACGCGACAGATCGTCCAGCGGTCACACCAGCGTCGGGCAGCGTCCGGAGCGCGGATCGTGGTGGACGTCGCCCCCACGGATCCGGGCGACCGAGTCGCGCGCCCGTTCCTTGGCCTGCGTGACCACTCCCCAGAAGGCATCCTCGTCCAGGTAGTCGAGCGACGCGAACCCGGGGACGTCGCTTTGCGCCTCGAGACGCAACAGGCCTCGCGCCTCGCGTTCGCCCGAGAGCGAGCGGTAGAGGCCGCCGAGCGGCTCGATCCCGACGAGATCGCGCAGGGCGAGCACGTAGAGCGGCACCTGGAGACGTCCGTCCTGCTCGATCCGGCGGGCGGAGTGAGCGGCGCCCGACTTGTAGTCCTGGACGATCCCGCGAGCGGAGAAGGGGTCGACGTCGATCCGGTCTATCTTCCCGGAGACGGTGAAGCCGCCGAGGTCGATGCCGCGCTGCAGCTCCGGCGCGGCGCGCTCGGTGCCGAACGAAACCTCGAACCGCCGCGGGACGAGCGGCAGCCCGCGCGCCGTGTCCTGCCTGACGAAGTGCTCGAGGTCCCGGCCCAGCGTGCCCTCGAGCTCGAGCAGGTCGAGCTCGCCCAGCTCGATCCGGACCTGCCCGGCGAGCGCCTCCGCCAGGCACTCGTGCAGGAACTCGATGGCTTCTTCGAGCCGAGCCGGATCGACGTCGTCGGTTCCGAAGCGCTTGGGCAGCCCCGCATAGAACCGGTAGAGCGCCTGGTGCGCGACCTGTCCGCGGAGCCGCGGATCGACCTCCGCGTCGATCGGGCGCGGGTTGACCACCCGGTCGACGAGCCACATCGCCGAGCAGTCGCCGAACGTCTCGAGCTCGGTGACCGAGAATCGTGTCTGCTCGCGGATCTGCTCCAGCACCCGGGGATTGACGAGTCTCGTCGCCCGAGAGAACGCCGCCAGAGCGCGGTCGATCTGCCGGCTCCACCCGGCCGAGGCGGCGAGCGAGCGCGCGCAGCCAATTCCTGCTCTGACGGCGAGCACCGCGACCGAGCGCAGACGCTCTCGCTCGGTCGGGCGCCGCATGCAGCTCCCAGGAGAGCGCGGACAGCGGCCGCCGCCGCGTCCACCGCTCGACCTCCGCCTCGTGCGAAGCGCGACCGCACCTCCTCGTAGAACGGGCTTGCCTCGCGCGGCCGCCCCTCCTCCGTCGCGGCCTCGCGCACGAGGCAGAGGCGCCGCCAGGCTCTCGTGCACGCGGTGTAGAACAGGTACCGGTCCCGGGCGATCTGATCCGGATCGGACGAGCCGCCTGCCTGCCCGTGTCGTCGAGCCCGGCCCGCACCTCGTCCGAGACGAAGCGGCGCCTCGGCTGACCGCCGAGGCAGCACGCCCTCCTCGAGGCCGAGCACGAAGACGTATCCGAACCGGCGCGTCCGCGCGCGCAGCAGGTCGATGACGACGACGCGTCCCGGCTCACGCGCGCGGGCGTACGTCGTGGCGCGTTCGAGCGCGGCGACGACCTCGTCCGGTCCCGCCGACCCGCCGAGCGCGTCCCAGGCCGCCAGCTCGCGGACGACGCCTCGGACCGCCTCCTCGGCCTGGAGATCGACCTCCGCCCGCCCGTCGACCGGCGGGCCGCTCGAGGCCCCAGGCCGACTGAAGCATCGAACGGCAGACGATGCCTACGGCCTCCAGCGGCGGGCTCGACCCGAGCCGTTCGAGAGGGGCAATCGGTCTGCCGAGCAGTCGCACCGTCTCCTCCTCGACCCGTTCCGGGACCGATACCGCCCGCCCGCGTAGGCGGCCCTCCGACGAAGTCGACCCGGGAACGGGGGAGCCCCGAGTACGGAGAGCGCAGAAACGCGAAGAGATCCGGCCGCCCGCCGCCGAGCCAGGCGAAGCGCAGCAACGCCGAGCAAGCGCACGGCCGAACGGAGTGCGCGCGAGCCGTCGCGCTCCTTCCACGGCGTACGGAACGCCGAGCGCACCGAAGGCAGTCTCGAGCGGCGCGCGCATGTGCTCGACGGACGGCACGACGATCGCCGATGTCGTCCGCGTCCGACGCCCGTCGCGGAGCAGCCCGAGGACCTCCTCGCCGACGAGCTCGAGCGCGCCCGCCTGCCCGCCGCCTCGAGGAAGCGCACCGCACCCTCGAGCGGCGGCGGCTCGACGTCGCGATCCTCGAAGAGCACCCGCTCGAGGTGCGCCGAGCGCCGGGGCGTCGTACCAGTCCTGAGCCGGCAGCTCCTCGACGCGCGCCCGTGCGAGAGCCGGGCGAGGTCGTTCGCCGTCCGCTCGAGGGCCGCGAACGCGGGACGGCCGGGCTCGTACGGGAGCGAGACGACCACCTCGCACCGCCCGGCGAGCGCCTCGAGCAGCGCCCACTGTGCGCCCGTGAGGTCCTCGAAGCCGTAGACGAACACCGGCGCGCCGCTCCAGGCGTCGAGGTCTCCGCCGACAGCGGCTCGGCCGCCCGCGCCGGCGAGCAGCTCCCGGTCGACGACGCCGAGACGCTCGAGCTCTGCCCGGTAGGCTCGGTACAGGCGCCCGAGCTCGCCGTCGACCTCCTCCGGCTCGACGAGAGCCGACTCGAGCTCGGCAAGCGCGTCGCCGAGCGCATCGCCGAAGCCCCGCGAAGCGGGCCGAAGCGCCGAGCTGCTCGAGCGACGCCCGCGACGGCCACGCGCCGGACGACGAGCGACCGCTGGAGCGGCGTCAGGAGGGCCTCGCTCGCGGAGCGGCGCGCGATCCGTCGCACTGAGACCGTCGAACGTGCCGAGCCAGCCGCCGAGGAGCGCCGGAACGCGCGTGAGCAGGTCACGCTCGACCCGCTCGACCTCGTCCGCGGTTGGGCACGACGAGGCAGGGCTCCCGGTCGAGCGCGGCAACGTAGCGATCGAGGAGGTTGGCAACCTTGCCGGCGTTCGCCGGGCCCACGAGAAGAGCCAGCGACACCCCACCTATCCTACTGGCCGGGCGGGACGCCTCCCCTCGGCCAGAGTGGCGGTGAGAGCCGCCGGTGCTCGCGAATCTGAGAGGCTCGTCTAGCCGGCGAGTGCTGACTTCGGCCTACGCCCGCGGCGCGGCACGAGGTTGCCGGGGAGCCCGTCCGCGCAGGCGTCGCAGAGGTCGGCCTGCTTCGACCTACGCCGCGCGTCCGCGAAATTGAGCCGGAGGGTCGCCCCTTTTCCCTCGGGTACCTCCGAGTCACACTTGTCGCACACGAGAACGGTCTTTTTCGCCACTCCGAGCCTCCCTGTGGGTTTTGGGTCGCGCACGATGATACGGAAATGGCCGCGAGAATGTCGGGTCAATTCCCTGAAGGATCGCTGACCGGCAAGCCGGCCTCTTTCAAGAGCCGGCGCAGCATCACCGCATTCTCCGGTGCCTGCGCCACCCAGACCTGGTTGGCGTCGTCGGAGGAGCCCGAAATGGAAGTCTGCTCGAATTCAGCCGGGACAGCGCTTCGTCCGTTGTTGTTGAAGAACACGAAGACCTGACGCCCCGCGGCCGAGAGCTCACGCAGCGGCTCGATCCACTCGGTCAGCTCGCGCTCCGAGTAGAGGTAGTCGAACCGCTCGGCGGCGCTTTTGGCGCGGGTGTTCCAGGTCGCCGCGTTTCGGCCGTGCATCCGCACGTACGCCGTCTGACTCGTCGCCGCGACGACGGTCGGAATGAGGTTCTTCGCCTCGCTCCGAGGCGCATCGACGACGACCATCGTCGCCCCGCGCTCTTCGAGAAACCCGAGCACCTCGGCACGGTGCTCGTCATCCAGCCATGACCGGTGGCGGAACTCGACGAGCATCTCGTCACCCCCGAGCTGATCCTGCGCCCATTCGAGGTAGGAGTACGACTCCGGACGCGGCACGACGTACGGAGGAAACTGCATCAGCACTCCTCCCAGCTTCCCTGCTGCGCGCAGCGGCTCGAGAGCCTCGTGGAAGCGTGCGAAGACCTCCCCACGAACCTCCCGCGACGGATGCTCCACCCGCCCCGCGCGGCCGACGTCGACGTGGTCGCGGAGATCGGGAGGCAGTTGCTCGAGGCGAACCGGATGGCGGGTCATCAGCCCGAACGCCTTGACATGGAACACGAACCCCGGCGGAGTGCGCTCCGCCCAGCGCGCGGTGATCTCTGCGGCCGGCAGGGTGTAATACGTCGCGTCGATCTCGACCGTGTCGAATCGCTTCGCGTAGTAGCGCAGCCGCTCTTCACCCGAGCGGATGCCGCGCGGATACCAGAGGGCGGTGAGCGCCTCGTCGGCGAACGAGCACGTGCCGACGCGGATCGCCGGCGCCACGCTGCCCTAGGCGACCTTGGCGAGGTCGCGCTCGAGCCGCTCCTCTGCCCGGGCTCGCGTCAGGATCTCCTTCTGTGAGCCGAAGCGCGCGCGGTTCTTCGCAGCCCGTGACTCGCTCCACAGGGCTTCGATACGCGCGTTGAGCGCCGCGATCTCGGCTGCCTTCTTCGGATCGTGGCCCTCGGACAGATCGTGCCAGATCGCCGTTCGCCGTTCGGTGAGCTCGTCGAGCTCCACCATGATTTGGCTGAGAGTTCGAATCTCCATCGTACCCCTGAAAACGCGTGATTCGGAAGCGGTATTCCGTGCTGCATCCCTCTTTCAAACGCGCAAGTAGACTCGACGCCTGATGGACACGCACACGATCGTGGTGCTCGAGGGAGACGAGACCGGCCAGGATCTGCTCGAGGAGGCGTTGCGCGTTCTCGCACCCGAGGTCCTCGGTCTCGCACTCGAGTTCCCGCGCTTCGACCTGTCGCTCGAATCGCGCCGCGCCACTGCGAACGCGGTCGTACACGAAGCGGCACGCGCGATCGTCGAGGCCGGGCTCGGGCTGAAGGCGGCCACGACCACGCCCGAGCAGGCCGGGGACGTCGGCAGCCCGAACAGGATCCTCCGCGAGGAGATCGGAGCCCAGGTGATCGTCCGTACCGGACGGCGCATTCCCGGGGTAACGCCGGTCGGCGGTGTCCATGCACCGATCTCGGTCGTTCGCATGGCGGTCGGCGACGCGTACGGAGCAAGCGAGTGGCGCGAGGGAACCGGCGAGTCGGAGGCCGCGTTTCGCACCGAGCGCATCGAGCGGCGCGTGTGCAGGGCCGTAGCCGAGTTCGCGTTCCGCCATGCCGAGCGCACGCGGGCCAAGGTGTTCGGCGGCCCGAAGTACACCGTCAGCCCGATCTACGAGGGCATGCTGAAGGAGGAGATGGACGCGGCCGCGGCCCGCCATCCAGACGTGTCGTATGAGCCGCATCTGATCGACGCGACGTTCGCACTCCTCCTCGCCTCCGCCGGCGATCCGATGGTCATTCCCGCGCTCAACCGCGACGGCGACATCCTGAGCGACTTCGTCCTGCCGCTCTTCGGATCGATCGCCGGCTCCGAATCGCTCGTCGTTGCCTTCGACGACGAGTACCGTCCGCGCGCGCTCGTGGCCGAGGCGGCGCACGGAACCGCACCCGGGCTCTACGGCAAGAACATCGCCAACCCGCTCGCGATGATCCTCGCAGGAGCGGCGCTGCTCACCCACATGGACGACCGCGATGCATCGACGGCGGGGAGGGCGATTCGCGAGGCGAGCCTCGAGGCGGTCGCGGCCGGCGTGCGCACCGCCGATCTCGGCGGGCATGACTCGACCACGGGCTTCACGGACGAGGTCATCCGTCGAACCCGCCAGAAGCTCGAGGTCTGGTCAGCGCTGGCCGACGTGTGACGCGCGTTCACGCGTACCTCGCGAGCCTCGATCCACGCCTCTCACGGGCAGCCTGGACGCTCGAGCTGGGCTTCCTCGTCAACGCCTTCGGCACCGGCGTCTCCTACCCGTTCCTCGTCATCTACCTCCACAACGTGCGGGACATCGGGCTGGGCACCGCCGGGCTCGTCGTCGCGACGATCGGCGCGGCCGGCCTCGCAGCCGGGCTTGCCGTCGGATCGGTCGTCGATCGAGTCGGGCCCCGCCGGATGCTCTGGGCCGCGCTCGCGCTGCTCGCCGTCGGCTACGCCCTCTTCCCTCTCGTCCGGTCGCCCTGGCAGGCCTTCCTCGCCGCCCTCCTCGTCGGAATCGGCGGTGGCGGCATTCTGGCCTGCCCAGCTCACGTTTCTCGGACGTCTCGTTCCGGCGGCACGCCGCCACGCTGCCTGGGGCCTCCAGCGCACCTTCCTGAACCTCGGCCTCGGGCTCGGCGGCCTCGTCGGCGGGCTGATCGCCCGTACGGACGAGCCTCGCACGTTCACGGTGCTGTTCGCAGTGAACGTCGCGACCTCGCTCGCGCTACGCGCTCGTTCTCGTCTTCGTGTCGCCTCCCCGAGCCCCGTCGGGCGAGCGAGACCCAGCCCGTCCGGTGCCCCGCGCAGGCTACGCCTCAGTGCTGCGGCACCGCCCCTTCATGGGGCTCATCGCCCTGAACGTCGTGCTGATCGCCGTCGGCAACGCGCAGCTCGAGCTCGCTGCCGGTCTTCGCGAAGAACGAGGCGGGTGTGAGCGAGACGGGCATCGGCCTCGTCTTCCTCGCCGCGATGCTCGCGCTCGTCGTCTTCCAGCTTCCGGTCGCGAAAGCGCTCGAGGGCCGTTCGCGGATGCGGGCGCTCGCGCTCGCGCCGCTCCTCTGGGCGGTGGCATGGCTCGTCGTCGAAGGGGGAGGCATCTGGCTCGAGGGCGCCGTCGCGGCCGTCGCCTTCGCGGGCGCGGCGATCGTCTACGGCCTCGGCGAGTGCTTTCACGGGCCGAACTACGGGCCGCTCGTCGCGGACCTCGCGCCGCGCGGGCTCGAGGGACGCTACTGGGCGGTGTCGTCGGGCTCGTGGGAGCTCGGCTACGTGCTCGGCCCGGCCGTGGGCGGCTTCGTGCTCGCCGCGGCGCCGTTCGCTCTCTTGCCGCTCGCCGCCGCGGCGTGCCTGGTGGCCGCCACCGTCGCCGTCGGGCTCGAGCGGGCGATCCCGCGCGAGCTCCGGCTCACGCCCGCATGAGCGGCTCGGCCGAGCCCGGCGCGCGTGCTAGCGTGCCGCTCGTTCAGCGCGATGCATCGATCGTGTGGACTCGCGAGCGAAGGACCTCACGCCAGTTCGTCGAGCAGGCGGAGGCGTCACGCTCTAGATGATCAGCGTGACTCGAGCGGCGGGTTCTGGACGTTGTGCTCGGTCGCGTAGGCCTCGACGAGCTCGTTCACGACGCCCATCCCCTCGGGATAGGCGTAGTTGATCCTGACGAACGGCTCCCACTTCTCGGGGAGCGCATCCTCGGGGAAGATCGCCTCGACCGGGCATTCGGGCTCGCACGCACCGCAGTCGATGCACTCCTCGGGATCGATCACGAGCATGCGGTCCGACTCGTGGATGCAGTCGACGGGGCAGACGTCCACGCAGGACTTGTCCAGGATGTCGATGCACGGCTCGGCGATGATGTACGTCATGCGGCCCGAGTCTAACGACTCGGCGGAATACGACCGGCGGCTACTGCACGAGCTCGTCGACGAGCTGCCCGGCCCGCTCGGCGAGTGCGGAGCGAGCGACGACGCGATCGAAACCGGCTGCCTTCGCGCGGCGAAGTCCCTCGGTGTCCGTGTGGTTCGTGAACCCGAGGATCGGCGTCTCCGGATAGGCGTCGGCCACCTCGTCCGGATCGACGCGCGCGATGTCGACGATGACGAGGTCGGGCGGGTCGATGCTCTCGGTCGAGACCAGTCGGTGGCTCTGACCGAGGAGCACGTCGAGCTTCCCACGGAAGAAGAGATCGACCCCAGCCACCAGGATCGTCGCCACGCGCAGGAGCGTACCAGCCCTTCCCTACGGCGAGAAGAGCCCGGCAGGCATGCCTGACGCGATAACCGACGCGTACGAGGCCGGGCTCGAGCTGATCGCCGCAGGCCGCTACTTCGAGGCACACGAGGCACTCGAGGAGGCATGGCGAGCCTCGGACGCGGCGGAACGGGACTTCTTCCAGGGTCTCGTTCACGTCTCGGTGGCCTGGTACCAGGCAGGGCGTGGCAATCGCGTGGGCTGCGAGCGGCAGCTGGCGAAGGCCGGACGGCGCCTCGGCCCGTATGCGCCCCGGCATCGCGACCTCGACGTCGCCGACGTCCTGCGACAGGTCGAGCTCGCCGGCGGCCGTTACCCCGACCTGCCGGCGGTCATCATCAGCCGAGCCCGAGGAAGTCGCGCGCGCGGCTGACGGCGACGTTCAGCCACCAGAACCGGTCGAAGAAGAGCAGCAGGCCGATGCCGACGAGGATTGCGCCGCTTACCGTTCGCACGACCGCGTAGTGGTCTCGCAGCCAGCGCGACGCGCTCATGACGTGGCCGAAGCCGATTCCGACGAGCAGGAAGGGCACCGCGAGGCCGAGCGAGTAGACGGCCAGCAGCACGGCGCCGCTCCAGACGGTGCTCGTGTTCGATGCAAGCAGGAGGATCGAGCCGAGCACCGGACCGACGCACGGCGCCGCGCACACGGCGAACGCTCCTCCGAGGAGCGCCCGCGAACCGCTTCCCTGCGCGCTTTCGAGCAGGCCCGGGGCGGCGAGCCGCTCCAGGAACGGCAACGGCAGCAGGCCCATGAACGCGAGGCCCATCACGACGATGACGATCCCCGCGACCTGCCTCACGACGCGGGGATCGTCGACCAGGCCGCCGGCTCCGGCGATCAGCGTGCCGAGCACGACGAAGACGGTCGTGAAACCGGCGACGAACGGGAGGCTGGCGACGAGAACGCGGCGGCCGGCGACGCCCGTCTCGGCACCGGAGACCGCCGACAGGTATCCGGGGACGAGCGGCAGGACGCATGGCGTGACGAACGAGAGAAGGCCGGCCACGAAGGCGAGCGGGATCTGGGCGTCCACGGCTAGCCGGTCGGTCTTCGATCGATCAACGATCGAAGCGCGCGAGCTCCTCGTCGACGCGCCGTTCGAGCTCGGGATCGAGTGCGGGGCGCCCGTTGAGGCTCGACTCGGCGGGGGCGGCTTCGCTCGCCCGCGACGCATTCCTCCAGCGCCGAACGAGAGCGGCGACGACCACGGCGGCCACCGCGAGGCCGACGAACGGAAGCACCCAGGCGAGCAGGTTGAATCCCTCCTTCGGAGGCGCCGCGAGGACTCCCTCGCCGAACTGGTCGACGAGCTGATCCTTGATCTCCGTCTTCGTGTCACCGGCGGCGATGCGTGTCGTCGATGAACGACCGCATGCGCTCGGCGATCGGAGAGCTCGACAGGGCGAGCAGAGTGTTGCAGGTCGGGCAGTAGACCTCGTTCTCGAGCTCGGCGAGTGTCGGGCTCTGCTCGCTCGCCGTGGCCGGGACGGCGAGAGCGAGCGCGGCGAGGGCCATGGCGAGAACCGGAGCGAGGCGCGCGGTCATGACGATTCGAGCGCCCGTTGGATGTTCTGCTCGATCGCCTCCGCATCCGTCTCTCCCGGCTCGAACGCGACGATGCGGCCCTGGGCATCGAGCCAGAGCGTCTCCGGGAAGCCGGTGATGCCGAATCGCCCGAGTGTCGAGCCCGAGCCGTCGTGGACGTTCGTGTAGGTGACCCCGTGCTTCTCGACGAACTTCCGCGCGTCGCCGACGAAGTCCTGCGCGTCCACGCCGATGAACACGACCTGATCGCCCCACTTCTCGTGCGCCTCCTGGAACGCGGGCGCCTCGTCCCGGCAGGGGACGCACCACGACGCCCAGAAATTGAGCACGACAGGCTTTCCGCGGAAGGACGACAGCGTCACCTCCTCGTCACCGGCAAGCGTCGAGAGCGTGAAGTCGGGCGCGGCTGGGCGCTCCCCGCGCTGTGCCTCGGCCGCGATGTTGGCTCCCTCGGTACGGGCCGCGAGGCGCCAGCCGAGGAGGCCGAGCAGCAGGCCGATCAGGGCGATAGCCCCGATCTGGAGCACGAGCTTCCCGCGGAGCGCCATGGCCCTTCAGAGTACTGTCAGCCCGAGCGGCCTGAGCAGAGGATCCGCACGCAGGCCGCCGTGGCCCGACGACGACTCCGCGGGTGCGCTTACACCGATCGGATGAAGACCTGCGTCCCGACCTCGACGTGGTCGAAGAGCCACTCGGCGTCCGGGATCAGCATGCGGATGCAACCGTGCGAGGCCGAGTAGCCGATCGACCAGGCGTTCGGCGTTCCGTGAATCCCGACGAGCGGTGCCGAGAGGCCCATCCACCTCGTGCCGAGCGGGTTCGTCGGGCCGGGCGGGATAGGCTTCTGGTCCTGGGCCCACTCGGAGTCGGGCGGCGGGTACCACCACGGGTCGCGCTGCATGGTGACGATCTCGAAGTTGCCGACCGGCGTCGGGTACGACGCCTGCCCGGTGGCGACACCGAACTTCTTCCAGAAGCGCTGACCGCGATAGAGATAGAGCGCCTTCGACTCGCGACGGATGACGATGATCGGTCCGAAGTTCCTGAGCGTGACGGACGGCTGAATCACCTTGGCCGCGAGCATGAGCGGGCCGCGATCGCCGCGCTTGAGCGCCCTCGTGATCGCCTTCCGCATGTCGCCTTCCCTGATGTCGACCCCCGTGCGTGCCTTCGAGATCTTCGGCCGCAGGTTGACCAACCGGAGCGTCGAGTTCTTGGCGGGACGGGCGAAGTTCCGATTCAGATACGCGATGTAGTCGTCGACTGTCGCACCCTTGATGGACACGACGACGGAGACGTCGGATTCCGCAGGTGCGGCGAGCGCACGGTTGACGGCGCCGGCGACGTAGATCTTGGCGCCGAGCCGATCGGGAGCCGCCCACCACTTGCGCTTCTTCCAGGCGAACTGGACGGGCTCGTCGAACGCAGCCTGAACCGCGGCCTCGGCCTGCTCGCCGGTCATGCCGCCGACGTCGACGCCGTAGATCGTCACGCCTGCTGCGATCTGCGTGCTCGGCGACGGCGTCGTTACGGTCGAACCGGTCGTCGTGCCGGGATCGCCGCCGGTGATCGTCGGCGTCCCGTCGCCGGAATCCTGGGCGCTCGCGAGCGGTACCGCGGCAACAGCGGCCAGCACGACCAGAATCGCGATGCGACGACCCACGGGGGAAAGTCTAGCGAGCCGCCCCGTCGGCACTCCAGTCCGAAAAGGTGATCTTCACGGATTCCGTACTTCTGCGCGGGTCGCGAAGATCCTCGGATCGTTCGAGATCACGCCGTCGACGCCGAGCGCCAGCACGTCCGCGAGCAGCCTCGGCTCGTCGACCGTCCACGCGAAGACCCGGATGCCGCGGGCGTGGCACCGCTCGACGCACGCGCGCGAGAGCACCGAGACGTGGAGCATCGCAGCGTCGGCCTCGGCGCCCGAGACCATCCGCCCGATGCGGTACGGAAGGGCGCGCCGGAGCGAGGCCGCGCCGGCCGCGACCACCGGCTTCAACGCCGGCCGAAGCGCGAGGCCGCGCCTGTCCCACGGGTAGGAGATCCCGGTTGGCAGCCCCGGCTCGAGGCGGCGCAGTTCTCGGAGGCTTTTCGGAAAGAACGAGGAGACGAGCGCCCGGCCGAGGAGGCCGTGTCGGACGAGCGCGTCGACCACGGCAGCCTCGTAGCCGTGCCACTTGAGGTCGAGATCCACGTGGAGCGTCTCCGGCGCCTGGTCGGCCAGAAACCACAGCGCCTCGTCGAGCGTGACCGCATCCGGGGTCAGCTCCTCGTGGGAGTGCCCGAGAGCGAGCCGCCCGTCCGGCGCATCGACCACGTCGAACTCGACCATGTCGACGCCCTGAGCGATCGCCGCGGCGAGCGAAGCGATCGTGTTCTCGGGCGCCAATGCGGCGGCTCCCTTGTGTCCGACGCGGACGTACCGCCGGCCGTCGATGCTCATCGAGGAAGCTTGCCAGGGACGCTCCGCACCCGTCCTCGGGCAGTCCCGGTTGCGTGTATCCGCCCGAGCGGCCAGAATTCAATCTGATGGCCCTTCGAGCAGAGCAATCGCGTCCCGAGGAGACGGCGCCGCCGATCGACGACCCGCACGCCGTCAGAAGGGCGTTCATCGAGCAGCGCTACCGCCGCGTGGCCCGGCTCGAGCACCGGCGGGAGACGAAACGGGCGCAGCGACGCTTCTGGATTCTCGTCGCGGTTCTGCTCATGCTCGCCATCTTCCTGAGCGTGACGATCTGGGAACAGATCCAGTCCGTCTTCGGGATCTAGAGATGGATGATCGGGAACTGACTCGGGAACTGACCGGGCACCACCCCTCCCGATCGACCATCTAGAGGAGCACGGCCGGCCGCCGTCGAAATCGGCTAGATGAGCGAGCCGGCCAGGCGAAGTTCCAGGGCAGTTGCGACCAGCCCGGGCGAAGCGCTTGCGTGGGTATCCGCCCTCGTCTTCGCGCTGAGCGCGTTCATGGGCTGGTACGCGGCGGCCGGCCCGGGCGTGACGCTTTCCGTCATCGGCTGGCACACCGGGGCGATCGGCAAGCTCGTCTTCTTCGTCGGCCTGGCCGCGCTCGTCCTGCTCGTCCTGAGCGTTACCGGATTCGAGTTTCCGCCGAGCGTTCCCCTGGGTGCCGTCGTTGCCGCGATCGGCGGAGTAGGAACGGTCCTGATCCTCGTGCGCGTTATCGACGTCCCCGACCGGTTTGCCGGCACCGGTCGCGGCATCGGCCTCTGGATCAGCCTGGCGGCGGCGGTTCTGCTCGTGGTCGCGGGGCTCGTGAAGGCGGGCGAAGAACTCTGACCGAGAGACGGGCTCCTGCGAGCCCGAACAGCGCACCGAGCGCAGCGCCTGAGCCGGCAGCCCGGGGCGACGAGGGGCGCAAGCGCGCTCCAGAGGAGCCCGGCGTATCCGTCCCAGCCGAGCCCGACGAAGACCGCGTACAGCGGGTCCGCGCGATGCGTGACGAGCCCCCGGACGAGGTCATGATCCATCGGCTCCCGGAAGACTCAGGGTTCCGTGACGGTCACGGTCAGCGCAGGACCCACGGTCGAGGGCTCGAGCGTGCGAACGAGCGTCTGCGTCCCGCCGGGGGCCGGTGCGTCCTCGAGCGCCTTGCCGATGACGAGCCCGATGAAGAAGACGGCCGCGACGACGAGTGCCCAGAGCACGATCAGCTTTCCGGGCCGGGCCCGCCGACTGGGGCGCGGAGTCGGTTGGCGGCGGTCGCGCGGCGGCGGCGCAGGCTCCAGCTCCGGCTCGGCCGGTTGCCCCTCCATGCAGGCCAGTCTACGGGCGGAAGTCGCCCGCGCCGCGTGCGTAGAGCCCGAAGGCCACGTCCTGCACCAGCGACGCGTCGCGGATCCCAACGCGGGCTTTCGGAGGCAGCGCCTCGAGGACGACATCGCGAACCCAGTCCTCGGCCTCGGCGTGTACGGAAGCGAGCTCGGCCATCGTGAAGTGCTGGCCGACGTGCCTTCGGAGCGCTCCCACGACAGCGTCTACGAGATCACAGAGCTGGCGATAACGCACCGGGTCGCCGGCCTCGGCTCGCAGGCGCCGAGCCCCCTCCTCCCACTGGTACCGCGCGCTGTCGAGCACGGCTACGTGCCGGCTGCCGCACACCGGGCGTCGGGACACCATCTGACGGGCACCTCGGCAAGGATCCGGTCTCCGAGCTCGTAGCCCGGGCGCGCGAGCGCGAACGCGGCGTGCGCATGGAGACACTTGAGCCGAGTCGGATCACGCGTGCCGGCGATCCCTCCGTTCAGCTGGGGCCGTAGACGGCGCTGTTCCGCAGTGGCGTGGGCGAGGCTCTCGGCGAGCTCGGGAGACTCGACTGCAGCGGCCGACCAGCGCGCCACGCCGCCCGCTGCCTCGAGACGGCTGATCGCCGCGGCGAGCCAGGGGCACGTCAGCCAGAAGGTGGTGGGGAACGGCGTGCCGTCATCCGTGTGAGACGCCTGCTCGGTCACCGCCGGGTAGCCGTGCGGGCACCGGACGGCTACCCGGGAGAACGCCCGGGCCGGCCGCTCGAGCTGCCATTCCACCACCGTGCGATCGTCCACCACGCGCTCATGGTACGTGGGCCTTCGTCCACGTCTCGACGCCGTTGACGATGAACAGTCGCTCACCTGGGCGGACGAATCCGAGCCGACGCGCCTCGCGCACGATGAAGTCGTCCGTCCCGGCGAGCTCGAGCCGTCGCTTCAGCGCTGCTTGCTTCAGCAGCAGCCCCGCTCTCTCGGTGCGGTGCGCGGCGAGATCGTCCTTCGCGTCGAAATACGCCCGGATCGGCTGGACGTACGCGACCGCGATAGCGCAGATGACCGCGACGCCGAGCCAGCGAAGCAGGGTGAACGACCGCCGAGAGCGGGCTCTGGCACGTGCCACGGCAACATCCCTTCGCCCTCGCGGGCGCGGCTCCTACCTCGTCGGACGGCGACCTCGAGCCCTCGCCGGGAAGCTCAGGCGGTCTCGACCTTGATCAGATTGGTCGTACCGGGAAGGTTGACGGCCGACCCAGCGGTGATCACGACCCGGTCGCCCGGGAGCACGACGCCGCACGTCCGGGCAGCCTCGAGCGCACGCGCCCAGATGTCCTCGACGTCGCGGCCCTCCTCGATCTCGCAGGGAACCACTCCCCACTCGATCGCCATCTGCCGCAGAGCCTCGGGGCGGTGGGAGGCGGCGACGATCGGTCGCCGCGGGCGGTGACGGGCCACTCCCGACGCCGTCTTTCCCGAGAAGGTCGGCACCACGATCGCCTTCGCGGAGAGCACCTCGGCGATGTCGCAGGCGGCGTTCGTGACCGCATCACGGACGGTCGGGAAGGGCTGCTCGGCCGTGCGCGCGAGCTCGTGGCGGTACCCGAGGCTCGGCTCGACGGCGCGCGTGATCCGGTCGATCGCGCGCACGCTCTCGACCGGAAAGCGCCCGATTGCCGTCTCTCCCGACAGCATCACGGCAGCGGTCCCGTCGAGGACTGCGTTCGCAACATCCGAGGCTTCCGCTCGCGTGGGCTCGGGGCGGGCGAGCATGGACTCGAGCATCTGAGTCGCGGTGATCGCGGGCCTGCCGTGCTCCAGTGCCGAGAGGATGATCTGCTTCTGCACGAGCGGGACCTGCTCCGGCCCGATCTCGACGCCGAGGTCGCCGCGCGCGACCATCACCGCATCGGACGCCTCGATGATCGCGCTCATGTCCGACAGCGCTTCGGCCTTCTCGATCTTGGCGATGATGCTCGCCGGTACGCCGGCCGAGTGAATTCGCTCGCGCAATCCCCGGACGTCGTCGACGGAACGCACGAAGGAGAGCGCAACGAAGTCGACCCCGAGCTCGAGCGCGAAGTCGAGATCGTGCACGTCCTTCTCGGTCAGCGACGGGACCGGGATCGACACGCCCGGGACGTTGACGCCCTTGTACGGCTCGACCTGGCCGCCGACCACCACGGTGCAGGAGGCCTTCCCGGCAGTGACCTCCTCGACCTCCAGCCGGACCAGACCGTCGTCGATCATGACGTCGTCTCCGGGTCGGAGCACCCGGCAGAGCACCGCAGGCGACACCGGCAGATCACCCTCGACGGCGGAGCTCTCGTCTGCCAGCGTGACCTCGGCCCCGGTCTCGACCCGGACGGGCGCCGACAGACTGCCGACCCGCAGCTTGGGGCCCTGCAGGTCCGCGATCAGAGCCAGTTCACGACCCGACCGCTCCTGGGCCTCGCGCACCAGCCTCGCGCGTTTCGCGTGGTCGGCGTGTGTTCCGTGCGAGAAGTTGAGCCGTGCGGCGTCCATGCCCGCGTCGACGAGGCCGGCGACGACGTCCGGCGAGGACGACGCAGGGCCCATCGTGCAGACGACCTTCGTGCGGCGGCCGGTGCTCACGAACGGAGCGTAACGACGTTAGCCAGAGCCCCGGCGGAACGCGTCGGCGCCCGGGAACGCTGCCCTTGATCCCAGGGATTCCTCGATCCGCAGGAGCTGGTTGTACTTCGCGACGCGGTCCGTTCGCGAGGGGGCGCCCGTCTTGATCTGGCCGGCGTTCACCGCGACCGCAAGGTCGGCGATGGTCGTGTCCTCGGTTTCCCCCGACCGGTGCGAGATGATCGCCGCGTACCCGCTGCTCCGGGCGAGCTCGATCGCATCGACCGTCTCGGTGAGGGTCCCGATCTGGTTGACCTTGACGAGAATCGCATTCGCCACCCCGCCCTCGATTCCGCGCTGCAGCCGCTCGGCGTTCGTGACGAAGAGGTCGTCGCCCACGAGCTGGACCCGGCTGCCAAGGCGTTCCGTCAGCTCTCGCCAGGCGTCCCACTCGTCCTCCGCGAGCGGATCCTCGATCGAAACGATCGGGTAGCGATCGCACAGATTCTCGAAGTGCGCGATCAGCTCGCCGGTGGTGAGGCTTCGTGCCTCTCCGTCCAGGTGGTAGGCGCCGTCGTGCCAGAGCTCCGTCGCGGCCACGTCGAGCGCGATCGCCACCCGGTCGCGGTGGCCGGCGCGCTCGGCGGCCTCGAGGATCGCCTCGATCGCCGGCTCGGTGCCCTCGAGGTCGGGCGCGAAGCCGCCTTCGTCGCCCACCGCGGTTGCGAGCCCACGCTCGTGGAGCAGTGCGCGGAGGTGATGGAAGACCTCCACCCCCATCTGCATCGCCTCGGAGAAGCTCGTGGCGTCGATCGGAACCAGCATGAACTCCTGCACGTCGAGCGAGTTCTGGGCGTGTGCGCCGCCGTTGACGACGTTCATGAGCGGCACCGGCAGGACGTGCGCGTCCTCCCCGCCGATCCATCGCCAGACAGGCTCCCCGGCGTTCGCGGCGGCTGCCCTCGACACGGCGAGCGAGCAGCCGAGGATCGCATTCGCGCCCAGGCGGGCCTTGTTGGCAGTTCCGTCGAGATCGGCGAGCAGCCGGTCGATCGCTCGCTGGTCGGACGCATCTGCCCCGACCAGCGCGGGTGCCAGGACGTTCACGACGTTCGCGACAGCCAGGGTCACTCCCTTGCCGAGGTACGACCCCTGATCGCCGTCGCGCAGCTCGACGGCTTCGAAGCGCCCGGTCGACGCGCCCGATGGGACTGCGGCGCGGCCGGTCGCTCCCGACTCGAGCTCGACATCCACCTCGACGGTGGGATTCCCCCGCGAATCGATGATCTGCCGCGCAGTCACGCGCGCGATCCTGCTCGTCATCCGCGCTCGCCCTCCTTTGCTCGGTCGTAGTAGGCGTCCTGCTCGGGCAGCGGAAGCTCGGCGAACACCCGCCCCTCCCGTGCTGCCAGCTCCTCCGCCAGCTCGACACGCGAGACGAACCGCCCGCTCGCCCGCCGGAGCGCGAGCTCGGGGTCGACGTTGAGCCTGCGCGCGACGTTCACGCACGCGAAGAGAACGTCCCCGAGCTCGGCCTCGTGCCGGCGATCGGCCTCCGTCTCGGGCAGGGGGTCGGTCGAGTCGAGCTCCGCACGGAGCTCGTCGAGCTCGTCGCTGAGGTCGTCGAACGCCTGGCGGACGCTCTCGTACTCGAACCCGACCGTCGCGGCGCGTCTCTGAACCTTCTTCGCGTGCAGAAGCGCGGGTAGCGCCTCGGGCACGTCGTGGAAGATACCGGCTCGGCCTTCCTGCTCGGACTTGAGCTCCTCCCACCGCAGCTTCACGGCACCGGCAGATTCGAGGGACGCGTCGCCGAAGACGTGCGGGTGGCGTCGGACGAGCTTCCCCTCGATGCGCCTGGCCGCTTCGGCGAGGTCACCTTCGCCCTGCTCCTCGAGGAGGAGCGCCAGGAAGAACGCCTGGAAGAGGAGGTCTCCCAGCTCGTCGAGCAGCTTCGGCGGATCGTCGCCGAGAGCGGCGTCGGCGACCTCGTAGGCCTCCTCGAGCGTGTGCGGCACGATCGTGCGCGCCGTCTGAGCGCGGTCCCACGGGCACTCTCGTCGGAGACGCTCGGTCAGCGCCTGCAGGTCGATGAGCGCTGCAGCGAGGTCGTCGCCGCCGCCCACGCTACGGGGCGGTGGTGGCGGCGGCGCCGGCGCCGGTCTCGCCGAGAGGCTGGAAGCCGGGCGCGTAGACGATGTCGTACTTCTTGGTGACGTCGGCGACCCAGGCGGCCATCGCTTCGTTCTTCTTCTGCTGCAGGACGGTCCTCTCGATCTCGGGTTTCGCCTCGTCGAACGGCGTCGTCGCGGCCGGCTTCGTGTCCTCGAGCGCCGTGATGACATGCCAGCCGAAGTCGGATTTGACCGGCTCGGCCACCTCCCCGGTCTCGATCGCGAATGCCACCTCTTCGAACTCGGGGACGAAGCTCCCGCGCTCGTCCGTCAGCTTTCCGCCGTCCACCGCCGAGCCGGGGTCCTGGGACTTCTCCTTCGCCAACGTCGCGAAGTCGGCGCCGTCCTGGAGCTGCTGGTAGATCTCGTCGGCTTCCTTCTTCGTCTTGACGAGGATGTGGGCCACTTCACGGCTCTCGGGCGTCTCGAACTCGGCTTTGTTCTCGTCGTAGTAGGTTCTCACGTCTGTCTCGTCGATGGTCACGTCCTTCGTGACGTCGTCGAAGAGCTTCTGCTCGATGAGGCGTGCCTTGACGTCCGACCGCACGTCCTCATCGGTGAGCCCCTGCTTCTCGAGCTCCGCCGTGTAGGCCTGCTGGTCGCCGCCGAAGTACTGATCGATCAGCCCGTCGAGATCCTTCTGGACGTCTGCGTCGCTCACGGTGACTCCGAGGGCGGCAGCCTCCTTCTCGAGGACGGTACGCTGGACGAGGTACCCGATCGTCGAGCTCTTGAGCTGCTCGTACTCGGGGGAGCCGGTCGTCGGGAACGGGCGACCCTGCGCCTCGTAGGCGTTCTTCGACTGCGTGAGGAATCGGTCGAACGCTGCCCGCGGAAGCGGCGTCCCGTCGACAACGGCGACCGCGTCGGCCGGGACGTCGGCCGAGCTCGTGTTCGCACCCTGAGTCGTCGCTTCGCCGCCGCCGCCACAGGCCGCGAGCGCCAGCAGGGCTGCGACAACCAGGACAGGCGGAACGAGGAGGCGAGGAGACAGCATCGAGAGAGGCAGCAGATTCCTAGGCAGCGAGCCGGACGCTCAGGATAGCATCGACCAATCCGAGTGCCCCCGAGAAGGCGTCGGCACGGACTCCGACCTCCCGGCGAGCGCCAGTGTAGACAGCCGTCTCGGAGAGCCCGCGCAGCTCGCGGAGGTCGTCGGAGCCGAAGACGAGCGGCCCTATCGTCGCCTTGCCGCCGCGAAAGACCAGATAGTCGGCCCCGATCCGTGCGAGCTTCAGCTTCGTCTCCTGGATAGCGAACAGGTGCTCGACCGGCTCGGGCACAGGCCCGAAGCGATCCTCCGTCGAGGCACGCAGCTCACGAAGCTCGTCCTCGAACTCGGCCAGCGCGATCCGCCGGTGCAGATCGATCTTGGCTGCCTCCGCACCGATGTAGTCCGCGGGGATGTACGCATCGACCTGGGCGTCGACCCGGACAGGGCGGGCAGCCGCACGACGGGTGCCCGACAGCTCCGAAACCGCCTCGCCGAGCAGCTCCACATACAGCTCGAACCCGACGGCCGCGACGTGACCCGACTGCTCGCCACCGAGCAGGTTCCCGGCCCCCCGGATCTCGAGGTCCCGCATCGCAATGGCGAACCCTGCGCCGAGCTCCGTGTGGTCGGCGAGCGTCGCCAGCCGCGTTCGCGCCTCCGGCGAGAGCTCCAGTGAGTCCGGGTAGAAGAGGTACGCGTGAGCGACTACGTCGCTTCGCCCGACCCTGCCACGGATCTGGTAGAGCTGCGCGAGCCCGAGCATGTCCGCCCGCTCGACGATGAGCGTATTGGCCTGTGGGATGTCCAGGCCCGACTCGATGATGGTCGTGGACACCAGCACGTCCGCATCTCCGCGAATGAACGACAGCATGCGTTCCTCGAGCTGCACGCTCGGGAAGCTGGCCGTGCGCGACGAGGAATCTCAGCTCGGGGCAGAGCTGGCGGAGCTTCTCCGCGCACTCGTCGATGGTCTCGACCCGGTTGTGGAGGTAGAACGACTGGCCGCCCCGACCGTGCTCGCGATCGAGAGCGAGCCGGAGCAGGTCTTCGTCGTACTCGCCGACGTGCGTGCGAATGGGAAGCCTCCCCTGCGGGGGCGTCTCGATGACGCTGATGTCGCGCAGGCCGGCAAGCGACATGTGGAGCGTGCGCGGAATCGGTGTCGCCGAGAGCGAGAGGACGTCGACCTCGAGCCTGAGCTGCCGCAGGAGCTCTTTCTGAGCGACCCCGAAGCGTTGCTCCTCATCGACCACCACGAGGCCGAGATCCTTCGGGATCACGTCGCGGGAAAGCACGCGATGTGTTCCGACGAGCACGTCGACCTTTCCCTCGGCGAAGTCCCCCAGAACGTTCCTCACCTCCGCGGGCTTGCGGAAGCGCGAGACCATCTCGACCCGGAGCGGTAGGTCGCCATAGCGCTCGCGGAAGGTGTTCCAGTGCTGCTGAGCGAGCACCGTGGTCGGCGACAGCACCAACGCCTGCTTCCCCCCGACCACGACGACGAACGCCGCCCGGACGGCGACCTCGGTCTTCCCGAAGCCCACGTCGCCGCAGACGAGCCGATCCATGGGCTGGACGGACTCGAGATCCTCCTTCACCGCTTCGATCGCCCGCTGCTGGTCGGGGGTCTCGTCATACGGGAAGCTCGCCTCGAGCTGCTCGACGAGATCGTCGTCGACGTCGTAGGCAACACCCTCCGCCCGCTGGCGGCGCGCATAGAGCGCCAGGAGCTCTCCGGCGAGCTCGCGGGCGCCATCGCGCGCGCGTGACTTCAGGTTCTGCCAGGCCTTGCCGCCGAGCTTCGAGAGCGCGGGAGCCGACCCGTCGGCGCCGACGTAGCGTGAAACCTTGCCGATCTGCTCGTGCGGGACGTACAGCCTGTCGTCGCCGCGAAAGGCGAGGAACAGGTAGTCACGCGTGACGCCGGCGACGGTCTTCGTCTCGAACCCGAGCAGCCGTCCGACGCCGTGATCCTCGTGGACGACGTGGTCACCGAGCCGCAGATCGGCGAAGCTCTGGAGGGCCTTGCCGAGGCGCGCGTCCGCTCTCGGCGGGCGCTTCCTGAAGATCTGTGCATCGGGTAGGAGAACGAGCTGGAGGTCGCGGGAGACGAAGCCGCGGCGAACGGGCGCCACCGCGAACAGCAGCTGCGGCTCGGCCGGCAGGCGCGCGCCGGGCTCGAGCAACTCGGGCTCGACCCGTCGCAGCAGGGACATCGTGCGGAGCGCCTCGCCACGGTGCGCGAAGGTCACGACGACCCGGTTCCCGGCTCTGAGAAAAGCCATCAGGTCACCCTCGGCCTCCGAGAGCCCGCGCGCCGCGACGGCAGGGCGCTGCGCCTCGAACGCAAACTGTTGACCCGAGGGAAGCGGATCGAGCTCGACGACGCCGCCCAACTCCGGCGGATCGACGAGCTCCTCCGCCCACACCGAGCGCACGCGGTCGGGCATCCAGACGATGTCGCCGCCCTCGAGCGGGGGCGTCAAGTCAGCCGGCACCTCCGGCTCGTCCCGCACCTCGTGTCCGAGCTCCGCGCCGAGAGCGTCGAGCCGGCGCTCCGCGGCCGGGTAGACGAACGCGTCCTCCACCGGGTGGAGCGTGCGCTGGGTAAACGGCGAGAAGGCGCGAACGGACTCCACGTCATCCCCGAAGAACTCGATGCGAAGCGGGTCGCGACCCGTCGATCGGAACACGTCGACGAGCCCACCGCGAACAGCGAACTGCCCACGCTGCTCGACCCTCTCGACCCGCTCGTAGCCGGCGACCGCGAGCTCCTCGGCCAGCCCGTCGATCCCCGGGCCGTCGCCCACGCTGATCTGAAGCGTCGCAGGTCGTTCCGCCAGCGGTGGCATGCCCTGCGTGAAGCCGAGCGCCGAAGCGCAGACAAACCCGCCGCCGGCCAGCACGTCGAGAGCCCGGGCCCGCTCGCCGACGAGATGGGGCGGCGGAGCGATTCCGCTTCCGAGGGCCACTCCGCGCGAGGCGAGGAGACCGACCCGATCGGCTCCGAGAAACCAGCTCACCCCGTCGGCTGCGTCGCGAGCATCGGCGTCCTCCGGCACCAGACAGACGAGCCCGCGGCCCGGATCCTGCCCAGACCACACAGCTGCCAGCACCAGCGGCAGCAGCGGCTCCGAGACCCGCGCCGCCGCAGGCCACGCGGCAAGGAACGCTCGCATGCGCTCGCTGCCAGCGAGCTCGGAAGCAAGCGCCTCCAGCACGGGTCGGTCCATCGAAAAGAGCGGAGCCGAGCCGTCCACAGCGGTCATCCGAGGCAGCCCGGACGCCAGGCCAATGACGTTCGCCTCGATTTCCGAGGGGCCACCCCGGACCACCACCCGCTATCAGCGTATCCGGACGCGGCGCGCGTGTGGTGCGCGAAATGTGTCGAGATCGTCACGGATCCAGATCGCGTTCGTTGAAACGCCGCTGAGCTTCGTCGAGGCCCTCCCGTGCGAGGGTCTCCACAGCATCTGCGGCACGACCGACGATCGCCTCCACATCGACCTCGGGGTCGAACGGCGACAACACGAAATCGGCGACCGGCCTAGGGTCGCCGCGTTCCGGGCGGCCCACGCCGATCCTCAGGCGGAGGAAGGCGCTGCCACCACAGTGGTCGGCGATCGAGCGGAGGCCGTTGTGGCCGGCCAGGCCGCCGCCGAGCCTCGCCTGGAGACGCCCGAGCTCGAGGTCGACCTCGTCGTGGACGACGAGCAGGCGCTCGAGCGGCACCTTGAAGAACCGAGCCGCCGCTGCTACCGAGCGCCCCGACTCGTTCATGTAGGTCTGCGGCTCGATCAACCCGACTCGCGCGCCGTTGAGCCGGAGGTCGCCTACCTGCGCGGAGAATTTCGACCTGAACGACGCGCTCTGGCGGCGTGCGAGCTCGTCGACCACCATGAAGCCGACGTTGTGTCGGGTGTGGGCATACTCGCGGCCGGGATTGCCCAGCCCGGCGACGAGGAGATCCAGTGTCGAGGTCTGCTCACCCCGACGTCGAAACCGCACCGCTTACTCGGACGCTTCCGGCTCGGCCTCCGCCGCCGGGCCGGTGCCTTCCGCCTCGCCCTCTGCCGGCTCGCCCTCCTCGCCTTCTTCCTCTTCCTCTTCCACGAGGTCTTCGGGCAGCTCGACGCGGCGTGGCGCCACGACCGACGCCACAACCGCCTCGGAGTCATCCATGATCGTCGCACCGTCCGGCACCGCGATCTCGGCAATACGGACGCTGTCGCCTATCTCGAGCGCGGACACGTCTATCTCGAAGCGGTCCGGCATCGCCGTCGGCAGCGCCTCGACCGTGATCTCGCGAATGATCTGGCTCAGCAGCCCACCAACCTTCACACCGGCCGCCTCGCCGACGACCTCCACCGAGACCTGAGCCTGGATCGGGCGGTCGAGTCGAACCTCATGGAGGTCGACGTGCACGAGCGTCGAGCGAATCGGGTCGAGCTGGTAGTCCTTGAGAACGGCGTGATGCTCCTTCTTCGTGCCCTCGAGGACGACGTCCAGGATGGCGTGCGTACCGTGCTCCCCGCCGAGCGCCCGGCGGAGCTCGCGCTCGCCGACGTAGAACGCCCGCGGATCACCCGATCCGTAGAGGACGCCCGGCACGAAGCCGTCGCGGCGTAGGCGACGGGACGCGCTGCTGCCGCGCGTCTCGCGCTCCGTGACGTTGAGTCGTACCCGCTGCCCGGCCATACCGGCCGCGTAGTGTAGCCAAACGGCAGCACCTGCCGGGTCCGAGAGTCCCGGGCGCGGCGACACGTTCGCCGCGCCCGGCGCGCCCCGTGCGTCCGGCTAGAAGAGCTGGCTTTCACCCTGGGGGTCGCTTGGGTCCGGAAGCGCGGGTCCGGGTCGGCGAGCCACGTCGACGTTTCGTCCGTTTCGCCGCCGCGACCGGCTTCGGGGGCTCCGGCCGGGCCGGGGTGGTTGCCCACTTGAGCTCGATCTCGAGCTCCGTCTCGTCATCCTCGATCTCGACCTCGAACTCGAGCCTCACCTCGTCCGCGACGTCGAGCGACAGCTTTCTCGCCCTCCCGCTCCAGCTCGAACGAGCCGTCGGAGCCGAGCGCCTTGGCGATCGCCGAAAGCAAACCAGCCGCCTCCTTCCGGCTCAGGACTTCCTTCTTCTCGAACTTGAACTCCGCCACCACTTCCCCTTCCTCAATCAGAGCGACACGGCCGCGCCGCTCGTGGACTTGAAGATCGCACCCACTCTAGTAAGACGACCGGGACACGCACCCCAGTCCAGCCTTTGCTCGCGACTGACCCTCACACCGACCTGATCGCTCCCATTCCGTCACGACTGAAAATCTCACCGCCTGATGCGCCGGCGCATCAGGGCATCGCGGCACGGCTCGCCGGGATCGATAGAAAGTCCCGGAGAAAGATCCCGAAACGGGATGGCTATCCGGGTTCTCTCAGAAGAGCTGGTTCTCGCCCGCGAAAATCGCCGATACCGACTCGTCGGCGAATACGTTTCGAATCGATTCGGCGAGAATGCGCGAGACGGTCAGCACCTGGAGCTTCTTGGGACGCTCGAGCGGACTGATCGGAACCGTGTCCGTCACCACGACCTGCTCGATCTCACTGTCTGCGATGTGCTTCAACGTGCCGTCCGGAAAGAGGCCGTGTGTGGCGCAGGCGTAGACCTCGATCGCTCCTGCCTCCCTCAGCGCAAGCGCTCCCGCGAGGAGCGTGCCGCCGGTGACGATCATGTCGTCGCTCATGATCGCGACCTTTCCCTTCACCCGGCCGATGACCTCGGTGACGGTCGCGACGTCATGGGTAGGCCGCGTCTTGTTGAGGATCGCCAGCTCTCCCTCGAGAAGCTCACCGAACTTCCGGGCCATTTTCGCCCGACCGGGATCCGGCGAGACGGACACGACGCCTTCCCCCCACAGCCCGCGATCGCGGAAGTGCTGGGCAAACAGCTTGAGCGCGGTCATGTGATCGACCGGAACCGTGAAGAAGCCCTGGATCTGCCCTGCGTGGAGATCCATGGTCAGGACCCGGTCGACGCCCGCGGCTTGCAGCAGCTCGGCCAGGAGCTTCGCCGTGATCGGCTCCCGTGGTGCCGACTTCTTGTCCTGGCGGGAGTACGGATACCACGGGAGCACGGCAGTGATGCGCTGCGCAGAGGCGAGCTTCGCCGCATCGATCATGATCAGCAGCTCCATGAGATGATCGTTCACGGGAGGCGACCCCGACTGGACGATGAACACGTCCGCCCCGCGGATCGACTCGAGGTAGCGGCAGTACGTCTCGCCGTTGGCGAACGTCTTCAACTCGACGCCGCCGAGCTCGATGCCGAGCTCATCGGCGATTCGGCTGGCGAGCTCGGGATTCGATCGCCCGGAGAAGAGCATCAGCCGAGGCGTCGGGCTTCGCTGGAGCCACCGCTCTCGCTCCTCGGACTGGCGAGGCATGTCGAGGGTCTCGAGGCCCGGCAGGGTCGTCAACTCACTCACGTTTCGATCCCGCACCATAGTCTGCCTTGTTCACCTGCCGCGCGCGAGCGACTGCGAGCGCTCCGGCCGGCACGTCCTCCGTGATCGTCGAACCTGCCCCTACCCACGCACCGTCCCCGATCTTGACGGGGGCGACGAACACATTGTGGCTTCCCGTGTGGACGTCGCTGCCGATGGTCGTTCGCTGCTTGCCGCCCCCCAGCTCGGGGCGGTAGTTCGCGGTGATCGCGCCTGCGGCGATGTTGGTTCCCGCTCCGATGTCGGCGTCGCCGATGTACGAGAGGTGCGGGACCTTCGCGCGTACCCCGATTCGGCTGTTCTTCACTTCCACGAAGCTTCCGGCCTTCGCCTGCTCGTCGAGAACGGCGCCCGGGCGCAGGTAGCAGAACGGACCGACGATCGCGCCAGCACCGATCGTGGCGTCGACCGCGACTGCGTGAGGGCCGACCTCGGCGTCACGGGAGACATGGGTCAACCCGCGCAGCACCGTGAAGGGATGCACCACAGCATCGGGCTCGAGCGTCACCGTGGGCTCGATCCAGGTCGTCGACGGGTCGAGTATCGCGACGCCGGCAAGCATGTGCGCCCGGTTGATCCGGTCGCGCAACGCAGCAGCTGCCGAGGCGAGCTCGACCCTCGTGTTGACGCCCTCGACCTCGAAGGGATCCGCCGCGCGGCTCACCGCTCCTGCGCGCCCGCCGGCGACGAGCAGGCGGACAGCGTCGGTGAGGTACAGCTCGCCCTGAGCGTTCTGCGCGTCGACCCTCCCGAGAACGTCCCACAGAGCTTCGGCGTCGAACACGTAGACGGAGGAATTGACCTCGCCGATCGCGAGCTGGCCGGGGGACGCGTCGGACGCCTCGACGATGGCCTCCAACCGGCCGGCCTGACCGCGGACGATGCGTCCGTAGGCACCGGGGTCAGATGGCTCGAACGAAAGGACCGTGACGGCTGCGCCCGCATCGCGATGCCGAGCTACGAGCGTCTCGAGCGTCGCCGTCGTCAGGCGTGGCGTATCGCCCGGAACCACGAGCAGGTCGCCGTTGAAATCGGCAAGCGCCGACCGCGCGGAAGCTGCCGCGTCGCCGGTTCCGAGGGGACGCTCCTGCACGGCGACGGTCACGCCGTCGCCGAGCGTCTCGTCGAGCTCCGAACGGGTCCCGGGCGAGCACACCACGACGACCGGCGACGAGCCGAGAGGCTGGACGGCAGCAAGCACCCAGTCGAGCAAGCGCCGGCCGAGGAGCTCGTGCACGGGCTTCGGACGGCTCGACTTCATTCGAGTGCCGAGCCCGCCGGCCATGACAACGGTTGCGAGGGCTCGTGTCATAGGGAAGTGATCATGGCTGGGGCGGGAGGATTCGAACCTCCGGTCACGGGACCAAAACCCGCTGCCTTACCACTTGGCTACGCCCCAGTGAACGCGTCGACGTCGCGGATCTTCAGGTGCCGGCCTCCCGGCGAGGAGTGTATACATCGCGCGCCGGTTGCCCGTGGTCGGCCCTCAGGCGGCACGAGCTGACCCGTCGAGACCGACGCTACCAAACGGGAGCCACCACCCACGTCCGCGTTCCCGGAGGGAGCGCCGAGGCGGCGTCGTTCGCTGCGGCCAGTTGGTCGAAGAGGCCGTACGCGGTCGGCCCGGCCCCGCTCACGTCGGCCCGGAATGCACCTGTCTCCAGCAGCTGTCGCGGCAGCTGCGATCCTCCGGCCGCCAGCGCGAGATCGTTCCCGGGAAGATGCGCCAGGTCTCGCGCTCGGCGACATCGCGCCAGAGCCTCGAGCAGAGCCGCCCGGCGTTCCCGGAACCCGCCGGCGTGAGGGAGTGCATCGAAGCGTGCATAGACCTCCGCCGTCGCGTGCTTCACCGCCCCCTCCTCGGCCGCCAGGACGACCCAGAACTCCTGCGGAAGATCGAGCGGCGTCAGGTGCTCACCAACACCCTCGACGAGCTTCGGGCCGGGATCGAGGAAGAAAGGCACGTCGGACCCGACGGCCGTCGCGACGACCTTCAACTCGTTCACGGCAAGGGGAGTCGCCAGGGTGTCGTTCGCAAGGGTCAGGGCAGCGGCCGCATCGGCGCTCCCCCCTCCGAGACCGGCCGCAACCGGAACGCGCTTGTCGAGTCGGACCTGCCAGTTCGGCTCGACTCCGGCCGCCTGTGCCAGCCGACGAAGGGCATCGCGGACGAGCGTGTCTTCGGGAAATCCGTGCACGACCAGCGCGTGGCCCGGCTCCAGGCCGATGCGGTCGCAGAGATCGATCCGCTGCATCACACTCGCGATCTCGTGGAGCCCGTCCGCTCGCCGCCGACCGACGACGAGCGCGAGGTTGATCTTCGACGGGACTTCGACGCTGGCCGAGGTCATGCCAGCGCTCGCACAAGCTCGCGGTACTCGCCCGGCTCGAGAGCCTCGGCGCGCACCCGCCCGTTGCGGCCGAGCTCGGCGAGCGCTGCGAGAGTGCGCTCGCGGCCGGCGACTCCCGAAAGCTCGAGAGCATTCGCGAGCGTCTTCCGCCGGTGTGAGAAAGCGCCTTGCACGACGCGCTTCAGCCGGCGGTACTCCGGGCCCCAGGACTGAGTCCGCCGAAGCGCGACGAGCGCCGAATCGACGTTCGGAGGCGGGCGGAAGCAGGTCCCGGGCTACGGGATGGAACCCGGTCCGCTCGGCGGTGAGCTGTACGAGCACGGATACGGCCCCGTAGCTCTTCGATCCGGGCCTTGCGACCAGCCGGTCGGCGACCTCCCGCTGAAGCATCACGCACCATCGCTCGATGCTCGGCAGACCGTCGAGACTCTCGACGCAGAGCGGGGTTGCGATCGAGTAAGGCAGGTTTGCGACGAGCTTCCCGGCAGGTGGGGCGAGCTCGGCGAGCGGCAACCTCATCGCGTCCCCGAACACGAGGTTGACGTTCGGTGCGCCGGCGAGGGCCGCACGCAGCGGTCGTTCGAGAGCGCGGTCGAGCTCGACCGCGTGAACGAGACGGGCCCGTCGAGCGAGGTAGCGGGTGAGAGCGCCCAGGCCGGCTCCCACCTCGAGAACGATGTCGCCGGAGTCGATGTCAGCCAGGCGGCCGATTACGTGGAGGACGTTCTCGTCGATCAGAAAGTGCTGTCCGAGGTCACGATTCGGGGTGACTTCGAGATCCGTCATGACAGGCTGAACGCTCGTGCCGCGTTGGCATCGACGGTCTCTACGAGCTCGGGAAGCGATTCGCCGCGGGCCTCGGCGAGTGCGCCGAGCACCTCTCTGACGTTCGCCGGCTCGTTCGGTGTGCCTCGCACCCGCTGCGGCGCGAGGTAGGGGGAATCGGTCTCGGCGAGAATCCTGTCCGCCGGCACCGCGGCAGCTGCGCGGCGAAGATCCGCTGCTTTCGGATAGGTGACGTTGCCCGCGAAGGACACGAAGTACCCGCGTTCGAGCGCAGCCGGGAGAAGCGCAGGTGCAGAGAAGCAGTGGAGGATCACCGGCACGTCGTCCGGCACGCCCTCGAGAACGCTGAGCGTGTCCTCTTCAGCCGCCCGGGTGTGGACGACGATGGGCTTGCGAACGTCTGCCGCGAGCGCGACCTGCGCCCGGAACAGCTCGACCTGGGCAGGGCGTGGAGCGTAGTCCCGGTAATAGTCGAGCCCGGTCTCCCCGACCGCCACTGCCTCGGGGTGGGCGAGGAGCAGGCGAAGCTCGGCAAGAACGGCATCGGCAGCCTCGCCGGCCTGATGCGGGTGGATCCCGAGTGCCGCGACGACCCCATCGTGCTGCTCCGCGATGGCGAGTGAGGCGCGGCAGGAACCGAGGCCGGACCCGATCGTCACGATCCGGTCGACGCCGGCGGCCCGCGCCCGGCTGATCAGATCGCCGGCCTCGAGAGAGCACGCATCGAGATGCGCGTGGGTGTCGATCACTCGCTTGCGATAGGCGACTCGACCCGGGGGAAGAGCGGCGCGGCCGGCTCGATCCCTCCCACGGGCTCTGTCAGGCCGTAGCCGACCTGCCGCCAACCGAGGTCGGGGGACTGCCCGAGCGCAGCGAGGATACGAGGAGCGGTCTCGGGCAGATAGGCGGCCAGTGCGACAGCGACGGCGCGAAGGCCGTCGGCGAGGTCGTACAGAGTGCCGTCGAGCTCGGCTGCCTTCGTCGCGTCCTTCGCCAGCTTCCACGGAGCCCGCTCCTCCACGTAGCGATTCAGGTTCCGCACGACTGCCCAGATGTCATCCAGCGCGCCCGAGAGGTCGAAGCGATCCAGCCGGGAGGCCACCTCCGTTCCCAGCTCGTCGAGCGTCGCCCTGAACGGGGAGTCGACCTGAGCCGCGTGAAGACCGGGTAGTCGTCCCTCGCGATAGCGGGCGATCATCGCCGTGGTTCGCGAGAGGAGGTTTCCGAGCTCGTTCGCAAGCTCGCGCTCGTAGCGCTCGTGTAGGCCGTCGATCGAAGCGCTTCCGTCCTGACCGAACGGCGTGATGCGGAGGAGAAAGAAGCGAACGGGGTCGATTCCGTACACCGAGACGAGGTCCAGGGGATCGATCACGTTCCCGAGCGACTTCGAGATCTTCCGGTCGTCGATCAGGAGGTACCCGTGAACGAAGAGCTGCCGCGGTACCTGATAGCCGGCCGCGAGAAGGAGCGCCGGCCAGATGACGCAGTGGAACTTCAGGATGTCCTTCGCAAGGAAATGTCGGACGTGCGGCCACAGCCTTGGTCGGAGGTCTTCCCCTTCGACTGCGTAGTCGAGCGCGCTCACGTAGTTGATGAGAGCGTCCACCCAGACGTAGATCACCTGCTTCGGGTCCCACGGCACCGGGATTCCCCACCGCTGTCCGCCGCGACTGATCGAGATGTCGTCGAGACCCTGCTCGATGAAGCGGCGAGCCTCGTTGTACCGGACGCGAGGAAGCACGAACTCCGGGTTCTCGTCGTAGAGGCGGAGCAGCGCATCCTGGTAGGAGGAGAGGCGGAAGAAGTAGTTCCTCTCCTCGAAGAACTCGGGCACCGTGCCGTGCTGCGGGCAGCGTCCGTCGACCAGCTCGGCCTCGGCGTAGAACGCCTCGCAGGCGACGCAGTAGAGCCCGCGGTACGTGCCCTCGTAGATCTCTCCGGCGTCGTAGATCCGCTGCACGAAGTCCTCGACCACGGCTCGGTGCCCGTCGTCGGTCGTTCGGATGAAGAAGTCGTTGGAGGCGTTCACCCGAGCAGGGAGCTCACGCCAGACGGCTGCCATCTTGTCGACGAAGGTGCGCGGGTCGAGCCCCTCGGCCTCGGCTGCCTGCGCGATCTTCGTGCCGTTCTCGTCCGTTCCGGTGAGGAAGAACGTCTCCTCTCCCCGCTGGCGGTGGTGGCGGGCGACGACGTCGGCGGCGATCGTCGTGTACGCGTGACCGATGTGCGGCGTCGAATTGACGTAGTAGATCGGCGTCGTGATGTAGAAGCTCATCGCGGGCAATCATACGGACGGCCTGCTCCGCTCTCGTACACGAGGGCGTACGCGAGAAGGGGCCGTCCGCGGGCCGCCACGAGCGCCGTTCCGGGACGCGGACCGCACTGGTGCCGGGCGTGGCGCCGCGCCAGGGGAGCTTCCCGAGCAGTCGCTTTCCGGCGGCGGCGTCCCACAGCCGCCTGCCCGCCGTCCTCCCGGCGGCGGGAGGCGTCGGCTCAGGGTCGAGACCGCCGCGACCAGGAGCACGAGCACGGCTCCGAGCGCGAGTGCCGCGACGGGCATACGCCCGGCCGACCCGGGTGCAGTGCGTGCGGCCAAGCCGGCGTCCGTGCTGCCGATGCGGCGGTCTCGCTCCACCGGCGTGGACGACACCACCGGAGCTGAGCCTCCCCGGGATCCCGGTTCGTCGCCGACCGCGCGCTGTCGTGCCTGGACCACGAGCTCCAAACTCCGCGTCCGCGCGCCCTCGGTCGCGCGCCGGGGCGGCGACGAAGCGTCGATTCGAAGCGCACGCCGCCGCTCCGCGCCCGGCTCGGTGCCCGGGGAGGCAGCCGTGTCAGGCGCTTGGCCTCCAGGCCCCGAGAGCGCGACGGTGCTGGCGCCGAGGGTAACGACAGCGCCCGCGGACGGCGTGGCCTGCTGCTCGGCCGCGCCTTCTCCTGGCAACGAGGCCGTATCCGATGCCACCGATCCGGCGGCGGGCACTACCGACGGCGGATCAGCGGGCCCATCGGCAGCCGGCAGGGTGGCGGCCGCATCGCCGTTCGACGTGCCGGCTTCGGCGGGTGCCGACTCGGCAACGGTGTCGTCCGACCCCTCGACCGGCTGCGGCTCAGCGGTCTGAGGCTGGGCACCGGGACGGGGAAGGAGCGTCAGAGGATCGAGGTAGCCGTTCGGATCCGACGCGACCCGAATGCCCAGATGGATGTGAGCCGGAGTTTCGGAGCCCTCGCCGGGCCCGACGGTCCCGAGAGCCTGGCCCTCGGCGACGACCGTGCCTTTCGAGACCTCGAACGAGCCCAGGTGCTGAAGCGTTGCGGCGTAGCCGTCCTGCGTCTTGATGGTGATCGTTCGGCCACCGGACGGGACCGTGCCGGCGAAGCTCACGACACCTCCGGCCGGCGCGGCGACGACGGCTCCCGGGGGCGCGCCGATGTCGATGCCACGGTGCTGGCCCGCGGCGTAGGGGTCGCTTCCGATGGCGAAGTGCTGCAGCACCGGCCCATCGACGGGCCAGGTCCAGGCGAGCGCGGGCGGAGCGCCGACCAGGTAGCGCGATGACGACCGGGAGCAGGATGGCGAGGCGTGTCATCGCTTCCTCCCTGTTGTCAACTATGAGAACGACGGAAGCCTAGCGGAGGGGTCGGACGTTGTCAAACGTGGCTACAGCGCTAGGACTGGCGGGCTGCCGGCTCCGGCGACGAGCTGCTACAGGGAGGCGCGGTAGAGCTGGTTCGCGGAGACCTCCGTGAGCTCGCCGACGATGCGCGACGCCTGCCGCCTCGGCACCCCGGCGGCGGCGAGCTCTCCGACCGCGGCCGCTGCCCGATCCAGGTCGTGCACGCTCCGCTGCCGGGGGATGCAGCCGATGACGAGGGTGATCTCACCCTTCGCAGGCTCCGTGAACCGCAGCGCCAGATCCGCGGCTGTTCCGCGCAGTATCTGCTCGAACCGCTTGGTGAGCTCGCGGCACACGGTGACCGGCCGGTCCGGGCTCTGTTCGGCGAGACTCGCCAGGGTGGCCGGCAGCCGCCTCGGCGACTCGAAGGCGACCGGCGGCCACACCCCACCCCGCCAGCTCCTGCCAGAGAGCGCTCCGCGCCGCCGCGGCCCGCGGCACGTAGCCGACGAAGACGTAGCGGCCGCCGCCGAGCCCGCTCGCGACCAGCGCGGTCTCCACCGCCGACGGCCCCGGCAGAACCGTCACCTCCAGCTCCCGGGCGAGCACCTCGTCGATCAGGCGGGCGCCGGGGTCGTTGACGCCGGGGAGACCCGCATCGCTCACGAGGGCGATCCGCTCGCCCTGCTCGAGACGGGGGATGATCTCGGCAGTCCGTCGTGCCTCGGAATGCCGCTCGTAGCTCAGGAGCTTCGCGTCGATGCCGTAATGGCCGAGCAACACCCGCGTTCGGCGCGTGTCCTCGCAGAGAACGAGGTCGGCTTCGCGAAGCTCGCGCAGGACACGCAGAGTGACGTCCTCGAGATTGCCTATCGGCGTCGCACAGACGACGAGCGGCATGCTGCCGTCCCCTCAGCCGACGGAACGGCTCGACGCGGACGATGACCGGCAACGAGCAGCGACATCGAGCTTTCGGTCCGTGGACTGCGGCCCTGCGGACCGGCACCACTACGCGCGTCCGCTGAGCCCGCGCTAGACGTCTGCTGACACGAGGAGCGATCACCGGCTGCGGCTACCATAACCCTTCGCCGTGCCGAGCAACGACAAGCCCTATCGCGTCTACCGGAGCGGGCGCACGCGGGGCCCGATCAAGCCGCTCACACCCCCGCCGGGGGGAGAGTCACGGCTCGAGGAGCCGCCCCCCGGCTCGCCGGACCCCCGCCACAGGGCGGACGATGCCTACGAGGGCAACGGATCGGCAGCCGGAGCGGGCTACGAGCTCCCCCCGGTCGAGCCCGACGTCCTCCCCGGTCGCAGGGAGCGGCGGGAGGCGCGGCCGCGAACCAGACGCCGGGCGATCCGCTGGGTGCTGGCCGGCCTTCTCGTCGTCGTGCTGCTCGTAGTCGGTTGGGGCGTGGCGGGCTACTTCTCGCTGCGCCACGGGGTCGCGCGAGGCGAACGACAGACTCCCTGCCAGTGCAGCCGCGGCCCTCACGCCGCAGAGCGGCTCGATCCTGTCCTCACCTACCAACATCCTGCTCCTCGGGAGTGACAGCGGCCCCGGGCGCGATGGCCCGGGGAGATCCGACTCGATGGTGCTGATGCGCACGGATCCCGACGCACACCGGATCTCGATGCTCTCGATTCCGCGCGACCTGCGCGTCGAGATCCCGGGCCAGGGCGTCGAGAAGATCAACGCCGCCTACGCATTCGGCGGCGCCGCGCTCGCGATCCGCACGGTCGAGGACGTCACCGGCCTGCCGGTGAACCACGTCGTCGTGGTCGACTTCTCGGCGTTCGGCGACCTGATCGACGCACTCGGCGGCGTGACGGTCGACGTGCCGAAGCGCATCGTCTCGAACCAGTTCGACTGCCCGTACGCGACGAAAGCACAGTGCGACCGCTGGCCGGGCTGGCAGTTCCGCGAGGGAGAGCAGCAGCTGGACGGCGCCCGGGCGCTCGTCTACTCGCGCATCCGCGAGAACACGCTCGACCCGAGCGAGACGGACGTTACTCGGGGCGAGAGGCAGCAGCAGGTCGTCTCGGCGATGACGTCGAAGCTCGTCGGTCTGGGTGGCTTCCTGCGGCTTCCGTTCATCGGGGACGACGTTGCGAAGCCGGTCGCCACCGACCTGACCACCGGCGAGCTCATGCGCCTCGGCTGGGTCAAGTTCCGCGCCTCGTCTACGCTGCGCTGCCACCTCGGCGGCGATCCGCAGGAGATCGACGGCGTGTACTACCTCGTCGGCACGGAGGACAACGTCTCGGTCCTGGGCATGGTGACCGGCGAGACCGCGCCGCAGCCGCCGCGTCCGGGCAGCCCCTTCGCGGCAGGCTGCGCCGTCACGAAGAGCTAGATCTAGTCCGCCGCGCTGCTCGAGCTCGAGCCGCCGCCGTCCGACGCCGAGGCTGCCGTCGACGGGGCCTTCTCCTCGCTCTTCTTCGTCGCCGGCTCGGCGGAGCCGCCGTCGCCGTCCTTCGTCGTGTCCCGCTTCTTACCCCGGCCGTAGTCCGTCGAGTAGAAGCCGGAGCCCTTGAAATGCACGGCGGGAGCGAACAGCACACGCTCGACAGGGCTCGCCTCGCAAACCTCGCACACACCCGGCGGCGGATCGCTCATCCGCTGGAAGAGCTCGAACGTATGCCCGTTCGGACAGCGGTAGTCGTAGGTCGGCATGGCCCGTCGTTCATCGTACCAGGCAGCCCCCACGGATTGGCACTCTCGGGCTGGTAGTGCCAATCGTCGGCCGACGAGACGCTGGTACCCTCCAGCCGTGCCGACCGCAGACATCAGCGGGGACGCATCCGTCCGCTCGTTCTGGCTCGCCGTCGGGGCTGCGACGGCCGGCGTGGCCGCGTTTCTCCTCGCCCAACTGCATGCCTGGCCCCCGCACGAGGACGAGACGCTCGCGCTCTTCGTCGGGCACAAGCCGATCGGCGAGCTGTTCGACGTCGTCCTCGATCAGCGAGGCGGCGCGCCCCTCCACTTCCTGCTCGTGCACGGCGTCACCGAGATCTCGCCGACCCTGACCGCGCTCCGGCTCGTCTCCGTCGCTCTTCGCCGTGGCGAGCATTCCCGTGATCGGCCTGATGATCTCCCGACTTGCCGACCGGCGCACGTCGATGGTCGCCACTGCGATCGTCGCGGCGAGCTGGGTCACGCTCTTCCACGGGATCTACGGCCGCATGTACAGCCTGTTCCTGTTCACCAGCGCGCTGGCCTTCCTGGCGCTTCTGAAGGCGGTACGCGACAACCGCTGGTTGAGCTGGGTGCTCTGGGGCGTCGCCATGCTGGCCGCGCTCGCGTCCCATCAGTACGGCGCGTTCGTGCTCGCGATCCAGGTTCTCTACGTCGCGATCGCCCGCCTGCGACGGGAGGCGTCGATCCGTCCCGGGATCTTCGTCCTCGCCGCCGTGGCAGTGGCTGCCCTGCCGCTCTGGCGCTCCAATCTGGTGCTTGCGTCACGCTTCGACGTGTCGGTCGGCAGCGGGGGAACACAGCTAGGGGGCCCGTGGCCCGTGCTCGAGTATCTTCGCGCGGCCCTCGGAGACTTCGTCGCCGGCTGGACTGCTGTCTTCGCCGCCGTCGCGGCAATCGCCGTCTACGGGCTGATCGTCCTGCTCCGCCGACGCCCTCTCACGTTTGCGCTCTGCCTGCTCGTCTTCGCGGTGCCGTCCCTGGGACTGGCGCTCGCACGCGTGGGGGGTAGCGCGGGAACGCCCGAGACGCGCCACCTCATCTTCGCCGCGCCCTTCTTCGCGCTCGCTGTGGCGTCCGGGCTGCTGCGGCTCGCCGGCCGATCCGGGCAGCGGGCGCCCGCCGTGATCGCGCTCTCGGTTGCTGCGCTCCTCGCCATCGAGATCGCCTGGGGGTGGGCATCGGACGCCCACGCTGTACGCGGGGGAGCCTGCCAAGCGGCGTGAGGCCCGCGAGGCGGCGGTCGAGTGGCTCGCCGCGACGAGCCGGCCGGGCGACGTCTACTTCGGGTACGACCCGCTCTACCTCGGAGCGCGCGAGATCGGCGCCGACGTGGGCCGGGTGGTCGTTCCCCGAGCGGATCCGAAGCTCGCGCTCGAGGTGCTGACCGGACAGGAGGAACCGCTCGGCCGAGGCGTCTGGGTGCTCGACGCGTCGGACGGCAGCCGGATCGTCTCGCCGACGTCGACCCGGCTCGAGATCGACGACCGCTCGCCCGGGCTCGGCTACGAGACGCGAGTCTTCGGCCCGTTCCTCATCGTCCGCACCGTCGACCCGACCGAGACTCCGGAGGAGTTTCTGTGGGATACGAAGGTCGTCAGCCAGATGGGCTACTGGGAGCTCGACGTGCAGACAGCTGCGATCAACTTCGACACGGCCCAGACGGCACTCGACGAGCTTGAGGCGAGGGACGAGGCCACGGCCCTGGGCCACCGGCCCTAGTGCCTTCAGAGAGACGCCAGAAACGCGCCGATTCTGGCGAGCGCCTGCTCGAGGTTCTCAACCGAGTTGGCGTATGACAGGCGCAGGTTGTCACGGCCTACCGTGCCGAAAGCCGTTCCCGCGAGCAGAGCGACCCCGGAGTCGTCGAGCAGGCGCCGCGCGAGCTCGTCGGCCGGAAGGGGTACGCCGGACACGTTCGGGAACGCGTAGAAGGCGCCTCGGGGAATGCGGCACGAAACCCCCGGCAACGCCGCCAGGCCCGTCGACGATCACGTCGCGGCGGCGGCGGAACTCGGCCATCATGGCGGCCGGCTCGTCCTGCGGCCCGGTGAGCGCAGCAATACCGGCGTGCTGGACGAACGGCGGCACGCACGACGTCGAGTTGACGAAGAACCGGGTCAACGGATCGACGAGCGGCTCCGGCACCGCCGCGTAGCCGCAGCGCCACCCGGTCATGGCATAGGTCTTCGACAGTCCGTCGAGCAGCACGGTGCGCTCGAGCATGCCCGGCAGGCTTGCGATGCTCGCGAACTCGCCTTCGTAGAGCATCCGGGAATAGACCTCGTCGGACAGCGTCCAGGCGTCGGTCTGCTCGATCAGGCGGGCCGCCTCGGCGAGATCGTTTGCGCCGGCGACGCCGCCGGTCGGGTTCTGAGGGGAGTTGAGGATCACGAGCTTCGTCTTCGGCCCGAGCCGCTCTGCGAGATCCGCCGGGTCGAAGGTGAAGTCGCGCTCTTCGAGCAGCGGCAGAGGCACCGGCATCGCACCGATCCAGCGAATCGCCGACTCGTAGATCGGGAAGCCCGGATCCGGGTAGATCACCTCGTCGCCCGGGTCGCAGACCGCGAGGATCGTGAAGAAGAGGAAGGGCTTGGCGCCCGTCCCCACCAGCACGTTCGCGGGATCGACTTCGATGCCCCTCGTCGCGGAAAGCTCGGCCGCGATCACGTCACGGAACTCGATCAGGCCGGCGCTCGGACAGTAGTGCGTCCCTCCCGAGCGCATGGACTCGAACGCCGCCTCGCAGACGTGCGCCGGTGTGTCGAAATCGGGCTCGCCGATCTCGAGGTGGATCACGTCCCTGCCGGCACGCTCGAGCTCTCGGGCCCGCGCCAGGACCGAGAAGGCGGTCTCGGTACCGAGCCGCTCGAGGCTTGCTGCAAGCGCTGGCTGGACGGCACCCACGGGCAGCGAGCATATCCGCTGGTTGCCCTGGCCCGGCCTCGCTGCGAGCTACTGGATCCGCGTGTCGCAGCCGGCGAGCGTGTCCGTCCCCGGCCCCCCGACGCAGACGTCGGTTCCGGCTCCGCCGTTCAGGCTGTCATTGCCGCCCCCCGCCGAGGACGCAGTCGGTTCCCGCCGAGCGCAGTGATGATCGACGCACGCGCGAATCAGGACAAGGCGGGCGCGACCAGGAGCTCCACCGCCCGTGTCAGGATCCGGGCGCCGAGCTCGCAGTATCTCGGCTCGGTCAGCTCCTCGGGGGAGTGGCTGATCCCTCCCCGGCTCGGCACGAAGAGCATGGCTGCCGGTACGTGCCGTCCGAGAATCATTGCGTCGTGGGCCGCGCCGCTCGTCAAGCGCACCGAGCTCGCGCCCTCGAGCTCCGCGGCCTGCTCGAGCGTCTCGACGAGGCCGGAGCTCATGGGCTGCGGGTGGAGCCGGTGCGTCTCGACGAGCTCCAGGCCGAGGTCCTCCTCGTCGGCGACCGCCGCCAGGGTCTCGTGCACGTAGCGCTCGACACGGGCGAGGCCCGCGGGCGTCGGCGAGCGGACGTCGATCGTGAGCTCGCACACGCCGGGGATGACGTTGAAGCCGCCCGGCTCGACCGAGATGACGCCAACGTTGGCCGTCATGTCGTCTCGCGCGGTCGCCTCTTCGCGCAGGGCCAGAACCGCACGCGCCCCGCCTACCAGGGCGTCCCGCCTGACATCCATCGGCGTGGTACCCGCGTGATTCGCCTCGCCGGTGAAACGGGCTCTGAAGCTGAGGAGGCCGACGATCGCGGTCACCACGCCGACGTCCGTACCCGTCCGCTCCAGCCGCGGGCCTTGCTCGATGTGGAGCTCGAGGTAGGCCCCGACGCCGTCGACCGCCCGCGCCTCGCCGATCCGGTCGAAGTCGTAGCCGAGCGCTGCCATCGCCTCGCGGAGACTCACGCCGTCCGCATCACGTCGCTCACCGAGGCCGTCTAGGCCGTCGCCGACGAACGCACGGCTTCCGAGCATGCCCGTCCGGAAGCGGCTTCCCTCCTCGTCCATGAACGAGGCGAGCCAGACCGGCCTGGCCGGCTCGACGCCACGCTCCTTCAGTGCGCGAATCGCCTCCAGGCCGGCGAGGACGCCGAGCGCGCCGTCGAAGCGTCCGCCGCGCGGCACCGTGTCGAGGTGGGAGCCCAGGAGGACGGCGGTGCCGGTTCCGGCCTGCCACCGTCCGAGGACATTGCCCGCAGGGTCGATCTCGGCCTCGAGGCCTAGCGTCCGAAGCTCCGCGCAGAGCCAGTCGCTGACCTCCGCCAGCTCGCGCGACCACGCGAACCGCGTGACGCTCGTGCCCTCACCACCGAACCGTGCGGCGGTCTCGAGGTCAGCCGCGATCCGCACCGTTCTCTGCGGCCGCATCAGGCGCGCGGGTCGGCCCCACCGCCGCCGGCTCGGTCGGACGGCTCGCCCGGCGGCGCTTCCTCCACCAGCGGTAGCCCTCGAGCACACCGGCGATCGAGAAGGCGATCCCGAGCGCGAGCAGGATCCCGTAGAGCGGGTTGTCCTCGAACGCCGTGCCGCCGACGTAACCGATCACAGCGGAATAGGTGCCCCAGACGAGGCCCGCGACGACGTCCCAGAGGATGAAGCGCTTCCACGGGTACCGGAGCGCGCCCGACGCGAACGCCACCGCCGTCCGCCCCCCGGGGATGAAGCGCCCGATAACGATCAGGTATCCGCCGCGCTCGAGCAGCGCGCGCTCTGCGCGATCGAGGTGGCGTCTCCGCGATCCGCTGAAGATACGGTCATGGACGAAACCCTTGAAGCAGCGGCCGATCAGGTACGCGATGTTGTCGCCGAGGATCGCGCCGCTGGCGGCGACGAGGATGATGAGTGGCAGATGAAGGTCGCCGCTCGCCGACAGCGCGCCGGCCGTGACCACCGCTGTCTCGCTCGGCACGATCGGGAAGACCGCGTCGAGCGCCGCGAACAGGAACACGACGCCGTACGTCCACGGCGAGTCCGAGACCAGATCGAGGAAGGATTCGAGCACGTCCGCGGTCCATTCAAGCGGAAACCCTGGGCCAGGGCCGAGACGCCGCCCGGTCGACGAGCAGGGCGCGGAGACGGCAGACTACGCCTCCGGAGATGGGCGACGACTTCCTGCTCGACTCGCTCGACGTGCGCACCTTCGTCGCCGACGTGCGCTCGGCGATCGCCGGCGCCGGCTCCCCCGAGGAGGCTTGCGAGACGATCCGCCCGCGGTTCGCCGCGCTGCTCGCCGACGACGGCTGGCTTCCGGAAGCCTTCCAGGCGCCCGCACCCGAGAGCGGCATGGGAGGCGGAATCGGTCAGTGGCTGCTGTTCCGCGCGAGCGACGGGAGCCTGTCGCTGTTCAGCCTCGTGGTTCCGCCCGGATCAGCGACGCCGATCCACGACCACCTTGCCTGGGGCCTCGTCGGGCTCTACCGCGGGACACAGGACGAGGAGGTGTTCGCGGCGCCGGGCGGCAGCCTGGAGCTCGTCACCCGACGATCGCTCGTCCCCGGAGACTTCTACGTCCTCATTCCGCCACGTGACGACATCCACCGAGTGCGAACCACCTCGACCGTGCCGTCGGTCTCGATCCACCTGCTCACCAACGACACCGGCTGCGTCTGGCGCCACGCATACGAACCGGAGACCGGCGAGGCCAAGCCCTTCCGCTCGGGCTACGTGAACTCACCGTGTCCGGAAAGCTGAGGATCCGCTCCTCCCGCGGCTAGTGCTCGTGGCGCTCCGGTAGCCCGAAGCGCCGCGCAGTGCCCTCCTCGGAGTCCCACTGGATCCAGACGGCAGGATCGTCGCCGACCACCCACCCGTCGTGGCCCGCTTCGATCACCGCGAACGCCGGAGCTGCCACCTCGTACTCACAACCGTCGGCGTAGCGGCCGTGAAGGCGTCCGCGGGCGAGGAAGCCCACGTGCGTGTGCATGCAGAGCTGGGTTCCGGTCACCGGCTGCATGTGCGTCGACCAGCGCCAGCCGGGCGGGTAGACGACCCGCTTCAGGCGACCGTCGCCGGCGCGCAGGACGTCGATCGAAAGCCCACCGACGTCATGGTGCTCCGCACCCTCGATCGGATCGAGAAGCTCGTCCACGCTACACCTGCCTCGTCGTGCCGTCGGCCCCGATCAACGAGAAGAACTTCTCGTCCTGGATCGTGTCGGGGCTCGGGTACGCGACCTTCGAGTGCCTGAGGCCGAGCGTCACGAGCGTCTCGGCCATCTTGATCCCCACCGGCCCGGGATTGATCACCGGGCACGGCAGGTGCGCTGCCATGTAGTCCCCCGCCTGGTGCATCGTCGTCGAGCCGAGCAGGATCACGTCGGCGCCGTCCTCGTCGACCGCCTTCTGCGCCTCGGCGGTCAGCTTCTCGAACATCTCCTCCTCCTTGCCGCTGAACAGCGCCTCCACGTCGGGCGGGATGTTCACGGCACGGATCGACGCGCACTTCTCCCACAGGTGATACGTGTCCAGGTTCTTCTCGTAGAGGTGCCGCCACCGATCCCACATGGTCACGATCGAGAACCGCTTCCCCAGCATGACCGCCACCGCGTACGAGATGAGGCCGGGCCCGATGGCGAGAATGTTCAGGCGCGACCGCATCGCGGCGAGCCCCGAGTCCGAGACGGTGTCCATGATCACCGCGTCGTAGCCCTCGTCCTCGGCCCGAAGCGCCGCTTCGAGGATGTAGACGTCGAACAGCATCGACTCGTAGTAGTCGGTGACGAACGTCGCGCTGTTCCGCACCGGAACGCACTCCACGTGCGTATCCGGCCCGAGCAGCTCCTTCGGGATCTGGGCGGCCCGGTTTGCGATGCCCTCGTCGTCGAACGGAAACGGAATGATGAACTTGATCCGCACGGGACTCCCTCAGTCGTCGGTTTGGCCCGATCTTCCCACATCTCTAGAGTTGGGCGAGTGACGGCGCCGCTGCTCCCGGCCCTTCTCGATCCGCCGTCGCTCGGGCTTCGTGGGCGTCGCAGGCCGCTCGCTCACCTACCCCGAGCTCCGGGCCGCAGCCGGCTCTCTGGCGCAGCGCCTCGAGGGACTGGAGCGCGTTGCCGTCTGGGCCTCGCCGTCCCTGGAGACCGCTGTCGGCGTCCTCGCCGGGCTCGCTCGCGGGCACGGCCGTTGTCCCGATCAACCCGAGCACCGGCGAGCGCGAGCTGGCGCACGTCGCTCGCCGACGCGGCGCCCTCGGCCGTCCTTGCGGCCCGGGCTGAGGACCTGCCGCCGGGGCTCGCAGCGGTGCGGCGGATCGACGTCGACACCGGCGCGCACGGCGATCGGCTGCCGCAAGAGCCCGATCCTGACACACCGGCGTTCGTGCTCTACACGTCCGGAACGACCGGCGCGCCGAAGGGCGCCGTCATCCCGCGCAGCGCGATCGCCGCCAACCTCGACGCGCTCGCGGCCGTCTGGCGGTGGACCAGGGACGACGTCCTGGTTCACGGGCTCCCGCTCTTCCACGTGCACGGGCTCGTGCTCGGGCTGCTGGGGCCGGTCCGCCTGGGTGGCAGCGTGCGACACGTCGGCCGCTTCTCGCCGGAGTCCATCGCCGGAGCGTTGGCGGATGGGGGCACGATGCTCTTCGGCGTTCCGACCATGTACCACCGGCTCGCCGACGCCTGCGAGACGGGCGGGGAGATCGCGAGCGCTCTTGCCGGGGCCAGGCTCCTCGTCTCGGGCTCGGCGGCGCTCCCGGTTCGGGAGCACGTCCGGATCGAACAGACGACGGGACAGCGTGTGGTCGAGCGCTACGGGCTGACCGAGACGCTGATCAACACCTCGATTCCCGTGTCGGGCGAGCACAGGCCGGGCACGGTCGGGCCGCCGCTTCCCGGTGTCGAGCTGCAACTCGTCGCCGACGACGGCGAGACAATCGGCGGCACCGACGACACGACGATCGGCGAGGTGGCCGTGCGCGGCCCGAACGTCTTCTCCGGGTACCTCAACCGCCCGGATGCGACCGCCGCCGCGTTCCGCGACGACTGGTTTCTCACCGGCGACCTGGCGACGAAGGGCAAGGGTGACTATCTGCGGATCGTCGGCCGGCGCGCCACCGACCTGATCAAGACCGGCGGGTTCAAGGTCGGCGCCGGGGAGATCGAGAGCGCGCTGCTCGAGCACCCGGACGTCGCCGAAGCGGCGGTCAAGGGCGAGCCGGACGACGACCTCGGCGAGCGGATCGTCGCCTGGGTGGTCGTACGCGACGGAGCCACTCCGTCGGCGGACGCGCTCAGCGACCACGTCGTCGCGCTCCTCGCGCCGCACAAGCGGCCGCGATCGGTGCGCTTTCTCGACGCGCTCCCGCGCAACGAGATGGGCAAGGTCCGCAAAGGGGAGCTGCCAGGGCTCAGCGCCCGAGCGACTGCGCGATCTCGGTGAGCGACTCCGGATTCTCGACCGACGAGATGTCCCCCGGGTCCTCGCCCAGAGCCGCGGCACGAACGGCGCGCCGGACGATCTTCGCCGAGCGCGTCTTCGGAAGCGACGGCACGAACTCGACACGATCCGGACGGAACGGCTTTCCGAGCGCCCGCTCCACGAGGCAGCGACCTCGTCAGCGAGCTCATCGGACGGCTCCGAGCCTGGAACGAGCACACAGACCACCCAGGCGGCCTGGCCCTTCGTCTCGTGCGGCACGCCTACGGCCGCCGCCTCGAGAACGGCAGGGTGCGCGACGACGGCGGACTCGATCTCGGCAGGACCGAGTCGCTTGCCACCGAGATTGAGAGTGTCGTCGGAGCGGCCGGTGATGTACCAGTAGCCGTCCTCGTCGACGAGCGCCCAGTCGCCGTGAACCCACACGCCGGGCAAGCGGCGCCAGTACGCGTCGAGGTACCGCTCGGGATCCCGCCAGAAGCCGCGCGTCATCCCGGGAAACGGCGCCCGGCAGACGAGCTCGCCCACCTCTCCGCGGACGGGGCTTCCGTGCTCGTCGACGACGTCCACCGCCATTCCGAGCGCCGGGCCCCCGAGCGAGCAGACCTTCGTCGGCATCACGGGTGAGCACGAGAGAAAGCACGCCGCGATCTCGGTTCCACCCGAGCAGTTGATGATCGGAACGCGGCCCTCCCCCACGCTGGCGTGGAGCCAGCGGTACGGATCGGGATTCCAGGGCTCGCCGGTCGTGACGAACGCGCGCAGCGAGGAACGGTCGTGCTGCCGCACGAGCGACTCTCCGTGCGGCATCAGGGCGCGAACGAGGGTCGGCGAGAGCCCGAGAATCGTCACTCGTTCCTGCTCGACGATCTGCCAGAGGCGGTCGGGCGCGGGCCAGTCGGGGGCGCCCTCCGCGAGCACGAGCGTCGCGCCGAGCGCGTGGCCGCCGACCACCGTCCAGGGCCCCATGATCCAGCCCATGTCGGTCACGAAGTGGATGACGTCTCCGGGGCCGGCGTCCGCCTGGTAGCAGACCTCGCGCGTGATGGAGACGAGGAAGCCCCCTTGCACGTGCACGACTCCTTTCGGACGGCCGCTCGTCCCGGAGGTGTAGACGAGCAGGTACGGGGTTTCCGAGTCGACGAGCAGTGGGGCGAGGACGCCTTTGGTTCCGTCGAGCGCGTCGTCCCAGCTGAGGTCGCGGCCCGCCTGCATCGGCACCCCGTTGCGGGCGAGCCGGGGCCAGACGACGACGTGCTCGACGCTGGGCGCATGTTCCAGCGCGTCATCGGCGATCTCCTTCAGCGGCACCACCCGGCCCCTTCGGAGCGAGCCGTCAGCAGTCACGAGCACCTTCGCCTGTGCGTCAGCCAGCCTCTGCGCGACTGCCGGTGCCGCGAAGCCGGAGAAAACGGGCACCTGGATCGCGCCGACGTGGGCGCAGGCGTGCGAGACGATCACGGCCTGGGGCGACATGGGTAGGTAGTAGGCAACTCGATCACCCGGCTCGACGCCGAGCTGGACGAGCGCTTCGGCGAAGCGGGTCACGCTCTCGGACAGCTCCGCGAAGGTGAGCACTGAACGGTCGCCGTTCTCTCCGGCGAACACGGTCGCAGGCGAGTCTGCCAACGGGCCTCGTGCATGGCGGTGGACGCAGTTCCAGGCGAGATTCAGCCTGCCGCCGGTGAACCACGTCGTCCACTCCGGCCCGTTCGTGTCGTCGAACACGCGCTCGAACGGAGTCGCGAACTCGAGGCCCATGTCGTCGATCGCCGCCGGCCAGAACCACTCGGGCTCGGCCTGCGATCGCCGGACGAGCTCGTCGAAGTGGCCGATCCCGTGCCGCCGCATCAGACGCGTCACGTTCGCGCGCTCGACGACCTCCGCGCCGGGGCTCCAGATGAAATCGGTCACGGCCGGCCCGAGAGTATCGTCCTACCCGAACACCCCTGCTGCGCGGAGCTCGGCGATCTTCTCGGCGTCGTAGCCGCAGAGCCTCGGCGAGGACCTGCTCGGTGTGCTCGCCGCGGAACGGAGCGCGCTGTACGGGCTTCTCCTCCTCGCCGACTCGCAGCGGCGTCGCGACCGTTCGGACCCGGCCGAACGCAGGGTGGTCGTGCTCGACGACGCCTCCGCGGGCGGCGACCTGGGGGTCGTCGAGCGCGCCGGCGACGTCGTTGATCGCGGAGCCCGGGATGCCGGCGCGTCCGAGGACGTCGAGCCATTCGCGCGCTCGTGCGCGCTGCGAAGGCCTCCTCGAGGATCGGCAGCAGCTCGTCGCGGTTCGCGTCGCGCGCGGCGAAGTCGGCGAAGCGCGGGTCGTCGCGGAGCTCGGGCCGACCGATCGCATCGCAGAGGAGCTCCCAGAACTTCGGCTTCGGGCACGCGACGACGATCCAGCCGTCGGCGGTCCGGAAGTTCTGGAACGGGACGATCGAGGGGTGCGCCGAGCTCGGCATCCGTCTCGGCTCGTATCCGCTCGTCGCCACCCACGTCCCGACGTACATGAGCTCGGCGAGCGCGGTCTCGAACAGCGAGATGTCGCAGTCGCAGCCGACGCCGTCGCGGCGGGCGCTGCCAGAGCCCCGACGAGCACCGCGATCGCCGAGACGTAGCCGCCCGAGAGATCGACGAGCGAGAGGCCCGACTTCGTCGGCGGGCCGCCGGGCTCGCCGGTCAGGCTCATCCAGCCCGCCAGCCCCTGCATCATGTAGTCGTAGCCGCCCTCGGCAGCCCGCGGGCCGGTCATGCCGAAGCCCGAGAGCGAGCAGCACACGACGCGCGGATTGACGTCCCGTCAGCTGCTCGTAGCGTGAGGCCGAGCTTCTGCGGCTGGTCGCCGCGGAGGTTCGAGTAGACGACGTCGGAGGCGCGCACGAGGTCCTCGAAGACGCCTCGCGCCTCGGGGCGGCGGAGGTCGAGCGAGACGCTCTTCTTGTTGCGGTTGAACGTCTCGAAGAAGAGCGAGTCCTCGCCCTCCTGGTACGGCGGCACGTAGCGGCCGACGTCGCCGCTTCGAGCGCGGGATCCTCGATCTTGATCACCTCCGCGCCGAGGTCGGCGAGCTGGAGCGTCCCCCAGGGCCCCGCGCCGTACTGCTCGACGGCGACGACGCGGACGTCCGCGAGCGGGAGCGTCACGGCCCCTCCGAATGTCTGACTTTGGTCGACATCCCGCCGTTCTAGAGCGTGCTGCGAGACTTGTCAATCCGGAACGGCACGACGCGCAGGGTCTCGACCGTCGCCGCCCGCACCGACTCCTGCGACCAGGCGATGGGCACTCCGGAGCCGCGCAGGTACAGGGGCAGGAGATCGTCGTAATGAGGCGAGACGGCGTTCCCGGACTGGCCGCCGGGCAGAGAGAAACGGCTCTGCTCCCAGTTGCCGACGTCGATGACCGCGCGCAGCGAGGGGATCACGGAGGGCGGGCCCAGAGGATCGACAGGGGTGACGGGGGCCTGGGCGATCGTGCTCGCGTCGCCGCCGAGCGGGAGCGGGCCGATGTCGAACACCCGATCGAGCGGTGGCCGGAGACCGAGCGGATGCCGCAGGACGACGGGCCGTGCGCGGCCCCAGGCCCAGCGAGCTGGATCGGCGCCGAGCCGGCTGCCCAGGCCGGTTGCGACTTGCTCGAGCGCGTCGGCGATCTCTCCGGGAGCGAGCCCGCGGACGATCGCGGGAAGCTGGCCGAGCCGCCTGCGGCCGTACAGGGTCGTCGGCGCGAGCACGTGAAACCCCTTTCCGGCAGCCCAGTCGGCGCTTCTCGGTACAGCTTCCCGAAGAGAACGCATCACGAGCTCGCATGCGAGCAGGACGTACACCGTTGCCGCGGGCGACTCCGGAGCAAGGGCTCCGTTCCAGGAGGCGAGCAGATCCTGCGCCCGGATGGCGGTTCCGCGCACCGGTGCGGCCAGCACGGCATCGCGGATCTCGCGCCAGGGCAGCGAGCCGACGTCGAGCTGGAGCTCGAGCGTTCCCTGCACGTCCCAGTCGTTCCGAGTGGCGAGCAGCTCGAGGATCCGAGCCGCCCGGTAGCCGTCGAGCCAGTCGGCGCCGAGGAACGGCGCTCCCTCGTCCTGGGTCGGACGGTTGTTCGCGGTCACGATGGGCCTCTCGGGAGGGCTCTCGAGGAAGGGCATCTCGTCGAACGGGACCATCCCGGCCTCCCACCCTGCCGCCTCCCAGCCCGGCCCGGGCACCATGCCGCGTCCCTCGTCTCGCCTGGGCACCTCGCCGACGAGCTGCCAGCCGATCGCTCCCGACCGGTCGGCCCAGACGAGGTTGAGCGGGACGGCCGGCCAGCTCTCGAACGCGCGCCGGAACTCCTCGAACGACCGCGCCTTGAACGAGCGCAGGAAACCGCCGAGCGGCCTCGCTTCGAGCCATGTTGCGCGGAGCGACAGCCCGTAGGGCACGCCGTCGAGTGCCGGGCTCACGATCGGCCCGTTCGGCGTGACCAGGACCTCTTCGTTCACGGTTCCCGCGCGGCGCACCTCGATCGGCTCGACCCGTCGCTGGAACGTCTCGTCCTCGAGCCGCTCCACGAACAGGTCGGTCGTGTCGGAGAGGCCGGCCGTGACGCCCCATGCGCCGTGGCCGTTGAAGCCGACCAGCACCGCGGGCGTGCCGGTGTAGCACGCACCGGCGAGCCGCCAGTCGGGCGTCTCGACGTGGACGAGATACCAGTGGGACGGCAGCGTCGGGGCGAGGTGCGGGTCGTTCGCGAGGAGCGGCCTGCCGCTCGCGGTCCGCGTGCCGTCGAGAACCCAGCTGTTGGAGGAGCCGCCGACGCCGGCGGCGAGCGAGAAGCGCCGGATGTCCTCGCCCAGCGCGTCGACTGCCTGTCCCACCGCTGCCTCGCCACCCCGTATGACCGGGAGCGGCGTGTCGCCGAGCGCCTCGACTGCGAGCAGCGCCTCGGGGCCGTCCGAGGCCAGTACCTTGAGCCGCGCGAGCTCGGCGTCCCAGTTCGACGGGATCAGGAACGCGATCATGCGGTTGACCGCGATCACGTCCGCGGCCGTCCACTCGGACGGCCGCGCGCGCAGGAGCGCGAGCTCGTGCGGGCGGCGCGCGCCGCCCACGCGGGCGCCGGCGGTCACCCCGCGTGCGAACGCGCCGAGGTCGCTCGTGAGCTGCGGGGCGGAGGCAGCCAGCTGCGCCCGCGCGCCGAGAGCGAAACCGATCCGGCGCGAGAGCCGGTCGATCGGCAGCGCCGGTCTCCCGACGAGCTGCGCGAGCGTTCCCCGCGCCAGGCGGAGGATGATCTCGAGCTGGAACGCGCGGTCCTGCCCCTGGCAGAAGCCGAGCGCAAACGCGGCGTCCTCGTCGCTTGCCGCTTCCACGTGCGGGATCCCGTACCGGTCTCGGCGGATGACGATCTCCGCCTGCGGCCCGTGGAAGCGGAGGGTTCCCGAGGTCCGGGGCAGGCGCTTCCCCAGCAGCAACCCGAAGACGCTGCGGGAAAGGCTCATCTCAAGCCGTGAATCTCAGGCGTGTGCGCGCGTCCGCCGGAGGTCGCGCCAGGCGCGCTCGTAGTACGGGACGAGGTAGTCGAGGTGGCTCTCCATCTGAGCCGCCGCGGCATCGGCGTCGCAGGCCTCGATCGCCTCCGTGATCAGGCGGTGGTGCTGGTTGATCTCGCGATGGAACCGCCGGCCGAGCGCCGAGCGCGCCAGATTCGTCTGCAGCGCCGAGAAGACGGGCTGTGCGGCGATGTAGAGGAGGGTGTTCCGGCAGGTCTCGACGAGGGCCGAGTGGAAGCCCTTGTTGTAGGCGAACTGCTCCTGCGTGTTCAGCTTCAGGGGCTCCCCCGGGATCGACTCCCGTAGGCGATCGAGGTCGGCTTCGCTGCGTCGCTCGGCGGCCAGACGGGCGGCCGGCACCTCGAGTAGCTTGCGCGCCTCGATCAGCTCCGCGAGGGACACGTCCTGCGACTCGGTGAGCAGGTTGATGTTCGAGCGCAGGAACTCCGAGATGTGGTCGACCGTGGGGATCGTCACGTAGCTCCCGCCGCCGGCGCCCTTCGCCGTACGCAGGAGGTTCTGTGCGGCGAGCACTCGCAGCGCTTCGCGGATCGTCGCCCGGCTGACGCCGAACTCCCGTGCCAGCAGTGCCTCGTTCGGCAGCCGCTCGCCGGGCGCGAGCTGGCCGGTCATGATCAGCTCGCGGAGCTGGTCGGCCACCTGCTCGTACGCCTTGCGAACGCGCCGGACGGGAACCGGCCCGGGCTCGCGCTCGATCGCTCGGAGCAACCGGTTCAGCCGGGGCGGGCGGTCGGTGACGTTGTCCGGGTCGGCGTTCATCGAATCAGCCGATGCCGAACTCGCTGTTTCCGGCAAGCGAGGTCGGCGAGGACGACCGTGGCAGCCCGCGCTCCTCGAAATACTCCGTCAGCGAGCTGCCGTCCCGCTTCGCCGCGAGCTCGGCTCGGCGCGCAGCGGTCGCTTCCTGGTCGATCTCGAGGGTCTGCTCGTCAGCGAATACGACGCCGTACGCGTCACGGGCGAGCTCCACCGTGGTGAAGTCGTCGAGCACGTCCTCGCGCACCATCGCCGGATCTCGCTCCAGCGGGTCGCCGTAGCCGGCGGCGTTGGGCTCCCTGAACTCGATGAACTCGCCGGCACCGAAGGGAATGCCGGTCACCTTCGCCTCGAGCGCCTCTTCACGAGGGGTGTCGGGATTCTTCCGGCACGATGCGACGAGCCCGTCCCACCCGCCGAAGATTCCACGTGGCGGATCGTGCTGGCGGTCGCCCTCGCACGAGTACGTTCCGTCCACGAGGAAGCGGTTCCGGCGGATGATCCCAATCCCTCCGCGCCACTTGCCGGGCGCAGCCGGCTCCGGTCGGAGCTCGTACTGGTCGCAGCGGACAGGGAAGCGCATGTCGAGCTCCTCGATCGGATTGTTCCGGGTGTTCGCCATCAGGTTGTCGACCGAGTCCATCGCGTCCTTGCCGTGCCGGCCACCGTACGAGCCCTCGTTGACCTCCAGATAGAGCCAGTACTCGCCCGCGGTCTCGTCGAAGCCCGCGTAGGCGCAGAAGTGGATGCCGGCGGAGTTACCGGCGGTCACCTTGTCCGGCAGCGCGTCCGCGAGCGCGAGGATCGTGTTGTCGACCACCCGCTGCACCTGGGTGAAGCGCGAGAAGCAGGCGCGCGGAAAGCTCGGGTTGAAGATCGTCCCTTTGGGCGCGATCACGTTCACCGGGCGGAAGACCCCATCGTTCTGCGGCACGTGCTCAGGGAACGTCACCTCGTCGAGGAGGATCGTGCGCACGGCGTAGTACGCGCCGACGAGCAGAGATCCCTCGAAAGGAACGTTGAAACCGGTCGGCACCTCGGGATTCGACCCGGTCAGGTCGATCGTGATCTCGTCTCCCTCGACGATCACCTTCGTCTCGACGCGGAGACGAACGCCGCGGTTCCTCGCATCGTCGTCGAGCCAGCCGACGATCGGCCCGTACTCCCCGTCGGGGATCTTCGCGATCTCGGCCCGCAGGGTCTTCTCCGAGTAGTCCATCCACTCGTACGCGGCACTCATCACGACCTCGGTGCCGTAGCGCTGCACGAGCCGGAGGAAGCGATCGCGGCCGAGCTGGCACGCGGCGAGCATGGCGTTCATGTCGCCCCGGTTCATGGTCTCGGTCCGGACGTTGTCGAAGATCATCCGATCGACGTCGACGTTCAGCTCGTTGCGGCGATACCAGCGAAGCGCGTTGTACATCTTCGCCTCGGCATAGACGTCGAAGGCGTCGGCGTTGATACCCGGGTACGACCCGCCGACATCGAGGACATGGGCGGTCACCGCAGCGAAGCCGAGCAGCTCACCCTCGTGGATGATCGGCACCGCGACGGCCACGTCCGGAGAGTGCGACGCACCCAGGTACGGGTGGTTGTGGACGATGACGTCCCCCTCCTCGATCTCGTCGCCCAGCCGGTGGAGGAAGCCGCGGATGTACCACGGCAGAGAGCCGATGTGCATCGGGGTCGAGTCCGACTCGCAGAGCTCGCGGCCCTGGGCGTCGAAGATGCCTGCGCCGAGGTCCTCGGACTCGCGGATGATGGAGGAGTAGCTCATGCGGAAGAGGACGCCCGCCATCTCCTTCGCGATGGCATGGAACGCCCCGCCGAGCACGCGGAGCGTGATCGGATCGACATCGACGCGCGCCCGCGCCGGCGGCCCCGGTTGCCGCCCGACCTCGTACTCCACCACACTCACGTCCCTGGCCTCCTTCGGCTCCCGCCCGGCAGAGCCGGGCTCTGCCGAAGGTTGGCACCGCTCGCGGCAGGGTGCGTCGCGCGCGGCGCTCGTCCGTACGTCCCTGTACTGTCCTGCGCGCCCGCGCGCTCGCCTCCCTTGCGAGCGGCGCCCCAGGAACGTGAGCGAGCTCATCAGGCGCTCACCTCCATGCCGGCCGCGATGGCCTTGGCCTCCGCCGACGTGCCGACCTCGATGACGACGTTCCCGAAGCGGTCGACGTGTGCGGCAATCCCCGGCGGGACGACGGTGGTCGTGTCGTACTGGTTGACGATCGCAGGCCCGTCGATCCTGTTCCCCGCCTCGAGAGCAGCCCGATCGTAGTATCGGGTCGGAACCTGTCGAAGCTCGCCGTCGACCCGGAACCAGGCCGCCCCTTCGTGACGCAGCGCGCCGTCCGGCGACTCGCCGCCGTGCTCGACCTCGGGAGTCGAGAGCGGCGGCATCAGGCCGATCCCGCGGACGCGGACGTTCGGGATCTCGATGTCCGACTCCTCGAACCGCCGCGAGTACTCGCGCTCGTGGATGTCGTGGAAGTCGGCCCGTACCCTCTCGACCCAGTCGTCGTCGATCTGGCCGGACGGAGCGTCGACCCGGAGCTCGTAGCCCTGTCCGAGATACCGGCAATCGGCGACGCGCTGGACGAGAACCCGATCTGCAGGCACACCGTCCTCCTCGAGCTGAGCGCGAGCACGCTCTTCGAGCTCTCCGAACCGCCGCTCGAGAGCTGCGGCGTCGAGCGTCGAGACGCGCTGGTACGCGGTCGAGACGTACTCGTACACCATGTCGGTGGCGAGCAGGCCCATCGCCGAGGTGATCCCCGGGTAGGGCGGTACGAGCACCCAGGGCGTCCCGACCTCGACCCCGACCTGCGCCGAGAACAGCGGCCCGGCGCCTCCCTCGGCCACGAGGGCGAAGTCGCGGGGGTCGAAGCCCTTGCGGACCGAGTTCTCCTCGATCGACTGCACCATCGAGTGCGTCAGGATCTGCACGGCGCCCATCGATGCCTCCTCGACCGACATACCGAGCGCGCGCGCCGGCCCGTTCTCGAACGCCTCGCGGGCCAGATCGGGCCGCAGCGTCATGCCGCCTCCGAGAAACGCCTCGGGGACGAGCCAGCCGAGGTTGACCATCGCGTCGGTCGCCGTCGCCTCCGTGCCGCCGCGATCGTAGGCGGCGGGCCCGGGATCGGCCCCTGCCGAACGAGGCCCGACGCGGAAGATCCCGCCCTGGTCGACGTAGGCGATGGAGCCGCCGCCGGCGCCGATCGTGTCCACGTCGACCATGGGGATCATCGCCTGGTACGGCCCCACGCGCGTGTCGAGCAGGTGCTTCATCCGCAGGCGGCCGTCCTGCGCGAGCCCGATGTCCGCGGACGTGCCGCCGACGTCCAGCGTGATGACGCTGTCGTAGCCCGCCTGGCGGCCGGCCCAGATGCCTCCCACGACGCCTGCAACCGGGCCCGACATGAGCATGTTGACCGGCCGCGCGACCGCCCCTTCAGCCGTCGCGACCCCGCTGGCGGAGGTCATCAGATGGACTCCGGTCCTGACGCCCATGCCCTGCAGCTCGTCCTCGAGACGGCGCACGTAGCTCGCGACCTTCGGGCCGATGAAGGCGTTCAGGCAGACCGTCGAGAACCGCTCGTACTCACGGTACTGCGGCAGGACCTCCGATGAGACCGAGAGGAACGCTTCCGGGAACTCCTCTCGGACGATCGCAGCGACGCGGGCCTCGTGATCGGGGTTCAGGAACGAGAACAGGAAGCACACCGCGACGGCCTCGACGCCTGCCTCCTTGAGCTCCCGCACCCGCTCGCGCGCCTGTTCCTCGTCGAGCGGAACGAGCACCTCGCCGTCCCGGGTGATTCGCTCGGGCACCGTCCGGCGATAGCGGCGGCGGACGATCGGATAGCGCTGCCAGGGCAGATCCTGGTAGTTCGAGAAGTTCAGCGGCTTCTTGTGGCGCGCGATGTGGAGGATGTCGCGGTAGCCCTCCGTGGTAATCATCCCGACCTTCGCCCCGTTGTGCTCGATGACGATGTTGGTCGCGATCGTCGTCCCGTGAAAGACCTGGTCGAGGTCGGAAGGCTCGATACCGGCCTGCGCCGCGATCTCCCTGATGCCCTGAACGGTTCCCTTCGACGGATCGTCCGGCGTCGTCGGCAGCTTGTGGACGAGAATCGTTCCGGTCTCGTCGTCGACCTCGATCAGGTCCGTGAACGTCCCGCCGACGTCGACGCCTACGCGTTTCATCTCTCGGTCTCCTTCACGGCGTGAGGACGATCTTGCCGAAGTGCTCGCGGCGCTCCATCATCTCCATCGCCTCCTTGACCTCTTCCAGCGGGAACGTCGTGTGCACGAGGGGCTTGATCTCCCCGCGGCCGGCTAGCTCGAAGCAGCGCGAGATCTCATCGCGTGTGTACACGAACGATCCGATGATGCTCTTCTGCGTCCGGAAGAACGGGATGATGTCGAAGGGAACGACCTCTCCCGAGTGCCCTCCGCAGATGACGAGGCGCCCGTCCTTCTTGAGCGCATCGAGGCCCTTCTGGAACAGCTCTCCGCCGACGTGCTCGTAGGTGAGGTCGGCCCCGGCTCCGCCGGTCGCCTGGAGCACCTCTTCGACGACGTCCTGGGTCGCGTGGTTGATGCCCACGTCCATGCCGAGCTCACGCGCACGCTCGAGCTTCTCTTCGCTCGAGGCGTTGCCGATCACGAAAGCGCCGGCCATCTTCGCGAGCTGAACGGCCGCGGATCCGATGCCGCTGCCGACCGAGTTGATGAGCACGGTCTCGCCCGCCTTCAGCCGGCCTCGCGTGAACAGCATGTGCCAGGAGGTCGCGAACGCGACCTGCAGCGCAGCCGCCTCCTCCATCGAAACGCCGTCCGGGACTCGCACGAGCTGTCGAGCCGGGCACGTGAGCTTCTCCGCGAATCCACCTCCGGTCGTGAAGCTGATGAACCCCGGGGAGAGGCAGAGCGACTCGCGCCCCGTGCGGCAGTACACGCACTCGCCGCAGGGGGTCATGATGTACGGATTGACCCGGTCTCCCGGCTGCCATCCGTCGACGCCCTCGCCGATCTCCTCGATCTCGCCGGCCACCTCGATCCCGAGCGTGTGCGGAAGGTTGATCGGGAAGCGGGAGATGCCCTCGCGGACGTCGACGTCGAGATGGTTGAGGGCTGCCGCCCGGACTCGGATCGAGACCTCGCCGGGTCCCGGGAACGGGATCCTCGATCTCCTCGAGCCGCAGAACGTCCGACCCGCCGAACTCGTGGAACCGGACCGCTTTCACGCCATCGACCTCCCCGTACTCAGGGTTGCTGACCCAAGGTTTATGTCTGACTTCCGGAAGGCTGTCAAGCGCCATCCGGCCTGGTGCGGCGCGGACGTCAGTTGACAGATTCCGAATGTCTGACTTATAAACGGATGACGTCCGCAGACCTCTCGAATCTCCGCTCGCTCCTCTTCGCACCCGGCAGCGACGAGCGTAAGCTGACGCGCGCGCTCGAGTCCGACGCCGACGGAGTCGTCGCCGACCTCGAGGATGCAGTCGCGGCCGCGGAGAAGGATGCCGCCCGGTCGCTGGTCGTTCGCCTGATGGGCTCGCGGGAGACCAAAGCCGCCCGCATCGTCCGCGTGAACGGCACCGACACCGAGCACTGGGAACGGGACGCGGAGGCGCTGGAGGGGCTCGGCCTCGACGCGATCGTCCTGCCGAAGGCGACCCCCGAGGCCGTAGACGCCCTCGGCTCGATCGGCCCCCCTCTGATCGCGATCGTCGAGACTGCGCTCGGCGTTCGCCTCGCGTACGAGACGGCGGCTCGGATGCGCGTGGCTGCTCTCGCGCTCGGAGCGGCCGACCTCGGGGCAGAGCTCAGGCTCGAGCCCCGGAAGGACGGCCTGGAGGTCCTGTTCGCCCGCTCGTCGCTCGTGGTCGACTCGGCGGCCGCGGGAATCCGCCCGCCGTTCGACATCGTGCACCTGGACACGCGTGACGACGCCGGCCTCGAGGAGGAGTCTCGGCTCGCGCGCTCGCTCGGAATGGGCGGCAAGCTGTGTATCCACCCGGCGCAGATCGAGGTCGTGAACCGGGTGTTCGCTCCCGACGAGGAGCAGCTCGAATGGGCACGACGGGTCGTCGCAGCCTACGAGGACGGTGTCAAGGACGGAAAGGGCGCGATCGCGCTCGACGGCGAGATGATCGACCTGCCCGTGGTCGTGCGGGCCAGGAGGTTGCTGGAAAAGGAGACGGGATGATCCCAGAGCATGCAGAGGACGCCGCGCCGAAGGTCTGGCGGGGGCGCTTCTACGAAGACTTCGACGTCGGGGACGTCTACCAGAGCCGACTCGGTCGAACGATCACCGAGACGGACAACATCTGGTTCACGCTCCTCACCCTGAACACGAACCAGATGCACTTCAACACGCCCTACACGGAGGGCACGCGCTTCGGGCAGCAGCTGATCAACTCGGCCTTCACGCTCGCGCTCGTCACAGGCATGACCGTTCCGGACACGAGCGAGAACGCGACCGCGAACCTCTCCTGGACTGACATCAAGCTCCCGAAGCCGGTGTTCGTCGGCGACACGCTCTGGGCAGAGAGCGAGATCACCGACATGCGCGAGTCGAAGTCGAACCAGAACGTGGGCATCGTCTCGATGCGCTGCCGCGGCATCAACCAGCGCCGCGAGGTCGTGATCGAGTTCAAGCGGACGTTCATGGTCTACAAGCGAGGCGCACCGGAGGTAACGGACATGTTTCCGGCAACCGACGAGGACTGGACGGTCTGACATGGCTACTGCAGCTGAACGTTTCACCGAGTGGACCACGGGGCTGGGCTACCAGGACATCCCCGGCGAGGTGTTGGACGCCGCCAAGCTCCACCTGCTCGACACCCTCGGGTGCGGGCTTGCGGCCCACGCGCTCGGCGTTGCGACCGAGGGGCGTTCGACCATGGCCGAGCTCGGCGGTGACGCCCAGTCGACGGTCATCGGGCTCGATCCCGGCCTGCCTGCGGCGAACGCCGCCTTCGCCAACGCGATGCTCTGCCACGGGCTCGACTTCGACGACACGCACTCCGACTCGGTCAGCCACGTCTCGACGGTCACCTGCCCGGCAGCGCTCGCCGCCGGCGAGGCGCAGGGCGCGTCCGGGCGTGAGGTGCTGACGGCGATCGTCGGCGCGAACGAAGTCGTCACGCGGCTCGGCATGGCCGCGTCGAGCGAGTTCCACCGGCGCGGCTTCCACCCGACGGCTATCTGCGGCATCTTCGGAGCGGCCGACCGCCGCCGCCCGCCTGGACGGCCTCGATCCGCAGACGGCCGCCGGCGCGCTCGGACTCGTCGGCTCGATGGCGTCGGGCCTCTTCGCCTACCTCGAGGACGGCACGGCGACGAAGCCCCTCCATCCGGCCTGGGCAGCCCACGGCGCGCTGATCGCTGCGCGTCTCGCGGCGCTCGGCGCGGAGGGGCCGCACTCGATCATCGAGGGAAAGTTCGGGCTCTACCACGCATTCCTCGGCGCCGAGAAGGGCGAGATCGACGTCGAGGCCCAGCTTGCGGATCTCGGCACGCGCTGGGAGACGCCTCGCATCGCCTACAAGCCTTATCCCGCCTGCCATTTCATGCACGGCTCTCTCGGCGCGACCGCCGAAGCAATCGGAGCGGGTGTCTCGATCGAGGACATCGACGAGGTCGTCGTGACGGTGCCCGCCGCAGGAGTCTCGCTCGTGCTCGAGCCTGCCGAGGCAAAGGTCGCGCCGCGAACGGAGTACGAGGGCAAGTTCTCGCTGCAGTACTCGACCGCCGCGATGATCGTGCGCGGCCACGTCGGCGTCGCCGACTACACGGACGAGGCGATCAGCGAGCCGGCGGTGCTCGACCTCGCACGGAAGGTCCGCTACGAGACGAAGGACTATCCGACCTACCCGCAGGCGTTTCCGGGCGGTGTCCGCATCCTGCTCGCGGGCGGCACGACGCTCGAAGCCGACTTCCCGTACCAGAAGGGAGGCCCGGAGAACCCGCTGTCGCCCGACGAGGTACGGGAGAAGTTCCGCGGGAACGCGTCGCTCGCGCTGCCCGACCATGCGCTCGACGAGCTCGAGGACGCAGTCCTCGGGCTCGAGGGCCAGGACGACTCTGCGGTCCGCTCTCGCCACCGCTCTCCGTCGCCGGAGTCGCCGTCTGATGACGATCGCCGCACTCACGCGAGGAGCAGCGCGAGATCGTCGGCGCCGTCGGCGAGTTCGTCGACCGTGAGGTGATCCCGATCGCCTCCGATCTCGAGCACGCAGACGAGTTCCCCGAGGCACTCGTCGCACAGATGCGCGAGATGGGGCTCTTCGGCGTGACGATTCCCGAGGAGTTCGGCGGCCTCGGCCTACCGCTCGACACCTATGCGCTGATCGTCATGGAGCTCTCGCGCGGCTGGGTCACGCTGTCCGGGATCGTGAACGGCAGCTTCATCGCCGGCTACATGATCCGCATGCACGGAACCGAGGAGCAGAAGACGAGGTACCTCCCGCTGCTCGCCTCCGGCGAGCTCCGCTCGTCGTTCTCGATGACGGAGCCCCACGCCGGCTCGGACGTCCAGTCGATCCGCACCGTCGCCGACGCGGGAAGGCGACGAGTTCGTCATCACCGGCCAGAAGATGTGGGTCACGAACGGCTGGCGCTCGGGAATGGTCATGCTGCTCGCGAAGACCGACCCGACGGCGGACCCGGCGCACACCGGCATGACCGGCTTCGTCCTCGAGAAGGAGCCCGAGGTGTCCGACCTGCCCGGGCTGACGATCCCGATGCCGGGGCCGAAGAAGCTCGGCTACAAGGGCGTCGAGTCGACCGAGCTCGTCTTCGACGGCTACCGCACCCCTGCTACGAGCGTCCTCGGCGGCGAGGCCGGCATCGGCCAGGGTTTCAAGTACTTCATGAGCGGCATCGAGGTCGGCCGGGTCAACGTCGCCGCCCGCGGCGCCGGGCTAGCCAGGGCAGCCCTCGACGACGCCGTCCGCTACGCCACCGAGCGCGAGGCGTTCGGCAAGCCGATCGGCCACCACCAGGCCGTCCAGCTGATGCTCGCCAAGATGGCGACGCGCGCCGAGGCCGCCCGCCTCCTCGTCATCCAGGCCGCGCAGAAGAAGGCCTCGGGCGAGCGCGCCGACCTCGAAGCCGGCATGGCCAAGTACCAGGCCACCGAAGCCGCCCAGGACAACGCCCTCGACTGCATGCGCATCCACGGCGGCTACGGCTACTCGCTCGAGTACCGCCCGGAGCGCTACTACCGCGACGCCCCGCTCCTCCTGATCGGCGAAGGCTCGAACGAGATCCAGCAGCTGATCATCGCGCGCCGCCTGCTCGAGCGGGCAACCGCCTCCTGAGCGGGCGCCCGCAGGCCCCGGCCGCGAGCACGAGCAGAACGGCGAGGGCGATCCTCAAGCGATCCAAAGCTACTTGCGACGCTGCACGAGCACTGCCCCGACCGTGAGAGCCGCCAGCGCCGATGCCGCCACGACTACCGGAAGCAGCCACCCTCGCGTGCGCCCCTCGTCGTCGAAGGACTGGACGACTGCGGGCTCATTCCCGGTGACATCCGGAGCCTCTACGGCAGAGAGAACGCCGCCGGGCGCTTCGGACTTGAACGCATAGCGCTTCCTGCGTATCTCGCTCGCCAGCACGAGCAGGCCCCACCGGTCGTCGACCGTCTGCTTCGTCGAGGTGGGATCCATGACCGAGCCGCCGGACACAGCGAGCACGAGCTCGCCAGGGCCGACCGGAAAGGGCTCCGTCGCCTCGAGGTTGGTGCTCTTCCGGTACACCGCCTGAGCCGGGCCTCCCTCCGGCGCCGGGGCCATCGCGAGCACATGCGCGATCCCGGCCTCTTCGTTGACCACGACGACCGGCCGCGTGTGCCCGTCCGAGGTTCTGCCGAACAGATTGACGTGCCACTCGCCGCTTTCGGGATCGCGTACGAACAGCCCGGTGAGGAGATCTGCCGGCGTCGTGGAGGTCGTCTTGATCGCCGCATACACGCGCCCTTGCGAATCGGCCTTCAGGCTCAGGTGATCGTCCGCGCTCTCGACCAGGTCGACGGGCTCGAGCTCGCCCATCCTGCCGTTCTCGAACTCGACGTAGAAGAAGGCGTCGAGACGCTGGTTGCTCCACATGATCGCGACACGGTCCCCGGGAAGGGAGACGATCGACGAAACGTCGTCCCCGGCTACCCGCGCCTCGGGCAGGGCGATCGGCGCGGGCTTGCCCCAGTCGCGGTCGTCGCAGCCGGGCGTGCACCGCGTGCGGCTGAGCCATACTCGACCTCGCTGGGTCCAGGTGACCCACAACCTCCCCGTCCCCTCGCGGGCGAGCACCAGCGTCTCGCTCCCGTAGCGGTTGACGACGGCGGGAAAGCCCCCGTCCGGCACGTAACGGTGTGAGCGGGCGTCGTACGTGTAGCGGAAGAGGACGCTACCGTCAGGCGCCCCGCGGCGGTTGAACCTGTGCGACACGATGAAGAGACGCTTTCCGGCGGCGAGTGCGTCCGCGCGGGTTCGCTGCCGTGTATCGACGGCGACCCCGGTGTCGACCCACGCCGTTCCGTCCAGGCGGAAGAGATGGAAGTCGAGCGCGCGGTCGCTCCAGAGCGAGGCCCACCAGTGGCCGTCGTTCCACCAGATCTTGCTCTCCTCGGGCCGGGCGGTCGGGACGCCGTTCGCGCGCTCGAACGGCGGCCCTTGCCGTCCCGTCGCCTCTTGGGCCCCGGCAGGGCACGGGATCAGGAGGGTGGCGACGACCGCCAGGACCGTCACGAGGACCCGAGCGGGGCTCCGGATCCGACTCACAGCCGAAACCCGCGCCCACCGTCCATGAGCTTTCATTACCCCTCCGCCATGGGCGGCACACCTAGGCTGATGCCTTTCGCGCGGAGCTCTCCGAGTGCCTGCTCGGTCTTTCCGAGACCGTCGGCGCCGAGCACCCGAAGCACCTCCGGGGCCTTCAGGAACTGGATCTCCTCGTAGGCGACGACCTGGAAGTGGTTGCCCCAAGGGTCGCGGAAGTCGAGGCCGCGCCCCGGCATGATCTCGGCGCCGATCTCGTCCAGCGCCCGGCGCACGGCCGCCGACGTCGTCGACCACGAGCCCGACGTGGCGATGCACGTCCGGCGGCTGCGAGCGTCCGGCAGAGAGCGCGAGAAACTGGTCACCCATGTCGACGAACGCCATCCGCGCACCGCGTCCCCGCAGCCGCAGCTCGAACAGGCTGCCGTAGAACACGAGCGCCTCGTCGATGTCGCCGACCTCGAGCGCAACGTGGTTGAAGCCGAGCGCCTTCGCCTTCACCTCGGCCGAGCGTAGCACCGACGGCGCGAGCGTTCCCGGGCTGACCCGAGATCGCCGAGGGCGAGGGCGAGGCCCGCTCGGCACGCCCGGTTCGTAGCTACGCCGCGTAGCGCTGGGCCGCTCGGGCGCGAGCTTTCGCGGCCTCGACCTCGCGATCCTTCGCAGGCGCGTGCGTCACGAGCTCAGCGAGCAGCGTCGTCGACGCTTCGGCGACTGCGTCGACGGCCCGCTCGAACGCTTCCGCGTTCGCCTGCGAGGGTTTCGTGGAGCCGCTGATCTTCCGGACGTACTGCAGCGCAGCAGCCCGGATCTCCTCGTCGGTCGCGGGCGGGTCGAAGTTGTGGAGCGTACGGATGTTGCGACACATGCCCCGATCGTACACATCGGCGTCCGCCCTACGGGAGCCTGACGATCTGGTTGTCGAGCGGTATCTGCCTTCGACGAGGCCCGTCACGCCGGCTCGGCCTCGGGAGCGAGCTCCTTCGCCTCAGTACGTCTGGCAAGCGCCTGCTCGTGGGCGCCCTGGGAGCCGGCCAGCATGACAAGGCCGATCAGCGCGATGACGAGCGAGACGCACGAGCCGACGATGCCGAGCGCCGACTCGTGCAGCTCCTCGTCGAGGATGGTCATGCCGAGCGCAACACCGGCGATCGTCTCGAAGGACATGGTGGTCGCCAGCGCCGGTGCGAGCGAGCCGGTCTGGAGAGCCGCCTGAGTGAGCCAGAACGCGCAAACGCTCACGCCGATGAGCGCCCACAGGTGCCAGTCGCCGACGACTGCGACGAAGCCGTCGTCGAAGCGGTCGATCGTCGCCTTGGTGAGCGCGGCGGTGAGCCCGAACAGCAAGCCCGACGCCGTTCCGAGCATCGCCGCCTTCAGACCAGGCTTGCGCCCGCGCGAGAGCAGGACCAGGACAGCGGCGGCTCCTCCGAGGACGGCACCGGCGATGAGCCAGTCGCGCACTCGCGCATCGCTCTTCCCCTCCGAAGGGTTCGAGATGATCGTGAACGCCGCGAGGCCGGCAGTGACCGCGATCGCCCCGATGATCTCGCGCTTACCTACTCGCTGCCCCGTGAACTTCCAGCCGAGCGGCAGCGCGAAGACCACACTCGAGACGAGGAGCGGCTGCACGACGATCAGCTTGCCAACGGCGAGTGCCCCGGCCTGCGCCGCGTACCCGAGACCCTCGGCCACGAGGCCGAACAGCCAAACGGGCTTGCGCGCGAGCCGAAGCAGGAAGCCGGCTTTCATCGCCTCGCCGCCCTCCTCCTGCATCGCGCCCTTCTGCATCAAGACAGTGCCGACGGCGAAGAGCAGGGCCGCAACGAGAGCGAGAACGATTGTCAGCACGAGAGCGCGGTAGTCTAACCCGGCCGTGCTGAGCAGGCTGTTCGCCGCTGTCGCTGCCGTTACGTGCTTCCTGGCCGTGGTCGCTACGGCGTCGGCGGCCAGTCCCGCGCAGGAGCTCGCCGACCGTTATGCACCGATCGTCGCGCTCAAGGCGCAGGAGGAGCCGTGCGACAGCAAGGGAGAGCCGTACCGCCCGACGAGCGTGGAGATGGTCCTGGGCAATCCCGACGTGACGCTCCGGGGCCCGGGCCGCGGCCACCCGGTGGTGACGACGGCGCCGACTGCCGCCGACCTCTACGGCAAGGGGCTCGAGTACTTCCTCGATTTTCCCGGCAACCCGCTGAAGCCGGGCTGCCGTTTCGAGACCGACGGGCGGCGGTTCGATGCCGGCCTCCCCTCGCTCGCGTACGCGCACATCGTGACCCAACCGGACGACTTTCCGGGAAAGCTCGCGCTCCAGTACTGGTTCTTCTACTACTTCAACGACTACAACAACAAGCACGAGAGCGACTGGGAGGGCATCCAGGTCGTCTTCGACGCTTCGACCCCGGAAGAGGCGCTCGCTGAACAGCCGGTCGAGGTGGGGTATGCCCAGCACGAGGGCGGCGAGGGTGCGGAGTGGGACAGCGACAAGCTCGAGCGGGTGGGCGACCACCCGGTCGTCTACCCGGGCGCAGGCTCCCACGCGAGTTACTTCTCGAACGCGCTCTGGCTCGGAGCGAGCGCGGAGCAGGGAATCGGTTGCGACGACACGACGCCCGAGTCCCGGCAGGTGAAGCTCGCCGCCGTCGTCGTGCCGACGCGACCCGGTGGGCCCGAGGGCCGATACGCCTGGCTCGCATTCGAGGGCCGCTGGGGACAGCTCGCGCCTTCGCCCAACAACGGGCCCACCGGGCCGAATACGAAGCCCCGCTGGACCGAGCCGCTCACCTGGCAGGAGGACCTCCGCTCGGTCAGCATCCGCGTACCCACCGGCGGCACGTTCGGGCCGAGCGTAACCCGTGCGTTCTGCTCCGGGGTCGCTGCCTTCTCGGACGTGCTGCTCTTCTTCGGCGGCAGGACGTGGCCGGTCATCCTGCTGGTGATCGGCGCGGTGGCCGTGGCCGGCGCAGCCGGGACTCGCACCACCTGGCGGCCGCACCGCCGCATCCCGGTCCGGATGCGACGTGCGTTCGGGCAGATCCTGCGGGCCGCCGGAGCTCTCTACGGTCGCCACGCGCTGCTGTTCGTCGCCGTGGGAGCGATCTCCCTCCTCATCTCGCTCCTCTCGATCGGCATCCAGGCGCTGCTCGACCTCCTGCTGGCCAAGGTGAGCACTCAGCTGGTCCTGCCGTGGGGCATCCTCTCCGTCACCGTCATCAACGCGGCGGTCGGCGTAGCCCTCGATCGGCATCGACCGCGGCGAACGGGCCACGATACCGAACGTCTACGGCGCCGTCCTCCGGCGGTTCTGGCCACTCCTCGGTGCTTCGCTCCTGGTGCTCCTGGTGCTCCTCCTCGTGATCGTCGCCTTCGCCGCGCTCCCGGTCGGGCTCTCGTTCGTGACCGACCAACGCTGGGTTCCCTACCTCGCACTGGTCGGGTTCCCCTTCGCGATCTGGCTGGGGATCCGCTTCGCCTTCGTCCCGTACGTCGTCATGCTCGAGGGAACCGGGGTGCGCGAGGCGCTCCGGCGGTCGACGGCTCTCGTCAGGGGCACCTGGTGGGGCACGGCGATCGTTCTCGGCCTCCTCTACGTCATCGCGGTCTCGGTCAGCACGGTCGTCGGATGGGTACTGATCTTCACGACCAGCCTCCCGCCGGAGTTCTTCAACGTGATCGGCTCGGCGCTCTACGGGCTGATCCTGCCCTTCGTCGCCATCTCGGCCTGCCTGCTCTACTTCGACCGGGTGGAGCGCGCCAACGCGGAGGGCGTCACGCCGCCCCGCGGATGGCCGTGGCAGGATCGGCGCCCAAAGTCTGACGTTAGACTCAGCGCCGATGGACTTCACGACGCCGGAGGAGCTCACCGAGATCCGGGCGGCGGTTCGTGAGCTCTGCGAGCGGTTCCCCGGCGAATACTGGCGCGCGCTCGAGCCCGACCGCTATCCCGAGGAGTTCGTCCGGGCGCTGACCGAGAACGGCTGGCTCGCGGCGCTCATACCCGAGGAGTACGGCGGCGCGGGCCTCAGCCTGACCGCCGCGAGCGTGATCCTCGAGGAGATCAACGCCGCCGGCGGCAACGCCGGCGCCTGCCACGCCCAGATGTACATCATGGGCACGATCCTCCGGCACGGCTCCGAGGAGCAGAAGGAGCGCTACCTGCCGAGGATCGCGTCGGGAGAGCTCCGGCTCCAGGCGTTCGGGGTGACGGAGCCGACCGCGGGCTCCGACACGACGAAGATCCAGACGACGGCCGAGCACGTCGACGGGCGCTACGTCATCCGCGGGCAGAAGATCTGGACGTCGAGGGCGCTCTACTCCGACCTGATGCTCCTGCTCGCCCGGACGACCCCCGTCGAGGAGGTGGAGAAGAAGACCGAGGGCCTGTCGACGTTCATCGTCGACATGAAGCAGGCGCTCGAGGCCGGCACGATGACGATCCGGCCGATCAAGACGCTCATGAACCATGCGACGACGGAGATCTTCCTCGACGGCGTCGAGGTGCCCGAGGAGAACCTGGTCGGCGTCGAGGGACGCGGCTTCCGCTACATCCTCGACGGCATGAACGCCGAGCGCGTCCTCATCGCGGCGGAGTGCGTGGGCGACGGGCACTGGTTCATCGAGCGGGCGACGGCCTACGCCTCCGAGCGCGTGGTGTTCGGCCGGCCGATCGGTGCGAACCAGGGCGTGCAGTTTCCGATCGCCGAGGCGCACGCCCAGATCGAGGCGGCCGACCTGATGCGCTACAAGGCCGCCTGGCTCTTCGAGCAGGCGCTTCCCTGCGGCGCCGAGGCCAACATGGCGAAGCTGCTCGCCGCAGAGGCGTCCTGGCAAGCCGCGAACGCGTGCCTCGACGCCCACGGCGGCTTCGGCTTCGCCGAGGAATACGACGTGGAGCGGAAGTTCCGCGAGAACCGCCTCTACAAGGTCGCGCCGGTCTCGAACAACCTGATCCTCGCGTACCTCGGCCAGCACGTTCTCGGCATGCCGCGCTCGTACTGATCGCAGAGGCCTCAGCCGCCCAGCAGGTCCCCGACGACGTCAGCCGCGAAACACGGCGAGCGCGGTGACGCCCGCGAGCGTCGTGCAGAGGCCGATCCCCTGGAGCGGCGTCAGGCGCTCGCGGTAGAACGCGAGCCCGCCGAGCACGGCGACGACGGCGTACTGGGAGGCAAGCACCGAGGCGACGGCGACGCTGTTTCGGGCGCCGAGCAGGAAGAACGCATAGCCGGCGAGATCGAGCGCGGCCGACCCGATAACCCAGGGCATGAGCTGCCTCGGCATCCGCATCGCTCCGCGGGAGAGGACGACCGGCAGCATCAGCGCGACCGCCGCAAGGCGCGATACGAGCAGCGTCCAGACGATCCCGAGCGCCTCGGCTTCCCCGCCGGCCACGAACGACACGCCGAAGCTGAACGCCCCGGCGAGGGCGAGCGCGAGCTCCTTCCCCGTGAAGCGACCGTGGCCGGCGACCTCCCGGCGGATCCCGGTGATGACGACGCCGGCGGCGACGATGCCGAGCGCGACCGCGACGTTCCCCTGCAGGGCCTCGCCGAACGCGAGGACGGAGATGACCGCCGCGATCGCACCGTCGGTGGACACGACGGGCGTGACGAGGCTGACGTTGCCCCGACGCACCGCGAGCGACCAGCACATCCACCCTGCGATGTAGGCGATCCCCGAGAGCGCCGCGTACCCGAAGCTCGCCGCGCCCGCCGACGGGAAGGGGACGAAGGCAGCTCCCGGAGCCACGAGTGCGAGCCCGATCACGGCGACCCACGCGAGCGAGCGCCGGGTGCCGATCGCGCGCACCTGATGCGTCGCGACGAGAGCGCCCGAGCCCCAGGAAAGCGCGGCGAGGAGACCGAAGGCGATCCCGGGCATCGCGTCATCCTGACGGACCGGCGCGGGCGTAGACTGATCCGGTGCCGGTCGTCACGCTGCGCTCGCCGCTTCGCGATCTCGCCGGAGGCGCCGCCCGGGTGGAGGTCGACGGCTCGAGCGTCGGTGAGGCCCTCGCGGCACTCGAACGCACGCACCCCCCGATCACGGGGTGGATCCTCGACGAGCACGGCCTGATCCGCACCCATGTGAACGTCTTCGTCGACGGCGAGCGTGCCCGTGAAGGCACGCCCGTCGACGCGGGAGCCGAGCTCCACGTCCTGTCTGCGATCTCGGGAGGCCATCGATGACAGAGCTCCTCGTCGGAACGAAGAAGGGCCTGTTCGTGCTCCGCGGCGACCCCGGCAGCCCCTTCGACGTCGTCCACCGTGCGTTCGCGGGCGACGTGGTCGAGTACGCGATGCGTGACCGCCGTAGCGGCCGGTACGTCGCGAGCGTCACCTCCGGCTTCTACGGCCCGCGGCTCATGCTGGCGGACGATCCCCTCGGCGATTGGCGGCAGGCGAGCGGGCCGGCGTTCCCGGCAGACGTCCCGGACGCGGCGGTGAAGCGCATCTGGGTCATCCGCGAGTCGGAGGAGCCTGACGTCCTGTACGCGGGCACTGATCCGGCCGCACTGTGGCGCAGCGAGGACGGCGGGGAGTCGTGGACACTGAACCGGGGGCTGTGGAACGTCCCGACGCGGCCCGAGTGGAATCCCGGCGGCGGCGGCCTCTGCCTCCACACGATCAGCACCTGGCCGGGGGAACCGGACAGGCTCGCGGTCGCGATTTCGGCGGCCGGTGTCTGGCTCAGCGACGACCGGGGCGAGACCTGGCGGACCGGCTACGAAGGGCTCCATCCGCGCTACCTGCCCGAGGACGCGCGCAGCGACACACACGCGCTCTGCGTCCACAACATGCACCGGGCGCCGCGCCGACCGGAGCGCCTGTTCCTCCAGTTCCACGGCGGCGTCTACCGAAGCGACGACACCGGCGAGACGTGGGTCCCGATCGGGGACGGTCTCCCTGCGGACTTCGGCTTTCCCCTCGCCGTCGATCCGGCGGATCCCGACTCCGCGTACGTCATCCCGCTCGTAGCCGATGTCGACCGGGTAACGCCCGGAGGCGAAGTGCGCGTCTACGAGACTCGCGACGCAGGCGCGACGTGGACCGCTCGCGGGGAAGGGCTCCCGAGCGAGAACGCCTACCTGACCGTGCTCCGCCAGGCGTTCGACGCCGACGGCGGCGACTCGCTCGGCCTCTATTTCGGAGCGACCTCGGGCGACGTGTTCGGCTCACCGGATGCCGGTGCAAGCTGGTTCACCGCCGCGAGCCGGCTCGCACCGGTGACCTCCGTCCGGGTCAGTGATTGACCGGAATTGCGCCGCGGGCACTCGTGCTTCCCGACGGGCGCGAGCTCTCGTACTACGACTTCGGCGATCCATCGGGGAGCCCCGTGCTCCTGTTCCATGGGACGCCCCAGGCCGCGGTGTGCTGGACGTTCGCCGACGCGACCGCAGGTGACCTCGGCGTCCGGGCGGTGGCGCCCGATCGGCCCGGAATCGGCCGGTCGATCCTTCAGCCGGGCCGGAAGCTCGCGGACTGGCCCGCCGACGCCGCCGCGCTCGCGGACGCGCTCGGGATCGAGCGGTTCGCGACACTCGGCTGGTCGGCCGGCGGGCCGTACTCACTCGCGTGCGGAGCGCTCCTTCCCGACCGTGTCTCGCGGATTGGAGTAGCCGCCGGCGTCTGCCCGCTCGAGTGGATTGCGAGACTCGACGGCCTGAACCCTCAGGATGTGCGACTCGTCAAGCTCGTTCGCCGGTCGCCGCGCCTGGCATCCGGAGCGCTGGCCGTTGTGGCTGCGGCGACGCGGGCGGACCCTGGTCGTGCTCGCGCGCTCGCCCAGCGCACGTTGACCGAGCCCGAGCTCGGCACCTGGCGCAGGCACGCGGCAGATCTCGACGACATGCGCTTCTTCCTCGACGCCTTCGAGCAGGGCGCCGGGGGCGTCGTGGCCGACTACATCGTCTACGCCGAGCCTTGGGGCTTCGACCTCGACGCCGTCCGCGTTCCCGTCCGGCTCTGGCACGGCGACTCCGACTCGCTGGTGCCGCTCGAGCACGCGCGCCTCCTAGCCGACCGGCTACCGACGGCCGAGCTCACGGTTCTCCCAAACGCAGGGCACCTGCTCCCGTATGACGAGATCGGCGAGATGCTCCGGTCGCTTACGGAGTCACCCAGCGCAACCTGACCGGCTCCGCGCCCCACGGGCAGTAGCGCTTCACCGTGTCGACCCAGTAGCTCAGGTCGGCATCGAGGTCGGACGGGCGCCCGTCGCAGAGCTCGATCGTCGCGTCGGCGAGCTTGACGTTGCGCAGGTGCCAGCGATGGCCGACATTCACCTGCGTTCCGCGATAGATCCGGCCGATGGGAATGCCTGCCGACTCGCCGAGCCGGATCGCATCCTTCACCCGCGCGACGTCCGCCGGGCGAAGCAGGTACGTGCGGAAGCGCTCGCCGGTGACCTCCCAGGTGACGAGAGCACGCTTGGCCGCCGGCGCCGGAACCGCGCCCGGCGCAAGCACGAGTGCGGTGACGACCAGCGTGAATGCGATGGCTGCGACGCGGCGCACGGGCCACAGGTTAACGCCGCTTGAACCCCGCCTAACACGCCGTTAACCGGCGTCAACATCGCTCAACGCCGCCGTTGCTTGACTGGACGGCGTCATTCGTCAGAGGAGGCTGTACGTGTCCGACAACGAGACAACCGCCGTTCGCCCGCCCGGTGCCGAGTCGGCCGAGCTCGAGCGTGCTCTGTTCGAGCTGAAGCGTGTGGTCGTCGGCCAGGAGCGCGTGCTCGAGCGGGTGCTCGTGTGTCTGCTGGCAGAAGGCCACCTCCTGCTCGAGGGCGTTCCGGGCCTTGCGAAGACGCTGACCGTGAAGACGCTCGCGGAGGTGTTCGGCGGCACGTTCCACCGCATCCAGTTCACGCCGGACCTCGTCCCATCCGACCTCGTCGGAACGCGCATCTACCGGCCCGGCAACGGTGAGTTCGCCACCGAGCTCGGCCCCGTCTTCTGCAACTTCCTGCTCGCGGACGAGGTCAACCGCGCGCCGGCCAAGGTGCAGTCTGCCCTGCTCGAGGTCATGCAGGAGCGGCAGGTGACCATCGCGGGCACGACCTATCCCGTGCCCGAGCCGTTCCTCGTCCTCGCCACCCAGAACCCAATCGAGTCCGAGGGCACGTACCCGCTTCCCGAGGCACAGCTCGACCGCTTCATGCTCAAGGTTCTCGTCGACTATCCGGAGCTCGCCGACGAGCTGATGGTCGTCCAGCGGTCGCTGGCCGGACCGGCCGCCGTCTCAGAGGCCGTCTCCGCGGAGCGGCTGCGCGAGCTCCAGACCGCCGCGGCTGCCGTCTACGTCGACCCGGTGGTGACGGCATACGCGGTGCAGCTCGTGCTCGCGACGCGCCGGCCTGCCGAGCACGGGCTCGCCGAGCTGGAGCGGCTGATCGCCTACGGGGCAAGCCCGCGCGGCTCGATCGGCCTGATCCACGCGGCCCGCGCACTCGCGCTGCTTCGTGGGCGCCGCTACGCGCTGCCGCAGGACGTTGCAGAGCTTGCGCCGGACGTGCTCCGGCACCGGCTCGTGCTCAGCTACGAGGCCCTCGCCGAGGAACGAACGGCGGACGAGATCGTCGGGGCCGTCCTCGCCGCGATTGCGATGCCACGTATCGACCTGGCCCGGGAAGCAGCGTGACCCGAGGACTGGCCGCACTCGCCCCGCCGCGGGGCCCGCGGCGCCCGGACCCGGAGCGATGCCCGAGGCGCTCCTGCGCGCACTGGACCTGAACGTGCGCCGGCGGCTCGACGGGATGCTGCCCGGAGATGACCGCTCGACTGCTCTCGGCACGGCCACCGAGCTCGCTCAGGTGCGGCCGTACGAGCCCGGGGACGACGCGCGGCGCATCGACTGGAACGTCACCGCCCGCACCGGCGAGCCGCACATCCGGGTGGACGTCGCCGAGCGTGCGCTCACGACGTGGCTCGTGCTCGACGTCTCCCCATCGATGCTCTTCGGCACCGCCGACCGCCGCAAGGCGGACGTCGCGGAGGGCGTCGCGCTCGCGGCCGCGCAGGTCGCTCGTCGTGCACGCCGACCGCTAGGCGTCGCCACCTTCGGCGGCCCGTCGCCGACGCTCGTACCTCCGACTCAGGCGCGGCTCGGCATGGTCTCGCTGCTCGAGGCGCTGCGCGCAGAGCAGGCCGAGCGCGGCCTCCACGAGCCGTCCCTCGCCGACGCGCTCCGCCGAACGTCTCGGCTCGCCTCGGCCCGCTCGCTCCTCGTCGTCGTCTCCGACTTCCGGGGGCCACGAACCTGGCGCCAGGCGCTCACGCAGGCCGCCGGGCGCCACCATGTGCTGACGGTCGAAATCCGCGACCCGCGAGAGCAGGAGCTCGTGAACGTCGGCGAGCTCACGCTGGTCGACCCCGAGACAGGCCGCCAGATTCGGGTCGATACCGCAAACCGCCGGCTGCGCGAGCGATTCGCCGAGCGGGCGGCGGCCGAACGCCGGGAGCTCGCCGCGGAGCTCCGCGGCTGCCGGGCCGATCACGTCGTCCTCTCGACCTCGGGCGACTGGCTACGGACACTTGCCGTCGCCTTGCGGCGCCGCATGCGGAGCGGTCGATGAGCTTCGCCTGGCCCATCGCGCTCGCCGGCCTCGCCGTCATTCCCCTGGCGCTCGTCGCGTACGTCTTCGTCCAGCGCCGCCGTTCGCGCTACGCGATGCGGTTCACGAACCTCGACCTGCTCGCGAACGTCGTCGATGCGTCGCCGCGCTGGCGCCGCCATGTTCCCCCCGCCGTCTTCCTCGCAGCCCTGGCTGCCCTCGTCGTCGCAGTCGCCCGGCCGCAGATGGCGATGGACGTCCCGGAGGAGCGCGCGACCGTCGTGCTCGCGATGGACGTCTCCACCTCGATGGAGGCCACCGACGTCCAGCCGTCGCGCCTCGTCGCCGCGCAGAAAGCCGCTGCGACGTTCCTCGACAAGGTTCCCGACGAGCTCCGCGTCGGCCTCGTGACCTTCTCCGGCACGGCCCAGGTCGTCGTCGCGCCGACGAACGAGCACCAGCAGGTTCGCGACGCGCTCGGCGTGCTCCAGCCCGACGGCGGAACGGCCATCGGAGATGCCATCCAGATCTCGTCCGGCCTTGGCTCCCGCACCGACCTCGCCGCAGCCGGCACCGAGAAGGATCCGGTCGTCGTGCTGCTCCTCTCCGACGGCGAGCCCTCGCCCGATACGCTCGACCCGATCCAGGCCGCGCAGGAGGCGAACGACCGGGGCGTCAAGGTGTTCACGGTCGCGCTCGGAACCGACGAGGGCACGGTCACGCTCACGGACGAGTTCGGTAACGAGCAGGTGATCCCCGTGCCGCCCGACCGCGAGACGCTCTCGCAGGTCGCCGAGACAACGGGCGCCCAGTTCTTCGACGCCCCGACCGAGCAGGCCCTCGAGCAGGTCTACGCGTCGCTGGGCTCCAAGATCGGCACGACGACCGAGGAGCGGGACGTGAGCTACCTGTTCGCGGCAGGAGGCGCCGCCCTCCTGCTCGTCGCGGGCGGCCTCTCGCTCGCCTGGTTCAGCCGCCTGCCGTAGCCTAGATCCCCGCTTCGGGCGCGACGTCGTCGGCCCACGCAGGCCGTTTCGCAGGGCTCCGGCGGCCAGCGCGCCGCCGGGGCGTTCTACACTCGGCTCATGACACTCGTCGATCAAGCGGGGCAGTCCGAGCTCCTCATGCCGTATGTGCCGCGCCTACTGATCGAATGGCTGCGCGACGATCCGGAGCAGCGCTGGCAGGCCGTCGGCGGGACCCTCGCCTTCGTCGACATCTCGGGCTTCACGAAGATGACGGAGCGCCTGGCCCGCAAGGGGAAAGTGGGAGCCGAGGAGCTCAACGACACGCTGAACACCTGCTTCACCGAGCTGCTGTCGGCGGCCTACGACTACGGCGCCGGGCTCGTGAAATGGGGTGGCGACGCGGTCCTGCTCCTCTTCGACGGGGAGAACCACGCGGTTCGGGCCGCGCGGGCCGCGGCGGCGATGCAGCGGACGCTGCGCGCCATCGGCCGGATCAGGACCAGCGCCGGCCTCGTCACCCTGCGCATGTCGATCGGGATCCACTCCGGCGAGTTCCACTTCTTCCTCGTCGGCCGGCGCCACCGCGAGCTCGTGATCACCGGCCCGACAGCGACCCAGACGGTCGCGATTGAAGCGGCGGCCGGGACGGGCGATGTGCGTCCTCAGCCCCGAGACCGCCGCCCTTCTCGACCCGGCCAACGTCGGCCCGGCGAAGGAAGGCGGATTCCTCCTCAAGGGCGAGCCGGCGGTCGCCGTCGAGCGGGCGAGACCCGCGCCCGACGTCACGGGGCTCGACCTCAGCGTCTGCCTGCCCGAGACCATCCGCGAGCACGTGCTCGCCGACGCCGAGGATGCCGAGCACCGTCCGATCGCAACCGCGTTCATCGAGTTCAGGGCACGGATGCTGCTGCTCGAGCGAGAAGGGCCCGATGTGCTCGCAGCGGCGATCGACGAGCTGATCGTCGCCGTCCAGGACGCGGTGCACGACCACAAGGTCGTCTTCTCCGAGACGGACATCTCGTCGAACGGCGGGAAGATCCTCCTGATCGCCGGTGCCCCGGTGAGCGCGGGCGACGACGAGGAGCGCATGCTTCGCACCGCCCGGGCCGTGATCGACCAGGAGCTCCGGCTTCCAATCAGGATCGGGGTCAACTGCGGTCGCGTCTTCACTGGAGACTTCGGTCCTCCCTACCGGCGCACGTACTCGTGCCATGGAGACGCCCTGAATACGGCGGCGCGAATCATGGGCAAGGCACAGCCCGGGCAGGCGCTCGCCACCGAGGAAGTCCTCGCCCGCTCGCGCACGAAGTTCCAGCTCACCCCGGCGGGCAGCTTCGTCCTCAAGGGAAAGGCCCAGCCGGTCGCGGCATACGAGATCGGGCCGGTGATCGCGCCGCGAGACTGCAGGCGCGGCACGAGCTGCCGCTCGTCGGCCGCGAGGAGGAGATGGCCGCCCTGCTCGAGGCGCTGGCGTCGGCCAGAGACGGCCGCGGGCGTCTCGTCGAGCTGATCGGCGAGCCGGGGATCGGCAAGTCGCGGCTCGTCGAGGAGCTGCGTCGACACGCGGGCGAGATCGACGATGATCGTCGCCGTTTGCGAGCAGTACGAGTCGTCCACCCCCTACTACCCGTTCCGGCGCGTCGTGCGGGACGTCGCTCGGCATCCGCGGCGAAGAGCTTCCGGCGAGGGTCGTGCAGCGCCTCCGCAGGCGCGTCAGAGACGGCTCGCCCCGAGCTCTCGCCGTGGCTCCCGCTGCTCGGCCCGCCTCTTCGACGTCGAGCTGCCCGAGACGCCCGAGGTCGGCCAGCCTCGAGGACTCGCTTCCGGCGAGCACGGCTCGAGGAGGTCGCCGCCGAGCTGCTCGCCCGCCTGCTGCCCGGCCCGGCGCTGCTCGTCTTCGAGGACGTCCACTGGATGGACGAGGCCTCCGCCGATCTGCTCGCGCACCTCGCCCGGAGCATCGGCAACCGCCCCTGGCTCGCTGCTCCCGACGCCGCCGCGACGTCGACACGGGCTTCGTGGCCCCGGCGCCTCGACGCGATTCGCTCTTCGGCCGCAGCCGCTCGGCGATCAGCGACGCTCAGGCGCTGATCGAGTCGGAGACCGAGGATGCGCCGCTCCCGCCGCACGTGATGGCAGCCCTCGCCGAGCGGGCAGGCGGCAATCCGCTTTTCCTCGCCGAGCTCGTCCGGACGGCGCGCTCGGTCGGCGTCGACGCGCTTCCCGACTCGAGTCGAGGCGCTGCTCGCGGTTCAGATCGACCGGCTCCAGCCCCGCGAGACCGCACGCGTGCTTCGCTATGCGTCGGTTCTCGGAACGAGCTTCGAGCAGGACCTCCTGCCGGCCTCGCTGCGAAGGTCACGAGCACGGTCTCGACGACGGTGTCTGGGAGCGACTCGGCGATTTCGTCCAGCGTGACCGCTCGGGCATCGCCAGCTTCCGCCACGCGCTGGTTCGCGACGCTGCCTACGAGGGCCTCCCGTTCAAGCGCCGCCAGGAGAGCTCCACGACGGGTCGGCGACGACGATCGAGCGCCTTTCCGGGTCCGACTCCCGACGAGCAGGCGGAGGTCCTGTCGCTGCATTTCTTCAATGCGCACGACTTCGACAAGGCCTGGCGCTACTCGCAGGCGGCCGGCGACCGAGCTCGCTCGGCCTACGCGCCCGCCGAAGCGAGGGACTTCTTCAGGCGGGCGCTCGCGGCCGGGCGCCTCCTGCACGTACCCGGCACCGAGCTCGCCGCAGTCCAGGAGGCGATCGGCGACGCGAGCCACCGGCTCGGCGCCGCTGCGGAGGCGATGAGCGCCTACCGAGCCGCCCGCCGGCATCTCAGCGACGACTCGCTGAACGCCGCCCGCCTGCTGCTGGCCGAGGCGAAGATGCTCACCGACCTCGGCCGGTCCAGCCAGTCGCTGCGCTCGCTGAGCCGCGGCCTGAAGCTCCTGGCGGGCTCCTCGGGACCCGAGGCCGACGCCATATGGGCGAGGCTCCTCATCGAGTACGCCTCGACGCGTGTCCAACAGGGTCGCTACCGGGAGGCCCTTCCGCTCTGCGTGGAAGCGATGGCCGCGGCCGAGCGGCTCGGCGACCTGGCTGCGGTCGCACAGGGCTCCATGATCCGCGACATCATCTCCTTCGAGGGCGGAATCGGCGACGACGACTCCTACGGGAAGCGTGCGCTGGCGCTCTACGAACAGCTCGGCGATCTCCCGCTCCAGGCCCACGCGCTCGTCAACATCGGAGTGCGCGCGTACTGGAGCGGCGACTGGAGCGGAGCGGTGCGGCTGTTCGAGCAGGCCCGTGAGCTCTTTCGGACGATCGGCGACACGTTCGGGCTCGCCGAGTCGACGTACAACATCGGCGAGATCCTCTCCGACCAGGGGCGGCTCGAGGAGGCGGAGGCCCGGCTCCGCGAGGCGAGCCGGCTCTTCCGCAGCACCGAGAGCGACCGGCCGCCAATCGCGAGGAGCGAGCTTGGCAGGATCCTCTACCGCTCGGGGCGGTACGAGGACGGCCTGGCGATGCTCGAGGAGGCCAAGCGGGAGTTCGTCAGCATCGGTGCCGACAGCGGCTGGGCCCGCGAGGTCGACGTCCGGATCGCCGAGTGCTGGATGCTGATGGGCGACGGCGAACGGGCCGCCGAGCTCGTCGACGCGGCGATCGCCGAGGTGCAGCGGAAGGACCGGCGATGGTGGTCCGGATTCCGCGCCTTCTCCGCATCAGAGGCTGCGCCCTCCTGATCCAGGGCGACCACGAAGAAGCGAGGGTCTCGCTCGAGCAGAGCATCGAGGGAAGCCGCCGAGACGGCGAGCCCTACGAGCTCGCGCTCGCCCTCCACGGTCTCGAGCACGTCGAGCGCGTGGCGGGATCAGACGAGACGGACGAGCTCACGCAGGAGCGCCTCGACATCCTGAACCGGCTCGGGATCGAAGCGGCCCCGGGATTGCCGGACATCCTGAACGTCGTAGCCAGAGGGGCCTAGGGCCAGCGAGTGTCGAGTGGGTAGAGCTACCCCCTCTTCGAGAAAAGGTCGTCGTAGAACAGGAACGCGTACACCGTGTCGCCGCTGCCCTGCTCGCGGTTCCTGCTGTTGACGCAGAGCTTCACCCCGTCGTTGACGATCCCCTTGACCGTGCAGTCCTCGGCGAGGAGCAGCGTCGTCGCGCTCCCGAGGGAGTAAAAGAGGTTCGCCTTGGGAGCGCCCTGGCCCCCCGAGATCGACTTGTCCCACTCGATGACGCCGCGGGCGGGAGGGTGGCCGTGTAGCGGGGGCAGGGCTGCGTGTTGGGCGGGGCGGGGCACTGGGGGCTCCCGAGCGGGTACTTGAAGAGATCGTTGAAGCTCGAGTCGAGCGTGCTCTGGAACGTGTCCGGAAGCAGCACGATCAGGGAGCCGTTGACGTCGTTCGAGCATGGCTGGCTCGGGCTGATCTGGCAGGAGCCTTCCTCGACGACGAACGAGCCGTTCGTCCCCTGGTCGAGGAAGAAGGTCACGCAGGTGTTGTCCTGAACCGTCGTGTCGGCGCACGGCGCGCCCGAGGAGTTGCCCGTGCCGATCACCGTCGTGTTGGAGTTGCCCCTCACGAGGACCGCGACCGTGTCGAACGGCGGGCTCTTGTCCTCGGCCAGGAAGGACGGCGACGGCGACTGCGGGCTCACCGTCGAGGCGGTGGCGACGATCGCGTTCTCCAGGACCGGGTAGACGATGCCGCTGAAGGTGAGCTGCGTGTCGCCGGGATGGAGGAGCTTGGTCGGAAGCGTCAGGAACGGGTTCGACCCTCCCGGGTCGAGAGACGAAGGGCCGACCCGGTAGGGTCCCGAAGCTCGTCGTGCAGCCCGGGTTGCAGGTCGTCGCCTCGACCCGCATCGCGAGCTGGACTTCCACGTCGGAACCTGGCCGCACCGGTGCGTCGTAGTTCCCGTCGGCGTCGACCGTCCTGACGACGATGTCGATCGGCGAGCCGAACAGATGGCTCGGGACGTTGTCGATGAACGAGCCGGATCGCAGCGTCCCCACCCGGAGCGCGACCGCGTAGCCCGGAACGCCGGGACAGCCGTTGACAGCTGTGGTCGAGTACGCGCCCGCCGGGTAGTACGTGAAGTCGTTGCCCGACCCGTTGTAGGCGTTCGACTGCTTCGCGGAGTTCGTGCTCCAGGTGAAGGAGCCGCAGGAGGCCGTCACCTGAATCGTCGCCGTCACCGTCTGGCCCGGTGCGAGCTTGTCCGAGCTTCCCAGGCTCCGGAACTGGATGACATTGCCGGACAGGTGCGTGAGCGTCGGGCTCGGCCCCCAGTTCTTGCCGAGCAGGATCGCTCTCGACGCCGACGATGGTCGCCCCGCTGAAGGCGGAGGGGATCGTGACGTTCGCCGAGCCGAGACCGGTGTTCGAGCTGGCGTCGTTCTTCAGCGTCACCTTCAGTGAGGCTGTGCCGGCGGCGACGGTGGAGTCCCCGTCGACGGCGTCGACGACGGCCACCGAGAAACGCTTGATCTCGGTGACGCCCCCACCGCCGGGCGGCGCTCCGAACGCAGCGGCCGTCGCAAGGCCGACGACCAGGCCGACGAGCGCCAGGATCAGAGTGAAACGCGTGAAAGACGAGATCCGCCTCATGGGGGTCACAGCGGGACTTCTCCTATTTGGTTCGATGGCCGCAGAACCACGCAGTCCTGCTGTGTCGGCGCGCACGGCGCCAGGCCGTAGTGTGCCAGGCCGTATGGTGACAGGAACATCGGCGGGCGTCAACCGGCGTCCGAACGTCTCCCGTTACCCTGTACGGCATGGCGATGCCGATCGACAAGTACCGGCCGTATCAGTTCGGCGTCGACCTCCCCGACCGCACCTGGCCGGAGAGCACGCTGACCGTGGCGCCGGTCTGGTGCTCGGTCGACCTGCGCGACGGCAACCAGGCGCTCATCGACCCGATGGACGTCGCGCGCAAGCGGACGATGTGGGACCTGCTCGTCCGCCTCGGCTTCAAGGAGATCGAGGTCGGGCTTTCCCTCGGCGTCGCAGCCCGACTACGACTTCACGCGCCTCCTGATCGAGGAGGACCTCGTCCCCGACGACGTCTGGATCCAGGTGCTCGTCCAGTGCCGCCCGGAGCTGATCGAGCGCACGATCGAGAGCCTCGAGGGCGCGAAGCAAGGCGATCGTCCACCTCTACAACTCGACCTCCGAGCTCCAGCGGCGCGTCGTCTTCCGCGAGGACCGGGCCGGCATCACGAAGATCGCGGTCGACGGCGCAAGCCTGGTGCCTCGACGCGCTCGACCAGCTGCCCGAGACCGAGATCCGCTTCGAGTACTCGCCGGAGACGTTCGTCGGCACGGAGATGGACTACGCGCTCGAGATCTGCGAGCGGGTCATGGACGTCTGGCAGCCGCGGCCCGACTGGAAGGTCATCCTGAACCTGCCGGCGACGGTCGAGATGACGACCCCGAACGTCTACGCCGACCAGTTCGAGTGGTTCGGTCGGAACGTCTCGCGACGCGACTCGATCATCCTCTCGATCCATCCTCACAACGACCGGGGCAGCGCCGTCGCCGCGACCGAGCTCGCCCTCCTCGCGGGCGGCGAGCGCGTCGAGGGCGCCCTGTTCGGGAACGGCGAGCGCACGGGCAACGTCGACATCGTCACCCTCGCGGTGAACCTGTTCAGCCACGGCGTCGACCCGAAGCTCGACTTCTCGGACATCGACGAGGTCCGCCGCGTCGTCGAGTACTGCAATCAGCTGCCGGTGCACATCCGCCACCCGTATGTCGGCGAGCTCGTCTACACGGCGTTCTCCGGCTCGCACCAGGACGCGATCAAGAAGGGCATGGACGCGATCGAGGGGCAGCGAGACGGGGTCTGGGAGGTGCCGTACCTGCCGATCGACCCGAAGGACGTCGGGCGGACGTACGAGGCGATCATCCGCGTCAACAGCCAGTCCGGAAAGGGCGGCGTCGCGTACATCATGAAGGCCGAGCACGGCCTCAACCTGCCGCGACGTCTGCAGATCGAGTTCTCGCGGGTGATCCAGGAGGTCGCGGAGACGTACGGCGGCGAGGTCACTCCCGAGCAGATGTGGGACTGCTTCGCCGTCGAGTACCTGCGGCCGGGGCCCCTCGAGATCGTCGGGCACCAGTCGACCGCCGAGACCGAGGAGCACGAGCGTCTGCAGGTGCAAGCTGCGCCTGAACGGCAAGGAGCGAACCGCGGTCGGCACCGGCAACGGCCCGATCGCGTCCTTCGTCGACGCGCTCGCGGGTCTCGGCATCGAGATCCGGGTGCTCGACTACGACGAGCACGCCGTCGGCGCGGGCGCGGACGCACGCGCCGCGAGCTACATCGAGGCCGCGGTCGGCGACCGCGTGCTCTGGGGCGTCGGCATCCACCCGAGCATCGTCACCGCCTCCCTGCGAGCGGTCGCCGGCGCCGTGAACCGGGCAGCCGCACAAGGCCTCCTTCCCGACCTCGAGACCGCGCTCGCCGCCGACAGCTGACCGTGCGCGTAGCGGTGGTCGGCGGGGGTGTCATCGGCCTCGCATGCGCGTACTCGCTCGCGCAGCGGGGTGCCGACGTGACGCTGCTCGAACGCGATCGCTGCGGCAGGGCTGCGTCCCGCGGCAACACCGGTTGGATCGTCCCCGCCCTGTCGATCCCGCTTCAGGCGCCCGGTGTCGTCGGCGGCGCGCTTCGAGGGATCCTCGCAAAGGACAGCCCGCTCAAGATCAAGCCGACACTCGACCCGAAGTTCCTGCGCTGGTCGTGGCGCTTCTGGCGGAGCTGCACAGCCGAGCAGTACGTGGCCGGCACCAGGGCCATGGTCGCGCTCGGGAGCGCAGTGCTTCGACCTCTACGAGCAGATGCAGGCCGACGGCGTCCGGTTCGCGATCCAGTCGACCGGCATGGTCGCCGCAGGGACCACGCCCGAAGGGATCGGCGCCTGGCAGGAGATGGTCGAGTCGTCGCGGGCTCAGGGATACCGGGGCGGGTGCCAGGCGCTCGACGCCGCCGAGGTTCGAGCGCTCGAGCCGGCCCTCTCGAGCGCCGTGGTCGGGGGTATCTACGCCGAATCCGAGCGCTACGTGCGCCCCGAGGAACTGACGTCCGGGCTCACCGGCCGCCTGCGCGAATCCGGCGTCCGGGTTGCCGAGGGCGCCGAGGTTCGCCGGCTCTCGCGCGGACCGGGTGGGTCATGGCGCGTAGAGCTCGCCGGCGAAACCGTCAACGCCGACGCTGTCGTGCTCGCGGCAGGCGTCTGGTCACGCCGGCTTCTGGCCGGGCTCGGCCGGGACATCCTGCTCGAGGCGGCGAAGGGGTACAGCGTCACCGCCGGCGGAACGGGGACGGTCCCCACGCACGCGCTCTATCTCTGTGAAGCGAGGGTCGGCTGCAGCACGTACGGCGGCGAGCTCCGGCTCGCGGGCATCTTCGACCTCACCGGCCTCGACCTCTCGCTCGGAGAGCAGCGCATCGCGTCGATGATGCGGATGTCTCTCCCGTTCTTCGCCGACTGGCGGCCACGCGACGTCTCGCTGCGCTGGGCCGGCCTCCGGCCCTATACGCCCGACGGCCTCCCCGTCATCGGATCGGTGCCCGGGCGCGACCGGCTCGTCGTCGCGACGGGACACGGGCGCATGGGGATCACGGTCGCGCCTCCGACCGGCGACGCGGTCGCCGAGCTGGTGCTGGAGGGCCGCACGAGGCCCGAGATCGAGCCGTTCGGTGTCGAGCGCGTGCTCGCCTAGCGCCGGCCCCAGAGTCTTTGCCTCGTCTCACGTCCCGAGCGGCGCGATACTCCCACGGCAACCGTTGTGGAGGTGACAGACAGCCATGATCAAGGGAGTCCATGCCGTGATCTTCACGAAGGACGCGGAGAGTCTCCGCGCGTTCTTTCGAGATGCGCTCGGATTTCCGTCGGTGGACGCCGGCGGAGGGTGGCTCATCTTCGCTTTACCACCCGCCGAGCTGGCCGCCCACCCCAGCAGCGATGAAGGCCACCACGAGCTCTATCTCATGTGCGACGACGTCGCGGCGACGGTCGACGACCTGGAGAGCAAGGGAGTCGAGTTCACCGGACCGATCAAGGATGAAGCGTTCGGCCGCGTTACGGCGATGAAGCTGCCAGGCGGCGGCGAGCTTGGTCTCTACGAGCCCAGACATCCAACCGCGCTTCAGCCGGCAGGCTGAGGAGGGGAACGTCGAGCAGTACCACCCGTTTCTGCCCGCAGCTAGGCGACGGTAGGCTCTCCGCGTGTTCAGCCCGCTCGACGACATCCGCGTCCTCGATCTGACGACCTCGCTCGCAGGCCCGTACGCGACGTTGATCCTCGGTGCGCTCGGAGCCGACGTCGTCAAGATCGAGCACCCGGAGCGAGGCGACGACACCCGCGCCTGGGGCCCGCCGTTCTGGGACGGCGAGAGCGCCACGTACCTCGCCGCGAACGCGAGCAAACGATCCTTCGCGGTCGACCTGAAGGCGCCGGAGGGTCTCGAGGCGATTCTCCGCGTCGCCGAGCGCTCGGACGTCTTCGTCCAGAACCTGCGGCCGGGGCTCGCGGAGCGCCTGGGCCTCGGGTTCGAGGCCGTGCGATCTCGCAACCCCCGCGTCGTCTACTGCTCGATCGGCGCCTTCGGCAAGGACGGCCCGCTGCGCGAGCATCCGGGCTACGACCCGCTGATGCAGGCGGCGGGCGGGATCATGAGCGTGACGGGCGAGGCCGGGCGCCCGCCCGCGCGGGCCGGCGTCTCCGTGGTCGACCAGGGGACCGGCATGTGGGCGGTGATCGCGATCCTGGCGGCCCTGCGCGCTCGCGACCAGGGCGCGGACGCGCAGCTCGTCGATCTCTCGCTGTTCGAAACTGCCGTCAACTGGCTCCCCTACCAGCTCGCCGGCTACCTCGGAAGCGGCGCCGTTCCCCGGCCGATGGGAACCGCGCTCGGGATCATCTCGCCCTACCAGGCGTTCGAGGCACGCGACCGGTGGATCATGGTCGCGGCCGGTAACGACCGCCAGTTCGCGTCGCTCGCCGAAGCGCTCGGACTGCCCGAGCTCGCAGGCGATCCGCGGTTTCGCACGAACCCGGACAGGGTCGCGAACCGCGCCGAGCTCTCCGAGCTGATCCAGGAGCGCTTCCGGCTCGAGGATGCGTCCACCTGGCTCGACCGCCTCTTCGGTGCGGGCGTGCCGGCAGCTCCCGTGCAGGATCTGTCAGAGGTGGCTGCCTACGAGCAAACCGCGGCGATGGAGCTGCTACAGCCCCTCCCCCATCCCTCGGTCGAGGATCTTCGCCTCGTGCGCCTGCCGCTCACGGCGAACGGCGAGCGTGCTTCTCACCGCACGCCTCCACCCGCGCTCGGCGCGCATTCCGCAGCCGTTCTCCGCGACGCGGGCTACACGGACGAGGCGATCCAGCGAGCTCCAGAGCGCCGGCGTGATCCGCACGGGCTGAGAACGGTTCGCCGACGTCGTTCACAGGCTGACGAAGCGCCGCGACGGCCGGTCACGGGAAGAGATCGCGCTCGGGTGGCATGACGAGCTCACGTGCGGACCCGTCGCCGGCCGGCACCGAGTAGCCGCGGACGAGCGCCCCGGGAACCTGGCCGGCCTTGCCCATCACGAGCTCGGCGGCACCCGCGAGCTCGTCGGCAACGGCGATGAGCGTCGCTTCGAGCACGCGCCCGCGTGCGTCGCGGCCGCCGCGGAGGTCGAGCAGGGGCTGCATCCCGGCGACGCCGATCGCCACGTCCGTCGTTCCCTGGCGCCAGGCGCGTCCGAACGAGTCGCTCACGATCACCGCAGGCGCCGTCCGGAAGCGGGCCGCGAGCGCGGCCCGGACTCTGCCGGCCGACGCGTCCGGATCGGCCGGAAGCAAGACCACCCAGTCATCGCCGGGAGTGTTCGAGCGGTCGATCCCCGCGCTCGCGCAGACGAAGCCGCCGCGCGTCTCCGAGATGACGAAATCCCCGCGCCGCCTGCGCACATGTCGTGACTCACGCAGGATCACCTCTACGTGACGCTCGGGCGGGACGCGCTCGACACGGCCCTCGGCCTTCGACACAGCCTTCTGACAGACGACCACGACGTCGCCCGGCTCGAGCCCGCCGGCCCGCTCGACGGCGTCGCCAACGAGAGCACCGAGGTCGTCACCCTCCCGGATCTCGGGCATCCCGGTGAGCGGGACGACGCGGATTCCCGTCACGGGAGGCCGGTGATCTTGATCCCGGTGTGCGCCTTGTAGCGCCGGTTGACGTTCAGGAGGACAGCGGTGATCGTCTCGAGCCAGCGCGAGACCGACGAGCGGCCCGGCGTCGATGACACGGCCCGACACGATCTGGCGCGGCAAGCACCGATACTGATTCCTTGGCCTCCTCGTCGTCACCGCAGAGCAGCACGTCGTCGTCGAGTTCGTGCGCAGCGTCGGCGAGCCCCTTCGCGCTGACGGTGTGGAAACCCGATACGACACGCGCCTCCGGCGCACCAGCTGCGAGCAGCTCGGCGATCGACACGGGGCCCGGCTCCGCCGTCGGCCGTCCGTCGCGAAACACGACCGCAGTCGCAACGCTGACCGCGATCTTGCCTCGGAGGTGCGGTCCGAGCTCGTGCGCCATCGCCTCGACGTGCGCGGGCGGTACGGAGAGGAAGACGACGTCACTGCGGTCACAGGCCTCTGGGTTCGACACGAAGTCGTCGCGCGGCGTTCGCGAGCCGATCAGGACGTCGTGACCGTGCGCGCGCAACCTGGTCGCGATCCCCTGACCGAAGCCTCCGCTGCCGCCGACGATCCCGATCACCCGCGTACCCCCTCGAGTATCTGCCTGCCGACGCCGGCGCGCCGCGCGGGGTCAACCATAACCGTCTCGCAGACGACGGCCCGCATGTCCAGTTCCTCGACATCCGGGGCGAGTGCCGCGTCGGCGACGTCGAGCACGAACACGTCCGCGATGTCGCTGTAGAGGCGCGCCACCCCGAGCGCAGTCGGCTCGTGCCCCAGCGTCTCCATCATGCCCGCGAGGGGGCCCCTGATGGCGCGACCTCCCACGAGCGGCGACACGGCGGCAACCGGACCCGCTCGATCGCGCAGCGTGCCTTCGATCTCCCGCACCGCGAGGATGGGCCCGATCGACACGAACGGATTCGAAGGGGCGATCACGACGACGGCTGCCTCGGAAAGCGCCTCGATCACGCCGGGAGCCGGCCGGGCGGTCTCCGCTCCCTCGTAGCGCACGCCGAGCACCGGGTCGCGATGGCGCCTCCCGACGAACCAGGTCTGAAAATCGAGCTCACCGGCGTCCGTCGCGACGACCGTCCGCAGCCGATCGTCGCTCGCCGGAAGCAGGCGTGCGCCGATCTCGAGACGCTGCGCCAGATCGGCTGTCACCGCCGACAACGGCTCGCCGCCGCGCAGCCGTTCGGTCCGTACGAGGTGCAGCCCGATGTCGCGGTCCCCCAGCGTGAACCACGCAGCGCCGCCGAGGCGCCCGGCCTGCGTCAGGGCACCGTAGCTCTCATCGCTCACCCCCCAGCCACGCTCCTCGTCGAGCAGCCCGCCGAGTGTGTAGAGAACCGTGTCGAGGTCCGGCGAGACGTGGAGCCCGAGGATCTCGAGGTCGTCACCGACGTTGCCGACGACCGTGATCTCCTCTGATCCGGCCGCGCTGACAAGAGCCTGCGCGAGCCGAGATCCGCCGAGCCCGCCGGCGAGGACCGCCAGACGGTCAGCCACGTATGCTCATTTCGTGCTCGCGATCATCCCGGTCAATTCTCGCCTGTCGGCGAAGCGCCGGCTCGATCCCCTGCTCACGGCCGGGCAGCGGGCCGAACTGGTCGAGGTCATGCTCGCCGACGTCGTCACCGCGTGTATCGCGACCTCTGCCGTCCGGGACGTTCTCGTGGTGACCCCGGACCCGTCGATCGCACCCGCCGGCGTCGGCGTCCTCGTCGACCGCGGCCGCGGCCACGCGGCGGCGATCGGCGAGGCTCTGGCCGGCTGCGAGGGCGCGGGAGCCGTCGTCGTGATGGCCGACTGTCCGCTCGTCCGGCCCGATGCCCTCGCGCTCCTCTGCGACTCGGCCCGCCCGGTCGCGCTCTGCCCGGCCCAGGACGGAGGCACGAACGCCCTCGCGCTCCGGCCCGCCGAGGCTGTCCAGCCGGCGTTCGGAATCCCGGATGGCGCACGCGTCGTCGTCGAGCGCGCCCGGGAGGCGGGCGTAGAGGCCGTCGTGATCGAAGACGACCTCCTGGCACTGGACATCGACCACCCCGACGATGTGGAACGTGTCCGCGAGCTCGGGGCCGGCACCCTGACGGCGCGGTTCCTCGACCGCGTGCTGGCCGGGTCGGCAGAATCTGTCAGGAGCGCGCGATGAGCGACGCATGGATCCTCCGCACGGCGGCAGCAGGCCGACCTCTCGACCGGGACGAGGCGGGGTCGCTGGCCACGGCCGACACGGCGACGCTGCTCGCCCCGGCGCAGGAGCTGCGCGCGAGCGGGCACGGGCACGAGGGTCACCTACTCGCCGAAGGTCTTCATCCCCTTGACGATGCTCTGCCGCGACGTATGCCACTACTGCACTTTTGCGAAGCCGCCGCGCCGTGGCGACCGCGCGTACCTCACCGCCGACGAGGTGCTCGCGATCGCGAGGGCAGGCGCGGAGGCGGGCTGCCACGAGGCGCTGTTCACGCTCGGCGACAAGCCCGAGCGGCGCTACCGGGTCGCCCGCGAGGAGCTCGCCGAGCTCGGATGCGAGACGACCATCGAGTACCTGGCCCGCATGGCCGAGCTCGTCCTCGCCGACACCGGGCTGCTGCCCCACCTGAACCCCGGCGTGATGACAGCGGCCGAGCTCGAGCTGCTGCGCGGGGTATCGGTCTCGCAGGGGATCATGCTCGAAACGATCTCCGACCGTCTCTCGGAGCGTGGCGGCCCACACTTCGGATCGCCTGACAAGCGACCGTTGGTTCGTCTGGAGACGCTTCGCCTGGCCGGGGAGCTGCGGATCCCGTTCACGACAGGAATCCTGATCGGGATCGGGGAGACCCGACAGGAGCGGATCGAGGCGCTCCTCGCGATACGCGAGCTTCACGAGCGCTACGGGCACATCCAGGAGGTGATCATCCAGAACTTCCGGGCGAAGCCGGGCACGAAGATGGCCGGCCGTCCCGAGCCGTCACTCGACGACCTCCTCTGGACGGCGGCCGTCGCCCGGCTCGTGCTCGGTCCCGAGATGAACGTCCAGGCGCCGCCGAACCTTTCCTACGAGGACTTCCCGCGCCTGCTCGATGCCGGCATCAACGACTGGGGCGGCGTCTCGCCCGTGACGATCGACCACGTCAACCCCGAGGCTCCCTGGCCGGAGCTTGCCCGGCTCGCAAGCGCAACCCGAAGCCGCGGGCTCGAGCTCGTGCCCCGCCTGGCCATTTACCCCGAGTACGTGGGCGAGCTGGAGCATTGGTGCGTCCCTGCCGTCTCGACCGCGGTGCGCCATGCCTCGGACGCGTCCGGCCTCGCCCGCGACGATCGCTGGTCGGCGGGTGTGTCGACCGAGATTCCCGCCGGGTTCGACCTCGCCACGAGAAGCGGGAACGGCCACGCGCTCGACGCCGGTGGCACGAACGGCGGCGCGCCGAGCGTGGCGACACGGTTTGCGGGCGCACCCGCGGTCGGCGAGGCGCTCGGCAAGGTCCGGGAGGGAATCGAGCTGGACGAGGACGATGTGACCGCGCTCTTCGAGGCGCGAGGCGAGGCTCAGGTGGCGGTCGCGCGCGCCGCCGACGCGCTTCGCCGTGAGGTGTGCGGTGACACGGTCAGCTACGTCGTCACGCGGAACATCAACTACACGAACGTCTGCTACTTCCGCTGCGGCTTCTGCGCGTTCTCGAAGGGCAAGCTCGCAGAGAACTTGCGCGGGCCGGCGTACGTGGTGCCGCTCGACGAGATCGTCCGGCGGTGCCGGGAGGCGTGGGACCGCGGCGCGGTCGAGGTGTGCCTGCAGGGCGGGATCCACCCGGGCTTCACGGGCGACTACTACGCGGAGATCTGCGAGGCGATCAAGCAGGCCGTGCCGGAGCTGCACGTCCACGCGTTCTCGGCGCTCGAGGTCTGGCAGGGCGCCGCGACGCTCGCGCATCCCCCTCGAGGCCTACCTCGCTCGCCTGCGCGACGTCGGGCTCGTCGTCCCTGCCGGGCACCGCAGCCGAGATCCTGGACGACGAGATCCGCCGGATCATCTGCCCCGACAAGGTCAACACGGAGCAGTGGCTCGAGGTGCACGACACGGCTCACCGTGCGGGCCTCCGCTCGACGACGACGATCATGTACGGCTCCGTCGAGGGGCCGCGCAACTGGGCGCGTCACCTGCTCCGCCTGCGAGAGCAGCAGCGACGTAGCGGCGGCTTCACGGAGTTCGTGCCGCTTCCGTTCGTCCACATGGAGGCGCCGATCTACCTCAAGGGCGGCGCCCGGCCCGGGCCGACGTTCCGCGAGGCGCTGCTGATGCACTCGGTGGCGAGACTGGCACTCCACCCGCAGATCACGAACATCCAGGCTTCCTGGGTGAAGCTCGGCGTGGACGGCGCCCAGGCGGCGCTGCGCGCCGGCGCGAACGATCTCGGCGGCACGCTGATGAACGAGTCCATCTCACGTGCGGCCGGCGCGAGCCACGGCCAGGAGATGCCGCCGGAGCGGATGGAGGCGGCGATTCGCGCGCTCGGCCGCCCAGCCCGCCAGCGGACGACGCTGTACGGGACGCCGGATCCGACACGGACGCACGCCTCGTTCGGGGCGGCGCCGCTCAGCGAGCCCGTCAACCCGCGTGTGAACGACCGGCAGCTCGTTCGCCCGGCCAGGCTGGTCCGTCCAGGGCTGGCGGTTGGCTGAGGGCCGGACGGACGACGAGACGCTGGCGCGGCGGGCGCGGTCCTTCGGCCCGGCCGCGCAGGTCTACGAGCGCGCCCGGCCGGGCTATCCGCGCGACGCCGTCGACTGGCTGGTCGGACCCTCACCCGCGCGCGTGCTGGACGTCGGCGCGGGAACCGGAAAGCTGACACGCGCCCTCGTCTCGGCAGGCCACGACGTCACGGCGGTCGAGCCCGACCCCCTCATGCGCGACGCGCTCCAGGCGGCCGTCCCGGGCGTCGAGGTACTGGCCGGGGCGGCGGAGGCACTGCCGGTACCCGGCGGGTCGTTCGACGCGGTCACCGCGGGGCAGGCGTTCCACTGGTTCGACGCCGACCCGCGCCTTTCCCGAGCTCGCGAGGGCTCTCCGGCCCGGCGGCGTGCTGGGAGTCGTCTGGAACGCTCGCGACGAGAGCGTGCCCTGGATCGCCGAGTTCGGCCGGATCGTCCACGGCGGCGACGGAACGACCGACCTCCCCGACGACGAGGAGGACTTCGGCGAGCTGTTCGGGCCGGTCGCCCGGCGCGACTTCAGCCATGCCCATGCGCTCGACACGAGCGGTCTCGTCGAGCTTGCGGCTTCACGCTCCCACACCCTCACCTTGCCCGAGCGCGAACGTGAGCTGCTCCTCGCCAGGGTCGACGCCCTGGCCCGGCGCGAGGCGGCGAGATCCGCCACCGGGTTGATTCGGATGTCCTATGTGACGGTTTGCCTGCGTGCCTTACGCACCGGCGGTCGCCTCGGACTCCGTCAGCGAGAGCCAGGCGACATGCACCCCGACGATGAGCAGTAGGCCGAGCAGGATCGCCTCGACCTCCTTCGCACCGAGGGTTCCGCCGAGCTCCGCCGCCAGGCTCGGGTAGATCGCGAAGACGACGATCAGGACGTAGATCACGAGGCCGGCCAGCCGTAGCAGCGTCCCGGCTCGCGTCCGCCCGCCCTCGCTCGTCAGGTAGAGGACCGCCTCGGCGATGCCAATGCCGCCCGAGATCCCGAACGCAAGGCGCCACAGCTCGCCGACCTCCGGATTGACCGCCGACAGCAGCGCCATCACCCCTGGGATCAGGAAGAAGAGGGTCACCCCGTACGCATGGCGACGGCGTCGCGCTGGCCCCCGCCCCGCCCGAGTACTTCAGCTGGAGCACGATCCACCACAGCCCGAGCAGCGCGAACGCGATCTGGGCAAACGTGAGATAGAAGCCTTCGATCGAGGCAGCGAGGGTCACGGAACCTCCGTTCGGCCTCCGACTTCCAGCCCGGATCGCGAATCCCTGCCGGCGTGGCCGTCCGACGTCAGCTAACGAGCGTTAGTTCGTCTATGCTACGCCGGTGCTGGCCGAGACGCAGGTCGCTGTGATCGGTGGCGGCGTCGGCGGCCTGTCCACCGCTCTACCACCTGACGAAGCTCGGCCTGACCGACACGGTGCTGCTCGAAGCGGCCGAGCTGGCGAGCGGCACCACCTGGCACGCGGCGGGGCTCTGCACCCAGTTCAGCGGCTCGTACAACCTCATGGGCCTGCTGAGGTACAGCGTCGAGCTGTACCAGGCGCTCGAGGAGGAGACGGGCCAGCCGGTCGGCTACCACAAGACGGGATCGCTGCGCCTCGCCGAGTCGCAGGATCGGCTCGACGAGTTCTCGCACGTCGCCGGCGTCGCCGCCCTCCTCGACGTCCCGTTCGAGCTGGTGTCGCCCGAGCGGGTCGTGGAGCTGTTTCCGTACGCGCAGCCCGACGGAGTGCTGGGCGCGGCGTTCCTGCCGACCGACGGCTGGATCGATCCGACGAGCCTGGCGAACGCGTACGCGAAGGGCGCAACCGGCGCGGGGCGCGCGCATCCACCGCCGCACGCCGGTCACGGCGATCAGCGCGGACGGCGGGCGGCTGGCGTCTCGAGACCCCCGCGGGGGACGTGCTCGCCGGGACGGTGGTCCTCGCCGCCGGCCAGTGGTCGCGCGAGCTCGCTCGGAGAGTCGGCGCGGTGCTCCCGATCGTCTCGATGCCGCATCACTATGTCATCACCGAGGCAGTCCCGGGCCTGCGCGCCGGAGACGACTCCCTGCCGGTCCTGCGCGATCCGGCAGCGAGCTTCTACGCCCGCCAGGACAACGAGGGGATGGTGGTCGGGCCGTTCGAGCACGACGTCGACCCCGTGGGCGCCGGACGGCATCCCCTCCGGGTTCCACGGCCGCCTTCTGCGGCCCGAGTTGCAGCGGATCCTCCCGTATCTCGAGACAGCTGCCGAGCGGATACCCGCGCTGTCGGAGACACCGGTCAAGAAGACGATTCACGGCCCCGACGCGTACACCCCGGACGGACGCTGCCTGCTCGGCCCGGTGCCCGGCCTGCGGGATTTCCATGTCGTCTGCGGCTTCTCGATCTTCGGCATCGTCTGGTCGGGAGGCGCGGGACGCTATGCGGCCGAGTGGATCGTCGAAGGCCAGCCGAGCGACAACATGTGGGAGGTCGACGTCGCGCGCTTCGGCGACTACGGCGGGCCGTCGTACACCGGCGTGCGGGCGGTCGAGGTCTACCGGCGCGAGTACGACATCCACTATCCCGGAGGAGGAGCGGCCCGCGGGCCGGCCGCTGAAGACCGGCCCGCTCTACGACCGGCTCGCGACGCGCGGGCGCCGTGTTCGGCGCTCGGTTCGGCTGGGAGCGACCGCTCTGGTTCGCGAAGGACGGCCGCGCCGGCCGAGGACGCCTACTCCTTCCGCCGCGGGAACTGGCACGACGCGGTCGGCGAGGAGTGCCGGGCGGTGCGCTCGGCGGTCGGCGTGCTCGACCAGACGAGCTTCGCGAAGTACGAGGTCTCCGGCCCGGGTGCGGAGCAGCTGCTCGACCGGCTCTGCGCGAACCGCCTTCCGGCGGAGCTTGGCCGGATGTCACTGACGCAGATGTGCACGCCCAAGGGCGGCATCGAGGCCGATCTCACCGTCACCCGGCTCGCCGACGAGCGCTTCTACGTCGTGTCCGCCGCCGCGACGGAGAGCCACGACCTTGCGTGGATCCAGGCGCATGCGCCTGATGACGGCTCGGTCCGCGTCGAGAACCTCACCGCCCGCTACGGCGTCTTGACACTCGCCGGTCCGCGCTCGCGCGAGCTGCTTCAGTGCGATCACGAGCGCCGACGTCGGCCGCGAGGCGTTCCCGTTCTTCCGCTGCCGCGAGCTCGAGGCCGGCATGGCGCCCGTGCTGGCCCTGCGCGTCTCCTTCGTCGGGGAGCTCGGCTTCGAGCTCCACCACCCCGTCGAGTACCAGCGCCACCTCTACGAGACCGTGCTCGAGGCAGGAGCGCCGCTCGGACTCGTCGACTTCGGGTACCGCGCGCTCGAGTCGATGCGTCTCGAGAAGTGCTATCGGCTCTGGGGCGCCGACATGTCCGCCGACTGGACGCCGCTCATGGCGGGCCTCGAGCGCTTCGTCGCCTTCGACAAGGGCGACTTCGTCGGCCGCGACGCGCTTCTCCGGGAGCGTGAGCGCGGCAGCCCCTGGATCCTCTCCTGCCTCGCCCTCGACGCCGCCGGCGCCGACGCGCACGGCCACGAGCCGATCTTCGCCGGCGCGGAGCGCCCGATCGCCTACGTGGCCTCCGGCGGCTACGGCCACACGCTCGGCGCCTCGATCGCGCTCGCCTACCTTCCTCCCGCGTTCGCCGCGCCGGGGACGACGCTCGAGGTTCAGATCCTCGGCGAGCGCCGCACCGCCCTGGTCGCGACGCAGCCGCTCTACGACCCGGAGGGCGAGCGGCTCCTCGGCTGACGGGTCACCTAGACTCAGTCAATGGCCGAGGCTCGCCGGGAGCGGAAGGTCGTCACCGTCCTCTTCGCGGATCTCGTCGGGTTCACGACCCGCGCAGAGCAGATGGATCCCGAGGACGTCGAGGCCGAGCTGAGCCACTACCACGCTCACGTCCGGCGGGAGCTCGAGCGCTTCGGGGGGACCGTCGAGAAGTTCATCGGGGACGCAGTGATGGCCGTCTTCGGCGCGCCGCGTGCGCACGAGGACGATCCCGAGCGCGCCATCCGGGCCGCGTTTGCGCTCCGCGAGTGGGCGGCGAGCGAGAGGAGCTCGAGCTCCGTATCGGCGTCAACACCGGCGAGGCGCTCGTCCGACTCGAGGCTCGACCGGAGGCGGGCGAGGGCATCGCCGCGGGCGACGTCGTGAACACCGCCGCGCGCCTCCAGGCGGCCGCCCCGGTTGGCGGGATCCTCGTCGGTGCAGCGACTTTCGCGCGACCGAGCAGTGATCGACTACCGGGAGACGGAGCCTGTCGTCGCGAAGGGCAAGGCGCAGCCCGTCGACGCGTGGGAAGCGCTCGAGGCCCGCTCGCGGTTCGGCGTCGACGTCGAGCAGGCCCCGCGCACGGCGCTCGTCGGGCGCGAGCGAGAGCTCCGCCTCCTGCACGAGGCGTTCGAGCGTGCGTGCGAGGAGCAAGAGCCGCAGCTCGTCACGCTCGTCGGCGTCCCGGGAATCGGGAAGTCCCGGATCATCTACGAGCTGTTCCGGACTCTCGACGCCTCTCCGCGATTCGTCACGTGGCGCCAGGGCCGCTGCCTTCCGTACGGCGAGGGGGTGAGCTTCTGGGCCCTCGCCGAGATGGTGAAGGCGCAGGCCGGAATTCTCGAGAGCGAGAGCGACCAGACGGTCAGGGCAAAGCTCGCCGCGTCGGTCGCAGGGCTCGTGCCTGAAGCCGATTCGGGCTGGGTCGAGCGCCGGCTCGGGCCGCTCGTCGGCCTTGCCGGAGATGAGACGAGCCATGGTGCACGCGAAGACAGCTTCCCGGCCTGGCGACGATTTCTCGAAGGCATCGCCGAGCAGGGGCCCGCGGTGCTCGTGTTCGAGGACCTTCACTGGGCAGACGACGGCCTGCTCGACTTCCTCGACGAGCTGCTCGAGTGGACGACGGGCGTGCCCTTGCTCGTCGTCTCCACGGCTCGACCGGAGCTGCTCTCGAGGCGCGCCGCCTGGGGCGGCGGCAGGACGAATGCCCTCACGTTGTCGCTGCCGCCGCTCTCGACGGAGGAGACGGCGCGGCTCGTGCACGAGCTGCTCGAGCGAGCGGTGCTGCCGGCCGAGCTCCAGCGCGCCCTGATCGAGCGCGCGGACGGCAACCCGCTCTACGCGGAGGAGTTCGCACGGATGGTCGCCGAACGAGGCGGCGCCGAGTCCGCCGTCCCGGAGACGGTCCAGGGGATCATCGCCGCCCGACTCGATGCTCTTGCGCCCGAGCACAAGCGACTGCTCCAGCACGCAGCCGTCGTCGGCAAGGTGTTCTGGGCCGGCGCCGTCGCTGCCCTCGGTGGAAGCTCGCCTCAGGAGGTCGAGGCGGGGCTACGGGAGCTTCAGCGACGCGAGCTGGTTCGCCGCGAGCGGCGTTCGAGCGTCGCGGGCGAGGACGAGTACGCCTTCCGTCACGTCCTGATCAGGGATGTCGCCTACGGGCAGATTCCGCGCGCGAATCGCGCCGAGCAGCATCGGTCGGCGGCCCAGTGGATCGCCCGACTCGGGCGGCCGGAGGCTCACGGCGAGCTTGTCGCGTATCACTACCTCGAGGCCCTCGAGTACGCACGCGCGGCCGGCCTCGACACGGCCGAGCTCGCAGGGCCGGCACGGACGGCCTTGCGGGAGGCGGGGGAGCGCGCCTACGCACTTGGCGCATACCGGTCGGCCGCGGGCTACTTCCGCGCCGCGCTCGACCTTGCTGACGAGGCCGACCCCGAACGCGCCGTACTGCTCTTCCAGACCGGCGCGGCGCGGTTCTGGTGGGACGGGACGGGCGAGGACATCCTCGCCGAGGCGGTCGCTCGGCTTGAAGCCGCCGGCGAGCGGGACGTCGCCGCCCGCGCGTCTCTCCTGCTCTCACGAGCGGCGTGGTCGCGCGGAGATCGCCCGGAGGTCGACAAGTGGCTCGCGAGGATGGACGAGCTCCTCGCGGACTTGCCGGGCTCGTTTGTGCAGACCGAAGCGCTCGTCGTCCGCAGCAGCTTCCACATGACCGCCAGTGAGCCGGAGCCGGCGATACGGATGGCGAGGAAGGCGCTCGCACGGCTGGACGGCGTCGACCGCGGCGATCTCCGGGCCCGCGCCTTCGACGTCATCGGGGTGAGCCGCGTCATGCGGGCGACGAGGACGGTCTCTCGGATCAACGGCGCGCGATCGAAATCGGACGCGAGTCACGGGCGCTCTGGGAAGTGCACCACGCAACCAACAACCTCGGCTACTCCATGCTCTCCCTCGGTCGCCTCGCGGAGTTCGAGACGCTCCTCGAGGAGTGGCGCGGGACCTTCGAGGAGGTCGGTGGGACGCATTACAGTCAAATGTGGTTCACGGCCGCCAGGGCGAACGCGGACTACGTCGCCGGGAGATGGGACGATGCGCTCGCCCGAGTCGACGAGTTTCTCGCCGGACTGGCCGAGGGAGCGACCCACTACCTCGAATCGGATTTCCGACCGATCCGCGCGTCCATCGCGTTCGCCCGCAATCGCCTGACCGAAGCCTACGACGACGTCGACCGAGCGGTCCGAATCGCGTCGCGCGCCGGGGATCCACAGCTCGTCGCCCCGAGCCTCTGCCTTCGCGCCACGATGCAGCTCTTGGAAGGCCGACATGACGCGGCCGACGCCGACTTCGATGCGTTGCTCGACGTCGGCGGACGCGCTTCCGGAAGCTCTGAACGGCACCGCGCAGTTGCCGGCCTTCGTCTGGCTCGCGGTCGACCTCGGCCGCGGTGAGGCCGCCGCGTCCGTGCTCCGCAACCCGCGGCCAGGCAGCTGGCCGGCCGTCGCCCAGAAGATCCTGCTCCGCGACGAGGAAGAGGCTGCCGACCTCCTCGCTGCGATCGGAGATCGCCCGGCCGAGGCCCGTGCGCGGCTCCGCGCCGGCGGCGACAACGCGCACCGGGCGCTCGACTTCTACCGCTCGGTCGGCGCGACCCGCTACATCCGTGAGGCCGAGACGCTGCTCGCCGCGTCAGGTTGAGCCGAGCGCGGCGAGGATGAAGTCGGCGTACATCTCCGCGATCTCCCGTGCGCTGAGAGGGCCGTCGTCCTGGAACCAGGTGTCGACGAACGTGCACATGCCGCCGATGGCGAGGGTGATCAGGGAGGAGCTCGGAACGATCCACCCCTCCTGCTCCCGCCCGGTGTCGAGGATCTCCTTGAAGAGCGCCGTGTACTCGTCGCGGATCCGCACGACGAGCACGCGCTGGTCGGGCCCGAGCGCGTGGAGCTGCTCGTCCGCAACGCGGGCCTGGAAGCGCTTCTCCGCGTGGTAGACGACGTGCCAGACGACAAGTGCGCGGAGCCTTTCGGACGGCGATTCGGCACCCGCAGTCGCCTCCCGCCCCCCGATGAGTAGCTCCTCCATCGTCCCGTGGGCAATGCGGAAGAGGAGGTCCTCCTTGCCCGGGTAGTGGTTGTAGAGGCTGCCGGCCTTGATCCCGACCGCCGCGGCGACCTCGCGCATGGTCGCCGCGTGATATCCCTTCTCGTAGAACAGCTGCGTCGCGACCTCGAGGATCCGCTGCTCGGTGGTCATGCCGCTTGACACCGCCTGCACGGCTCCGGAGAATACACGGCCGGCCGAACGAACGCTAGTTAGCTTGCGGAGAGGAGAGGTGATGTCCAGCCCGGACTACGTTCGCACCTCGTCCTGGGGGCTCGTCCCAGGTCATACGGTGCACGTGATCATCGACGACCAGAACGACTTCCTGCATCCGCGCGGTTGGTACGGAGCGAATGGGATCGACATCTCGCACATGCAGCGGGTGATCGAGCCGACGAAACTACTGATCGAGGAATGCCGGCGCCGAGGCGTTCCGATCGTCTGGACGCGACACGGCACGAAGGGGCTCGAGGACGGCGGGCCGTTCATGGAGATCAGGGAGATCCTCCGCGACGGTGGTCTTCGGCAGAACACGTGGGGGTACGAGATCGTCGAGGAGCTCGATCCTCGCCCGGAGGACTGGTACGTCGAGAAGACGCGACTGTCGGCGTTCTTCCAGACGAACCTCGAGCTCGTGCTCCGAGGGCTCGCCGCAGAGACCGTCCTGATCACCGGGGTGCTGACGAACCAGTGTGTCGGCGCGACGACCAAGGATGCGCTCTTCCGGGACTTCAAGCCGATCGTGATCGAAGAGTGCACCGGCACGACTCTCCCGCACCTGCACGAGCCGGCGATCGAGATGATCAGCGTCGGGTGGGGTCAGGTGAACTCGCTCGAGGAGACGCTCGCCGAGCTCCGTGCCTTCCCCGCCGTGCTCGCGACGGCCTGACCCGGACTCCGGAAAGGATGCCCACCATGACGATCGGTGCCCAGTTCATGTGTCAGGACTTCGACGAGTGCATGGCCTCGGTGAAGAAGGCCGAGGAATCGGGGTACGCGCACGCGTGGTTCATCGACTCGCAGATCCTCTGGCAGGACGTCTACGTCTACCTGACCAGCGTGCTCGATCGGACGGACACGATCGTCTGCGGCACGGCGGTCACCAATCCCTGGACACGACATGTCACGGTCACGGCGAGCGCGTTCGCAACGCTTGGTCAGCTGCATCCGGGACGGCTGGTCATGGGCATCGGCCGGGGCGACAGCGCAGTACGGACGATGGGCATGAACCCCGTGCCGACGAAGATGCTGCGCGAGTCGATTCCCCTGCTGCGCGATCTGCTGGCCGGCCGGACAGTGAAGGTGAACGACGCCGACGTCCATCTCCGCTGGGTGCACGAGGACGTGGGCATCCCGATCTGCATGTCCGCGACGGGCCCGAAGAACCTCAGGGCGGCAGGCGGGCTGGCCGATCGGGTGATGCTCTACGTCGGAGTCAACCCCGTGTCCGTCCGCTGGGCGATCGACCACGTCCGCGCGGGAGCCGAGGAAGCCGGACGTGATCCGAACGCGATCGCGTTCTCCGTCCTGACCGCGATGTGGGTCTCGGACGACCAGGAGGAGGCCTGGGAGAAGTGCCGCTGGGCGCCGGCCGCTTGCGCGAACCACATCGAGGACACGATGAAGCGAAACCCCGAGCACGGGATGCCCGAGCAGATGACCCGGCTGCCGCAGGCGCGTGACCACTACGACTACTACGCGGGCCATCTCGACTCCGCGGCGGATCACACCGACTACCTCACCGGCGAGCTGGTCGACGACTTCGCGATCGCCGGCAGCGTCGAGAAGTGCATGGCCAAGGTCCGCGAGCTCGAGGCACTCGGGATCGACGAGGTCTCGTGCGCGTACCTGAACGGCGAGCTCGACCAGATGGACCGCGTCGGGCGCGAAATCATCGGGCCGCTCGCAGCCGCGAGGGTCTGACGATGAAACGGATCGGCGTCGACGTTGGCGGGACGTTCACCGACCTGATCCTCGTCGACGAGGACTCGGGTCGGATCACGGTGGACAAGGTTCCGTCGACGCCCGACGATCCGTCGCGAGGTGTCGTCGCCGGCATGAGCGAGCTGTGCGACAGCGCCGGCGTGTCGCTTTCCGACGTCTCGAACCTCTTCCACGGGACGACGGTCGCGACGAACATCGCGCTGACCCATTCGGGTGCCGAGGTGGGGTTGATCACGACCGAGGGCATGCGCGACATCCTCCACATCGCACGTCACAAGAAGCCGTTGAACTTCTCGCTCCAGCAGGAGCTTCCGTGGCAGTCGCGGCCGCTCGTCAAGCGCCGCCACCGCCTGACCGTCAAGGAGCGGGTCACGGTTCCCGACGGCGACGTGCTCGTGCCGCTCGACGAGGCGGAGGTGCGCGAGCGCGTGCGGGAGCTGCGTGAGGCCGGGGTGGAAGCGGTTTCGGTCTGCCTGCTGCACTCCTACCTGAACCCCGAGCACGAGCGGCGGATCCGGGAGATCGTGGCCGAGGAGTTCCCGGAGGCGTATCTGTCGGTGTCACACGAGGTGCTGCCGCTCTATCGCGAGTTCGAGCGGTTCTCGACGGTGTGCCTGAACGCGTACGTCGGCCCGAAGGTGTCGCGCTACCTGGCGCGGTTCGACGAGGCGGTACGCGCGCAGGGCTTCCGCCACGGGGTGCAGCTGATGCAGTCCTCGGGTGGCATGACGCCGACGGACGCGGCGGTGCACCGGCCGGTGAACCTGCTGTTGTCGGGGCCGGTGGCGGGGTTGATCGGCGGGATCTGGGCGGGTCGGGTGGCCGGGTTCGAGAACGTCGTGACGCTCGACATCGGAGGCACGTCCGCGGACATCGGGGTCGCGGCGGGCGGACAGCTGCGGATGAGGCATCTGCTGGACACGACGATCGGGGACTACCAGGCGATGGTGCCGATGGTCGACATCGACACGATCGGGGCGGGCGGCGGCTCGATCGCCTACGTCGACCAGGGTGGCGTGTTTCGCGTGGGCCCGCAGTCGGCGGGCGCCGACCCTGGCCCGGCTTGCTACGGCCGGGGGGGCACGGAGCCGACGGCGACCGACGCCCAACTGCTCCTCGGCCGGCTGCGCCCGGAGCGAGGCCTTCTCGGTGGCGGCATGAGGCTCGACGTCGCGCTCGCCGAGCAGGCGATGCGGCGCGTCGCCGAGGGGATCGGAATGTCCGTGGAGGACGCGGCACTCGGCGCGCTCCAGGTCCAGAAGTACGGCATGACCCAGGCGATCGAGCTGAACTCGGTGCGCCGTGGCTACGACCCGCGCGAGTTCACGCTGGTAGCGGGCGGCGGGGGCGGGCCGATGTTCGCGTGCGACATCGCGCTCGAGCTCGAGATCGCACGAGTGCTCGTGCCTCCGCACCCGGGAATCATCGCGGCCACCGGTCTGCTCGCGACGGATCTGCAACACGAGTTCGTCGCCACCGAGCGCCACCAGCTGAAGAGCCTCGACGGGGAGAAGCTCGCCGCCCGTTTCGACGAGCTCTCCGGCCAGGCACTGGCACAGCTCGAGGAGGACGGCGTCCCCGAGGACCGGCGGCTGATCAGGAGGCTCGCCGACTGCCGCTACGCCGGGCAGGGGTACGAGGTGAGGACGGAGGTTCCGACGGGCGCGGCCGACGATGCCTGGGTGGAGGAGCTGAGGGAGCGCTTCCACGCGGCGCACGAGGCCGAGTACGGGCATCGCTTCGACGCGCCGATCGAGATCATCAACATCCGCGTGGTAGCCGTCGGTCGCGTCGACGAGCTCGCGCCGACCGAGCTCGAACGTGGCGACGGCGATCCCTCCCGGGCACGAACGCTCGAGCGGGAGGTCGTGTTCGACGTCGACGGCAAGGCCGAGCGGCACGCGACGCCGTTCTACGAGCGCACGGAGTTGCGTGCGGGCGACCGGCTGGAGGGCCCGGCGATCGTCGAGCAGTACGACACGACGACCGTGATCCCGCCCGGCCTCGTCGCCGAGATCGACCGGTACGGCAACATCGTGGTCGACTGCACCACGCGGGCGAGGCCGGAGGCGGCGCGCGGGGCCGCGCTGTCGACACCGATCCTGATGCGGGTGATCGGCGGCGCCTTCGCGTCGATCGCGAAGGAGATGGCCGGAGTGCTCTACCGGATGAGCTACTCGTCGATCATCCGCGAGTCGGAGGATCTCGGGGCCGGCATCTTCGACCGCGACGGGAACGAGCTGGCCGAGTCGGACTCGACGCCGATGTTCATGGGCGCGATGCCGAAGATCGTCAAGAACGTCATCGCGATTCTCGGGAACGACATCCACGACGGGGACGTGATCCTCCACAACGACCCCTACGGCGGCGCGACACACTCACCGGACGTGGCGATCGTCGTCCCGATCTTCTTCGAGGGCGAGCTGGTCGGCTTCTCGGGCGCCTCGGCCCACGTGCTCGACATCGGCGGGGCGTACCCGGGCCTTGCGATCGACCTCGTCGACAACTGGTCGGAGGGGAACATCTACCGGGCGGTCAAGCTGCAGGAGAAAGGGGTCTGGCAGGCGGGCCTGTGGAAGCACATCCTCGAGAACGTCCGCACGCCGAGCTTCAACAACGGCGACATCCGGGCGATGATCGCCGCCTGCGAGCTCGCGAAGCGACGCTACGTCGAGCTCCTCACCCGCTACGGGCAGGAGACCGTACTCGGCGTCGCCCAGGCCTGGCTCGACTACTCCGAGCAGATGCTCCGCTCGGAGATCGCCAAGGTGCCGGACGGGCGCTACGAGACCGACGTCGGCTGGCTCGACGACGACGGCGTCAACCGGGGCATCAAGCTGCCGGTCAAGATCGCCGTCGAGATCGCAGGCGACGAGATCACCTTCGACCTCACGGGCTCGAGCGCCGAGGTGCCGACCGGGTACAACTGCCCGTACGAAGGGACGACCGTCTCCGCGATGACGTTCATCACGCGGATGATCTTCCTCGACGAGGCGACCTACCCCGTGTTCGTGCCCCAGAACGAGGGCATGCTCGCCCCGGTCAACGTCGTCGCCCCGAAGGGCTCGATCTTCAACCCCAACTACCCCCGCGCCTGCTTCGCCCGCTTCTGCCAGGTCCAGCGGGCGGTCGATCTGGCGCTCCGTGCGCTCGCGCCGGTCCTGCCGAACCAGATCACGGCCGGAAACTCGGCGCATCTCCACTTCCTCGCCTACTCGGGATTCATCGAGGAGGAGGGCGAGTACTGGGTCTACCTGGAGGTGGACGAGGGCTCCTACGGCGGCAGGCCCGGGCGGGACGGCCTCGACTCGGTGGACTGCCTGATCGCCAACACGCGCAACAACCCGATCGAGGAGCTCGAGTGGCGCTTCCCGATGCGCACCGAGCGCTACGAGCTGCGCGAGGACCCGTGCGCCGCCGGCAAGTGGCGCGGCGGGATCGGCATGGTACGCACGAACCGGTTCCTCGTCGACACGATCGTCACCTGCGAGGGTGACCGCGTCGAGTCGGACCCTCCGTGGGGCATCTTCGGGGGACACGACGGAACCCTCGCCTACGGGAAGGTCACGGAGCCCGACGGCACCGTGGAGTTCTGGCCCGCGAAGTTCACCGGCAAGACGCTCAAGGCCGGCTCCACGATCGAGATCGCCGTCCCCAACTCCGGCGGCTACGGCGACCCCCTGGAACGAGAGCCCGAGCAGGTCCTCGCAGACGTGCTCGACGGCTTCACGACGGTCGAGCTCGCCGAACGCGACTACGGCGTCATCATCGACGTCGACGGCCAAGCGGTCGACGCCGAGAAGACCGCGCGCGTCCGTGCGGGACGGACCGCGGTTCCCGCGTAGCGACCGTCTCTCCTACGGCGCGATGTTCTGATTCTGCCGGAAGAGATTGTCCGGATCCCAGACCCGCTTCAGCTCGACGAGCCGATCGTAGTTCGCGCCGAACGCCTCACGGACGGCTCCCTGATCATCCTCCGTCATGTAGTTGACGTAGCGGCGCTCGAATCGGTACGGCTCGATCGCGGCGAACGTTTCACGCGTCCACGTGACGTTCGCATCCGTCGTTGCCGGGTCGAGCCAGCCGGACGGGATGATCAGGTTGTATCCCGGCTCGCGGTGAGGCACGGCCATGGCATCCGCCGGGATCCGCGTGACCGCTCCGTGGAAGTGCTCGCACACGAGCGCGGTCAGCGGTGAGGGGCACCCGGCGAAGCGCTCGACCATCACGTCGATGACTTCGTCAGACAGGTCGGTCAGGAACGTCGACTTCCAGTAGTAGAGAGCGCCCGGCGGAAAGGCGGCGTCGATGAGCGTGTTGACGGCCGTATAGGACATCTCGCCGACCGGAACGTCCAGGGGAGACCCGTACGTGAGCAGGGGTTCCAGCTCGCGCCTCGCCTCCTCGGGTGTGCCGACATGGCACAGGACGGCGCCGCTCAGCATCGTGCCCGACCCGTCGGGCGCGTGGAGCAGCCCTGCGAACATCGTGAAATCGTCGCTGACGTCTGCGGCGAAGGATCTGACGAACCGCAGAAACTCTCCGGCGGCCTCGAACGGGTGGATCACCAGACCTCCAGTCACGATCGGGCCCACCGGATGGAGCCGGTACTGGAACGAGGTGACTACCCCGAAGTTCGCGCCGGCGCCCCGCACGCCCCAGAAGAGATCCGCGTTCTCGTCCTCGCTCGCAGTGAGGACGCGTCCGTCCGCGGTGACGATCTCGACAGCGAGCAGGTTGTCGGTCGCGAGGCCGTCTCGACTCATCAGGTAGCCGAACCCGCCACCGAGCGTGTAACCGGCGATGCCGGTCGTGGACACCGTCCCCCCGGTGACGGCGAGGCCGTGAAGCTGGGTCTCCCGATTCAGCTCTCCCCACGAGACGCCGGCCTGCGCTCGTGCTGTCCTCGTCGCCGGATCGACGTGGATCCCCCCCATCGGACGCAGGTCGATCATCAGGCCACCGTTGGTCACGGCCTTGCCTGCAACGTTGTGCCCGCCCCCACACACCGCGAGCTCGAGCCCCTGATCGCGCGCCATGTCGACTGCAGCCGCCACGTCGGCCGTGCCGCGACAGCGCGCGATGATCGCCGGCCGCTTGTCGATCAGACCGTTGTGGATCCGGCGCGCCTCCTCGTATCCGGAGTCGCCCGCCCGAAGCACCTCGCCGCCGAACCCTTCGAGCTGGCCCATGTCGACCTCGACGACGCCCATCTCCTACCTCCTCGACTGGGAGATAAGATACTACTCGCACAAACGTGTCAGGAGATCAAGCAGCACCACGCCACGACCGCCCTGGCGTAGAGCTTCGCCGCCAGCACCAGCTCGTCGATCCCCACCCACTCGTCCGGCGCGTGGGCGCGGCCGAGGTCGCCCGGGCCGAACGCCGGGCTCGGCGTGCCGGCGAAGCGGGTCAGCAGCGCTCCGTCGTACGTCGTGTCGATCCCGCGAGCGCGCGGACGTCGACTCCGAGCGGCGGGCCGCCTCCTGCACCAGCCGGGATGATCGGGGCACGCGGGATCGATCTCCGACGGCGGGTAGTCCGTGTACCAGCTCCACCCGGGCGGATGAGCCGCGAGCCAGTCGTCCCGCCCGCGGCGTCTGCAACGGCCGCCTCGATCTCGCCACGCGGCACAGAGCCGTAGCCGTCCGCATCCGCGTCCGCGGGCAGGTAGGTCGTGTTCAAGGCGACGTCGCAGCGCTCGGGCACGTTGGAGATGAAGACGCCGCCGCTGATCATGGTCGGGTGCACGGCCGGCGTGCCGAGCAGCGGGTGGCGCTTGTCCGCTCGCCCGGCCCAGCGCGCAGACAGCTCGTCGAGCGCGCCGAGGAGCGGCATCGTCTTCTGGATCGCGTTCACCCCTCCCCCGTCCTGCCAGGACGGCTGGTTCATCTCCGCGTGCGCCGAGCGGCCCTCGACCGACAGCGTGCCGTGCAGGAGGCCGCGCGTCGCGATCCAGAGGTCGAAGCCGGTCGGCTCGGGAACGAGGCCCGCATCACCACGATAGCCACGCTCGATCGCGGCGATCGTCCCCATCGCGCACGTCTCCTCGTCCGTGACCGCCTCGAAGACCACGTCACCGTCGAGCCGGATCCCGGCATCGCCGAGAGCTTCGAGCGCAACGAGCGCCGCGGCGATCCCCCCTTCATGTCGCAGGCTCCGCGCCCGTAGATCCTGCCGTCCCGGATCTCGGCCGCGAACGGGTCGCTCGCCCAACGCTCCCGTTCCCCTGCCCCGACGACGTCCACGTGACCGTTGATCACGAGCGCACGTCCGCCACCTCGCCCGCGGAGGACGCCCACCGTGATCGGCCGTCCGCGCCAGTGATGCCAGGGCGGCATCATCGGGTGGCCTGCGAAGGAGGCGGGATCCGGCTCCCAGCGATCGACCTCGGCACCGAGGGCGCCTAGCCGCGCGGCGAGGAGCGCCTGCAGAGGCTCCTCCTCGTTCTCGGTGTGATCCGAGCCCGGCGACAGGTCGACCGACGTGGTGTCGAAGCGAACAAGCTGCCGGACGAGCTCCACGAGATCGTCTCGCCGTGCCTCGACACAAGCGTCGATCCGTGTCTCCAGGTCCGCCACGCGACGACGGTACCCGTGGGACGAGGGCCGGTCAACGGCCGTGGTACCCTCCGGCGATGGCAGCCTCCAAGCTCGGTTCCGCCCCCGCGTTCGACGACGTCATCGGCTCGGCGGAGGAGCTCGCAGCCCTCTACGGCCCGCCTCTCGAGTCGGTCGTCAGCAAGGTCATCGACCGGATCGACTCCCACTGCCGCGACTTCATCGCCCGCTCGCCCTTCGTGCTCGTTGCCACGGCGGATGCCGAGGGCAGCTGCGACGTCTCGCCCAAGGGCGGCGACCCGGGCTTCGTCCAGGTGCTCGACGAGCGGCGCCTGGCGATCCCTGACGCACCAGGCAACAAGCTTGTGTTCTCCCTGCAGAACATCGAGGCGACGGGCCGCGCAGGCCTGCTGTTCCTGATCCCCGGCCTGGAGGAGACGCTGCGACTGAACGGTCGCGCGTGCCTGACCCGGGATCCGGCCCTGCTCGAGTCGCTCGCTCACGACGGCAAGCTGCCGGGCGTGGCGATCGGCGTCGAGATCGAGGAGGCCTTCCTGCACTGCGCGAAGGCGTTCAAGCGCTCTCACCTCTGGCAGCCTGACGAGTGGCCGGCAATCGACGGCCTGGCCCGCCCGGCGCAGATCTGGAAGGACCACATGGCCCTCCAGGAGTCGGCCGACGAGGTCGAGCGTTGGGTCGACGAGGACTACCGCACGCGCCTGTACTAGCGCAGACCGCGGACTCCCGCTGAGGATCCAGATCTCGTCGAGGCCTGGGCACGCGGAGGCTGTCAAGTTCGCCCCGACGGGATGCGCCTCGGGACGACAGGTGCGGCGAGCTCGATACGCCTGGGCCGTCAGGCTATGCCGTGAGCCTCCTCGTAGGTCGGGCCTCCCGTCTCCTGGACCCAGTAGCTTCGCGCCCAGCCAACTCCCTGCCAGGTCTGGATTCTCGTCGGGGTGATCTTGAGCAGCCAGCGCGGTTGGTTGAGGGTCGGGACGAGGTAGCTCGGCCCATTCGGCCCCAGGTAGCGAACGGCCATTCGGTTCGCGACTTCGACCCATTGCCCGCCGAGGTTTGGCTCCTCGACCACCTCGGCGACGCCCTTGCCGATCACCTTCTCGAGCGTCTCCGGGACGTCGACGGTGAACGCGCAGCGCCCGTCACGCTGAAGGTACCGTGCCCACTTCGACCGCTGGCGGGGCACCACCCAGAAGCACCCGTCGCGCCACTCTTGCCAGCATGGGACGCAGTACGGGTCGCCCCCGTCGTCGAGGCATGCAAGGCGCATCACGGTGCCGCCGGCGAGGAATGCCTCCATCTCCTCCTCGCTCATCCCGCCGACCCTGCCGCGCCACTCCTCGCTCGTATCGCTCATCCGATCTCTCCTTTCGATGGCCGGCCGCCTACCACCCGGACACGAGTTGTTCGGGGATGAGGAGCCTGTCGAGGACCTGGTTCGCGCGCTCGATATGCGACTGGCCGTCGCTGAGCGCGAATGCCACGTGGCCGGGGAAGAGCATCGTCACGTCGAGGTCGCGCAGCTTGCGCAGCGACGCGATCAGCCGATCCAGCCGACAGTCGTGGATCGCCTGAAGCAGGATCTTGCCCCCGAAGAAGACCACGTCGCCGGCGAACAGCATCCGCTCGCCGCCGTGCTCGAGCAGGAGCGAGACGTGCCCGTCCGAGTGCCCGGGCGTGTCGTAGACCGAGAGTCGGAGATCGCCGACCGCGATCCCGTCTCCCTCGACGAGCTCGACGTCGATCGGACATGGCTCGAGCCGGTAGTCGAGCGGATAGATGCCGGCCCTCTTGGCGACGTCGATCGACGCGCCCACTTCGTCGCCGTCCCGGATGTAGTGTGCCGTCTCCGCAGACAGGTACACGGCGGGATCGTCGAGCAGCGCGCGCATCCGAGCCGCGCCGCCGCCGTGGTCGCCATGGGCGTGCGTGAGGACGACGTGACGGATCCGCTCCGGAGCGAAGCCCTCTCGTCGCACGTTCTCGACGATCGCCTCGGCGCCCATCCCGGCTCCGACGTCGATCAGCGCGAGCTCGTCACCCCCGTCGAGCAGATAGACGTGGCAGTCGAATGGATCCGTCATCCCGAAGCCGACGGCCCCGGATCCGACGAGGTAGATGCTGTCCGCCAGTTTCATCGAGCCTCCGCACGAGAGCACTGACTTTCGGGTTCCGCTCGACCGTTCGCCTGACGCTACCCCGCCGGCAGCGCTCAGTCCATCCTGGTCGGCGGCGCCAGGTCTCGGGGAAGCCACGCGAGCGTTGACGAGTATCGACGATGTCGAGTACGTTCGCGTGCGTCCCCGATGTGCCCGGGAGGTCGCATGAGCCGCTACCCGCACCTGTTCAGCCCGCTCCGGATCGGGAATGTGACCGTCCGGAACCGGATCCTCCAGACGGCTCACGTGAAGCTCTTCACCGAGAACGGCGTCGATTCGAACCGGAACGTCGCCTACCAGGTGGAGCGTGCCAGGGGCGGCACCGGGCTCCTGATCACCGGCAACCGCCTCGTCCACCCAACCTCTACGACCGGCATGCCGCGCTTCGCGTACCAGTACCTGAAGGGCGAGCTCGAGATCGATCGCGCGATGACCTCGGGCGTCCACGCTCACGGGGGCGTGATCTTCACCCAGCTCAACCACTTCGGCCCGAACGCGACCAGCGACTCCGCCGACGACCTTCGGGTGCTCTGGGGACCGTCCGCGGTCAAGTCGCCCGCTTACGGCGAGACGGCCAAGGCGATGGAGCAGGAGGACATCGACGAGGTGATCGCCTGGTGGGGGCGCTGTGCAGAGCTGTCACGGGAGGGTGGGTTCGACGGCACCGAGGTGCACATCGCGCACAGCTACCTTCTCCACTCGTTCCTGTCCCCCGTCTACAACAAGCGAACCGACGGGTACGGGGGCTCGTTCGAGAACAGGCTCCGCTTCGCGCGCGAGGTGATCGACGAGGTACGCGGCCGGGTGGGGAACGACTGGGTGGTCGGAGTCCGGATCACGCTCTCGGACTTCATCCCCGGCGGCCTCGACGCCGGCGACGCGGTGCAGACGGCCCGCCTGCTCGAAGCGGACGGCAAGGTCGACTACGTGAACGTCAGCGCAGCCGGCTACCACAACATCCACATGGCGATCCAGCCGTCGGACGCGCCCGACGGGTATCTCGTCGAGCTCGCGGCAGAGGTGAAGAGCGCCGTCCGCGATCTGCCCGTGTTCACGATCGGCGGCATCAAGGATCCGGCGATGGCCGAAGAGATCGTCGCCTCCGGCAGGGCGGACATGGTCGCCATGACCCGCACGCAGATCGCCGACCCCGAGTTCGCGAACAAGGCCCGCGAAGGGCGCGAGGACGAGATCTACCACTGCATCCGCGGGAACCAGGGCTGCATCGGACGGGTGTTCAAGGGCATGGCGATCAGCTGCACGGTGAACCCGGCCGCCGGGCGGGAGGCCCGCTTCGGAATCGGAACGCTCACGCCCGCGGAGAGCCAGGCGCGCTGGCTCGTCGTCGGAGGCGGCCCCGCGGGGATGAAGGCTGCCGAGACGCTCGCCAAGCGCGGCCACCAGGTGACGCTGATCGAGCGCGAGGCGGAGCTCGGCGGGCAGGTCAACCTCATCCTGCGGACGCCGGGGCGCGAGACGTTCGGCTGGATCACGAAGGATCTCGACCGCCACATGCGAAAGGCGGGCGTCGAGATCCGGCTCGGCGTCGAGGCTTCGGCCGAGACCGTCGCGGAGATCGGCGCCGACGGCGTGATCGTCGCCACTGGTGCGGTCCCGTCGCGCAGCGGTTTCACGATCGTCAACCCGCTCGTCGACGAGCTGCCGGGCGTCGACCAGGAGAACGTCGTCCACGCCTGGGATGTCCTCACTGAGAGCCGTCGCGATCGGCGAGCGCGTCGTCGTCCTCGACGACGACGGCAGTCGCTACGCGGCCGGGTGTCTGCGAGGTGCTGCTCGACCGCGGCAAGCGAGGTCGAGGTCGTGAGCCGGTTCAACGCGCTGTTCCCATCGACGATGTACGGCCTCGATCTGCCCATCCTCTACAACCGGCTGATGACCAAGGGGCTCGTCGATCGGCTCAACCACTGGGCGAAATCGATCGACGGAGACACGGTGACGGTCTTCAACCTGTACACGGGCGCCGAGACGGTTCTCGAGGGCGTCGACACCGTCGTGCTGGCGACCGGCCCGAAGGCCGACGACGCGCTCTACCACGAGCTCAAGGGAACCGTCACGAACCTCCACCGGATCGGCGACTGCGTCGCCCCGCGCAAGCTCGACCACGCCATCTACGAGGGCTACCTCGCCGGCCGCGAGCTGTGGAGCCCGGAGGAGCGCTACATCTACGAGGGCGAGCTCGAGAGGGCCGAAGCCGCCGGGTAACGGCCGACGATGCCCGACCGCGTTCGCCTCACGGTTCCGAGCGAAGCACGCTCCCTCGCGCTCGTCGAGGCCGTCACGCGGCAGTTCGGCGACGGCCTCGGCGTCCCTGCCGCGGAGAGCGAGTCGCTCGCGTCTCAGGTCGGGGAGCTCGTGCGGTTCACGCTCGAGCATGCCTACCCCGGAGACACCGACGGTCACATCCAGCTGACGCTCGACCTCGTCGGCCGGCGGATTCAGGTCGACGTCCACGACTGGGGTCGGCCGCTCACGTCGGCGGGAGGCGATATCGGCACCCTGCCGCCGGAGCTGCAGGCAATCGCCGAGGGCGCGGACGACCTACGGCTGATCAACCTGGGCGCGGACGGAAAGCGCCTGATCCTCACCACGACCCTGTCGCAGGTCGTCCACTCCGAGCCCGAGGCTCACGACTTCGACGGGCCCGTGCACCGGCCGGACGCCGACGGCGTGGACGTCCGGGAGGAGCTGGAGATCCGAGACGGCGGCCCGGACGACGCCGAGGCGATCTCGCAGCTCCTGTACGAGAACTACCACCTGACCTACGGCCATCCGGACTTCTACCGTCCGCGCTGGGTGAGCGAGCGTCTCGAGTCGGGCGCCCTGCTCTCCACCGTTGCCGTCCACGGCGACCAGGTCATCGGCCACCACGCCGTCATGCCGGAGCACGGCGCGACCTCGGCCGAGACGGGAGTGGCCGTCGTCCACTCCGCCTACCGCGGCCTCGGGATCTTCAACCGCGTCTTCGACCACACGCTCGCGCGGGCCGAGACCGCCGGGCTCGACGCCGTCTGGGGGCGGGCGGTCACCGTGCACCCGTACAGCCAGCGCGCAGAGAGCTCCCACGGCTACCGGGACACAGCCCTCATGCTCGGCTCGGTGCCGGCGAAGATGACGATGGAGGGCGTCGACGCCGGCGAGCCGGGAACGCGTACGGCGTCGCTTCTCGCCTACCGAATCCTGCGGCACTCGGAACGTGCGGTGTCGCTCCCGACACGCCATGCGGGCCTGCTCCGTGCCACGTACGACAACGTCGGCCTCGCGACGACGGATCCCGGCCGCGTCGCCGAGCTCGCCGGCGAGGCGGTCGAGATCGGGGAGGATGCCTCGCGCTCGACCGGCTCGATCACGATGAGGAGACCCGACGCGTCAGCCTTCGCCAAGGCGCTCAGGCACCTGCTCGCCCGCCACCACGACGTCATCTACGCCGACCTCGATCTCCAGCGCGGCGTCGCAACCGACGACACGGTGCAGCGACTGGGCGAGGTGGGGTTCTTCTACGCCGGCCTCGTCCTCCACGGGCGCTACGGGCACGACTACCTGCGCCTCCAGCGCATGAACGCAGAGAACATCGAGGTCGCGCAGATCGTCTGCGACTCGGAGTTTTCCCAGGCCGTCCTCGCCGCCGTGCTCGAGGATCGGCGCCGGGTCGACGGCTAGACGCCGCCCGTGTGGAGGAAGACGATGGGCTCGGACGAGCCGAGCTCATCGCGCCCGACGAGATCGAGCAGCCCGGCGAACGCCTTGCTCGTGTAGACGGGGTCAAGCCGGATTCCCTCCAGCGCCTCGAGGCGGCGACCGGCCTTCGTTGCGGCCGCCGACGGGACGGCGTAGCCGGCTCCGACGTAGCGGTGCGCCTCGAGCCGGATCTCGCCGGCGGAGAAGCGAAGCCCGGGCTCGCCAAGGCGGCGGCAGACGTCGGTCGCCATCCGCGCAATCGAGTCGGGGAACCGGCGCCAGAGGTTCCCCACGTCGACTCCGAGCGGGCTCAGAGTCGACCCGCACAGAGCAAGCCCGGCGAGCAGCCCCGCGAGCGTCCCGCCGGTGCCGGCGGCCAGGACGACGGCCGCGTTTCCGATCCCGAGCGCCCGCGCCTGCCCGTCGAGCTCGACGGCGGCCCGGACGTAGCCGAGGCATCCCCGCCACGCGTAGCCGCCCACGGGGATGAACTCGTGCGGGCCGGCCAGGAACCAGGCGGCGGCGTGCGCCAGCGCGATCGCCTGCTCGATCGTGAGCGCCGGCCTGCTCGAGCGGCCGAAGGGGACGAAATGGACTCGCGCGCCCGCCCTGGCCGTACGCAGAGCATTCCCTCCGAGACGCCTCGGCCGTCGACCGAAGTAGATCGCGTGCACCTCGATCCCCAGCCGGTGCGCCACCTCGGCGGTCAGCCTGACGTGGTTCGACTCAGGCGCGCCGAAGGTCGCGACCCTCGTCGCCGTCCTCGCCTGCGCGTGCGCCATGAGGTACTCGAGGCTCCGCACCTTGTTCCCTCCGAGAAGGTCGTCGCGCTTGACGAAGACATCGCGCGCAAGCTCGTTGCTGAGCGCGGGAAGGTGCTCGAGCGGTGACGGATACTCCGCGAGCCGCAGGCGCGGGAACGCCTGGAGCCTCCCTTCGACCGACGGTCTCACTCCAGCAGGTCCGCGGCAAGGCGCTTGCCGAGTGCGACGATCGTGAGCACCGTCGGCCGGCCGAGCGCCTCGGGGAAGACGCTCGCGTCGCAGACGTACAGCCCGGCGATCTCCGTGCGGAGCCTCGTGTCCAGCATGGTGCCGACCCGCACGGTGGCACTCGGGTGCGTTCCTCGCAGCGCACTCGTGAAGAACGTCCCCGGGTCGGCGCCCGCCTCTCCGAGGATTCGCCGAGCTGCCTCCTCGCCGTGGCGCAGCCGGTCTCGGTCGAGCGCCGTCAGCGGCTTCGAGATCGAGCCGTCCGGGAGGACGCCGCCCGAGACCTCGTCCTTCAGCTTGATCATCACGCCGAGCAACGAGCGCCAGCGAGGCCAGCTCGGGACGTGTCCCCAGCCGGCGCGAGCCGCCGCGAGGGGATACAAGAGCCACGGATCGACAAGCGTCGAGAGCATGAGACCCTCCTCGGGCGACTCGCACGACCAGGTCATCGGCGGCTCGAGCCCGTTCCCTCGACCCCTGCCGACGCCGTACACGATCACCGTCGTGTCCGTCGCCAGGCCGTGGCCGGCCTCGGCGAGTCCCGAGGCGCGCAGGATGGCGGGCGAGCCGAGACCGCCCGCGGCAAGGACGACCGTGGGCGCGCGGGCCCGGAACGGCCTGCCGGCGAGGAGGCCGGTGACGCCCGTCGCGTGGCCGTCCTCGACGAGCACCCGCGCCACACGGGCACGAGTGCGGAGCACCGCACCGGCCGCGATCGCCTCGTCGACGTACTCGGCCGCGGTCCACTTCGCGCCGCAGCGGCAGCCGAGCATGCAGGCGGACGAGCAGCGAAACGGCCGGGCACGGGCAGGCCGGACGAACTTCGCCTGCGGCTCGAACCCGTAGCCGAGCGCACGGGCGGCCTCCGCCAGCCGAGTCGAAGCCTGCCCGCGAAGCGGCGCCGGCAACGGCGTGACGCCGAGCTCCGCGACCGTCTCCGAGACATAGGGCTCGAGGTCGATCCCGTAGCGCTCACGGAGCCAGGGCGGCGGTGGTGCTGCGCAGCCGCAGTACATGCTCGTCGCGCCGCCGACCATCAGCGGGCGGATGACGGTGAGCCCCTCGCGCGCGAACAGGAACCCGCCTCGCTCCGTGTAGAGCATCCCGCCGAGATGCGTCCCGTACCAGGGCCGCGAGCGGTGGTCGACGCCTCGCTCGAGGAGCACGACACGCTTGCCGCCCCTGGCCAGCCCGCGCGCGACCGTCGCACCGCCCGGCCCGGAACCGACGACGACGACGTCAGCCTCGAAGGACACCGTGTCCCTCACTCTGGCGAGCGTAGCTCAGGCGGAAGCCCGCTCCAGCGCCTCGTGTAGCGTCCGCTCGACGAGCACCCGGACGAGCTGGCGCTTGTACCGGGCGCTCCCACCTGCGTCTTCCACGGCATCCACGGCCGCCGCGGCCGCCTCGGCTGCGGTAGGCAGGACGTCGGCAGGCGCCTCGGATCTCTCGCTCCCTGCGAGCAGCGCCTCCGCCTCGGGCACTCGCACAGCGACGGGGCCGACCGAGCCGACCGCGATCCGGGCTTCTGCGATCCGACCGGACTCGAGCCGCACGAGACAGGTGACCGTGGCCGTGGGGCGCTCGTGGAACGCGAGCTTGCGATGGACGATCGCAGCGCCCTCCGGCGGCGCGGGCACCTCGATGCCGGTCAGCAGCTCGTCGTGTGCGAGCGCCGTCCGGTAGGGACCGAGTACGAACTCACCGATCGCGACCCGCCTCGGCTCGCCGCCGCCTCGTCGCAGAATCACGCCTGCCTCCACCGCGAGCAGGAACGTTGCAGGATCCGAGTGCGGGTCGGAGAAGCAGAGATTGCCGCCCAGCGTGCCCGTAGCGCGTACGCGAAGGTTTGCCACCTGCCGCTCCATCTCCGCGAGCGCCGGGCACCGCTCGCGGACGGCAGGCGACCGCTCGATCTCGAGGTGGGTGGCGGCCGCGCCGATCCGGAGCGTCCGGCCGTTCACGGCGATGCCCCCCAGCTCGGCGATGCCCTTGACGTCGACGAGGTGCGCGAACGACGCGAAGCCGAGCTTCATGACGCAGCAGAAGCTCGGTGCCGCCCGCGTAGAGGGCGGCCTCGTCGCCGTACTCCTCGAGGAGCCGGCTCGCCTCCTCGACCGTCGTTGGCTCGTGCAGCTGAAACGGGCGCAGCCGCGTCACGCGTGCTGGGCGACCGTGCCGAGCGGCTCCGCGAGCACCTCGAGCGTGGCTTCGACGCCCGTCCCCGACCGCGACGCTCACCCCCAGATCGGCGAGCCCGCGGCCGAGCGCGGCGACCGCGACGACGGGGTTGAGCGAGTGGGCAGCCGGGCCCCATGTGACCCAGCCGGACCAGGCGCTCCTTCAGCTCGCCGTAGCCCGGGGAGAGCATCACGCCGTAGTGCTCGCGGACATGGGCCAGCAGCGCGAGCGTGTCGACTCCCTCCGGGGTCGTCACGGCCGTCACGCAGGATGCCGCGATCTCTTCGCTCCGCGGCCAGAGCTCGAGCCCCATGGCTCTCACCCCTGCCCGAGTCGCCCGGGCGGCGCGGCGGTGAAGCTCGATCGACTGGTCGAGCCCGAGCTCGAGGATCTCGTCGCAGGCCGCCTCGACGCCGTTGACGTCCGAGACGGACGGCGTGTAGGGAAAGGCCGTGCGGCCGCCATCGATCCACCGCTCCTTCCAGTCGAGCAGCGAGAGGAAGGAGCCGCGCGGCGCGTCCGGGTTGGCACGGATCGCCACCCACGCGTCCTCGGAGACGGTCATGAGCGACATGCCCGGCGGGCCGGCGAGACACTTCTGCGGGCCGGCGACGCAGACGTCGAGGCCCCAGTCGTCCGGCCGGAGCTCCTCGCATCCGAGCGACGAGACGACGTCCGCGATGACGAGCGCGCCGTGCTCCTTCGCCACCCGCCCGAGCTCCTGGGCGGGGTTCAGCGTTCCGGAGGGCGTCTCCGAGTGCACGAACGCAACGAGGGTCGCATCGGGATGCTCGCGAAACGCGCGTTCGAGCTCACCGGGGTCGACGGACTCGTTGTACGGCACCTCGACCTCCACGAGCTCGGCTCCGAAGTCCCGTAGCCAGAGGCCGAACCACTTCCCGTAGACGCCGGAGACGAGATTGATCGCCGTCGTCCCCGGACGGACGAGCGCCCGGGCGGCCGCCTCGAGACCGAGCACCGCCTCGCCCTGCATGAGGACGACGTCGCCACGCGTACGGTAGAGGTCGGCGAGCTTCCGCTCGAGGCTCTTGAAGCGCTCGAGGAACACCGGGTCGTAGTCGTACGTGATGGGTGAGCCGAGCGCGGCCAGGACGCGCGGTGAGGCCATCGTCGGGCCGGCGGTGAGTGTGAAGGCTGGTTCACGCATTGCGTCCTCCTTCGAGTCGATTAGCGCGCACCGCGTACGTACGGAACTCCAAGCGCGGCCGGCAGGTATGCCTTTCGGCCGAAGATGAGGAGCACGACGATGACGGCCAGGAACGGCAGCATGTTGACGACGTCGATGGGGATGTCGACCCGTGCCACCTGCAGCGCCGTCTGGAGCTGCAGCGACATCCCGATCACGAGCGAGCCGACGACCACCCAGAACGCCCGGCCACGTGCGAGCATGGCGATGACGATAGCGATGAAGCCCGCACCGTTCGTCATGAACGGCTCGAAGGTTCCCGCGCCCAGGATGGCGAGGTACGCGCCGCCGAGGCCGGCCATGGCTCCCGCCGTGAGCACGGCTCCGCTCCGCGTCCGATACACGCTCACTCCGGCCGCGTCGAGAGCAGCAGGCTTGTCTCCGGCGGCCTTCAGGCTCAATCCGACGGTCGTCGAGCGGAACATCCACCAGACCGCGACGGCGAGGCCGATGCCGAGAAAGACGACGAGGTGCTGCGTGAAGATGCTCCGCCCGACGACCGGAAGCTCGTCGAGGCCGGGGATGGCGACCAGCTCGGGTGTTCCGAGCCGGGGTCGATCGGTCAGGATCGCGCCGTGGAGCAGGCTCGTCAATCCCTCGGCGGCTAGCGTGATCGCGATTCCGATCACGATCTGGTCGAGGCCGAGACGAACGCAGAACAGCACCATCAGGAGCGACACGGCCATACCGGCGATGAGGCCCGCACCGAGGCCCACCCAGGTGAACCCGGAGTAGAGCGCGCAGCTGAAGCCGACGTAGGCGCCGATCAACATCATGCCCTCGAGGCCGATGTTGAGGACGCCGGCCCGCTCGGACACCGTCTCGCCGAGGGCGGCGAAGAGAAGCGGGATGCCCGCGAGGATGCCGCCCGAGACGAGCGCGGTGAGAAACGCCTCCGTGAAGACGTCGCTCACGGCTCGCGTCTCCTCCGAAGCGCCTCGGCAAGGCCAGCCGTCAGATAGCTCTGCCCGAGCGCCCGGCGCCTCCCGAGGTATTCGGTAGCTGCCATGAAGAGCAGGATCAGGCCGACGAGGACGAGCAGGAAGTCGTTCGGCAACTCCGCCCTGCGGGCGGCGACGTCGCCCCCGATCGAAAGCGTCGCGAGCAGCCACACGAAGGGGATCACCGCAAGCGCGTTCAGCCTGGCGAGGAACACGAGCGGGACGACGATCAGTCCGAAGGCTGGATTCCAGTCGGCGCGGACGTAGCCCCACACGCCGAGGATCTCGGCCGCCGCGGCGAAGCCGATCAACAGCCCGCTGACGGCGAACGACACCATGATCAAGCGCTTCAAGTTCAGCCCGAAGTGGGCCGCGGCCCTTGGATTCGCGCCGAGCACGTTCAGGCGCAGCCCGAACGACGTCCTCGTCATCACGTAGTGGACGACCAGGATCGCCGCAAACGCGATGACGACCGCGATGTTGATACGGGTGCCCGGGATCGACGGGAGCCGGTCCTCGAGCGGGAGTACCGGCGTCTGCGGCACGTTCGTGGACTCGAAGTCGCGGAACGGTCCCTTGATGAAGAGGTTGGCGACGCTGATCCCGATGAAGGTCATCATCAGCGTCGTGATGATCTCGTTGACCCCGTACCAGGCTCGCAGAAACGCCGGCACGATCGTCCAGGCCGCACCGACCGCGCCGGCGAGAAGCCAGAGGAGCAGGAGGGTGAACGCGTTGGGAAGCGATGCGTCGAGTGCCGGCCCGACGCCGGAGATGATCACGGCGGCCAGCAAGAACTGCCCGTCGATACCCAGGTTCCAGAGGTTCGCGCGGAACACGACGATGAGGCCCGCCGCGATCAGGAGCAGCGGCGCCATGCGGATGATCGTGTTCTGCCAGCCGGAAGCACGCAGCAGGCCTCCTTCGAAGATGTCCCCGTAGAAGGAGCCCGGGTTGCGGCCCAGGGCCGCGATGATCACGGCGCCGACGCCGAGCGCGAGAACGATCGGTCCGAGAGACCGGATCGCGGCGTCGCCGGCGGCCAGCCAGCGTCCGGACGAGACGCCGGGCGGCGCCGACGCCTCGGGCTGGACGGCCGTCTCGGCCATCAGGCCGCCTTGCCGCCGACCATCAGCTCACCGATCTGCTGCTCGGCGCCCGGCCCGTTCGCGACCACCCCGGCGAGGCGGCCTTGGAAGAGCACGGCGATCCGGTGGCAGGACTCGACGAGCTCCTCGAGGTCCGTCGAGATCACGATCGCGGCTACGCCGGCATTCGCCTGCTCGCGTATCCGGGCACGGACGGCGCGAGTCGTCCGGACGTCGAGGCCGTAGGTCGGCTTGTTGAAGATCACGACCTTGGGAGCGAATGAGAGCTCCCGCGCCAGGACCACCTTTTGCACGTTGCCGCCGGAGAGCGCCGCCACGCGGGTCTCGGTGCTCGGGGTGCGGACGTCGAACTCGCCGACGAGCGTCGTGGCGACGGCGTCGATCTCGCCCTTCCTGATCGATCCACGACGCCAGAACGGCGCCTGTCCGATCCGTTTGAGAACCAGGTTGAGCCCGACGCTGAGGCCTCCCACCGTTCCCTCCCCCAGGCGGTCGTCGGTCACGTAGCGCAGCCCGAGCCGCTCGCGCCGCGAGACGCTGAGCGTCGAGATCGAACGCCCGGCGAGGCGCAGCTCCCCGGCGGCGATCCGCCGCTGGCCCGCGATCGCCTCGGCCAGCTCGCGCTGCCCGTTCCCGTCGACCCCGGCGATTCCGAGGATCTCCCCCGGCCGGACGACCAGTGACACGTCTGCGATGCCGCCGAACCCGCGATCGCCCGCGGCCGACACGTGGATCAGCTCGAGCAGGGGCTCGCCTGTCGGCTCGCGGACGGCCTCGTGCTCGACACGGTCCGCGAGCTCCGCCACGCCCGCGACTCCGCTCGACTCGTCACCGAACATCAAGCGGACGATTGCCTGCTGGAGCTCCTCGCGCGAGCGGCTCACGAGCACCTCGCGATCGAGCGATCCGGCCAGGCGGCCCTGCTTCAGCACCACGACGCGATCCCCGAGGTCGAGCGCCTCGTGGAGCTTGTGCGAGATGAAGACGACCGCGAGCCCGGACTCCTTCAGGCGGGCGATCACCTTCCCGAGCTCGACCACGCCCTGTGGCGCCAGCATCGACGTGGGCTCGTCGAGGATGAGCACCCGCGAGCCACGCCAGAGTGCCTTGACGATCTCGACCTGCTGCTGCTGCCCGAGCGCGAGCTCGCCCGCCTGCGCGTCCGGGTCGATCTGCACGCCGAGCACGTCCGTCAGCTCGGCGAGCCGTCTCCGCGCCCCGGCAATGTCCAGCCGTAGGCCTCCTTCCGCCCCGAGCATGAGGTTCTCGAGCACGCTCAGCGTCGGGACGAGCGTCGAGTGCTGGTACACCATTCCGATCCCGAGCTCGATCGCAGCGCGCGGCGAGTCGATCGCGACTTCCCGGCCGTCGACCAGGACGCGGCCGGCGTCCGGGCGAAGCATCCCCGAGAGGATGCTCATCAGCGTCGACTTTCCGGCGCCGTTCTCGCCGAGAAGGCACAACACCTCTCCTCGCCGGACGACAAGGTCGATGTGGTCGTTTGCGACGACGCCCGGGAAGGCCTTCGTGATACCGACCAGCTCGACCGGCGGGGGTGCCGGAAGCCGGCCCTCCTTCCGCGTCGACCGGTGTCGAAGGTCCCGTCATGGTCGGACGGGAGGGCCGCCGGCCTGCGACGGCCCTCCCCGACGTGTCTCTGCCCGAACCCTACTGGCCCTCGACGAGCGCGTTGACGTCGTCGAGCGTCGGCGTCAGCGGGATCTCGACGCTCCCGTCTGCCACCGCCGCCTTGGCGTCCTCGATCTCGGCCCAGACGTCGTCCGGGATCTTGTCCGTCTGGAGAAGCGAGATCCCGTTCGAGACGTTGAGGTCGTACCCCTGCTCGCCGAACGTGCCCGCCTGGATGTCGGCGATCGCCTGCTCGAAGATCGGGGTGAAGTCCCAGATCACGGACGACAGCAGGACACCCTGCTCGTCGATCGACGTCTTGTCTCCGATCACGTCGATGAACCAGACCTGGTCGGCCCCCGCCGGGGGCGTCGCGGTCTCCACCGCCTGGAGCATCCCGAACGACGACCCGTCGCCCATCCCGAAGACCACGTCGGCGCCGCCCGAGATCACGCTCTCGGTGACCCGCTTGCCGCCTGCGGCATCGGCGTACTCGGCCTGGCCGATCTGGGTCGACGATCACCTTGATGTCGGGGTTGACCGTGCGGGCGCCGGCGATGAAGCCCCCGGCCTGCTTGTGCCAGTTCGTGTCGTCGGCCGACTCGACGATCCCGACCGTGCCCGTCTGCGACATCCGTGCAGCGAGGATGCCCGCGAGATACGCGCCCTGCTGGCTCGAGGTCGAGATGTCGGCGACGAGCCCCGGGTCGTGTTGTCCGGCTTGTCGTAGGTGACGACCGGAATGCCGCTCTGCTGGGCGAACTCCGGCGCGGCCGTGTTGTAGCCGCTCGCCTGGGCGATGATGAATTGCGCGCCGTCGTCGGCAAGCTGCTGGAGAGCGGGTGTGATGTCCTCGTAGCCGGCGCCGTCGGCCACGAGCACCTCGAGGCCTGCTGCCTCGCCCGCCGCCTGGGCCCCCTCGACGCCCTGCTGGTTCCAGCCGTAGTCGTTCGCCTTCTCGGGCGCGACGACTGCCATCGTGGTGAGATCGCTCGCGGCCTCCTCGGTGGTCGCCGCCTCTGCGGTCGTGGCCGCCTCGGTGGTCGCCGCCGGCGCCGCGGTCGTGGCGGCCGATTGCTCGTCGCCGCCGCCACAGGCGGCCGCGACGCCTAGGACGATGGCCAGCGCCAGTAGCGACGCTAGTCTCACGAGTTTCCCCTGTCGTACTGCCATGGGCGTCACCTCCTCCTCCTCCTCGTGTTCACCGACTTCCCTATCCGCTACGACGACTACCCGCGTGTGCGGTTTGTGCCGTCTGCCCGAGGAACAGCGCCCGGGCGCTCGTTCCGAGAACGCGTTCCACGAGCTCGGTGGAGAGCCCGCTCAGGCGGACCTTCTCCATCTCGACCCTCGGATGGTGGAACGGCGCATCCGAGCCGTACATCACCCGGTCGGCGCCAATCCGCTCGACCGCCTCCCGGATCTTCGTGTGCATCGGCATCCCGGACGTCTCGAGGTACACGTTCGGGTTCCTCGCCGCCACGTCGATCGAGGCGTTGATGTAGACGATGTTGCCGTGCCCCATGTGGCCGAGCACCAGGCGCAGCTCCGGGAAGGCAACGACCGCCTCCTCGATCGACCAGGGCAGCGTGAAGATCGGATGGCCGCAGTGCACGAGCACGGGCAGGTCGCGCTCGACGAGCAGCTCGTAGAGGGGGTGCACGACCGGGTCGTTCGGGTGGTAGCCGTCGAGCAGCGGGTGGAGCTTGACTCCGAGGAACTCCGGATGCTCGAGAAGCGCCGCAGCCTCGTCGAGGAAGCCCGGCAGGCGCGGGTTTGCCCAGACGAGCCCGTACGCACCGGGAACCGACTCGACGACGTCGCGCACGTAGGCGTTGTCCGGGTGGAAGACGAGGCCTTCCTCGATGCCCTCGTCCGACATGAGCGCGACGAGGCCGTCCCGGTCGAGTCGTACGTCGAAGAGCGGGAACTCACCCACGTGCATGTGAGCGTCGAAGACTCCCGTCTGCTCTCTACTGTTGACACTCGACAAGATCGCGCGCGATACTCTACGCCCCAGTGAGGCACGAGGCAACGGCCACGTTCGACGCGACGGCGAACGGGCGAACGCCCAGGTCGGGCAGGCTCGAGAACCTGACGCTCTGGGAGCGCGTGCACGACCACCTACGCCAGGAGATACTCGCGAACCGGCTTCCGCCGGGCACGGTGCTCCAGGAGGTTGCGCTCGCGGACTCGCTCGGAGTCAGCCGGGGCCCGATTCGCGAGGCGATCGGGCGCCTCGCCGCGGAGGGTCTCGTCGTCGTCCGGCCGCGGCGCGGCGCGGTGGTCGCCTCCCTGTCGAAGGAGGAGTTCCTCGAGGCCTACCAGGTCCGAGAGGCACTCGAGATGCTGGCCGTCCGGCTGGCCGCCCCCCGCCTCGACGTCGAGGGACGCGCCACCCTCGGGCGCCTCATCGAGCGGATGGCCCAGTGTGCCGCTCGTAACGACGTGGACGGCTTCTTCGAGGCGAACGCCGAGTTCCACTGGACGATCGTCGAGGCCTCGGGCAACTCGCGCCTGCAAGACGCGTACCGCCAGCTGATCGAGCAGATGGGCCGCTACCGGACGCGCTCGCTCAAGCTGCGTGGCAGTCTCAAGCGCTCTATCGCGGAGCACCGGACGATCCTGCGCGCGATCAACGCGGGCGATGCGGATCGGGCGGCCCACCTCGTCTCGGAGCACATTCGCGTGCCGCAGCGGCGCCTCGAGTCGACGCCGGAGGAGGAGCTCATCGAGCTCGGCATCCCGGCGGTCTCACCGTAACCCTCGTCGGAAGGGAGAGCCATTGGCCACCACGGAGCGACACGAGCGACGGCTCGAGTTCGGGGTCAATCTGAACAACCGCGAGCCGCTGATCGCCCCCGACTACGACCTCCCGATGCTGCTCGAGTTGTCCGAGGTGGTCGAGGAGCGCGGCTTCGACTCGGTCTGGGTCGGCGACAGCCTCTTCTCGAAGCCACGCTACGAGCCGATCACGCTGCTCGCGGCGATCTCGCAGCGCACGTCGCGCGTCCGGCTCGGCACCGCGTGCATGGTGTCATCGACTCGCAACCCCCTCTATCTGGCGCTCGAGTGGGCGACGCTCGATCAGATCTCCGGCGGGCGCACGATACTCGGCACTGGTATCGGCAACCCCGAGCAGGGCGTGCAGCGGGAGTTCGCGGCCCTCGGTCTCGACTTCAAGCGGCGTGGCACGATCTTCGAGGAGGGACTCGCCGCGATCCGCCAGCTCTGGACGGAGGGCTCTGTCTCCATCGACGGCGAGTTCTACCACTACGACGACGTCTCGTTCTTCTCGGGCACGGAGATGGGACCGTTGCGTCCCATCCAGACCCCGCCGCCGATCTGGGTCGTCTCGAATCCCCGGCTCGTTCGCGACCTTCCGCCCGAGGAGATGCGCTCGCGCATGGAGCGCGCCTGTCGCCGGGTGATCGCCTACGGGGACGGCTGGATGACCTGCTGCCGCGCGCAGCACCCGCAGGAGCTCGTCGAGCAGATCGAGGTGCTCCGCGGAGCGGCCGATTCACTCGGGGAGGACTGGGCCCGGTACACCGTCGCGTACCAGGTCACGATGAACATCGGAGAGTCGGAGGAGGCCGCCCGCGCCTCGTTCGACGACTACATCACGAAGTACTATCCGGAGCTCTCGACGATGATGGACCTCTCGAACTGGGGGCCCGTCGGCACTCCCGAGCAGATCCAGGACTGGCTGCGGACATTCGACGCCGCTGGTGTCGACCACTTCATCTGTCGCTTCGGCGCCATCGACCAGGTCGGCCAGGTGGAGAGGTTCGCGGCGGACGTCCTGCCGGCGTTCACCACCGAGCGAGTGAGGTAGAGATGACGGTCATGGAGGACACGCTCACGAAGGACGCGGCGCTCGTCGTCGACGTCTGTATGTCAGTCGAGGACGGCGACGTGGTGACGATCATCTGCGACGACGAGCACGCCGAGCAGGCGCATGCCGTCGCGCATGTCGTCGTCGAGCGCGGCGGCTGGCCCGTGATCATGAACAACGAGACGCAGGTGGCCCGGGGGCGGGCGGACGTGCGCTTCCCGATGGCGCCGCCCGCAAATCTGCACAGGGCGATGGTCGGCTCGGACGAGGTGATCATCATCACCAATCTCGAGTGGGCGAATCGCTTCGCCCATGTGTCGGCGGTCAAGGAGACGTGCGCGGCGAACGCAAAGATCGCGTCGGTCGAGGGCGGAATGGGCACCTGGGGCCTCACGGTGGAACACATCAAGGAGGCGACGCAGCGCGCGAAGGATGCGATCGCGGCCCTCGAGGGCAAGACTCGCGTGCGCGTCACGACGGCTGCCGGCACCGACTTCACCGTGTCGATCGAGGGTCGGCCCGCTCTCGAGGTGACACCCATCAAACAGCGCGGTCAGATGATGGGGCCGGTTCCGCTCTGGGCCGAGGTCGCCTTCGCAGCGGTCGAGGACTATACGCAGGGCACCGCCGTCGTCGACGGCGTGATGCTGGGGATCGGTCTGACCGGCCAGGTGACCGAGCCGATTCGCTGGACGCTCGAGGGCGGCCGATGCGTCGCGATCGAGGGCGGCGAGGAGGCGAAGCGGCTACGCGAGGCGATCGAGGGCGTCGAGAACGCGGACGTGGTCGGTGAATTCGCTTTCGGCACGAGCGAGAAGGCGCCTTTCGGGACGCCGTCCGAGAAGGGACGGGTCGGCACCGTTCACCTGGCGCTCGGTGACAACCACAACGCCTATCCCGGCGGGCAGAACGTCTGCTCGCTCCACCTGGACGGGGTGTTCCTCGAGGCGACGCTGCAGATCACGGACGACGGCACGTACATCGTGCGGGACGGCGAATGGGTGCTGTGAGCGTCGTACGGCTCGAGGACGTCGATCCGATCGAGCTTCCGCAGGGGAGCTGGTCTCGCATGCTCGTCACGGCAGCCCTCGTTGGTGGGAACCGCGCCTCGCTCGGCTACTCCGTGTTCACCCCCGGAACGGAGCTACCACCTGTCAAGCACGAGACCGAGGAGGTCGCCTACGTCGTCGAGGGCAGCGGCGAGCTGCGACTCGAGGGCGAGTCGGTGCCCTTCCGGCGGGGCGAGGCGCTCCATATTTCGGCCGGCGTGTGGCACGCGGTGGTGAACACCGGCGAGGAGGACGTGATCATGGTCTTCGGCTTTCCGCACCCGGACTATCCCCCGACCGAGCGACGCTAGCAGCGCGTGCCCGGAGATCCGTGATCGCGGCCCAGTCGGTCAAGGAGCAGGTCGCCTGCGCCTGCCGCATCCTCGCGCTCGAGGGCTACGCCGACCTCACGCTGGGCCACGTGAGCGCCCGGCCCCCCGGGGAAGCGGTGATCCAGATCAAGCGTCGCGGCGTCGGGCTGGACGAGGTCGAGCCCGACGACGTCGTCCCGCTCGACCCCGAGGACGACGAGGCGTTCGACTCGCCCGAGATGCACCTGGAGGCGGTCCTCCATACCGAGGTGTACAGGGCCCGGCCGGACGTCGGCGCCGTCATCCACGGCCATCCCCCCCACGCGACGGCCCTGGCGGCGTGCCAGGCCGAGCTCTCGTTGCTCACGCACGACGCCGTCCTCTTCGCAGACGGGCTGGCGCTCTTCGAGGACACGCCGGAGCTGATCACCGGGCCGCAGCTGGGTCAGGCGGTCGCCCGGGCGCTGGGTGCGCGACGCGTCGTGCTCATGCGCAACCACGGCGTGCTCGTGGTCGGCAAGGATCTCGGCTGGGCCGTGCTCGCAGCTGTAACCCTCGAGCGGGCCGTTCGCATCCAGGCGATTGCGTCCGCGCTCGGGCCGCTCCAGCCTATCTCGCGCGAGTGGGCCGAGCGGATGTACCCGGAGAAGTACAACGACCGCCTGGTGGACGAGTACTGGGCGGCGTGGGTGCGGAAGGTGCGCCGCCGCCGCGTCGGCCCCGGCGACTGATGGAGATCGTGCTGACGGTCAACGGACGCGCGGTCACGGCCGAGATCGAGCCGTCGGACCTTCTGCTCGACTTCGTCCGCGAGGAGCTCGGCCTGACCGGCGCGAAGCGCTCGTGCGACGTCCAGGTTTGCGGTGCTTGCACCGTGCTACTCGACGGCCGGCCGGTCAGCTCGTGCTGCACGCTCGCCTACGAGGCTCGCGGGCGGGAGCTCGTGACCATCGAGGGGCTCGCGGCGCGGCCGGAAATCGAGCCGCTCGAACGGGCCTTCGCGACCCACGCGGCGGTGCAATGCGGGTTCTGCACGCCGGGCTTGATCCTGACAGTCTCGGCGCTGCTGCAGGATGGTGCGCTCGGCGGCGAGGAGGCGATCCGAACCGGCCTCGCCGGGAATCTCTGCCGCTGCACCGGCTACAAGGGCATCCTCGAGGCCGTGCGGGAGGTCGCAGACCTCGCGGGGCGAGCGTGACGACCGCAGTCGAGACCTCGACGCAAACCCTGGTCGGCAGTCCCGTCGAGCGCCTGGACGCGGCCGAGAAGATCCGCGGGCAGGCGCAGTTCGCAGGCGATCTCGTCGTTCCCCGAATGCTCCACGGCAAGGTGTTGCGCAGCCCTGTCGCCCACGCCCTCGTCCGGGCCGTCGACGTGTCGCGAGCCGAGCGCCTGCGCGGCGTCGCCTGCGTCCTCACCGGCCGCGACCTGGCCGACCTCCCGAACCCGTGTTACGGTCACGCGCTCAAGGACCGGCCGATCGTCGCGATCGACCGGGTCCGCTTCGCCGGTGAGCCGGTGGCGGTCGTGGCGGCCGAGGACGAGACGGTCGCCGAGTCGGCGCTCGATCTGATCGAGGTCGACTACGAGGAGCTCCCAGCCGTGACGCGTGTGGACGAGGCCGTCGCGCCCGGCGCGCCGCTGCTGCACGAGGATCCTGTCGCCACGGGCCTCTTCCACGGCCTCGGGACGCTGCGCGAGCCGGAAGGAAACGTCTGCTACCGCTACCGGATCGACCGCGGTGAGATCGAGCCTGCGTTCGCGCACGCCGACGTGATCGTCGAGGGCGACTACGAGTTCCCCGCCGTCTACCAGTACGCACTCGAGACGCACACGGTCGTCGCCCAGGTCGAGGCGGACGAGATCACGGTCTGGGCCTCGTGCCAGCATCCGTTTCTCGTGCGAGCGGAGCTGGCCGACCTGTTCGGCGTTCCGCTTCCGCGCGTCCGGGTGATCGTCCCCTATCTCGGCGGAGGCTTCGGCTCGAAGTCGTACACGAAGATGGAGCCGATCACCGTCGCCGTCGCCCGCAAGGCGGGGCGCCCGGTCCGGATCCAGAACCGCGTGGACGAGTCGATGCTCACCACTCGCCGTCACGGGATGCGCTGCCGGATGCGCACGGCCGCGACGAAGGAGGGCAGGCTGCTCGGTCGCGAGGTCGACCTGTGGCTCGACACCGGCGCCTATGCGGACAACGGCCCGCGGGTAACCGCGACGGCCGGCGACGCCGCACCCGGCCCGTACCGCTTCGCCGCCTACCGCGTCGACGCCGCCTGCGTGTACACGAACACCTCGCCGGCCGGATCGTACCGCGCCTTCGGGGCGACCCACCTGCAATGGATCGGAGAGTCGCAGGTGGACGAGGTCGCGCGCCGGTGCGGCCTCGATCCGCTGCAGCTCCGGCGCGAGAACCTCTGCGCCCCCGGCGACGAGCTGCGCGCGGGCGGCAAGCCTCTCGACGCCGACCTCGTCGGCGACGTCGAGAAGGCGGCCGCGGCCATCGGCTGGGGGAAGCCGAAGGGGCCGTGGACCGGGCGGGGGGTGTCCGTCGGGCTCCTGGCGGCCGGGGCACATCCGGTCTCTTCCGCGACGGTTCGCCTTGAGGCGGACGGCTCAGCTGTCGTCCTCGTCGGCACCACCGAGATGGGTCAGGGCCCCCGCACCGCATTCGCTCAGATCGCGGCACAGGAGCTCGGCCTTCCGCTGGACCGCGTCCGGGTGCAGGGCACCGACACCCGCTTTACTCCCTATGACCGCTCCACCGGCGCGAGCCGGTCGACAACGATCGCCGGGCTCGCGGTGCAGCGGGCTGCGGCCGACATCGCCCGACGTCTCGCCGAGACCGCGGCGCTCGCCTGGGAGGTCCCGCCCGAGCAGGTCGAGCTTCGGGACGGTGCCGCCCGATGCGGTGCGGAGGCGCTCGAGCACGCCGAGCTCATGGTCCAGCACTTCGGCTTTCGCGGCGGCGAGCTCGTCGGCACCGGCGAGGTGCGCCCGCAGGGCACCGGATCGTACGCCGAGGGCCCGGTCTTCTGGGAAGTGTGCGTGGGGGGCGTCGAGGTCGAGGTCGATCCGGATACCGGGATCGTCCGCGTTGTCCGCACGGTGACCGTGGCCGACGTCGGCAAGGCGATCAACCCCCGGCTCGTCGAGCGACAGGACGAGGGCGCCACGATGCAGGGACTCGGCAACGCGCTCTTCGAGGAGATGCTCTGGCTCGACGGGCAGCTTGCGAACGGGACGCTGCTCGACTACCGCGTGCCTACGCTCGCCGACGTTCCCGAGGAGATGACCTGCATCGTCGTCGAGAACGGCGACGGGCCGGGGCCGTACGGGGCGAAGGGCTGCGGCGAGGGAGCGCTCGCCGCCATTCCCGCGGCGGTCGTGAACGCGCTCGCCGACGCAGGCGTGCCGATGAACGAGCTGCCACTGACGCCGGAGCGCGTCTGGCGGCGCATCCAGCAACTGGCGGACAAGGAGGACTCGTGACGGACATCAGGCGAGCGGCGATCGTAGGCACGGGCACGATGGGCCCGGGCATGGGCGCGGTGCTCGCTCGCGCCGGCATCGAGACCGCGCTCCACGACGTGAGCACCGAGCAGCTCGACAGGGCGAGAGGGGGTGTTCAGCTCGCCGAGGGCGTCCTCGACCGGCTCGAGTCGCCCGAGCGGGCGGGCGGCGGGATCCGTTTCGAGACCGATCTCGCGGCGGCCCTCGAGGGCGCCGACATCGTCCTCGAGGCGGTTCCGGAGAAGCTCGAGCTGAAGCAGGAGCTCTTCCCGGCCCTCGAGCGACATGTCGCGGCGGACTCGATCCTCGCGTCGAACACGTCCGGCATCCCGATCACGAAGATCGCCTCGGTCTGCGCGCAGCCCGAGCGCGTCGTCGGAATGCACTGGTCGAATCCGCCACACCTGATCCCGATGATCGAGGTCGTTCCGGGCGAGAGAACCGCGCAGACGACCGTCGACGCGACCTGCGAGCTCGTCCGGGCGTTCGGCTATCACCCGGTTGTCGAGAAGGAAGTTCCGGGCTTCGTCGAGAACCGGATCCTCTACGCGATCCTGCGCGAGTGCCTCGATCTCGTCGACCGCGGCATCATCGATCCCGAGGGCCTCGACCTGAACGTCCGCTGGGGGATCGGCTACAAGCTGGCGGTGATCGGCCCGATGGAGCTTCTCGACATGGCCGGGCTCGACATCTACCAGGCCGTCGGGTCGTACTTGAACCAGGATCTCTCGACATCCGCCGAGGTCTCGTCGACGATCCGCGGCTTGATCGACGAGGGTCGCCTCGGGATGAAGACCGGCGGCGGCATCTACGAGTACACGCCGGAGCGGATCGAGGAGCTGCGCGCGTCCCGGGCCGCCAGGCTCGTGGCCGTGCGGAAGGCGCTCGAGGGCTAAGGGGTCGGGATGAAGGTCTGGTTGCTCGACAACGGATCGATCGTCATCGACCACGCCCAGCTCATGTGGAACATCGGCGGAGGCACGCCCGTGCGGATCCCGTCCTACGGCGTGCTCGTCGAGCACGACGACGGGCTCTTTCTCTTCGACACCGGCTTCGACTTCGAGCACACGAATCGCGTGCTGCCGTTCGAGCTACCCGAGCAGACGGGGGAGCAGACGATCCCGTCGCAGCTCGACGTGTGCGGCTTCGCCGTGGGCGACGTCGGGGCGCTCGTCAACTCACACCTCCACTTCGATCACGTCGGCGGAAACAAGCACTTCGCCGGCACGGGCGTCCGCAACCTCGTTCACGCGCGCGAGATCGCCCAGGCACGGAACCACGAGCCGTTCGAGTTCTTCGGCTACTCGGACAAGACGTGGGACTACGAGGGCGCGGACCTCGTGACGATCACCGGCGACGTCGAGGTCGCACGCGGCCTCCGCCTCTTCGAGACGCCCGGCCACACGGTCGGCCACTACTCGCTGCTCGTCACTCCGGATTCCGGGGGGACGCCGATGCTGTTCGCCTTCGACGTCGTCTACACGCAGGAGGCCTACGACAAGGGCGTCCAGCCGGGCTTTCACAACGACCCGGTCGCGGGCGTTCGCTCGATCCGCCGGCTCAAGCAGCTCCAGGAGGAGCACGCAGCGGATATCTACTTCTCGCACGACATGGACGCGTGGCAGACGTACCGTCACGCGCCCGACTTCTACGAGCTCTAGGGAGGCCAGGATGGGCAAGATGGACGGGCGCGTCGCGATCGTCACCGGAGCGGCGCAGGGCATCGGACGCGCGGTCGCGCAGAAGCTCGCGGACGAGGGCGCGCAGGTCGTCTGCTGCGACCTGAACGGAGAGGGGGCCGCGCGCGCGGCGTCCGAGCTGCCGGAAGCCGCAGGCATGCAGGTCGACGTGTCGTCGCCGGACAGCGTGCAGCGCCTCGTCGACGAGACGGTCTCCCGCTTCGGCAAGGTCGACGCGCTCGCCAACGTGGCGGCGATCGTTCCGTTCACGCCCTGGGACGAGGTCGACTACGCCGAGTGGCGGCGGATCATCTCGACGAATCTCGACGGCACGTACCTGACCAACCGCGCGGTCCACTACCCGATGCGCGACGCCGGCTACGGACGGATCGTCAACATCTCGACGAACGCCATGCTCGCGGGAACGCCGAATCTCTCTCACTACATCGCTTCGAAGGGCGGCGTCCTCGCGTTCACGCGCGCGCTCGCCCGGGAAATCGGCAAGTACGGGATCACGGTCAACTCGGTGGCGCCGGGGCTAACGGAGACGGAGGGCACGCTCGCCAGCCCGCACAAGGAGGCGTTCGACTTCGTCCAGATGCTCCAGTGCATCCCGCGTCGGGGACTGGCCGCGGACATCGCGCCCGCCGTCGCGTTTCTCTGCTCCGAGGAGGCCGGCTGGATCACGGGACAGCTGCTCGTCGCCGACGGCGGCATGTCGCACGACTGAGACGTGGCGGTCTTCGACGTCTCCCGCGCAGGGGCGATTCTCGCCGTCTCGGACGTACGGCGCTCACTCGCTTTCTACCGCGATCTCCTCGGGTTCAACGTCGATGCGTTGTTCGACGACCCGCCCTACGCGATCCTCTCGCGGGCCGGGATGCGCCTCTCGCTCGCCGAGCAGGGACACCCCGCACCGGACCACGAGGTCGTAATGACCGCGCCCGCCGATCCCTCACAGGCGCAGGCGATGCTCGTCCTCGAGGTGGCCGACGCGTTCGGCGTGCACGAAGCGCTCGGGACGGCGGGGGCTGACCTGGTGGCGCCCGTCTTCTCGCCACCGTGGGGCGGCCACCGCTTCTTCGTCCGCGATCCGGATGGATAGAGACGATCATTGAGCACTTCAAAGCGGCCGTGCGAGCGCGAGTCGGGCGACGCGGCATGTTGGCGTGATGGCCGAATCGGTCGTCTCTCTTCTGGCCCGAATCTCTTGGGATCCCGCTTTTGGCGGGCAGTCCATGCCCGCTGACGCCCGTGCGTTCCCCGCAGAGTTCTCGTCTTTTTCGGCATCTCGGACATGCCGCCCGTCGCAGCTGGGGTTGGCGCGTCCGCGGGAACCGCGCCGAGATCCACTTCGAGCATCGCCGCTACCGACGTTGGCGGCACAGCTGGGCCGCGCCCTGGAAGAACGGCCTCATCGTGTTCTGCTCGTGTCGGCAAGTCGCATTCGTCAGACTGTTCATGATGGTGCGGATTCTTCTCGTCCAGGGCGCGAATCTCACGTATCTGGGGAAGCGAGAGCCTGCGATCTACGGATCGACAACGCCCGCCGAGCTCGACGTGAGGTTACTCGCGCACGCCGAAGCGCGCGGCTACGAGCTGGACATCTTCTATACGAATCACGAGGGAACGGCGATTGACCGGATCTACCAGGCCGCCGACGATGGGGTCGACGGTTTGGTAATGAACCCGGCTGGCTTCACGTACGCAGGGTACGCGCTGCGCGATTGCGTCAAGGGTGCTGGGCTCCCGTACGTCGAGATCCACATCTCGAACATCGCGGCGCGGAACATCCATTGCGTCCTATCGGACGTCTCGGTGGGCTTCATCACCGGGTTCGGGTTGCACGGCTACATCCTCGCGCTCGACGCGATGCTCCAGATCCTCGCAGCCGACTCCCACTCGTAGGCTTCGATGCTGAGGCTCCCGCTCGACGAGCTGAGACGCTCGACGGAGGAGGCGCTCTGCCGTGCCGGTCACTCGAGCGGCGAAGTCGAGTTGATCGCCGACGTGCTCACCTACGCACACCTGCGTGGGAACTACCAGAGCATCGTCCTATGGGCCGCCCTTGGCGTGCAACCCACGTTGGCGACTGGACCGATCGAGATCACGAATCGAGCGAGGGCTTCTGCGTTGATCGATGGGCATCAGAACAGCGGCGTACTCGTGCTCCTCCGCGCAACCGACCTCGCCCTCAAGAACGCCGCGACGAGTGGCGCCGGGATCGTTGGCACCCGCAACACGAGCACCAGCACCGGTCCTGTCGGCTACTACGCACGGAGGATCGCAGAGGCAGGCTTCCTCGGCTTCGTCTTCTCAGGCTCAAGCAAGAAAGTCGCGCACACGGGATCGAGCACACCCGTCTATGGAACGAACCCGATTGCTGCCGGCATCCCGAGCGCCGGAGAACCAATCATCCTCGACCTAGCCACCTCGACGATACCGTTCTACCGCGTCGTCGAGGCCAGCCTGCTCGGCCAGGAACTGCCAAGAGGCGCCGCCCTCGGGCGGGAAGGTGGCGAGACGGTCGACCCTGGTGAGGCGCTGCTCGGGGCGCTCCTCCCGTTCGGCGATCACAAGGGCTCGGCTCTCGCGTTACTCGTCGAGGTACTTACCGGACCGCTCGTCGGCGGCGGATTTGCCGGCACGCGCGAAGCTGACGACAACTGGGGCAACCTCGCAATCGCTCTCGATTCAGGCCTGCTAGCAGACCGAGACACCTTCGCAGCCGGCATCTCCCAGCTCACACGCTCAATCAAGAGCGGAACACCGACCCTCGAGACCGAGCAGATTCTCATCCCGGGCGAGCGAGGCGACCATCTCGCAGCTGAGTGTCAGCGACGGGAATACATCGAAATCGACGACGAGCTCTGGCGACGATTCCAAAAGGCGCTGGCAGCAGCGAGGTAATCCGAGCGAGTCACAAGTGGCCGCCCGCCAGCGCAAGAGAACATGCCCGAGCCGTCGCCCGGCCTGGCGACCGCGAAGCGAAAACCCAACTTGCGGGGTGCCTGGCTTGGAGCGCGCGGGGTCCGACCCCGGGCGTCCGGCTTGCAAACGCCGAACAAGGCCACTTCCCCATTGGCCCTGACGTAACCTGGATAACTCCATTTGCAGGTTCTTGTGGCCCAGCCAAACCCATCGTCCCAGACGTTCGCCGCGGAAATCGACTTCGTGCTCCAGCCAGATAGATAGCCTTGAGCATTGAGTTAGCCGTTGCGGCACCCACAGCGACGGGCCCGGATAGGTTTGCGTTCCAGCAGCACCCGCCTAACAACCCTTCGCGTGACGAGATGTTCGCATCAGGGGTAGGTGGGCACTGGCGCGCCCGAGGAAACCTCGTCGCTTGGTTAGACGGGTACGCGAGCGAGGCGGAGGCATCGCTCCGAGCGAGCGTCAGGCGGCACCTACGCCGGGAATCCAGTTGGTCCCGGCGAGCGGGACTCGTGCCATCGCGGCGGCTTCAATCGTGAGGGCGACGAGATCTTGAGGCTCGAGGTTGTGGATGTGTGATTTCCCGCAGGCTCGCGCGAGGGTCTGTGCCTCCAAGGTAAGTACGCGGAGGTAGTTTGCGATGCGCCTGCCGCCAAGTGCTGGGTCGAAGCTCGCGGCGAGACCTCTTCGTCCTGGGTCGAGATTCCAGCCGGGTCGCGCCCCGCTTGCCACCCGTCGTAGTAGCCGGCCGCACTGCCTCAGCTTCCGATACTCGGCGTCATACTCGGGGCTGTTGTCACCCATCGCAATTAGGGCGGCCGTTCCGACCGCTACCGCGTCGGCGCCGAGGGCGAGCGCTTTGGCGACGTCGGCTCCCGTGCGGATCCCACCGGACACGATCAGCTGTACGTTGCGATGCATACCCATCTCCTCAAGGGCATCGACCGCAAGCCGTACCGCGGGCAGCGTCGGGATGCCGACATGCTCGATGAAGACTTCCTGGGTGGCGGCAGTGCCCCCCTGCATGCCGTCGACGACGATCACGTCAGCGCCTGCCTTGATTGCGAGTTGGACGTCGTAGTACGTTCGAGTAGCCCCGACCTTGACGTAGATCGGTTTCTCCCAGTCAGTGATCTCCCGCAGTTCGCCGATCTTGATCTCAAGATCGTCGGGGCTGGTCGCAGTCTGGATGGCGGCAGGCGCTTCGCTGGTCGATCCCTTGTGGGAGGTCACGCATCCTGGCCACCCGGTCGGAGATCTTGTGACCAAGGAGCATGCCGCCTCCGCCGGGCTTCGCTCCCTGGCCGACGACGATCTCGATTGCGTCGGCGCGGCGCAGGTCGTCTGGGTTCATGCCGTAGCGGGAGGGAAGAACCTGATACACCGAGCAGGGTCGAGTGCTCCCGCTCCTCCGACGTCATCCCGCCGTCGCCGGTCGTGGTCGAGGTACCAACCGCGCTTGCGCCCAGGCCTAGGGCTTCCTTGGCCGGGGCTGACAGCGCGCCGAAGCTCATACCGGCGATCGTGATTGGAATCTTCAGCGCGATCGGCTTCTTCGCGAACCGGGTGCCGAGAACCACGTCAGTTCCACAGCGTTCTCGGTAGCCCTCGAGCGGGTAGCGCGAAACGCTAGCTCCAAGCAAGAGCAGATCATCGAAGTGGGGCAGCCGTCGTTTCGCGCCAAATCCACGGACGCTGTAGATCCCCTCTCGAGCCGCCCGCTGGATCTCCCATATCACGCTGCGGTCGAACAAGAATCGACTCCCGCAGCCCTCCGGGCAGAGGCAAGCCGTAGTTCTGCGGAAACTGCGCGTCGGGTATGTCTTGGGCGGCCGTCGGAGGCGACCGCGTTGTCGATCTTGAAGTTGTACAGCTGGCGGTCCGAGCCGAAGCGACGGAACTCGCCCGGATCGAGATCGTCGATGCCCGCTCGAGCAAGCAGACCCGTAATCTCTTCAGCGTGCTCGGCGCGAAGCTCCTTCTCGATGCAATCAGCTCCGAGTCCGGCGACGTTTCCGCGCACGTACAGGCGGGCCTCGTCGTTGAGTCTCCCAGAGCCTCGCCTGTGTCTCCGCAGACGACAAGCCGACCGCCCTGCGCCATGAACGCGCTCATGTGCCCGACGGAACCTCGCACGACGATGTCGATCCCCTTCATCGAGATCCCGCACCGGGCCGTAGCATCGCCATGCACGACGAGCGCGCCGCCTCGACCAGTTGCACCGGCCGACTGGCTGGCATTGCCCTCCACGACCACAAGGCCTGACATCAGGTTCTCGGCGACGCCGACGCCCGCATTACCGCGCACCCGCACGGTTGCGAGCTTGTTCATTCCGGCGCAGTAGTAGCCGACGTGCCCGTCGATTTCGACCTCGACCGCTACATCCAAGCCGCATGCGATCCCGTGCGCCCCGCGCGGGTTCAGAACGCGGAAACGACGTGGTCCCGACCCGTCGCGAGCGATGTCGTGCAGGCGCTGGTTCAGCTCACGCACCGACCCTGCCGCAAGATCGACCACTTCGACCCCAGTCGCCCCCACCGCCTCGATCGCCATCAGGCGAGCTTCCCGCTCCCAGGCGTAAACGACGCCTGGTTCGGGCTCCCAGCTGCGCGCCTCGGCCGCGCCAGGGAGCACCGCGATCGCCCGATACTCCGACGCCATCGCCACCCACTCTTCCGACTCCGCGATCACCGCAGGCTTGCACGCGATCGGATCCCGCATCACGGCAAATCCGTCAACCGTCCCAACCAGGAACGTATAGAAGCCGTCCAGATCCTTGAGACATCCTTCCAAGGCCTCCGTCAGCGACGCCCCCTCGCGCAACCGCCAAGCCAGATAGCCGGCCGCGACCTCGGTGTCGTTGTCGGTCTCGAACTCGATCCCCTCCCGGCGCAAGACGCGGCGCAACCGGTTGTGGTTCGAAAGTGACCCATTGTGAACCAAGCACAGATCAAGGCCCGTCGAGAAGGGATGTGACGCCTCCGTCATTACCCGGCTCTCCGTCGCCATCCGCGTGTGTCCTAGCGCGTGCGTCCCCTCCAGTTTGTCAAGGCCAAACCGCTCGACAAATCGCCGCGGCGACCCGATCTCCTTCTGGATCTCGATCACCCGGCCAGCACTCATCACTCGAAGCTCCGGATGGTGGCGGCGTACCCACGCCTCCGCCGTCACCGGCTCCATCCCAACCGAAACGATCCATGACTCGCCCGCACCTCAAGCTCCGGCGAGCCGCCGAACGCCTCGCCAATTTCTTGACAAAGCGCGCTCCAACGCTGCTCCGGATCGGGCGAATAGAGACTCAGCTTGCACCAGCCATTCGGCGCCGGATCCCGGTATACGGCCACTCCGGCGCTATCCGGGCCCCGATCGCTTAGCTGCGTGAGCATGCCGCTAAGAAGCCCGCCCAGACGCGCCTCCACCAGCGGCGACTTCGTAAACAACCCTGCGATTCCGCACATCCTTTGGCCCTATCTCATCTGTGAGGGAGACGATCCAGTCTTGCGCTGAGACCTGTCCGTTTCAAGGCTTATGCAGGCCTTTCCTCTTTCGTCGTCGGTGTCGTATTCGTAGAGTGACGGCCTGTGCCCCCGCTTGATCCGCCAGAGATTCTTGAGGTCGCTACTCATACTGCGAAGCGCCGGTCGCGGGCGGATCTTCGTTCCACCATTCGCGAAAGACATCACAGCGGCCATCATCGGCTAGTGTCACGAGGAAGATACCTTCCATCCGAACCGGAGTTCGCGACGGGAGTGACTGCATGGACGCCCACCACCGCGCGATCCCGCGACCGTCTACCACCGCGAGGACTTCGTAATCGAAGCTGATTTTGTCCTGCTGACCCTGGGTGGCGTACCTCCAGGCGTCCCGAATTGCTTCTTTCCCTTTGATCGGCTCCGTAAACGGACCCAAGCATAGGTCCCGTTCTCCGAGAAAATATACGCTGCAGCGTCCGCATCTTGACGCTCCCAGGCACTTCCATACGCCTTAAGCCACTTTTCGAACATGGTTTGGTTCACTCTTTCCCTCCATTTGCGTGGTCGTCCCGACCTATTCGGGGAGAGCGGCTTCTATCCGTTGGCCAGCCTCTGCCGAAAGCCGCTTTGAGGGTTGCTCCAAGCGGGCGCCTGTGTCGCTTCTTTGAATAGGAGTCTATCCCGACTGCCGTGATGATAATTCCGCCCTTCACAACGAGCTGCCAGAAGCCCCCCACGTTCGCCTGGTTGAAGAAGTTTTGAAGGATCGCGAGAAGACCAACGCCCGCAGCGGCGCGCCACATTGCGCCCTCGCCTCCTGCGATCGATATTCCGCCAATGAGAGCCGCTGCGATAACGTCGAGCTCGATGCCTGCAGCGAGATTCCCCTGTCCGCTACCAATTCTCCCCGCGTAGATGACCCCGGCGAGTGCTGCGCAAGCACCAGAGATCACATATGTGCTCGCTCGTATCCGATCTGTCCTAACGCCGCCGAGGAAGCTTGCTTCGTCGTTCCCTCCGACCGCATACACGCGACGACCGTAGACCGTGTAGGCGAGCACAAGGCCGAGGATGATCATTACTCCTAGCATGATCAAGACGGGAACGGGTATGCCGGCCACTTTACTTCGGCCGATCGAATCGAGAAACTCGCTGGACGTGCGGTACGTTCCCCCGTCGGAATAGATGAGCGCAAACCCGCGAACCATCTGAGCTGTCCCAAGCGTTGCGATGAACGGATTAATGTTCAGCCACGTGACCAGTAGGCCATTCAAAACGCCGACACCGATTCCAAGGCCCATGGCAGCAACGAATGCGAGTGCGGCTGAGTGGTTTGCGACGAGCGAAGCGCTCAGCGTCGCTGAAAACGCTAGCACGGATCCAACTGATAGATCGAAACCGCCACCAATGAGTACAAAGGTCATTCCGGCGGCCATGATTGCCACCGGAGCCCATTGATCCCCGATATTGAGGAGATTGTCTTTGGTTAGAAACGAGTCATTCTGTACCTGTACCACTACGATGAAGATGGCGATTGCAACAAGGATGCCGTAGTCTCTGACCGAGACCTTGCCGATGCGGGCGAGCCGCGAACGAAATGCGGTTGTCGTTGGGTTCTCTGGAGTGGCCGGGTTGGACGCAGGCATCGATGGCTTAGCTGGTGGTAGGGAACATCAGTCGAAGGATCGGCTCTATCTGCATCTCTGCGCCTTCAAGCACTCCTGCAACGGTTCCTCGGCGAAGTACGACCATTCTGTCGACGAGTGCGATGAGCTCCTCGGTTTCTTCAGACACCATCACCACGGTCATCCCTTGCTCGACCAACTGATGAAGCAAGGCGAAGATCTCAGCCTTGGCTCCCACGTCGATTCCTCGGACAGGTTCGTCGACGAGGAGAAGACGCGGTTTACCGAAGAGCCATTTCGCGAGCACGATCTTCTGCTGGTTGCCTCCAGACAAGGTGCCCGACTGCGCGCGCAGGCGATCGGGCGGGAAGCCGACACGTTGCACAATTTCCGTAGCTCGGTTTACGATTCGCCGACGCCATACGAGACCGTGCGCTGCGACCTGTCGCAGGGACGGGATGCACACATTCTCTGCCGCGTTGGCGAGCGGCACGAGGCCCTCTGTTCGACGGTTCTCTGGCGCAAGTGCGATCCCAAGTTGAAGCGCGTTCCAGGGAGTCGTCGGCCAGGGAACGGCTTCACCCGCGATCGTCAGCCGGCCACTTGCGGCTGGCTCGGCTCCTGCTAGCGCCCGGAGTAGGCTGGTGCGTCCAGAGCCGACAAGCCCGGCGATGCCCATCATCTCACCCTCCCGAACGTCGAGGTGGACGTTGGACAAGACTCCCGGGATCGTCAGGCCCTGTACACGCACGAGCTCGCTACCAGTGGCCGTACGACGTCGACCGTCCTCGCGGGGCCCGTCGTGTCCTACGACCTTCTCGAGGCCGCGTCCTACGACCTTCTCGAGGCGATCGCCGAGCATGGCTGTCACGAGTTGATCGAAGCTAGCTCGAGCGGCGGGACTGGATAGCACTTTTCGACCGTCTCGCATCACCGTCACGTTCTCACAGAGTCGCAGTACCTCCTCGAGCTTGTGTGAGATGAAAATGATTGTCGTCTTCCTGGTACGAAGAATGTCGATCATGCGGTAGAGGGCTTCGACTTCTGTCCTAGCCAGAGCGGCGGTGGGCTCATCCATAACTACGACACGCGCACCCGATTCGAGTGCTCGGATGATCTCGATGGACTGCTGTGCTCCGATCGATAGTGCTCCCGCGCCACCCCGCGCTGGAAGCCGAACCTCAAGCAGCTCGCACCATTCCTGGAAGCGGCGGCGCATCTCCTGTTCTGCGATGAGCCCGAAGCGATGTTGCTCCTGCCCGAGAAAGACATTCGCCACTGGTGACAGCTTCGGTACGACATTCGGCTCTTGGTAGATCGCTGCTACGCCTGCCTCACGAGCGGCGACAGGGCTTCCGGTGTCGAGTGGGCGGCCGAAGACTTCAATGTGGCCTGTGTCGGGAACGACGGCTCCGGAGATCATCTTGACGAGGGTCGATTTTCCTGCCCCGTTCTCGCCTACCAGCCCGTGTGTTTCACCCTCGGCCAGCGTGAGGCTGACGCTCTTGACCGCATGGACGCCCGGAAACGACTTATCGGCGTCGACGATATCGACGGCAATGGGCGTCTGGATGTCAGCCTCCGCGATACTTCCACCTGGCGGGAGGGCGGCGTTCACGTTGTCAGCATCGTTGTCGCCTCAGACCAATTACTTCGCGAGCCGAATCGTCGGCCTCGCCGAGATGAGATGCGGGCGGAGGGAGACCCCATGCTGGCAGCTCCCTCCGCTCAGTGCCGGCAGCTCACCCGACTTAGAGGCCCCACTCCGCTGGTGTCGACTCAACATTCGAGGCATCTACGACACCGGGAACGCTCGGATCTTCGACGGTGTTGTAGACCTTCCGATCGGCGTCCCATCCCGGAACACTGATCTCTTTCCCCTCGAGAGTGTCGATCGCGGCCTGCAGGCCATATTGAGCCTCTTCTCGGGGAAGAGAGTTGACCGAGGAGTAGATGACACCGTCCTTGATCAACTGGAAGCCTTCCTCACTCCCCCCGAGCGTGACGATCTTGATGTCACCGAGATTTCCCGACTCCTGTAGCCATTCGATCGACGGTACGGCCATTTGATCGACGCCGTAGACGATTGCATCAACGTCGGGGTTAGAGCTAATAATGTCCTGGGTTGCGGCGAGCCCCTTTGCCGCATCCCAGCCTCCGTCAAGTTCAGAAACGAGCTCAATGTCCGGAAACTCCGCAAGGGCGTTCTTCAGGCCATCGGTAGTCGCCGCGACGATACCCACCTGAACCGGACCCGAGACGTAGGCGACGGTGCCGCTGCCGCCAAGCGCCTCGGCAATCTCCTCGCCCATCAACTGTCCGAGTTGAGTGTTGTCCGGACCGAAGAATCCGACCGTCCCCTCCGTGTACAGCTCTTCGTAGTTACCGCAGATTGGCGCGTTATAGATCGATACAACCATCTCCGCGGCCGCTGCTGTTAGGTCATTCACAAAGCACCTCTCCGTCGACAGACTCGACGACTAAGGCATCGTATTGCCCGCTTGAAACGGCGTCCTGTACCTGTCCGAGTTGCTTGTTGGCGTCCCAAGTCGCATCGATGACTTCCATGTCGACGCCACGCTCGTCTGCGTGCTCTTGCGCAGCAGCTATGGCCGCCTGTAGGTACGAATTGTCTTGCGCATCGGTGAAGAAAGCGATCTTGAACGGCTCACCTCTCGTTCCCGCCCGCTGCCGCCCCTCCGGTGTCTGCTTCCCCCGTTGTCGCGTCTGCGGCGGCGGCTTCAGTGGCGGTTCCCTCGGTCGCCGCTGCTTCGTCATCTCCTCCTCCACATGCCGCCACAGCCATCACGAGTAACGCCGCCGCAATGACACTCGCTAGGGGCATCATGCATCGACGCACTCTAGCCGTGGCGAACTGGTGGTCGAAGCGTGTCGCTTTCATCGTATTCCCCACCCCTGGGTAGTGAATTCGCTAGGCGCGTACCGCGGCTTCAAGCGCAGGTGTCGGATCAGGCAGGTCATCATCAAAAGCCTCGGTTGCTTCCCGCATCGTTGTGAACCAGACTTCCGGATCGCTCGTAGGCAGTGCTGGATGACAGCTCTCAAGCCAGACCATCTTCATGTCGCGTCCGCAGCACTGTGGATGCAGAATTGTGTTCCAAACACCGCCAGGCACGTACCCGTAGCAGTAGTCAAAGAGAGTACATGAAGTTCTCCTTCGCCTCCGACGTTGTTCCGAACGGAGACGGCGAAAACCACTGGGTCCTCACCATTCATGTAAGTACCCAAGAAACTCGAATTGAGCGAAGTCGTTGATGTCCCAGTGAAGAAGAATCTCGAGTAAGAAGGGACTGCTCTCCCCAGCTTGTACGGTGAAGCGCTTCTTCGAGCTTCCTATTGATCGCCGAGTCTGAATACGGTACGGGACGAAATCATGCCCTGAAGGCTGCTATCGTACTTGAAGCCCAGATCCATCAAATACTTCCGAATATTCTCGCCGACCCAATCGCCTATCGTCTAGCGAAAGCCGACGGCGACTCTCACCGGTAACACGTTCCAGTGCTTCCATCTGCTGCTCGAGATAGCTCGCTCTGCTGCTCGGGCGTCGCTGGCGGCTTGCCGCTCATTGCGAGTCCTACCTCATACGGCGCGTGATACATGCTGTGTGCCCCGTCTTCGTGGCCGCGCGCCTGGATCTCCTTGACTTCGTTCAGGGAAATACCTCAGCCGTGTGGCCTGGAATCTACGAACTTGCATCTGATGTTGTACTTGTCCAGAGCTTGCAGAATCCGCGGAACAGCCGACACGTCTCAATCTCACCTCTCGAAAGCGGATCCGCCGTCGAGAAGCGGAAAGAGGCCGAGCCACAGCGATAGAGCATCCAAGTCAAAGCACAAACAACATGCCATGCGTCTTTCCATCTGGCATCTTTACGCTACCCATATGCGCTTCCTTTCATCTGTTCTGGATCAGAGCGATCTTTTTAGCTCAAGCGGCAATTCTCCTTTCTGCCGTTTGGCAATGGGGCTACGGTGCGTGCATTCTCAAGTTCAGTCACCGAATGGCCACCAACGAAGTCATCGAAAGCCGGCCTATCGTAATCGTCTGGCTGCGATGCGATATCAATGAGATTTTCAATGTCACGTTCGTAGATCTCGAGTAGGACGCTGTGGAGCGTCGAGTACGCAGTCGTGTAATCGTCGCAGGTGAAGGCGATCGTTCCGGGCCTTGGTGGAGCCACTTGGCTGTGGGTGGCGAGGATTAGATCGACGTCGCTTAGGGTGCCAGAGTGCTCGCAGTCGTCGATGTAGCGATGGTTGTCGTCCGCACGAGCCGCGAGCGCCGGATCGGTGTTCGGGTCCGCGGAAAGGTCGACTTCTATCGTGACGGGCAACTCACACCGGACAGGCTCACGGGATGGGGCGCTCGCAACTGCCCGAGTCGCTGTCTCGCGAAGCAGCCGCCGACTGTCCGCAAGCGGCAGGTGTTCGCCGCTGAAGAATCCTGTGGAACGCTTTACTTGAGCATACTCGATGTCGCCGAGAACCAGCTCCGCCTGCCGAATGACGTAATCGTCGCCACTCAGCATCGCCACCGGCACGTCGAAGGCACCTGCCAAATACGTGTTTAGGGACGGCTCGGGCAACGAGAGTCCGTTCACACGAACGTCGCGGAAACCGGTGATCCAGGTATGGCTCAGGATCGCTTCGGGGGTACCGGCCTTCGCGTGATACCCGACCAGCAGAGCGACATCAAAGGTCGAGTCGAGTGCCTTCATCTGGCACCACCGGCGCCTCATTCCTCGCTTGAGCTGAACGTTCGGGACGAGGTCGTCCGGGTGGATGTTGCACATGTAGCCGTGCGAGTCACTGACAACGATCTCGGTCGCGCCTGCATCGATCGCGCCTCGGATGACCGCGTTGGCATCGCCCGCCATGAGCTGACGGAAGCGATCGAACCCGGGCAGGCCACGGAAGATCTCCTCTAGACGCTCAAGGCCGCTCGTGCCTTCCATGTCCACCGAGATGAAGACCTTCATGACGGGGCCTCCTCCCCTCAACCTGACGTTGGTCGGACAATCAGGCCACGACTGTACGAGGACCGAGCGAGGATGTCAATGTCCGAGAGCGCCGGGGTCAGACGCGCCGAGGATAGGTGCTTGACGGTAGCCAAGTCAGTCGCTCGGCGCCGGCCGGGGCGGAGGCTTGCATCGCTAGCACGGGTTTGGTAAGACGATCAGGCCGAGCCATCCACGCCGGGTGTTTTGGCGTCAAGGGAGGTATCAAGACTTGTCGACAAAGGCAACGGGCACGGGGGGCGGCGCGGCTTCTAGCGAGCAGGTGCTGGCCGCACGCCCGGCGCGACATCGGAATCTGACTCAGACGATTGCTCAACGACTGCTTGACCTCATTGGCGCGCACAACGCACCCGAATTGCGCCTGCCTCCGGAGCGGGTGCTTGCTGAGCAGCTTGGCCGTCAGTCGTGGCTCATTGCGGGAGGCACTGTCTGCCCTCGCGCATTCGGGCGTTGTAAAGACCCGGGGGCGAACGAAGTACGGCAATCCGGCACGGGCTCGCGCTCAGATGCTGACCCGGCTTAATTCTCGTGGGTCAGAGCGTGAACTGCTCACGGACCCACTTGAAGTGCGGCGGATGCTAGAACCCGAGGTCGCGGCCATGGCCGCCGAGCGTGCGAGCGACCTTGAGCTCCATGAGACCGAGCAGTGGCTCCGTCTCATGGAGGAGGGAGTTCGTCGCGGCGAGCGCGTAGTCGAGTACGACTCGGCGCTCCACGTAGCGATTGCTCGTGCGACGCAGAATCCCACGCTCGCCGGTGTCGTTGAGGGACTTACCGATTCAGTCAGTGACAGCCGTGAGTTGTCGTTCTGGCCCAGCGACGCGGCGGCACGCGCCCTGGCCGGCCATCGCCGCATTCTGATCGCCCTGCGCCGACGCGACCCGGATGAAGCGCGCCGCGCGATGCGCGAGCATCTCGACCATGTCGAGGCTTTGATCCGGGAAACGCTTGCCGAGCAGGACGATGGGGATCCCGGACGATGACCACTGAGCATCCGTAAGCATGCTTGCCGCGATCGCTACTCCCCACCAAAGTGCGAGCGAGACCGGACGGGATGTGCTCGCTGCAGGTGGCAGCGCAGTTGACGCGGCGTTCGCCGCAAACGCGATGTTATGGGCCTGTTATCCGCACATGTGTGGCGTCGGTGGAGACCTATTTCTTCTCTACTACGAGGCCGCCAGGGGCACGGTCCACTGCCTCAACGGAACCGGTCGCGCCCCGGCGCTCGCGACACCCGAAGCGTTCCTCGCCCGGGGTCTGACCGATGTTCCCACCCGCGGCCCGCTCGCCGTCACTGTGCCGGGCGCGCTCGACGCATGGGACAGAGCCCTCCCGACGGTTCGGTCGCTTGTCACTAGCGTCCCTGCTCGAGCCCGCTGCAAACGCAGCCTTGACTGGGACCGTCGTCACACAACGCCTAGCCCGCTGGATCGCGACCAGCGCGGATGACCTGCGCGGAGACCGGAGCTTGGCCGCCGCCTTTCTCGCAGACGGAAAGCCCCTTGAGGCAGGGATGCTCCTCCGCCAACCACAGCTCGCAGCGTCGCTTCGGCATCTCATGGACTCTGGGCTGCGGGATTTCTACGTTGGTGACCTCGCCGCGGAGATCGCCACTGGCTCTGAACACGCGGGTGGTCTTCTGCGCGCCGACGATCTGGAAGCGCATACAACAGAGTGGGTCATGCCGCTAAAGCTGCGATTCGACGGCGTGGACGTGTACACGACACCGCCAAACAGTCAGGGGCTCGCGTCGCTACAGATCCTGAACCTGTTGTCGTTCTTGGAGGGCGGCCGCTCCGAGCCGGGAACGGCTCGCCAACTCGACGCATTCGTGAGAGCACGACAACGGGCATTCCGGGACCGTGATAGATACTTGAGTGATCCCGATCATGTGACCATTCCAATCGAGCGTCTCTTAAGCCCGGACTACGCCTATCAACTCGCAAGCGAACCACCGCCTATGCCAATCGCAACTGCACCAATTGCAGGAGATACTGTATATGTTTGTACGTTAGACGACGGAGGAAATGCTTGCTCTCTAATCCAGAGTATCTATTATGCATTTGGATCTTGCTTTTCGCCCGGCAACACCGGAATTGTGATGCAGAATCGCGGTCATTATTTTTCCCTCTCTACCGTCCATCCGAATGTTATAGCTCCGCGGAAAAGAACGTTACATACGCTGATGGCGACTCTGGTACTTCGTGGCGGCCGCCCATGGCTCATCCTTGGAACGATGGGGGCAGATGGCCAGCCGCAGACAACTGTTCAGGTGCTGCTCAAGGCGCTATGCGGCGCTAGCGCCGTGGACGCAGTCTCAGCACCGCGAGTGTTGAGCGGGAGATTCTTCGTTGAGGACAGGGATGATCAACTCACGGCTGAAGCGGACATCGGCGATGAGATCCTCGCCGATCTCGAGTTCCTCGGACACGACCTCCGCATTGTTCCGCCGCTTGATGAGACTATGGGTCACGCGCACGCGATCCGTATTAGTGGTGAGGCTGTTGACGCGGGGGCTGATCCCCGAAGCGACGGCGCAGCATTCGTGATCGCCGGCCGCCACTAACTGATGGGGCTCGCCAGTGGAGAGCTTGCCAGACTGCTCACGGCGGGAGCACCTAGCGAACCTGCCCTGATCGTGCCGGATGACGACTCCGTGTACTCGTACGCGGAACTGGTCGAGCAGGTTAACGATCTAGCTGGAGCACTTACCGGTCTTCGCATTGAGCGCGGCGATCGAGTCTGTCTCGGGCTTCCCAATGGACCCGAGATTGTCGAGTTGCTGCTGGCGATCGCGGTTATTGGCGCCGCAGCAGCCCCCCTCAATCCGGCGTACACTCACGACGAGTTTCGGTTCTATCTTGAGGATCTTCGCCCACGGGTTCTGCTGCTCCCGAGCGGTGCACTCAAGGCCGCCCGGGAGTCAGCAAGAGGAATCGACATCGTCGATGTCGATCGAAAGCACGGGCGAACGCATCTGAAAACTGGCGCCCCACGGAAGACGTTCCCACCGGGTCGCGAGGACGATGTCGCGCTGCTCCTCCACACGAGCGGAACGACGAGTCGACCAAAACAGGTGCCTCTGCTTCAGCGCAATCTCCTCTCGTCCTCCTCGTCTATCGCAGCGCACTACCGTCTCGCGGGTGACGACGTCTCCTATGTGGCGATGCCGCTGTTCCACATCCACGGGCTGGTAGCGTCGACGTTCGCCGCCTTCGCCTCTGGCGGGACAGTGATCGTTCCTCGCCGGCTTTCGCCGCGAAAGTTCCATGAGCACCTCGAGCGTTACGGAGTCACTTGGTTCTCAGCCGGTCCACGATCCATCACATGCTGCTTGAGCAGGCTCAGGGCCCGACGACGCGCTCTCGGCTTCGGTTTACGCGCTCATGCTCGTCGGCGCTTTCCGAGGACCTGCTGCTTCGCGCGGAGGCCCTGTACGGCGTGCCGATGCTCGAGGCGTACGGGATGACGGAGGCGAGCCACGAGATGGCCGCCAACCCTCCGCCGCCGCGTGAGCGTCGACCGGGCGCCGTCGGCGTTCCGACAGGCGCCAAGATCCGGATCATCGATGACGAGTGGAGCGATGCTGCGCCCGGTGTCCCCGGTGAGATAGCGATCCGGGGTCCCGGCGTTACGCTGGGCTATCTCGGGAACGAGGAGGCAAACGCGGCATCGTTCAGGGAAGGCTGGTTTCGCACCGGCGACCTCGGGGTCTTCGTAGATGGATACCTGAAGCTCGTCGGACGGATCAAGGAGCTCATCATCCGGGGCGGAGAGAACATCTCGCCAGCCCAGATCGAAGAAACGCTCAAGGAGCACCCGGCGGTGGAAGACGCCGCGGTCTTTGGGATACCCCACGAGAAGTATGGAGAGGTCGTCGCCGCCGCCGTCTCGCTAACTGGGCAAGTTGACGAGGCTGCGCTGTTTGATCATTGCCGGCAGCGGCTGACGGCTGTTCGGGTGCCGTCCGTAATCCACGTGCTCGATCAGATCCCGCGGACGCCGACCGGCAAGCTACAGCGCCGTCGGATCGTGGCCCAGATCTACGGAGATTGATGCGCTTCGCTGTGCTGGGCGCGGGGGCAATCGGTGCCTATCTCGGCGCTGCGCTCGCGCGGGGCGGTGCCGACGTCGTTCTCATCGCCCGCGGCGCACACCTCGAGGCGATGCGCCGCAACAGCGTGCGGGTGATCTCGGAACGAGGGAGCTTCCAAGCCCACCCCGAAGCAACAGACGTGCTCACCCGTGCGCTCCCGCCATCCCAGGTTGTCGGCTGCGTGCCTTACCCGGCAACCGAGACATGAGCCTGGGGTCATACAGCACGTCGAGGGAACCCGGTTCGCCATCGGCGAACCGGGAGGAGCTCTCGTCCAAGCCAGAGCAGTGCGAGCCATTCGCCTCGCGCGCGTACGCGTCTAAAAACGGCGAGGAGCTCCGTCCGGCCGGCGGGCACCTCTCGGGCGATCTCCTGCCCACTAGGCGCGAAATGGCGTTCCGTCGGTCGGGTGCTGTCGAATGACCCAAAGCAACCCCCTCCCCCCGCTCAGAAGACGTCGACGAGATCAGCGTCGCGGCGGCAAAGGAGCCGACCGCCAACATTGGCTCTCAACCTGGTCTGGCGCCCAGATCATGGTCAACCGCAAGACGAGCGACCCGCTCGTTATCAGTGACCCGCTGGTCAACATAGCCGGAGCGCTCCCACCCCGATGTGCTCGACGAGCTTCGCCGACCATCGGAACCGAAGCGACGGCTTCCTCGACAACGCTTTCCTCGTCGAGATCGAGCAGCTCGCGTGAAGGCAGTGGTCTACCGAGGCCCGGAGGACGTCCGGGTCGAGCAGGTCGCCGAGCCGCGTATCGAGCAGCCGACCGACGCGATCGTCGAAGTGAGGACGGCCGCCATCTGCGGTGCCGATCTCTTTCCCTTCCACGGCCGGACACCGGGATTCGAGGCCGGCACGGTCCTCGGCCATGAGTTCGTCGGGATAGTCCGCGAGACCGGCGACGCAGTGGATGCGGTCAGCACCGGCCAGCGTGTCGTGAACACGAGCATGGTGCTCGACGGTACCTGTACCGCCTGCCGTGCCGGACGGCCGACGCAATGCACGGGACGCGCGCTGTTCGGCTACTCGGGTGTCTACCCACGGCTCGACGGAGGCCAAGCAGAGCTCGTGCGGGTCCCGATGGCCGATCTGGTGCTGGCCGCGTTGCCGGACACGATCGCGGATGAGGCGGCCGTCTTTCTCTCGGACAACCTCCCGACCGGCTACGACGCAGTGGAACGCGGTGGCGCGAAGGCGGGCGACACGGTTTGCGTCCTCGGCCTCGGCGCCGTCGGCTTGATGGCGACGATGTGCGCGATCGATGCGGGCACGAAGGTTCTCGCCGTGGACGGTGTGGCTTCCAGACGGGAGCTTGCCGCCGGCCTCGGCGCCCAGCCGCTTGCCCCCGAAGAGGCAGCCGAGGCCGTGGGTGTGGCAACGGACGGGCTTGGCGCCGACGTCGTCGTCGAGGCCGCAGGCACTCAAAGCGCCCTCGAGACTGCGCTCCGGCTGGCCCGAGGTCGCGGGGTCGTGTCCGTCGTCGGCGCGCATTTCGAGCCCGACTACCCACTGAACAACGCCCTGATGTTCGAGCGGGAACTGACGCTCCGCTTCTCGATCGGCGACGCCGGCGGGCACCGCGCCCGCCTGCTGGAGCTGATCACGACCGGACGACTTGACCCTGCGAGGGTCGTGACGCACCGGCTGCCGCTCGAGCAGGCGGCAGACGCCTATCGGCTCTTCGACGCGAGAGAGGCGACGAAGGTGGTCCTGTCTACGGCGTGAGGTGCCGCGCAGCTGGACTCGGCCTGGCGATCGCCCTCGCCGGCTGCGGCGGCGCGCCGGCCATCGACGAGGCGCTGCGCGACCGACTCGAGGAGCGCGCTCTCTCCGTGAGGTCGGTCTCGTGCATCGACAGCGGCCTTCGCTACGAGGGCGCGCGGGTGTTCCGCTGCAACGTCAACTTCGGAGACCCGCACGTCGTCCCCTACTGCGCCGCGCTCGTCGACGGGTCGCTGGCCACCGATCGCGAACACGCCGACATGCGCTGCTACCGGCCGGAGGACGAGCAGCGCTACCGCGACGCCGCGTTCGGCGGGCGGTAGCTTCGAGCCCGCTCAGGCCGGCGCGAAGACGATGTCCCGGGCACCCTCCCACTGTACGAGCCTGCCGAGCTCGGGCAGGTGCTCGCGACCCTCGACGACCGTGAGGAAGTGGTTGCCGGCCAGCGGCCCGGCAACGCTCGCGAAGTAGGTCGGCCCGTACGGGAAGAGGATCTCGACCTCTGACACGCCGCCCGGGTAGAGGAGTATCTCGCCGGCCTGAGGGATGGTCGTCGCGTTCTCGGGCGGCAGGTCGATCGATTGCTCGTGGCCCATCGGCACCCAGGCGGCGAAACCGCTCCAGCGGGCCTGGATGATCTTCGCGCGGTAGGGAAGCATTCGCCGGAACAGCGCACACGTCTGCCGTGCCTCGTCCTCCTCGAAGCGAGCGGCGAACCGCAGCTGCCCGACGGTGATGCGAACGTCGCTCATACGACTCTCCCGGGCGTCAGGAGCCGACCGAGCGGCTCGGTGGCAAACGCGCCGTCTGCGAACACCGTCTGCCCACGGAGCAGCGTGCGCGCGACCCGGCCCCGGATCGGCTGACCCGCGTAGGCGCTGAAGCGATGGCGATAGTGAAGGTCGTCGAGCTCGACGGCGCCGTCCCACGCGAGGTCGACGAGCGCGAGGTCGGCGTCGTTCCCGATCTCGATCTCGCCCTTTCCCGGGAGCCGGAACCTGCGGGCGGCGTTCCCCGCCGTCACGGCCGCGATCGTCTCGAGCGGCAGCCCGCGGTCTTCGTAGCCGGCTGAAAGCAGGAGCTGCAGCGTCGACTGGCAGCCCGAGATGCCGCCCCAGGCCGTGAAGAAGTCGCCGACCTTGACCTCCGGCGCTCCCGGCGAGTGGTCGGAGGTGACCATCGGCAGCGTTCCGTCGGCGAGCTGCGACCAGAGCCGGTCGCGATCGGCCGCAGTCCGGACCGGCGGCGCGGATTTCAGCGCGATCCCGATCCGCTCGACGTCCTCCTCGGTGAAGAGCAGGTAGTGCGGACAGGTCTCACAGCTCACGTCGACCCCTCGGGCCTGCGCCTCGGCGACCAGGCGAACGCCGCGTCCGGTCGAGGCGTGGACGATGTGCGTCCGGCAGCCCGTTTCCTCGGCAAGGAGGATCGCCCGGCTGATCGCCTCGACCTCGGCGAGCGCGGGCCGCGATGCGACGAAGTCTCGTGCGGAGACACGCCCGGCTGCGCGTGCCCGGGCACCCAGGGCGCCGACGAGCTCGGCGTTCTCCGCGTGCAGGAGCAGGATCGAGTCGAGGCCCGCAATCGCCTGCATGCCCTCGTAGAGCGCGAGGTCGCCGACGGCCGGGAACTCGTCGATGCCGGAGTGGCACATGAAGGCCTTGAAGCCGGCGACGCCGCGCTCGTGCTGCTCGGCGAGCCTGTCGACGTTCCCCTCGACGAGCCCGCCCCAGAGTGCGAAGTCGACGAGCGACGAAGCCCGGACGGCCGGCAGCTTCTCGTCGAAGGACGGCCCGTCGACGGTGACCGGCATGTTGTTCAGCGGCATGTCCACGTACGTCGTGTACCCGCCCGCGGCGAGGGCCCGGGTGCCGCTCGCGACTCCCTCCCACTCCGTGCGCCCGGGCTCGTCGAAGTGGACGTGCGGATCGACGCCGCCGGGAAGCACGTGGAGGCCGGCCGCCTCGAGCGTCGCCGCACCGCCGCCGAGCTCAGGCTCGATCGCCGCGACGATCCCGTCGAGGATGCCGATGTCCACCCGTTCGATCCCCGAGGGCCGGATCACCTCGCCCCCGCGAACGACGAGATCGAACTCAGGCACCGCCGACCTCATCAGCAAGGAGCAGGAGAAACGACTCGGTCGCGTCGATCGCGACCGACACGTCGTCCTCTCGCACGGACTCGTCCGGGTGATGGCTGATCCCGTCCCTGCAGCGCACGAAGAGCATTGCCACGTCGGTCAGCTGCGCGACCGACACGGCGTCGTGTCCGGCGCCGCTCGGCAGCTCGCGCGGCGGCACGCCGACCGACTCCACCGCGCGAAGGAGGAGCCCGCGCAGCCGCGGCGACATCGCCACCGCCGGATGGTCCTGGAGCGGTCGTACCGCGTGCCGCAGGCCTCGCCGCTCGCAGATCGAGGCCGCCTGGCCGCTGAGGCTCGCGACCGCCTCTTCGCGCACGGCGTCGTCCTGGTGGCGGATGTCGTAGCTCAGGGTGACCAGCCCCGGGATCACGTTGCCGACGTTCGGCGAGACGTCGAGCTTCCCGACCGTCGCGATCAGCCCGGGCTCCGCCTGCATGGTCTGCTCGACCGCGATCACGATCTCCGCCGCCCCGCACAGCGCGTCGCGGCGAAGCTGCGGCGGTGTGTTGCCGGCGTGCCCGGCCTCTCCGGCGACCTCGACGAACCCACGGCTCTGACCGGCGATCGCCGTGACGACGCCGAGCGGCAGCTCCTCGGCCTGGAGAACCGGTCCCTGCTCGATGTGGACCTCGAGGTAGCCCAGCAGGCCGTCCGGAGGCCGGCGGGAATCGGCGAGCCGGCCCGGGTCGCCGCCCATGGCGCGGATCGCGCCTGCGAGCGTCTCGCCGTCGTCCGAGACGATCTCGAGCTCCGCCTCGTCGAAGATTCCGGCGTACGCCCGACTTGCCAGGTACGAGGCCTTGAAGCGCAGCCCCTCCTCGTCCGCGAAGGCGACGAGCTCGAGCGCGAACGGGAGCTGGTCCTCGCGCACGCGCTCAGCGGCTGCGGTGCCGACGAGCACCCCGAGAGGCCCGTCGTAGCGCCCGGCGTTGCGCACCGAGTCGACGTGCGATCCGATCACGAACGTCGGCGCGCCGGAGGGGCCCCGCCGTCCGACGACCGTGCCGACGGCGTCTCGGTGGACGGTCATGCCCGCCGCCTCGAACCAGCCGGCGACGGCGTCGAGGGCGCCGCGAAGCGACCGTGTGCCGTACGGGCGCGTGATCTCACCCGGCGTCTCGGTGAAGGCGGCGAGCTCGTCCGCGCGCTGCATGACGCTCGCGGCCGAGCCGTTCATCAGTCCGCGAGCGCGGAGAGGACTGCGTCCCCGAAGGCCGTCGTCGTCGCGGTGCCGCCGAGATCTCTTGTCGGCGCCTCGGCGAGCGCATGGTCGAGGGCCGCGTCGAGCCTGCGGGCTTCGTCCCGGCGGCCGAGACCGAAGGCGAGCATGAGCGCGACCGAACGGAGCATCCCCGTCGGGTTCGCGATGCCTTCGCCGACGATGTCGGGAGCCGATCCGTGGACGGGCTCGAACAGCCCGGGCCCGCCGTCGCCCAGGCTTGCGGAGCCCGCCAGGCCCAGGCCACCGGTCACCGCGGCAGCCTCGTCGGAGAGGATGTCGCCGAACATGTTCTCGGTGACGATCACGTCGAAGCGCTCGGGCGACTGCACGAGCTGCATCGCCGCGTTGTCGACGAGCATGTGGTCGACCTCGACGTCCGCGTAGCCCGCCGAGACGTCGTCGACGACCCGGCGCCAGAGCCGCGAGGTCTCCAGCACGTTCGCCTTGTCCACCGACGTGAGCTTTCCCCGGCGAGCCCGCGCCAGCTCGAAGCCCCGCCGCGCGAGCCGCTCGACCTGGGCCGGGTGATACTCGCACGTGTCGTAGGCGGTCCCATCCTCACGGATTCCCTTGGGCCCGAAGTAGAGCCCGCCGACGAGCTCGCGGACGATCAGGAGGTCGATGCCGTCCTGCCGTGCGGGGCGCAGGTTGGCGTAGACGTCGAGCGCGCTGCGGAGCCGCAGCAGCCCCTGCTCGGGCCGGACGTCCGCGGCGTCGAACTCGGGATCGCCGATCGGGCCCTTCAGAACGGCGTCGGACGACCGGCAGGCGTCGAGCGTCTCCGCCGGCAGCGGATCGCCATGCGAGCGGATCGCGGCCGCACCGAAGGCACGCTCGTCGACCTCGAGGTCCGGCACGAGCGCCCGAAGCACTCGTACCGCCTCGGCGCTGATCTCGGGCCCGATGCAGTCCCCGGGCAGAAGCGTGATCTTCACCGGCGGCCACCGGCGTGGCGCCTCACGTGGTCGCCCTGGCCGCCACCCGTCCCGGAACGCTCTCGACGTAGGCCAGCGCCTCGTCGAGGCTCACCACGTCGGCGTACTTCGCCTGGATGTCGAACAGGTTCGCGTCGTGCGGCGCCTGCGCCCGGTCGCCGACGCACTCGCGCGGCACGATCGCGGGCCATCCGTGCTGAAGCAGGTCGATCGCCGTTGCGCGGACGCAGCCGCTCGTCGTCGCACCGCAGAGGATGACCGAGTCGACGCCCTGGGAGACGAGCACGGCGGCGAGATTGGTGCCGAAGAACCCCGAGGCCCCCTTCTTCAGCAAGACGACCTCGTCATCGCGAGCGGCCAGGCGTGGATCGATCTCGACCCAGCGGCCGCCGACCTCGAGGTCGCCGAGCGCCGGCGCTTTCTCCAGCCAGAGGCCGCCGTCGCGGCCGTGCGGCTCGAAGCCGATCGTCGTGAAGATCACCGGAAGCCCTTTCGCCCGGGCGGCGTCGAGCAGCTGCCGCGTGGCTTCGACCTCGGGCGTCAGGTCCGAGCCGAGCCGGCAATCCGGATCGGTGAACCCGCAGCTGAAGTCGATGACGAGAACTGCCGGCCGCACGCCCAGCGACAGCTGCTGACCGAGGCCCGCCTCCGCATAGATCTGGTGTGCCCGCTCGTCGCTCACGCGACCACCGTCCTCGAGGTCAGCTCCTCGCCGAACCGCGCGCGCTTGACGAACTGCCCTGCGCCGGGCTGGGCGACGAGCTCGTCGTTCTCCACGATCACCTGGCCGCGAACGAGCACGAGCTCTGGCCCGCCCGTCACCTCGGTTCCCTCGAACAGGTTGTAGTCGACGTTCGAGTGGTGCGACGCCGCCGAGAGCTCGTGCCGCTTCTCCGGATCCCAGACCACGATGTCGGCATCCGAGCCCGGCGCGATCGTGCCCTTGCGCGGGTAGAGGCCGAAGAACTTCGCGGGGTTCGTCGAGACGAGCTCCACGAAGCGATTCAGCGAGAACCTTCCCTCCCGCACACCGAAGTGGTACAGCATGTGCAGCCGGTTCTCGATCCCTGGACCGCCGTTCGGAATCTTCGAGAAGTCGGCCTTGCCGAGCGTCTTCTGGCCGTCCCAGTTGAACGGGCAGTGATCGGTCGAGACGACGGACAGGATCCCGGTCGAGAGTGCGTGCCAGAGGTGCTCCTGGTTCTCCTTCGGGCGGGGCGGCGGTGTGTAGACGTACTTCGCGCCCTCGAAGCCGGGCTTCTCGAGCGCGGTCTCGTCGATGAAGAGGTACTGCGTGCAGGTCTCGCCCCATGCCTGCCAGCCGTCCGCCCGAGCTCGCGCGATCGGATCGATCGACTCCTTGCACGAGACGTGGACGACGTAGAGCGGTGCCCCGGCGACGCGCGCAAGCTGGATCGCACGGTTCGTAGCCTCCCCCTCAGTGATCGGGGGACGGGTGCGCGCGTGCCAGATCGGGTCGGTCTTGCCCTCGGCGAGCGCCGCCTTGACGAGCACGTCGATCGCGTCGCCGTTCTCTGCGTGCACCATCACGAGCGCGCCTGTGTCGGCGGCCACCTGCATCGTCCGGAAGAGCGTCTCGTCATCGACCATGATCGCGCCCTTGTAGGCCATGAACAGCTTGTAGGACGTGACTCCCTCGTCCGGCAGCTTGGCGAGATCCTCGAGCGTGCCGGCGTCTTTCAGATCCGTGATGCCGATGTGAAAGCCGACGTCGATCAGCGGCCTCGCCCGATCGATCTTCTCGTGGTAGTTCGCGAGCGCGTCGGGGAAGGTGGTACCCGGCGCCTGCATGCAGAAGTCGATCAGGGTCGTCGTCCCGCCGAAGGCGGCGGAGGCCGTCCCTGAGGTGAAGTCGTCGCAGGTCACCGTGCCGCCGAAGGCCATCTCGAGATGGGTGTGGGGATCGATCGCGCCGGGCATCACGATCTTTCCCGTCGCGTCGACCACGCGGTCGGCCTGAACGTCGAGCGATTCGCCGAGCAGCGTGACCGCCTCGTTCTCGACGTAGACGTCGCCGACGTAGTCGTCCATGGCCGTGACGATCCGGCCTCCCTTGATCAGTACCGACATGCCCGTCTCCCTTCCGCTCGCAACAACGCAATCGTAGTAGGGGCGGGACCTGTCCCGCCCCTGCCTCCCCCTGTCCCGCCCCTTTCCCGCCCGATCTCGTCACCCCGCCTCCACGGCGAGCGCCTCCCGAACCTCGAGGCCTGCAGCGAGCGCGAGCTGGCAGAGGACCCGCGCCTTCGGGCCGGCGAGGTCGCCGGCGAACAGAGCCCCTGCCTCGGCGAGGTCCTTGCCCCCGCCGCGGCCGTAGACCGGCTCGACGCGCCCTTCGAGGCAGCGTGAGCAAACGACGACGGAAACGCCCGCTGCCGCAGCCGCCGCGACCCCTTCGAGCACGCGTTCGTTCGCGTTCCCCCGCCCAGTGCCTTCGAGGACGATTGCCCGGGAGCCGGCGGCGAGCGAGGCGAGGAGGAGCGCGGAGTCCGACCCGGCGTGAAGGCGGATCAGGTCGACCCGAGGCATCGCGGCGTCCGGAACCGGCAAGGGCGCGCTGCGAAACGGCCGACGGGTGAGCAGGATCCGCTCGCCGTCGACATGCCCGATGGGCCCGTACCCGGGCGAGGCGAACGCGCTCGGAGCCGACGTGTGCACCTTCCGGACCTCACGTGCGGCGTGGATCTCCCCGTCGAAGCAGATCACCGCTCCAAGCCCCCCGGCGGCGGACGATCCAGCCAGGCGGATCGCGTCTCGGAGGTTCCGCGGACCGTCGCTGTCCGGCTCCGCAGCGCCGCGCTGTGCCCCGGTCAGGACGACGCTCGGGCCACCCTGCGGCAGCAGACGGTCGATCGTGTACACGCTCTCCTCCATCGTGTCCGTCCCGTGGGTGACGACCACAGGGGCGCCGCGCACGGAGTGGTCGCGGACGCGGAGGGCCAGCGACAGAGCGAGGTCGCCGTGCATGTCGAAGCTCGGCACGCTCGCGAAGTCGTCGAGCTCGATCGGCGGCGCGTCGGGCCAGCCGAGCATGGCCACCAGCTCCTCGCCGCTGACGGCCGGAACCAGTTTCCCCGTGGCCGGATCAGGGCGCATCGCAATCGTGCCGCCCGTGGAGACGACGACGATCGGAGGGCTCACGAACGGGCTGGGCGCTAGCGCGCCCGCACGCCGGCGGCAGCGCCGGGCTCGAGCGGGTCGGCCTCGACATCGATCCCGGCCACCTCGCCCAGCTCCTCCGCGACCTGCGCCTCGAGCGGCACGCCGACCTGCCGACGGCGGATGCGAATGGCTACCAGGATGAGCACGATCACGATGATGACGCAGGATGAAGGCCGTTGTGGCGGTGCCGAGCGCGTACAGGTCAGGCCGGATGACCGCGCCGACGGTGAGCGAGAAGATCTGGATCGGAAGCGTCAGCTGCCCCGAGCTGATCAGAGCGGCCGTTCGGTCGTACTCGTTCCAGGACAACGTGAAGCCGAACAGGAAGGCGCCGAACAGGCCGGTCCAGACGAGCGGCAGCGTCACCTCGCGGAACGTGCGAACGCTCGACGCCCCGAGGTCCCGCGACGCCTCCTCGACGCGACGGTCATAGCGGTTCCAGACCGCGACCATGACCAGGAAGCCGAACGGCAGTGCCCAGACGACGTTCGTGCCGAGCACCGTCGACCAGGTCCCCGGCGTTTCCCGGAACGAGCTGCCAGAACAGCTGGGTGCCGAGGCTGAGCAGGATCCCGGGCGTCATCAGCCCGAGCATGATCAGGTAGAAGAGAACGCCGTCCCCCCGGAAACGCCGCCGGAAGGCCATCGAGAGCGTGAGCGCGAGGACCGACGTGACGGCGCCGACGACCAGCGCCAGCTCGATCGAGGTGATGGCGGCCGAGCGGATCTCGTCCGCATGGGAGCCCGGGATCGCGTCGTCGAAGAGCGCCTTCCACCAGTGCCCGCTGAAACCCTGCATCGGGAAGTACGGGAGGCCCCTTTCGGCCTGGAAGGAGAGGATCGCCATCAGGATCATGGGCAGGTACATGACCGCGGTGAAGATCACGAAGTAGGCGGCGAGCGCGCGCTTCGACCACTTGCTGCGATTCATCAGGCGCTCAGAGCTCCTCGCGGAGGTTGGAGAAGCGCAGGAGGATGAAGACGCCGAGGATCATCGCCAGCACGAGGAAGACCGCGGACGCGGCCGCCGCGGGGTACTGGACGCCCCCGACGTTGTTCTGGACGATGATCCCGACCGAGCTCACCTGGCCTCCGCCGACGATCCGGGTCGTCCCGTAGTCGCCCATCGTCGAGCACGAAGCAGAAGATCGATCCGATCACGATGCCGGGCATCGTCTGGGGCAGGATGACCTCGCGGAAGCTCTTCCACCAGTTGCCGCCGAGGTCGCGCGCGGCCTCGAGCGAGCTCCGATCGACCTGCGCGAGCATGAAGAAGAGCGGCGTGATCATGAACAGGATGTAGAGCTGGATCAGCGCCAGGGTGACCGAGAAGCGGGAGAAGCCCAGGATGTCGAGGGGCTCGCTGATCACCCCGATCTTCTCGAGCACCTGGTTGATGGCGCCCTGCCGGCCCATCAGCGGGTACTCCCACGCCACCGCGCGGATCAGGTAGCTCGTCAGGAAGGGCGCGAGCAGGACGAGGAACAGCGCGATCTGGTTGCGCAGGGTCTGCACCTTGAAAGACAGGAAGTAGGCGATCGGGAACCCGAGGATCAGGCAGGCGCCGACGACGATCAGCGCCACGAAGAAGCTGTCCTTCAGCTGGTTCCAGTACACCTCCGACCCGAACAGCGTGCGGTAGTTGTCGAGCGTGAACGATTTCTCGAAGCCGGAGATCGTCGGGGTCCAGAAGGAGACCAGGATGATCATGACGATCGGGGCGAGCAGGTAGAAGATCAGCCAGAGCGTTCCGGGAGCCGCCCAGGCCGCTGTGATCCAGCCGCGCCTCCGGTCGGCGCCGGCCTCGCCGAGCGCCCCCTCCCTCGACGGATCGGCTGCCGAGCGCTCGGGGTGCTCGAGCCCCTCGACCTCCTCGAGCTCGGCAGAGTCCAGATGAGGGGCCTCGGGTCTTTCAGGCCCCGAGGAGCTGGACATCCGTTTCCTTCCAGGAGATCCCGATCGTCTCGCCCTCCCGTCCTCTGAGGGACGGATAGTGGTCGCCGGTCACCTTCGCGAGGAGACGCTCGCCGCCCGACGTCAGATGGAGCTTCACGAGGTCGCCGAGGTACTCGACGAAGACGATCTCGCAGTCGAGCCGGTTGAGGTTGTCGGCCGCCCCCGCCGTTGTCCCCGACGGTCACGGCCGCGGCCCGCACCGACACCGCGACGTCATCTCCCACCTGGAGAGAGGCTCCGGGCGCCACGACGCTCACCTTGACGTCCCCGTCCTCGACGACGAGACGATCGCCCTCCTTCGAGCACGACCTTGCCCCGGAGGATGTTGTTGTCCCCCATGAACGCAGCCGACGAGCTCGTTCTCCGGCCGCGTCGAGATCGTCAGCGGATCGCCGATCTGCTGGATCCGGCCGTCGTTCATGACGACGATCCGGTCGGCCATCGAGAGCGACTCCTCCTGGTTGTGGGTGACGTGGATGAACATCAGGCCGATCTGGCGCTGGAGGTTCCGCAGCTCGACCCGCATGCGCAGCTGGAGCAGCCGATCGAGGTCGCCCAGCGGCTCGTCCAGGAGCAGCGCCTTGGGGCTCGTGACGAGCACGCGGGCAAGCGCGACGCGCTGCTGCTGGCCACCCGAGAGCGCGCGCGGCTTCCGGTCCGAAAGCTGTGTGAGGCCGACCATCTCGAGCGCCTCCATCGACTTCCGGCGGCGCTCCTCCTTCGTTCATGCCGTGCATCTTCAGGCCGAACTCGACGTTCTCGAGCGACGCTGCGGTGCGGGAAGAGCGCGAAGTGCTGGAAGACGGTCGTCGTCGGGCGCTTGTCCGGAGTCAGCCCGACGAGGGACTCTCCGTCGAGCAGGATCTGGCCGCTCGTCGGCTCCTCGTGACCGCCGATCATGCGGAGCGTCGTCGTCTTGCCGCAGCCGGACGGGCCGAGCAGGACGACGTACTCGCCGTGCTCGATCGTCAGGTTGACGTCGTCGACTGCGACGACGCCGCCGGCGAAGACCTTCGTCAGGTTCTTGAGCTCGAGACCCGCGCCCGCCGGCGGTGGGCGGAGGGGGCGGTCGCCGCCGCCCCCTCCTCCACCGGTGTCGTCGTCCTCGTCCGCCATCGCCCGGATCAGGCGGCGAGGAACTCGTTCCAGCGCTGGATCTGGTACTCGTTCTCCTGGAAGTACGAGTTCCAGGTGGCGTAGTTGCAGGCGCGGTCGGTGAACGAGCCGCCGTCCCGGACCTGGCCCTTCTTGACGTCGCCGACCTGGCCGGTGATGCCCGGCAGATCGGTCGCGCGCCGGCTGGCCGTCGATCCAGAACGCCCACTCGTCCGGCGAGACGAACTCGCGGCTCGTCTCCTGCACCGAGTTGTAGTAGCCCTGACGCATCATCAGCGCCGCCGGCTCGCCCGTGTACCACCAGTTGATGTAGTCGTAGCAGGCCTGGAGCAGGCTCGGGTCGCTCTCGGCGTTCTTCGAGATCGAGAGGTTGCCGCACCAGCCGCGGAAGCCCTCGGGCGGAGCCGCGTACGCGGACGTTCTGGCCCTGCGCGACGAGCAGTGCGACGGCCGGCGACCACATCGACTCGATCACGACCTCGCCCGACGCCATCAGGTTGACCGACTCGTTGAACTCCGTCCAGAACGCGCGGAACTGATCCTTCTTCTCGATCAGGACCTTGGTGAGCGCGTCGATCTCCTCCTTGGTCATGTTTCCGACGTTCCCGAACTGCAACAGGCCGAGCGCCCTGGTGCCCAGCGCAGCGTCCTGCATGCCGATGCCAGGGTCGTTGAGCAGCGCCACGCGGCCCTTGTACTCGGCGTTGAAGAGCTCTGCCCAGGAGACCTCGTTCGGCTCCTTCTGGATGACGTCGGCGTTGTAGCCCATCGAGTCCATGTTGAAGATGGCCCCGGGAGCGCCGACGTGTAGAGCGGCTCGTCGCCGACCGTCTGCCCGCTCGACTCGTCGACCCACTGGACGATGATCCCGTCGAGCTCGCTCGGCGTGTTCTGGTTCGTCTGCCACGTGCCGCTCTGTGTCGGGATCGACGTACAGGCCGCGGAACGGCGCATCGCCGTCGCCGTAGGAGCACCCCTGCCCCGAGCCGCTCGTCGGGTCGACGTAGCCCTGCGTCATCAGTGGCGTCATCTGCCCCCACGCGGTGACCTTCGCGATCTCCTCGTTGTGGAAGTTCCCCGACGGCCACGCCTGGTCGTACTGGTAGCTGTAGCCCGAGAAGACGTCGAACGAGCCCGGCTGGGTGATCGCCTTCTGCACCATCGTCACCGAGTCGGTCACGTCGAACGCGAGCTTGAAGCCGAGCGCCTTCTCGGCCATCTCCTTGATCGGGTCGATCAGGTCGACGCCGAGGCCGGTGACGCGGAGCGTTCCCGTGAACGCCGGGGCTGCCTCGGCGGTCGTCGCAGCGGCGGTCCCACCGGCGGTCTCGCCGCCTCCCGCCGCGGTCGTCGCCTCGCCACCGCTGTCCCCTCCGCCGCCGCAGGCAGCGAAGAGCGCACCGAGGCCGAGAGCTCCGGCCATCGCGGCGCCGCCCTTCACGAGCTCGCGTCGGGTCATACCGCGCTTCTTCAGTTCGTAATCGAGATGCCGCTCGAGATTGTCCCGGTCGGGCTCTCGAGACTTCCAGTCCTCACTCATCCCCTCTTGCTCCTTTCTCCTCGCCGGCAGCTACGCCTAGCCGAGAGTGCCCGGAGGCAGTCATCCGCCGTGGAGACTTCGTATACAGCGTCCGCCTTCTCTCGTCAACAGCGAACCGCCCGAAGTCTGACATTGCCTTCTCCATGGCGCTCCCGGTCGTTGTGGTCCAGGTGCCACGATCCCCCTGGGCTCGGAATAATGAGACGTCGGCAGGACGGAAAGGTTGGCGTCGGGCGTCATGCGGAGGCCGCCTCCCCGCCGACCGTGACGCTTTCCGTCCCCAGTCCGTGCCGTCTGAAGAAGTCGATCACGACGCTCGCATGCTCCTCCGTCGAGTCGAAGATCGTCGAATGCCCCGCACCGCCGATCACGTGCTTCTCGGCGCCCCGGATGCCCTCGAAGATCGCCTCCTGGCCGGCGCCGCCCGGGCCCTGGTCCCAGGGCGTCATGATGTCCTCGTCCCCGCCGAGGACGAGCGCCGGCGCGGTGATCCTTCCGAGCCACGGGCGCAGATCCATGTCGCACATCGCCTGGCAAGCGGCGGTGTAGACCTCCACCCGGTTCGAGTCGCGGAGGATCGTCTGCACGTGGTCGACCAGCGCGTTCGCGTCCTGCTCCTCGAGGAACGTCTTCGACAGCGCCTGCCACGTGATCAGCTCGGCCAGGATGCGGCTTCCCGGCCCCTCGGGGTCGAGGCGCGCGATGTCGATCCAGTTCTTGAAGACCAGGCACCCTGCAGCGCCGAGCTTGGCCGCGGCGCAGTTGATCACGACCGAGGTCGTACGCTCCGGGTACTTGCCTGCGAAGACGATCGCGATCATGCCGCCCATCGAGGTGCCGTGCACATGCGCCTTGTCGATCCCGAGCACGTCCATCAGCGCCGCGAGATCGTCCGCCCAGACCTCCATGTCGTAGTGCTGGAGCGGCTTGTCGGAGGCGCCGTACCCCCGCATGTCGTAGTCGACCACCCGGAAACCGGCGTCCGCGATCGCGGGCGTCACCGGGTCGAGGTTGAAGTGACCGAACCCGGCCCCGTGGATCTGGACGACGGGCTCGCCCTCACCGGTGATGCGGTGCCAGAGCTCGACGTCGCCGACCTGGATCATCGCTCCCTCGGGCAGCTCTGCCATCACGCTCCTCCTTGTCGGTTGTCCGGCATCGCGGCTCAGGCCTGCTCGACCATGATCTCGACGGTCTCCGACGGCGTGCCGAAGTACTCGCGGCGGAACTCGGCGTTGTCTCGGTGCGAGCGCTTCGGCAGCACCTTGCGCACGACCGTGAACCGCGCGGGGCTCTCTGTGAACGGATAGGGATCGATCGAGACGTGCCAGCGCCCGCGCGGCTCGATCGCGAGCTCGGCCTCGCCGCCGTCGTAGTCGACCGGCGCGGGCGCGACCGTGTCCCGCTCGGCGGCCTCGGTCTCCCAGTCCCGAAGGCAAAGGGACAGCGAGAGGCGGTCGTACACCTGCAGGAGCTTGTAGTTCGTCCACCGGTCGCGTGTCCGCTGCCCCGGCCTCCGCGGCGCGCCCGGCGTGTGTCGCCTCCTGCTCGGCGACGAACGCGTCGACCTGCTCCTGGTACTCGTCGGCACCGGACAGGCGAAGGCCCGGCTGCGTCCCGTAGCGGCCGTTGTAGATGCCGGCTCCGTGCATCGAGACGAGCAGACCGGCGTACGCGTCCTCCTGGGTGACCACCTCGATGCAGGCCCGGTAGAAGGCGAGGTGCGCGGGGATCGGGACGTCGAGAAACGAGGTGGGCCGGTCGTTCGTGCCGTCGAAGGTCGGCCGGCGGTCGTAGACGCCCCAGCCGTCGTCGTGCCGTGTCGCTGCGAGCACGACCGGCTCCAGCGGGTCCGGGCGGGCGACCGTCCCGCCCCAGGCGGCGGCGAGCTGCCCGGAGAGGTCAGCGTGATCGGGCTGGCGGACGAGCTGCCAGCCGTCCCCGAGATCGCGAACGAGCACGGGACCCCTACCGGCGACCGACGAGCAGGTAGACGAGCACCGTGATCAGCGGGAAGAAGATGCCGAAAATGATCCAAAGGGCCTTCACACCGCCGGACAGGTCGTCTCGGCCGATGACGTCGACGAGCATCCAGATCCACGCCACGAGCGAGACGATGCCGACGATGACCCCGATCCAGCCGCCGACGTCGATTGCGAGCGGTAGGGAGAGCGCCAGTTGTTCAGCGAGCAGCGACATCTTCCACCTCCTGGAGATGGGACAGGACCGCGTCCGTGGAGACGACGTCAGCGTACTTCGTGTCGAGGTCGTAGAGGTTCGCCTCGTGGGCGGCCGGGTTGCGATCGCCGACCGCTTCCCGCGGAACCGCGACGCGATACCCGTGCTGAAGCGCATCGACTGCGGTCGCGCGGACGCAACCCGACGTCGAGGCGCCGGTCACGACGACCGAGTCGCACCCGCGCGAGGCGAGCAGGCTCGCGAGAGCCGTGCCGAAGAACGCGGAGGCGAAGCACTTCACGAGGACCGCCTCATCCGCCCGCGGCTCGATGCGCGGATCGATCTCGACCCACGGGCTCCCCCGCTCGAGAGCGAGCAGGGCAGGAACCTTGTCGATGAAGACCGCGGCCGCTTGTCGCGCGGCGGCGTCGAACTCGACCGTCGTGAACACGACCGGCAGCTCCGCCTCGCGAAACGCGCCCAGCAGCACGCCGATCGCGTCGACGACGTCGTCGAGGTCGCAGACGAGCGGCGAATCCGGGTCCGTGAACCCGCGGTTGACGTCGATCACGAGCAGGGCAGGGCGCCGGCCGAGGCCCGCGCGCCCGTGAAACCCCTCGTGCCTCACGGCTGCTAGCTCCCTCCGGGTGCCGGAATGCCGTCCCCGTCTCTCACGCGCGCGAGCGCCTCCTCACCCGGCTCGAGCGGCGACCAGCGAAGCGGCTCGGCCGGCTCGGGGGGCTCGAGCCCGGTCTCCGCCTCGCACGTCTCGAGCAGCGTCCCGAGCGGCGGCCCGAAGTCGAACGCGAGGGCCTCCCCGCGCTCCTCGCGCTGGCGGGCCCGCTCCGCCTCCGTGGCGGCCTCGTCGGCGGCGCCGTCGTCCCCGACCACGACGCCGTAGCCCTCCCTGGCGAACTCCCGGCTGACCAGCCCGAAGGAGACGTCGCGGACGACCGACTCGACGGGCCTGTCGAGTCGGTCCTTCCAGCCGCCGCCGCCCGCAGTCCGGTAGACGAGCATGTCGCCCGGCTCGACCCTGACGTTGTCGCACTTCGACGGGAGCACCTGCTCCGTACCGTCAGCACGCACGAGGAGCTTCGACGAGCGTGCGCCGGGCCACCCGCCCAGCACCCCCCAGGGGCGGGTGAGCCACCGGTCGTCGTGGATCGAGACCTCGCCGGGCTCGAGGTAGACGTAGCGCTTCTCGACGCCGTTGCCGCCGCGGTGGAGGCCCGGCCCGCCGGAGTCGGTCACCGTCGAGTAGCCGTCGATCCGCATCGGGTAGTAAGCCTCGAGGTACTCGGTCGGAATGTTCTCGAACAGCGGCCACCACGAGTGCCCGTCCATGCCGTCCCCGATCGGGCGGCCCGGGATCCCGCCGTAGAGGATCTCCATCGAGTAGAAGAACTCGCCCTGCCGATCCCAGCCCGAGTAGAGCATGTACGGGCTGGTGCCGTACCCCGAGGCGGTGTTCAGCTCGGGCGCGTTCTTGCAGAGCGCCCCGCCGAGCACGTCGAAGAGCCGGGCGAGCGCGTGGGTCCGGCAGCCGAGCGCCGACGGGAAGCGCGGACGGAGCAGGCTGCCCTCGGGCATGACGACGTGGAGAAGCGGATAGAAGCCGTCGTTGAAGAGGATCTGGGGATCGTTGACCATGATCAGGTAGATCCCGATGAACATCTTGAACATGCCCTCGGAGAGGTAGAAGTTGATCGGTCCGAGGGCCTGCGGATCGGTGCCCGTCCAGTCGAAGAAGGCATGGTCACCCTCGCGCCAGATGGTCAGCTTCATCTTGAAGGGGCCGTTCCCGAGCCCGTCGTCGTCGATGTAGTCCTCGAACGACTGGGGCTCCTCGGGAATCGCGACCTGGATCAGGAAGCGCATCGCCTCGTAGGTCCGGTCGAGCAGCGCCTGGAGCGCGGCGAGGTAGACGTCCCTTCCGAAGCGGTCGCACAGCTCGATGACGCGCTTCTCGCCGGCGCGGCAGCCCGCCACGATGGCGAACAGGTCGGCCCGGTTCATCTCGGGCAGCCGCATGTTGTTGAAGATCAGCTTGAGGACGTCGTCCTGCGGCTCGCCCCGCTCGACGATCTTGATCGGCGGGATGATCAGGCCCTCCTCGAAGATCGTCCGGGCGCCCGTCGGGAGGGAGCCCGGGAGGGGGCCGCCGCAGTCCATCTGATGCCCGAACTGCGACGACCAGCCCACGAGCTCGTCGTCGTAGAAGATCGGAACGAGCACGAGCCAGTCGTTCGTGTGCGAGATCGAGGCGGAGCACTTGAACGGGTCGGACGTGAGGATCACGTCACCGGGATAGATGCCGCTGTCCCACTCCTCCATCATCTCGTTGATGTACGCGCCGAACTGCCCGACGACCATCCGTCCACGCGGATCGGTGATCATCGGAAACTCGTCGTGCTGCTCGCGGATCACCGGGCTCATCGCTGAGCGGAACAGCACCGCGTCCATCTCGAAGCGGGCGCTCTTCAGCGCGCCCTCGATGATGTCGAGCGTGACCGGGTCGACCGCGAGGTCGGGGATCTCCGCGATCCGGGGCTTCTCGGCAGTTGCCATCGCTTCCTCCCCTACGCCTTCGGGTTGATGAGAATGTTGAAGTTCACGTCGACCGCCGCCTCGTAGCCGGGCAGGACGACGGTCGTCGCGTCGAACTCCGTGACGATCGCCGGGCCGGCGAAGCGCATGCCAGGAGCAAGCTTGGCGCGGTCGTAGATCCGCGTCGGCAGCCGCTCTCCCTCGAACACGATCTCGTGCTCGTCCACCACCGCGCCCGAGGCGTCCTCGGGCCCCGGCTCGCCGGTCGGAAGCTCCGGCTTCGGCACCGCGCCGAAGCCCACGGCCCTCAGGTTGACGATCTCCGCACGCGTGTCGTGCATCCGGAAGCCGTAGAGCTGCTCGTGAAGCCCGTTGAACCGCTCGTCGAGGTCGGCGAGACCGTCGCGGCGCACGTCGGCCGGGTCGATGGCGACCGGGATCTCGTACCCCTGGCCCCGGTAGCGCATGTCCGCGACGTGCGAGACGCTGCGCGCCTCCGACGCGATGCCCTCGCCGTCGAGCCACTGGACCGCCCGCTCGCCGAGCTCGTCGAGGATCGTGCTCACCTCGCCCGGATCGGCATCCGAGAGGACGCGGATGTACGTGCGGGCGAACTCGTCGCGGAAGTCGGCCACGAGGTCGCCGATGGCGCAAAGGAGGCCCGGCGCAGGCGGCACCAGCACGGGGAACGAGCCCATGATCTTCGCGACCGCGTTCGCATGGAGCGGTCCCGCGCCCCCGTACGCCACGAGCGCGAAGTCGCGCGGATCGTGGCCGCGCTGCACCGAGACGAGGCGCAGGGCACCGGCCATGTTCTCGTTGACGATCGCGAGGATGCCCTCCGCCGCCGCCTCGACCGAGTCGAGGCCCATCGCGTCGGCGATCGTCTGCACCGCAGACCGGGCAGCCTCGACGTCGAGCTGCATCTCGCCGCCGAGAAGCCGCGGCGGCAGGTGGCCGAGCACCACGTTGGCATCTGTGACGGTGGGCTGCTCCCCGCCCGCTCCGTACGCCGCCGGGCCCGGGTCTGCACCGGCCGACTGCGGGCCGACGCGAAGCGCTTTCGTCAGCTCGGGGACGTGGGCGATGGAGCCGCCGCCCGCCCCGACGGTGTTCACGTTGACGGAGGGAACCTTGATCCGGAAGTGGCTGATCGACGTCTCACGACCGATCGTCGGCTGCCCGTTCTGGCAGAGGGCGACGTCCGTCGACGTCCCGCCCATGTCGAACGTGAGGATGTCGTCGAAGCCGGCCTTGCGGGCGACGTAGAGAGCTCCTGCGACACCTCCCGAAGGGCCGGAGAGGATTCCGTAGATCGGGTTGCGCGCCGCTTCCCGTGTCGTCATCAGGCCGGCGTCGGAGCGGAGGATGTTCACCTCGGCGCGGGCGCCGATCTCCTGGAGCTGGCTCTGGAGCCGCTCGACGTAGGTCGCGACCGTCGGACGCACGTACGAGTTCATGCACGCCGTCAGCGTTCGCTCGTACTCGCGGAACTCCGGCAGCACCTCCGACGACAGCGTCACCGGGAAGCCCGGATAGAGGCGCTCGACGATCGCGCCGATCGCCTCTTCGTGCTTCCCCGAGACGTAGGAGTTGACGAGCCCGACGGTGAGCGACTCGACACCGGAGTCGACGAGGTCACGGACGATCTCCTCGACCTGCGCCTCGTCGACCGGCACGACCGTGTTGCCGCGGGCGTCCATCCGCTCGACGGCCTCACGGGTGTCAGACAGGAGCGCGGGCGGGTCCGGCTTGATCATGATGATCCAGCCGGCGAGCGGGCCCGGCGTCTGGGAGCGGGCGAGGTGGAGGATCTGCTTGAAGCCCTGGGTCGTGATCAGTCCGACCCGCGCGCCCTTCGACTCGAGCACGGCGTTCGTCGCGACCGTCGTCCCGTGGAGGATGTTGCGCAGGTCACCGACGTCGATCTCCGCCTCGTCGCAGATCCGGCGGACGCCGGCCAGCACTCCCTCCGAGGGGTCTGCCGGGGTCGAGGGCGTCTTCACGCGGTACTGCGCGCCGCCGTTCGAGTCGCTCACGAGGAACAGGTCGGTGAACGTGCCCCCGACGTCCACTCCCAGCCTGTACGCCATTCCGTGTCCTTTCTGTCGTCTCAGCCCGCCACCGGCGCGAAGGTGCCGGCACGGTAGACCTGGCCCTCGAGCTGACGCCCGAGCACGCTCTCGAGCCACTCCGCGACCCCGATCAGCTCGTCGAGGTCGATTCCCGTCTCGATTCCCTCGCCGTGGAGGAGGTAGACGAGATCCTCGGTACAGATGTTGCCCGTCGCTCTCGGCGCGAACGGGCAGCCGCCGATCCCGCCGACGGACGCGTCCAGCACCGTGGCGCCGGCCTCGACAGCAGCGAACGCGTTCGCGATGCCCGTGTTGCGCGTGTTGTGGAGGTGGACCGCGATCGGCGTGCCGAGCCCGGCGGCCTCGCCGACGAGCTGTCGGACCTGGCGCGGCACACCGACTCCGATCGTGTCGGCGAAGACGATCTCGTCCGCTCGCGCCTCGGCGATGCGACCGGCGAGCTCGAGAACCCATGCCGGTTCGACCCGGCCCTCGAACGGGCACCCGAACGAGGCGCCGATCGTGACCGTTGCGCGGATGCCGTCCGCGTGCGCGCGTTCGACGATCCGTCCCGCGGCCTGCACGGACTCCTCGACGGTCGCGTTCTGGTTTCTCCCGTTGAAGGTCTCGGTCGCGGCAAAGGCGAAGTGCACCTCGTCGAGCCCGGTCCGTGCGAGCCGGTCGTAGCCCTTCTCGTTGAGCGCGAGGCCGGCGTAGACGACGCCGGGAACGCGCTCGATGGCGGCGACGACCTCCTCGGCGCCGGCCATCTGGGGAACGCGGGCGGGATTGACGAAGCTGACAGCCTCGATCCGCGGCAACCCTGCCCGCGCCAGCCGGTTGACCAGCTCGGCCCGAACCTCGGGCGCAAGGATCGTCGGGTCGTTCTGGAGCCCGTCGCGCGGGCCCACGTCGCAGATCGTCACGCTCACAGCACGCCCTCCTGATGCAACGCCTCGAGCTCGGCATCGGAGAGCCCGAGCAGACCACCGTAGACCTCACGGTTGTGGCTCCCCTCCTCCCACGTCGCCGACCAGCGCACCGCTCCCGGCGTCTCGGAGAACTTGGGGACGATGCCGGGGCCGACGTACTCGCCGAACTCGGGATCCTCGTGCCGTAGCAGCATGTCGCGCGCCCAGAAGTGCTCGTCCTCGAAGATGTCCGCGATCGTGTAGACCGGGCCGCAGATGACACCCGCCGCGTTCAGCACCTGGTCGATCTCGGCAGCGTCGCGCTCGGCCGCCCAGTCGCGGATCTTCCCCTCGATCTCGTCCTGGTGCTCGCCCCGGGCGAGGTGGGTCGAGAACCTCGGGTCGTCGGCAAGCTCCGGACGCGCCCATCGCCTCGCAGAGCCGCCCGAAGACCTTGTCGGCGTTCGCTGCGATCACGACCCACTTGCCGTCCCTCGACTTGAAGATGTTCGACGGCGCGATGCCCTTCAGGTTCGTCCCCTGCGGCTCGCGGACGATCTTCAGCCGGTCGTACTCGGGCACCGTGCTCTCGAGCATCGCGAAGCTCGACTCGAGCAGGGACACGTCGACGACCTGGCCCCGGCCGAAGCCGAGCGCGTCGCGCTTGTAGAGCGCCGCCAGGATCCCCTGGGCAGCGAACATGCCGGCGAGCGAGTCGCCGAGTGAGATGTGGAGCCGCGGCGGAGGCTCGTCGGGAAAGCCGTTGATGTAGCGGATGCCGCCCATCGCCTCGGCGACCGAGGCGAAGCCGGCGCGCTCGGCGTACGGGCCCGTCTGGCCGTAGCCCGAGATCCTGGCGAGGACGAGTCGCGGATTCGCCTCGCTGAGGCGCTCCCAGCCGAGATTCCACTTCTCGAGCGTCCCCGGCCGGAAGTTCTCGGTCAGGACGTCGGCCTGCTTGACGAGCTCGAGCAGCAGCTCCTGGCCCCTCTCCGCCCGGAGGTTGAGCGTGACGCACTTCTTGTTGCGCGACTGCACCGGCCACCAGAGGGAGCGTCCCTCGTAGCGCGCCTTGCCCCACTCGCGGATCGGATCCGGCTGGCCGGGAGCCTCGACCTTGATGACCTCGGCACCCATGTCGCCGAGCAGACGCCCCGTGAACGGCCCGGCAAGCAGCTGCCCGAGCTCGACGACGCGGACCCCGGCGAGCGGGCCCGGCCCTTCGGTTGCCCCCGCGTCGGCAGCTGCGACTGCGGACTCGGTCATGCGTCCTCCTCGAAGACGTCCGCCTCCTCGGCCTGGAGTTGCGCAATCAGGAAGTCGCGCGCCTCGAGCACGTGCTCTGTCATCACGAGCTCGGCCCGCTCGGCGTCGCCCGCGGCAAGGGCGGTCGTGATCTGGCGGTGGTAGTGCTCGGAGATGAGCTTCTGCTCCGGCGAATACCAGACGTAGGATCGGTAGACGAGCGGGAGCTGGATGACGCCCCGGACCATCTGGGCAAGACGCTCGCTGCCGGCAGCCTCGAGTATCACGTCGTGGAAGCGAACGTTCTCCTGCACGAGCTCGGTCACGTCGTCGTCCGCCCGTAAGCCCGACGAAGCACTCGCAGCTCTCGCGCAGGCGGTCGACCTCGGCTGTCGTGATCCGGGCCGCCGCGAGCCGCGCAGCGAATCCCTCGAGCAGGGCACGCAGCCGGTAGAGGTCGTCGAGATCGGCGGCGTCGTAGGCCTGCACGGTCGCGCCACGGTTGGGGGCCGACTCGATCAGCCCCTCGGCCTGGAGCACGAGCAACGCCTCGCGCACCGGCGTCCTCGAGATCCCGAGCTCTCGCGCGAGCTCCTCCTCCTTCAGCCGTCGAGCCTGGATCGAGCCGGCCGTCGACGATGGCCTCGCGGATGAGCTCTGCGGCAGCCGCGCTCGCGCTCTTCGTCAGCGTCCCCCGGCCGTCCTCGACGATGCGCGCCACGGCGCGAGCATACAGTATGCAAAGTGCTCCGGTGGGTCGTGTTCAGGCGGTCGCCCGGGCCCTCGGCAAACGGTCGCCGCGGACGAGCAGGAACGCCAACGGCACCGCAGCCGCGAGCGCGAACCAGCCGCCGAGAGGGATGCTGCGGCGGCGCTCGAGCGCAGCCACGGTGGGGCCCGTTCCGAGGTATTCGCGGGCTGCTTCGACGATCGCAGCCGTCTCTTCCTCGCCGAAGACGCGCCCTCCGGCGGTCGCGGCCGCGAGAGCTGCCAGGCTGTCGCCGGCGGCCGGGTCCGGCCGGTACCCCGGCTCGGGCGAGCCGTCGGCCCGCCACACGCGCTCGCGCTCGTCCCAGAAGCGCACGAGCATGAGGTCGACACCGCCTTTCCGGAGCCTGCTTTCGAGCCGGGCGAGCTCGAACGGCCGGCTCTCGCCGTCGGTCAGGACGACGGCCAGCCGCCGCACCGATTGCGCCGAGAAGTAGTTGTCCTCGGCCAGCCCCCGGAGCGCCCCGAGGTCGGTCGCGAGCGATCGCCTGTTCGACGGCGGAGGCCGGTCGATTCCGAGCGAGCGGCGCATCACGGCCCCGAACACGTCGCGGTCGACGGTCGGGAACAGATGTGGCAGCGGCCGGTCCGTCATCGACGCCACGCCGGTCGGAACGTCTGCCAGCGCTGAGCGGAGCTCGAGGCCCGTGCGAACAGCCCTGTCGAAACGCGTCGGGGCCCCGGGAGCGGCCGCTGCGAGCATCGAGCGGGAGGCGTCCACGACCACGAACGCCTCGGCGTCCGTCCGCGCGCGCAACGGGTCGTCCAGCCGAATGACCGGCTGTGCCGCCGCGATGCCGAGAAGCGCGAACAGGAGCCCGAGCGCTGTCGCGACCGACGGCGACACGCGCCGGTCCGGTGGCGGGAGCCCCAGCAGCGCCCGCACGCGGCCGAAGCTCCGCTCCCGCAGCAGGATCGCCGCGAGGGGAAGCGCGACGAGCAGGACGACCAGGCCGGCGAGCGGGGTGAGGAAGTCGATGGTCACGGCTTCGGCTCAGTACCCCGAGCCGCCCGGGCTGGAGCCCGCGCCCGTCGACCCCTGGCTCCCCGAGTCGTCGCCCCCGCCCACCGCGCTCGTGGCCAGGAGGCGGACGAGCAGCTCGAGGTTGAGCTTCGCCTCGCCGTTCGCCGGATCGAGCCTGACTGCCTCGCGGAACGACTCGAGGCCGAGCTGGAGGAACCGTGAACGTGCCGTCCGGTCGAGCTCCGCGTCCTGCACGTAGAGGACGCCGGCGAGGTTCGCGGCAGCGGCCGCGCGCTGCGGGTCCGCCGTGTCGTCGGCGACCTCGGACAGCAGCGCTTCGACCTGGCCGTGGGCGGACACCTCGCCTTCGGGCGCCCCGGGCGGCTGGAGCTCCAGATCGGCGAAGAGGCCGAGCGCCTCGCGGTACTTCCAGTCGTCGCCGGTTCCGAGGAGCGTGCCCGCCGTCCCTGCCAGCGGGCCGCCGGGACGGTCGACCGCCCGCGACGAAGCGCCCGGCCGGCTCAGCCCGACGTCTGTTGCGGCGAGCGATCGCTCGTCCGCAAACACGGCGACCGCGAGAGCAGCGAGGAACGCAGCCGCGACGAGTACGAGCGCGACGGCTGCGGCGAGCAGGAGCCGGCGCCTGCTCACGTCGCCTCACGCGGCGACCGCCGCCAGTCGAGCGGCTGCACGGCGGCCTCGTTGACGGCAAGGGCAAGCCCGACGAGGAGGGCGAGAGCGACGAACCAGACGGGAACCCCTGCGGCCGGAGCCGCGTTGTCGCCCCGGTCTGTCAGGGTGCTCGAGCCGACCACGGTCCGCGGATCTCCGAGGATCCGCTCGAACATCGCCGTCTCACGCTCCGTCGCCGGAGGTAGCGCCACGACCCGCAGCTCGAGCGCCGGGTCACGGGCATAGATCGCGAGCTCCCCGGCCAGCCGGGCAACGTCGTCCTCGGCCTCGGCGAGATCGCTAAGGAGGAGAACTTGCCCCCCGGTGAAGCCGTCCCTCGCGAGCGCGACGCGGGCGGCCTCGAGGCCGACCGAGATGCGCGTCCCGCCGCTGAAGCTTCGGAACCAGGGGTTCTGCGGATACGGCGTCGGCGGCGGGGCGCCGGGGCCGGCGTTCCGGTAGTAGCTCGGCTTCCTGACGGCGCTCGGCTCGCTCTTCGGCTCGAAGTAGCGGATGAACGGGCGCAGCTCCGCGGCCGGCGTTCCGGGCGGCAGCGCCTCCTGGGCGACGTCAGAGAAGAGAACGAGACCGATCCCTCGATCGTCGCCGGCCGTCTCCACGAGGCCCCTCATCGTTCCGGCGATCTCCCGGTAGACGAGATCGGACACGCTGGCAGAGACGTCGAGGACGACGACCGTGTTCGAGCCCTCGGGCACCAGCGCGTCGAACGGGTCCGCCGGCTGCCTGATCGTCGCGACACACCCGGCCAGGAGCCCGATCAGCGCGAGCGCGAGAACCGTGCGAACGAGGGCTGTGCGGCGGGCGGCACGGCGAAACGCCGGGGCGTCCGCGAGAGGGACGGCGAGCGGCCTCGAGCGGCGCGTCAGGACGACGACGAGCGCTGGAACCGCCGCGACGATCGGTACGAGCCACGGCAGGAGCCCGTTCATGCGGCTTCTCCGAGCGCTTCCGCGACCGCCGCGCACAGATCGTCGAGCGGCTTGCCCTCGGGGCTTGCCCTCGACCAGGCCAGCCGGCGCGCATCGCGAGCCAGCTCGGGTGATCCGTCGCGCTCGAGTCTCCGGGCCAGGGTGTCGAGCGCGATCCGCCGTTCGTCCTCGTCACTCTCGCCGGTCCGCGTACGCCCGACCTCGGCAAGTGCGGCCTGGAGCGACTCGTCGGCGGTGCCCGCCTCGGGGACCGCCGACGGCGCCGGAGCCGCACGCCAGAGCCGCCTGGCCGTGAGGGCACTGACGACGAGAACGAGCGCGGCCGCGCCACCGGCGAGCAGCCAGCCGAGGAGGCCCGGGGCGATCCCGTACGAGGGCGCAACCGGTTCCGCGGCCGTCCTGAACGACGGCTCGCTCAGATCCTCGGCCGTGATGCGAGTCGACATCGTCACGGGCGGCCAGTCGGCCGCAATGGTTGCCTGCCCGACCACAGCGTCCGGGTAGCGGACGACGGCCGGCGCGAACGAGCTCGGCCCGGTGCCGGCGCTCATGATGCACGCCCGGTCGAGGCACTGGAGGCGGTAGACGTACCGGACGAGCACGGCCTCGCCTGCCTCGGTTCGTTCGATCTCGACCGGCGCGACACGGGTGTAGGGCCGGAACCCGGCCTGCACCTCGATGTCGGCCGGATCGACGAGAGCCCTGTTCACCGTCAGGTCGAGCGTGGCCGTGACCTCGTCGCCCGGATAATGCTCCTGCGGCGAGATCTGCGCGACCGCCACGACGGGCCTCGCCGGGGCGGGAACGCTGAGATCCGAACCTCCGACGATCGCCGCAGCGACGATCGCCGCTGCCGCGCACGCACCCGCGGCGACGAGCCCGACGGCCAGCAGGCGGCGCCCGCTCATCGCGCGCCGGCGCCCGCTTGTCGAGCCGCAGACCATGCGACGAACTCGGCGACGATCTCGCCGGGATCGCTCGTCCCGAGCAGCACCCAGTCGAGCCCGAGCGAGTCGAACAGGCCCGTCACAGCTCGAAGCCGAGCCTCGTTGAGCGAGCGGCGTGCCTCGACCTCGGCGCGGCTGAGGCGCACCCGTACCAGACGGCCGGTCGCGGGATCGGCAACCGGGAGGAGCGTGCCGGAGACGTCGGGGAAGCTCTGCTCCCAGACCGGATCCTGGACGATCACGGGGACGAGGTCCCAGCGGTGCCCGAGCGCCTCGACCCAGGTCTCGTCCGGCGGGAGCTCGATGAAGTCGGACAGGACGAAGACGAAGCTGCCGGAACGGACGGGCCGCTCGCGCTCGGCGAGCGTGTTCAGGGATCGCTCCAGGGTGTCCTCCGGGGCGTCGAACGGCCCCGCCGGCGGCGTCTCGACGGGACAGCGGGCCCGGCGGGCGCTCTCCTCGATCGTGTCGACAGCAGCGGAGACCGCGCGCGGCTTCGACAGCCAGGGGAGTTCGTCCGGGAAGAGGGCCATCGAGGGACGCCGATCGCGGACGACGACGATCGCGGCCGCCTCCTCGGTGAGATGCTCGCGGACGATCAGCTCGTCCGAGCCGCTCAGCGAGGAGAGCCTGGCCGACGCGTGCCGGTCGATGAGGCGGTAGTCGTCTCCGGGCCGGTACGGGCGTGACCCGGCCAGATCGATGCCAGGCCCGCGGCGGCTCGAGCGCATTGCGCCGAACGGCAGGCCGGACACACGCCGGCGTGTGACGAGCGGGAAGGTGAGCGCCGCCTGGCTCACGGAGCAGCCGGCCGCGGAGCCGCCTCGAAGCAGCGGTGCCGGAGCTCGCTGACGACAGCACCCCACCCTCCCCCGCGATGTGCGGCGAGGAAGGCGGGCGTGAACAGCACGCGGTGACCGATGACGGGAACGAACAGGGCCTCGACGTCCTCAGGCTCGACGTAGTCCCGCCCGTCGAGCAGCGCCCAGGCCCGCACCGCGCGCTCGAGCGCGATGCTGCCCCGTACCGAGGCCCCGAGATCGACGCCCTCGATCCCGCGGGACGCCCGCACGACGGTCACGATCCAGCGCTGGATGAGCGGATCCACGTACACGTGCTCGACCGAACGGTTGAGCGCGGTCACCTCCGCGACGGTCACGACCGACCGCAGCCCGTCGAGGGGATGCCCGTGCTGCTGGTCGAGGATGATCCTGTGCTCGTCGCCCGCATCCGGATAGCCGAGGGCCGTGCGGAGGAAGAACCGGTCGAGCTGCGCTTCGGGGAGAAGGAACGTCCCCTCGTGCTCGACCGGGTTCTCGGTGGCGAGCAGCAGAAACGGCTCCTGGAGCTGCCGGGTGACGCCGTCCACCGTCACCTGGCGCTCCGCCATCGCCTCGAGCAGCGCCGACTGCGTCTTCGGCGTGGCCCGGTTGATCTCGTCGACGAGAACGACGTTCGCGAAGATCGGACCCGGGGCGGAACTCGAACTCCCGCTTCCTCTGGTCGAAGATCGACGCGCCGGTGACGTCTCCCGGCTGGAGATCAGGGGTGCACTGGATGCGAGACGGAACGGCGCCCGCGATCGACTGGGCGATCGCGCGCGCGAGCACGGTCTTGGCGGTTCCCGGCACGTCCTCGAAGAGCACATGGCCTCCGCACGCGAGCGCCGTGAGAACGAGCCGGATCTCGCTTGCCCTTCCCTCGCACGACGGTCTCGAGGTTTCGCCTGGAGGCGCGCGCCCACGTCGACGGAGCGCTCGAATGCTTCGATCTCCTCCCTGCCCGGTGCGACCGCGAGACGCGGCCGCGCAGCGGGATTCCGCACGCCCGTCGTGGCCGCCGCCGCGTCGCCGGTCGCGGGCGGGCCGGGAATCTGATTCTCGACCATGGCTCGAGTCAGGCCATTGTAGAGAGGTCCGTGGGCCTACTCGGGCGCCGGGCCCCTCACACCCGCGGCAGGGTCAGCGGCGACTGCCGCGCCGATGCCGAGCAATCCGGCGCAGGCCAGCCAGAACCAGTCCCAGCCGACGGCGGCGGCGAGCGCGCCCATCGGCGGCGTGGAGATCGGCCGAGACGACGAAGATCAGGGTCGCTGCGATCCCGACGGCCTGGGCCGCAAGCTCGGGCGGCGCCTTCTCCCCGGCGCTGACGTACACGAGGGCGTTCCAGCCGAGCGCGCCGAACGCGAACAGGATCATGGCGACGACGAGCGCCGCCGGTCCCGCGTGTAGCGCCAGCGTGAACACGACCCCGCCTGCGGCGCCGAGGAGGCCTGCCTCGACCAGCGAGCGCACGCGCCGGGACCCACCTTCGAGGTCGGCGATCCGTCCCCACACGATCCGCGCCACCGCAGCCGTCGCGTTGAGAGCGAAGAACACGGCGCCGGCGACGAGCGCCGAGAAGCCCGAGTCCCGCACGGAGGGCACGGTGAAGGCGAGAACCGACTGGAGGACGACGATGTAGAAGGCCGCCACGACGAGAAGGCGCAGCATCCCCGGCGCCCGGATCAGCCGGTGCACCTCGATGCTCGGCCGCCGCTCGACCGGTGGCCTTGCCTCCGCGACGAAGGCGAATCCCGCCCCGAACACGAGCACGAGCCCTGCACACACGAGGAGCGCCAGCTCGACCCCGCCGGCCCGCACGAGGAGCGGCAGCAGCACGGACGCGATCAGCCCTCCGACCGGAACCGCCATCTGGCGGATGCCGAGGGCGAATCCCCGCCTCGTGACGTCGTACGCCCTCATCAGCGCGCCGAACCCGGCGATCGGCACGAACCCCGACCCGACGCCCGCAACGAGGAGCGACACGAGCAGGACCGCAGTCGACGGAGCGAAGGCCGCGACGGCCAGCCCTCCCGCTCCGAACGCGGTGCCGATCGCCAGCGGCAGCCGCGATCCGTAGCGATCGACGACCACGCCCCGCGGGCAGGAGCGTGAGGCCGGAGCCGAGCAGGCTCGCGGTCAGGACGGCGCCGAGGCCGGCCAGGCCGAGGCCGTACTCGTCCTGGAGCTCGGGCCCGATCGCCGGAAGCCCGAACTGCGCGATCGACACCGACGCCTGCGCCGAGACGGCGCGGAGGAGCACCGTTCTGGGGGCAGCCATCCAGGTCTAGGCGGTTGGGCGCCGGACGGCCTCGATCACCGCCGAGTAGTCGAGCCCGCCGTGCCCGGCCGCGAGCGCGGCCGCATACGCCCGGAAGGCCTCCTGTGCGACGGGCGTCTCGATGCCGTCCTCCGCGGCGAGCTCCAGCGCCAGTAGGAGATCCTTGTGCAACAGGTCGAGCCGGAACATCGGTGCGTAGCCGTTGGAGGACGGATGCTCGGGCCGGACGCCGGGCAGCGGGAAGCGCCGCCGGAGCACCGACGAGTCGCTCGTCGAGCGGGTGAACACCTCATAGGCCTGCGCAGCGTCGATGCCTTCGGCGGCGAGGATCGCGCAGGCCTCCGCGGTCGCCGCCATGGTGCAGGCGGCCATCAGGTTGTTGCAGAGCTTGACCGTCTGTCCGGCGCCGTGACCACCGACGTGCTCGACGGCGCTGCCCATCGCGGCGAGCACCGGCCGGCAGCGCTCCACGACCTCGGCCGGACCGCCGACCATGATCGCGAGCGTGCCCGCCTCGGCGCCTGTCGGGCCGCCGCTCACCGGCGCGTCGAGGAAGTCGATCTCATGCCGGGCGAGCGCATCGGCCAGGCGCCGGGCCAGCGCGGGCGGGCTTGTCGACATGTCGATCACGACAGCGCCCGGCCCGGCTCCCTCGGAGAGCCCGTCCCGGCCGAGCGCGACCTCCTCGACCACGGCGGGCGCCGGCAGGGACATGATCGCGACGTCCGCACCGGCAGCCGCGGCAGCCGGCGTCGGCGCAGTCGACGTGCCGAAGCCGGCTGCGGTACGAGGATCGGCGTCGCAGACGACGAGCTCGTGCCCGGCGGCGACGAGGCGCGAGGCCATCGGACGGCCCATCGTCCCGAGGCCGACGAAGGCGACTCTCATCGGCGCGAGGATACCGTCAGTGCAGCATCATGACCGTGCTGCGCAACGTGACCCTCGCGCCGACACGGGTGTTGGGGACGCCGAAGGAGGACGCCGAGCACGCGGCGCGCACGCTGCTCGACCGTTTTCGGGCGAGCACGGCGTCCTAGGACGCCGTGACGTCGATCGTCACGGTGAACTTGCCTGCGATCTCGTTCGGCTCGAACGGGCGCAGGTAGTTCAGCTCGAGCACGGCCTTCCCGGCCTTGACGGCCTTGTAGGTCCACGTCTCGACGCCGCCCGAGCCGATCGCGTCGGATTCGCTCTCGTAGCTCTTCGCGAGCAGCTGCAGGATCCCGTTGTTCTGGCTTTTCTCCGCCTCGTGCCAGCTGTATCCGGTCGTCGGGTTCGATTCGAGCGAGATCACGATCTCGTCGTCAGGCGCGACCTGCAACGTCGTGCCGCTGTCCCCCTGCGAGAGCTCGAACGTGTTCGAGCTCGCCTCCGCCGCAGGCCGCGGCCAGCAGGAGCAGCCCGAGCCCGAGCGCCGCGGAGGTGACGAGACGCATGATGTGAGGTTAGAGGCCGAGGAGGTCGGCAGCGTTCCCACCGAGCACGGCCTGCCGGGCCTCTTCGTCGACGTGCATCCAGCGCCCGCGCAGGATCTCGAGACGCATGTCCATCATCGGGAACGCGCTCGAGAAGAGCAGGCGATCGGGACCGAAGCGACTCGACGACGTTCTCGAGGAAGTCCTCGCGGTAGACGCCCGCGGTCTGGACGGAGAGGTTGGGGCTCGCCGTCAGCGCGAGCTCGACGTCCGTCTGGCCGAGACCCGAAATGTTGATCTGCCCGCCGTTCGTCGCGACGAAGCGCACGTCCTGGAAGCGGTGGGCCAGCTCGCCGACCTGGAGCCCCTCCGAGAGCCACGGATAGCCGGCGGCGACGACGACCGGAGCCCCGTGGCGCCGCGCGACCTCGACGACCGGATCCACCTTCGGGTCGCTGATCCTGAACGTCTCCTCCCACGGATGGAGGAAGAGACCGCGCAGACCGAGCTCCGACAAGTGCCCGCTCGAGCTCCTCGACCGCCTCGGCACCGAGGTTCGGGTCGACCCGTGCGAGGCCGCAGAGCCGTTCCGGGCGCTCGGCGACGGCAGCCGCGACGCGGTCGTTCGCCGGAGCGAGGTGGTAGCCGGGCGGCTTCATGGGCACGACGACCGCGCGGTCGACGCCCGCGCCGTCCATCGCGGCGAGCAGCTCCGAAACCGTTGCTCGGTGCCCGAACAGCGACTCGCCGACGTACGTGAGGGAGTCGACGACTACCGGACCGCCTCCAAAATCCGAAGCGCGTTCTCGCCGAGGACGAGCCGCTCAGCGTCCGCGTCCAGGCCGGCCAGCCTCACCTTCTCGACCTCGATCCGAGGCGAGCAGACCGGGCCGTCGCTCGCGTAGATCACGCGCTCTGGCCCGAGCCGGTCGACGGCTTCCCGGATCTTCGCCGGATACGGCATCGCCGACGTCTCCAGCACGAGGTTCGGCAGCCGCTCGGCCACCTCGATCGCTTCGTCGACGTGGAAGTACCCGCCCATGTGCCCGAGGATGATCGTCGCCTCGGGGCACGCGGCCCCGGCTTCGGCCACCGCGAGCGGCGTCGTCAGGGGCTCGTCGCCGCAATGAAAGAGAGTCGGAGCGGAGTGTGCGACCGCCTGCCGGATCAGCCGGAGCGTGTCCTCGCCGCTCGGATGGGCGATCGTCGAGACCGGGTGCAGCTTCAGCCCCTTGAAGCCGAGCTCGAACGCCCGCTCGAGCAGGGCTGCCGACTCGTCGCCGTACCAGGGGTGGATGCGCGCGAAGGCCCAGAGCCTGTCCGGATAGGCCGCACACGCCCGCGCGACGAGGTCGATCGCGTCCGGGTTGACCTCCGGTGCGTCGACGATCGTCATGACGACCCCGCGGTCGATACCGGCCTCGTCGAGGCGGCGGCACGCAGAGCTCCGCCTCCATCTTCCAGCCGAGCGCCGGGATGTCGTCGACGTGCATGTGGGCGTCGATGATCACGCCGAAGATCCTATGCTCCTGCTCGTGCCCCATCCGCTCGACCCACTCACCGCGGACGAGCTCCGCACGGCCGTCTCGCTGCTCCGAAGCGAATGCGGGGTCGCGGACGGCCACCGCGTCGTCACGGTGACGCTCGCCGAGCCGGCCAAGGCTGCGGTTCGGGCGTTCCGGCCGGGTGACGTGATTCCACGCGAAGCATTCGCGGTGGTCTACGAGCCGGAGAGCGGCGAGACGCACGAGGCCGTCGTCTCGCTGACGTCCGGTGAGGTCGTGTCGTGGCGGCACGTTCCCGGCGTCGAGCCGCCGGTCATCCTGAGCGAGGTCGAGGAGGGGATCGCCGCCGTCAAGGCCGATCCCGGCTTCCGCGAAGCGCTTGCCGAGCGCGGCGTCACGGACATCGATCTCGTGCACATCGAGCTCTGGCCGTTCGGCGACCTCGCGCCGGCTGACGAGCGCCACCTCCGCCTCGTCTGGACGCCGGTCTGGGTCCGGCAGCACCCGGACGACAACCCGTACGCCCACCCCATACGCGGCCTGCACGCCGTCCTGAACCTGCGCACCATGGAGGTCGTCCGGGTGGAGGACCACGGTTCCGCTCCGATTCCGGAGGCGCATGGCAACTACTCGCCGGAGGCGGTCGGCCGGCTACGGGACGACCTGCGCCCGCTCGAGATCGCCCAGCCGGAAGGTCCGAGCTTCGAGGTCGACGGCTGGCAGGTGCGCTGGCAGAAGTGGCGCTTCCGGATCGGCTTCGACCAGCGGGAGGGGCTCGTCCTCCACGAGCTCGGCTACGAGGACGACGGCCGGACGCGATCGATCTGCTACCGCGCCTCCTGCGCGGAGCTCGTGATCCCGTACGGCGATCCGGGCTCGGCCGGCTACCGCAAGAACGCGTTCGACGTCGGCGAGATCGGGCTCGGCCTCCTGACGAACTCGCTCGAGCTCGGCTGCGACTGCCTGGGCGAGATCCGCTACCTCGACGTCGATCTCGTCGATCCGAAGGGCGAGGTGGTCACCCTCCCGAACGCGATCTGCCTGCACGAGGAGGATGTCGGCCTGCTCTGGAAGCACGTCGACGCGCTGACCGGCAAGACGGAGGTCCGTCGCTCCCGGCGCCTCGTGGTTTCGACGATCGCCTCGATCGACAACTACGAGTACGCGTTCTACTGGCACCTCTACCAGGACGGAACGATCGAGTTCGAGGTCAAGCTGACGGGAATCGTGCTGACCTCCGCCCTGCTACCGGACGAGACGCCGCGCAGCGGCACCGTCGTGTCCCCGGGGGTGAACGCGATGGTGCACCAGCACTTCTTCTGCATGCGCCTCGACCTGGACGTCGACGGGGACACGAACTCGGTCTACGAGGTGCACACCGAGTCGATCCCGGCCGGCCCCGGCAACCCCTACGGCAACGCGTTCGAGCAGGTCGAGACGCTGCTCGGGCGCGAGAGCGAGGCCCAGCAGGCGGTCGACCCCCTCGCGGGCCGCTACTGGAAGGTCGTGAACCCCTCGGTGACGAACGGCCTGGGCCAGGCGGTCGCCTACAAGCTGGTTCCCGGCGCGAACGTCCGGCCGTTCGCGCTCGCCGACTCGAGCGTGATGCGCCGCGCGGCCTTCATCGCCAAGCATCTCTGGGTGACGCCCTACGCTCCCGCCGAGCGCTATCCCGCGGGCGACTATCCGTTCCAGCACGCCGGCGGGGCGGGGCTGCCCGAGTGGACGGCGGCCGACCGCGAGCTCGCCGACACGGACGTCGTGCTCTGGTACGTGTTCGGCAGCCACCATGTCCCGCGCCCGGAGGACTGGCCGGTCATGCCTGTCGAGCGCTACGGGTTCGCGCTCAAGCCGCTCGGCTTCTTCGACCGAAGCCCGGCGCTCGACGTGCCCCGGCCGGTGTCCCACGCCTGTCACGCGCCCGAGGAGGCCTGATGCTCACGAACGTTCGCTCCGTCGGTATCTACGTCACCGATCAGCAGCGGGCGCTCGAGTTCTTCACCGAGGCGCTCGGCTGCGAGCTCGTCGTCGACGAGCCCATGGGTAAGGATCCGGACAGCCCGCGCTGGCTGGAGGTTCGCATCCCCGGTGACGACACCCTACTCGTCCTGTTCACGCCGGAAGGGCACGAGGACCGGGTCGGCACGTTCTCGAACGTGCTCTTCCACTGCGACGACATGGAGAAGACGTACGAGGAGCTCTCCGCCCGCGGCGTCGTCTTCACGACGAAGCCCGAACCGGCGCCCTGGGGTCGCTGGTGGGCGGCGTTCCAGGATCCGGACGGCAACACGTACGGGCTCGGCCTCGCGAGCGAGCGCTGAGCTCCTCCGGGCCCGGAACACCGAGCCGTGGTGAAACCGCCGTCTCGGCTCAGCCGGGCGCGGGGGCCGGCCCTTCCCCCTCAGGAGTGCGTGGCCCCTCTTGGCTCATCCGGGCTACGGCCTCACGCTCACGCGCGAGATCGGCTCTGATGTGGACGGCCGCTGACGTGAGCGGTGCGGCCAGGACGAGCCCCACCATCCCGAACAAGGCGCCCGCGCTGATCGTGACGATGAGGACGACGAGCGGGTTCAGGCCGAGCGTCGCGCCGTAGGCGATCGGCTGGACGACCTGCTGGAGGGCACCGTTCGCGAGGATGACGATCACGAGCATGATCAGAGCATCGGTCGTCCCCTCTGCGCCGAGCGTGATCAGGACAGCGAACGCGCCCGCGACGAACGCACCGACGTACGGGATGTAGGCGCAGACGAAGGTCACGACCGCGATCGTCCCGGCGAGAGGAACGCCGAGCACGAGGGCGCCGATGCCCACCAGGACAGCGTTATAGGCCGCGACGATGGTCACACCCGCGAAGTAGCGCTGGAGCGAGGTGATCACGTCGCCCGTGATCGTGCGCGCGACCGGCTGCGGCACGCCCAGGTGGCGGTCGACCCAGGCGCGCAGGGACGGTCCGTCCTTGACGAGGAAGAAGAGGCTGAGGAGCAGGAAGGAGATCCCGAGGGCGAGCGAGGTCAGATCGCTGATGCCGGTTGCGATGCCGTTGATGAGCGTCTTGACCGTGTCTGTCGTTTCTGCCTGCGCGGTGTCGGTGGCGCTCGCGGCGCTCGACGGATCGACACCCGCGTCCTCGAGCCAGCCCGAGATCCTGTCTCCTGCGCCGGACATGGAGGAGGAGATGTCGCCGGACTGGGACGTGATCCCCCCGATGACCAGCGCAGCGATGAGCACCGCGATAGCCGCGAGCAGGAGAACCACGATCGCCGCGGCGCCGGCCCGCCCGACATGGTGCTTTCCGAGCCATCTGACGAGCGGCAGGCAGACGCACGCGATGACAAACGCCCCGATCACCGGCTGGGTGATCTCGGCCGTCGCGCCGAGAAGCCAGATCAGCCCGACGAGGAGCAGTATGGCTCCGAGGATGAACCAGGACGCGAGCCCGAGGTCGCGCAGCCACCGGGGCGCGGCGAACACTGCGGACAGCTCGGTCAGCTGTTCCTCGTCGAGTTGAACGACGTCGCCGGCTTGAGCGTGATCTGCGCCGCTCGTGGAGCCGCGACGCTCCCCGTCATCATCTGATCTCCGGAATCGCAACCCTACCCCTCTTTTGTACCCGTGACATTGGGACGCTAGGACGTCTGCCGGACGGCGCCGGGGCTTGACGCGGCGTGACGGCAGCCGGCCTGCGAGGATGGCCGGGTGCGCGTCACGGTCGACCCGACCCGTCCGCTGGCCGAGGAGCCGCGCACCGGGCACAACCGCTGGCATCCGGATCTGGAGCCGATCGCGACCGTCCGGCCGGACGAGGAGATCACGCTCGAGACCCGTGACGGGATCGACGGCCAGCTGACGCCCGCGAGCACGGCGGACGACATACGCAGGCTCGACCTCGGATACTAACAGCAACACATACGAGCTCAAACTTATGAGCGAGCACTGAACTACTCTAAAAACATAACAACGAACTAAACTGTAAGCAACCGAAAGCAAGGCCTTAGCGTCTACCGCGAGCCTCGTAACCGGCGACGACAAGGGGATCGCATAAACGTTGAGGCTCTGACGCTCGAAGGCACCGGCACGCTCCGTAGAGAGCTCGGACGGCTGACACCGTGCTCATGCTCGTCGCGGCGATCGTCGTGCTCGACACGCTCGGAGCGGTAGCCGTCGGCGGACGCGCAGGCGTTCACCTGGCTCGCGGTTGCCGCGCGTCGCCTTCTTCCTGCCTGCGCGCTCGCGATCTCGGAGCTCGGCGCCGCCTTTCCCGCACGAAGGCGGCCCGTACGTCTGGACGCGTCTCGCGTTCGGGCGGGTCATCGGCTCTCTGACCGCGTTCTTCTACTGGGTCGAGGCTCCCGTCTGGCTCGGCGGCTCGCTCGCGATCACGGCGGTCACGGTCGTCGGCGAGTTCTTCACGCCGCTCGAGGCGGCTGGCGATACGTGTTCGCGCTCGGGTTCGTCTGGGCGGCGATCGCCTGGTCGCCAGCCTCTCCCCTGCGGATCGGGAAGCGCATCCCTGCCAGCGGAGCGATTGCTGCAGGTCGTGCTCCTCACGCTTCTTCACCGTATCCGTCGGCGTCTACGCCGCCAGGCACGGCATCCACGGCTTCGGTCTCTCGGCGATCTCATGCCGAGCTGGGCGTGTTCTTCGTCCGTCGCTCCCGTGCTCGATCTACAACCTCGTCGGCTTCGAGCTTCCGTCGAACGCGGCAGGCGAGATGCGCGATCCGCAGCGAGACGTCCCAGCCGCCGTCGCACGCGCGGGGATCTGGACGGTCGCTCTCTACTTCGTCCCGATCCTCTCGATCCTGCTCGTGCTACCCGCCGGTCAGATCACGAGCCTCCGCGGGCTTCATCGACTCGATGAAGGCCGTGTTCACGGTCTACGGCGGGAGCGTCCCGGACGGCGCGGTCGTGCTCAGCGGCGCCGGCGCGGTCCTCGGTGCGCGATCGCCGCGGTCGGGCTTCGTGCTCGTCCTGTTCGCTAACGGCTCACCTGGCTCATGGGCGCGAGCCGCGCCTGCGCCGTCGCCTGCCTCGACGGTGCCGGGCCCTCCGCGCTAGGGCGGTTCTCGACCCGAACCGGCACGCCGTCCGCGATCTGTCTCGCTGTCGGGCGCTCGTCGCGACCGCCGTGACGGCGCTCGTCGTTCGCGGTGTCGCGGCGGCGAGCGGCCAGAAGTACTTCGTCGCCGTCCTCTCCCTCTCGATCGCGCTGATCGCGATCGCGAATCTCTCCGTCTTCCCCTCTGCTCGTCCGCCTGCGCGCCGGCCAGCCCGACGTTCACGCGCCCGTTCTCGCGTCCCCGGCGGCCTGGCCGGCGCCTGGGTCTGCAGCGGCTCGCTACCTGCTCGGTCGATCCTCGCACCTCGCGTCGCGTCCTCTGGCCCGGGCTCGGCAGCCGGCGCGGGGTCCCTGCAGGGCTTCGAGGGTCGGCGGCTCGCGTACGAGCTCACCCAGCTCGTGCCACTCGCGCTCCTCGTGCTGCCTCTAGCATCTGCGTTCGTCTCTCTTCGGCCGTCGATCGCCGGCCGCCCCGTCAGCGGCGTCGCATGAGCCAGCTCCTCGCCGACGATCAGTTGAGGAGGCCGTGATGGCGACCGTCGCCCTCACCCCGCTCGCGAGCAGAGTCCGTTGATACGCCTCTCGCGCGATGCAACCGATGCATTCCTCGCGTCCGACTCCGCGCTACTTCGCACCCCCGGACACAAGCGCAACCCGGCGCTCGTCGGCGACGATCCCTTCCTTCTCCAGGACGCGCCGTACGGCTGGGGGTCGACTTCTCTGCACCGGCGCGAACCTTCTCGCCAGGCCGAGCTTGCCGCGCGCGCCTGGGGAGCCAGCTCGGGCTCGGTTCTCCGTCTCGCGGCTCGACGCATCCCGAACCAGGCCGTCGCGACTGACGCTGGGGCGCGCCTGGCGAGCGCGTCGTCGTCGCGCGCACGTCGCACAAGTCGTCTACGCCGGCTCGTCCTCTCTGGGCTCGAGCCCGTCTGGGTCTTGCCGGACATCGACTCCACGAGCGGCCTCGCGCTGTCGATCCCGGTCGAACGCATCGCGGAGGCGCTCGCGCGCCATGCCCGACGCACGGCCGTCGTGCTCGTCGAGCCCTCGTATCTCGGGCTCGTCTCCGACATCGAGGCGATTGCCCGCGAGCTCACGCGCGGGACGTTCCGCTCGTTTGTGACCAGGCCTGGGGCGCGCACTTCGGTTTCCATCCAAAGCTCCCGCCTTGCGCGCTCGCTCTCCGGAGCAGACGTGGTCGTGACCAGTGTCCACAAGACGCTCACGGCGTTCTCCCAGGGAGCGCTGCTGCTCGCAAACGATTCAGGCCGCATCGACCTCGAGCGCCTCGGCGCGGCGTTCGACGCGCTGCTCACGACCAGCCCGTCGGCTGCGATCTACGCGAGCCTGGACCGCGCGCGAGCGCTCGTCGAGCGTGACGGGCACCGTCTCCTCTGGCGCGCCTGGGCGCTCGCCGAGTGGTTCCGGCGCGAGATCGACGGCTTCGCCGGCGCCCGCTGCTTCGCGCCCAGTCGCGGCCTGCGTCGCCTGGCCGCGATCCGCTGAAGCTCGTCGTCGACCTCACGAGCGTCGGGCGTCGACGGCTGCGATGTCGAGCGCGATCTCCGTAGCGAGGGGTCGTCCTCGAGATGGCTGACCGGACGACGCTCGTTCCTATCCTGACGATCGGCGACGGCACGCGCTCGGTTCGACGCTTGATCGGCGCGCTGAAGCGCTCGCTGTCCCGCCGCGAGGGTACGGCCACGCGCCCACCGGTCGCCGCCATGGCGGGGCGTGTCACGCCTGAGTCCGCCCTCACCCCTCGAGAGGCCTTCTTCGCCCCGCACGAGCGTGTCTCGGCCGCACGTGCGGCAGGCCGCATCGCCGCCGAGATCATCGCTCCTTATCCGCCCGGTATCCCGGCTATCGCCCCTGGGAGGTGATTCCCGGCGAGCTGTTCGAGTCGCTCAGGCAGGAAGCCTGTGCCGGCACGCGGATCGCAGGTGCCTCCGATCGTACGCTTGAAACGCTCCTCGTCGTGCACCGTCGCCCGTGGAGCTCACGCAACGCTTCCGTGACCGCTCTGCGAGGATGGCCGGGTGCGGATCGCCGTCGACGCCGACCCGTCCGCTCGCCGCGGAGCCGCGCAGCGGGCACAACCGCTGGCATCCCGATCTCGAGCCGATCGCGACCGTCCAGCCGGACGAGGAGATCACGCTCGAGACCCGTGACGGGATCGACGGCCAGCTGACGCCCGCGAGCACGGCGGACGACATCCGCAGGCTCGACCTCGGGCTCGGCCATCCTCTGACGGGCCCGATTGCCGTCGAGGGCGCCGAGCCCGGCGACGTGCTGGAGGTGGAGCTCGTGGACTTCGAATCGGCGGACGTGGGCATCACCGCCGTGATCCCCGGATTCGGCTTCCTCGCGGACGAGTTCCCGGACCCGTACCTCGCGGTCTGGGAGATCGACGGGGGCCGTGCACGGGCGCCGCAGATCCCGGGAGTGGCCGTTCCCGGCGACATGTTCCCCGGTGTCATCGGTGTCTCGCCCTCGCACGTGCTGATGGCCGAGATGCGACAGCGCGAGGAGGAGCTCCGGGCCCGCGGCGGCCCGGTGGCTGACGATCTGCCCGAGCGCGCCGTGCCGGCATCCGCCGGGGAAGGCCTCCGCACGATTCCGCCGCGGGAAACCGGCGGTAACATGGACGTGCGCCAGCTCGTCGCCGGCAGCCGCGCGTTCTTTCCCGTGCACGTGCCTGGGGCGCGATTCTCGATCGGCGATCTCCACTTCGCGCAAGGTGACGGCGAGGTGTGCGGCACGGCAATCGAGGTTGCCGGCGCGGCCACCCTCCGGTTCAGGCTCCACCGTCAGCCCGCCTGGTGCGGCCGCTTCCCCTGGTGCGAGACGCCTCCGCGTCAGGAGCGGGCCTCTTTCGTGACCACCGGACTGCCGATCACCGCCGAGGGCAGGAACGAGCCGATGGATCTCACCCTGGCCGCCCGAAACGCCCTGCGTGAGATGATCTCGTACCTCGTCGGCGTCCGTGGCCTGACACGCGAAGGCGCATACGTCCTCGCGAGCGCGTGCGTCGACCTGAGGATCTCTCAGGTGGTCGACATCCCGAATCCGATCGTCGCAGCCGTGCTCCCACTCGATATCTTCGAGGGATGAACCGGGAGCGCATCGCCGTCGCACGGCGCCGCCAGGAGGCGCTGGACTCGCTCGAGTTCGAGCGCGAGCGCGAAGAGGCTCTGACCAGGCAGCTCGAGCCGATCATCCGCGACGCCGAGGCCTGGCAGGCCGACGCCCTGGCATTCGAGCACATGCCCCCCGACGACGTCGAGACGCTCCGGCGGATCGGGTTCGCCCGCAAGGAGCCCCCGGAGGACGCGCGAGGGCGCTTCGAGGCGAGGATCTCCGAGCTGACGGAGATGATCGAAGACTCGAGGCTGCGCCAGAAGGCGTTCGAGGCGTACGCGAACGCGTTGGGGCAGGTCGAGGTCTAGGCTGGCCGTCCCGGTCTTCTCGAGCGGCGACGTCTACGCGGCGCTGTCGCCGGCCGAAGCGGTCGAGGCCGTCAGATCGGCTTTCGTCGAGCACTCGGCCGGAAACTGGACGATGCCGTCGAAGGTCTACGTCGAGGCACCTCCCAACGGCGACTTCCGGGCCATGCCTGCGGCCGGCGCAGGCCACGCGGTACTGAAATGGGTGACCTCGTTCCCCGGGAATCCCGCGCGCGGCCTCCCGACGGTGACAGGCGTCGTGCTCCTCTCCGACGCCGGCACCGGTGAGCTGCGTGCGCTGCTCGACGCGGGCGCGGTCACCGCGCTGCGAACCGGCGCAGCGGCGGTTCTCGCCGCCGAGACGCTGGCCCGGCCCGGGCCGATCCGGGGCGCCGTCGTCGGCTGCGGCGTCAACGGCCGGGCGGTCGCCCGCACGTTGGCAGCCCGCGGCCACGACGTGCTCCTGTACGACAGCGACCCTGCCGCCGCGGCAGCGGCCGGTGAGGAGGTCGGCGCCGCGGTCGCGCGGAGCCTTCCAGACGCCCTCGCCTGCGACGTCGTCGTCACCGTGACTCCGGGCCGCGAGCCCGTGTTCACGGCGGGGATGCTCCGTCCCGGCCAGCACGTGAGTCTCATGGGGGCGGACGGGCCCGGGAAGGCCGAGATCGAGGTCGAGGAGCTCCTGCGGGCCCGGATCGTGTGCGACGAATGGGAGCAGGCAAGCCACAACGGAGACATCTCTCGTGCCGTGCGTGACGGCGATCTGCGCCGGGAGGACGTCGCCGAGCTCGGTCGCGTGCTCACGGGCTCGGAGGCCGGGCGCACGTCCGACGGAGAGATCACCGTCTTCGACTCGACCGGCCTCGCAGTGCAGGATCTCGCCGTTGCGATCGCCGTGTACGAGCGCTACCGCGCGGAGCCGGACGCGTTCCCCGGCGTGCCCCAGGCCCCCCTGTAGGGGCGGGACCCGTCCCGCCCCATCTGCCTCCGTCCGGGCAGGTCCGGCCCTACCGCAGCGGCACCGCCACCGACGGCATGGGCGCACCGGTCGCACCGCGGATCTTCATCGGGAACCCGAGGAAGGCGAACTCGTACTGCTTCTCGGCGGCGAGCTCCTCCATCCAGACGACCTCGATGATCTGTGAACCGGCGGTCGCGAACATGTAAGCGTGAACCGGCAAGAACGAGCCCGGCACGTCGGGGGGAATCACCTCGAGACCGATCGTGTCACCGGCGATGCACATGGCGCCTGCTTCCTCGCACAGCCACTTCGCCGAGTCGAGGTTGATGCCGGGCGGGGCCATCAGGTAGCCGTCGAAGTCCGGCCACTTCGTCATTCGTCCCATGCGCACGCAGACCACGTCACCCTGCCGCAGCTCGACGCCTTGCCGCTCGACGCAGTCCTGTAGCTCCTTCGGCGTGACCGCGTGACCGTCGTCGAGACAGTCCACCCCGTGCATGCCGGCGACGTCGAGGAGCACGCCGCGCGCCATGATCGGCGGGTACTTGTCCGTCCCGCCGACGGTCCAGTGACGGGAGCCGAGCTTCTCGTCGGCCGTCCAACCGTTCCAGAAGCAGCCCCAGTGGCCGAGGTGGTTGAGCGTGTCGATGTGCGTCCCGCAGTGGGTGTAGAGCGACATCGCGTCGCCGCAGTAGCTGTACTTCTCGTGGACGGCCGCACCGACGCCCGAGAGGTTGTCGTGCACGGAGCCCTGCGGCGTATGGGTCATCCGGATGTCGAAGCGCGGATCGCCGGCCGCCGTCCACGACGGCATGCCCATGAAGTAGTCGACGTTCAGGTCGAAGACCTTCCGGCCGTCGAGACGCTCGAGGATCGTCTTCACCGAGTCCGACGTCAGCCAGTTGAGCCGGCCGATCTCGTCGTCCGGCCCCCACGGGCTCTTCGACACCTTGAGCCCTTCCTTGTCGACCAGGGCCTCGGGACGCAGCTCGTCCGCCATGCGTTCGCTCCTCTCTATCCGGTGTTGACCGACTGTCTCGCTTCGACGAGCGCCTCGTAGAGCTCGGGGCGCCGGTGGTCGAACAGATGCATCTCGTACTCGCCGGGCGCGGGAACGATGGACTTGTCCCGGGCGCGCTCCACGTCGACCTCTGCGACGAGCAGGCGCTCGCTCGTTGCGTCGGTTTCCGCCAGCCGCGTCCCCGCCGGATCGACGATCTGGCTCCGCCCGCAGAACTGCGCGGTCCGTTCGCGGCCGACCCGATTCGCGACGAGCAGGTAGACACGGTTCTCGTAGGCTCGGGCCGGCGCGAGCAGCTCGGCGTTGGCGGCCGCTTCGACGGGCCAGTTCGTCGGGAGGACGACGATGTCGGCGCCGGCGAGCGCGAGCGTCCGCGTCACCTCGGGAAACCGCAGGTCGTAGCAGACCTCGACGCCGATGCGCCCGAGCGCGGTATCGAAGACCGAGAGCTCGTCCCCCGGCACGACGAAGCGGTCGACGCCGAGGTACGGGAGATGCGACTTCCGGTAGCGCCCCACGAGCCCCTCCGGGCCGACGAGCACCGCAGTGTTCCTCAGCTCGTCGGCGTGGCGTTCGAGCATGCCCGAGACGCAGTACACCTCGAGCCGCGCGCAGGCCTCCTCGAGAGCGTGCGTGAACGGGCCGGGCACCTCCTCCGCGTGCGGTAAGGCCTCCTCGGCGCTTTCGAAGACGTACCCCGAGCTCGCACACTCGGGCAGCACGACGAGCGAGCACCCGGCCGCCGCGGCCTCCTCGATCCGACCGAGGCAGCGGTCGAGGTTCCGCCCCCGCGCGCCGAGCTCCGGCTCGATCTGCGCAACCGCGACGAGCATCGCAAGCCACTCTATAACCTGCCCGCGTGCCGCGGACGGTCCGCTTCTACTTCGATCTCGTCTGTCCCTACTCGTACCTCGAGTATCGGGATGGCTCAACCAGGCGGAAAACCGCATGGTTCCGTGAGCCCGCCGGACGCTGCAGTACTCGTAGGACACAACGATGTGGTCCCGGTGTGGCATCGATGTGAGCACCCGCAGGAACGGACCCTTGCCCCCCACGAGATCCAACAGCCGGACATCGTCGCCGAGGCGTGCGTCGCCCGAGACCGCATCACCAACCGCGCTGAACGACGTGAGGTCTGTGGGATAAACGCTCTGGGGCGTTCGGGCAACGCTCGGCGAGCGGTCGGTTTCTCGGCCGCTCAGGGGGCAGCCGGAACGAGGAGGTCCCGAACCGTTGTCTTGATTCCGCCGTCGGACGGCGTTCCGTCTGGCCAGATGATCAGGACGTTGCCGTGCCGTTCCGTATCGGCATCGTTCCCGCCAGGACGTTGGTTCGGGTTTTCCTGGAACACGCGAGGTCACGATCCGGACAAAGCGTTCGTCATTCGGTGAGGGCGGTGAAACAGATTAGGCGTCCCGTTCGGCGTTGAGAGCGGGTGACGCAAGAAACGACCTGCTACCTTGGATACACGGGGGAAAAAGGCGGCCGCAACCCCGACGAAGGGCCGGTCCATGGCGTCCATTCAGTTCACCACGTCCACCGGGCGCTATCTGGTGAGCACAGTGGGAGCGCAGCGCCTCATTCGGGGGCTCGAGGCCGTCGAGAACGAAAATCCCGACGCGATCCTTGTCGGCGTGATGCTCAAGGACAACCTGGCCGGCGAGCTCCCGATCGACGTGACCCTCACGCCAAACGAGAGAGAAGCGGTACTGCTCGCGCTCGAAGAGATAATGGGCCACGAGCCGCTCTCGGAAGAGCTGTACACGCTCCGAGACGCGCTCCTCAGAGAACCGCAGTAGGGGGCTCGCTCAGGCTTGACGTTGCTAGCCGCGTGTTCCGGCCTGACGTGCGTTTTGCGTGCGGGCGAGGCGGGTATCGGAAGATGGTACCCGGGTCGGCCTGAGCAAGGGGCCAAGCTGGGGGCCTACTCTCGGGCTGACCCGGATCGCTACCCAAGAGAGGGCCTCGGCCTTGACACTCCTCGCCGGTCAGGGGTGACGGGCGGCGCGGCCGAGACGCTCCGGCCACCGTTGAGGCGAGCCGACGACGCGGTGTCTTAGCCGCTTACCTCCTTGAGCCCGGCGCGTCGAGCGGCTCGGAGCCCTGCCGCGATCGCGTCGACCCTCGAGCCGTCCCTCGCGACCGCGACCTCACCGGCCGTCCAGTACGCTGCACGAGCCTCCGCGCTAAGGATTAGGCGTCCCGTTCGGTGCGAACTCTCAACCGTCACGCCGACGAGAGACGTGCCGCGCGGAGATCTAGCCGCGATCCGCCTCCGGCTCGAGAAGCGCCGCCGCGACCGCCCGCTCAGCGGCCTGCCAGTACCTCAGCCGGGACGGACCAGTTTCGTTCGCGCAGCGGCCGCACCGATCTGTGGGGGGCTAGTAGTTGCCACCTCCACAGGGCCCAAATGACTGACTGCCGTCTCATCAGTTTCAGCGTTCCCCGGTCCTCGTGGCGGCAAACCCTCCGGTACGGCACCTCACCGCCCGCGCTCCACCACCATCGACTCCTCAGCGCTGCTCTTGACCTTCAGAGCGCCGCAGCCCAGCCGCGGCATGAGAGCGTCACACCTCGGGCTGAGACGAGGCCGCTCCGCAGCTCGGGGCGAAGCCGCTACGGCTTAGGCCGTGGTAGCTCGTCGAGCGCAGCGAGGGTAACCGCACGAGAACGCGCCCGCTCCAAGAGCGTGGAAGCGCCTGCACAACGCTTTGGCCAGTCCGACGGCGATGAGTTTCGCAGTGGTCCCCAGTCTGTACCCACACACCGATCAACCGCACTCGAGGAGAACGACATGACCGCTACCTACACCTTCGACGTCTTTTCCAGCCTCGACGGCTACGGCTCCGCCAGCGGCAACTGGACCGGCTACTGGGGTAAGCAAGGCCCCGAGTTGCTCGACCACCGCCTTGCCTTGTACGGCGCGGAGCAGCGGATGGTCTTCGGGGCCAACACGTATCGGGCATTCGCGCGGATGCTGGCCTCGAGCACCGAGGAGTCCGAAGTGCGTGACCCATGGGTCACTCGGATGAGGAGCATGCCGGCAACGGTGGTGTCGACGACGCTGGAAGAACCCCTCGACTGGCCGAACGCGACCGTCGTGAGCGGTGACGCCGTCGACGTCGTCGCCCGGCTCAAGGAGGAGTCCGAGGTGCCGTTGCGCTCGCACGGCAGCCTGTCGTTGAACCGGGCGCTGATGGCCGCCGGCCTAGTCGACCGCGTGCAGGTGACGCTCTTCCCTGTCATCACCGGTCAGACCGGGCTGGACCCGATCTTCCAGGGTGCGGCCGACTTCGACCTGGAGCTGGTCGAGCACCGGACGCTCGACGGTCACATCCAAGAGCTCATCTACCGACCCACCCTCCATTGACCTCTTCGCGGAAGAAGTTTGGGCTAAGGCCTGGTCACTGTGGCGAGCGAGGCCCTCAACCGCTCGGGGCCAAAACGGCCGTCTAGCCCTCATCCGGCGGCCCACGGCTAAAGACACGATGCCTGTGCCGTGCCGGTAGCTGCGGTCGAGACTCTGCCGCCGCCTCGAGGATCGTCAGCGTCTCGTCATCCATCGGACCAGCGATGCTAGCGACCGCCCTGGACGCTCCCCGTTCCGGCTCGCTCAGGGCTTTCGTGCCCGCCTGGAGGCCAGGATCATCTGCTCCGTTCAGCCCGGGAGCGCCGGCGCCTCGGGGACGCCGACCTCACCAGGGGCTCAACGCACCAACAGGTTCACGGTACCGCCGCTCAGACGCGCGGCTGTTGACCCGAATAGGTCAATTCAGGCAAGCCCAGGCTCGAGACGCGCCGGCCGCGACGGCCCGCCTCGCCGATCGTGAGCGGTCTCGTCCGGCGCTTGCATCGTAGAACGATATTAGCCACGGCCCTGGACGCTTCCCCTAGTAGAGTCCTCCGGCCCCCCGAGCCAGGAGGAACATCATGAGCATCGTCGTTCGCTACACGCCAAGCCGCAGTCCGTCTCGACCGACAAATATGACGCCATGGTCGAGCAGTTCAACAAGGTTTTCGGTGGCGGTCAGGACTTCATGCAGACGGCTGTGAGCTGCACGTGGCCTTCTTGGATTCGGGCAGCAACGTCCGCGTGAGTGAGATCTGGGACTCCCAGAGGAATGGCAAGCCTTCGGGGAGAAGCTGATGCCTGCTCTCGCAGAGGCGGGGATCGACCCCGGCCAGCCCGAGGTCTTCGAGGTCCACCGGCTCGACAAGCGCTAGGCGGCCGAGCTTGTCGTCGCACAACTCGCGCGCAGCGCGGGAGCTGCGGCGTTGCCTCGTCTCTCGGGGCTCCCGCTGCGACCGCGAACACCTTCACCCTCTCACTGCTGCTCTTGAACTTCCTCGCCCCGGCGTACTTGCCGGAATTGCCGCGCGGAGCCGGAGTCACCCGGAGGGCACGCGAAGCGTGAGCCGGCGCAGTCGGCTTGACGGAGGCGAGCACGGCGACACAATTCCGGCGCAGCCGGGGCGGGGGACCAACGTCGAGTGAGCGAGCTTTGCGAGCGAGAGTGACTCGGTACTGCGAAGCTCGCCCACGATTCGGATCGGATCAACGAGGCGAGAGCACAACTTGCCCGTCCGAGAGTGCGATCATGTCTCTCGTGAGGAAGTCAACGACTGGGGTGGCGAAACACCCGCCGCCGTGGTTCGTGCACACGGGTTGGCGCGTTCATCGTGCGCTCTACCGACTCAGCGGCGGCCGATTCCTGTGGACCACGGCGAACAAGCGCGGTTGGGGTGCGCTGCGCCTCACGACCATCGGGCGGAAGTCCGGGCAAGAGCGCAGCGTCATCATTGGCTACGTTGAAGACGGCCCCAACCTCGTCGCACTCGCGATGAACGGCTTCGACGAGGGCCATCCCTCGTGGTGGCTCAACCTCGAGGCGCACCCGGACGCCATGGTTCGATTGGCGCACCAGCAGCCGCGCCCGGTTCGCGCACGCCGTGCCGCGGGGGAGGAGCGTGATCGGCTGTGGCAGCGCTGGGTCGCGGTTGATCCGAGGCTCGACGCGCTTGCCGGCCAGCGGTCGACCGAGACGTCCGTGATCGTCCTCGAACCGCGCGACGGGACACTTGACACAAAGCGATGACGTCGCTGGTCCAGACAGACGGAGCCTCTCTCAGCCCAGCGCGGGCGGCGAGCGGCGCGGCTATCTCTGACACGCCGCTCTGCCTGACGGTTCCGCGCCCGGCTGACGAAAACACCTGGGCTAGCTTGTGAGTTCTCCGTAGGGGGTTGTTCGTGTGGTGTCCTCCTTTCCGCTGGGTGCCGCTGCCTCCTGTGGCTGACCGACGCGCTCGAGGCGACCTGTCCGCCCGAAGACCGGGACGCCGACCGCCGCGTCTTCCCCGGCGCGAAGACTCAACTCGTTCCGGGTCGCGATCACCCGCGCCTGCCGGGCGGCGAAGATCCCGCGCTACACGGTCCGGGATCTCCGACACCGCCGGATCACGCGCTGGCATCAGGAGCTTCCGCCGGCCGACGTCGCGGCGCTCGCGGGGCACGCGAATCCGACCACGACGCATCGACGTCTACAGTCACGTCATGAGCCCGGCCGAGGTGCCCGCGGAGACTCTGCATCGCCCTCCTCGAGCAGTGAGCCTACCGAGAAATCATGTGGCACCCGCTGTGGCATGGAGGCGATTTGAGCAGGCCGGGTGCGGCGTAAATGCGCGTCCGCTTCTACTTCGATCTCGTCTGTCCCTACTCGTACCTCGAGTCGCACGCGCTGGAGTCGGCCGAGGATCAGCGCGCCGTCGTCGTCGACTGGCTGCCGCTCGAGCTGCGCCCGGCTCCGAAGCCGTTGCTCGAGCCGCGCGGCGACCACCTGCGCACCGACTGGACGGCGCACGTCTACCGGCGCGCGCTCGAGCTCGGGATCGAGATACACCTGCCGCGCTACCAGCCGCGCTCCACCCTTCCTCTCGCGGCGTGCCTGTGGGCGAGCGAACAGGGCAGGCTCCGGGAGCTGCGCCACGCGTTCTACGAAGCGTTCTTCTGCGAGGGTGAGGACATCGCGACCGACCCGCAGATCGCGCGCGCCGCGGAGCGGGCGGGCCTCGACCCGGACGAGGCGCTCCAGGCCGCCTATGCCCCGCCCCGGATCGCGCGCCTCGCCCAGATCCGGCACGGCGCCGAATCGGCCGGCGTGCGCGGCGTGCCGTCGCTTCTCGCCGACGACGGGCGCTCCCACTGGGGAATGGGCGGGATCGAGCGCCTCCTGGCCGGCCAGGCGCTCGTGCCCCGGCCGGGCTAGGCAACCAGGCGGCCTCGTCAGCTTCGGTCGACTCGGTGGCGGTCGATGTAGCTCTCGTCGAGCTCCCAGCCGAACCCGGGCGCGTCGGGAAGTCGCATCGTCCCGTCCTCGAGCGCTGGTCGGTTCATGACGAGGTTCCACCAGAGCGGATCCCGATCGGGATGGAAGACCTCCGCATAGGTCGAATGCGGCTGGCTGGCGAGAAGGTGCAGCGCAACGTGGGGCTCCTCGTGATGGCCCACCTCGACCTCGTAGACGTGCGCGACCGCAGCCATGCGGCGCCACTCACTGCATCCCCCGGACCAGGACGCGTCGAAGTTGCAGACGTCCACCGCCCCGAGCTCGAAGAGGTCCCGGCATCCGGCGGCGGAGTGCTCGCTCTGGCCGGCGCAGGTGGCGATTCCTGCATCGCGCACGCACTTCGCGGAGCGAGCGTCTGTCAGATCGCCACTGACACGGCTCCTCGAACCATCGGATGCCGAGCTCGCGGATCAGGTCGGAAACCCGTAGCGCGGCGGCGAGCGGATACCCCTGATTTGCGTCGACCGTGATGACGAAGTCCGGCCCGGCCGTCTCCCGGACGACCCGGACACGATCCGCATCCTCCTCCGGCGTCAGCTGGCCGATCTTGAACTTGCATCCGCGGAATCCCATCTCGATCCATTCAGACACCTCGTCGCGGATGCCTCCCAGGTCGCGTCCGTAGTACCCGCCGATGATGTTCACCGGCATGCGCTCGCGGTACCCTCCCCATAGGCGCCAGAGCGGCAGGCCGCTCGCCTTGCCGACGAGATCCCAGAGTGCATGGTCGACGAGGGCGAGGGCGACGAGGGCCACCCTTCGATCCCGAAGCTGATCGAAGGTCACCGGGAACGCGCGCGCCCAGCAGCGCTCGACGGCCAGGGCATCCTCACCGACAATGCGCGGGACGATCTCGTCTCTGACGACAGCGACGATCCGGGCGAGCGTCTCGTCCTCGTCGCCGGCGTATGCCTCGCCAACGAGGCCCTCATCAGTTCGGATACGAATGACGACCGTCGCACGGTTCGCCATCCGGTAGTAGCTCCCCCGGTACTCCTGCGCGAGCGGCGCGAGGATCGGGATCAGCTCGACATCGCGGATCGTAAGGCCGTTCAACCGTCTGGGCCAGACCCGCCTTAGCCACCGGCAAAGACGTCCTCGTAGACCGACTCGGGCGCCGGGAACGGTGCCTGCTCCGCGCGGCGACGAACCTCGACAGCTTCCTCGACAGCCTCGGAGTCGATTCGGTCGAGCGCGTCGCCTTCCGCGACGTCCCAGGCGAGAAGCGCGTTCCGGAACCGTGGAATCGGATCGGCACGCTGCCACGCGCGACGTCCCTCGACCGGGTCGGCGCCCGCCGACAGAGCGGAGTGCCGCTCCCAGCGCACGGTCTTGCACTCCACGAAGGTCGGCCCGCCGCCGGCGCGCGCGCGATCGACGCCCGCTGCGACGGCATCCCGCACGGCGATCACGTCGTTGCCGTCGACGACGCTGGCCGGCATCCCGAAGCCACGTGCTCGGTCGGCGACGTCGGGCGTCGCCTGGCTGAGAGCTGTGGGCACCGAGATCGCCCAGCCGTTGTTCTCGCACACGAGCACGAGCGGCACCTGCCAAAGCTGAGCCATGTTCAGCGTCTCGAAGAACTCGCCCTCGCAGGACGCACCATCACCGAAGAAGCACGCGACGACCTGCCCGGTCTCGCGATGCTTGCACGAGAGCGCGACACCTCCGGCGATAGGGATGTGTCCTGCGACGATCGCGTTCGTCATGATCAGGCCGCGGTCCGGGTCGGAGAGGTGCATCGAGCCGCCCTTTCCCCGGCACAGCCCCGGGGCCCGTGCCATGAGCTCGGTCATGACGGCTGTCGGGTCGACGCCGAGCGCGATCGCCTCGCCGTGGCCCGCGATAGGTCGCGAGAACGAGGTCCTCGGGCGCGAGCGCAGAGATCGCCCCGACCTTCGAGGCCTCCTGGCCGATGCACGGATGGGTCGAGCCCGGCACGAGACGTGCGTTATAGGCGTCGATCACCTGCTCCTCGAACGCCCGGATCCGAGCCATGGTCCGATACAGATCGACGAGATCGGCATCGTCGAGATCCGGCGGACGATCACCGGGAACCGCATCCTCAACTGTCACAGGGAGCTGCCTCACGGCCGGAGGCGTCCTCGGCTCGTAGTCGATCGCAGAACCCTCCGACCGACGTCGCGGAGCTGCTCGAAGGGGCGGAAGGGGCTCCGCTTCCGGGACGTCGATCGCCACTGGTCGGTCCTCGATCTCGGCAAGCACGGCATCGACCGGCAGCGTGGCTCCCACTGGGGCCACGATCCGGATACGCCCCGACCCAGGCGCCTCGACCTGAACGGTCGCCTTGTCCGTCTCGATCTCGACCACCGGCGTTCCTGCAGTGACGTCGTCGCCGTCGTCGACCAGCCAGGCGAGCACCGTTCCCTCCTCCATCGAGATCGACAGCAGGGGGAGAGTCAGTCGCGTCACCCGGGCGACCCTCCCGCCAGCAGCCTCTCGACCGCCGCGGCGACGGAATCGGCGCTCGGGTAGACGTGCTCCAGCTCGCGGCCGCACGGGATCGGCACGTCGAGCCCAGCGACGCGCTCGACCGGCGCGTCCAGATGGTCGAAGCCAAGCTCCATGCAACGCGCGGCGAGCTCCGCACCGAACCCGCACGTCTTGTGCGCGTCGTGGCAGACCACCAACTTGCCGGTTCGTGCGAGCGAGGCGAGGATCGTGTCCATGTCCAGGGGCGCGATCGTCCGTGGGTCGATCACTTCGATCGAGATCCCGCGCGCGGCGAGCACATCCGCGGCAGCCAGCGCCTCATCGACCATGTTCGAGAGAGCGACGACCGTGACGTCCGAACCAGGCCTGGCCACCCGAGCGCTTCCGAACGGGATCGGGTCTGCCTCCAGGTCGACGGCACCGCGCCGGCCGTAGAGCCGAACGTTCTCGACGAAGAGGACGGGATTGTGGTCTCGCAAGGCGCTCCGCATGAGCCCGTAGGCATCGGGTGCGTTCGAGGGCATGGCGATCTTGATCCCGGGCACGTGCATGAACCACGCCTCGAGGCTCTGGGAGTGCTGCGGGCCGGTGCCGAGCCGCGAGACGATCGGCGTCCGGATGACGAGCGGCACCGACAGCCGCCCGCCGGTGAAGTAATGCAGCTTGGCGGCCTGGTTCACGATCTGATCCATTGCGACGCCCAACGAAGTCGAAGAACTCGATCTCGACGATCGTGCGCACCCCCGAGATCGCGAGACCGATCGCGAACCCGACCGTCGCCGACTCGCACAGCGGCCCATCCCGGATCACATCGGAGCCGAACCGCTCGTGGAGCCCCCGGGTCACACCGAACGTTCCGCCGTACGCACCGATGTCCTGGCCGAGGTGCATCACCGGCTCGTCGCCGTCGAGAGCCTCTGCGAGAGCGCGATTGATCGCCTCACCCATCGTCAACTCGAGCTGGCTCACCGTTGTGACTGCCCCGTTCATCGCACCTCGTGCAGGAATCATTACCGGGTACGTTTCCGAAGCGAAACCGTACAGGAGGAGTAAGCGCGGATCAAGCCCGCCGATCTCTCGCGATTTCCGGCTTGCCGAAGCCCTCCAGGGGTCGGGGCGATCAGCGTCTGACGGGCTCTGTTCGGCCGCTCTCAGCGCTCCGGTAGCCGGCATCGAGGATCTCGACCGTCCGCGCACCTAGCTCCCCGGGGGAGCAGTTGTCCACGTCTCGACCGAGAGCGAGGTCGACGAGCGTCTGAGGCGGCCCGTCGCAGTCGTAGAGACCGGCGTCCGGTTCGAACGTTCGGCGCACCTCGTCGCCTGGCCCGCTGTACAGCCAGACGAGCTCGCGCTCGAGGTCGACGTGGAGTTGGCCGTCCGAGCCGATAGCCCTCACTTCGAGCTGATCCTTGAGCCCACCTGCCCCGAGATGGCAGGAACCACCCGACATCGTCCCGATGGCACCGCCCTCGTAGCGGATCGAGAACGCGTCGTGCAGCTCGACCGGGGCGGACAGCGGCGCCGACATGAGCGCGAACACCTCCTCACCGCGAAGGCCCGTCAACCAGAGCGCAAGCCCGAGCGCATGGGTGAGTTGCGCCTGGCCGTAGCCGCCGCCGGAGGTCGCCGGCTCGGTCCAGGTCGCCTGATCGGGCACGACATCGGGCGAGGAGTCCGGATAGGCCCCTTGGTTCGACAGCAGCTCACGACACTGGGAGGCCATGAGGATCGCCATGACCTCGGCCCGGCCGATCCCGCGCTCGGTCATGAGCCGCTTGGCCTCGCGCACGATCGGAAGGTAGTTCCAGCCGTAGCTCACGAGCAGGTGCTTCCCTGCCCGCTCGGCCGTCGCCACGAGGTCCCACGCATCGGCTGGGTCGACCGTGAAGGGCTTCTCGACGAGAACATGCGCACCGGCCTCGAGCGATTCCTTCGCGTGCTCGTGGTGGAGGCTGGGCGGGCTCGCGACGAGGCAGATGTCGATGCCCGCCTCGAGCACATCCCGGTAGTCCTCGCTCGCGACCGCGAAGCCCCACTCGTCCCGGATGCGCTCGAGCATGCCCCGGCCTTTGCGGCATACGGCGACGAACTCGATCTCGTCGCTGCGTCGTGCGAAGTTCGGAAGGTGGGAGGAGACAGTCCAGGAGCCCGCGCCGATGACGCCCAGCCGCAGCTTGCTCACGTCGTCCTCACCGAACGCGTACCCCGCCAGTCCTTTCGGAGGCGCCGTACCTCACAGGAGGAATCCTTTCCGGATTCGATTCCTGTAGCATAGCCGAGGCGTGGGCGACTTCCCCGGCTCTGCATGCTTTCGCGGCGCTCGACGTGTGGCATTCGTGCGGTTCACGACGGCGTGAGACCTGTGCGGGAGGTTCGGCGTGGCCTTTGAGCTCAGCTGCACGGACTTCACGTTCCACGCACTTCCACACGACAGCGCGCTGCGCTTGATCGCCGAGATGGGAATCCCGTACTGCGATCTTCTGTTCTTTCCCGGCTGCCGCCACGTGCAGGTCGACGAAGTGCTCGCAGATCCGTCGGGTAGCGCACGGGTCGTGTCGCGCCGGGTCGAGTCAGCCGGGTTGCAGGTCGCCGACACGCTCGGGGTGTTCGGCTCCTACCGTGATCTCTCGCCCAACGACCCCGACCCGCAGACTCGATCGAGGAGCCGATCGGCCTTCGAGAGCCTGCTCGAGTTCGCGCACGGGGTTGGCGCGCACGGGGTGACGATCGTGCCCGGAATGGACTGGCCGGGCGAGACGCACGAGAGCGCGTTGGCTCGCTCGGGAGACGAGTTCGCCTGGCGCGCCGACCGTGCTGCCGACGCCGGGCTGCGCCTTGCTTTCGAGCCGCATGTCGAGTCGATCACCGAATCCGTCGACGACGTTCTGCGTCTCTGCAGGCTGGCACCGGGGTTGACAGTCGCGCTCGACTACTCACACCTGGTCTTCCACGGCATCTCCCAAGCGGAGATCGAGCGCCTTCACCCGGTCACCGGGCACATACACGGCCGGCAGGGTGCGCCGGGAGTACTGCAGGCCTCGTCACGCACCGGCTCGATCGATTTCGAGCGTATCGTCAGGGACTTCGTGGAGCGCGGCTTCGACGGTTTCTTCTGCCTCGAGTACTGCTGCGACGCATACAACGACATGGATCGGGTCGATACCGTCACCGAGACGGTCCGCCTTCGGGATCTCTTCCTTCGCGTTCGAGAAGGCCTGCCTGCGGACGCGACCGATGAGCGCTTCCCCTGGGACTGAAGCGACGCGAAGATGACGGAGCGCGTCGGACACGTCTGGAGGATCAAGCCGGGTCGCCGGGACGACTACCTGCGCATGCATGCGACCATCTGGCCCGAGCTCGAGAGCCTGCTGCGCGAGGCGGGTGTGACGAGCTACACCATCTATGTCCAGAACGACACGGTCTTCAGTCACCTGGAGGCAGAGGACTACGACCGGCTTGTCGAGCGGGTCGCCGGCGATCCGATCAGCGAGCGCTGGGAAGCGCAGTTCGCCGACATTCTCGAGTACCCGAACGCCGACCCGCAGAACGGCTGGCCCGAGAGGCTGACCGAGGTCTGGCATCTCCGGCGATAGATCTCTAGGGGGGTGGGTATGACCGATCCCAAGGTGACCGACTTGAGAAGGACGCGAGCAGGCGCGCCGGCGGCCTCGCGATGCGGTCGAGGTGTGCTTCGGGTGCTGACATGAGCGAGATCCGGGTGACGCTGCTCGGCTGCGGGCGCGTGGGCCGTGACCTCACCCGGCTCCTGGTCGGCAGAAACGGGATCAGCATCGTTGGTGCCTGGAGCAGGAATCCCGCACACGCTGGGCTGGACCTGGGCGCACACGCCGGAGCGACCCCGATCGGGGTCGAGATCTCGCCTGACCGCGAGGCTGTGCTGGCAGCCTCTGCGGACGTGGCCGTGATCGCGGCCACGTCGTTCCTTCACGAGTTGACTACGACGATCGAGGCCGCGGTAACCAGCGGACACAACGTCTTGTGCACCGCTGAGGAAGCGGCGTTCCCGTGGAGCATCGACGACCAGCTCGCTGCGCGGCTCGACGGAATGGCCCGTGCCCGAAACGTCACGATCCTCGGAAGCGGGGCAAACCCGGGCTTCATCTTCGACACCCTGGTGACGACCCTCGCGCTCGCTGCGCCGGACGTCGCGCGAATTCGCGTCTCGCGGGTCGTGAATCTGTCACGGTTCAGCGCGACGGTGCTCGGCCGTCTGGGCATCGGGTTCACGCCCGACGAGTTCGCCGCTGGTCGCGACGCGGGTCGCATTTTCGGGCACCTCGGCTTCCCTCAGTCGATGCGTATCGTGGCAACCAGCCTGGGCCTTGTCGTCCGACATGTCGAAGGCACCGTCGAGCCCCTCTTCGCCGAACGACCGCTCGCGGCCGAGCATCTCGAGGTTGAAGCCGGGCGCTCCGCAGGATTCGTCCAGCGATACGTCGGGTTCGTCGACGACCACGACTGGTTCCACGCGCAGATGACCGGACACCTCGATCCGTCGACCGTCGGCCTGTCTCTCGAGGACACGATCGCGATCGAAGGGAGCGTTCCTCTCTCGCTTTGTGCCAACCCCGGCTTTCGTGCCCAGGAAACCAGCGCCGCAGTCCTCGCGAATTCGATCGCGCGCGTCTTCCGGGCCCCTGCCGGCTGGCTCACCGTCACGGAGCTCCCACCGGCGCAAGTGATCTCGCCTTCCGCCACGATGTAGCGGAGGCTACGCCCAGGCATCGTGCGACAGCTCGGCGAGGCCGGTGATCATCTTCACTACCTCGTCGCCGTCCGTCTCACTCGTGCGACGTATCCCGACCAGGCGACCGCGGCGGAGAACCGCCACCCGATCGGCGAGTCGGAACACCTGATCGAGCCGGTGCGTGACGAGGACGATCGTCAAGCCTCGCTCCGCAAGGCTCTTGATCATCTCCTCGACCTTCGCCGTCTCCTGAACCCCCAGCGCGGCAGTCGGCTCGTCGAGGATCACAAGTCGTGAGCTCCAGCGAGCGGCGCGTGCGATGGCGATTCCTTGGCGCTGTCCGCCCGAGAGGCTCTTCGCCTCGACGGAGAGCGATGGAATCGTGATGCCGAGCGCCGCCATCGCCTCCCGGGCGTCGTGCCGCATCGCCTTCTGCCGCATGAAGCGGAAGAGCCGGCCGACGCCCACGCCGGAGGTGAGCTCTCGACCGAGGTAGAGGTTCGCGACGACGTCGAGATCCGGCGCGAGCGCAAGATCCTGGTAGACCGTCTCGATTCCGTGGGCACGGGCGTCCAGAGGGCTCCGGAAGTTGACCGACTCGCCCTCCACGCGCAGGTCACCGTCGTGCGTCGCGTACGCGCCGGCGAAGATCTTCATGAGTGTCGACTTGCCGGCGCCGTTGTCGCCGACGATCGCAGTGACGGTCCTCCGCGGGAAGGCGATCGTGACCTGATCGAGTGCCACCACGCCGCCGAAGCGCTTGCTCACGCCGACCGCCTCGAGCACGGGAGCCTGCTCGAGTCCCGGCGCATTCTCCGGAGGCGTGGTCGGCTGAGCCATCGCTACTCCGCCGCCTCCTGGAGACGAAGCCGCAGGCGGTCGATCGTGACTGCCACGATCAGAGCGATTCCTCGTGAGACCTCCTGCCAGAACGGGCTCACGCCGATGAGGACGAGACCGTTGTTGAGCGTCGCGAGGATGCTTAACCCGAGCACGGTACCCACGATCGTGCCACGGCCCCCTGCGAAGCTCGTGCCGCCGATGATCACGGCGGTGATGACGTCGAGCTCCGCCCCGAGGAATGCGTTCGACGATCCTGCTCCGAGCTGGGAGAGGTTCATCAGGCCCGCGAGCGCAGCGCAGAGACCCGCCATCACGAATGCGATGAAGAGAACGCGCGCGACGTTCACGCCCTGGAGCCGTGCGGCCTCCGTGTTCGACCCGACCGCCTGGATGCTGCGACCGAATACCGTGTAGCGGTAGAGCACGCCCGCGGCGATCGCAAGACCGAGGAAGATGACGACAGGGACGGGAACCTCTCCGAAGATCTCGGTACGGCCCAGTCCCTCGAAGCCGTCGACTCTGAGAGTCGCACCGTCGGAGACGAGGCGGGTCAGGCCTCGAAAGATGGCCAGCGTCCCGAGTGTGGCGATGATCCAGTTGATCCCGATCTTCGTCACCAAGAAGCCCGTTGAGGACGCCGATCGATCCTCCGATGAGAACGGCCAGAACGACCGCGAGACCGGTTGCCATCTCGCCGAACCACAGCGCGAAGAGCATCCCGCAGAACGCTGCGTTCGCTGTGATCGACAGATCGAGCTGGCCGCCGACGAGTAACAGCGTGTTGGGAAGAGCGAGGACTCCCAGCACCGACATCGCGAGGACGATGTTCAGCCAGTTGTCGACCGTCAGGAAGAACGGCGACGCGAGCGCGAACCAGGTGATCAGGATCGCCTCCATACCGATCACCGCGGTGATCGGCGGGATCACCCGGAGTCGACGGACGGCTGCGTCGCGCCAACGGCGTGTCGTTGCCGCGGCGACGGGTGGCGTCGCTGTCATCCAGCATGAGGTGGGGGCGCGAGCGCCCCCACCTGCCGTGCTTCGAGCCGGCTACTCAGGGTAGTACTCGTCGATGTTGTTCTGGTCTATGAAGACGTGCTCGACGAGAATCGGATCAACCACGTCTTCCCCGTTGATCAGGCGGATGATGTTCGGAATCAGATAGTCGGCGTACGACTCGGGGAAATATGCCGTCGAGCCGACCCACGTTCCGTCGCGGATCACGTCTCGGGACGAGATGTCGGCTCCCTGGCCGACGATCGCCGCCTGGTCGAGGCGCCCCGCTGCCTCGAAGGCCGCGGTTGCGCCGAGTGAGCTGTCGTCGTCGATCGACACGACTGCAATCCGCTCAGCATCGGGAAGAGCGGTGAGCTGGTCGGTTGTGAGCCGCCGTACGTCCTCGATGATCGACTCGCCTGCGACCACCTTCACCTTGTCGTCGGCGATCGGACCACAGATGCTCTCGAACCCCTCCTGCTGACCGTCGAGGCGGAGGGTGTTGACCTCGCCGACGCTCGGCGACTCGAGGCGGAGGAACGCGTCGATCTCGCAGTTCCAGTTCTCCTGGGCCCATGTTCCGAGCGCTTCCCCTGCAAGCCGGCCGGCCTCGGAGTTGTCGGCCCCCATGAAGATCGCGCAAGGCTCCATCTTGATGTCGATCGTGATGACGGGTATCCCTTCGATCAGATCGCACGTTGCGGAGCCGCTCGCCTCATCGACCGGGAACTGGATGACACCGTCGACCCCCTGCGTCACGAAGTTGCGCAGGTTCGCTTGCACCTTTTGCTGGTCGAGGTCGTTGTCCGCGACGACGAGCTCGAGACCGCACTCGGCCGCCACGTTTTCGAGTCCCTCCCGGACCTGCACAGTGAACGGGAACTCTTCGGAGATGTTCGCGAACCCGACCTTGAGACCCTCGCCGGACTGACCCTGGCAGACCTCGGGGAGCGCGGTCGCCTCGGTTCCCGCCGGCGCCTCAGTCGTCGCAGCGGGTGCTCCCGTGTCGGCCGCGGTGGTAGCGGGCGTCGTCGCAGCCGGCTCCTCTTCGCCGCCCCCGCCGCACGCGGCCGCGGCCAGGACGACCACAGCAGCGGCGGCGACAAGGAGAGCTTTTCCATGTCGGAGCCTCGTCGAGTGCATGGCTTCCTCCTCCTGGTTGCGCTGCGGGTTTCGCAAACGATTCCGGAATGTCCAGCAAACGATTCCGGAATCGTAATCGGTACGGTCCAGACGTGTCAAACGGCTCGTGCCGGCACGCCTGGTGCAGGCTGATTTCGCGAATCGAAGACGCCCGTTCAGCCGCAATGCCATGTCGCTAGAGGCGGAAGACACGGTCGGCGTTGCCCGACAGGAGCGCGGCCTGATCCCGCGGCGGAAGGTCGGAGACGATCTCGCGGTAGGCGTCGACGACGTCCGAGTACGAGGAGTACAAGCGGTCGACCGGCCAGTTCGTGCCGAAGAAGGCCCGAGCCGGTCCCCACGCGTCGATGCACTCGAGCACCCACGGTCGCAGCGACTCGACCGTCCATCGATGGTCCGCCATGCCGAGCCCGGATACCTTCACGACCGTGTTCTCGACGGCTGCGATCGCACGCATCCCCCGGCGCCACTCGTCGAAGTATTCCCGGTCGCGACGGCGCGGGAATCCCGCATGGTCGACGCAGTAGGTGACGGCCGGGAACATCCGTGCGAGCTCGGCCGCGTCCGCCATCGCTTCGACGAGCGGGTCGTCGCAACACACCAGGCCGTGCTGCTCGAGCAGGGCATAGCCCCGTTGCCAGGCCTCGTCGCGCAGATAGTCGTCGTAGCGCAGGTCTCGGATTCCCCGCACGCCCGCGAACTCGACATGCCGGGCCAGCACTCGCTCCGCGTCCGAGCTAGCGAGGTCCGCGTAGGCGACGATTCCGTGCGGAACGCCGAGCCGGTCGGCGAAGGCCTGGAGCCATCGTGTCTCGTCTACCGGATCCGGGGTGCCGACGGCCGCTTGCACGTGGACGACCTTCGTGACGTTTGCGAATCGCGTCTCGCCGATGAAGTCGTCCGCCCAGTAGCGTTGTGACTTGATCGCGTCGTAGTTCCCGAGATCCGGGTCTTCGTCCGCCTCGGGCAGCAGCCAGTCGTAGCGCAGGCTCGGCTCGCGAAGGTCGAAGAAATGCACATGGGTGTCAGTGAACGCTAGATCGGTCATGCGTCCCTCCGTTACGACTCGAACGTCTCGGTCGGCCCTCGCCGTTTCCGCACGTCACAGATCGGGGCCTCCGGGTGGTTCCTGCAGCACCTCGATCGAGATACCGTCGGGGTCGCGCATGTACAGCGCCCAGCCACCCTTGTAGGGCCCCCACGGAATCTCGATCGGTTCCGGATTCCGAAATTCCGCGTGCCCACGAAGACGCTCGACGTCGTCGTGGATATCGTCCGTGACGAGGCAGAGATGTGCGTTGCCGGCGTTGTACGTCTCCATGTCGACTCGCGCTGGGGGCGGGTGGAGATACTCGATCAGCTCGAGGATCGTCCCTCCCGGCAGCCTCCAGAATGCTGCCTCGAGCTTGAGCCCCGGGTACCCGACGATCCTTCCGACGTATTCGTCGTCCCAGACCTTGCGTAGGACGGGCTCCTCGCCGAGCAGGAGGCTGTAGAAGCGAATCGAGCGCTCCAGGCTCGAGACCGCAAAGCCGACATGGTCGAGTGCCGTGTAGTGCGCAGCGGGCATCTAGCTCGCACCAGGGATGAAGCCGCCCAGGTGCTCACCCCCGTCGATGTCGAGCGCGATTCCGGTGAGGAAGCTCGCCTCGTCGGAGACGAAGTACGCAATCGCCGCGACGACGTCCTCCTCGAGGACGTAGCGTCCGAGGGGCAAGGACGCCGCGATCGAGGCGAGGACCTCAGCCTCGCTCTTGCCGGACACGCGAACCTTCCACGCGGTCAAGGAGCGTCCCATGCCCGTCGTCGGGCACGACGTGGGGCACACGCAGTTGACCGTGACGCCGCGCGGAGCCAGCTCGATGGCAATCGACTCCATCAGCCCGATCAGCCCGAACTTGCTCGCTGTGTACGCCTGAATCCACGGATAGCCGCGCCGCCCGGCGTCCGACGAGATCGCGACGATGCGCCCCCTCCCGCTGGCCGCCAGCGCCGGCGCCGCCGCCTGGCTGACGAGGAAAGCTCCCTTGAGGTTGACGTCGAGCGTCAGGTCCCAGTCGGCCTCGGTCACCTCCTCGAGCGGCTTCACGTGGATCACACCTGCGCAGGAGACGAGGGTGTCGAGGCCGCCGAGCTCGTCCTCTGCCCGCCGCACGCCGGCTCGCACCGCGTCCGCATCGGTCACGTCGAGCTCGAGCGGCACGAGGCGCGCGTCGTCGTGGGCCGCCTTCTCGAGCGGGCCGGCAGCAACGTCGGCAATCACCACCCGCGCGCCGCTGTCCGCGAGGTTGCGGGCGATCCCGAGCCCGAAGCCCGAAGCCCCGCCGGTGACGAGCGCCTTTCGATCAGGAGCGATCATGGCGACATCCCCCCTAACGTCCGGCCGGTGGCGGGACGACGGTCAACTCCTCGACGAAGGCGCTCTGGAGCTCCGCGAGAAACAGCGGACGATCGGCGCCGAGCTGGCTGGCGAACGGCTCGGTAGCGAACGCACGCTCCGCGGCATCGCGGCTGTCGAACCAGAGCTCGCCCACGCCGTCCCACGCAGCCTCTGCGGGAGTCCACGCGCTGACGACGCCGAGTCTCAGTCCCCGCAGGCCCGGCAGGCCGCGGACGATCTCGACGTGCGGCCCCGACCAGTGCGTCACGAACTCGTCTCTGCTCAGCCCTGGAAGACGGCGCACAAGGCTCACGCGCTTGATCATCGCCTCCTCCGATGATCGGTGTGGGCAGTTCGCGAGCTCATGGTGGACCTCCAGAGTCGGGTTGGACGAGGCGGGAGGCGGCGCGGCACATCTCCCTAGGACAACAGGTACTTCTGCACGACGTCGTCACGCACGGTGACACCGAGGCCGGGAGCGTCACGGATCGCCAGGTAGCCGTCCTCCTGCACCCACGGATCGCTCACGAGCTCGTGCTGTAGCGGCGACTCGTGTGGCTTCAGATCGAGGCAGAGGCCGCTTCGTGAGATCGAAAGCAGATGGGCGCTGGCTGCTGTATTCAGCGCGCTGCTCCACGTGTGCGCGCTCCACGTCAGGTTCGCGGCCTCGATCAGGGCGATCACCGCTCGGCAGCCGGTGATCCCGTGGCAGCGGCCCGGATCCATCTGCACAACGTCGACGGCCTCGGCGGCGATCAGGCGGGCGTAGGACTCGACGTCCCACTCGTCCTCACCTGTGCCGATCGCCGTGGAGACGGCTCGTCGCAGCCGCGCGTGGCCGTCGAGGTTGCGCGGCAGGAGCGGCTGCTCGATCCACTTGAGCCGGTAGGGCTCGAGATCACGGAAACGCTGGATGGCCGTGGGCACGTCCCAGATGTCCCAGACGCCGGGGGTGTCGACCACGAGCTCGAGCTGGTCACCGATCGTCTCGCGGATGCTCCGCACGAGCTGGAGGTCACGATCACGATCCTGGCCGAACACCGCCTCCGGGCGCATCCCCCAGCCGCCCTTGACGATCCGGTAGCCCTGCTCGCGCATCCAGGCGAACTCGCCGAGCGTCCAGTCGAGGTCCTCCATGTCGAAGACGATCGAGCCCATCGCCGCGACGCGCTTCTGGATCGGGCTGCCGAGAAGGCGGCATACCGGCAGCGCGAGTGCCTTGCCCTTGACATCCCAGAGCGCCACGTCGACGGCGCTGATCGCGAAGGCGGCAATGCCCTCGGGGCCATACCACCAGACGTGCTCGAGAAGCTTCCGCCAGAGCCGCTCGACGTCGCGTGGGTCCTCCTCGATCAGCAGTGGCGCGAACCCCTGCTCGATGATCAGCTTCGTGGCGATCGAGGCTTCCCGGAACTGCGAGATGCACTCTCCCCACCCCACGAGACCGTCGTCGGTCTCGATCCGAGCGAGTGTCACGTACCGCTCCATCCCCTTGTAATGCGGCTCCGGGTAGGCGAGCGGGAACGCGTCGACGCTGACAACCTTCATGGCGTTCCTCCGGCGTCGGGTCGGGGGAGCAGCGACACCGGCACCGATACCGTGAGCTCGCTCATCCCGGCGCCGGAGCCACCACCGGCGGAGCGTAGTCTCTCTCGACGGGACGCTCGAGCCAGACCCGCATCGGTCGCTCGAGGGAGCCGCTTGCCTTCCAGCCTCGAGCGCCGTCGTAGCGAGGCGCCTCCGGAAACAGCGATTCGGCGAGGCGCACGGAGCGCTCGACAAGCAGTTGCTCACACGTGGGGGCGACCGTGGCAGGCATCCCGTAACTCCGGTTGGAGTACGCGGGCTCATACCCCCCTTCCGCGTAAGCCTCCTCGGTCGGAAAGTATCCGAGAGCCCCGTTCGTGTACCCGGCGCACAGTGTCACCTTTGCCGGTGAGCGCTCCTTCACGGCGATCCCGATCTCCGCGAACGATCTCCCCCGGTGCGCTGACGATCACCCCGTCGCCGACCCTGACGGCGTTGACCGGTCCCTCCAGGAACGTGCTCGATGACCCCGCCCTCAGCTCCGCCTCGGTCAACCTGGCCCACTTCGCGTGATAGGCGAGCCCGTACCGCTCGGCGTCGCCCGCGTTGCGCTCGAGCGCATCGGCCAGCTCGCGCTCGTACTGGGCGCCGGCGAGCGCGACCTCGTCCGGGTCGGGGCCGGCCTGCAGCGGAAAGCGCACGCGATCCTCCGCGTACGCGAGATGCTGACCCGTCCCCTCGATGTCGCGGAAACGGAACAGGATCATCGGGATCAGCGACCCGTCGGCCTCCACGACGAGCTGCCGTGGTACCGACGGCTCGTCCGCAAGGGCATGCGCGACTTCGAGCGCCAGCCGTTCGCCCATGTGGACTGCCTCGCGCTCGTCGTCGCAGAACGCGATCATCGGCAGGATGTTTCCGGCCGCGCCCTGGAAGAACACGCACTCGCCACCGCTGAGCCGGCGTACGGCAGCGCGAAGAGCCGACGGATAGTCGCCGGAGTAGCAGGACAAGTTCATGCCGCCGGCCACCGGATGGCAGCCGTATCCGACCAGCGTCGCGATAGACGACCCATCGGGGCGCCGCACCTGGAATGCAACCACCTGGCGATCGATGAGTCCTTCTGTCCGCCACCCGTGAACGACCCGACCCATCAGCGTCGCGCTCCCGACGATTCACCGAGAGATCCACGTCACCGACGGCCCAGACACCGTGCGCAGGCTCGAGGCGGCCGGCCGCGACGCGCGCCACTTCCTCCACGCGCGAAGCGAGAAACTCTGCGTAGCGGTCGATGCGGTCGTCGCCATCGGTTTCGAGCAGCCCGCTCCGACGCACCATCGAGCGCGTCGCAGGCGGTGCGGAATGGGTGTGATTCCAGCAGAGCAGCACGCCGGCAAGGTCGGTTCCGGCGGCCTCGGCGACTGCGGTACGGATCTCGTCGACCTCGGGGGACTGAATCCCGATCGTGTCGACGCCGCAGAGGACGACCCTGCCCCCGTCACCTTCGATCACGATCGCGCTTACTTCGAGCGGAAGGCCATATCCGGAAGCACCTGTCTGGCGCCGTACGAAGCCGATCATCGGCAACCCGAGCGAAGGCCTGACGTCGAGCGCGGCAGCTCCGGCGAGCAGCGGAGGTCGGGTCATACCGTCGCGCGGTCACCCGAGACCGCAGCTCGACTCGAGTTGCCGGGGAACACGCCCGGATAGTCGCGCTTCGCGGCTTCCGTGGAGACGAGCCCGTCCTCGACGTCCTCCAGCACCGCTTGCGGGTCTCGGTCGGCTGGCGATCCATAGCCCCCACCGCCTCCGACGAGGAACTCGATGACGCCACCCCTGGGAACCGGGAACGCAGTCGTCTTCGAGAGCGACTGATCCGAGCCGTCCGGGAGGACCACGCGCAACCCGTTCGGGCGGCCCGGCTCGCCGCCCCGCAGGCCCCAGGGCCGAGTCCTCGTGCGCTCGATCGGGCTGGTGAACTGGCCGTCCTCGAGCATCCGGTAGCGGATGTCGACTCCGGGGCCGCCGCGGAACCGGCCGGCGCCCGCCGAGTCCTGGGCGAGCTCGAACTGCTCGACGAGCAGGGGGTAGCGCAACTCGAGGGTCTCGGCAGGTGTGTTCCGCATGCCCGAGAAGGAGATGTGCATGAGGGGAGCGCCACCGTCTCCGTCGTGGGTTGCGCCCTGGCCTGTGACGTGATCCGTCCCACCGGCCCAGAACTCGCCGCTCGCGCGTCGTCCCCACCAGACGACACCGCAGTAGTCCCCACCGCTCCCGGCGCTCACGGCCTCTGGCATCACATCTGCGATCGCACGGTGAATGGCGTCGATGGCCTGCGTCGCCGGCCAGCCATAGAGATAGATGGGCGCAGGCGGCTCCGCATGGAACATCGATCCCGGCCTCGTGCGAACGTCGATTGGTCTGAAATGCCCTTCGCTGGCCGACTCGCCTCCCCCGGCGATTGCCACGATCGCGAGCCGCGCTGCCGAGACGGAAGTGGGAAGCGGGCAGTTGATCGGGCCGGCCTGCTGTGGCGGCGAGTCGGCGAAGTCGACGCGAACGTTGCTCCCGACGATCTCCGTGGCGACGGTGAACGGCACGAGCTCGTCATCGAGACCGTCGTTGTCCATCGCACCGGCGCCGACGTAACGGCCGTCCGGAATTCGCTCGAGGAAGTGGCGCACCGTCGCCTCGCCGTGGTCGAAGATCCGCTCGACCGCTGCCTGGAAAGACTCGCGTCCGTAGCGCTCGATCAGTCGGCTCAGCGCTGACAGCCCCACGTTCGCGGCAACGATCTGAGCGTTCAGATCACCGGCGAGCGCTGCCGGAAGGCGGGAATTGGCGAGCACCGTGCGATACATGTCCTCGTCACGCCGGCCCCCACGGAAGATCCGAACCCCGGGGAAGATCGCGCCCTCCTGGAAGTTGTCGGTAGTGGCGGTGCAGAAGGGCTCGATCGCGCCGATGTCCATGTGGTGGGCCTTGACCGCGGCATACCCGATCAGGTCGCCCTCGAGGAAGGCCGGTACCACGATCGCGGCGTCCTGCGGATGCGAGCCGATGTCGTAGGCGTACGTCGAGAAGAGAACGTCGCCGGGCTCGAGGGCCTCCTCACCGCCGATCGCCCGCACACAGGCGTCGATGCAGAAGCCCATCGTTCCGAGAAAGAGCGGAGTTGCCTGCGCCTGGGCGAGGAGGCGAACGTCGCGGTCGTAGAGGGCGCAGCAGAAGTCGATCATGTCGTAGACGATCGGCGAGAATGCGGTTCTGCGGAGGCCGATTTTCATCTGCTCAGCAGCCGACAGCAGGCCCTGTCGAATCACCTCCGTCAGGATCGGGTCCGGCGACGCAAGCGACCCGGAATCTGCGCCCGAGGCTCGAGCGTTCAGGGATGTCTCCTCGCCGAGCGCGAGGTTCGAGATCACCAGCGCACCGGACGGATGGACTTCGAGATCGAACCCTTCGTCGACGTAGGTGGTGGCCGTTTCCTCCAGTACGATCGCCGGTCCGTCGAGCGACGATCCGACTGCGAGCGAGCCTCGGTTCACGAGAGCGAAGTCTGCATGCATACCTCGCGTGAAGGACCAGGCACGGACCGTTCGTCCCGTCGGCATCTGCCCGTCGACCGCGTCGCTCGCGGCGGGCTGGCGTTTCCCCCGTGGCAGCGGTGTCCGAAGGGTCGCGCGCACGGACACGATCTCGACCGCTTCGTCGAGCGCGTGGCCGAAGACACGCTGGTACTCCTCCCCGAAGGCTCGGGCTGTCGACGTTGGATCACCCTCGATCACGCCGCGTGTCTCATCGAACGAGACCGGGATCGTCAACGTGTAGTCCTGGCCCACGTAGCGCATGTCGAGTGACGCTTCGTACTGCTGGTCCGGCCCCAGCGCCACCGATCGGGCGGCCAGCCGTTCGAAGAGCCTCAGCAGCTCTCGGCCTGCCGATACGAGTCCGTCCTCGGTCAGGCTCGCGACGGACGTCGAGGCGGACGAGCGGACCACGTCTTGGCCGAGAAGGCCCCAGGCTGAGAAGTTCCCGGCGTGAGGAGGCACGACGACGCGCCTCATGCCGAGCTCCTGCGCGAGCAGCGTCGCAAACAGCGGCCCTGCGCCTCCGAATGCCAGTAGCACCGCCTCACGAGGATCCTGGCCGCGCTCTCCCGTCATCTCGCGGATCGCGTCCGCCATCTGGGCGGTCGCAATCGTGATGATCCCGATCGCGATGCCGTCGTCGTCCATCGAGAATCGTTGCGCCAGGGGTTCGAGTACCGCGCGGGCGGCCTCGATGTCGAGAACGACCCCAGCCGCGAGCTCGCCCAGCGCCAGCATGCCGAGCTTCGCAGCCGCGTCGGTTACCGTCGGTCGCGAGCCGCCACGTCTGTAGCAGGCGGGTCCCGGGTCCGCTCCCGCGCTCTCCGGCCCGACGCGGAGCTGGCCGCCCTCGTCGACGTAGGCGATCGAGCCCCCGCCGGAGCCGATCGAGCGGACGTCGACCCACGGCGTCTGCACGACCAGTTCGGCAATCCGGCCCTCGTACCTGACCGGGGGTCGTCCGTCGATGACCAGACATGTGTCGAAGCTCGTCCCGCCGACATCGGCAGTGATCGCCAGAGGGATTTCCAGATCTCGGCAAAGCTCGCCGGCGCCCACAGCGCCTGCCGTCGGACCCGAGTCGATGATCTCGAACGGGCGAGCCGTTGCCTCCTCGAACGTCATCGCGCCACCACCCGAATTCGTAACGAACAAGCGCTCGCTCAAGCCGAGGGCCGTCAGCCGTCGGGCAAGATGCGCCAGGTACGCGCTCACCTGGGGACGAACGTAGGCATCGACGACCGTCGTCGAGGTACGTTCGTACTCCCGATACTCGCCCGAAACCTCGTGTGAGAGGGAGATGTCGCCGGCTGAAACCCAGTGCCCTCAGGAGGCGCTCCGCCGCGAGCTCATGCGCCGGGTTCGCGTAGCCGTTCACGAACGCGACTGCGATACACGTGACACCTTCGGCCTCGAAGACGTCGAGCGCTCGCCCGATGTCGGCTGTCTCGAGCGGGATCTCGATCTGTGCATCGGCGCGAATCCGTTCGGTGACGGGCAGCCGAAGCCGCCGGGGCACGAGCGCAGGGCTAGGCTTCCAGCGCAGGTCGTACATCCTGTCGCGCTCTCCACGGCGAAGCTCCAGGACGTCACGAAACCCCCGAGTCGTGAGCAGGCCGACCTTCGCTCCCTTTCGCTCGAGCAGCGCGTTCAACGCCACGGTCGTCCCGTGGAGAAAGAGCGTCTCTGCTTCGCGGGCGCCGGCCGGCGAAACGGCCGAAACGACTCGCTCGACGCCCTCGTCCAACGCCGACGGAGTCGTCAGCGCCTTGGCCACACGGACGTCGCCGGTTGCCTCGTCGTGGAGGATCAGGTCGGTGAACGTGCCACCGACGTCGACGCCGATGCGGACTCCCATCAGGCGATCCTCATCGGCGCCGACCGGCTTCGCTCTCACGCCCCGGGATCCTCGAAGCCGACGATCAGGGCGATCAGACGATCCTGCGTGACGCGTTGAGCGGAGATCTCCGCGACTTTCGAACCGTGGCGCAAGACGACGACGCGATCCGCGAGCTCGAGCACGTGAGGGAGGATGTGACTGATGATCACGACCGATGTGCCTCGTTCCCGTACCCGCCGGACGAGGTCGAGCACGGCTCGTGACTGGGCGACGCCGAGTGCGGCCGTCGGCTCGTCCATGATCAGGAGCTTCGAGGCCCAGACGATCGCGCGCGCGATCGCAACGCTCTGTCGCTGTCCACCGGAGAGCGACTCGACCGGTGTGCCGGAGATCTTGGGGATCTGGATATGCAGCTTGTCCAGATGCTCGCGGGCCTCGCCTCTCATGCGACGACGCGCGACGACGCCGAGCAGTCCGAGCGGGCCATCGACCTTCTTCTCACGTCCGAGGTAGAGATTGGTCGTCACGTCGAGGTTGGGGAGGAGGGCGAGGTCCTGGTAGATGGTCTCGATCCCTAGCGCACGTGCGTCGAGTGGGTCGTGGATACGCACGACGCTTCCCTCGACCAGGATCTCGCCCGCATCCGGAGCGACCGCTCCGGACAGCATCTTGATCAGCGTCGTCTTCCCCGCGCCGTTGTCGCCGACAATCGCCACGATCTCCCCGCGGCCGATGGTCAGGTCGACGTCCTCGACTGCGCGGATCGTGCCGTAGTGCTTGCTCAGCCCGCGCGCTTCGAGCAGCGGGCCGGAGCCGTTCTGGGGCTGACCGTCGCCCATCGTCATGCAGTCGCCAGCTCGACGCGGCGCCGGAGCTCGTCCAGGACGATCGCGATCAGGAGGATGAGACCCACGACGACGGGCTGCCAGAAGCTCGAGATGTTGAGCAGGGTGAGCCCGTTCTGGATGACCCCGAGCAAGAGCACGCCGATGAGTGTTCCGATCACGCTGCCGCGACCGCCTGTGAGGGCGGTACCGCCGATGATCACCGCTGCGATGATGACCAAGAGGTCGTTCGAGTTCGATACCGCGTAGACGCCCACCTGGCCGGCGTTCGCCGTCTGGACGATGCCGGCGATGCCCGATACGAAGCCGGCCAGGACGTAGACCGCGAGCTTGACGTGTACGACCCGTACCCCGCTGAGACGAGCGGCCGTCTGTCCTCCGCCAACCGCGAATACATGGGTGCCGAAGCGCGTGAATCTGAGCATGAAGAACGTCGCCGCGAAGACCCCCACCATCCAGACGGTGTCGATCGGTATCTCGAACCAGATCTTCGACTGCCCGAGCTGGTTGAAGCCCTCCCTGTCGATGTCTCTCGGCGTGCCGTCGGTGATGAGAAATGCGACGCCTGTGAAGAGAAACGTCGTCCCCAGAGTGACGATGAACGCGTTCAGGTTCAGGAACGCGATGAGCGATCCGTTGACCGCTCCTATCCCGGCTGCGGCGAGCAGCGCGATGAGGACGACGAGCCAGACGGGTAGGTCGGCGCGAAAGGCCTCGGTAGCGACGATGCCCGTCATGGTGATGACGGCTATCGGAGTCAGGTCGAGCCCGCCGCTGATCACCACGACCGTCGCGAAGGCCGCCGCGATCCCCACGACCGACACCGCTTCCGTGATGTTCAGGAGGTTCTTCCAGCGCCAGAAGATACTCGGAGGCGAAGCCGAGATACACGCACAGCGCGACGAGGATGATCGGAAGTCCCGCCTCCGGCCTCAGGACCAGGCTTCGCAGGCGCTGCAGCCATCGAGAATGGGCTGCCGGCCGGCCGGGCGTCTCGCCCCGGCCGGCCGGCATGTCATCCGGATAGCCGCCGGTGCTGCCTATGAGACGTCACTCTCCAGGGTAGTACTCGTCGATGTTGTCGATCGTGATCAGCGGGGTGGGGTGATTCACCTCGAGCGGCACCGGAACGCCTGACAGGATGTCCTCGAGCATCGCGATCGCCCACTCGCCGTAGCGCTCCGGGAAGAACGCGGTGGAGCCCGTTTGCGTTCCGGCCCGAATCGCCTTTCGACCCTGGGGATCGGCGCCGTTCACGATGATGATCGAGTCGTCCTCGCGACCGGCCTTCTTGATCGCGTTGATCATTCCGTCCGCCGACGGATCGTCGATCGTGTCGAACATGACGTTCGCGAAATCCGGATGGGCCGTGAACCAGTCCGTAGTGACAGTCTCGTGCTTGCCGAGCTTGCACGTGAGATTGAAGACGTTCTCTTCCGGTATCGCGAAGCCGGCCTCGCTCACCGCCGGCGGAGCAGTCTCGAACATCGCGTTGACGCTTGGGCCGAAGTCCGGGTTCGTGCACTGGACGAGTGCCGTCGTCGCGGGATCCCAGCCCTTCTCGAGGGCGATCTCCCCGAGCGACGTCCCGATCTGCGTACCCGCGTCTGCCCAGTTGACACCGAAGTTCGGCACGGATGTTCCGAAGGCGTACAGCTGGACGACCGGAATGCATCCCTCTTCGGCCAGGATCTTGTACTGCTCTTCGAACAGGACCTGGGTCGCAGTGATGACGCCCTTGTCCCCCTTCAGCGCCGAAGCCCTAGCCTGCGTGAGCGGCTCGGTCTCGGAGGGATACTTCAGGTTGTAGACGTTCAGGGTGAAGCCGGCCTGGTCGGCAAGCTCCGTGATGTTCTTGGTGTTCGCGATCCCGAATGAGTCGATGTCCCCGTAGTTCATGTAGCCGATCTGGTAGGGCGGTACGATCGTGCGCAGCATCGGCTCGTACGTGGCGGGGTGATCGGTCGTCTCCTCGTACGCGCATGTCTCGTTGTTCCAGAGGACCCAGGGCTCCTTGATCGAAGACACCTCAGGAGCCGCGATGACTTCGTCGGTCAGCTGAAGCCCGGCACCGTAGGGCCCGGCTGCGGCGGGCGCCGTGTCGGCCGGCGGCGCCGCGGTGTCAGCCGGTGGTGCCTCGGTGGCGGGGGCCTCGGTCGCCGTCGCCTGCGGCTCTTCTGCTGCCGGCTCGCCCCCGCCGCCGCATCCTGCTGCGACAGCTAGTGCACCCACCGCGGCCAGCATCGCGAACCAAACCGCGATCGCGCGTCCTCGAGACCGGAAGGGCATGCTCATTGGAGCTCCTCTCTGCAAAGGTTCCTGGAATTGTTTCCCGTTCCAAGGAGCGCGAGTATATTCGGGAGCTCTCAGATCCGTCAAGCGCTCGCCCAGGGCACGGCGAGGCGAGCCGAGCTTGATCGACCGGGACCACCATCCCGCTCCGTCGAGCCTACGAGGGCGAAGGCGGCGCGCAGCTTGCGCGGGGATCGAAGGTGGTCGGGATGCGGGTCTGTTCCGGGGGGCCGCCCTTCAGGCGTCGCAGGAGAATCGAAGCCGCCTCCCTGCCGATCACGACCGGCTCCCGCGAGACGACGGCGATCGGCGGCTCGACGAACTCGAGCATGCGGATGTCGTCGAAGGTCACGAGCGAGAGATCGCCTGGGATCCGGATTCCCCGTTGCCTGACGACTCGCAGCACGCCCGGGAGGATCTGGTTCGACCCGGCGATCAGCGAAGTCGGCGGATCCGCCCGGTCGAGCAACCGTACCGCTGCAGCCGCTCCATGCTCCTCGGTGAATGGTCCGGCATCGACGACGGCCTCGATGCCGGCTTGCGCGCACACCGCCTCGAGGGCCGAGCTGAGCTCGCGTCCCGGCCTCAGGTTGAGTGGCCCTGCTGCGAGCCCGATGCGGCGATGCCCGAGCGCGATCAGGTGATCCGCGGCCGCCCGGATCCCGCTCGCGTGATCGCTCAGTACGGCGCTCGTCTCGAGCGGCTCGCGCAGCTCGCGATCGATCAGAACGACGGGTACCGGAACGCGACGCAGCTCCTCCATCGTCGCCTCGTGGTACTCGTCCGCGAGCGAGAGCAGGAGCCCGTCGACTCGGCGCTGACGGAAGAGACGGATGTGCGCCGCGTCGAGCGTCGGCAATCCCTCCGAGTTCGTGAGCAGCATCGAGTAGCCATGGCTGCGAAGCTCCGTCTCGGCGCCGAGAGCGATCTCGGAAAAGAGCGGGCTCGAGATGTCACGGATGACGAAGCCGACCGACAGGCTCGATCCCCGCCGGAGGCTCTGCGCGAGGAGGTTCGGCTCGTATCCGAGCTCGTCGACCACCGCCAGCACGCGCTGGCGCATACGCGGGCTCACGTCCGGATGGTCGGTCAGGACGCGGGAGACGGACGACATCGCCACGCCGGCCCGCTCGGCAACCTCCCGCAGGTTGCGCCGGGGCTGAGTCGGGCTCGAGTCGTCGTCGGTCGCACTCATCATCGGGCCCTGGCCATCTAGAAACGATTCCAGGAGCACGCACGATAGCGGCCGGCAGGCCGTCGGTCAAAAAGGGACGAGCCCCGAGGCTTGACGGACAAGTTGCAGATTCTCTAGGCTGGGGTCGATTCCGGTGACGATTTCAGGTGCGTTTCGCGCAGGGGCCGCGCGGCTTTCCGTCGATCCACCCCTAGGCCTGCCCATGGTCGGGGTCGTTCGCCGTACCGAAACGGCCCGGAGCCGGCTCGGCGAGCTCGAGGTGAGCGCGCTCGCGCTCGAGCGCGGAGGGATGCGCGCCATCCTCTGCGGAGTCGACACGCTGGCGATTCAGGCGCCCGAGGTCGATGCCCTGCGAGAGCGGATCTCCGCCGCAACGTCGGCGGCGCTAGCCGGGATCGTGCTCAACTGGAACCACACGCACCACGCGCCCCCCGGAGGCCGGACGGTGTACGGCTCGTTCGGGGAGGCGGACCCGGACCCGGGCCCGGATGTTCTCGGCTACATCGACCTGCTGCACGAGAGAATCGTCGAGGTCTGTGCGCTTGCCTGCGAACGAGCCGAGCCCGCGTGGGTGCGCTGGGGGCTCGGATCCGCAGACGTCGCTGTCAATCGTCGGGAACGCGATGACGACGGCATCGTGCGGGACATCGGATGGAACGACCGCGGCATCGTCGACACGTCTGTCCCCGTTCTCCAGGCAGTGCGGCGGGATGGGAGCGCCATCGGGACGGTGGTGTCGTTCGGGTGCCACACGGTGACGACGGGAATCGACTTCATCGGATACTCGCCGGATTATCCCGGCCCGCTGCGTCAGGTCGTCCGGGATGTGACCGGCGGCGAGTGCGTGTTCCTTCAGGGCGCGGGCGGGAACGTGATGCCTCGTTTCGCGTTCGATGACGAGTGCCTCGAACCAGGGAGAATGGGTCGCCGGCTGGCCGTAGAGGCGCTGCACGCTGTTGCCGACCGTCCGGCGTGGCCCGAGCGACTGGTCGAGACGAGCTTCGGGTCCGGAACGGTCGTTCGCCTGTTCAGGTGGGAGCCCGTGGACACCGATCCCCCGCAGCTCGCGGCCCTCGAGCGCACCGTCGAGTTCCCGCTTCTCGCTCTACCCACCCCGGGCGAGGCGGAGGCAGTCCGGGCGAGCGCCGAGCGGGAGCTCGACGACGCCGTCGCGCGAGGGGCCAGCGAGTCCGAGCTCCGGGTTCTCCGGTATCACGGTCTCAACTGGGCGCGTCGTGCCGCGGCGGAATTGGCCTCCGGGGCTGCGCGAGCGACGGTCGCGGCGCCGATCGGCGCTGTACGAATAGGCGACGGGATCATCGTCACGGGCCCGGGCGAGATCTTCACTGAGATCGGCCTCGCGGTGAAGGAGCGCTCGCCGGCCGACGTCACCCTCTATGCCGGCTACACGAACGGCTGTGTCTCGTACTTCCCGACCGAGAGCGAATACCCCCGCGGCGGGTACGAGCCGCTCTACGGAAACAAGACGTACGGTCTGCCGGTTCAGGTGTCGCCACAGTGCGATCGAATGCTGGTTGAGACGGGCACGGAGCTCGCCTGCGCGCTGTTCCCCGAGCGGGACCGGCCGCCCGCTGGCGACTGGAAGGCGAGCGGAGGCACTCCGGCCCCGCCCCCGGCCATCACGCTTCGACGACCCCCGCGCGGTTGAGAATCGAGCCGGCGCCCAGGAGTCGCTACGCGACGCCGAGCGAGTCGAGCAGCGCGTCCGCGTCCGCGTCGATCTCGACCGGCCGGAGCCGCTCGGCGATCGGGTCCGGGGTCTTGAGACCGTCGCCGGTGACGAGCAGGACGACGCGGTCGGACTCGCCGTACCTGGCCGCGGCGGACCGCCTCTCGCAGCGCGCCGAGGGTGACTCCCGCTGCGGTCTCGCCGAAGATGCCGGTCGTCTCGGCCAGCAGCGCCATGTTGATCCCGATCTCGTCCTCCGCGGTGACATGGATGTCGCCGCCGGTCGCCTTTGCCGTCGCCACCGCGAAGTCGCCGTCCGCAGGGTTGCCTATGGCGAGCGATCTCGCGATCGAGCTCGGGCGCACCGGCGTGACACGACGATCCTCTGCGAGCGCCGTCGCGACGGGTGCGCACCCTTCGGCCTGACCGCCGATCATGCGAGGCGCCGGCTGATCGACAAGACCGAGCTGCCGAAGCTCCGCGAACCCCTGGCCGACCTTCGAGTACATCGCGCCGGACGCGATCGGAGCGACGACGACATCGGGCAGCTCCCAGTCGAGCTGTTCCGCGATCTCGAACGCGAGCGTCTTCGAGCCCTCTGCGTAGTAGGCGCGCAGGCCGACGTTGACGAAGCCCCAGGGCAGCTCGAACGAGAGCTCGACGGTGAGACGGCTGCAGTCGTCGTACGTGCCACGGACGGCGTAGATCGTCGCGCCGTAGACGGCCGTGGCGACGAGCTTCTCGGGCTCGAGGTCGTACGGGCAGAAGACCGCCGCCTCCATGCCTTCGGCGGCGGCCCGGGCGGCGACGGCGTTCGCGAGGTTGCCCGTCGAAGAGCACGAGAGCGTGTCGAGCCCGAGCTCCAGCGCCTTGGCGGCGGCGACTGCGACCACGCGATCCTTGAACGAGTGGGTCGGATTCGCGGTGTCGAGCTTCAGGTAGAGCTCCCCCACCCCGAGCGCCGAGGCGAGCCGCGGCGCAGCGACCAGCGGCGTGCAGCCGGGCGCGAGCCGGGCTTCGGCCGGCGCGGCCACCGGAAGAAGCTCGACGTACCGCCACAGCGACGGCGGCCCGGCACCGATCGACTCCCGGGTGACGGTGGAACGCAGCGCATCCCAGTCGTAGACCGGGTCCAGGGGGCCGAAACAGCGCGAGCACACGGCGAACGGACCGAGCTCGTGTCCGGTCTCGCAGACTCGACAGCGGAGGGAAATCGCGGGCACTTGGATGCTCCTTTTCGTCTCGCTCGACATCCTCCCGGGCCGAAGCCCGGCCGGGGTTGGCACCTTGCCCCGAGGAGCAGGTTGCCGAGGCTTCGACGGGCCGGTTCCCTCAGCCTCTCTCGATGTGAGCGGGACGGGGCCCGCTCTCGGCGGCGAGTATAGCGAACCAGCATGTTGTGCGCGCTCCGCGAGAAGCGGCGGCGCCGAGCTGCCCGCGGGCCTCGACCCGACCTGCTAGAACGGCATACGTGGATCTGCGAGAGCTCGTCCGGATGGAGGCGCTCGAAGCCGGACGCGCGCTCCACGTCGCTGACGGACGATGCGGTGTCCGAGGCGCTCGAGACCGCCTCGGCCCTCGTCCGCGAGCGCGCGCAGGCCGTTCTCGCGGCCAACGCCGCCGACGTCGAAGCAGCGGCCGCGACGCTCGACGAGGGAACGCTCGACCGCCTCCGTCTCGACCCGGCACGGGTCGAGGCACTCGCCGACCAGGTGGGCGGCATGGCCATGATTCCCGGCCTCGAGCGCGAGATCGACGCCTGGACACTCCCGAACGGGCTCGGGGTGAACGAGGTCCGGATTCCGATCGGGACGGTCGGCGCGAACTTCGAGGCTCGGCCGAACGTCGCCCTGGACGTGGCCGCGCAGCTCCTGAAGAGTCTCAACGCGGCCGTCCTGCGGACCGGTGGCGCCGCCCTGCGCACGGTCACGGTGCTGGTCGACGACGTGCTGCGCCCGGCACTCGAGCGTGCAGGGTTGCCACCGGGCGCCGTCGGCCTCGTGCGCTCGCCGGAGCGAGAGGGAGCACGAGCCCTCGTCACGCTGCCCGACGAGATCCCGCTCGTGATCCTCCGCGGGAGCGGAGAGACGACCGCGACTCTGGCCAGGCTGGCGGCCGAGCACGGCGTTCGCACGCTCGCCCACGCCGAGGGCGGCGGCGTCCTGTACGCCCACGGCAGCGCCGATCGCCGCAAGCTGATCGCGGTCGCCGAGGCCAGCCTCGACCGCCTCGGCGTGTGCAACCGGCTCAACCTCTGCCTCGTCGACCGGGCGGCGACCGATCGTCTCCAAGACCTGCTCGCGCTCTTCGGTCGCGTCGGTGTCGAAGCGCGCGGCACCGACCGCGCGAGGACGCTGGCAGCCATGGCTCCGCTCGACCGGCGCCTGGGACACGAGTGGGCGAACGACCCGGAGCGGGTCGCCACGGTCACGGTCGACGTCGTCGACGGGCTGGACGAGGCGGTGCGGATCGCGAACGGCGAGACCTCGGGCCTCGCTGCGACGATCGTCGCCGAGGACGAGCAGGCAGCGCACGCGTTCCTGACCGGCTACCGGGGCACGGCCGCGTTCTGGCAGGCGCCGACGCGGTTCACCGACGGCTTCGCCCTGACGGGTGCTCCCGAGACCGGCATCAACGTCGACTGGACGCCCGGGCCGCGCGGCCCGGTGACCTACCGCGACCTGTGGCTGCGCCAGTATCGCGTCGTCGGGGACGGCACGCAGAGGCGATGAAGCGACCGCTCGTCGTGAAGCTCGGCACGAGCCTGATCGCAGGCTCGCGCGGCCAGGTGAGACGGCAGGTGCTCCTCAACCGCTCGCGCGAGATCGCCGGAATCGTGCGCCAGGGGACGCCCGTCTGCGTCGTCTCCTCGGGCGCGATCGCGCTCGGCCTGACACGAATCGGCGCCGAGAAGCGGCCGCGCAGCATGCCCAAGCTCCAGGCCGCGTCCGCCCTCGGGCAAGCGCGCCTGCAGGCGGCCTGGGAAGCTGCGCTGGGAGCCGAGGGCATCCCGGCCGCGCAGATTCTTCTGACCGCGACCGACGTTGCCGACCGGGGCTCGTACGTCCACGCGAGGAACGCGATGAACGCGCTCTTCGCTCTCGGCGCCGTCCCGGTCGTCAACGAGAACGACGCCACGGCGACGGACGAGATCACCTTCGGCGACAACGACGCGCTCGCCGCGCAGGTCGCCGTACTCGCCCGGGCCCGCCTGCTCGTCCTCCTCACCGAGGTCGAAGGCGTCCTCTCCCGCGCGCCCGGCACGCCCGGAGCAAAGCTGATCGAGGACGGCTCGGTGGCCCGGAACGCCGTGCTCGGCGGCGCCTCCCAGCTCGGCAAGGGCGGCATGCGGAGCAAGGTCGTGGCGGCCGAGGTGGCTGCGGCCGCCGGCATCCCGACGGTGATCGCCGCCGGCACCGGCAAGGACGTGCTCGGGCCGATCCTGGCCGGTGAGCCGCGCGGTACCCGTTTCGCACCCGGCGAGCGAGCACCCTCGGCGTTCAAGCTGTGGCTTCGGTTCGGCAAGCCGGTCTCCGGCGTCCTGCGGGTCGACGAGGGCGCCAGGATCGCGCTTGCGAACGACGGCGCGAGCCTCCTCGCGGTCGGCATCGCCCGGTGCGAGGGGCGGTTCGACGCGGGCGACGGCGTCGAGATCATCGGCCCCGACGGCGCGCCGTTCGCGAAGGGAATCGCGAACGCCAGCTCGGACGACCTACGCAAGCCGCCCGCGCGGCCTCGAAGCGGTACACCGCGACCGCCTCGTCCTCTACTGACGCAGCGTGGGCCGGGCCGGCCCGGCTCTGCGACGGAAAGTCGGCCGCGCCCTCCGCCTCAATCAAGCAAGAACTGTCTCCGCTCGGCCGGCGTCAGCTCACGGCCCGTCTGAGCCAGGCGTGCCTCAGCTCGAGCGACGAGTTGGGCCGGTGAACCGCAAATCTCGCACGTGTAAAGACGGATCGTTCCGTCACGGCTCGAGGTCAGAATCCGCTCGCCCTTCGCATCGAAGGACACGCTCGTCAACAGGCGTCTATGGCCCGTCAAGTAGAGGAGCTTGCCGGTACGGATGTTCCACAGCCCAGCTGTTGTGGGACCGGCCGTCACGATCCAGCGGCCGTCGGGGCTGAAGGCCGCGTCCGCGACGAGCGCGAAGTGCCCGCGAAGCACCCGCAGAAGCTCACCAGTTTCCACATCCCAAACTCGACCATCGTGATCCCTGCTCGTCGATACGACCAGGGCGCCGTCCCGGCTGAAGCTTGCAGACGTGAGCTCGGCCCGATGGCCTCGCAGCGTCGCGACGCTCTCCCCGGTGGCGGTGCTCCAGAGACGCGCGGTCGTGTCGTTCCCGGCGGTCAGGACGAGCCGGCCGTCCGGGCTGAACTCGGCGTCAACGACCGCGCCACGGTGACCGTCCAGCGAATAGACCAGACGTCCTTCCGGGATGCTCCAGAGCTGCGCTCCGTCGCTGGTCGCGCTCACGAGCAGCTGGCCGTCGGGGACTGAACGCAACCGCCAGTACCGGGCTGCCCGCTTCCAGCGTCGCGACCGGTTCGCCGTCGCGGGAGCGCCAGAGCTCGATCAGGCCGCGTGATCCGCCCGCCGCGACGAGCGAACCCTCCGGGTTGAGCGCAGCGGTATCACAGGGCCCGGAACACCGGAACGTGCGGATGAGGTTTCCGTCGCGCGACCGCCACAGGTGCGTCGCCCCGTCAACGCTCGCGGTCAGCAGTCTCGCTCCCCCGGGGTCGAAGGCGACGGCAGTCACCGGCCCCCCGTGACGAAGCACTATCGGGGGCACGGTGCCGTCGACACGGAAGATTCGAGCAGTACCGTCTGCGCCGGCGCTCGCCGCAAGTGAGCCGTCTGGGCTGAACACCGCCTCGAACGCCCGTCCGCGGTGCGAGCCGAGCGGGACGAGATCCGTGTTGGTGCCCGGATCCCAGACTCGCGCCGTTCCGTCGTCGCTTGCGGTCAGGACCCACGCCCCGTCGGGGCTGAACGCCGCGCTCGTCACGGATTCGATGTGCCCGGCGAGAACGGCGACTTGCTTGCCTGTTGCAGCCTGCCAGGTGCGGGCCGTGCGATCCGGACTGCCGGTGACGACCCAGTTGCGGTCGGGGCTGAAGGCGGCGCTCCGAACGTAGTTTCCGTGACCTGTCATCAGCACGAGCCGCCGCCCCGTTCGTACGCTCCAGATCCGGGCGACTCCATCCGAGCTTCCCGTGACCAGCAGGGCGCTGTCGTAGCTGAACTCCGCATCGTAAAAGGCGCCGCCGGCGCCGCGAGGACCTCTGAGCACCTGTTCGCGCCCGCTTCCCAGGTTGTGGAGCCGAACCGTCCGATCGTTGCTCGTGGAGGCCAGAAGGGCACCGTCAGGACTGAACGAGACACTCGTGACCCGGGCATCGTGCTCGACGGCTCCAAGTTGCTGTCCGCTGGAAACGCCAAAGATACGAACGACGTCGTCGTCAGCCCCGGTTGCCAGAAGATCGCCCTGCGCCGAGAGGGTCACCAGCGTGACTGCTGCCGGGTGAACGAGCGTTTGCAGGAGAAGTCCAGAGCCGACTTCCCAAAGCCGCGCGGTCGAGCCTCCCCCGCTGACCAGGAGACCGCCCTCCCTGCTGAACTCAACGGCCGCGGCAGAGGCCCCGTGGTTCAGGGTCCCGAAGCAGCGTTCCGGTGCGGCCATTCCAGAGGCCGACGGTCCCATCTGCGCTCGCCGTCGCAAGCACCCTTCCGTCGGGGGAGAACGTCGCATCCAGCACCGGCCCGTCGTGCACGATCGTCGACAGAAGCCGCCCGGAGTCGGCCGCGAATATTCTTGCGCGCCCGTCCGCGCTTGCTACGACGATTCGCGATCCGTTGGGACTGTACTCGGCCGCATGAACAGCACCCCCCGCGCGAAGCACCAGGCGGACGTGAGATGCGAGCAGAGCTTCGCGCAGCACTTCCTCGGTCTCTGGCGACTGCTCGCCTCGCACGGCCTCGATACCGAGGAGCAGCCCGAGCTCGGGATCGATCGTCAGCTGGGAGAGTGCGGCAGCCGCCAGCTGGCGAGCCTGTGCGATCCTCGCCTGCTCGCGTGCAACCTGAGCCTGCTCCTCGGCCCGCCGCGACGCCGCTGTGGCTCGAGCTGCGTTCTCCTCCGCCTGCGCCGCGTTGACCCGTGCCTGCTCGGCCTGAGACCGGGCCTCACTTCGCTGCGTAAGCGCAAAGACCGCAAGCCCAACCGCGAGCGCAAGGCCGATCAGCGACGCGACGGCCAACGCGAGCAACCGCCGGTGGCGTTTTCGCAGCGCGGAGCGTTCCTGCTCGAGCCGGCGTTCCTGCTCGAAGCCACGACGCCAGCTGAGAACCGGGGCGGCGAGCACATCGTGAAACACCTCGAAGCGCGTGGGCCCGGTGCCTTCGCCCGTTTCTGCCCGGAGGATACGCTGGCGTGTGAGCGACTCGAGCACTCCGAGCATCTCGCTCTGGGACGAGTCAGCGTAGGCCGCGAGATCGTCAGTCGTGTGTGCGACCTTCGTGCCTGACGCTGTGACCAGATGGCCGAAGGCCGACGCCGCGAGCTCGCGACTCGCCGGAGGAAGCTCCTCGATTGCATGCTCGAAGTGGGACTCGACGATGCGAGCTGCCCCGCCCAAGCGATCGAGCGTCTCCCTTCTGAGCACCAGCGATCCGACCGAGCGCTCCTCGCTCCAGAGACGCTCCATGACGAGCTGGAGGTACGGAGCCTCGATCCTGCCGCGCTCGGCGTCCTCCTGCCGAGCACTTCCGTTCCCGTCGCCGCCGGCCCGGGTGGCCACGACCTGATCGAGGACAGCCTCGACAAGCGCGGGCTCGAGCTCGACGTTCGCTTCATCCCCGAGTGTGTTCCACTGCTGGAGCGGTTCCACGATTGCTGCCCGTGCCGCCCTCCGGTCCAGATGCTCGAGCCACAGCCGGTTCTGAAGAATCCCCGGCACACGTGCAACGAAGGCGTCCAGGCGCGCGAGCGCGTCCTCTCGGAGCGCGAGAAGGATGTTGACGCGAGACTCGGGCGCCTGGAGTAGCTTCGCCAGCTGCCCGGCCAGCGGGCCGCCGTCATCGGCTCCGTGGTAGAGGAAGTACTCTTCCATCTGGTCGAGAATCAGGTAGAGATCGCCGTCGAGCGCACGGGCGTGCCAGGCGAGCGCATCGACGAATGAGCCGGGCGGAGGCTCTGAAACCTCACCTCGCAGCTCGGCCACGACGTCCTCGGCTGCATCGAGGATCGCCTGCAGCGGCTCATCCCCCAACTCGAGACGACCACTGCGGCCAGCTCCGGACCACCGTGAAGCACGAGGTTTCGGCGGGCATCGGTGTTCAGCCCGTGCGCGACGCCCGCGCGCAGCAATGAGCTCTTGCCGACGCCGCTTGGTCCGTAGAGCACGGTGAGCCTCGAAGCGATGAGGTTCGCGGTAACGATCTCACGCTCGCGCTCGCGGCCGAAGAACAGGAGCGCGTCCAGCTCGGTCTCCTCGAACGGCGCAAGGCCACGGTATGGACTGGCCGGCCGGACGAGTGCGGCACCAGGCGAAGCGACGGTCACCGCATCCCCTCCCTCTCGCTGAACGCCCTCACGTGACGCTCGAGGGACTCGACGTAGGCCGGCAGGCTTACATTCACCAGATCGACGCCTCGATGCCGCCAGAACTCGCGGTCGATTTCGGTCGGCTTCGACGAGACGGCCCAGGAGCGGTAGCCGAGAGCACGATCTCGCCAGATCGCGCTGAGCAATCCGCGTAGACACCAGTCAGTGGGCGTGCAGGCCAGAAAGAGAACGTGACTTCGGAGCAACCGCGCAGCCACGGCCACCGGAACGAGCCCGGCAAGGTCCGAGCGCAGCAGGTATTCGATGTGATCGTCCTCGGTCACGAGAAAGCTCTCTCGGTCACGGCTGACGTCGACCCCTCCGTGGAGGCGCAGGAGGACCGTTCGCTCGTTCCCCGACAGGCCCTCGGTATAGGTGTTGGGAACGTCGATGAGCGTCGCGCCGCCGTCGGGGCGAACATGGCGAAACCGGCCGCTCGCGGCGCCGTCCGCAACGTACGAGACGACGTCGAGCTCCTCGCCCGCCTCTGCGAAGGCATGCTCGGGCGACATGTCATACGCCGTGCTGACGAGCAGCGGGTACGCCGCGCCGGCCGCCCGCACCATGGAGGGTAGGCGGGCCAGTAGACGGTACGTAGCGCCGGGCACGTACTGCCCAGTCAACAGGTCATGAAGCTCGTCCTCGAGCGGGCCCGAGCCGTGCATGACGGCGACGTACTGCGACACCCTAGCCAGCTCCGGCGCGGTGCTGACGGGGTAGCCGAAAGCCCCTGCGAGACCTGCCGCGAGCTCCGAATCGCTCGGCGCTTGCTGACCCACGTCGCTCGTTGCCATGTCCGCTCCAGACCCAAGAACGGTAACCAGTCGACCGCGCAATGCGGCCTTGAGGACCTCGAGACAGTGGTCGTCCAGCGCCCGGGAGTGCGGCACAGCGCCGGTGTCGCTTCGGTCGCCGTTTTCGATGCCGAGCGTAGTCCTGGCGGCCCGAATCAGCTCGGCGCAGCTCGAGTAACGATCGTCGGGGTTCTTGGCCAGACCCCGTTCGATCACGTCGTCGATCGCCGGCGGCAGCTCCCGACGGAGTTCGCTCAGCCGCGGCGGCGGCTCGTTGACGTGAGCCCAGAGCACGGCGACGGGCGTAGCCCTGACGAAGGGCGGCTCACCGGCCAAGCATTCGAACAGCACGCACCCAAGCGAGTACACGTCGGCGCGGTGATCGACCTCGCCGCCTTCGACCTGCTCCGGGGCGACATATTCGGCCGTCCCGAGAACGTGCCCTGTCGACGTGAGAGCGCGGGCGCCCGCTACGAGCTTGCTGATGCCGAAATCCGTGAGGTAGGCATGTTCGCGACCGCTCGCGTCAAGCGAGGACAGCAGCACGTTGCTCGGCTTGACGTCCCTGTGCACGATCCCGCGGGCGTGTGCGGCGTCCAGCGCGTCGGCGACCTCTGCGAGCAGCGAAAGTGCCCTGTCCGGAGCGATGGCGCCTTCGCGCGAGATCGCTTGTCCGAGGTCCGAACCGTCGATGTAGCGCATCGCGATGTAGAGCACGCCGCTCGCGTCGCCAGCGTCGTGAACGGGAACGATGCTCGGGTGCTCGATCGCGGCTGCCTGCTTCGACTCACGGAGGAATCGCACTCGATACTGGTCGTTTTGCGAGAGCTCGCCGTGAAGCAGCTTGAGCGCGACATGACGGTCCAGCCGCCGATCGAGGGCCCGATAGACGACGCCCATCCCTCCAGCGCCGACCACAGCTTCGATGCGGTAGGCAGCCACCTCGCTCCCGATCCGCGAGTCGCGTGTCTGGCTCATCGGTAGCTGGAACGATACGCCGATTTTGGTACTACGTACACTTGTTGCCAGTGCCCCGGACGCTTGAACAGGGCGCTCGCGTCGGCCCGTACCGGCTCGCAGAGCCGATCGGCGAGGGCGCCGTCGGCAGGCTCTTCAGGGCGACGAACGAGCGCAACGGCGACGTGGTCGCGCTCAAGGTGCTGCGGGACGAGCTCGCGGCCGACTCGGTCTACCGGCGCCGGTTTCGTCGCGAGGCTCACATCGCGACCACGATCCGTCACGCAAACCTGGTTCACGTCGTGGACTCGGGTGAGGACGAGGATGGCCCCTACCTCGCGGCCCGGTATGTCGACGGCCCCTCGCTGAACTCGCGCATCCGCACAGGCAGCCGGCTCTCGCTCGCCGAGTTGCTGGACGTCGCCGCCGACGTCGGCGCCGGGCTCACGGCGCTGCACGGGCACGGCCTGATCCACCGCGACGTGAAGCCCGCGAATGTGATGCTCGAGCGGGACGGCACGGCGCTCGTGACCGATTTCGGCCTGGCGAAGGGGCCTGCAATGACGGCGCTGACCCGCTCGGGCGTCGTCCTGGGTACGCCGCAGTTCCTCGCCCCAGAGGTGATCGAGGCGTCCGGGGAGGCGACGGCAGCCTCTGACGTCTACTCCTTCGGTTGCCTTGTCTACGCCTGTCTCGCGGGCCGCCCACCGTTCACCGGCTCGCTGATCGAGGTTGCCTACGCCCACCTCGACGACGAGCCAGCGGACCCTGCTGCCGGCCGGGAGGACGTACCGCCGGCGGTGTCGGAAGTCGTGCTCGGAGCGCTCGCGAAGGATCCGGCACAGCGGCCCCGGACGCCGACGATGCTCGCTCACCTGCTGCGTGTTGCGGCCCGCGGCTGACCCGTGCACACGGGGGCTCAGCTCGCGATCGTGAACGCTCGGCTCGAGCGGCTGCGGTTGCCTCGGGAGTCCGAAAGCTCGACCTCGATGGTGTAGTCACCGTCTCTCAGCGAAGCGCTGTTCCAGCCGTGCGCGAGGTAGAAGCGGTACGTCCCGGGCCGGTTCGGGCGGTTTTGCCTGGTGCGGGTGGCGTAGACCGTCTCGAAGCTGCCGTTCGGGAGGATGCGGCGGGTGTCGACCGCGGTCTCCCAGCGGCGGACGGCGCGCCCGGCCTCGGTCAGGATGCGCCAGCGGATCAGCGTCGGCGTGACCGGCATGTCCTTCCACGGAGCAGGAGCCGACAGCGCAGGAGGATCGAAGGCGCCGACCACCAGATCGACGACGCCGCGCACGGCGCGAGTCTTCGTCTCGTTCCCCGCTCGCTCGAAGCGGATCTGCTTGACCGACGGACACGTTCGGTCGACGTAGGGCCCCATGCCGCCGGGCCGAAGCGGGTTGACGTAGGCGCCGCCGTGCATCTCCGAGAGGTGGACGTGTCCCCAGCCCGGCTCGATCCGCCCGATCAGCGTCCGGTAGGCGACCACGCGCTGGCCCGGTCGCACCGCCGGCGCGATGTGCCAGTAACTGAGCTCCGCCCCGCCGCCACGCAGTACTCGGACGACGTCCGGGTGGAGCCCGTTGGCCGCGACGACGCCCGAGACGGTCGCGTAAACCGCGGTGCCGTCGGGAGCGGAGACGTCCACTCCGAAGTGGAACGTTCGATGGATGGTGCCGTCCGGATCGGGGCCGATGCGCGGATCGCCGAAGTAGCCCCGTACCGGATGCTGACGGTGAAACGGCTTGACCGGCCAGCCGTAGGAGGAACTGCGGCCCGACGAAGGCCCTGCGCCGCATGACGCCTCGGCTGCCCGTCGCGTCTTGTGCTCCGGAGCCAGGTCGACCGGCGCAGCCGCCGGCGCCGTCATGGCCATGCTGATCGGCAGGCCCGCCTGAGCCGCGGGAATGACCTGAGCAGCCGCGCCCGAATCCTGTAGGTCTCCGGCGAGCCCGCATCCGGCTGCCGAGATCGTCACGAAGACGAGCCCAACCAACAGCCGCCCTCGAGCCCCTGTCCGCCATGCCCTCATCGCTCGTACCTCCGCTCCGGGGCCGCGGTGTGCAGCCCGTTGCGGGGACGGTGCGATCGGGCTCTTGCAGCCCTCCTACAGCGGTCTTGCTGCGCTCGTCAGCGCTCGACGAGCGCGTACAGGCGCGCGGCGCCGACGAGGTACAGCCGGTCACGATCCGCGACCACCGGGGAGTAGAAGCCGTCCGGAAAGCGCCACCTGAGCTGGCCTGTCGCCGCGTCGAGACCGAACGTCTTCTGCCCGAAGGTCGAGAAGTAGACGATCCCGTCGAGGACGGTCGCCGAGCCGGAGACGACGCCTCCGGCGTCGAAGCGCCACCGGATCTCGCCGGTCGCCGCGTCGAGCGCGTAGAACAGGCCGTCGTACGAGCCGATCAGGACGAGCTGCCTCCAGATCGCTGGCGAGGCGTAGACGTAGCTGCCCGTCGAGGTCGACCACCGCAACTTTCCCGTTGTGGCGCCGAACGAGTACACCTTGCCGTCGGTCGAGCCTACGTAGACGCGGCCGTAGGCCACGGCGGGGTCGAGTAGAACCTCCCGCGCGTTCCGATCCGCGGCTGTGCCGAGGCTCGCCAGATGAGCTTCCCCTCCCGCGCGTCGAGTGCATACACGTGCCCGTCGTAGGAGCCGATGATAGACCCGACCGCCGCTGACGGCTGCAGAGCCCTTGACCTCCCCGTCCGTCTTGAAGACCCAGCGCCGCTTCCCGGTCGCAGCGTCGAGCGCATACACCTGCCCGCTCCAGTCGCCGCCGTAGACGAGCCCGCCGACCACCACGGGCGAGGACTCGTCTCGACCGTGTGCTCGACGCCAGCGCACCGTGCCGGTCAAGGCATCGAAGGCGACGACCTGCCCACCCTGGCCGGGCACGTCCTCCTGGCAGCTTCCCCGGCGTCCGATGAACGTCTGGATCACGAGCCCCTGCCACAGGGCGGGCGAGCCCCAGGCGCAGCGGCCGGAGTCGTACCTCCAGATCTCAGCCCCGGTCTCGCGGTCGAGCGCGACGAGCCGTCCGTCGAAGGTCGGCAGATAGAGGCTGCCGTACCCGATCCCCGGCGGGAACTCGAGCAGGCTCCCGGCCCGGAACGTCCAGTCCCGGCGGAAGGGCGGGCGCAGGCGAAGGCCGAGGGGACTCCGGAGGCGCCGGGCGTCATAGCCGAACGTCGGCCATTCGACGTCCAGGTATCGCTCGGGGTTAGTGGCTCCACCGGTCGGGAGGCTCGGGTCTCGCCGTCGTCCGTCGGCGTGAACTCGACCGTCGCCGAGCCGCGGACGTCACCTCCGCGCTCGCGCAGGACGACCAGCACGGCCGCCGCGGCGAGCAGCGCGGCGACCGTGCACCCCGTCCCGAGGTAGAGCAGAGGGCGCTTCACAGCGAGGCCGCCGAGAGCGCCTCGGCCGGAGCCGGCCGGGACAGGCCGAGGGCTGCGCGACCGGAATGGTCGTCCGCGAGCCTCGCCCAGAGGTTCTCGAGGACGCGCGAGGCGGCAGGCCACAGTGCCGCACCGCCCAGCGTGAACGCGCCTGTCGCAAAGACCTTCGCGCCCTTCCGCGTCTCGTAGTACGTCATCTGCGCGGTCATTCCAGGGCCGAGCAGATTCGGGATCTCCGCCAACACACGAGTACCGCGAGGCGAGGCGGCGGACGTGTGGTCGATCTCGATCCCGAAGGACGCAAAGCGCGAGCCTGGCTTCGATCCGGTCCCGGCGAAGACCCAGCCAGTGTCGGGGGATTGCCGCACGATGAACGGCCCACGGTGCTCCCCGCTGTCGTTCCCGATGTACTGGACGCCGATCAGGCCGGCCTCGGGGCGTCCAAGCTCTCGCCACTTGCGAACGCGCGTGAGCGTGTCCCCGCGGCGGTCGACGCGCCAGAAGTAGTTGTTCGCCGAGAGGAACATGAGGTTCCCGCCCAGATCGCGGAAGCGCTCGACGACGTCGTACTCGCGGGTGGCGACGTACTCGTGGTGGCCCGGAAAGATGATCAGGTCGTAGGCCCGCGCAAGCGCGTCACCGCTCCGCGCCTGCTCGAGATCGAGCTGGGCCAGATAGTCGACCTCTTGCCCCTTCACCTCGAGCCAGCGGAGGAACGGCAGGTCGTAGTGGCCGAAGTGCGGCGGAACGCCACGGTCGAGGAAGGGCCGCGTCAGGTCGATCGTCTCGACCTCGGTGTCCTCGTACCACGTGTCTCCCTCGCCGTCGCCGTCCGCGTCGCGCCGGTTGTAGGCCTGCCAGGTGTTCGTCGGCATGACCACGGCCACGCGGTGCTCACCGAGCCTCCGAGGCGTGAGAACGAACGGCGCGTACCCGACGCGCCCGCTGCGAGAGCGCAGCTCCGCGTAGTAGACGCCGCTTTGCCAGTCGCCCATGCGGATCGTGCCGGCGTATGGCATCTGCGCCGTGACGGGCGCACCGACCATGGTGTCGCGACTGCGGCCATCGATGGGCACCGAGCCGGTACGGAAGATCTGAACCGTCAGGCCCGCTCGCTTCCCGTACACGACGAGCTTCGCCCGGTCGCCCGGCCCGTAGCTCTCTCGGACGAAGTACGCGCCGATCCCGTTCGTGCCCTGCTTCTGGGCTTCAAGGGTTCCCGAGTCGCGCCCGTCCGGCGTTGACTGGCCTTCGCCCGCCAGCGCCACCGAGATGCCTGCGATCGCCGCAGCCGCTGCGACTGCGACGAGGCCCGCGACTCGCCGCCGTGTGATGATCCTGCCCGTCATCGCTCGCCCTCCTCGCTCGGGGCCGTCCTGTACGGCCCGGTCGTGAGCGACGGTCGGCGAGCGGTCTTGCTGGACTCCTGCTCGTCGCTTGCAGCGAGGCTCTGCTATGAAGGCGGCGTATGGAGTTCCGGATCCTCGGCCCGCTCGAGGTGCACGAGGCCGGCCGGCGAGTCGAGCTCGGCGGAGCGCGGCAGCGAGCGCTGCTCGCGATCCTCCTCACGCGCGCGAACCAGGTCGTGTCGCGCGACGTCCTGATCGACCAGCTGTTCGGCGAGGAGCCCCGTGCGACTGCGGCGGGCCTTCTCCAGGTCTACGTGTCACGGCTGCGCAAGGCGCTCGAGCCCGACCGAAGGCGGCGAGACCAGACCGGGATGGTCGTCACGAAGGCGCCGGGCTACCTCGTGCGCGTCGAGCGGGACGAGCTCGATCTCGAACGGTTCGAGCGGCTCGCCGAGGAGGGCCGCCAGGCCCTTCGAGCAGCGAGCCCGGAGGCGGCGCGCGAGCTCCTCGTCGAGGCCCTCGCGCTCTGGCGGGGCCCGGCGCTCGCCGACTTCGAGTACGAGCCGTTCGCGCAGGCCGAAGCGAGGCGGCTCGAGGAGCTCAGGCTCGCCGCGCTCGAGGACCGCATCGAGGCCGACCTCGCCCTCGGACGCCAGGCCGCGCTCGTCGGCGAGATCGAAGGGCTGGTGGGACAGTTCCCCCTGCGCGAGCGGCTGCGCGGTCAGCTCATGCTCGCGCTGTACCGCTCCGGGCGGCAGGCTGAGGCGCTCGATGCGTACCAGGCCGCGCGGCGCGTGCTCGTCGACGACCTCGGGCTCGAGCCGAGCGGGGCGCTGCAGGAGCTCGAGCGGGCGATTCTCCGCCAGGATCCGTCTCTCGGCATTACCACCGCCGCCCGGGCGGTTCCCGCCCCCGAGCGGTCGATCCTGCTGCTGCCGCTGGAGGCCGAAGCGACGGCCCGGCTCGTCGCGCTCGCGAAGCCGTTGACGGAGACGGAGCCGCCCAGAGAGCTCGTGCTCGCCCGGCTGGTCCCCGAAGTCGGCGAGCTAGCGCCCTGGGTGGCCACGCTTCATGGAGCCAGGGACGAGCTCCTCTCGGCCGGCGTCGCCGCCCGCGCGGCCTGCTTCACCTCCGACGCGGAAGCCGCCGATGCGGCCCGCCTCGCGTCCGAGATGAGCGTCGACCTCATCTTGCTGGCCGGCCGCGACCTCGTGGACGCGCTGCCGCTCGGCCTCCTCGGCGAGCTCATCGAGACTGCACCCTGTGACCTGGCGGCGCTCGCGAATGCCGGCCAGGCCGAGGGCGCGGGCCCGATTCTGGTTCCGTTCGGCGGAGCCGAGCACGACTGGGCGGCCCTCGAGCTGGCTGCCTGGCTCGCCGCCGCTCGAGGCCTCGAGCTCCGTCTGATCGGGCCGCTCGGGGATCCGGCCGCCGGGCGGCGCGACTCGAGCAGGCTCCTTGCGCGTGCTTCGCTCCTCGTCCAGCGCTTCGCGGGGGTCGCAGCCGAGCCTGCTCTGGCCGAGCCCGGCCCCGAGGGGGTAATCGACGCAGCCGCGGACGCCGCGCTCGTCATGGTTTCGGTGTCCGCGCGCTGGCGCGAGGAGGGTCTCGGCACGACCCGCGAGGAGCTACTCGCGCGCACCGACCGGCCCGTCGTTCTCGCCGCGCGCGGCCTGCGCCCGAGCGGGCTTGCGCCGAGCGAGAGCCTGACACGGTTCTCGTGGTCTCTGCGCGAACCCGCCGGCTGACGACGGCTACACGCGCGGCGGCGTGGTGATGGCGCCCTCGCTCGCGGACGAGACGACCTGCGCGTACTTCGCGAGCGCGCCCCGGGCCTCGACCGGCGGCGGCTGGCGCCAGTCGGCGAGCCGGGCCGCGATCTCGTCGTCGGAGAGCTCGGCACGCAGCTCGCGCGCCTCGACGTCGATGACGACCATGTCTCCCGTCTGGAGCGCGGCGATCGGCCCGCCCTTGAACGCCTCCGGGGCGACGTGGCCGACCATGAAGCCCCACGTGGCGCCCGAGAAGCGCCCGTCGGTCACCAGCGCGACCGAGTCCGTGAGCCCTTCGCCGACGATCGCCGCGGTGATCTGGAGCATCTCGGGCATGCCCGGCGCGCCTGCGGGCCCGACGTAGCGGATGACGACCACGTCGCCCGCCTCGATCTCCCCCGCCTTGACCGCGTCGAAGCAGTCGGGCTCCGAGTCGTAGACCTTCGCGGGGCCGCGGTGATGCACGCGTCCCTGCCCCGCGAGCTTGATCACGCAGCCGTCGGGGCTCAGATTGCCGCGGAGCACGGCGATCCCGCCGCGCGGCTTCAGCGGGGCGTCGACCGAGACGACGACCGTCTGGCCCGGCTTCTCGATCACGCTCTCGGCCACCTCGGCGATCGTGCGCCCGTCGACGGTCATCGCGTCGCCCGCCAGCAGCTCGCGGCGGAGAAGCTCGCGACCCACGAGGCCGAGCCCGCCGGCCTCGTAGAGATCCGTCGCCACGTAGGTACCCCACGGCTTCATGTCCGCGATGACCGGCGTCCGCTCGAGGATCGTGTCGAACTCGTCGATCGACAGCGGAATGCCCAGCTCGCGCGCGATCGCGAGCAGGTGAAGCACGCCGTTCGTCGACCCGCCGGTGGCGGCGATCGAGGCGATCGCGTTGTCGATCGCCTGTCGGGTGAGGATCTCCGACGGGCGGATGTCCTTGCGCACGAGGTCCATCGCCACACGCCCTGCCTGCTCGGCGGCTGCGTGCTTGTCCGGATCGAGCGCCGGAATCGCGTTCAGCCCGCCGGGGCTGATCCCGAGGAACTCGAGCACCGTCGACATCGTGTTCGCGGTGAACTGGCCGCCGCAGGCGCCGGCGCCGGGGCAGGCGACGCTCTCGAGCTCGTGGAGGTCGCCCGCCGAGATCTTGCCGACGGCGTGGGCGCCGATCTGCTCGTAGACGTCCTGAATCGTGACGTCACGGCCACGGAAGCGCCCCGGTGCGATCGACCCGTTGTAGAGACAGAGCCCGGGGAGGTCGAGACGCGCCAGCGCCATCACGGCGCCCGGCAGGGTCTTGTCGCAACCGACCAGGCAGACGAGGCCGTCCAACAGGTGGCCCCGTGCGACGAGCTCGATCGAGTCGGCGATCAGCTCGCGGGAGATGAGCGAGGCCCGCATGCCCGGGGTCCCCATCGAGACGCCGTCGGAGACCGAGATCGTGTTGAACTCCATCGGCGTCCCCCCTGCCGCCCGGATGCCGCGCTTCACGTCCTGCGCGAGCTCGCGCTGGTTCAGGTTGCAGGGCATCGTCTCGATCCACTGCGTCGCGACCCCGACGAGCGGCTTCGCGAGATCCTCGTCGGTGAAGCCGACCGCCTTGAGCATCGAGCGGGCGCCGGCGCGCTCGTAGCCGTCGGTCAGGCCGCGGCTCTGGCGCTTGGCGGGATCGGAGGGCTGGGCGTACGGATCGCTGGTCATGCGACGATCCTACTGCAGCCGCCGTCGAGGACAGGGCCGCGCGATGGGTGACCTGTCTGATCAACTGCCGGGCGTGAGCGAGGCCGGGCCGGAGACGACGCGCGACGGGAGCCCCCTGCGGCGAGCACGGACGTACGCCGGGAAGGTGGTGCGTGCGATCCCGATCGTGCAGTGGGCCCCCGCCTACCGGAAGCGGTGGCTCCGGCCCGACGTACTCGCCGCGCTTGCGGTCTGGGCGGTACTCGTGCCGCAGGCGCTCGCCTACGCGTCGCTCGCCGGCGTCCCGGCGCAGGCCGGTCTCTACGCCGCGCTCGCCGCGCTGCTCCTGTACGCGATCTTCGGCACCTCGCGCGAGCTCAACGTCGGTCCGAGCTCCGCGATCGCCGCCCTCTCGGCGGTCGCGGTGGCGCCCCTCGCGGGCGGCGACACCGCGACGTTCGTCGCGCTCTCCGCGATGACAGCGATCCTGACCGGTGGCATTCTCTTCGCCGCAGGGGTTGGGAGGCTCGGCTTCCTCGCCGAGTTCTTCGCCAAGCCTGTGCTCACGGGGTTCATCACCGGCCTCGCTCTGACGATCGCGATGTCGCAGGCCCCGAAGCTGTTCGGCGTCACGACCGAGGACGGGAACTTCTTCGAGGACACTTGGCGTCTCGTCAGCGAGCTCGACGACGCGAGCCTCACGACGTTCGCAGTGGGCGCCGCGGCGATCGTGGCGCTGGTCGTCCTCTCGCGGCTCGTGCCGAAGCTCCCCGCCGGCTTGATCGTGCTCGTCGTCTCGATCGCGGTCTCCACCGCCCTCGATCTCGAGGCCGAAGGCGTCTCGGTCGTCGGTGACATCCCGCGCGGACTGCCGCCGTTCGGCTGGCCGGACGTCAGTCTCGCCCAGGTTCTCGACCTCGTGCCGGCAGCGGCTGGGATCGCGATCCTCGCCTTCGGGGAGTCGGTCGGCGGAGGGCGCGCTCTTGCCGAGAAGAAGGGTTACGAGATCGACGCGAACAAGGAGCTGATCGCGCTCGGGGCCGCAAACGTGGGCGCAGGGGTTTCGCAGGGCTTCGTGGTCGACGGAAGCCTCTCCCGCTCGGCCGTCGCCGATTCGGCGGGGGTGAAGTCGCAGCTTTCCGGCATCCTCGGCGCCGCGCTCGTCCTCGCGACGCTCTTCGTCCTCGCGCCGCTGTTCAAGAACCTCCCGAACGCCGTACTCGCAGCGATCGTCATCGTCGCCGTGGCCGGCCTCGTGAACATCAAGGAGCTGAAGCGCCTCTACCGTCTCGACTTGCGCGACTTCGGGCTCGCGCTCCTCTGCCTGGTGGGCGTCCTTCTCCTCGGCATCCTGCCGGGGCTCCTGACCGCCGTCGTCGCCTCGCTGCTCGCCCTCGTCTTCCGCGCCTACCGCCCCTCGAGCGCCGTCCTCGGGCGCGTCCCGGCGACGTCGAGTCGGACGACGCGCACCTGTTTCGCAACATCGACGGCCATCCGGAGTACGAGACCTATCCCGGGCTCGTGATCTTCCGCTTCGACAACGAGCTCTTCTTCGCGAACGCACACGGGTTCCGCCAGCACATCCGGGAACTCGTACGAGACGCAAGCCCACCTGTGAAGGAGGTCATCGTCGATACGAGCGCGATGAGCTACGCGGACACCACCGCGACGGACATGCTGAACGAGCTCGTCGCAGAGCTCCGCGAACAGGGCGTGGCGCTGACGTTCGCTCGCGTGAAACGTCCTCTGCAGGACATCCTCGAGCGGTCGGGCATCGTCGATGCCGTCGGCGCCGATCACATCCACGTGAGTCTCCGCAGCGCCGTTAGCTGATTACCTCCGCCGCAATCCGGGGGCCGGGCCCGCAGTCCCCGGCTGATCAACCCAGGCCAGCCCCTTGTCCACCGCGCCGTCCAGGCCCAGCTCGATGACGGCGCGGCTCGCGACCAGGGCGGCTGACCGGTCAGGGACATGCGAAGGACACTGCGCACGGCTCCCGTCGGCCCGGTCCGCCAGACCCGTCTCAGGCCGAGGCGGCTCCTTCGGCTGCGACGTCCAGCACGAGCACGTGGGCTGAAGGGAAGCGGCCGGCCAGCTCGAGCGCGCAGGCGTCGGCCTTGCCGTTGGCCGCCCACACGATCACCGTCGGGCCGGACCCCGAGATCGTCACCGCCTCGGCACCGGACGGCAACTCGGCGCGGAGCGGCTCGAACACGGGCGAGAGCGGGCCGCGAAACGGCTGGTGGAGCCGATCGTCGAACGCGGCGCGGAGCAGGTCGACGGACCCTCCGGCAAGTCCCGCGCCGAGCAGAACCGCCCGTGACGCGGTGAACGCCGCATCGGCGTGCGGGACGGTCTCGGGCAGGGCGTCTCGCGCGGTGGACGTATCGACGCGGGCATCCGGAACGACGGCGATCGGCACGAGCGGCAGCGACTCGGCGAGTCGGACGGCGCGCTGCTCTCCGTCCGCACGCCAGGCGGCGCACGCCCCGCCCAGCAGCGCGGCCGCGAGATTGTCCGCGTGCCCCTCGAGCTCGAGCCCCCGCTCCAGGAGCTCCTCGGCGTCGGGCGCTCGCCCGAGCGCGGCGCAGGCGGCGACGAGCCCGAGCGCGATGACGGCCGCGCTCGACCCGAGGCCGCCGTTCAGCGGGATCCGGTTCGTGAAGACGAACCGGCGGCCCTCGATCGGAGCGAGGAGGCCGAAGGCGCGGACGCCGAGGTGATCGTGGCCGCTCGGCAGATCGTCAGCACCCAGGCCGTACACCTCCACCCCGGTCCCCTCGCTCACCTCGAGCTCGTTCCAGAGGTCGAGCGCGACTGCCGCGCAGTCGAAGCCGGGGCCGAGGTTGGCGGTCGACGCCGGTGCGCGGACGCGAATGGTCATCCCCGACGCCTACCCGCTCGCCGCCGCGATCGCGTCGGGATCGGGATCGACCTGAATCGAGGGCGGGCTCATCCGCTCGGCCGTCATCGGATCCTTCAGCCCGTGGCCGGTGATCACGCACACGACGGTGCTACCGCGCTCGGGGCGGTCCCGTGCGAGGGCAACGAGCCCGGCCGCCGAGGCCGGCTCGCAGAAGAGACCCTCGGTCCGAGCGAGATCCTGCCAGGCGGCGACGACCTCCTCGTCGGTGACGGCAACGATCTCGCCGTCGGTTCGCTGGATCGCCTCCGAGACGTCGGGTGCATGCACCGGCTTCGAGATCCGGATCGCCGAGGCGAGGGTGTGGCCGCGGTCGGCCGCCTCGGCGGCGACGAGCCGCGAGGCGACGCCCAGCTCGTCGAGCCCCTGGCCGTAGGCGTTCGTGTTCCCACCGCCGCCGTACGGGAGATAGAAGGCGTCCGGAGCTGCGCCGAGCTCCTCGACGATCTCGAACACGGCCGTCTTCTGACCGTGGCGGCGGTAGGGGTTGATCGAGTTGGCGAGCGCGTGCGTGCCCCGCGCCGACAACTCCCTCGCCGCGACCAGGGCTTCGTCGAAGCTGCCGCGCACCTCGAGGACGCGCGCGCCGTACATGCGCGTCTGAGCCAGCTTGCCCGAGGCGACCGCTCCCTGCGGCTGGAGGATCGCCGCCGGGATGCCGGCGCGCGCCGCATACGCCGCGACCGAGGAAGCCGTGTTGCCGGTGGAGGCCACGATGACCGCCTCGGCACCCTCCTCGATCGCCTTCGAGACCGCCACGGTCATGCCGCGATCCTTGAAGCTCCCCGTCGGGTTGGCTCCCTCCCACTTCAACCAGAGCTCGACCCCGAGGCGCCTGCCGATGCGCGGTGCGGGCAGAAGCGGCGTCGAGCCCTCGCCGAGCGAGATCACGGGGGTGTCGGGAGTCACCGGCAACCGGTCGCGATAGCGCTCGATCAGCGGCTGCCTCACGGCACGCCCCGGTCGGAGATCACGGCCAGGCGCGTCGGCGATCCGTGCGCCTCGGGCAGCGCCGCGATCTCCGCCAGCGCCCGGTCGACGTCTCCGGTAGCGGCCTCGTGCGTGACGACGTGGAGCGCGGCGCCCTCTCCCGTCTGATGCTGGACGAGCCGCGCGACCGAGACGCCGTGCGCCGCCAGCCGCTCGGCCACGTGGGCGAGAACGCCGGCTCGGTCGTCGACCTCGACGCGCAGGTAGAACCGCGAGCGCAGCTCTCCCGGCGGGAGCTGCTGCAGCGTGCGCCACGCGGCATCGTCCTGGAGGAAGCCCGTGCCGGTCGTGCCGACGATCGACACCATGTCCGCGACCACCGCCGACGCGGTCTCGATGCCGCCTGCCCCCGGCCCTTCGAGCGTGATCTCGCGGATCGCGTCACCCTCGAGCATGACGGCGTTGAACGCCCCCTCGATCGCCGCCAGCGGATGATGTCGATCGACGAGCGACGGCTGCACGCGGACGTCGACGGCGCCGTCCGCCAGCGTCGCCGAGCCGACGAGCCGGACGACCATGCCCATCTCGTCGGCGGCGCGGATGTGTCCCGGAACGATCGACTCGATGCCTTCGAAGGCGACCTCGTCGAGCGTCACCCGCGAGCCGAACGCGATCGTGGCCAGGATCGCCATCTTCGCGGCCGCATCCGCCCCCGAGACGTCCTCGGTCGGGTCGGCCTCGGCGAAGCCGAGCCGCTGCGCCTCTGCGAGCGCGCCCTCGTAGGTCTCGCCCTCCTCCATCTTCGTGAGGATGTAGTTGGTCGTCCCGTTGACGATGCCGAGCACGCGATGGACGTTCGAGACGACGAGCGCCTCCCGGAGCACCTTGATCACAGGGATGGCGGCGCAGACGGAGGCCTCGAACCTCAGCTGGACGCCCGCCGCGGACGCAGCGGGGAACAGCTCGGCGCCGCGCTGCGCGATCAGCTGCTTGTTCGCCGTCACGACCGGCTTGCCGGCCGCGAGCAGCTCGAGCACGTAGCCGCGGGCGGGCTCGATCCCGCCCATCACCTCCGCCACGACGGCAATCTCGGGGTCGTCGCGAATCGCCGCGAAGTCCGTCGTCAGAACGCCGCCCGACGGCGCGAACGACCGCTCCCGGTCTCCGTCTCGAACGAGCGCCCTGACGACCCGCAGGCGGTGCCCCGTCGCGCGCTCGATGTCGTCGGCGTTGTCGGTCAGAAGGCGGTCGACGGCGGCCCCGACGGTCCCGTAGCCGAGCAGCGCGACCGGGACGTCGACCGAAGCCACGGCTACTCGGGCTTGGCCATGAGCGCGCGGAGCTCCTTGCCGACCTGCTCGATGCGCAGGCTCTGCTGCTCGCCGCGCACGCGCTTCAGATTCGCCTCGCCCTCGTCCATTTCCGCGATCCACTCCTTCGCGAACTGACCGCTCTGGATGTTCGCGAGCACCTTCTTCATCTGGTCGCGCACATGCTCGTCGATCACGACGGGGCCGCGTACGTAGTCCCCGTACTCGGCCGTGTCGGAGATCGAGTAGCGCATGTACGTCAGGCCGCCCTCCCAGATCAGGTCGACGATCAGCTTCAGCTCGTGCAGGCACTCGTAGTAGGCGATCTCGGGCTGGTAGCCCGCATCGACGAGGGTGTCGAAGCCCGCCTTGATCAGCTCGGTGACGCCGCCGCAGAGCACGGACTGCTCGCCGAAGAGATCGGTCTCGGTCTCCTCCTTGAACGTCGTCTCGAGCATGCCGGCGCGACCCGAGCCGATCGCGACGCCGTAGGCGAGTGCGAGCTCCCGCGCCTTCCCGCTCGGGTCCTGCTCGACTGCGATCAGCGCGGGCGTGCCAAGGCCCTGCGTGTACAACCGGCGGACGATGTGGCCCGGCCCCTTCGGGGCGACCATGATCACGTCGTTGCCCTCGCCGGGCACGACGCGGCCGTAGAGGATGTTGAACCCGTGGGCGAACAGGAGAGCGGCGTCCGGCTCGAGATTCGGGGCGATCCCCTCCTCGTACACGGCCGGCTGAACCTGATCCGGGAGCAGGATCGCCACGAGCTGCGCGCCGCGGACGGCCTCCCCGACGGATGCCACGTCGAGGCCCGCGGCCTCTGCCTCCGGCCGTGACGCGCTCCCCTCGCGCAGGCCCACGACCACGCTGACGCCGGAATCCATCAGGTTGAGGGCGTGGGCATGGCCCTGGCTGCCGTAGCCGATCACGGCAACCTTGCCCGAGAGCAGGCCGACGTCGCCGTCGCGGAGGATGGTCGCCATCTGAGTGAGTCCTTTCGTCGTTGTCAGGCGAGGATGTTGGAGCCTGTCCGGAGACGTTCTCACCGGCCCTGGCGGCTGCAAGCCTACGCGATGCGGCGTCCTCGGTCGCCGCGATATGCCCGCTTATCGGCGCTCGCTGCGTCCTTCCGTCGCGCCCTGGCGGATTCTCAGCGGAGCACGGCCAGCCGGCGGCGCTCCTCGCGCCGCGCCGATGCTCGGGGCAGGCCGATTCGTCCTGTGCGGACGAGCTCCTTGATCCCGTGCGGGCGGACGAGCTCCTCGAACGATTCCAGCTCCTCCGCCGAGCCGACGACCTCGAAGATCAGCGCGTCCGGGCCGAGATCGATGACCCGGGCGTGGAACACGTCCCCGAGCGCGATCAGCTCGGCTCGCCGGTCCGGCGGCACCGCCACCTTGATCAGGAGCAGCTCCCGCTCGACCGCCTCGCCCGGCACGAGCTCCTGCACGCGCAGCACGTTCACGAGCTTGTGCATCTGCTTCTCGATCTGCTCCAGCGTGTGCTGCTCGCAGTTGACCCGCATCGTGATCCGCGAGACGTCGTGCCGCTCGGTCGGCCCGACCGCCAGGCTCTCGATGTTGAAGCCCCGACGCGCGAACATCGACGTGATGCGCATCAGCGCCGCCGGCTTGTTCTCGACGAGCACGGAGATCGTGTGGGTCATCGCCGATCCGATCCCGCGCTCATAGCGGCCTCGCCTCGACTTCCTCGCCGGGCTCCGGGTACTCGATCAGGTCGAGCGCCGCGGCGCCGGCCGGGATCATCGGGAAGCAGTGCTCCTCGGGGTCGACGCGGCAGTCGACGACCGCCGTCCGCCCGCAGCCGAGCGCCTGCTCGAGCGTGTCCGCGAGCTCGTCCTCGGAGTCGACCATGAAGCCGGCCGCTCCGTAGGCCTCCGCCAGCTGCGCGTAGTCCGGCACCTGGTGGGTGAGATGCACCTGGGACCGGCGCTCGTCGAAGAACATGTCCTGCCATTGCTGCACCATGCCGAGGTAGCCGTTGTTGATCAGCACGACGACGATCGGCAGGTTCTCGAGCACCGCCGTCGCGAGCTCCTGGCAGGTCATCTGGAAGCAGCCGTCGCCGTCGACGCAGACGACGGTCGCGTCCGGGCGGGCCGCCTTCGCACCGACCGCGCCGGGGATCCCGTAGCCCATCGTGCCGAGCCCGCCCGAGGTGATGAACGTGCGCGGGCGGTCGCACAGCAGGTACTGCATCGCCCACATCTGGTGCTGGCCGACACCGGTCGTCCAGATCATGTCGCTCCGTCCCGCGGTCAGCTCCTGGAGGGTCTCCAGCACCGTCTCGGGCTTCAGCTGGTCGCCCTTCCGGTACTTGAGCGGGAACTCGGCCTTCCATTCCTCCAGCTGCTCGAGCCAGGACTCGGTCATCGCCGTCCAGCCGTCCGAGCGCAGCTTCTGCAGCTCGACGCCGATGTCGCGCAGGACCTGCTTGAGCGGGCCGACGACCGGGATCTCGGCGCTTCGCAGCTTGCCGATCTCCGCCGCGTCGATATCGAGGTGGATGACCTGGGCGCCGGGCGCAAACGCCGGCAGCTTGCCGGTAACCCGATCGTCGAACCGCGCGCCGCAGGCGATCATCAGGTCGGCCTTGTTGAGCGCCCAGTTCCCGTACTTCGTCCCGTGCATTCCCGGCCAGCCGAAGAACAGCTCGTGGGTCTCGGGAAACGCGCTCTTGCCCATCAGCGTCGTGACGACGGGAAGCCTCCCGACCTCGGCCAGCTCCCTGAGCTCCGAGCAGGCATCCGCGTTCAGCGTCCCGCCGCCGACGTACAGGACCGGTTTCTCCGCCCGCGAGATCGCTGCGGCCGCGTCCTTGATCTGCTTCCCGTGGCCTCGCTTCGGCGGCTTCCAGCCGGGCAGATCGACCTCGTCCGGGTACTTGAAGTCGACCGGCGCCTCCTGGATGTCGCGCGGGATGTCCACGAGCACGGGGCCGCAGCGGCCCGTGCGGGCGACGTGGAAGGCGGCCTTCATGACGCGCGGAATCTCGTTCGCGTCCTGCACGAGCCACGAGTGCTTGACGATCGGGATCGTGATCCCGGTGATGTCGCATTCCTGGAAGGCGTCGGTCCCGATCAGGTGAGATCGCACCTGCCCGGTGACGCAGACGAGGGGCGTCGAGTCCATCCAGGCATCGGCGATGGGCGTCACCAGGTTCGTCGCGCCGGGGCCCGACGTCGCCATCGCGACTCCGACTCGACCGGACGCGCGCGCGTACCCCTCGGCCATGTGCCCGGCGCCCTGCTCGTGCCGGGCGAGCACGTGACGCACCGTCGAACCGCGCGCGAACGCGTCGTAGATCGGCAGGATCGCACCACCCGGAATCCCGAAGCAGACGTCGACGCCCTCCGCTTCGAGCGAGCGAAGGACGGCATCGGAACCGAGCATTCTCATGGGTGCATCACCTCGTTGTCTTCGGTCCACGGGCGCAGAGCAGTGCCGGCGCGGCGCGGCCGCATGAACTGTACCGCCTTCGCGCCGCAGCTCCCCTTCACCTGCCCGCGGCTTGCCGCAGGCTCGTGATCGCATCGCTTCTGCCCCTTTCGTCGAGCCCGTGCCCGGTCGGGCGCGGGCACACCACTCCCGCTTTCAGTCGGTGTGTGCGGCCCGAGGCCGCGTGAGCGTCCGTCTCCCCCTTAGCGGGGGATGACGACGAGCACGACGATCAGAAGCAGCGCCGCGAGCCCGACCAGCGTGACGAGGAACGCCCCGGAGGGGGCCTCGGCGACACGTGTCCTGGCGCGGGCGGGCGTCTTCCGCATTCCGTGCAGTGTGGCCCAGCCCGCAAACCGTGTCAAGAGCGGTCACGTTCTCCCGCTCCGTCCGACCGGCGCTTGACCATTGGCCGTGATGTCCTTATCGTTACCGGCAGCATGGCCCGCGCGGACAAGACGTACACGTCGCTCACGGCTGCCCGCGCGGCCCGTCGCTAGCCGGCGTCTCCGTCTCCGACTCCGCCGGCCAGCCTACTGACTGACGGGGCCGGGACGCGACGCACCAACCGCACGTCGTCCACCCGAGGAGCTCCCATCCACGCCGCCAGACCCCTTCACGATCATTCCGTAGAGCGTGACGCCTGCGGGATCGGGTTCGTCGCGAACACGGATGGACATGCCTCGCGCGACATCGTCGATCTCCTGATCGAGGGGCTGCGACGGGTGCGGCATCGCGGCGCGACGGCGGCTGACCGCCGGACCGGCGACGGCGCCGGACTTCTCCTCCCCATTCCCGACGCTCTCCGGCTGCAGCCGGGCGCCGGGATCGCGATGGTGTTCCGCCGCGACGAGAACGCGCGCGGCGCGATCGAGCGAGCATGCCGCACGGAGGGGATCGAGCCCCTCGGCTGGCGAGAGGTGCCGGTCAGCCCCGAGCACCTCGGCGACCAGGCGCGCGCGAGCATGCCGCAGATCGAGCAGCTCGCGCTCGTGCCGCCCCCCGGGGCCTCCGAGGCAGAAGCCGAGTGGCGCGCCTACCGCGCACGGCGGAGGGCCGAGCGGGAAGGCGGCAGCTACATCGCCTCGCTCTCCTTCCGCACCGTGACGTACAAGGCGCTCTGCGCCGCCGACGAGCTCGGCGACTTCTACCTCGACCTCGCGGACCCCGAGCTCAGGGTGCCCTTCGGGATCTTCCACCAGCGGTTCTCGACGAACACGATGCCGTCCTGGGAGCGTGCGCAGCCGTTTCGGTTCCTCTGCCACAACGGCGAGATCAACACCATCCAGGGCAACGTCAACTGGATGCGGGCCCGCGAGGGAAACTTCGGCTCGGCCGACGACGAGCTCTACCACCCCGTGCTGGACGAGACTGGCTCCGACTCCGCGATGCTCGACAACGCGCTCGAGTTCATCGTCCACGGCGACCGGGACGTCCGCCATGCGGTGTCGATGCTCGTCCCGCCCGCCTGGGAGGGAAACGAGGAGCTGCCGCTCGAAGTTCGCGACTTCTACCGCTACCACGCCGGGCTGCTCGAACCGTGGGACGGGCCGGCCGGCCTCGTCTTCACCGACGGCCATGTGGTCGGTGCGGCGCTCGATCGCAACGGCCTGCGCCCGCTTCGCTTCGCCGTTTGCGAGGACGGGCTCGTCGTGTGCTCCTCGGAGGCGGGCACGGTGCCCCTCGAGGGCCGAGGCGCCGTCCGGCGCGGCAAGCTCCGGCCGGGCCAGATGATCGCGGTCGATCCGAAGCGCGGCTTCGAGGAGGACTGGCAGATCAAGCCGTGGCTGGCCGGGGCGCACCCGTACGGCGCCTGGCTCGAGGAGGGCCTCGTCGAGCGGGTCCATCGGGTCGCCCTCCGAGCCGCCGGAGGGCGACGTGATCGCCCGGCAGGCCTCGTACGGCTACACGCGTGAGGAGCTGTCGCTGATCCTGCGCCCGATCGCGTCCCAGGCCCACGATCCGACGTACTCGATGGGCGACGACACCGCCCTGCCGCCGCTGGCCGGCCGGCCCCGCCCGCTCTACCACTACTTCAAGCAGCGGTTCGCCCAGGTCACGAACCCGCCGATCGACCATCTCCGCGAACGGTTCGTGATGTCGCTGCGCACGGTTCTCGGCAGTCGCGCGGCGCTCCTATCGTCGGGCCCGGAGGTGGCCGCCGGCATCGAGCTCGAGAGCTTCTTCCTGTTCCCGGACGCACTCGCACAGGTCTCGCCGGTACGCCTCGACGCCGGCTTTCTCCCGGACGAGGGGCTCGAGGCGGCGTGCGATCGGCTCGCCGACGAGGCTGAAGCCGCCGTTCGAGCCGGGGCCGGGATGCTCCTCGTCTCGGATACAGGTCCCGGCCGGATCCCGATGCCGGCGCTTCTCGCCACCGGGCTCGTCCACCACCGCCTCGTCGCCACCGGCCTTCGCACCAAGGCGACGATCGTCGTCGAGACCGACGAGGCTCGGGAGGTGCACCACTTCGCTTGCCTGCTCGGCTACGGCGCCGAGGCGATCTGCCCCCCGCTCGCCCTCGAGACCCTCGCGCAGCTGGCCGCGGCCGACAAGATCGGCGGTGACCGCCCCTCGCCCGCGGAGGCCCAGCAGCGGTTCAGGCACGCGATCGAGGATGGCGTCCTGAAGGTCATGTCGAAGATGGGCATCTCGGACATCGCCAGCTACTGCGGCGCACAGATCTTCGAGGTGATCGGCCTGGCACCCGAGATCGTCGACGCGCGCCTTCGTCGGGACGCCGTGCCCCATCGGCGGCATCGGCTTCGGCGAGCTCGAAGGGGAGCTGGTCGAGCGCGCCGAGGCGCTCGCCGGCAGCGCCCGGGCGAGCCTCGAGAGCCCGGGCTACATCAAGTGGCGGAAGGGCGGCGAGCCCCACGAGACGAACGGCGACGTCGTCGATTCGATGCACGAGCTGGCGGCTGCCCACAACCTGCGGAGGGCGGTCAAGAACGGCGACGCACTCGACCCGGACGGCTGGAGGCTCTACGAGTCGTTCTCGGCGCTCGTCGACGGCCGCGCGCCGATGGAGCCGCGCGACCTGCTCGAGCTGGTTCCCGCCGGCGGCCCGGTTCCGCTCGAGGAGGTCGAGCCGGTCGAGTCGATTCTGGCCAGGTTCTCGGGCGGCGCCATGTCGCACGGCTCGCTGTCGGCCGAGGCGCACGAGACGATTGCGATCGCGCTGAACCGGCTCGGCGGCAAGGCCAACTCGGGTGAGGGAGGCGAGGATCCCGCCCGCTTCCGAGACGAGCGAAACTGCCGCATCAAGCAGGTCGCCTCGGGCCGCTTCGGCGTGACGCCGGAGTACGCCGCGTACGCGGACGAGCTCCAGATCAAGATCGCCCAGGGCTCCAAGCCGGGTGAGGGAGGCCAGCTCCCGGGCCACAAGGTCTCGAGCGAGATCGCCCGGCTTCGCCACACCGTCCCCGGGGTGGCGCTGATCTCGCCGCCGCCGCACCACGACATCTACTCGATCGAGGATCTCGCCCAGCTCATCTTCGACCTGAAGCAGGTGAACCCGAAGGCTGACGTCTCCGTCAAGCTCGTTTCGGAGAGTGGGGTCGGCCTCGTCGCTGCGGGCGTCGTGAAGGCGCTGGCCGACACCGTTCACGTTGCAGGCGCCGACGGCGGAACGGGTGCCAGCCCGCTCACGTCGATCAAGAACGCCGGTGCGCCCTGGGAGCTCGGGCTGGCAGAGACGCAGCAGGCGCTCGTCGCGAACGATCTTCGGGGCCGCGTCCGCGTTCGGGCGGACGGCGGCTTCAAGACCGGGCGAGACGTCGTCGTCGCCGCCCTGCTCGGTGCGGACGAGGTCAGCTTCGGCACCGCCCTCCTGCTCGCGGAGGGTTGCCTGATGGTCCGCTCCTGCCACGTCGACACGTGCCCGGTCGGAATCGCCACCCAGCGGCCGGAGCTCCGCGAGAAGTTTGCGGGCACGCCCGAGCAGGTCATGGCCTATCTGGTCTACGTGGCCGAGGACGTGCGGCGAATCCTGGCCGGACTCGGACTGCGACGGTTCGCCGACGCGGTCGGACGGGTCGACCTGCTCGAGCCGCGGCAGACCGGCGATCCTCGAGCCGACAGCCTCGACTTGCGCCCACTACTCGTCTCCGCCGGGGCCGGGCCCACAGGTTTCGCAGGGGACGCGCACGTGGAGCCGGACGGCTGGGAGCTCGGCGAGCGCCTCGCAGGCGAGGGAGCCGGAGCGCTGGACAGCGCCGTCCTCGTCGAGCTCGCCTACCCGATCTCGAACGGCGATCGGACCGTCGGCGCCCGTCTCGGAGGTCAGATCGGCAAGCGGTTACGGCGCCTCGCCTCCGCCCGGACGGGTCAGGGCGTCCTTCGAAGGAGTCGCGGGCCAGGCCTTCGGGGCCTTTCTCGCGGAGGGCGTCGAGCTCATCCTGACCGGCGAGGCGAACGACTACGTCGCGCAAGGGCATGGGCGGCGGCCGCATCGTCGTCCGCCCCCCGCGAACGATGCCGGCGCGCCCGTCCTGCTCGGCAACACGGTTCTCTACGGAGCCACGGGCGGCGAGCTGTACTGCGCCGGTGCGGCCGGCGAGCGCTTCGGCGTCCGCAACTCGGGCGCGGTCGCGGTCGTCGAGGGAACGGGCGACCATCCGTGCGAGTACATGACGGGCGGTACGGTTGCGATCCTCGGCCCGTACGGCCTGAACCTGGGCGCCGGCATGACCGGCGGCCAGGTGTTCGTCCATGACCCCGAGGAGCGCATGGAGCGCCATCTGAACTCCCAGCTCGTCTCGGCCACCCGCCTGGACGAGCAGGAGCTCGACACGCTGCGAGAGCTCGTCGCCCGCCACGTGCGCTTCACCGGCTCCGTCGTCGCGCGCGAGCTGCTCGCGCGCTGGCAGGAGGCGGGCGCCGAGTTCTGGCGGGTGGCGCCGAAGGACGAGGTCGCCCGGATCGAGAGCGCCGCGGAGGGCACGGTCGCAGGCAAGGCCGCCTGACGGGCGGACGTCTCGAGGTCTCGGGGTACGGCTTTCCGTACCACGGGACGCCTGCTAGCCCCATCGCCCTGCCGGGGCACCGGTGCCAACCTCCCGGTACCGAGCCACCGAGGAGCAGACCATGAAGCGCATCGCGATCCTCATCGTCGTCATCGCCGCCGTCGCTGTGCTCGCTGCACCGATGGCCGGCGCAAAGCCGGTCAAGGCCGGTCCGGCGGTCGAGTCCGACGCCGCCGTCCCCGCAAGCGTCGAAACCGGCTGGCCGGGCATCCTGGCCGGCGCCGCTGTCGCCGTGGTCGCGGTCGGCGGAGGCGCGCCTGCTCGCCGTCCGCTGGCGGCGCGAGGCGGCCGGCCGGGTTATGGAGAGCCCGGCGCTGTCTCCGTCCGTCTGACCGGTGGGCGGGCGCGGCCCCGCTCACGGCGAAGCCACCACCAGAGGCCGCCCGAAAGGGCGGCCGCCTGGATGACCGTCAAACCGGCGAGAACGCCGCCGAAGTCGCTCCAGAACGCGTCCGGATAGAGGCGGATCAGCGTGTCCGAGCTCGGGAACTGCCACGTGTCGCCGGTGAAGAGCGCCTCGTGGAACTGGACGAAGAACCAGTCGAACGCGACCAGCATCATCAGCCCGAGGGTGGCTGCGAGCGCGAGCGTCAGGAGGCCGCCGACGAGCAGTCCGCGCGAGACGGCTCCGCGAACGTGCCCCGCCCGGGCGAGGATCCACGCGACGAGGATCGCAAAGACCGCGATCGCGTGCGCGAGCAGCACCTTGCCGACGAGCCCGCGGACGTCCTGCATGTGCACGATCTCCCGCTCGTTGAACGCCGGGCCGCCCGCCGGGAGCCTGGCCTCGCGCAGAACGTCGACACCGTCGCGGTTGAACGGGTGGATCGAGTCGAGCCCGACGAGCGCGAGCCGCGTCCGCTCGGCCTCCGTGAAGCCGAAGCGGTCGTCCGGAAAGCCGGGGCGTGCGTACTCGGCGTGCACGTACCAGTCGTTCATCGAGCAGCCACAGACCGTTCCCGAGCAGCACGGCAGGGACGGCAAGCGCGACGACGGCCGAGAGCAGAGTCGCCCGGCGCATGGAGCCAGGCTAGCGCGTCACGACGCGCAGAAGCTCGACCAGGTCGAGGTTCCACGCGCTCGGCAGATACGGCTCGAGTCGAGCACGGGCATGGACGAGCTGGCGCTCGCAGCCCCGCATCGTCGCCTCGCGCCCGCTTGTATCCGGCCGCCGCGAGATGGACGAGGCCGCGCGCGAGCTCCCGCTCCTCGTCGCCGGGCGCGACGCCCGAGGCCCGCACGAAATCGCGGTAGGCGTGTCCGTAGTCCCCCCGCCGCAGGTGGGTCTCGCCGAAGTAGAGAGCGCCCTGGAAGGCGGCCGCCGGAGGCGGCCATTGCTCCTGCTCTACGCCCTGGTCTCCCACGAGAAGCCGAGCGGGCTCGCCGGGGGGTGGAGCGGGCTTCGCAGCAGGCCCGGGGTCGGCTCAGGCGCGTTGTAGCCGCCGGGCGCGACGTCGTTGGCGGAGTCCGCGTAGAAGAGGCTCGCCAGCGCCTGGATCTGCCCCCGCCCGACACCGAGCTCGAACTGGCCGCCGCCGTAGAGAGTCATGCCGCGCGCGAGGCACGCCTCGATGCACTCGAAGAGCCGGCGGACGGATCCGAAGCGCGACGGCTTGATGTTCAGGAACCGGGGCGCGATCGGGAGCGCGTCGACGTCCGCCAGCGAATGGATCGGCGCGTCCCACGAGAGCCGGTCGAGCGCGCCGTCGAGCGCGGGGCGTGTCTCGTCGGTCAGCGCCGCGTCCTCGAGCACCGCGTCCGGGAACAGCCGGGCGGCCGACCGGTACAGCTCCGGGTCCGGCTCCTGGTCGACGATCGTTCCTGTGTAGTACGCCTTGAAGTCGAGCGCGCGTACCCGTCCAGTCGCGGCGATCGCGGCCATGGTGTCCGCGTCCCACTCGGTCGTCGGGTCGAGCTTGAACTCGAGCTCCGGATCGAGCGGCGAGCCACGGCCTGATGTCGAGCCGGGTCGAGACGACGAACCGCACGGGGCGATAGGCAAGCCCGACGGCCTCGCCGAGCGAGCGCCCCGCCTGGCGAAGCGCGAGGTCGAGCGCGGCGCTCTCGAAAGCCCAGCGGCGATACTCGCGCGAGGCCTCGTGCTCGGGCGGCGTCCCGAACAGCTCGACGCTGTCGAGGCGCGCTGAGAGCTCGTCGAAGGTCGACGTGCCCGTCAGGTCCGGTGAGGGAACGCGATCGTGGTCGACAGCGTCGTAGGTGACGTCCTCACCGCGGCCCTCCACGCCTCCGCCCGGAGAGCACCACGGTGGTGGTCACCCGGGTGAAGCCGCTCGAGACCTCGAGCTCGCGCCGCTCGAGGCGAAGCTCGTCGATCTCGACGTCGAGACCGGCGACCCGGTCGTACAGGTTCACGAGCTCGACCCGGCGACCGAGCGCAGCGCTACCTCGTAGTCCTCACGCTGGGGGCGCAGGCAGTGTGCGAGACGGTAGTGGCCTGCCGCCTCGCCGGGCCGCCCCTGCTTCTCGAGGCAGCGGCCGAGGGCGAAGTGCGCGTAGTCGTCGACCGGCGACAGCTCGATGACCGCGCGGAACTCCCGCTCGGCCTCGCCGAACCGGCTGATACGGAAGTAGGCGATCCCGAGCGCCTCGCGGATCGAGGCCTTGGCCGGCTCCCGCCGCTTCGCCTTCTCGAGGGCGACGGTCGCCTGGGCGGCGCGTCCGGCGGCCAGGTGGTTCCGCCCCTGCTGGAAGAGTTCGTACGTCTCGCTCATCGCTCTCTCAATGATGCCGGTCCGGCCAGGTCAGACCGTGAGCGACCGCAGGCTGAGTGCGCCGCGTGCCCGGCTCGACGCGCTCAGGCGGCGCCTGAGCTGACCCTCGAGCTCCTTCAGCTCGCGCCGGGCTCGGGACGCCGCCACAGCGGCCCGCTCAGGGGAGCCGAAGCGCGCCTCGTTGACCGCGCGGACGAAGGGCATGGCGTTCACGTGGTAGTGGCGCTCCAGGTAGGCGCCGAGCTCGTCGAGCGTCGCGCTCTCCGGAAACCCGATCCGCTGGTCGAGGAGGAACGCGACGAGGTCACGCCGGCAGGCCGAGGCCACCTTGCGCGGGTCCTTCGACACGAAGCGCAGCCTCCGGCGCAGCGCCTTGGCGGCGAACAGCAGCGACGAGGAGGCCTCCGATCAGGATGAACACAAGGCCGGCGATGCCGATCCCGCCCCCGCTCGTCCTCACCCGCCAGCGCGCCGGCCGAGGCGCTGCCGGCGCCTTCGGCCCCGCGTCCGCCCGCAAGCCGCTGGCGAAGGATCGCGTAGAGCGCGTTCGGGGCGACCCCGAGCGCGGTCGGCCCGCCGACGGGGAAGTCCCGTGAGGACGTCGAGTAGGCTCCGCCCAGGTTCCCGCGGCCGGGCGTCGGATCGAACGACAGCCAGCCGTAGCCCGGGGAAGTAGACCTCGACCCAGGCGTGCGCATTGTGGTCCGTGACCTCCCACTGGTTCCGGCGGTCGTCGTACTCCCCGCTCGTGAAGCCGACCGCGACACGCGCCGGGATCCCGAGCAGCCGCAGCATCACCGCCATCGCGCCTGCGTAGTGCTGGCAGTAGCCCTCCTGTCGTGCGCAGCACGAAGTCGACGAGCGGAGGCGTCGCTCCCGCAGGCTGCTCCGGCCGTTCCTCGTAGACGAACCCGCCCTGGCTGCGCAGCCACGTCTCGAGCGTCGCCGCCGCCAGATAGGGGGTCCTCGACTTGCCGACGACCTCTCGCGCCTTCCGGTACAGCGGCTCGTACTCGGCGAGCAGCGCGTCGTCCGACCGTGCGGCGAAGAGCGTCTCGACGGCCTGGTCGCGCGCCGGCGTTCCAAATGCGGGGAAGGCGACGTCGGGGACGACCTCGAGGTACCCGGCGATCTCGCTCGGGGTAGTCTGGCCTCGACCTTCGCCAGCTCCTCGGGCTTCACCTCCGGCACGTAGCTCCAGACCGTGTAGGTCCTGCCGAGCCGCAGCCCGCCGGGCGCGTACACGATTCCGTTCGAGTCTGCGTACTGGAGGATCTCCTGCGCCCCGCGCACGCCACCGAATCGGCGCCGACGCGGCGACGAGATGGTTGTCGGCGAGAGCGACCACGGTCACCTCCTGCCGCGTCCAGTTGCGTTCCTTGGTCGCGGCGCGTCGGCAGCGTCGGGTCTTCGAGGGCAGCGTCGATCTCCCCCGCCTGGCGTGGCCGGGCCTCAGCGAGAGTTCTCGCGCCAGCCGACGCCCGTGTACTCGTCGAGCGTCGTCGCACGCCAGTAGAGCGAGTCCTTCGGCGCCTGGATCCGCAAGACGACGGTCGCCTTCTTCGGGAACGTGATGCCCTGGTAGTTCGAGCTCCAGACGTAGCGGACGCCGACCGGGTCCTTCGGCCGGTCGTAGAGGTCCCAGTTCTTCCAGGAGAGGAACGCGGGCTTCGAGACCGCGCTCGAGGTCGAGGCGCCGACGGCGGCCAGCACGACGACGAGGCCGAGCACCACGGCCGGGCCGGCCGCCCGCGCCCGCCGGCCGCCGGCTCGCTGTCGCGTAGAGGCAGAAGAGCAGCGCGGCCAGCAGGTAAGCGCCCGTCCGCAGCGGGCTGCCGATGCTGTAGCTCGCCGCTATCGGTCACGGGCAGGCCCACTCCCACGAGGAGGACGATGCCGGCGGCGAGCGTCCGCCCTCGCACGACGAGCAGGGAGATCGCGGCGACGAGCAGGTAGACGGCGAACAGAAGTAGCCCCGCGAGCTCGAGGTGGCGCTCCGGCCGGAAGGGCGCGTCGGTCTCCCAGAGGTCCCGGAGCCCGTCGCCGATCTGGTCGAAGACGGGGCCGAAGAAGTCGCGCTCGCCCTGGCGCATGTCGGTCACAGGCACGTCGAACGCGATCCCCGCCGCCGGCAGGGCACAGACGAGAAGGACGATCGCTCCGACCCACCACCGCCGGGTGAGGGCGGCGAGGATCGCGGGTATCAGCGCGAGACCGAGAATCTGGCCGACCTGCGACCACGCGGCGGCCGGTTCCTCGAGCTCGAGCCAGGCAAAGGCGACGAGCACGGCGGAGGCCGCGATCAGGATCGCCGTCCTAGCCAACTGCGGTCGCTCCCAGAATCGGCCGCGGACCCAGGCGCGATGCGAGATCGTCGCCGCGGCGGACCACGGCGACGGCGATGCCAGCGTGATCGAGGCGGGCCAGCTGCACCTTCGCGTCGGGCGGCGGCCCCTCGCTCGGGCGCGGCGCGAAGCTCGTCGGGTCGACGTACACGACGCGTCGTGCCGCGGCGGGTGACCGAACGCTGCAGGAGCCGGTCGGCTGAGCCGTGGCGAGAGCCCGGAGGTCACGACGCAGAGCTCGAGTGCCTTCGAGGGGGCTCCCGCTCCGTCGACGAGCAGGGCGGCGACGCCGTTCCTGCCGTCAGGCTCGGCCGAAGCGAGGAGCTCGAGCGCGAGATCCCAGTCCCCGTCGAGCGAGTGCACGGGCTGGTAGCGCGGGTGCCAGGCCGTTGAGGAGCAGCGCCGCGCGCCGGCCGCGGCCGGCGTGCGCACGCAGGATCGAGCCGGCGGCGGAGACGCAGACCTCGAAGCTCGAGTCGGCTCCCTCCCCGATGACGTGGGCGGCGTCGCGCGTCGAGGATGACGAGCGCCTCGTCGCGCGGCGAGTCCTCGAGATCCTTCACCATCAGCTTGCCCGCGCTTCGCCGTCGTCGGCCAGTGAACGCGACGCAGCGACTCCCCCTGCACGTACTCGCGCACGCTGTGGAGGTCGAAGCCGCTCGGCCGGCGCATGAGCAGCCGGCGCCCTTCCTGGACCCGCGAGCCCGTCTCGGAGAACAGGCGTGTCGAGCTCGACGAGACGCGGATACACGAGCAGCGCCCCGGGCGCGTCGAGCACGACCTCACGTCGCTCGAGCGAGAACGGGTCCTCGATCGCGATCTCCGCCGGCAGGAACGGATAGCGGCCGCGCGGAACGCGGCTCGATGACGTAGTCGCCGCGGAGACGCTTTCCGGCGCGGTGGACGAGCTCCACCTCGCGGCGCCCCTGCCGTTCGACGCTCTCGACGATCGTCAGCGTCCGGGGAACGACCCGCCCCTCGACGTTCGAGCTCGACCGTGACGGGAACGTCGTCGCCGGCCACGTGGTCTCCGCCGCGGATCGCGCGGCGTAGCCGTACCGGCTTCGCCACGAGCCTGACCCAGAGGGCGGCGCCGGCGACGACGAGGACCAGGCCGATCGCGACCGGGTACAGAGGATCGGAGCCGAACGCCCAGCCGGCGAGGTAGGTGACGCCGCCGAGCGCGAGAGCGTACCGTCCGCGGTCGGTCAGCACGAGCCGGGATCCTCAGACCGGGAACCGGCGTGCGCTCGATGATGTCCTCGACGATCGCCGTCGGCGTCGAGTCCCGAAGACCGGGCCTCGGGTGCCAGGATCAGGCGATGGGCGAGGACGGCGCGACGCGACGACCTTCACGTCTTCGGGCGCGACGTAGTCGCGCCCTTCCGAGAGCGCACGCGACTTCGCGACGCGCAGGAGCGCGATGCCGGCACGCGGGCTCGCGCCGAGATAGAGCCGCTGGTCCGAGCGTGTCTGCCGGAGCAGGGTGACGACGTACCGATTCAGGCTCTCCTCGACGTAGATCGCCTTCGCATCGTCGCCGCGGCGAGGACGTCCGCCTCCGTCGCGACCGGCGCCAGTGAGTCGAGCGGCTGCTCGGTCGTCTGCTCGGCGAGCATCCGCGCCTCGTCCGCGAGGGGCGGGTAGCCGATCGTGATCCGCATGGTGAAGCGGTCGAGCTCGGCCTCGGGAAGCGGGTACGTGCCCTCGTACTCGATCGGGTTCTGGGTCGCCATCACCATGAACGGGCGCTCGAGCTGGTACGAGACGCCGTCGACGGTCACCTGGTGCTCCTGCATGCATTCGAGCAGCGCGGCCTGCGTCTTCGGCGAGGCGCGGTTGATCTCGTCGACGAGCAGGAGGTTGGTGAAGACCGGCCCGGGACGGAACTCGAACTCGTTCGATCGCTGGCTGAAGACGTTGACGCCGGTCACGTCCGACGGCAGCAGGTCCGGCGTGAACTGACAGCCGCGAGAAGTCGCAGCCGACCGAGCGGGCGATCGCCTTCGCGAGCGTCGTCTTTCCCGACGCCGGGGAAGTCCTCGATGATCAGATGCCCCTCCGAGAGGAGGCAGAGCACGGCGAGCTCGAGCGGCTCGTCAGGCGCGTGGATGACACGCCTCAGGTTCTCGACGACCCGCCGAGCGACACCTGCCGAATGCGAGGCCGGCGCCGGTGCGATCCGGCGGTCGGCGGCCTGCGCGACCTGCTCGTCCATCATTCTCCTCTCAGAAGGGCCGCAATCTCGTCGAGGATAGCCACGGCGCACTCGTCTTTGCTTCGCTTGCCGATACGGCGCTCGCCGTCTGCGCGGATCAAGACCACCTCGTTCCAGTCCGAGTCGAAGCCGATGTCGGAACGAGATACGTCGTTGAAGACCAGAAGGTTCACGGCCTTCCGCTCCCGCTTCGCCCGGGCCGCCTCGAGGCCCTGCGCTCTCCCTCGTCGGCAGCGAAGCCGACGAGCACCTGGCCGTTGCGCCGCCGCCGGCCGAGCTCGGCGAGAACGTCCTGCGTCGGCTCGAGGGCCAACGTCCACGCCCGCTCCGTCCTTCGCCCGTTTGCGGGCGAGAGCATCGGACGGCCGGTAGTCGGCGACTGCCGCCGCCATCACGACGACGTCCGCATCGGCCCGGGCGAGCGTCTCGCGGGCGACGTCGGCGGCCGTGGGCGCCGCGACGACCTCGACGTTCGCCGGTGGCGGAACCGCGAGGTTCGACGCGATCAGCGTCACGTCCGCACCGCGCCGCCGCGCCTCGCGCGCGAGCGCGACGCCCATCCGGCCGCTCGAGCGGTTTCCGAGGTAGCGGACGGAGTCGAGCGGCTCGCGCGTCCCGCCGGCCGTGACGACGACGCGTCTGCCGGCCAGCGTGCCGGTTCCGTCGAGGAGCTCTCGGCAGCGGTGCGAAGATCGGCTCCGGCTCGCTCATCCGGCCGACGCCCGACCTCGCCCTCGGCGAGCTCGCCCTCCGCCGGGCCGACGAGCTCGACGCCTCGCGAGCGCAGCGTGGCGACGTTCGCCTGAGTCGCCGGGTGCTCCCACATGCGCGTGTTCATTGCCGGCGCAGCCAGGACGGGGCCGCGGAACGCGAGCGCGAGCTGCGTGAGGACGTTGTCGGCGAGCCCGGCGCGAGCTTGGCGAGCGTGTTCGCCGACAGCGGCGCGACGACGAGGAGCTCGGCCTCGACGAGGTGCGGGTACAGCTCGCGCGGAGCCTCCCGGCGGGCAAGCGCCTCGAAGGTCTTGGTCGGTCACGAACCGCTCTGCTCCGGGCGTCAGCACCGGCGTCACCTCGTGGCCTGCCCTGACGAGCAGCCGGCAGAGCTCACATGCCTTGTAGGCCGAGATGCCGCCGGTGACGCCGAGGAGGACGCGGGCCATGATCGTGGGCCGGGACCGTCCGGCCGGTGCTCCGTACGCTAGGACGGAGCTTCGGTGACGATCTTCCCCTGCGCGATCTCCTCGAGGGCGATCGTCAGGTAGTTCTTCGACCGTGACTCGACGAGCGGCGGCGGGAAGTCGTCGAACGTTCCCTCACCGAGCTGGTGGTGGTAGTTGTTGATCTGCCGGGCCCGCTTCGCGCTCGCGATGACGAGCGTGTAGCGGGAGTGCGGCTCGACCTTCTCGAGCATGGTGTCGATTCTCGGGTTGATCATCGCCGGGAGAGTGTACCTGTCGCCTCGATCTCGCGGCCCACGACGGCGACCAGCTCCGCCGACGCGCGCGAGACGTCGTCGTTCGTCACGACGTAGTCGAAGTGGTCCGCCTCGGCCACCTGGCGGCGGGCGAGCGACAGCCGCTCTCCGATCTCTCCCGCGCTCTCGGTCGCCCGCTCACGCAGCCGGCGCTCGAGCTCGGCGAAGCTCGGCGCCTGGATGAAGATGGAAACAGCCTCCGGACGGAGGCTCTCGACCTTCCGGGCGCCCTCGGTCTCCAGCTCGAGGACGCAGCTCTTGCCCTTGGACTGGATCCGGTCGACCTCGGCGTGCAGCGTGCCGTACCGCTGTCCCGAGACGTAGGCGACCTCTTCGAGAAACCCGCCCGCGTCACGGCGGGCGAGGAAGTCCTCCTCGCTGAGGAAGTAGTACTCGCGCCCCTCCTCGCTCACCCGGACGCCGCGGGCGGGTGGTGGCCGAGACGGCGGCCTCGAGGTCGTCGCGCCGGGCGAGAAGCTCTCGGATGAGGGTGCCCTTGCCCGCGCCCGAGGGCCCGGTGACGACGAAGAGCTTCGGGCCCGGCAGCTGCTCGGCCTTCCTCCGCTAATGCCGAAACAGGCTCACCAGCTCGTCTCGCTGGCGCTCGGACAGGCCGGCCACCGTCTTCGACTGGCTGATGCGGCACTGGTTGAGGAAGCGCGCCGCCTTGACGCGCCCGAACTTCGGCACCGCCATCAGCATGTCGAAGACCTTCGCCGTGCCGACGTAGTCGGGAGGATCCGCAAGGATGTCCTCGACCTGTACCCGGCCGTTCTTCAGGTCCTTCTTGAGCTGCGCGCGCTTCACCCGGATGTCGTTGGCCCGCCGCAGCGCCTCCATCCGCTGGTCGAGCGACCTCGTCGGGGCTTGGTTCTGCGCTTTCGAGGGGGCCGTCATGGCGCGGGATTCTAGCAGCGTCGGCGCGTGATTCAAGATGCGATTTCCGTGCTAATCCCTGCTTTTTCGGCGGGCCCTCGCTCCGGGTTTTCCACAGGCTCGGGGGAGGCTTCAATCCCGGCTGCCGTGCGCGATTCCCCGCGCCTCGAACGGCTTGTCCACACCCGCCGCAGCGGCCTCTGCAGCCAGCTCGGCCCGGATTCGGGCGGGCGCCTGCGGGTCGGTGAAGAGCACGGTTCCGAGCGCCACGGCCGCTGCGCCGGCGGCGATCAGCTCGAGGGCGTCCCGGCCCGAGCAGACGCCTCCCATGCCGACGATCGGCAGGTCGAGCGCGGCCGAACACGCATAGACGGCGGCCAGCGCGACCGGCTTCAGCGCCGGCCCCGACAGGCCCCCTGCCGCGGCCGAGAGACGGGGCCGGAGCGTGCGCTCGTCGAGGGCGAGGCCCCTGATCGTGTTAACGAGCGAGAGGCCGTCGGCTCCCGCCGCGGCGGCCGCTCTCGCAACCTCGACGATGTCGGGCACCGCCGGCGAGAGCTTCGCGTAGAGCGGTTTCGTGGTGGCCGATCGGGCAGCCGCGACGATCTCCCACGCGCTCTCGTGGGGTGCGGCGACGTTCGGACACGAGACGTTCAGCTCGATCGTGGCAACGCACGCCTCGCCGTCGAGCCGGGCACACACGGCCGCGTACTCCTCGGCGGAGAAGCCGCCCACGGAGACCCACAGCGGCACGCCTAGCGTTGCCAGCCTGGGCAGCGCGTCGCGCTGGAACGCATCGATCCCTGGGTTCGCGAGGCCGATCGTGTTGAGCATCCCCACATCGGTCTCGGCGATCCGCACCGGCGGGTTGCCGTCCCGCGGCAGGGGCGTCACGGTCTTGGTCACGAACGCATCGAGAGACCGTGCTGTCTCCGGTGCCACGAGCGCGTCGAGGCAGCCCGAGGCGTTGAGGATCATGCCGCCACCCCGGTGTCAGGTCTGGCGTCCACAGGGGTCAGGCCTCGCATTGCACCGCGGCTCGCGCGGAGCACGGGCCCGTCGACGCAGAGCCGCCGCAGACGCCCGTCGATCTCGACCGCGCAGCCGTAGCAGGCGCCGTACCCGCAGGCCATCGGCGCCTCCCAGGCGAGCTGGGCCCGTGGCGACAGGCTGGCGACGGCGCGCAGCATCGGCTCGGGGCCGCAGGCGAGGAGATCGGCTCCCTCGAGATCGTCGAGCTCCGCGAGCGCGTCGGTCACGAGCACGGGATCGATCACGACCTCCGCGTTCGGGACGAGCTCAGCCGCCTCGGCATGCCAGGCGGTGCGAAAGCCGAGCACGGCAGGCGGCTCGCCGAGCCTGCGGGAGAGGTACGGGAGCGGCGCGATGCCGATGCCGCCGCCGACGAGCACCGGGCGGACGACGTCGAGGTCGTAGCCGTTGCCGAGCGGGCCCGAGCACGCGGATTCGCTCGCCCGGCTCGCACGCAGCGAGCGACCGCGTACCTGGCCCGACCGGATCCAGCAGGAAACCCAGCTCGCCGCCGGACTCGAGGCACAGGCTCATCGGGACGCGGCAGCAGCCGCCCCGGGGCTTCGAGCATGAAGAACTGCCCGGGAGCGCCCGGGTCTGGAGGCCTCCCCGCTCGACGCGCAGCAAGCGGTACGGCCCGACGCCCTCGACACCCGTGACCCGCGTGCTCAGCTCGCAACACGTTCCTGAAGCGAGACGGCGTCCTCGGCTTGCGCCCGCGCGATCGCCTCGACCGCCGCTTCGGCGCCTGCGATGGTCGTGATGCACGGAATCCGCGCGACGAGAGCCGCGTCGCGGATCTGGTAGCCGTCGGAGCGTGCTCCCCCGCCCTGGGGCGTGTTGACGACGAGATCGCAGCGGCCGCGGCGGATCCGGTCGACGACCGTCGGCCCGGCGCCCGTCCTCGCCGACCTTGCGCACGCGCTCGACCGCGAGGCCGCCGGCGATCAGCGCATCGGCGGTGCCCGCCGTCGCGCAGAGCGCGAACCCGAGCGACGCGAGCCCGCGCGGCGATCCCGACCGCCGCGGGCTTGTCGGCGTCGCGCACCGAGACGAACGCGACACCGCCTTCCGGAAGCGGGCCTGCCCGGCCGCCCGCTCCGCCTTCGCGAACGCGGTCGGGAAGTCCGCCGCGCTGGCCATGACCTCCCCGGTCGAGCGCATCTCCGGCCCGAGCACCGGATCGGCTCCGGGGAAGCGGCTGAAAGGAAACACGGCCGCCTTGACGCTCACGTGACGCTCGGCGCCCTCCGGTGGGAGAGGCAGCTCGGACGAGCCTGGCACCGGCCGCCACCCGGCAGGCCATCTCGACGAGGTTGAGCCGATCGCCTTGCTCGCGAACGGCACCGTTCGCGACGCGCGCGGGTTCGCCTCGAGGACGTACAGCTCATCGTCCACGAGCGCGAGCTGGACGTTCAGGAGCCCGACGACGCCGAGCGCGGGCGCGAGCCGGCGTACCGCCCGGCGGATCTCCAGAAGCTCGGTCGGCGTCAGCGAGGTCGGCGGCAACACGCAGGACGAGTCGCCCGAGTGCACACCGGCTTCCTCGACATGCTGCATGACCGCCGAAACGTACGTGTCCTCGCCGTCGCAGAGAGCGTCGACGTCGATCTCGACCGCGCCCTCGAGGAACCGATCGACGAGCACGCGGCCGCCGCGGACGGCGGCAGCGACTGCTTCTTCGTCGAAGCAGACTCGCATGTTCCGCCCGCCGAGCACGTAGGACGGCCGGACGAGCACCGGGAAGCCCACGCGGCGTGCGGCCGCGATCGCCTCATCGGCCGCCGGCGATCCCCCAGGGCGGTACGGCGAGGCCGATCCGGCCGCACAGCTCGCCGAAGCGCTCCCGGTCCTCTGCGAGATCGACAGCCTCGAACGCCGTCCCGAGGATCGGGATCCCGGCCGCGGCCGAGCGTGCGCGCCAGCCGCAGCGGCGTCTGCCCGCCGAACTGGATCACGACGCCGACAGGCTGCTCGCGCGCACAGATCTCGAGCACCTCCTCGGCGCCGAGGGGCTCGAAGTAGAGGCGGTCCGACGTGTCGTAGTCGGTCGAGACCGTTTCGGGGTTGCAGTTGACCATGACCGCCTCGAACCCGAGCTGCCGGTACGTCCGGGCGGCGTGGACGCAGCAGTAGTCGAACTCGATCCCCTGCCCGATCCTGTTCGGCCCCGACCCGAGGATCACGACCGGCCCCCGCCCCTGGGGCGCCGCTGGCAAGGGAGGCAAGCCCGAGGCGAGAGGACAGTACGTCTCGGTACGACCGAGCGCCGAGGGCGCCGCTTCCCGCAGTCCAGCGGCGTCAGGCATTGGCGGAGCCGGGCTCCGCCCGGCGGGAGCCGATGCCGGCCAGGGGCGCGGGGACGCCGCCGGATCGTCAGCCTCGCCCCAGGTCGAGTAGAGGTAGTTCGAGCTCGGCTTCGACCTCGGCGGCGCACGAGTCCACGCGGCGGTAGGCCGGCCGGATCCCGCTCGCCTGGCGCGCGAGGCGGAGAAACTCCTCGGTCGCACCGTGCTGCTCGGCGATCGCCGCATCCGACCAGCCGAGCTCCTTCAGGTAGAGAAGCCGCCCGGCGGTCAGCTCGTCGATCCTCGACGTGAGGCAGAGCGCGCAGCGCGGGCGTCCTCGATCTGCCGCGCGGAACCAGGGATGGATGTCCGCGGGAAGGTCGTCGAGCGTCGCCCAGGGCGTCGCGGCGCCGCGGTCGAGCTCGCGGGAGCGCATCGCCTTCAGGAACGCCTCCGTGAACGTCCGGCCGATGCCCATCGCCTCGCCGACCGACTTCATCTGCGTCCCGAGCGCGCGCGTCGGCGCCGGGGAACTTCTCGAACGCGAACCGCGGGAACTTGACGACGACGTAGTCGAGCGTCGGCTCGAAGCTCGCCGGCGTCGTTCCGGTCAGGTCGTTCGGGATCTCGTCGAGCGTGTAGCCGACCGCGAGCTTCGCCGCCACCTTGGCGATCGGGTAGCCGGTCGCCTTCGACGCGAGCGCCGACGAGCGCGAGACGCGCGGGTTCATCTCGATCACGCACACCTCGCCTGTCTCGCGGCTGCGCGCGAACTGGATGTTCGAGCCGCCGGTCTCGACGCCGACCGCGCGGATCACGGCGGCCGCCGCGTCGCGAAGCTCCTGATAGGCCTCGTCGGAGAGCGTCATCTGCGGGGCGACCGTGACGGAGTCGCCGGTGTGGACGCCCATCGGGATCGAGGTTCTCGATCGAGCAGACGATGACGACGTTGTCTGCGCGGTCGCGCATGACCTCGAGCTCGAACTCGTCCCAGCCGCGAACCGACTCCTCGACCAGCACCTGACCGATCGGGCTCTCACGGAGACCGTGCTCCACCTGCCGGCGGAGCTCCTCCGGCGTCTCGACGAAGCCGCCGCCGTGACCGCCCGAGCGTGAAGGCCGGCCTGACGACCGCGGGGACGCGAGACATCCTCGAGATCGTCGAGGGACGTGACGATCGCGCTGCGCGGGACGCGCAGGCCGACGGACTCGACCGTCTGACGGAAGAGCTCGCGGTCCTCCGCGCGCCGGATCGCCTCGAAGCTCGCGCCGATCAGCTCGACGCCGAGCTCGTCGAGGATGCCTTCCTCCCAGAGCCGGCTCGCGAGGTTGAGCGCGGTCTGGCCGCCGAGCGTCGGCAGCAGCGCGTCCGGTCGCTCGCGCTCGAGCACCGATGCGACGCCCTCGACGTCGAGCGGCTCGAGGTACGTGCGGTCGGCGAAGCCGGGGTCGGTCATGATCGTCGCCGGGTTCGAGTTGACGACGATCGTCCGGTAGCCCTCCTCGCGGAGCACCTTGAGCGCCTGGCTCCCGGAGTAGTCGAACTCGCACGCCTGCCCGATGACGATCGGGCCCGGCGCCGATGACGCAGATCGACTCGAGGTCACGCCGCCGCGGCAAGCGATCCGCACCTCCCTCGACCCACGTCGTCGAGGATCGGCCACGCGTCGTGCGGCCCCGGGCCCGCCTCCGGATGGAACTGGACCGAGCGAGCGCGCTCGCTCGGACAGCGCCAGCCCCTCGACCGTGCCGTCGTAGAGCGAGACGTGGGTGACGCTCGGGCCCGTCCCCGCACACGGCGAAGCCGTGGTTCTGCGACGTGACGAGCACCCGGCCGGTCGCCGCGCTCGAGCACCGGGTGGTTCGCGCCTCGATGGCCGAACGGCAGCTTCGCCGTCGAGAACCCGGCGGCGAGCCCGAGCAGCTGGTGCCCGAGGCAGATGCCGAGGATCGGCACCCGGCCGAGCAGCTGCGCGACCTCGGCGACCTGCGCCGGGAGCGCCGCCGGGTCGCCGGGGCCGTTCGAGAGCAGGACGCCGTCGGGACGCGTCTCGAGCACGTCGTTCGGCGCGGCGTGTCGTGCGGCACGACCGTCACCGTCGCGCCGGCCGCGACGAGCCGCCGCACGATCGAGCGCTTGGCGCCGTAGTCGACGAGGGCGATCCTGGTCGGCCCGTTGCCCACCGTGTACGGCTCGGGCGTCGAGACCTGAGCGACCAGCGCGCGCCCCGCCATGCCCGGCTGGGCCCGCACCTCGCGCGAGAACGCTGTTCGGCGTCATCCTCGCCGGCCGCGACGCCGCCCTCATCGCGCCCCCGTCGCGGAGCGTCGAGCACGACGCTGCGCGTGTCGATGCCCTCGAGCGCGACCACTCCGCGCTCCGCGAGCCATCGGCACCACTCCGAGCCGCCGGCACGGCGCATGAACACGCCACGGGCAGCGACGCCGCGCGATTCGTCGCGCGCGTCGGCGACGCCGTAGTTGCCGACCATCGGCGCCGTGAAGCAGATGATCTGCTCGGCGTAGCTCGGATCGGTCGCGATCTCCTGGTAGCCGCGACATCGCGGTGGTGAACACGGCCTCCCCGAAGGCCACGCCCGGCGCCGCCACGCGACCGCCCCTCGAAGCGCGTTCCGTCCTCGAGGATCAGGAAGCCCGTCATGCCGCGTAGGCGATGGTGCCGTCGGCGACCGTCATGAGCACCCGGCCGGTCAGCTCCTTCCCGAGCAGCCAGGAGTTCGTCGGACTTCGAGCGGAAGCGTCTCGGCCTCGACGCGCTGCCTGGCAGCGAGGTCGAGCAGGACGAGGTTCGCGGGAGCGCCGACCGCGATCCGCGGCCGCTCCAGCCCGAAGACCCGTGCCGGCCCGGCGCTCATCCGCTCGAGCAGGGTCTCGAGCGGCAGCGTCCCGGGCTGGACGAGTCGCGTGTAGAGCGCGGCGAACGCTGTCTCGAGGCCGGTGACGCCGTTCGGAGCCTCCTCGAAGGGGACGTCCTTCTCGTGGCCGGCGTGCGGCGCGTGGTCGGTTGCGATCGCGGCGATCGTGCCGTCGCGGAGCGCTTCGACGAGCGCCTGCCGGTCGGCCTCGGCCCTGAAGCGGCGGGCTCATCTTCATGTTCGGATCGAGCGTGCGAACGGCCTCGTCGGTCAGGCAAAGATGGTGCGGCGTGACCTCGCCGCTCGCCGCAACGCCGGCTGCCTGCGGGCCCGACGAAGCTCGTCGACCGACTCGCGTGCCGAGAGGTGGAGGATGTGCAGCGGCCGCTGCTCGTACGCCGGCGAGCGCGAGGTCGCGGGCGACCATGGTCGACTCGGCCGACCGACGGATAGCCGCCTATGCCGAGCTCGGCGGAGACCGTGCCCTCGTGCATGTGCGCGCCGCGGGTGAGCGACGGATCCTCCTCGTGGAGGGCGATCATGCCGCCGGAGGCCGCGTTGTACTGGAGCGCCCGGCGCATCACGCCCGGCCGAGACGACCGGGCAGCCGTCGTCGGAGAAGCCGATCGCGCCGCGCTCGGCGAGCTCGACCATCTCCGTCAGCTCTTTCCCCTCCTGGCTCTTCGTGATCGCGGCCAGGAAGCCGACCGGGATCCGCGCTTCCTCGAGCGCGAGCTCGACGAGCGCGCCGAGCACCGCCGCCGAGTCGACCGACCGGGTCGGTGTTCGGCATCGCGAGGATCGCGCAGTAGCCTCCCGCGGCGGCCGCTTCGGTGCCCGACGCGAACATCCTCCTCGTCCTCCCGACCGGGCGTGCGCAGATGAACGTGGGGATCGACGAACGCCGGCGCGACGAGAAGACCGTCGCGGCCGGGGGTGCCCGGCTCGAGCCGGGTGATGATGCCGTCCTCGACCGTGATCGCGAGGCACGCGTCGACTCCCTCGACGGGATCGACGACGCGCGCTCCCTCGATCGTCAGCGAGTCCTTCTCGACGTTCGCGCAGAACAGCTTGTCCCGCAGCGCGATGGTGCTCACGCGACCTCCTCCATCTCGGCGACCTTGACCTCGACCGGGCCGTGGGTCAGCAGGTCGTACAGGACGGCCATCCGGACGACGAGGCCCGACCGCACCTGGCGCTTGATCAGCGCCTCCGCCGCGTCCGCCACCTCGGGATCGATCTCGACGCCGCGGTTCATCGGGCCCGGGTGCATGACCTTCTGGCCCGGCCGCATGCGGTCCTTCGTCACGCCCCAGCGCGCCGTGTACTCGCGCAGGCTCGGCACGAAGTTGGCGCCTTCGAGCATGCGCTCCTTCTGCATGCGCAGGACGTAGACGACGTCGGCCGCCGCGGATCGCGTCGATGTCGTACGAGACCTCGCATCCCATCGCCTCGATTCCCCGCGGGATGAGCGGCGGCGGGCCGACGACCGTGACCTTCGCCCCCATCAGCCTGCAGCGCCTGGATGTCCGAGCGCGCGACGCGCGAGTGAAGGACGTCGCCGACGATCGCGACGTGGAGCCCGCCGATCGCGCCGAACTCCTCGTCGATCGTGTAGAGGTCGAGCAGTGCCTGGGTCGGGTGCTGGTGCTTGCCGTCGCCGGCGTTCACGACGTGCGCGCCGGTGACGTCCGCGACGAGGTCGGGCGCGCCGATCTGTGGATGGCGGATGACGACGACGTCCGGGTCGTAGGCGCCGATCGTGATCGCGGTGTCCTTCAGCGACTCGCCCTTGTCGACCGACGAGCCCGGTCGCCGCGGATCGTCATCACGTCGGCCGAGAGCCGCTTCGCGGCCAGCTCGAAGCTCGCCGACGTGCGCGTCGACGACTCGTAGAAGAGGTTGACGACGGTGAAGCCGCGCAGCGTCGGCAGCTTCTTCACCTCCCGCTCGAGCGAGCGGGAGAAGGTACGCGCGAGGGCGAGCAGCCGCTCGACGTCCTCCCGGCTGAGGTCGCGCGATCGAGATCAGGTGGCGCCGCGGCGGCTTGCCCGGAGGCAGCAGCTCGTCGCGGAGGAGCGGACGGACGTGTGTCATCGGATCACCCCTCTGGCATGAGCAGGACACGGTCGATCTCGTCGATCTCGACGAGCTGCACCTGGATACGCTCCCGGCGGGCGGTGGGCAGGTTCTTTCCCACGTAGTCGGGACGGATCGGAAGCTCGCGGTGGCCGCGGTCGACGAGGCAGGCGAGCTGGACGCGTGCCGGGCGCCCGTACGCGAACAGCGCCTCGATCCCGGCCCGCACCGTACGGCCGGTGTAGAGGACGTCGTCGACGAGCACGCACGTCATCGCCCTCGAGCGGGAAGTCGAGCTGCGTCGCCTTGACGACCGGCTGCGGCGAGATCGGCGCTGCCCCTCCGCGGACGCCCACGTCGTCCCGATGGAAGGTGATGTCGACCGATCCGAGCGCGACCTGCTGCCCGGAGAACTCCTCGATCAGCCGCCGGAGCCGCTGCGCGAGCGGGACACCTCGCGTGTGGATGCCGACGAGGGCGACGCTGCCGAGGTCGGAGTTGCGCTCGATGATCTCGTGCGCGATGCGGACGAGGGTGCGCCTGAGCGCCTCGCCGTCGAGCAGAAGCTTTCCGGACTGATCCGGAGCAGCCACGATCGCCTCCTTTCCGGCCTCACGGGACCGGGTTAAAGGTGCGATCGGAGCCTAGCGGACCCGGTCGGACGGACTGGTTGGGGCGGGTCAGGACCCGCCCTACGAACCCGCCCGTGTAGGGGCCGGTCCTGACCGGCCCGAACCCGCCCATGTAGGGGCCGGTCCTGACCGGCCCCTACGATCAGCCCTGGACGATCTTGAACCGCGCGCCGGTCGAGTCGGCTGCCTCGGCGAGCCTGCCGTAGGGCGTGTCCTCCGCCGGTCTCGACACCGTTCCCCCGAGCTCGACCACCCGGGCAAGCGTCTCGTCCGCGTTCTCCACGCCGAAGTAGACCGACCACCGGTCGGGCTCCCCGTCAGGGAGAGACCGGGAGGCGTCCATGATCCCGGCTGTGGCGGCGTCGTCCTTGCCGAGCGTCGTGTAGCGGAAGTCCTCCGTGTCCGCCAGGACCTGCGGCTGCCAGTCGAACACGTCGCGGTAGAAGGAAACGGCCCTGTCGTAGTCGCGGGTGTGGAGCTCGAACCAGCTCGGAGCGCCGGGCTCACCGAGCACGGTGAACCCCTTCTCGGTGCCCGGCTGCCAGATTCCGATCCCGGCGCCGCCGGGATCGGCGAGCATGGCCATCGTCCCGTTTTCTTGCACGTCCATCGGCTCGACGACCACATGCCCGCCGTGGCCGGAAGCGGCGGCCGCGGTCGCTCTGGCATCGGCGCTGGCCAGGTACACGCTCCACTGCTCGGGGTCACCCGGGTTCATGTGTTGCATGCATCCCGCGACCGGCCTGCCGGACTTCGTGAAGATCGTGTAGCCGCCGAATTCCTCGCCTGCGCTCTCGGCTGTCCATCCGAACAGCTCTCCGTAGAACGTGGTCGCCTGATCGGTGTCGGACGTGTACAGGTCGATCCAACACGGGGCCCCGATCGGCGCGGTGTCGCGATATGGCATGGGATCCTCCTTGCACAGAAGCTTGTCATCGAGTACGACTTCCGCGCTGCCGAGAACTCATCGCGCGGTACGGCGCCTGTACGCGCGGTGAACCGCCGGGCCGGAGGGTGCTCGGGCGGCGGGCGTGACAGACTGCTCCGAAGTCGTGCTGGAAGGATCGGGCCGACGTACCGACAACTCCTCGAGGAATGAGTCAGGCCAGCGCAGCTCGATATACCGGCGCCGAGAGGATGATCATCGCCGCCTGCGCGATCTCGATGCTGATCGTGCAGATGGACTGGTTCGCGCTGAACCTCGCGCTGCCGCCGATCGCGCAGGACTTCGGCGTCCCGACCACCGACCTCCAATGGATCGTGAGCGGCTACATGCTCTCCATCGGCGCGCTCATGGTCACCGCCGGCCGGCTCGCCGACATCTACGGACGACGCAAGGTGATCGTGATCGGGCTGGTCGATCTTCGGCACGCTCTCGGCGGTCTGCGGCGCGGCGCAGGACGAGACATGGCTGATCGCGGCGCGCGTCGTGCAGGGTGTCGGCGCCGCGCTCATCTTCCCCGTCTCGGTCGCGGTCGCCTCGAGCGCGTTCGCCGGTCCGCGCCAGAGCCGCGCGATCGGCGTCGTGCTGGGGTTCGCCGCCATCGGGATGGCGATCGGCCCGTTCATCGGCGGGCTCTTCGCCGAGCACGTGAGCTGGCGCGGGGTCTTCTTCTTCAACATCCCGTTCTGCGTCGCGGCGATCGTCCTCCTGCTCCGCTACGTCGAGGAGACGCGCGACGAGACGCCGAGCGCCGCGTCGACATCCCCGGCATGCTCACCGTCACGGGCGGCCTGGTCGCGATCAGCTACGGGATCGACAAGGGCGAGGCCTGGGGCTGGACGTCCGCGGCCACCCTCGGGACGATCATCGGCGGCGTCCTCCTGCTCGCGCTCTTCGTGTTCATCGAGTCTCGAGTGAAGGCGCCGCTCATCGATCTCGCGCTGTTCGCAACCGCGCGTTCGACGTCGTGGTGCTCGCGGGCTCCCTCTCCAACGTCGTCTTCTGCTTCGTCGCCGTCTTCTCGGGCCTCTACCTCCAGCAGGCGCGTGGTCTGTCGCCGCTCGATGCCGGGCTGATCTTCCTCTCCCTCTCGAGCGGCGCCGGCCTCGCGAGCTACTACGCGGGCCGCCTGGCCGAGCGCTTTCCGGCCGACCGGCTGATGGCGATGGGAATGCTGATCAGCGCGGTCGCGATCGTCGGTCTGACGAGCATCACGTCGCTCTGGGTCTACACGCCGATCTTCTTCGTCTGTGGCGTCGGGCTGGGTCTGGGCTGGGCGCTCGTGAACGTCGCCACGCAGGCGGTCGTGCCACCGGAGATGTCGGGCGCCGCTTCGGGCATCACGCTGACCTCGCTCGTGATGCTCGGCGCGGTCGGCGTAGCCATCGGCGCAACGGCTCTCGACCTCCTCAGCGGTTCCGCGGCCTCAGCGTCGGCCGACACCGAGGCGCTCGACACCGTTCTCCGCGCCGGAGCGGTTCTTGCCTTCGTCGGTGCAGTCAGCCTGCTTCTGCTCGGCCGCCGCCGCGAGCCGCAAGTCGTGGCCGGGACAGCCTGAACGTCGTCAGCAAAGCGCCGTCAGGATCACCCAGTCGCGCCCGTATTCGGTGACGTCGGCGAGCTCGTGCTCGGCTCTGGCCACGCCGTTGCGGTACTCGTCCTCCGGAAGCAGCAGCAGCGTCGAGATGTACCGCCCACGAAGCTTCCGGAGCGCGTCCTCGCGAGAGATGGTCGCGCGCTGCTCGATGCTACGCGTTCGGACGCGGGCGAATCCGGCCGCCCGCAACTCGCCCGCAAGCACCTCCGGTTCCGGGAAGCGGGCTCGGTCGATCTCGACGAGAGACGGGAAGAAGCGAGCAAGCCAGATGCGCTCGAAGTACTCGGGCGGAAACGTCACGACGACGGCCCGCCCGTCCGGGCAGAGCACCCGCCGCAGCTCGGGGAGTGCCCGCGCGCGGTCCACCAGGTGCAGGACGAGCCACGCCACCGCGCCTTCGAACCGCGAATCCTCGAACGGAAGCGCCTCCGCGCGAGCCTCCCGCAGCTCGACTCCGCCCGGAACCTGCGCGCGCGCCTGGGCGAGCATCTCGGAAGACGCGTCGACACCCCAGACCGTCGCTCCTCGGGTCGCGAGAAGAGTCGCGAAGCGGCCCGTGCCGCAGCCGACATCGAGAATGCGCCGATCGAGGAAGTCTCCCTCGTCCCAGACGGCATCTGCGACCTCGCGCCAGTTCCCGTCGGCGGGGCGCAGCTCGTCGTAGCGCTCAGCCAGCCGCCCGAAGTCCGGCTTGCCCGGAGCCTGCGCACCGTCGCTCACGCTGGATTCCCGGCGGCCCCGAATCGGTCTGGCGCCCTTACTCGTCGCCGATGAACTCGTCCGGGTCGGTCAGCGACTCGATCGCATCCTGTGCAGCCTCGAGCTCCGACTCGGGAACGAGCACCCGCTGCGGCCCGTCGTCGAGCCCCGTCGGATGGTGCTCGACGGCTTGTTCCATCTCACATGCGATCCCGGCTGCCTGGAGCATCGTCTGGATCTCCTCTGCCTCGGTGAGGTCGGCTGCCACCGTGAGTTGAACCATGCGCGTCATCTCTCCACCTCGACCTCGACGGCTGCCTCGCGTCCGCCGTGCTCGCCCTCGCCGGGAAGCGCCCCTCCCTTCACGAGACGCGGCTGACCGCGCTCCGCGAAGGGGATGTCGATGATATCGAAGTCGCGCGGAACGACGGTCATCGGGAACACGGCCCTGGCCTCACGCAGGATCTCGCTGCCGAAATACCTGTTCGACAGGTGAGTCAGAGCCAGCATCCTCACGCCGGCCAGCCGGGCGAGCTCCGCTGCGTCCGAGGCAGTTGTGTGGTTGGTCTCCTCCGCACGCTCCTTCTCGTCGGCCGAGAAGGTCCCGTCGTGCACCAGCAGGTCGGCCTCGATTGCCGTCTCGAGGACCGAGCGGGCCGGCTTCGTATCGCCCGTGATCACGAGCTTTCGTCCAGCGCGCGGCGGCCCGAGAACATCACCCGGCGCCACGGGCCCGCTTTGGCCGGCCACCGTCTCGCCATGCTGAAGGGCTCCCCAGAGCGGCCCTTCGGGCACGCCGAGCGCACGCGCCGCCTCCACGTCGAACCGTCCGGGCCGCGGCTCCTCGACGAGCGCGTACCCGAGCCCCTGAATCCCGTGCCGCACGGGAAAGGCGACGACCCTGAACTCGCCTCGGTCGAGGCTGTCACCGGCCTGGAGCTCCCGCAGCTCGAGCGGGTACGTCAGCTTCCCGAAGATGCGCCGTAGCCCGTCGAACAGATCCCGCAGGCCCGGGGGCCCGAAGACCGTCAGGGGCGCATCACGACCTCGCAGCGCGAACGTCTTCAGCATGCCGGGCAGGCCGAGGTAGTGGTCGGCGTGGTAGTGGGTCACGAACACCTCGCGGAGCTCCACCAGCCCGATACCCGACCGCAGCAGCTGCCGCTGTGTCCCCTCTCCGCAATCCACCAGGAATCGGTCGCCGCCACGGCGCACGAGCAGACTGGTCGGTGCCCGCCGGGCCGTGGGCACCGAGCCGGATGTACCGAGGAAGACGACGTCCAGATCCACCCGACGATTGTATGGCGTGGCTCTCGCAGCCCACCTGCCCGGCAGCCCACCTGCTCCAGTAGCAGGTCGGCCTCCGCTCGAGAGGCGCGATCACGCTAACCGATCCGACTTGGTGCCTATTCGAGGCAGCCGCGATCCGCCGTGTGCGGGCCTCTCCCAGGCGCGCTCATCTCACATCAAGCCCTACGGAAGCACGATCACCTCCCCCGGGTGGAGCAGCGAGTCCGCGAGCCCGTTCCGCTCCGTGATCCTCCAGACGCCCTCGCGCGGGTCTCCCTCGTACCGGCTCGAGGCGATGTCCCACAGTGTGTCTCCGGCCTGGACCACGTATCGCGTCTCCGGGGCCGCCCCGCTCGTCGGCCGCGCAGCCCCGAGCGCGAGTCCGGCGATGAGGAGGAACAGGGCGACCCCGATGACTGCGAGACGCGAAGCGAACATATGTTCGAGTATAGGGAACGTATGTTCGCTTGTCAAGTCGCCGCCAGCGTCCGGTTGGGCCTGGCCGGAGTCCGCCTCTGCCGGCAGGTCGGGAGCCCTCTGGCTCCGGTAGCGTCAGGGTGTGAGGTTGCGGGCTCCCCGCCGCCGGATGACGAACGTCGAGGATCGACGTGGTCAGGGTGGCCTCGGCGGAGGCGGGTTCCCCATGGGCAAGGCGGGTGCCGGGCTCGGCGGGCTCGGGATCGTCGGGGTAGTCCTCGCCGTCCTGTTCATGGTGATCCTCCCGGGCGGGGGCAGCGGCTTCGACGTCGGCATCCCGCAGCTTCCGGGCGTGAACCCGGCCGAGCAGGGCAACAGCGGCCTGCCGGCCGATCCAGCCGAGGAGGAGCTAAGGCAGTTCGTCACGGACGTGCAGGACGACGTGCAGCTGCTCTGGAGCGATCAGTTCCAGGCGGGTGGGCGCGACTACCGCCCGGCCGGGCTCGTCGTGTTCTCGGACGGAACGGGCTCCGGCTGCGGCGCGGCCTCGTCGGCAACCGGTCCCTTCTACTGTCCTGCGGACGGAAAGGTGTACATCGATCTCGGCTTCTTCCAGGATCTTCAGAGCCGCTTCGGCGCTCCGGGCGACTTCGCGCAGGCGTACGTCATCGCCCACGAGGTCGGCCATCACGTTCAGACGCTGCTCGGCATCAACGAGCAGGTGCAGCAGCTCTCACGACAGAACCCGGATCAGGCGAACGAGCTGTCGATCCTGCTCGAGCTCCAGGCAGACTGCTTCGCCGGTGTCTGGGGCCACTCGATCTTCTCGCAGGGCGGGCTCGAGCCGGGCGAGGTGAGGGAGGCGCTCGGAGCTGCGGCCGCCGTCGGAGACGACCGGATCCAACGCTCCACGACCGGGCGCATCGATCCGGAGTCCTGGACGCACGGGTCGTCCGAGCAACGGGTCGAGTGGTTCCAGAAGGGGTTCGAGAGCGGCGATCCGAACGTCTGCAACACGTTCGAGAACGGGGGTTGAGCCGATCCCGCGGGCCGGGGTCTCGAGCATCGGGTCGCACTACAGGCTGACGAGGGCAGGCACTCCGTCGGTGATCACGATCATCGTGCGCGCCGGCGACCGTCGCCGTTCGGTCGGGCTGCCCGGGTTGAGGATCCAGGTGCCGCCGGCGCGGGCGATCTCGGGAGCGTGGCTGTGGCCGTAGACGATCGCGTCGCAGGCCGGAAACCAGGAGCGCAGGCGCTCATGCCGGCCGGCCGCGCCGCCCCCGTCGTGCACGATGCCGATGCACAGGCCCTCGGAGTCGACGACCTCGCGCTCCGGAAGCCGCGCCCGGACGGCGGCGTCGTCCATGTTGCCGTGCACGCCGACGACCGGGCCGAAGGTTTCCAGGTCTCTGAGCGCGGAGAGCGACGTGAAGTCGCCCGCGTGAACGATGAGGCCGGCGTCTCGCAACGTTCGCACGCAGCCATCGGGCAGACGGCGGCTCCCACGCGGAAGATGCGTGTCGGAGACCACGGCGATCACGCGTGCGAGCCGCTCAGAAGCGGCCGCCCAGGAAGCGGCCGTCTCGGTAGACGAGCTTTCCGTCGGCGTAGACCTCGCTGCCTTGCCGAAGATCGTTGACGATGTCCCAGTGGAGAGCCGAGCGGTTGACGCCCCCGCTTTCCGGATAGGACTCGCCGAGCGCGAGGTGGATGGTGCCGCCGATCTTCTCGTCGAAGAGAGTCTCGCCCGTGAAGACCTGCACCGCGTCGTTCAGACCGAAGGCGAACTCGCCGATACGTCTGGCGCCGTCGTCGAGTGAGAGCATCTCGTCGAGAAAGTCCTGACCGCGAGAGGCGGTCGCCTCGACGACCTCACCGCCGCGAAAGCGCAGGCGCACGCCCTCGATCGCTCGGCCCTGGAAGATCGCCGGGTACGTGAAGCTGATCTCGCCCTCGGCGCTGTCCTCGAGCGGGGCGGTGAAGCATTCCCCGTCCGGAAAGTTGAACGTTCCGTCGCAGGAGATCCACGTGCGGCCCTCCACCCCGAGCCGGAGGTCGGTGCCGCTGCTGCTGATCCGCAGCTCGCGCACCGTCCCGAGCCACTCGGCGAGTCTGCGGATTCGCACGCCGAGCGCCTGCCAGGCCGCGATCGGATCGTCGTCGTCGAGCTGCGCGGCACCGTAGACGAAGTCCGCGTAGTCCGCGAGTGACATCCCGGCCTCCTGCGCGGCGGCGTTCGTCGGGAATCCCGTGATCACCCAGCGGTACTCGCCGGCGTCCGTGCGGTCGAAGACAGTGCGGCGGATGGGCTCGCGCGAGCGGTTGACCCGTGCCTGGCGAGCCGGGTCGACTCCGGACAGCGAGCGGGTGTTCGACTCGGCGAGGATCTGGATGCGCGCGTCGGCGCGCTCCACGTCGTCCAGCGAGCGCGGGCTGAGCCAGTCGAGCTGCTCGTCGGATCCGCGCGCGAGAAGGGTCTCACGGATCCCGTCGATCCCGACCCTCGGTTCGGGATGGCCTCCCACGGCGAGGACCGAGCGGTAGAGAGAACGAACCAGGTCGGCGGCGACGGAGGCGCCCTCGATCACGACGAGCTGCCCCGGCTGCACATCGACCGAGTAGCGGACGAGCACCTCGGCGAGGCGCTCGACACGCGGGTCACGCATCGCGGAGCGCCCCCTCGAGAAATCGCCCGGCGCGCCAGACGAGCTCTCCGTCCGCGAAGACCTCGCCGTCCTGGCGCAGGTCGCAGACCATGTCCCAGTGGAGGCCCGACTGGTTGGCTCCCCCTGCCTGCTCGAAGGCGGAGCCGAGCGCCAGGTGCATCGTTCCGCCGATCTTCTCGTCGAACAGGATGTTGCGCGTGAACCGGTCGATGTCGTAGTTGAGCCCGAACGCCACCTCCCCGAGCACCCTGGCGCCCGGGATCTCGAGCAGCGCTCGGAGGTACTCCTCGCCGCGTGTGGCCTCGGCGGCCACGACGCTTCCGGCCTCGAAGCGAAGCCGCACGTCCTCGACCTCGTGTCCCTCGTAGATCGCCGGAAACCGGTAGCGGATCTCCCCTCGCGTCGCGGTTTCGACCGGGCTCGTGAACACCTCGCCGTCGGGCATGTTGAGGCGGCCGTCGGCCGAGAGCCACTTCCGGCCGGCGACCCCGACCGTCAGGTCGGTGTCCGGGCCGACGATCCGCAGCTCGCCGACCGACTCGAGTGTTCGCGCCTGCTCTGCGAGGGCGCCGGCCGTCGCCCGCCAGCCGTCCGCTGCATCTCGTTCCGGCATCCTCGACCTGGCACGCCCGAAAGACGAACTCGCTCGTAATCCTCGAGCGACATGTCTGCGTCCTGGGCGTGCGCCTGGGTCGGGTAGAGCACGCCGCACCAGCGCATCTCCCCGGCGGCGATCCGCTTCCAGCGACGCTCCGCGATCTTGCGGTTCGCCGCGATGAACAGGCCGTGCCTCCCCGGGTCGACACCGTTCAACGCACGTGTGTTCTCGTCTGCCCAGATCGTGAGCATCGCGTCCATCGATTCGATCTCGTTCCAGCGCATCGGAGAGATGTATTCGAGCTGGTCGTTCGATCCGTGCTCGAGGAGAAGCTCGTCGAGATCCGGAATCGCGACGTTGGTATAGGGGAATGCGCCGGCAGCCGAGCGCCTCACGGTAAAACGCGAGCACGATCGGGGCGGCGCAGGTGTCCGCGTCGATGCAGACGATCTCGCCCGCCCGCAGCTCGAGCGAGTACCCAACGAGCAGCTCCGCCAACCGATCGACTCTCGGATCACGCACGCAGGTCTTATACAGGCGCGGCTTGCAGGGTGCGCTACCGCCTAGCCGGCGCTCTGCTTCGAGCGACCTAGGCCTCTCCGCTTGCCTACGGCCGTCGACGAACGACGAACGTGGGGCCGCGCAGCGTCGTCCTGCGACCCGCATTCTCCTCGCTCGTCAGCGTGATCGAGATCGTGTACCGCCCCGGGGCGAGGCGCCGTCGGGCGAACGTGACGAACCCGAGGTAGCGGCGCTTCAGCGTCCCCTCGGTGCGGAGAAGAGGACGTGACGACCCGACAGCCGAGAGCGTGGCGCGGTAGCGAGCCGGCTCGTCCACCTGGATCCGGAAGCGCCACAGGTTGTGCCTCCAGTTGAAGCTCCGTGCGGGCGCCCACTGCAGTGTGAGAACGTCCACGCCCGTCTTCGGCTGGAACTGCGGCACGGGCCCGCCCTTCAGGGCGGAACAGTCGACCCGTCCCGAGCGCACGTCCGCGACCGCCGACTGAAACGCGCCGAACGAGCCTTTGGGTGTCCAGTCCGCCCAGAGCGGCGCCGACTGCCAGCGGCCGAGCACGCGCTCGTCGACGAGCAGGAAGGGGAAGATCGCCTCGACGTACGGCTGGCAGTATGCGAGCCGGATCGCGTCGGCAAACTGGGTGGCCTGGTCGGATGCCTCACCCTCGCCGTTGTCGTCGCCCGGGACGTCGTCCGGAATGGGCCTCGTTTCCGTCTCGGCGCCCGTGTAGAGGCCGCGCTTGTCCGGGTCGGGCAGGGTCTGCCACCCGATCTCGAGGTACCAGATCGGAGTTCCTTCCCCCGGGATCGGCTGCGGCGTGCCATGGAAGGCGTCCCAGAGCGCCTGCATGAGCGCCGTCCAATCGCCGAGGCCGATCGTCGACGAGGCCTCGTGCCGCCGCCACGGTCGCTCCGACGAGGTCTCCCCGTACGGGTGGAGGCCGAACGTGTCGAACAGCGGCGCCTGCCGGCCCATGGCACGGTAGGCCGCACCTTCCTGCCGGATGAAGCTGCCCGGCGAATGCGAGATGTTCGAGACGGCATCCGGCCGGTCGTTGCCGGTCGAGGAAAGGCCGCCGTGGATCACGTTGACGCCCGGACGTACCGCGTGCAGCACGTCGTAGCAGCGCGCGAGCAGCTGGCATACGCCTGCGGCGAGACGCTGCTCGTCGCCCTCGAACTGCGGCCGCCAGAACGTGCTCTTGTTCATCTCGTTCCAGACGACGAAGTCGCGGATCTGCGGAAAGCGCTCGGCGATACTCGCGAGGTAGGCGCAGTAGTCGTCGCGGTCGCTCTCGCTGAGCGGCATGCGGTCGCGGGCGTACGCGGTAACCACGATCCGCATCCCTTCACCCGCGGCGAGCGCGGTCGCGAGTCCGTGCTCCTCCGCGCCCGAGATCGTGCGCGTTCCGTCCCAGGCGAGCGTCAGGCGCACCGCCGCCACCCCCAGGTTGCGGAGCGGGCCGGCCGCGCGCTCCGGTTCGGACTTCAGGTGGTCGTCCGCGAGCCCGACGAAGAGGCCGGGGGCCGAATGCGCAGCGTTGACGGCAACCGCCGCCGCACGTCAGGCCCGAGCAGCAAGCAGAGGAATCGCACGCGCCAGGCATCGGCTCGACCGGAAGCCGCCTGAATCCCCTTTCTACGCGCGGACGGGAAGACGCTCGAGTACCGCGTCGAGCAGTCGCACGGCGCCGAAACGCACGGGATCGTCGGCCACGAGCTGCGTGTCAGCTTCGATCGCGGCGATTGCCCGCCGGGCGTCGTCATCGCCCGCGAGGTTCATCGTGTTGACAGCGATCACCGCGACCTGGGCCGGTCGCACCGGCAAGGCGACCCTCTCGTAGAGCTCGACGAGCTCGGGCAGCGATGGTATCGGGTGCTCGGGAAGCTCCTCGATATGGGTGTCGCCGGCCCTGTGGCAGAGGACGAGAAGATGGGGCATCGCCCCGTGGTACAGGCCGAGCGTGACGGCCGAGTAGTAGGGATGGATGAGCGAACCCTGTCCCTCGACCCAGAGAAGGTCGCCCCGCGCTGCGCCCTCGACGACCAGCAGCTCGGCGGCGCCCGCGACGAAGTCGGAGACCACCGAGTCGACGGCGATTCCCCAGCCGGCGATCGCGATTCCGGTCTGCCCGGTCGGGACGAAGACGGAGCGCAACCCCCGCCGGCGAGCCTCGAGGTCGAGCTCGAGCGCCATCGTCTTCTTGCCGATCGCGCAGTCCGAGCCGACCGTGTGAACGACGTGGGCCCCGTGCCGGAGGTTCTCCCCGGTGGGAACGCTCAAGTCGTCCGGGGGGCGGCGCAGGTCGCGCAGCTCGACCGAGTGCCGGCGGGCGCGGTCGGCCAGCTCCGGGTCGTCCGCGAGGAAGACGTGCATGCCCGACTCGACGTCGAGCCCCTGCGAGATCGATGCTTTCAGCAGCTCCCGCCAGACCGGCGGCAGGACACCCCCGGTCGGCGCGACTCCGATCAACGCCGTCGTCGGCCCGAAGCAGAGCGAGTCCGCCACACGGGCGACGATAGGAATCCCCTCGTACGTCTCCCCCGCCCTCGTCGAGTCGAGAATCGCCACGACCGGATCGGGCGCATAGCGCACGACCCCGCGCATCGTCTTGCCGTGGTGTGGATCGGCGGAGTGGCCTTCCGCGAGCACCAAGTACCGCTTGCCCGTCACGCTCACGCCCGAGGGATCACGCCGAGCCCGGGGCGCTCCGACGGCACCTGGACGCCGTCGACGAGCTCGACGCCCTGCCACGGATCCTCGGCGAGCAGCACGTTGCCGTCGAGATCGACGTGGTCGCAGAGGCTGGCGACCGGACAGGAGGCAGCGATCCCGAGCGACGACTCGACCATGCAGCCGATCATGACTCCCAGCCCGAGCGCGCGGGCCGCATGCACCATCCGGATCGCCTCCCGGATCCCGCCGCTCTTCGCCAGCTTGATGTTCACTCCGTGACCCCGCGCGGCGCAGTCGGTCACGTCCTGCAGCGTGTGGCAGTCCTCGTCGAGGTAGATCGGCAACGGCGAACGGGCCTTCAGAATCGTTCCGCCGGGATCGCCCGCCGGCAGCGGCTGCTCCACGTACTCGACGCCGAGGGCCTGCAGCTCGGATATCGCGTCGAGCGCCTCGTCCACCGTCCAGTACTCGTTGACGTCGACCATGAGGGGCAGCGCCGTCGAGCCGCGAACCGCCCGCACCCGCTCGACGTCCAGCCCGTCCCGGCCGCCGAGCTTCAGCTTCAACCGCCTGAAGCGCCCGTCCGAGGACGCATCGGCGCGCCGCGCCATGTCGTCCGGGTCGCCGAGCCAGATCGTGTACGAGGTCGGCGGGGAGCGGCGCGGAACGCCGAGCAACCGCCAGACCGGCTGTCCGCTGAGCTTCCCGCAGACGTCGTGCAACGCCCCGTCGAGCCCGGCCTTGGCCGCCGCCTCGCCTGGGATCTCCGCGAGGCGTGCACCGATCTCCTCGAGTGCGAACGGGTCGTCGCCGAGCAGCTCACGCGTCGCCTCGAGGCAGCGGACGGCCGAGTCCATGCTCTCGCCGTAGTGATCCTGGGGCGCGGCCTCGCCGTAGCCCACGACGTCGCCGGCGCGCAGCTCGATCTCGAGCAGCTCGACCTCTACGTCCGTCGAGCGGGAGATCCGGAAGGGCGCGCCGAGCGGAAGCGTGACCGCGCGGTACGAGAGATCCACGGCGGGTACACTAGTCGCCTCGCGCCTGTAGCTCAGGGGATAGAGCGTGCGCCTCCGGAGCGCAAGGCCGCAGGTTCGAATCCTGCCAGGCGCATCGCCAAGGCGCGCGCCCCGGGCGCAGCGAACGCAACGTCGAGCTGGTGCGGTGCATGCTGTTCACGGTGCGCTGATCTGCCGACCGGCACCGTCACGCTGCTGTTCACCGACGTCGAGGGCTCGACACGCCTCTTGACCGAACTCGGGGACGGCTATGCGGAGGCTGCTCGCCGAGCACCGTCGTGCTGCTCCGGGCGCGTTCGAGCGCCACGGCGGCGTCGAGGTCGACACGCAGGGCGACGCGTTCTTCGTCGCCTTCGCAGATGCAGCGGGCGCGGTCGCGGCGGCCGGGGACGCCCAACGCGCGCTCGCCGGCGGGCCGCTTCGGGTGCGCATCGGCGTGCACACCGGCGAGCCGAGCTCGACCGGACGAGGGCTACGTCGGCCTCGACGTCCACCGGGCCGCGCGCATCTGCGCCGCCGCCCACGGCGGCCAGGTCGTCCTTTCCGACCGCACCCGGCGGCTGCTCGAGCCGGCCGTCGAGCTCTCCGACCTCGGCCTTCACCGGCTCAAGGATCATCCCGGAGCCCGAGCGCCTGTACCAGCTCGGCAGCGAGGCCTTCCCGCCGCTCCGCTCGCTGAACGCGACGAACCTGCCGAGCCAGACAAGCCCGATTGATCGGGCGCGATGCGCGAGGTCGCCGAGCTCGTTCGCACTCGCGCGCGGGCATCGCGTCGTGACGCTTGACCGGCGCCGGGCGGCAGCGGCAAGACGCGACTCGCGCTGGAGATCGCGGCAGACGCTCGTCGGCGATTTCCCGGACGGCGTCTTCTGGGTATCGCTGGCGCCGGTGACCGATCCGGATCTCCTCGAGACCGCGATCGCGCCAGGCGATCGGCGCCCGCGAGACTCTCGCCGAGCATGTCGACGAGAAGCGGATGCTGCTCCTGCTCGACAACTTCGAGCAGCTCCTCGACGGGCGCGCCGGCCCTCGCCCAGCTGGTTGCGTCGTGCCCCAATCTCCACCTGCTCGTGACGAGCAGAGCCCCGCTTCGGATCGCAGGAGAGCGCGAGTACCCGGTCGAGCCGCTGCTCGAGTCCGGACGCCGTCGACGCTCTTTCGCGAGCGCGCGATCCGGTCGCGAGCCGGTCGAGGCCGTGGCCGCCATCTGCCGCCGCCTCGACGACCTGCCGCTCGCGATCGAGCTGGCCGCTGCACGCACCCGGGTCCTGTCTCCCGTCCAGCTGCTCGAGCGGCTCGACGCAGCGTCTCCCGCTCCTGACGTCCGGCCGGCGGGACGCACCGGAGCGCCAGCGAACGCCTCGGAGCGACGATCGCCTGGAGCTACGACCTGCTCTCGGCCCGCAGAGCAGCGGCTCTTCGCGCGGCTCGCCGTCTTCAGCGGCGGCTTCACGCTCGAGAGCGCCGAGGAGGTCTGCGGCGGCGACATCGACGCGCTCGGCTCGCTCGTCGAGCAGAGCCTCGCCCGCCGCGCCGCCCGACGGCCGCCTCGGCATGCTCGAGACCGATTCGCGAGTTCGCGTCCGAGCGGCTCGAAGCCTCGGGCGAGCTCGACCGCATGCACCGCCGCCACGCCGAGTGGTGCCTGGCGCTCGTCCGGTCGGCGAACCTGTCGAGCGACGCGAGCGCCGAGCTCCGGCCCGACCGCGTCCTACCGGAGCAGGACAACGTGCGGGCAGCGTTGACCTGGGCGCGCGATGCGGGCGAGCGCGAGCTCGGGCTCGAGATCGTCCTCGGGCTCGAGCTCGTCTGGCACGTCAGCAGCCCGCTCGAGCTCGCGAGCTGGCTCGAAACGTTCGCGCCGGAACCGGATGCCCTACCGCTCGACGCTCCGCGCCCGCGTGCTCCGGGTGGGCGGCGCAGCGGCCGAGATGAGCGGTGACTTGGCTTCGGGCGAGGCCCTCTACCGCGAGAGCCTCCTCTGCTATCGGATGCTCGACGACGAGCGCGGCATCGCCGAGCTGCTGACGCGCATCGGCGGAGAGCGCGCGCCGCCGCGGCGACCTACTCCGCGCGCGGGCGCTTGCGGAGGAGGCCGTCCAGGTCGCCCGCCGGCTCGGAGACCGGATGCGCGAAGCACCCGCGGTCGGGATCCTCGGCCACGTCGAGTACGACGATGGCCACCACGAGCGAGGCATCGAGCTGGTCGAGGAGAGCGCGGCGATCGCCGCCGAGGTCGGCTTCGTCTGGTGGCAGGGCGTGATGCTCGGCGAGCCTCGCCGAGTATCTCGGCGAGCGCGGGCGAACCGAGGAAGCGCGTGCCACGCTCCGGAAAGCGCTTCGCGCTGCTCCATCGCGTCGGCGATCGGCAGAACACGCTGTGGGCGCTCGCCGAGACCGCCGAAGCAAGCTGCGGACGCGGGCGCCCTCGAGGACGCCGGGCGCCTCTGGGGATCGGTCGAGGCCGAGGAGAGCTCGAGCGCCCCTCGGCTGGTGGCGCCTGGAGCGGCCGACGTTCGAGGCGCTGTTCCGTACGCACCAGGACGACCCCGACTTCGCGCGCGGGCTTGACCGAGGGCCGCGGCCTGACGCTCGACGAGGCGGTCGCCCGCGCGCTCAGCGAGCCGTAGGCCGGCAGGGCCGGTGCGCCCTGCAGGCTCATGGCGGCGGGAGGGCGTTCCGATATCTCGAATACGCAAGTACAATTCGGAAGCAATGCGCCTCGAGGACCCTCTCAGTACCCATGGCACGGCCCACTCTCTCCCGCATCCGGCGACGGCCCCGCTACGGCAGCGAGGTCGTCGAGGCGCGCGCGCCGCGGATCCGCGAGCTCTCCGCTAGCGGCCTCACCTGGGTTCACGTCGAGCAGCCGAGCCAGCTCGAGGCGAGCGAGCTCGCCGAGCGCTTCGGCTTCCACGAGCTCGACGTCGAGGACGTCCTCTCGAAGCGGCAGCGGCCGAAGATCGACGAGTACCCGGGCTACCTGTTCGTCGTCCTCCACTTCCCCGCCTACGACAAGACGATCCAGCGGCTGAACGCGGCCGAGCTCGACGTCTTCCTCGGCCACGACTTCCTGATCACGCTCCCGAACGTCGAGCTGCTGCCGGTCTCGCGGCTCTTCAACCGCTGCGAGGCCGATCCGGAGCTCGCTGCCGAGCTCTGCTCGAAGGGCTCCGGGTACCTCCTCTACCACGTCCTCGACGACCTGTTCGACTACTGCTTCCCGATCCTCGACAAGATCGCCCACAAGCTCGACGCGATCGAGGACGACATGTTCGAGGGCGCGAGCGAGGAGGTCGTCCGCGACATCTCGAACGCGAAGCAGGAGATCATCTCCTACCGGAAGATCATCAAGCCGGAGCGCTCGACGCTTCGCCTGCTCGAGCGCCACACGCAGCGCTTCCTCCCGGAGGAGCTCGAGCTCTACTTCGACGACATCGTCGACGCGGCCGAGCGGATCTGGGACCTGCTCGACAACTACAAGGAGGTCGTCGAGGGCCTCGAGTCGACGAACGAGTCGGTGATCTCGCACCGCCAGAACGACATCCTTCGCCTGCTGACGCTGATCAGCGTCACGGTCCTGCCGCTGACGCTGATCGCGGGCATCTTCGGCATGAACGTGAACTTCCCCGGCGAGGGCGGCCACGAGGCCTTCTGGGTGATCCTCGGGATCATGATCGCCGCCCTGTCGGGATGATCGGCTTCTTCCGGCTCAAGAAGTGGTTGTGAGCCCGCGCAGTTGACATGTGACCTTTTGGTCACGTATCATCGGCGTCGTGACCGACGACGACCGTGTGTTCAAGGCGCTCGCCGACCCGACGCGGCGTTTCCTGCTCGACCTGCTGTTTGCACGTGACGGCCGCACGCTGACAGAGCTCGAGTCGGAGCTGGAGATGACGCGCTTCGGCGTCATGAAGCACATGCGGGTGCTCGAGGACGCAGGGCTCGTGGTCACGCGGCGGTCGGGCCGGGAGAAGCTGCACTTCCTCAATCCGGTGCCGATCCGCCTGATCCACGATCGGTGGATCGACAAGTACACGGAGCGCCAGGTCTCGGCGCTCGTAGAGCTCAAGTCGGAACTGGAGGCAAGCGCATGACGACGTTCACGGAAACGAGGGTGGCGACCCAGGTCTATCGGGTGTACATCAAGGCGACTCCCGAGACGGTCTGGGAGGCGATCACGAGCCCGAGTGGACCCAGCGGTACGGCTACTACAGCCCGGTCGAGTACGACCTGCGCCCGGGCGGTGCCTACCGGGGTCTCGCCAGCGCGGCGATGATCGAGATGGGCTCGCCGGAGGTGGTCATCGACGGTGAGGTGATCGAGGCAGACCCGCCGCGGAAGCTGGTCCAGACGTGGCGACCGCTGTGGGATCCCGAGATAGTGGCGGAAGGGCATACACGCGTCACGTGGGACGTCGAGGAAGACGACGGCGGCCTGACCCGCCTCACGGTGACGCACGAGCTCGAAGGCGCGCCGAAAACGGCCGCGACGGTCGCCGGCCAGGGACGGGTCACCGAGGGTGGCGGCGGCTGGAGCTGGATCCTCTCGGACCTCAAGACGCTGCTCGAGACCGGCAAGCCGCTCGAGATCTGACACCAAACCTGCGCCGCGGCGGAGGCCTGTGTGCGAACGGGCCTCCGCCGGCGGCGCGAGGGGCTCGTGGCACCGTGGCGTGCCCTCCGCTCGGCACGGACGTAGACTCACGGCGTGACCCCGCCGCCGCTGCTCGCCGAGCTGCTCGCGGCCCGCGGCCCCGCGGGCGCGGAAGGGCCGCCGGCGACGGTCTGGCGCAACGCCGCGGCCGGGTTCGCCGACGTCGCCAGCGACCGGCTCGGCAACTCGGTCGCGACGATCGGCACGGAAGGTCCCCTGCTCCTCCTCGCGAGCCACATCGACGAGATCGGCCTGTCGGTCACGCACGTCGACGAACACGGGTTCCTGCGCGTACGGACGATCGGCGGCTGGCAGGCGGAGGTCGGAGTCGGGCAGCGGATCGTGATCGACGGGATCAGCGGGCCCGTACACGGCGTCGTCGCGCGCGAGCACGAGTCCCAGCGCGACACGGACAAGCGGGACGAGCCCGGACGGGCACGCTGGCGGGACGTCTACGTCGACGTCGGCGCCGGGACTGAGGAGGAGGCGGCCAAGCTCGTGCGCCCCGGTGACCCGGCCACGATCGTGGGCGAGCCGGTCGAACTTCTGCCCGGTCGGATCGCGTCGCGGGCGCTCGACAACCGCGTCGGCGCCTACGTCGTGCTCGAGGCGGCGAGGCGGCTCGCAGATAGCGGCGACCCTCCTTGCCGGGTTGCTGCCCTGGCGGCAGTCCAGGAGGAGACCGGCGGCCTCGGGGCCCGAGCGGCCGCGTTCGGCCTCGACCCGGACGTCGCGGTCGTCGTCGACATCACGGAAGCCACGGACGTCCCCGGGGCCAACCCGCAGGAGAACGGGCATCGCCGTCTCGGGTCCGGGCCGGCGATCACCCGCGGGCCGGTGGTCACCGCCCGCGTCGTCGACGCGTTGCTCGACGCGGCCGGCGGTGAGGGGATCGGAGTCAGCTACGACATCCCGAACTGGCACACCCAAACCGACGCAGACGACATCGTCGGCAGTCGCGCCGGGATCCCGACCGGCCTCGTCAGCGTCCCGATACGGCACGTCCATACACCTGTGGAGGTGGTCGACCTGTCGGACGTGGAGGACACGGTCCGCCTCCTCGTCGCGTTCGCAGGTCGCACGCCCGAGCTCGCGGCGTGACCGAGCGGCTGTGGGCGCCCTGGCGCCTCGAATACATCCAGTCGGCCGACGAGCAGCCCGGATGCGTCTTCTGTCGCGCCGCGGCGGCCGAGGACGAGGAGGCGTTCATGCTCCATCGGGGACAGGCGGCTTTCGCGCTGCTGAACAAGTTCCCGTACTCCTCCGGCCACCTGATGGTCGCCCCGTACAGACACGTCGGAGACTTCGGCGACCTGACCGACGAGGAGGTGCTGGAGGTCCACCGGCTGGCGTCCGCCGGGATCGGCGCCCTGGCCGAATCGACTGCGCCGCACGGATACAACCTTGGCTGGAACCTGGGCCGGATCGCCGGCGCAGGCGTCGTCGACCACGTTCACCTGCACGTTGTCCCGCGCTGGGCCGGAGACACGAATTTCATGCCCGTGCTCGCCGACGTCAAGGTCATGCCCGAGCACCTCTCTGAGACGAGGCGCAGGCTCGCGGCCGCCTGGCCGCGCTGAGTGTCACGTGCCGGCCGGCCCGGACTCACCGAGTACGCCCTACCCGCCGATCGAACCGTACGCGACGGGCATGCTCGAGGCCGGTGACGGCCAGTCCGTCTACTGGGAGACATCGGGTAACCCTGCCGGCAAGCCGGCGATCGCACTTCACGGTGGGCCCGGAAGCGGGCTGAGCGCCGCCAACCGCCGCTGGTTCGATCCTGACCGGTACCGCCTGGTGCAGTTCGACCAGCGCGGATGCGGGCGCAGTACGCCCCATGCCGGCGACCTGTCCACGGACCTCACCGCGAACACGACTCACCACCTGATCGCCGACATCGAGCGCCTCCGTGAGCACCTCGGGATCGACCGCTGGCTGGTGTGCGGCAGGTCGTGGGGTGTCACGCTCGCTCTTGCCTACGCGGAGCGGTTCCCCGGGCGGGTCTCGGAGCTGATCCTGCTCTCGATCACGATGACCCGTCGGGCCGATGTTCGTTGGTTCGCGCATGAGACGGGCCGCTTCCTCCCCGCCGAGTGGTCACGCTTTCGCGCGGGTGTGCCCGTGGCCGAGCGCGACGACGATCTCGTCGCAGCCTACGATCGACTCCTCAATCGCTCAGCGGATCCTGCCGTGCGACGCCGGGCGGCCCGCGACTGGATCGCGTGGGAAGACGCGATCCTGTCACTCGAGGAGGAATACGAATGTCCCGCGACCCGCGCTGGGACGACGAGAGGTTCAGGCTCGCATTTGCCCGCCTCGTGACCCACTACTTCTCGCACGCCGCGTGGCTCGAGGAGGACGAGCTGCTTCGGAACGCAGCGCACCTCGCGGGGATTCCGGGTGTCCTGGTCCACGGCCGGCTCGACCTCTCCGGGCCGCCTGACCTCGCATGGCAACTGGCGCAGGCCTGGCCGGACGCGGAGCTTCACCTCGTGCGAGCTGGCCACACCGGCAGCGCCGAAGTGGATCGTCTCCTGCTCCGGGCGACGAGCAGGTTCGCCGCGACCTGCTGATCTAGCAGGGCTCGTAGGGGGGGTACGGGTTGTCGGTGGTCGCGCCGGTCGTCGTGTCGCCGGTCGTCGTGCCGCCGGTCGTCGTGCCGCCGGTCGTCCCCGTGTCCGTCGTTCCCGTTCCCGTCGTTGTCGTACCGGTCGTCGTGGTCCCCGTCGTACCGGTCCCGCCTGGGTTGAGGTTCGATTGCTCGCAGTCGCCGGCGACGCGATCCCTTCGGTCGACCGTCACGACGTCCACACCGGACCCGCACGAGAGCACGTCGACCTGGCCGTCCCGCGCCTTGATCAGATCGGCGCCCGCGCCGCCGTACAGCCGATCCGGCCCGCCGCCGCCGACGATCATGTCGTCACCCTTGTCGCCGTAGAGGCGGTCGGCGCCCTGGCGCCCGTAGATCCAGTCGGCTCCCGCCTTTCCCCGGAGCACGTCGACTCTCTTCGTCCCTCGGAGGATGTCGTGGCCGCTCGTACCGACGATCGTGACTGCGGCCGCGTAGCCCGCGAGGACGAGGGAGGCGAGGAGGCAGGCTCCTATGACGAGGCGGAAGCTCCGTCTTGCCCGCATCTTCCAATCGTACCCATTGATGACTCGCCAGAGGGCAGCCACTAGGATTGCCCACCGTGACGCTCGACCCCCAGGTGTTCAAGGCGTACGACATTCGCGGCCTGTACGGCTCGGAGCTGGACGAGGAGGGCGCCTACGCGATCGGCCGCGCCTATGTCGAGCAGTTCGAGCCCGGGCGCATCGCGATCGGCTACGACATGCGTCTCTCGTCGCCGTCGATGGCCGCCGCAGTCATGCACGGGGCCACGGACGGCGGAGCAGACGTCGTCGACGTCGGGATGATCGGGACCGAGATGCTGTACTTCGCGGTCGGCGCGCTCGGCCTCGACGGCGGCATCACGGTGACCGCCTCGCACAACCCGAAGCAGTACACGGGCATGAAGGTCGTGCGGCGCGGCGCCCTGCCGGTCGGCGGCGACTCCGGCCTGCTCGAGATCAGACGCCGCGCCGAGGCCGGCTTCGCCGAAGCGAGCCCCGGCGGAGACATTCACGAGAAGGACATCGGCCTCGGCTGGACCGAGCGCGTCCTCTCCTTCGTGGATCCCGAACGGATACGGCCGCTCCGCGTCGTCATCGACGCCGCGAACGGGATGGCCGGATCGATGCTCCCGCCCGTGCTCGACCGGCTTCCCGTCGATGCCGTGCGCTACTACTTCGAGCCCGACGGCACCTTCCCGAATCACGAGCCGAACCCGCTCTTGCCGGAAAACCGCGAGTTCATCGTCGCGAAGGTGCTCGAGGAGAAGGCCGACCTCGGCATCGCGTTCGACGGCGATGCCGACCGGTGCTTCTTCGTCGACGACACGGGCGAGTTCGTGCCGGGGGACTTCCTGACGGCACTGCTCGCCGAGACGATTCTCGAACGGGAGCCGGGCGCCACCGTCCTGTACGACGTGCGCGCGAGCTGGGCCGTTCCGGAAACGATCGAGGCGGCAGGCGGGATCGCGCTCGTCAACCGCGTCGGCCATGCGTTCATCAAGCACCGCATGCGCAAGGAGGATGCCGCCTTCGCCGGCGAGGTCTCGGGCCACTACTACTTCCGCGACTACTTCCAGGCCGACTCGGGTGTCGTCCCGATGCTGCTCGTGCTCGAGCTCGTCTCGAGGAAGGGCAAGCCGATGTCCGAGATTCTTGCGCCGTTCCGCTCGCAGTACTTCCTGACGGGCGAGATCAACACGCCCGTGGACGACGTGGCGCTGAAGCTGCAGGAGCTGAAGGAGCGCTTCGGCCCGGAAGGCGAGGTCTCGCACCTCGACGGCCTCTCGATCGCTGCGACCGACTGGCACATGAACGTCCGCCCCTCGAACACCGAGCCGCTCCTACGCCTGAATCTCGAGGCCCGCTCACGTGAGCTGATGGAAGCCAAGCGCGACGAGGTGCTCGGGGTGATCCGCTCGTGACCGGCCTCGAGCTCGGCCGTCTCACCGACCGCAAGCCGCCGTTCAAGTACTCGGCTCTCGCACGTGTCGGTTTCTCGGACACGGACGCCCAGGGCATCGTGTACTACGGCCGGTACATGCCGTTCTTCGACACCGCGCGCTTCGAGTACCTCCGTCACCTCGACCTGCTCGAGCGGACCCTCGGAGAGCTCCAGTTCGTCATGCGAGCGTCCCACGTCGAGTACCATGCCCCCGCTCGCTTCGACGACCTGCTGGAGGTCTTCGTGCGCACGAAGAGGCTCGGCACGAGTAGTGCGACGACAGCCTTCGCCGCCTACCGCGCCGACGACGACACGCTCATGTGCGCCGCCGAGCAGATCCTCGTGCTGGTCGACGCCGAGGCGCGGCGACCGGTGCAGGTTCCCGACAGCTTCAGGACACCGGTCCGCGAGTTCGAGGGCAGCGACCTCGAGGAAGTCCGCCCATGAGCGCTTCGGCCGACGTTCGCCGAGGAGCGCTCGACGCGATCGATCGCTACGTGAACTCCGAGCCGACCGGCCATCATGTGCTCCAGCGCACGGTCGACCTGCTGTACGACACATTCGAGCACTACTCCTGGATCGGCATCTACCTCGTCGAAGGAGACGACCTGGTGCTCGCCGCCTGGCAGGGGCCGGAGCCGACGGAGCACGTCACGATTCCGATCGGCGAAGGGATCTGCGGATCGGCCGCGGCCAGCGGGAAGACGGAGGTGGTCGACGACGTCGGCGCCGACCAGCGCTACCTCGCCTGCTTCGCCTCGACGAAGAGCGAGATCGTCGTGCCGATCATGTTCGGCGGCGACGTCGTCGGCGAGATCGACATCGACTCGGACACGCCCAGCGCCTTCGGGGACGACGACCAGGCGTTTCTCGAGCACGTGGCTCGCATGGTCTCGTCGCGGAGCCGCGACTAGATCCGTCGTGGCGCCGGACGCTGACAGCTACCGCGGCGCGCTCGAGGCCGTCGACCGCGTCCTGAACCGAGAGCCGGAAGCCGACGAGGTGCTCCGCCAGGTAGTCGCCGTGCTCGGCGACCGGCTCGATCCCTACGACTGGGTGGGAATCTCCTTCCTCGAGGAAGGAGCGCCCGTGCTCGGCCCGTGGCACGGCGCGCACGCCGAGGGCGCACCGACGCACGACGAGGAGGTCGTCTACGACGGTACGAAGGTCGCGACGCTCACCGTTGCGGCCGCCGAGGGATACGACTTCACGGATGAGGACCGCGCGTTCCTGAAGCGCGTCGCACTACTGATTTCGCCGCACTGCCTCGTCGGCTGGGACACCGGAGGCGTTCCGTGGCCCGAGGTGCGATAGCGGGAGCGCTCGCGCTCTGCGCGGTCGCGGCGCTCGCCGGCGGCTGCGGTCAGACGGTGCTCGACGCCGGCGAGGTCGGCGGCGAGATCGGCGCCCGGATCGAGGAGCTGACCGGCGCCGAGGTCGAGTCGGTAGTGTGCCCGTCCGATGTCGAGGCCAAGGCCGGGGCGACGTTCACGTGCACGGTCACGGGGACCGACGGGACCTCGCTCACGATCGCCGTCCGGCAGACGAGCGACGACGGCGCCCTTGCCTTCGAGGCGCCGATCCTTCCCACGACCGAGACCGAGCAGGTGATCGCCGCGGATCTTGGCGACGGGTCGGTCGTCGACTGTCCGGAGCTGGTGCTCGTCGAGGCAGGCAAGTCGTTCGACTGCGCGCTGAGCGGTGGCAGCGACGGAGGTGCGAGCGTACGGGTGACGCTGAAGGACGAGAACGGCAACTTCGACTACGAGGTGACCCGATGACGACCTCCTCGCGGTCGCGGCGACGTGCTCAGGAAGTCAGATGTTGCTCGACGTGCGCGGCCACCACCGATGCGCTCGCGGCCAGGAGTGGCTCGCCGAGAACGGCCGAGCCCAGCTCGTTCGCCTGACGGATGACGTTGTCGCGCTCTCGCACGACGGCAGTGCGGGCGACGACCAATGCGGCACGAGCAGTGGTTGTCCAGTCCATCACCCCGTCGAGGCCTGTGCGCGGCACGTGTGTCGCTTCCTCCGCGATCCGTGGCCGGCCCCTGAGCGAGGCGGCGATCGCGGCGGCTCGCCGCTCCGCTGCGGGCGCGTCTTCCTCCGCCGCGCTGACCTGCTCCTCGAGGACCTCCTGGGCGGCAGCGACAGCCCCGACGCGACGCTCGGTGACGTGCAGGGCATCGGTCACCCAGACGTGGAAACGGCGCGCAGCGGCCAGACGCTCCTCGTCCCCGCCCGCCTCGGCCGCGGCGAGAGCCGCAGCCGCCTCACGCACAGCGCGGGCCCGTTCGTCCCGCTCTTTCTCGGCCTCCGCGAGCTCGTGCCCGAGCCGAGCTCGCTCACCTTCGGCCGAGGAGAGCACGGCGGCCGCGGTCTCGGCCCGGGAGCGGACGTCCGACAGCTCGGCCGCGATCGCATCCAGCTCGGCGAGCTCGGCGGAGCAGGCCTCGTCTGCCGCCACGAGCTCGCGCAAAAGCGCGAGCCGGCTGTCGGGTGTCACGAGGGCGTGACGCGATATGCGTCGAAGACGCTCTCGATGTTCCGCAGCGAGCCGAGAAGGGTGCGGAGCGACCGCACGTCACCGATCTCTGCGACGTACCAGTTCTTCGCCATCTGATCGTCGACGTGGCCGGAGTACTCGACGATGTTCGCGCCGTGCTCGGCGAACGTGCGCGCCACGTCCTCGAGCAGCCGCGGGCGGTCCCAGGAGTCGACCGCGATCTGGACTCGGAAGCTCTTGCGTCGCCCCGCCGTCCCACTCGACCTCGGTGAAGCGCTCCGGGTTCCGGCGCAGGGAACGCACGTTCGGGCAGTCCTCGCGATGGATGGTGATGCCCTTCCCCAGGGAGATGTAGCCGCAGATGTGATCGCCCGGCACCGGGTTGCAGCACTTCGCCATCCGCACGAGCACGTCCTCGACCCCCGGCACGTTGATCCCGTAGGTCTGGGACGCGAGGGCGCTGCGCGCCTTCGGCTTCAGCGGGATGCGCTCTTCCTCGGCGACCTCGGCGGTCTTCAGCTTGTGCAGGACCTTCGTCACGACCTGCGACACCTGGAGCTTGCCGGAGCCGAGCGCCAGATAGAAGTCCTCGGCCTTCTTGAAGTTCATCTCGCGGATGACCCCGGCGAGCACCTGCGAGCCCGCGATCTTCTTGTACGGGAGGTTGTGCTGCTTGAGGGCCTGCTCGAGCGACTCGCGGCCTCGCTGCTCGGTGTCCTCGCGTGTCTCCCGGCTCCACCACTGGCGGATCTTGTTCCGCGCGCGCGACGACTTCGCGATCGAGAGCCAGTCCCGCGACGGGCCCTTGCCGAGCTGCTTGGACGTCAGCACCTCGACGAAGTCACCGCTCTTCAGCTTGTAGTGCAGCGGCACGATGCGGCCGTTCACCTTCGCCCCGACCGTGCGGTGCCCGACGTCGGTGTGGACGGCGTAGGCGAAATCGATCGGTGTCGACCCGGCCGGCAGGCTCTTGACCTCGCCCTTCGGCGTGAACACGAAGACCTCGTCCGCGTACAGATCCGTACGGAAGGTGCGCATGAACTCGCCCGGATCGCTCTCGTCCTGTTGCCAGTCCATGAGCTGCTTCAGCCAGGCGAGCCGTTCGGCCTCGGCCTTGCCGTCCTTGCGCCCCGCCTTGTAGAGCCAGTGCGCCGCGATGCCGAGCTCGGCCGTGTCGTGCATGTCGCGCGTTCGCAACTGGATCTCGAGCGGCTTGCCCTCCGGCCCGATCACCGTCGTGTGGAGCGAGCGGTACATGTTGAACTTCGGCATCGCCACGTAGTCCTTGAAGCGACCGGGCATCGGCTTCCAGAGCGAGTGGATGAGGCCGAGGACGGCGTAGCAGTCGCCCTGGCCCTCGCGTCCTGACCGCTCGACGATGACGCGCATCGCGGTCAGGTCGTAGATCTCGTTGAACTCCTTGCCCTTCTTGACCATCTTCTCGTAGATGGAGTAGAAGTGCTTCGCGCGGCCGAGGATCTCGGCCTCGATGCCGGTTTTCGACAGCTCCCGCTCGAGGATCCCGCCCGCCTCGCTGACGTATGCCTCCCGGTCGGCGCGGCGCTGCGCAACCATCGCCTGGATCTCGGAGTACTTGCGCGGATGAAGGGTCTGGAACGCGAGGTCCTCGAGCTCCCACTTGATCTGGTGGATGCCGAGGCGGTGCGCCAGCGGCGCGTAGACCTCGAGCGTCTCGCGTGCCTTCTGGATCTGCTTCTGCTTCCCGAGGTACTCGATCGTCCGCATGTTGTGAAGGCGGTCGGCCAGCTTGATCAGGATGACGCGGATGTCCTGCGCCATCGCCACGATCATCTTCCGGTAGTTCTCGGCCTGCGCCTGCTCGCGGCTCTGGAACTTGATCCTCGTCAGCTTGGTGACACCCTCGACGAGCCGTGCGATCTCGTCACCGAAGACGCCGGCGACGTCGTCGATCGACGCATCGGTGTCCTCGACGACGTCGTGCAGGAGCGCAGCGGCGACCGTCGACGTGTCCAGCCGGAGCTCGGCGAGGATCCGAGCGACCCCGACCGGATGGACGATGAAGTCCTCCCCGCTCCGCCGCCGGTGCCCCTCGTGCGCATCGCAGGCGTACGTGAACGCGCGCTCGAGCAGGTCTCGGTCGACGTCGGGATTGTGCTCGCCGAGGGTGGCCGCGAGCTCGTCGAAGAGCCGGCGGTGCCGCTCAGCCGGGGCGCTGAGGACCTGCTCCATGACTCCATTGTAGTAGCCGGGGTCGGAGATCCCTTCCACGGCGCCCACGTCGTCAGCGCCGCGTACCGCCCGGGCTCACGACCAGAACGCGTCGACCGCGTAGAGATCGTCGACGTAGATCCAGATCTCCGCGATCCGACCGCCGGCCACGTCGAACTGAAGCGCCTGCCGCGAGTCGAGCAGGCGATCACCTCGGCGGCCGGTGTTCCGAACCAGGGCGATGACCGTCGACGGGCTCGAAAGGAGGTCGATCAACTCCGAGTGGAACGTCCCTCCGGTGCGTTCGCGAAACGTCTGCAGGGCTTCCGCCACAGCCTCGCGGCCCTTGTATTCGCCCCTACCGGGCTCCGCCCGGGAACGTGCCACACGACCTGCGGCGCGAGCAGCTCTGCCGCCTCGTCGATGTCGCCACGCTCGCGCGCCTCGTACCAGTGCCTGACGACGTCCTCCGGGGTCTCCATACGCACCTTCAGGCCGCTCGCGGGAGCACGTCGGAGGCCCCGGCCATCAGCGCCCTGAAGGTCTCCGACTCCACCAGGCTTCGCCTCGAGGGCGAGCCCTCGCTCAGCCCGAGCTCGGCGAATATCGCCCGCGCCTCCGGGCTCCAGGCGCTCTCTCCGGCTCGCCACTCCTGCGCGAAGCGAGCCCTCAGCACGTCGTAGGGCGGCGGCGTGTCGAAGATGCGCTTCACAACGAGCTGCGGCGAGACCGTGCCGTTCCAGCGGTTCGCGCCGAGACGGAACACGACGTCCCGGTGACCGGGCGTACGGAAGCGGTCGAGATTCGCGCCCTGCCCGAACGCGATCGCGCCGGAGCGCACGCCGCCCGCGGTCACCGCCAGCCGCAGGTGCTTGCCCTCCCCGACCGCGTTCAGCTCCGACAGCTCGCACGCCGGCGCCAGCAGCGTCACGCCGGGGTTCCCGAGGCCGAACGGCGCGAGCCGCTCGAGCTCCTCACAGAGATCGAGCGACAGCTCGTCACCGCGGACGACCGCGTCGACCTGAACCACCGGCCGCAGGTCGTCGTCGTCGAGTGCTGCTCCGGCATGATCGGCGAACGCGTCGGCGAACGAGCTCAGGCGGTCAGGCCGGATCGAGAGCCCGGCGGCGGCCCGGTGACCACCGAAGCGCTCGAGCTCGCCCGAGCACGCGGCCAGCGCGCCGTGGAGATCGAAGGCGGGTATCGACCGGCCGGAGCCCTTCCACTCGTCCTCGGCGGCCGCGATCAGCACGACCGGCCGGTGGAACCGCTCGACGAGCCGGGACGCGACGATGCCGATCACGCCCTGATGCCAGTCCTCGCCCCAGACGACGTATCCCCGGCGCCGGCGCTTCGCCTCCGGCCACGACTCGACCTGGCGCACGGCGTCGCGGAAGATCTGCCCCTCGACCGCCTGGCGCTCGCGGTTGAGCGTTTCCAGCTCCCCGGCGAGCCTGTCGGCTTCCTCGGGGTCGTCCGTCAGGAGCAGCTCGAGAGCCGTCCCCGGGTGGCCCAGGCGCCCCGCGGCATTGATCCGCGGCGCGAGCCGGAAACCCACGGCGCCGGCATCGACCGTGGCCGGATCGACCGACGCGCTGCGCATCAGCGCCTGAAGTCCAGGCTTGCCGGTGCGCGCGAGGCGTCTCAGGCCGGCGGCGGCGAGCCCACGGTTCTCGTCGACGAGCGGGACGACGTCGGCGATCGTGGCGAGCCCGACGAGATCGAGATCCTCGACGAGCTGCTCCCCGCCGACGAGTGCCTCTGCGAGCTTGTAGACGACGCCGGTGCCGCACAGCTCGGGGAACGGGTACTCCGACGGACGCGTCACGACGAGCGGGCATTCGGGCAGCCGGTCGCCCGGACGATGGTGATCGGTGACCACGACCTCCAGGCCGAGGGCTCGCGCCTGGGCGATCTCCTCGACCGCCGTGATCCCGCAATCGACCGTCACAACGAGGCCACAGCCCTCGTCCGCAAGGCGCGCGAGCGTCTCGCCGGATAGTCCGTACCCCTCCTCGAACCGGCTCGGGAGATGCCAGTCGACGTCGGCTCCGACCCTGCGGAGCACGGTCAGGGCCAACGCAGTCGCGCAGATCCCGTCGACGTCGTAGTCACCGTGCACGCAGATCCGTTTGCCCGAGGCGATCGCCGACCGGATCGCGTCGCAGGCCTCCGGCATGTCACCGAGCGCGAACGGATCGTGCGAGATCAACTCGGCAGCGAGGAAGGCTCGCGCCTTCTCGGGGTCGCCGTACCCTCGCCGGACGAGGACGCTTGCAGTCGTCTCGCTGATCGACAGCGCTCCCGCGAGCGCCTCGATCTCCTGGCGGGGGCACGGACGGAGCGTCCAGGTGCCCTCGTTCACGCTTCTCACCCTAGGCGGGAGGTCGGACGGAAAACCCCCCGACTCGTGGAGAGGAGTTCGCAGAGCGGAAACGAAAGCGTGCGCATGAGGATCCGCGAGGCACTCGGCTTCATCCTGCTCGGACGTCCTGTTCGCCGGCGACCCCGCGGGACCGAGAGGCTCCGCCGGGACATCGCCTCGGTCGAGCGGATGACCGGCCCCGAGCGGGGCACGGCGACCGAGCGGCTCACGGCGGCGGTGGGCCCCGAGCTGCTCCTCGAGCTCGAGCGCAGCCTCGACCTCGAGGGCCGGCTCGCGCAGCCCGCGCGCAAGCGAAGCCGGACTCGGCGCGCCGCCTAGACTGCCGCCCGCCCGAGCGGCGTGCGGCCCGCAAGCGGCTCTATCCTTGACGTGTGCCGGAAGGGAATTACGTCTCGGGAGACGACTACGTCGTCGAGTTCCTCGGGTACCGATTCGGGTTCAACACGCTCGACTTCGAGCAGCGGGTGAACGCCGCGGCCGTCAAGCTCGGTCTCGTCGACGACGAGGAGCTCGACCCGGGCGAGATCGCCGACCTCGTCGAGGTGACCGCCGAGGGCCGGATCGATGACCCGCGGAGCGGGCTCGGCGAGTACATCGTCCGCCACTGGGAACGCCTGTCGCTGGTCGGCGAGGAGTCGCTCGTCTACTGGCTGCGCAAGCTCGTCTTCCGCGGCGCCTGGCTCGATCACCGGGTCAAGGAGCAGCTGCTCGACGTGGAATGGGACGACACGAGCTCCGATTTCACGTACCGCGATCCGCGCGGTGACCGCACGCTGCTCGAGCTCGCGCCCGTCCCTTCCTGGCACGAGCTTCAGTTCCGGCGTTGAGCTCGGCCGCTGCTGCGACTGCCGCGTAGCCTCCGGAGAAGAACGGGGTGGCGGAGACTCTCGGGTCTCCGCCACCCCTCACGGATTCAGGGCCGTCCGGCGGCCTCGGCGGGGCGATCGGCGGCGACGGTCTGCGGCTCCTCTCCGTCGTGCGGCGGCTCGATGGTGAGGTTCGGGAGAAGCCGGTCGAACCAGCGCGGGATGTACCACGATTTCTCACCCAGGAGCGTCAAGAACGACGGCACGAGCGTCATCCTGATGATCAGCGCGTCGGTCAGGATCGCGACCGCGAGCAGGAGGCCGAACTCCTTGGGTATCCGGTCGGCGCTGAGGATGAAGGCGGCGAAGACCGTGCCCATGATGAACGCCGCCGCGATGACGACGCGGCCGATCGCTGCGATCCCGTGCTCGACCGCCTGCCTTGTCTTCAGGCCGTGGACGTGCTCCTCCCGGATGCGGCTCATGAGAAAGACCATGTAGTCCATCGAGAGCCCGAACAGGATCGCGAAGGCGATCGGCGGGACGAAGGTCTCGATCGGCCCGGTCTTGTCGAGGCCCGTGAGACCGAGCAGATGGCCCTCCTGAACGACAAGCGTGAGGACGCCGAATCCGACGAACGCCGACAACAGCGTCGTGATCGCCGCCGTCACCGAGACCACGATCGACCTGAACGCCATGGCGAGAAGCACGAAGGTGACGCCGATGATGTAGACCAGGAACAGCGGCATGCGATCGATGATGCGGTCGGCGATGTCCTTGAACGCCGCGGTCTGGCCGGAGACGTAGGCGACGGCGTCCCCGCCGGCGATCGCCTGCGGAACCACCTCGCCTCGCAGAGTGTCGACGAGCTTGTCGGTCGCTTCGTCCTGCGGTGCGGAGGTCGGAGTGACGAAGATGATCGCGACCGTGCCCGGGTCGTTCAGCTGCGGCTCGCCCACGGAGGCCACGCCCTCGAGACCCTGGACGCCGTCGAAGATCCGCTGGGGCGCGTCAGCGTCGCCCTGGACGTCCACGACGATCGGGATCGGGCCGTTGAAGCCGGCCCCGAAACCCTCGGCGAGCAGGTCGTACGCGCGCCGGCTCGTCTGCTCGACGGGCTGCGTGCCCTGGTCGGCAGCACCCAGGCGGACGAGCGCCGACGTGGCCGCGAGAGCCAGGATCAGAACCAGGACGACCGGAAACACGATGCGCGCGTTCCGCGTCACGAACCTGCCCCATCTGGCGACCGGCGTCTTCTCGCGGCCCTGCTCCGAGTCGTCCAGCGGACGCAGGAACGGCACCTTGAGCCGGTCGACCTTGTGACCGAGCAGCGCCAGCACGGACAGGAGCAGCGAGTTGGCGATCAGCACCGTCGTCAGCACGCCGAGGGCACTGCCGATGCCCAGCTTGGTCACGAAGTCGAGCCCGAAGAACGCCAGGCCGCTCACCGAGACGGCGACGGTGACGCCGGCGAAGATGACTGCGCGGCCGGCAGACGCACCGGACTCGGCAGCTGCCTCGCGCGGCGTAAGCCCCTCGTGCAGCAGCTGCCTGAAACGGGTGACGATGAACAGCGAGTAGTCGATGCCCACCCCGAGCCCGATCATCGAGACGAGGATCGGCGTGATGGTGTTGATGTCCAGGAAGCCGGCCAGGATGAACAGGAGCAGGAAGGCCGTTCCGAGAGCCGCGAGAGCGAGCGCGATCGGGATGATCGCCGCCACGAAGGTCCGGAAGACGATCAGGAGCACGATGATCGCGGCGAGCAGGCCGAGTGCCTCCGAGGTTCCCTGCTCGATGGGCGGGAACTCGGCGTCGCCGTTGAACTCGACCGTCACGCCGGCCGGCTCGACCGTCTCGCGGACGGCGTCCTGGACGGCGACTACGGCTTCCCGGTCGCTGTCCTCGATGGTCTGGTCGAACTGAGCCTCGGTGTAAGCGATCCGGCCGTCGTCAGAAACCGTGTCCGGGCTGAAGGGATCACCGACGCTGACGAGCCCGGCGGTGTCGCCGGAGGGCGCGAACTCCTCCGAGTCGAGCCGCGCGATCGCTTCCTCGATCGCGGCCTGTCGCTCCGGCGTTTCGAGCGTCTCTCCCTCCGGAGCGGCGAAGACGACGTTCAGGACCCCGCCCTGCTCTGATGCGAACCGGGACTCGATGAGGTCGGTCGCCTTCTGCGTGTCCGACCCCGGGATCTCGAATTCGTCTCGAAGCGATCCCCCGACGGTCATGACGAGAAGGACGAGAAGGACGAGGATGCCGACCCAACCGAGGATGATCCGCCACGGGTGCATCGCGCAGATTCGTGTCCACCGGGCCAGCCCTCCCGACGAGAGGCGCTCGTGTGCGGCGCGCCGTTCTGCGTCGGGCGCGTCCACGCCCCTCGTCTCGTCTCCGACCTCGTGCTCCGTCATGCCGTCTCCCTCGTCGTTTCCTGACACCAAAGACCCCTTCCGGGCCTGGAACTCATCGCTCTCGGGCAAGCGGCTCAGGTTACCGGTCTCGATCGGCGTTCCGTACAGCACCCGCCCGAACAACCCATCAGCCGCATCCGGGTTCTCCTCCGGCGAAAGATGGGCGTCACGGCGATGCGAGGGCGCTTAGGGTCGGCTACTCGCCGAGCGTCCGCGCGGTGTCTCGATCTAAGACAACCAGCCGCCAACTCGCCATCTTCGTCGCTTCAACAATGGTCGACAAAGTCTTAGGATCTCGCTGCGAGTCGAACGACGATTGACGGCTCACACTGGCCGCCGATCGTCGAAAACGCCCGCACGCCTGTGCGAGCCGTCGAATGGGGGACCTGTGAGACGTATCGTCGTAGCAGTAGTAGTGGCCGCTTTGGCCGTAGCGATCGCGGTAACGCCTGTTGCCGCGGCGCCCGGCCCAGCCCAGCTCCAGCGGCAGATCAACGCCCTGAGGGCGCGCGTAAACGTGCTAGAAAGCTATGTCAAGTTCCTGAAGCGCTGCGACACGGTAATCCCCGTGTCGCGGTTCGGCACATCGACCGAGGGTTACCTGTACGGCGACTACGTCGGCGGCATCCTCACCAGCGCACTTGACTACGACGACACGGGCACCGCACCGCATTACTACGTGACCGTCACCGACAGCTCCTGCGTTCAGACTTCTGCCAGCGCGATCGGGGTCTCAGTTCGAATTGCTGCTCCGCCTCCGCACGGCTGGGTCAAGACTCGCTGATCCAATGATTCAGGGCCTGACCCGGCTGACGCCTGGGTCAGGCCCTGAAGCCGATGTCGGAGTGCGTGCCGTCGCAGAACGGCTTGTTCTTCGAGACGCCGCAGCGGCAGAGCGTGTACGGCGTGCGTGCCTCGTAGGGCGTCTCGTCGGGCGAGGCGAGCAGGATGCCGCCGCGAACGACGTACGGCCCGTCGGCCATGGGCTCGATACGAGGCTCACCGGCAGCGACCACGGGGTCGTCCGAGTCGCCGAGCGCATACGCGAGCGCCCCGGACGGACAGGCCGAGACGGTGGCGACGATCTCCTCCGCGGGAGCGCCTGACGCGTCGATCCACGGGCTCTGTTTCGAGTTCCAGACCGTCGGCAGCCGGTCGGTGCAGAACCCGGCGTGGGCGCACACGGATCGGTCGTCGAAGATCGTCACGCCGTCGCTGCGATACGCCTTGCGGCGAGAGCCGATCGGCGACCGATCGGCGACCTCGGTGCCGTCGAAGCCGTTCGTGTTGTGCGTGCCGTTACAGAACGGCTTGTTGCTCGAGCCGCCGCAGCGGCAGAGGAAGTAGCGCTCCTTCGCCTCGATCGGCTCTCCGGCAGGGTCGAGCAGTGGAGGCTGCCCGTCGACCATGTACGGACCGTTTGCGAGCACAGTGATCTTCAGATCGCTCACGACGTCTCCTCGTTCGCGGCGAAACCGAACCCCGCCTCGTGGTCGGGCACCTCGCGCAGGGTGATGCGAACGATGGAACCGACGGGAACGACGAGCTCCTCGGGCGGAGGCGCATCGTCCGTTCCCGTCCCGTCCGAGCCCTCCGGATACGGGCAGACCGTGATGAAGCCGTAGCCGGGCTCCGGCCGGATCGAGTGCACGCCGAAGTTGGTGCCGTCGTGAAGCCTGATCTCCATGTACGCGCGCTCGAGCCCCCTATCTGTGGCGAACTGCTCGACCGTGCGCTTGATCCGCGCGACGAAGTCCTCGAGCGACGGCCCCACGAGGCCGGGCACCCACACGTCAGGGGCCATCAGAAGAGCTGATCCTTGCCGGCGGCAGCCGACGCGGCGGCTCCGGCCCGGACGCGGCCGAGCTCTGTCACGATCCGGCCGCGCGGGGTGCGCTGGATGAGCCCCAGCTGGAGCAGATACGGCTCGTACACATCCTCGATGGTATCCGGCTCCTCGCCCAGGGACACGGCAAGCGTCGACAGGCCGACCGGCCCGCCGCCGAACTTCTCGACGATCGCACGGAGAAGCTCGCGATCGATCCGTTCGAGCCCACCGTCGTCGACCTCGAGGAGCGCGAGCGCGTCGTGGGCCACCTCGACCGTGACCACGCCGTCGTAGCGCACCTCGGCAACGTCGCGCACGCGGCGCAGGATGCGGTTCGCGACCCGGGGTGTTCCCCGCGCGCGCCTGGCGATCTCCTCCGCAGCAGCGGGCTCGATCTCGACGCCCAGGATCCGGGCCGACCGGACCACGATCTGGGCGAGCTCCACCGGCGTGTAGTAGTCGAGCCTGAACGTCATGCCAAAGCGGTCGCGGAGCGGCGTCGTCAGGAGGCCGGTGCGCGTCGTCGCGCCGATGAGCGTGAACGGAGGCAGGTCGAGCGTCAGCGTTCGAGCGGCCGGCCCCTGGCCGACGATGATGTCGAGCCGGAAGTCCTCGAGCGCCGGGTAGAGGATCTCCTCGATCGCGCGGTTCAGCCGGTGGATCTCGTCGATGAAGAGGATGTCGTGCCGTTCGAGCCCGGTCAGGATCGCGGCCATGTCGCCCTTCCGCTCGAGCGCCGGTCCGGCGACGAGCCGGATGTCGACGCCCATCTCCTCGCGGATGATGTGGGCGAGACTCGTCTTGCCGAGACCCGGCGGGCCGGCGAGCAGGACGTGGTCGAGCGCCTCCGCCCTTCCCTTCGCCGCCTCGAGCACGATCGAGAGCTGCTCCTTGATCCGCTCCTGCCCGACGAACTCGTCGAGGCGGCGCGGCCGCAGCGACCCGTCGAGCTCGTCCTCCTCGGGCGCGAGCACCGCGCGCGGTCACGCGCTCGGTGCTCCACTACGCGGCCTTCAGCGCGGCGCGTACGCGCTCGGCGGGCGTGAGGTCTGGATCGACAGCCGCGAGCCGCTGTTCGGCCTCGGCAACCGAGTAGCCGAGCTCGACCAGGGCGTCGCGCGCGACGAGATGCCCGTCACCGGCTCCGGCGACCGGCGGCCCGGCTGCTGACACCGCGACCGGCCCGATCTTCTCCCTGAGCTCCATGACGATCCGCAAGGCGAGCTTGCGCCCGATCCCGGGAATCGTCTGGAAGAGCGCGGCGTCCTCGGTGACGATCGCGCGCCGCAGCTCTCCCGGGGCATAGGCGGACACGATCCCGAGCGCCACCTTCGGCCCGACTCCCGTCACGCCGAGCAGCTGCTCGAACAGGAGCCGCTCGTCGGCGCTCGCGAAGCCGAACAGCTGCAGCGCGTCCTCCCGCACGTGGAGATGGGTCTCGATGACGACTTCGTCCTGCCCTTCCGCCTTGCGGACGGCGCTCTCGGTCGCGTGAAGGCGGTATCCGACGCCGCCGACGTCGAGGACGAGGCCCTCCGCGTCGAGCGCGACGGGGCGGCCCCGGAGGCGGGCGATCACCCGCGCGCTCCAGCCAGCGCGAGCAGCGGGGACGCCAGCGCGTGACAGATTGCGACGGCGAGGGCGTCGGCGGCGTGGTGCGGCGTCGGCTCGACGTCCAGGGAGAGGATGGCGCTCACCATGCGCTGCACCTGAGCCTTGTCGGCCCGTCCGTAGCCGCACACCGCCTGCTTGACGGTCGCAGGCGGGTACTCCACGCAGGCCACCTCGTGGTTCGCACATGCCACCAGCGCGGCTCCACGCGCCTGACCGACCGACAGGGCCGTGCGGGCGTCGAGGCCCACGTAGGACTCCTCGACGGCGACGGTCTCGGGGGCGTGCCGCGCAATGAGCTCCGACACCTCGTCGTGGATCCGCTTCAGCCGGAGCTGCGGCTGCTCGCGAGCGGGTGTCGACCACCACCCGTAGTCGATGCAAACCAGCCGCGAGCCTTCACGCCGAACGACGCCGAAGCCGCACGCAGCCGTGCCGGGGTCGATCCCGAGGACCGTCACAGCATGAGGTTAGGCACTGCTCCGGACGTTCCTGCCCCTGGATTCCAGGCGAATTGTCGGTGTGAGGGCGCCCGATTGTTGCTGTAAGGAAACGGTAAAGGGGGCTATCTGATTCCCAAGGTAGGGCGATAGACTTGCCCTCCCGGCGCGTCATGACGACCTTAAAGGGAGGGGTTTAATGCAGCACCACAAAGCACGAACGCGGTCCGCGAGAGTCCGCCGAGCAGGGATCCTGCTCGCGCTCGCGGGGCTCGCGGTGGCTGCCCTCGCGATGTTCCCCAGTGGAGCGAGCGCAGGAGCACAGCCGATCTCGTTGACGGTCAACGCCACCGGCACCGGCGACGGCACGATCTCGGGCACGGCCGACACGTCGGCCGGCATCATCAACATCAACTGTTCGAAGAACGGCGGGATCATCCTGGGCTGCGGGCAGACCAGCCTCGCCGACAACGAGGGCCAGGTCGTCGTCTCCTTGACGGCGACTCCCGGCGCAACCTCGGAGTTCACCGGTTGGAGTGTCAGCGGTGGCGGGTATTTCACCGACGAGTGCGGCCAGCACGTCCAGTGCGACATCACCATCTACCAGGCCGGCGCCCAGGTGACCGTCTCCGCGGACTTCTCGTCCACGCCGACCGGCTTCCCGCTGACGGTCAACCGGATCGGAAATGCAGCTTCGAGCGGCTCGGTGTTCTCGAACCCGCCCGGGATCTCGTGTAGCCCGAGCGTGCAGTCCCCCGACTGCAGCGCCTCGTTCGCGGCGAACGCGGTCGTAACCCTCACGGCAACCGAAGCACAGGGAACAACGTTCAACGGCTTCACGGGCTGCGGACTCGTCCTCGCGAAACGTCTGTACCGTGAACATGACCGCGGCGCGCCACGTCACCGCGTCGTTCATCGACGATGAGTTCGCGCTGAACGTCACGATTCAGGGCGTCGGCGGCGTCGTCTCGGACGTCCAGCCGGGCCTCAACTGCTACAGCGGCACGAACACCGGCTGCTCGGCGAACTTCGCGGAGGGCACGAAGGTCACGCTGGCCGCGACCGCCGGTCCGGGCGAGACGTTCACCGGCTGGAGCGGCGGCGGCTGCTCGGGCACGTCGACCTGCGTCGTCACCGTGAACGCTGCGACCACCGTGACGGCCGCCTTCGGCGTCAGCGAGGTGCAGGCGACCGTCACCGGGAACAAGGTCACGTGCACCGGCCCCAAGAAAGCGAAGCGTCAGCTCAAGATCACGATCGACGCCCAGCAGGCGATCACCGTGACCATCAGGTTGAAGAACTCCTCGGGCGTGACCGTCCAGAAGAAGGGCCCGATCGTCGAGGAGGAGGCCGACGTCTACATCATCACGATGACCATCTCGAACTCGAAGCCGAACGGGAAGTACCAGGCTCGGGTGACGATGAAGAACACCTTCGGCGCGTCGCTGGTACAGGACAGGAACGTGAAGCTGAAGACCTGCAAGTAACGAGCTAGCCAGGCGTCACGCGCCGGGAACGGTTGGGCGCGGCGCCCGGTCTAACGACAGACCGGGCGCCGCGCGCCGACCAGAGAAGTAGGAGGGGAGAAGAGTGAAGGGGAGACTACGAATTGGATTAGCGGCTCTCGTAGCCGCACTTGCTGTGGTTTTCGTGCCCCAGGCGATGGCAGGGGCACCGACAGGACGTTCAGGCGGTTCCCAGCGGGCCGGGAACCGGTTTCATAACGATCGCGGACGACCAGTCCCAATCACGCTCTGGAACTACGTCGGAGCTGCTTCTCGGGAGTCCGGCATTGCCGGGACTCGGCGACTGCGCGTAGACGTGCAACGCTCGGAGTCGATCGTGTTTCCGTCGCAACGGCGCTCGGCGTTCGCTTCGACGGCTGGCCGACTGCGCCGGACCACCATCGGCCGGCGGAACGCGTGCACGTTCGTGATCTCAGCGGGGCCACCGGCTCACCGTGCAGATACCGTCCAGCTGACGATCGCGTTCACCAACGCCCGCACCCTGACCGTCCAGAAGACGGGAACCGGACAGGGGACGGTGCAGAGCGTCACCAGCGCCATCAACTGCGGCACCGTGTGCTCGGTGACGGCTCCTGCCGGAACGACGTTCCTCCTGACGGCGACCGCCGCGTCCGGCTCGGTCTTCACCGGCTGGACCGGCTGCCCGAGCGTGAACGCGCAGAACCAGTGCGCGATCACGCTCAACCAGAGCATCACGGTCACGGCGAACTTCGCGGCAACCTTCCCGCTGACGGTCTCCAAGACCGGTGGCGGCGAGGGAACCGTGACGAGCAACCCCGCCGGCATCAACTGCGGCACGGGTCGTGCACGGCGAACGTGGCGTCGGGCGTGGAGATACAGCTGACCGCGACTCCGGCCGCGGGTAGCAACTTCGTCGCCTGGACAGGTTGCTCCGATACCAACGGCCCCGTCTGCATCGTCACGGTCACCGCAGCGACTCAGGTGTCGGCGGAGTTCCAACTTGCAGCGGTGCAAGCGAAGGTCACGGGGAACAAGACGACCTGCACCGGCCCGAAGAACTTCAGGCGCCAGCTCAGGATCACGATCGACGCAGATCAGGGGATCACGGTCGTCATCCGGCTCAGGAACCCGAACGGCGCCGCCGTGCAGAGGAAAACCGTCGTCAGGACGGCGGACCTGTTCCAGGTGACCATGAACATCCCGAACTCGAGGCCGAACGGGAAGTACACCGCGCAGGTCACGATGACGAACCAGTTCGGCACGCAGAAGGTGCAGAACCGTAACGTCAAGCTGAAGACCTGCTAGTTGCAATCAGCCGTGGGTGCCGGGGCAGCCCGGCGCCCACCGGCTGAGCGCGGCCTCGCCACGGGCATCGCGCGGAAAGGCTGGATGAACGGTCGAACGTACCTTGCCCTGCTGGTAGTTCTCCTTGCCGCCTGGGGAACGCCGGTCGCATCCGCCGGCTCCGGCGGCGTCGTCGTCGCTCCGGACGGCACCGGCCTCGGCAACACGGACGGGGCAGAGCGACGTCGGCGGCCCGGGCATCATCTCGTGCTGGCACGACGGGATCTGGGGCTCGTTCTTCACCTGCCAGTATTCGGTTGCCTCAGGGACGGAGTCGATTCTCCTCGTGGCCTCCTCGGTCAAGAGCTCGGTCTTCGGCGGCTGGCAGGGAACCTGCCCCGGATCGGCGTCCTCGAGCCCTGCGGGCGGTACCTGCGGGTTCGAGCTGGCCGCCACGGACCCGACCGTGACGATCAGGCCCCTCTTCACCGACCTCCGGACACTGAGCGTCGCGAAGCAGGGCGGCGGCGGCGGCACGGTCGTAAGTAGCCCGGCGGGGATCGACTGCGGCGGTGTCTGCAGCGCGAGCTTCGCCGTGGGGACGTCTGTGACCCTTACCGCCAAGCCGGCGCAGGGATCGTTTCTGGAGAGCTGGGGCGGCGCCTGCGCCACAACGCCGGCGTCCAGCTCGACCTGCACCGTGAAGCTCGACGGGAGTACGAACGCGACCGTGGCGTTCGCGTCACGCCAGTCCCTCTCGGTGATGTTCGCAGGCACGGGCGCCGGGGTGGTTTCCGGAAGCCCCGGCGAGCTCGAGTGCCGATCGCCCGCGCCGTGCAGCGCCTCCATCGACATAGGGACGACCATGACGTTGACGCCCGTTCCGGAGGCCGGCTCCGTGTTCGCCGGCTGGAGCGGGAGCGGCTGTACGGGCACCGGTCCCTGTCAGGTGGCCATCACGACGACGACCATCGTCACGGCGACCTTCGACGCCGCTCCCGTCCGGGCAGGCGTACGAGGCTGGAGGACAACGAGGTCAGGCCGTCAGCGGGTCACGCAGGTGACGCTCGACGTGGACGAGCAAGTCGCCGTCACCGTCAGCATCAGGCGAGGCGGTGTCGTCGTCGCCTCGCGGACTGTCGAGCGGCTCCTGCCTGGAAAACGGGTGGTCGCGCTGCGGATCCCGCGACATGTCGCCGCCGGCAAGGCAGCGCTGACCATGGTCTTGACGAATGAGGCCGGGTCGAGTGCGACGGCTAGGGGCCGAATCCGGATCCCGCCGCGCACGTAGGCGGATCAGGTGGCGACGGCCTCGAGCACGCGCTCGGGGATGTCGAAGTTCGCGTAGACGCCCTGGACGTCGTCGTTGTCCTCGAGCGCGTCGAGCAGCCGGAGGAGCGCCTTCGCTGCGGACTCGTCCTCGACCTGAACCGTCGTCTTCGGAACCATCGTCAGCTCGGCTTCCTCGTAGGAGATCCCAGCCTCGCCCAGGGCGGCACGAACCGAAGCCAGCTCCTCCGGCGCCGTCGTCACCTGAAACGTCGACCCGTCCTCGGAGATGTCCTCGGCGCCGGCGTCCGCAGCAGCGAGCATGAGCTCGTCCGCGTCGACCGCGTCGCCGTCGACGATGATCACACCCTTCCGCTCGAACAGCCAGGCGACGGCGCCGGACGTGCCCAGGTTCCCGCCGGCCTTCGTGAAGATGTGACGCACATCCGAGGCGGTGCGGTTGCGGTTGTCGGTCAGGGCCTCGACGAGCACCGCCACGCCTGCCGGGCCGTAGCCCTCGTACGTGACCGCCTCGTATGCCTCGCCGCCGGCGTCGGTGCCGGCCCCGCGGGCGATCGCACGCTCGATGGTGTCCTTCGGCATGGAGGCTTCGCGCGCCTTCTCGATCGCGTTCTGAAGAGCGAGGTTGGCGTCGGGGTCGGGCCCTCCCTCCCGCGCCGCGACGATGATCGCACGGGAGAGCTTCGAGAAGAGCTGGCCGCGCTTCGCGTCGGCCGCGCCCTTCTTGTGCTTGATGCTCGACCACTTGCTATGCCCCGACATGCGTCTCCTCTCTGACGATCTCCAGGAAGCGCTCGTGTACACGCGTATCGTCCGTCAGCTCCGGGTGGAACGAGGCGACGACGAAACGCCCCTGGCGGAGGAGGACGGGATCGCCGTCGAGCTCGGCGAGGGTGTCGACGCCTGGTCCTGTCTCGACGACGCGCGGGGCGCGGATGAACACGCCCCGGAGCGGTCGCTCGTCCCATGCGAGCACGAGATCCGCCTCGAAGCTCATGACCTGCCGTCCGTACCCGTTCCGGCGCACCGAGATGTCGACCGCTCCGAGCAGCGGCTGGTCGGGCATGCCGTCGACGGCCTCGCGAGACAGCAGGATCATTCCGGCGCACGTGCCGAAGACGGGCCCGGAGTAGGCAGCGATCGCCTGCTCGAGCCCGTAGAGGCGGATGAGGCGACCGATCGCGGTCGACTCCCCGCCGGGGATCACCAACCCGTCGAGGCCCTCGAGCTGCTCGGGCTTGCGTACCTCGACGCAATCGACGCCGAGCCGCTCGAGCATCGCGTGATGCTCGCGGAAGTTCCCCTGGACTGCCAGGACGCCGATTCTTCACAGCCGCATTCTACGGGCGGGCCCGCGGACCCCCGCGTTCGGATCAGCCCAGGAACTCGAGGATCAGCCGGTGCACTTCGGCCGGGCGCTCGAGGTGAAGGAAGTGCCCCGCGCCGTCGAGGATCTCGATGCGGGCCCCGGGCGGGAAGGATTCCCTGCGCTGCCCGAACGACGTCGACCCCGATGCAACCGTCGCCCTCGCCGTGGAGGTACAAGAGCGGCGTCTCGATCTGCGGCGGCGCACCGTGACGAAGCGCGCTCGGCGACTGGCGGTAGTACTCGATGGCGGCCGCGAGCCTGCCTGGCGCGCGGAGGCAGTCCTTCGCGCGGCGGATGTCCTCCGCACCGTCGAAGCCGGGCGACCAGTCTGCCCAGAGCCGGTCGACGAGCTCGAGGTCGTCCGCCGAGGCGATGGCCTCGGCGACGGGCAGCTGGAAGAGGAACGAGTACCAGCTGCGACGCATCTGCTCGTGGGAGAAGAGATCGAGCGGCCGGGCGCCTGTGAGCGGAACGGACAGCGCGACCGCCTTCCTCCATCGTTCCGGCTCCTGCAAGAGCGCGGTGTAGACGACGGCCGCGCCCCAGTCATGCCCGATGAGCACGGCTTCCCGACCGTTGCCGAGAAGCTCGTGGAGCGCAATTGCGTCGCGGGCGAGCGCCGGCAGCGTGTAGTCGCCGTCGGGTGCCGGCGAAGTGGGTTCGTACCCACGGAGATACGGTGCGACGGCCCGGTACCCTGCCGCGGCCAGGACCGGCAGCAGCTCGCGCCACGTCCATGCTGAATCGGGGAAGCCGTGCAAGCAGAGCGCGAGCTCACCGTCTTCCGGGCCGTCCAGTCAGGAGGCCGACCTCGATCTCGCCCGCGCCCAGCCGCTGCTCGCGCATCGCGCCGGCCTACTCGCCGTGGAAGTAGTCGACCTCCGCGGCGAGCGGCAGATACGCCCGCAGCTCGCGGTCGTCGTCTCTCGCGGGTCCCGGCGCCTTGTCGAAGACGCCGATCTTCTCGGAGTCGGGGTAGACCGAGATCTCCGGGCCGTGCATCGTCGAGATCATGAGGAACCGGCACGGCTCGTCCGAGCGGTTCGTGACCTGGTGTGCGCCTTCCGAGCCTCGCCGAAAGATGACGACATCGCCGGCGGCGAGCACGCGCTCACCCTCCGCGTGGCGGACGGTAGGTGTTCCCGCGACGACGAGCAAGAGCTCCTCGTTCCCGTACTGGAAGTGGTACGGGAAGGAGCGCTCGCCCGGGTCGAGCTCGAAAAGGCTCGCACCGAGAAGCTCGCCGCCGAGCCGGCGTCCCACGTGGAGGCGGCGCCAGGAGTACCCCGGCTGCGCCCGCTCGTCGTCCCAGTCGTCGGCCTGGACGCTGGCGACGCGCAGGCTCACCAGCCGCGCGACTGGAGCAGCTCTTCGGGCGCCATGGCCGCGGTGTCGAGACCGCGCATCGCGTCGCCGAGGCCCGCCGACACGCGGGCGAGGATCTCCGGGTCGCGGTAGTGCGTCGTCGCCTCGACGATCGCCTTGGCGCGCACCGACGGCTCCGAGCTCTTGAAGATCCCCGAGCCGACGAACACCCCGTCGGCGCCGAGCTGCATGCAGAGCGAGGCGTCGGCAGGCGTTGCGATCCCGCCGGCGGTGAACATGACGACCGGCAGGCGCTGGTGCGCGCCGACCCACTTGACGAGCTCGAACGGCGCCTGGAGGTCCTTGGCGGCGGTGAACAGCTCCTCCTCGGGCAGCGATCCGAGCCGCCGGATCTCGCCGGTGACCGCTCGCATGTGGCGAACGGCGTTGACGATGTCGCCCGTGCCTGCCTCGCCCTTCGTCCGGATCATCGCGGCGCCTTCGTTCACCCGGCGCAGCGCCTCGCCGAGGTTCCGGCAGCCGCAGACGAACGGAACGCGAAACTTCCATTTGTCGATGTGGTGCTCCTCGTCGGCCGGCGTCAGCACCTCGCTCTCATCGATGTAGTCGACCTCGAGCGCCTCGAGGATCTGCGCCTCGACGAAGTGGCCGATCCTGGCCTTCGCCATGACGGGGATCGTCACGGCCTCCTGGATCTCCTGGATCTTCGACGGGTCGGCCATGCGCGCGACACCGCCCTGCGCACGGATGTCCGCCGGAACACGCTCGAGCGCCATGACGGCAACCGCGCCTGCGTCCTCGGCGATCCGCGCCTGCTCCGCGGTCGTGACGTCCATGATCACGCCGCCCTTCAGCATCTCGGCGAGGCCGCCCTTCACGCGCATCGTGCCGAACTCGGCCATGAGAGTGAGTGTACCCGGCGCGCTTCGGCCGGTGTTCGGGTGCCGGCCCAACGACCCTCGAGCCTGGCCGGTGAGGGTCAGAGCGACAGCAGCGACCGGAATCGATCGGGTCGCAGCGGCGCCAGGTCGTGACTCGGCGGGTCACCGGTAACGATCTCTCCGATCAGGCGCCCTGTCACCGGCGCGAGCGTCAACCCGAGCATGCCGTGCCCGCTCGCGACGACGACGTTCTCCAGGGGGTCGGGACGGCCGATGACCGGCAACCCGTCGGGCGAGCACGGGCGCAGCCCGCGCCAGATCTCGAGCACTCTGCGTCCCTCGATTCCCGCCACGAGTTGCGAGCCGGCCTTCCGGATCGCCCCCACGCGCACACCGCTGACGCTCAGGTCGAGCCCGGCCAGCTCGAGCGTGCCGGCGAGCCGGAGGCGTCCCGGCAGCGGCGTTGCGATGACGCGCGTCTCGTGCGACCAGACCGGAACTCCCGGATCGCCCGGGCCGGCCTCGAGATCGATGTGGTAGCCCTTGCCCGCCTCGATCGGCAGGAATACGCCGAGCTGCCGCGCGAGATCGGGCGTCCACGCGCCTGCTGCCAGGACGATCTCACCGGCGGGCAGCTCGCCGGACGTGGTCTGCACGGCTGCGACGCGCCCATTCGAGCGGCGCAGGCCGATCGCCTCGACCCGGGTACGCACCGTGGCGCCTGCCTCGACGGCCGCGGCACCGACCGCGCGAACGAACCCGTGAGGGTCACAGTGGGCGTCATCCGGGTAGAAGACCGCCCCGGCCAGCCCCTCGGCCAGAGCCGGCTCGACCTCGCGGGCTGCGGCTCCCTCCAGCACCTCGACGCGAAGCCCCGAGCGCCTGTTCTCGTCCGCCTCCGCCCGAGCGCCTGCGAACGCCGCTGCCCCAGCGTAGACGTTCATCGAGCCGCGCCTCACGAGCCCGGTCTCGAGGCCGCTCAGCGAAAGCTGCTCGTGAAGCCCGAGGCTCGCAGACGAGAGCTCTCTGATCGTCCTGGTCGCCGCCTGCACGCGGGCCGGAGAGACAGCCGCGCGCGTAAAGCGCGCGATCCACGGCAGCACGCCGGGGCGGGGTCGCAGGTACAGCGGGCTGTCGGGCTTCCACATCCAGCGCAGCCCGTCGAGGAGAGCGGCCCGGTTCGCGAGCGGGGTCGCGTGGCTCGGGCAGATGAGACCGGCGTTTCCGGACGAGCAGGCCCAGGCAAGCTCGCCGCCCCGCTCGAGCAGCGTCACGGCGGCACCCCTCCGTGCCAGCTCGAGGGCAGCACATGCGCCGACGACGCCGCCGCCGACGACCACGACGTCGGGCGAGACCGTCACGCGGGAACGCCGGCCGGGGGGTAGCCGAGGATCTCCTTGGGCTCCGGCTGCTTGAAGGCGGCGACGCGGCTCGTCCGCAGCCCGTAGTCGACGACCGCCTCGAGCATCTTCACGGCGCAGGCGACGCCGTCGAGCACGGGGACGCCGACCTCGGCCTCCACGGCCTTGTCGAGCGGCCCCATGCCTGCGCACCCGAGGCAGATCGCCTCAGCGCCGTCCTCGTCGACCGCGGCGCGCGCTGCGACGACGATCTCCCGCTTCGCGGCCTCCGGATCGCGCTCGCAGTCGAGCACGGTCAACGGCGTGGTTCGGATCGACGCGCAGCGGGTCTCGAGCCCGTGCAGCCTGACCATGTCCTCGAGCATCGGCTTCACTCGCGGGAGCACGCTGACGATCGTGAAGCGGTGCGCGACGGTGCAGGCCATGAGCATCGACGCCTCCGCGATGCCGACGACCGGCACCGGGGAGATCTCCCGTGCTGCGAACAGCCCCGGATCGCCGTAGCACGCGATGACGACGCCGTCGAAGTCGCCCCCGCGCTCACGAATCGTCTCGAGCGTGGCTACCGCCGAGAGCTCCTCCTCGTAGTGACCCTCGATCGAGCGTGGCCCCCACGCCGGCGACGTGGTCTCGATCTCGGTGTCGGTTCGCGCATAGCGTCTCGCTTCGTCGGCGATGTCGCGCGTCATCTCCTCGCTCGTGTTCGGGTTGATGACGAGAATTCGCATCTCACTCCTCTCTTGCATAGCCGTCGAGCACGTCCTGGCGGGCCGCTTCCGGATCCCGCTCCCCCGGGTCGCCGTAGCCCCCTCCCGAGGGCCCGACCAGGCGCAGCCGCTCGCCCGCCGCCGCCTTGCGGTAGGGCAGCTTCGAAGGCAGCAGCTGCTCGCGCTCGGTGCCCGCGTTCAACAGCACCGCTCCCGGGGTGCCGTCGGCGCCTCCGAACAGGCCCGGCGGAGGAAACTTCGATCCGTCACCCTCGATCGAGAAGCCGCCGGGCTCGGTGAACTCGAACTCCCGGATCGAGCCCAGGCCGCCCCGCCAGCGCCCGCGCCCACCGGTGCCCTCGGTCAGCTCGTAGCGGGTCACACGGAGCGGGTAGTGGGACTCGATGTCCTCGATCGGGTTGTTGCGCGTATTCGCGTAGAGGGTGTCGACGGCGTCGAGCCCGTCCTTGCCCTGCCGGCCTCCGTAGCTTCCCTCCATGATGTCCATGTACACCCAGTGGGTGCCGTCGCGCAGGCCCGAGAACGCTGTCACCTTCAGGTGGCCGATGCCCGCCGAGACGTTGTCCGGGACGACCTGCGAGAGCGCCCTCATGACCGTGTCGGCGACGGCGTTCCCCGAGCAGAACCGGGCGATGACCGGCGCCGGAAAGCGTGGATTCGCGAGCGTTCCCTCGGGCGCCGTGATCCGGATCGGGCGGAAGAGCCCGGAGTTCGTCGGCACCGGCTCGTGGGTCGCCGTGTCGAGCAGGATGGAGCGGACCGTCAGCAGTACGGCGATGTCGACCGTGCCCTCGAACGGCATGTTGATCGGGAGATCGACCTGCGGCGAGGTCCCGGCCAGATCGACGTGGAGGTCCGAGCCCTCGACCGTGATCGCAACTCGGATGACGAGATCCCTGTAGGCCGGGTCAGGGTGGTCGAGGAAGCCGTCGAGCCTCCCTTCCGCGGTATAGGTGCCGTCGGGGAGCCGCTCGATCTCGGCGGCGGAGCATCCGCTCCGAGTAGTCCATGAGATCGTCGCTCGCCGACGCGCACCGTCTCGATCCCGAGCCGCTCGACGAGCTCGAGGAAGCGATCGGCGCCGATCCGGCACGCGGCAACCTGCGCCTCCATGTCGCCGACGACGAGCTGGGCAGCACGGATGTTGTCGCGCAGCAGGCGCCAGATCCACTCGTTACGCCGGCCCTCCTGCTCGATCTTGATCGCGTTGAACTGCAGGCCCTCGGCGTACGCGTCGGTCGCGTCGACGATGCCGCAGGTGCCGGGCGTGAGCGCGCCGAGATCGAGGTGGTGCGCGGTCGTGGCCGAGAACGCCACCAGCTCGCCGCCGGTGGAAGACGGGTATGACGAACGCGACGTCGGGCCCGTGCGACGCGCCGTAGTACGCATGGTTGTGGATGACCACGTCGCCGGGGCGCCACTCCTCGCCGAGCTCGGCGAAGCGGCGGTTGATGCCCCGTACGTAGCCCGGTATCGGGCCCGACTGGAGCGGCGTCGACTGGCTCGACTCGCAGAGCTGGCGCGCCTCGTGATCCATGATCGCGCAGCCGAAGTCCTCCGACTCGCGGATGATGGACGAGTAGGACATGCGAGCCAGCTTGTGGCCCATCTCGACGGCGACCGAGTCGAGCGCACCGCCTACGACTGCCGTGGTGACTGCGTCGATGCGGGCTCCCGTCGTGCTCATCGGGCGTGGGACAGGACGAGAACGCCTGCATCTCCGGTCGTTCCGGCCCAGGCGGGCGGGACGAGCACCGTCGTATCGCGCTGAAAGACGATCGCGGGCCCGGTGATCTGCTCGCCGGGCCGCAGCTGCGCTCGGTCGAGATGACGCGTCGAGAGCGTGACCAGGCCCTCGTCTCGGCGATACACACTCTCGCCGTCGCGCAGGTCGAGACCGGCGAGCCGGGCCGGCGGCGGCACGCGGTCGACGTTCGTGCGGCGTCCCCTCGCGGTCACACGGGCGTTCACGATCTCGATCGGGTCACGGAACGCGTGTCCGTACTCCCGCTCGTGCAGGCGGTGGAACTCCTCCAGGCACGTATCGTCGAACCGCCCGTCCGGCAGGGGCACTCGGAGCTCGTATCCCTGGCCGGCATAGCGGCAGTCGAGCCCCATCTCGACCTCGACGGCGGTCTCGGCGACACCGTCGCGGCGCAGCGCCGCGCGGAGCTCGGCGGCGAGCTCGTCGAGATCCCGGTTCAGCCGCGCCTCGTCGATCCGCCCTTCGACCATGAAGACCGTGCGCATCTGGTCGTAGCGCAGGTCGCTCGTCAGGAGACCGGTGGCCGACGTGATCCCCGGGTACGGCGGGACGAGAACCTCGGGAATCGAGAGTGACTCGGCGACCTCGCACGCGTGGAGCGGTCCTGCGCCGCCGAACGCCACCAGCGCGAAGTCGCGTGGGTCATGGCCCTTCTGAACCGTTCTCGACGCGGATCGCTCGGGCCATGTTCGCGTTCGCGATCGTCACGATGCCCTCGGCCGCCTCGAGCAGGTCGAGCCCGAGCCGGCGACGCGAGACCGCCGACGGCCTCGGCCGCGCGCTCGCGGTCGAGCGCCATGTCGCCGCCGAGGAAGCGCGCGGGGTCGATCCGGCCCAGGACGACGTTCGCGTCGGTGATCGTCGGCTCGTCACCGCCGAGGCCGTAGCACGCCGGGCCCGGCACGGCGCCGGCGCTCCGGGGCCCGACGCGGAACGCGCCACCGTCGTCGACGTAGGCGATCGAGCCGCCGCCCGCGCCGATCGTGTGGACGTCGATCATGGGAACGAGGAGCGGGTAGCCGGCCACCTCCGTGTCGCGTGCCGAGGCCTCGGCGACCCCGCGCTCGGTGACGATCCCGATGTCGGCCGACGTTCCGCCCATGTCGAAGGTGATCAGCGGCTGCGCCCGGCGAGGCCGCCCGCCCAGAGACCCCCGAGAACGCCCTGCGGCCGGGCCCGAGAGGAGCAGCGTCACCGGCTTCTCGGCCGCCGCCTCGGCGCTCGCGACGCCGCCGTTGGACATCATCACGTGCAAGCCCCCGCTCACGCCGTCGTCGCTCGAGCGCCCGCTCCAGGCGCGCGAGGTAACGGCCTGTCCCCGGTCCCACGAAGGCGTTCATGCAGGCGGTCGTGAAGCGCTCGAACTCGCGAAACTGGGGGAAGATCTCGGCGCTCGCTGTCACGAACGCGCCCGGCAGCTCCTCGCGAACGATGTCCGCGGCCCGGCGCTCGTGCTCGGGGTTGAGGTACGAGAACAGGAAGCAGACGGCCACCGACTCGACGCCGGCCTCACGAAGCGCGCGCGCGGCCACCCGGACACCGTCCTCGTCCAGCGGCTCCAGTACGTCGCCTGCCGGCGGAGCGACCCGCTCTCGAACGACCATGCGGTGACGCCGCTTCACGAACGGGCTCGCCTGCCAGGGAATGTCCTGCATGATCGAGTAGTGCTGAGGCCGCTGATGACGTCCGATGTGCACGACGTCTCGGAAGCCCTCGGTCGTCACGAGCCCGCACTCCGCCCCGCGGTGCTCGAGCACGGCGTTCGTGGCCACGGTGGTTCCATGGAAGACGCCACCGACGTCGGCCGCCTCGACTCCCGCCTGGCCACAGATCTCCCCCAGCCCGTCGACGAGCGCGCGACCGGGATCGTCCGGTGTCGAACGAACCTTGTGGACGTGCACGGCGCCGGACTCCGTGTCGTAGAGCATGAAGTCCGTGAACGTGCCGCCGATGTCGACGCCGACGACGCGCATGCGACAAACCTACACCGCACCGGCTAGCGACCCCTCGACACGGGATCCTGGACGACCTGGCCGCGATGGGCAGTCAGTGATCAGCTCGGTTCCGATGACCGGGTAAGCGCGACCGCCCGGCGTGCCTCGATCTCGTACGGATTGTTGCGGTAGCCGCGGTAGAGGTAGGAGAGCGGCATGGCAAGCGGGCGGTGCTGCATCTGCCAGACGTGGCAGAGCTCGTGGGTGATCAGGTCGTCAGGGGCCTCTCCGACCGGATCGCGAAGCATCACCGTTTCGTAGAACGCATGGCCGGTGAAGCGGCGGAAGTACGGAAGCCGGAAGAACCAGGGCGTCGTGACGATGCGGACCCGCTTCATCCGTACCGGCCGGGGATAGAGGTCGAGCCGGTCGAGCCGCCGGCGCGCCCGCTCGAGGGCGGCGCGCCCCTCGACGCTCACTGCGTCGTGACGCCCGCCTCGTCCGTCGAGCCGGTCGTCGCGCCGCCTTCGTCCTGCGTGCCGGTATCCGTGTCCCGAGCCGGTCTCGGTCCCCGAGCTCTGCTCGGGCAGGCGCGGGTCGTCGAGCACGAGGACGGCCGTTCCGTCCTGGAGCTGCTGGAACGAGAAGCGGAAGAAGTTCGAGGTGGTCAGGCGGTCGATCGTGCTGCACCTCGAGCGGCGCGATGTTCTCGGGAGCAGCCGGCGGCGTGTTGGGGAGCGTGGCCGCGAGCGGCTGGTCGAGCTGCGCGTCGAAATCGCCTCGCTCGAACAGGAGCGCGAAGGTCGGCTCGTCGCCCGGCCTCGGCGGGAGGAACGCGACGACCGAGTTCGTCCCGTCGACGTAGCGGAACGTATAGAGGGCCAGCTCGAGCGCCTCGCGGCGGAGCAGGCGCAGCCGCTCGGCGGACGGCTCACCCTCCTCGATCGCGCACTTCTCACCGAGGCCGCACATGATGTAGACGACCACCCCGTCCGGTGCGAAGACGTTCACCGGGTCGGCGGCGTCCGGGCCGGAGGGCAGCTTCCGGACCGCGATCGCACCGATCGGGACGTCCTGCACGCGCGGCGGGCTCGCCTGGATACCGACGAGCTGCTGGCCGCTCGGGAGGCGGTAACCCGCGCTGACGAAGTCGGCGATCTGCTGCGCCTTCACCGCCTCGTCGCCCGCCGGCTCCCAGGCCGACCAGGCGGGCCCGTCGGGCGCGTCCGGCTTCGTGAGCACGACGACGAGTCCCGCCACGGCGGCGCCGAGGATCGACTCCGAGCAGGAGGTAGACGACGAGGAAGCGCTTCCCGTACCCCCGATGCGCGGCCTTGCGGCCCTGCGGGAGTGGCTCTGGCTCTTCGGACGCCGGCGCGGCCGGCTCGACCTCTGTACCCGGCTCCGGACTCTCGGCGGTACCAGGCTCGTCGGGAGCTACAGGATCGGCCATGTCTCGTCCCGCGTGAGGTCCACGTCGGGCACCCTCAGGTGAGCGTGATCGAGCAGCTCGACGACCTCGTCGCCGTGAAGCTCGCGCCGTTCGACGAGCACGCCGGCGATGTGGTCGACCGCCTCCCGGTTGTCCGCGACCAGGACATGGGCGCGCATGTACGCCTGGCCGAGCAGCTGGGCCGCCATGACGCGCTTGTGCTGGTCTGACAGAACACCTGCGATCGGGTCCTGCTCGAACGGGCCGCCGGTCCCGGAGCGGCGCATGATCTGCGTACCGATCTGCTCGAACCGGCTCATGATCTTCTCGCGGGCCTCATCCCCGTCCTCTCTCGCTCGAGGTCCTCGAGCGTCGACGCGCTCGGGCGCCATCGCGCACGATCCGACCATCCACGCAGCGCGAGCCGTCGCGCTCTGGACGTCGCCGCCCACGCCGGTCGAGTTCTCGCCGTAGAAGACGCGCTCGGCCGCCATCGCACCGAGCGTCCAGGTCAGGCGCCCCATCTCCTCGTGGCGCCAGGAGCTGAACCGCTCCTCCTTCTCGAGGGCCTGGTGATGCCCGAGCGAGCGGCCGCGCTTGCGAATCGAGAGTCGGGTCGACTCGGTGCCCTGCATGTAGACGTGGGCGCAGACCGCGTGGCCGGCCTCGTGGATCGCGACCGCACGAGTCTCCTCCGGCACGTACTCCTGGTTGACGGCGGTCCCGGACTCGATCGTGGTCATCGCGTCGACGATGTCCTCCCAGCCGAAGCGCTCGCGCCCCTCGAAGTGGGCGACCGTCAGCGCCATCGAGCACACCTGCTCGATCATCGCCGGCGAGTAGCCGTTCGTGATGCGCGCGAGCTCCTCCCGGCGCTTGTCCGTGTCGAGCTCCGGCTCGTGGTCGACCTTGCCGAGGTAGAGGTTGAAGACGTCGAGCCGGTCCTGCTTCGTCGGCGTCCGGAACCAGACGTGCCGCCCCATCCGGCCCGGCCGGGTCAGCGCCGGGTCGAGTACCTCGAGCGGCACGTTGCAGGCGCCGACGAAGAAGATCTGCTCCGTGCGCGGCTTCGGCTTCGGCAAGCGCAGCGACGCCGTACGCAGACCCGTCGCGGGATGATGTACGAGGCGTCGAGGAAGGTGTTGACGCGGTTCGTCCAGAAGCGCCGCCAGAACGGCGGGTCGCCTATGCCGTCCATGACGATCAGGAGCTGGTTCAGTGCGAGCCCGCCGCCGCCGCCGCCCATGCCTCCCATGCCGCCGGGGAAGATGAAGTTCGACACACGGCCGACGAAGGCCGGATAGGGCGAGACCGGCTGCGGTGCGCGCTCCTGGAAGAGCCGCTCCCGCCAGGCCCGCGTCTCGAGGATCAGGTCGCCTGTGGGCGTGAGCGCGCCGTTCGGGCCGTAGAAGCAGAAGTCGTGGAAGCTGTCGGGGTCGGCGGACGAGAAGCCGCTGCCGCCGCGTCCGAGGCTCTGCCGGCGCATCCCGACGGCGTCGATCTCGTCGATGAACACGATGCACTGGCCGCCCCACTTCCGGGCGAGCCGCTTCGCCTTGGCGGAGAGGAAGCGGACGATGACGACGTCCATGCCGATGAAGGTCTGCGCGAAACCGGAGCCGGGGATCGAGACGAACGGCGCGTTGAAGTTCGTGGCGATCGCCTTCGAGAGCATCGTCTTACCGGTACCGGGGGCGCCGAGCAGGAGCAGCCCGCGCTCACGCTTGCCGCCGGCGCTCTCGAACGCCTCGCCCGACTGCCAGAGGTTGACGACGCGGCGGACCTCCTCCTTCGCCTCTGCCTGGCCGCGGACGTCGTCGAGCTTCACGCCCCAGTCGGCGTCGCCGGGCTCGTAGGAGCGGATCTGGGAGATCCCCATGAACGCGAGCGGCCCGAACAGGATCAGGAAGTTGAAGATGAAGAAGAAGGGCAGGATGATCACCTGGACCCAGATGCCGGACGAGAAGAGCCAGCCGATCCCCTCCGGGATCGTGAGGAGCGCGTCCACCCACGACTGCTCGCCCTCCGGCGCCGTGAACAGCCGGATGACCCAGATCACGGTGACGATCGCACCGATCCAGATCGCCAGCCGGATCTTCTTCCTCCAGTACCAGACGCGGCGGCGGTTGACGACGTCTTCCTCCCTGACCGCCGCGGCCTCCTCACCGAACAGCGTCGGCCAGGGAATGAAGCGGCGGGACGCGACGTCCACCACACCGCGGAACGCGATCACGCAGAGGAACGCGGCGAGGAACGACCAGCCGATTCCCCAGCCGAACTGCGTGTGGAACCAGACGAGCAGCACCGGCAACGTGAGCGCCGCGACGATTGTCGCGATCCGCCCGAAACGCCTCCACTGGGTCGCGAGCTGCGTTCCCCTGCACGGCGGCCGTCCCCGCGGGTCCTGCGGCGGCAAGGCCGATCGGCAGCCGCTCCTCGCTCGTCGCCTCTACGGGGCGATCGTCACGTGCCATCGGGCGGAGTGTAGCTCCGGCGCATCACGTCGGGTTATTCGACTCGGCGCCGCCAAACGGATTGACGGGCCGCCCCTCAGGCGGCTCGCGGTTCGCCGAAAAGGCCCTACGCCACGCGCTTGAAACCGACCCAGTCGGATCGGCTCGACATGGAGGCGATTCTGACGACGTCCCCGGTGTAAGGAGCGTGAATGTAGCTGCCGCCGCCGACGTACATGCCCATGTGCCCGAGACCGTTCGCGAACACCAGATCGCCGGGCTGGAGCGCGGAGTAGGAGACCGAGACGCCATAGTTGAACATCGTGGCCGCGTGGTGCGGCAGCGAGACTCCGAGCTGCGCGTAGACGTACATCACGAGGCCCGAGCAGTCGAAGCCGCTCGGCGAGGCGCCGCCCCACACGTACGGGACGCCGAGGTACTGGAGCGCGATCGCGACGGCCTGCGCGCCGAGCACGCTGCCCGGGGCGCTGCCGATGCCCTGCGGGCTGGAGACGGCGATCTCCTCGACGACGGACTGGTCGACGCCCGCCTCTGCGGCTGCCTCGCGCGAGCCGTTCCCGCTCGGCCTCGCGCTGCCGCGCCTCCTCGGCGAGTCGCGCCTGGCGCGCACGCTCCTCGGCCTCGAGGTCGGCGATCTGATCCTCGATCGAGGCGTAGAGGGACTGCCGCTCTGCGAGCTGCGACTCGATCGCGTCGGCCTGTGCCGCCTTCTCCGCGACGACCTGGGCCTGTCGAGCCCGGTCGCGCTCGAGCTCCTTCCCGCGCCGCTCCACCTCGGCGCGCGCGTCGCGGACCGCCTCGATGATGTGCACGTCCTGATTCGAGATCCTGCGCACCGAGTCCACCCGGTCGAGCAGGTCGTCCAGGTTCGCCGAACCGAGGATCACCTCGAGCACGTCCCGCTCCCCGCTCGTGTAGAGAGCCACGATCCGGTCTGCCAGGTTCTTCTGCGCCGTCTTCAGGGCGCCCTTTGCGATCTCGAGATGACGCTGGTTCGTGGCGATTGCCGCCTCGAGCTGCTCGAGCTCGACGTTCGCACCGTTGTACGCGTCGACCGCGAGCTCGAGCTGGGCATCGATCGCCTGGATGTCGGCGAGAACGGCTTGCGCTTCGGCCTTGGCGGCAGCGATGTCTTCAGGAGACGCGGACCCCGCCGTGCTTGCGGCCAGCGCGACGAGCGCCGTCGCCGCTACGACGGCCAGTCGCTTCAAGTGCCGTCTCACGCGGCCCTGTTCCGACGGACCACGCTAGAGCATCTCAATTGCCCGCACAACGCCGGGCAAATTAGCAGCCGCGTGATTACCGGTCAAATGGCAACGCGCATTTTGGCACTGAATCGGCGCGATGTTACGCGCCGCAATCTTCGCGAGATCTGAGCCCCTTAGCCGACGCGGCGGGCGCCGACGAACGAAGATGCGTAGTAGCCCGAGCTGATATCCGAGATCTTGACGACGTCCCCCGTGTGCGGCGAGTGCACCATCTGGCCGCCGCCGATGTAGATGCCGACGTGACCGAGGCCGTTGAAGAAGACGAGGTCTCCGGGCTGGAGCTCCTCCGTAGGAGACCGGCACGCCGACATTCCAGAGCGCGCCGGTGTAGTGCGGGAGTGAAATCCCGACCTGCGCGAAGACGTACACCACGAGACCCGAGCAGTCGAAGCCGCCCGGCGAGGCGCCGCCCCACACGTACGGCGTGCCGAGGAAGCTGAGGGCGATCCCGACGACCGAGCCGCCGTGCGTGCTCGGCGGTGCCACGCCGATGCCCGACGGCTCGGAGATCACCGTCGTGTCCGAAACGGAGACGCCCGCGCTCTCGGCCGCGGCCGCGACGCGCTCCTGCTCCTCCTGCCGCGCCTCCGCCTCGGCGGCGAGCTGAGCCTGGCGGGCGCGCTCTTCCGCCTCGAGGTCGGCGATCTGGCCCTTGATCGACTCGTAGAGGCTTTGCCGCTCGGCGAGCTGCGCCTCCACAGCGGCCTGCTGAGAAGCCTTCTCGGCAACGACCTGCTGCTGGCGCGCCTGGTCTCGCTCGAGTTCCTTCTCCCGCCGCTGCACCTCGTTCCGGGCGACGCGGACCGCGTCGATGATCTGCACGTCCTGGTTGGAGATCCGCCGCACCGAGTCCACGCGGTCGAGCAGGTCGTCCAGGTTGGCCGCACCGAGGATCACCTCGAGCGCGTCCTGCTGATTGCTTGTGTAGAGCGCGACGATCCGGTCGGCGAGGTTCTTCTGGGCCGTCTTCAGCGCACCCTTCGCGATCTCGAGGTGACGCTTGTTGGTCGCGATGGCCGCGTTCACCTGGTCGAGCTCGTAGCTGGCCTTGTTGTAGGCCTCGATGGCGAGCTCCACCTGGGCGTCGATCGCCTGGATCTCGGCGAGTACGCCCTGCGCCTCGGCCTTTGCAGCGGCGATCTCGCTCGGGCGTCGCAGAGGTCGTGGCGGTTGTGGCCAGAGCCGCCGTGGCGGTCACCAGGAGGACAGCAGCGAGCCGCCTCGCCTGCCGGATCACGCGGCCCGACCCCCCTGGACCACGCTTGAGCGTCCGCTTGGACCGCACAAGGTCGTAGAACCTACCAGCCGCTCCGGATGAGGGCAAATGCCAACCCGCCCGCAACGGACAGTGCCGCTGGGTCGAAAGCGCCCGACGTATGGCCTGGAGCGGGCTGGCCTACGCGCGGGGAGGAACGAGGACGCCCGTTCGCCTGACACGGATGGCCCGCTCGCCGAAGTCCTCCCTCGAGAGCTCTCTGACGATCCCGTGCGCCTGCTCGGCCGGATCGAGGACGGGAACGCCCTCGCCCACGAGCGCCGTGGGAACGAGCTCCCCTTTCTGCCACGATCCGTCCGCTCGCAACGTCACCTGGAGGATCCCGCTGATCGCCGTCTGCCCGGCCAGCGAGAAGACGCCGTAGCCGGCGAAGTTCCCGAGGCTGTACGCGATCAGCCGCTCCTTGTACCACTCCATGCCGCGCAGGACATGCGGGCCGTGGCCGATCACGAGGTCGGCGCCCGCGTCGACGACGGCGTGCGAGAACGCACGGAGGTCACCGCGATTCTCGCCCAGGTAGTACTCCGTGCCGGTCGGCACATGCTGCTGATCCGAGCCCTCTGCACCGCCGTGAAAAGTCACGACGACGAGGTCGGCCCGTTCGGCGGCCTTGCGGACCAGCTTGCGTGCAGCCGCGATGTCGGTGAGGTCGTTCGCCCACGGGTAGGAGGCGAACCCGACGAGCGCCACACGCACCGGCCCGACGCGCTGAACCGCGATCCGGCCCGGCGGTCCGGTGACGAGCAGACCGTTCCGCCTGAGCGCTCTCATCGTCTGCTGCTGCCCCTCGGGGCCGAAGTCGTACGCGTGGTTGTTCGCGAGGTTGGCGACCGTGAAGCCGGCCTCCGACAGCCACTTGGCGTAGGACGGTGGCGTCTGGAACGCGAAGCAGTTCGTGCTGTCGGCACCGCACTTCGAGCCCTCGTTCGTGGACAGCGTTCCCTCCAGGTTCACCATCACGACGTCGCCCTGTAGCTCGGTGTCGACGTCGGCGAAGAACCCGGCGCCGCCGTCCGGGGGCAGCCCGTAGAGCGGAGTCCCCATCACCGTGTCGCCGACAGCGGCAAACGAGACCTTTGCGTCGGCAGGCGGCCCCGTGGCGGTCGTTTCCGTCGTTGCGTCGGGTACGGAGGCTTCCCCTTCGGTCGTCCCGGCCGTGGCAACGCTTCCAGAGCCCGCTTCCACAGGGCTCGCCTCGCCGTCAGGTCCGCGAGTCGCCATCACCACCGCCGCTGCGATGCCGGCGAGTGCGGCAAAGGCGATCCCGAGAACGACGATCCGCCGGCGCCGGACGGCCCGCCTGCGCGCCTCCCGGCGCTCGGCGCTTCTCGACGCGAGATTCTCGTCCATCAAAAGAGGAAGACCCGTCGCGCCCGGCGAAGGACGCCCGGGATGATTATGCCCGCCGACCCAGCCGGCACCGCCCTCTCGTTCCGGGAGCAACAATTCTTAACACGCGGTTTGCGCAGGATTAATGCGCACACACGGCTCGTTAAGAGAAGGTGGATATAACCGCTGCCATGACCGACACCGCCACCACTGCCCTCGAACGAATCCTCGGCTCTCGCTACTACTGGCTCTGCCGGTGCGAGGGCTTTCGGGTCGACTCTCCCGAGGGTCGGTACGGCCTCGTCGAGGCCGTCATGTTCAGGCGGCGTCCCGACGAGCCAGACGCGCTGATCGTTCGCTCCGGCGTGCTTGCGCGCCGGCTCGTCATCGTTCCGATCGAAGACGTCGAGGATGTCCTGCCTCGCCGCGAGAGAGTCGTCCTGGCCCGGGTTCCGGACGCCTCCGGGCATGACCTTCTCTCAGAGGTACGCGCCCGGCTCCGCCGGCTCGCAGCGGAGAGCACCGGCGCGCCCGGTCTGCGGCCGGTGCCGCAGCCCGACGGCAGCTGATTCCCTCCTCACGACTCGTTCAAGCCTCGTGGTGCCCGTGTGAGGCATGCACCTTCGCGTGCCCCAACCCGCGCGCGATGAGCCAGCGGTTGACCGGCAGGGCTGCGACGAACGCGACGAGGAGAGCGATGGCGAGGCTGCCCCAGAACAGGCCGTTCGCCAGCCCGGCCCCCATCGCACCGGGAATCACGAGCATGACGGCGTTGTCGACGATTTCCATGACGGCGATCGAGAACGTGTCCGCTGCGAGGGCGATGCGCACCACCTGACCGGCCGGCAGGCCGGAGCGAATCAGCGGGATAGCCGTCAACGAATAGCCGAACAGGAACGCAAGACCGACGGCCAGGACGATCGTCGCGCCGTCGCTCCACCCGAGCGCCGTCCCGACGATCATGCCGAGGACCTCGCCGATGGCACAGCCCGTCAGGCAGTGAATGGTGGCCGCGACGGCGACGCGGTTCAGGTCACTCGAATGCTCCATATACCCCAGTAGGGTATCCGGAGAGTCAAGAGCGCTCGACCTCGAACGCCACGGCCGCGGGGCTGGTTCCGGCCACACACGCCTCCGGTAGCGCCGCGCAGCCGAGCCAGGTCACCTCGCGTCGGAACGCGAAGACGAGCGCGCCGCCGACCAGCACGAGTATTCCGTCGACGAGGACCGCGCCGCCCGCCCCGAGCCAGGCCGACAGCCCCGACGTGATGAGCGCGCCGAAGGGGAGCATGCCGACGAACAGCGCCGCCCAGATCGCCATCGCCCGCGCCCGCATCTCGTCCGAGGCGGACGACTGCACGACGACGGTCGAGAGCCCGATGAAGAGCACGCCGCCGAAGCCGCCGAGGACGCCGAGAACGCAGGACAGAGGTAGCAGCGTCGACGCGCCCATCCCCGCGATCGCCGCGCCCGCGAGCGCGAATCCGGCGAGGATCGGCTCCCCCTTGTTCGGACGCCGCGAGAGGCGCAGGAGGGCCACCGACCCGGCGACCGAGCCGAGGCCGATAGAGGCCGTCAGGATCCCGAGCTTCGCGCCGCCGCCGCCCAGGTTGAACTCGACGATCCCCGGAATCATGAACGCGACGGGCGGCGTCGCGAAGAGCCCGGCAACCAGCATGAGCCCCATCAGCGCCGCGATCGTCCGCTGGCCGAACACGTAGCGAATCGCCTCGCCCATCGAGCCTCGCAGCCCGCCCGCGACCCGGGTCGCGACCGCCCGCGAGCCCGGCAGCAGCGAGATCGCCACGACGACTGCGACGAAGCTGACCGCGTTCGCTCCGAACACCCACGCCGGCCCCGCGGCGGCGAGCAGGAACCCGGCGATCGCCGGGCCGACGAAGCGCGCGACCTGAAGCGACAGGCTGTTGACGGCCACGGCGTTTTCGAGGTCGCGGCCCGGAACCGTGTCGGCGAGCATTCCCTGGAACGCCGGGAAGCTGAGCGCGCCGAGGCTTCCGCCGACGACGGCCAGGGCACCCATCGTGGTCACCGTGAGCGAGCCGGTCGCGTACAGGACGGCGAGCGCGGCCGACACGCAGAGGTTCAGGCTCTGGAAGACGAGCAGCAGGCGGCGGCGGTCGTAGCGGTCGGCGAGGGTACCCGCGGGCAGCCCGAACACGAGGTTCGGGATCGTGTTGAGAAAGCCGATCAGACCGAGCGTCGCCGCCGAGCCCCCGAGCAGCAGCACGACGTAGCCGAACGCTGCCGACTCGATCCAGGTGCCCACGAACGAGCACATGACGCCGATGGAGTAGATGCGGAAGTTGCGGTGGCGCAGCGTCGTGAGCGCACGGACGGCGACCTGCTCGACCTCGCCGTACAGCGACGGGTCCTCCGGTACCTCGACCTGCGCTCCGCTCAATGCCGCGACGCCGCCGACCACGGCGTACGCCTCGTACCCACGGTCTCTCAGCCAGTGCGCCACACGGACGCTCGTGGCCTCGCGCAGTCAGGTGCAGGCGAGAACGAGCGGCGTGTCGCGAGGAAAGCGGGAAAGCCGGCCGGGTATCTCGGCCGGCGGAATGCGCTCGGCACCGTCGAGGAGCTCGGACGGATCTTCGTGCTGCCGCACGTCGATCAGGAGCGCACCGTCGCTGACGAGCGCGAGGGCCGCGTCCGCGTCGATCCTCGCCGGCGAGAGAGTGAGGGCCGCCAGACCACGCCTGAGCCGGGACAGGCGAAGGGCGCCTCCTCTGCCCTTGTCGGCGTCGTCCGTCACGCGGGGATGCCGAGCGCCTCCGCGATCTCGGCGACCGCAGCCTCCTCCGCGTCGCTCACTCGCTCGCCCGAGAGCCCGAGGAAGCCGGATTTCCGCGCTTCCGAGACCCTCTTGGCGAGACCCAGCGTGAACTGGCGATAGTCGTCGAGCTCCTCCGGCGTGGCTTTCGCGTCGAGGAGCGCGACCGCGCTGCGGATGTTCTCGAGCAGAGCGTCCTTGAGCTCCTCTGGCGAGTGGGCGTGATGGCGATCCATCTCTGGCTTCGCGGCAACGATCTCGTCGAGCAGCTGGCTCTCACCGTGGTTCTCGCGTGCCTCCGCGTAGGCCTTGGCCATCGAATACGACTCGCGGAACGACCCACCGCGCTCCGCGGTCACGACGATCATCCCGGCACTCGTCGGGCCCTCGAGCACGGTCTCCCACTCCTCGGCAGTGAAGTCGGCCTTGCCTGTCATGTGTCCTCCCTCGTCGGGTTCACCTGCGCGCCCGGGTGAGCACGCAAGCGAGATCATGACGACTCGGGCCCGAGCCGCGGTAGTCGAGAGGTTGCCGCGCCCCTAGGGCCGCAGGCGCTGCCGCATTGGCGGGATTGGCCGGTCGACAGCCCCCAGGGCGACTGCTCCGGCTGCGCGCCGGAGGAGAGCGAGCCGCGCCGCGCCTCTCTCAGGCGAGCAAGGCGCGGTGTCGAACGAGCGCGCCCAGGAGCTGCTCGACGTCCTCGGCAGCGTTGTAGCAGTGCGCCGAGATTCGCAGGTTGCCGTCCCGTGAAGACATGATGAGGCCGTCCTGCTCGAGAGCGCCGACCAGCGCGTCCGCGTCCGTCGAGGCAACCGCGATCAGAGGGCCACGCCGCTCAGGCGCCGCCGGGGTGACGACGCGTGCCCGGAGCTCGCTCAGGCCCGCAAGCAAGAGATCGTTCAGAGCAAGGACATGCGCCTCCGTCTCGGCGACTCCGATCTCCTGCACGAGGTCGAGCCCTGCGACACCTGCGTAGGCGTTCGGTACCGGCGGCGTGCCGGCCTGAAACCGCCGCGCGCTCTGCGAGGGTGAGTAGTCGAAGATGTCCATCGCGCCGACGTCCTCGTCCGCGAACCAACCGGTCTGGGTCGGAAGGAGCCGCTCGACCAGCTCGCTGCGGCAGTAGAGAAACGCAAGCCCGGGCGACCCCAGCAGGTACTTCACGGTTCCGGCGGCCAGGAAGTCGACGCCGAGCGCGCGCACGTCGAGCGGGATGGCACCGGCGCTCTGGTACGCGTCGAGAAGCACAGGGACGCCCCGGTCGTGCGCGATACGGACGAGCCCCTCGACGTCGAGCCGTGCGCCGTTGCGATAGCAGACGTGCGCGACGGCGACGAGCGCCGTCCGCTCGTCGATCGCCTCGTCGAAGCGCTCGAGCGGAATCGAGGCGTCGTCGTCGGCCGCGACATGGACGACGCGGAAGCCCCTCAGCTCCTGAGCATGCGCGATCTGACCGACAGTCGGGAACTCGAGCTCGCTGGTCACGATCGTGGCGCGCTCCCCAGCAGGCCGGAAGGCGCTCAGCAGGCTGGAGAGGCCTGCCGACAAGGAGGTGGTCACGGCCACCTCGTCAGGATCGGCGTTGACGAGCCGCGCGAAGGCCGCTCTCGCCTCCTCGGCCTTGCCGACCCAGAGATCCCACGGCGACCCGAGCTCCACCCAGTCTGCGAGATAGCGCTCGTACGCAGCCTGGACATCCAACGACAGAGCGCCCTGCGAGCAGCTGTTCAGGTACGTCACGCGCCTGAAGATCGGGAACCGTTCGCGCAGATCCGAGCCGATCATCGCTGTGAGTATGCTCACGGCGAGGCAACGAAGGGGGTGCCGTGACCGAGCACGCCGCGTCCGAGAAGCTCGAGCCGATCCTGCCGGGAAAGGGTGCGAGCGACTACGAGCGTTACCTGCGCACCGACGAACTGCTCTCCCTGCAGAGAACGCCGGACGACTGGGCGCACAGGGACGAGATCCTCTTCCAGACGGTGCACCAGTCGTCGGAGCTCTGGCTGAAGCACGCCACGTTCGAGGTCGAGACCGCGACAGGGCTGATCCGAGAACGCGATCTTTCAGGCGCCATCCGCCTGCTCCGCCGGGCGACGCTCGGGCTCTCGTTCGTCACCCAGCAGCTCGGCATGCTCGAGCAGCTCTCACCCTGGGAATACCAGGAGGTTCGCAGGGTGCTCGGCCACGGCAGCGGCTTCGACTCGCCCGGATTCAACCGCGTTCGCGCAGTCTCGCCGGCGCTCGGGCAGGCGTTCACGGACCTGCTTGGCGAGCACGGGCTCACCGTCGTCGAGCTCTACCAGCAGGGACGCGAGCACGAGGACCTCTATCAGCTCGCGGAGCTCCTGACCGACTGGGACGAGCGCCTGACGCTCTGGCGGGTCCGTCACTTCAAGGTCGTCGAGCGGATCATCGGCTTCGACACCGTCGGCACCCAGGGCACACCGGTCGAGCTGCTCGGCAAGCTGATCCATCACCGCTACTACCCCGAGCTGTGGGACGTCCGCAACCGGCTCACCGAGATTGCCGGGACGAGCCCGTACTGACCGCACCGCGTCTGCCGCTTCGTCGCGGCTGCGCTCTACCGCCGGAACACTCGAGCCGCGGTGAGGCCCGGTCGCGCCGCACCGCAACTACTCGTTCACCGATGCGAAACCCATGGCCGTCGCGACGGGCGAGAAACTGTCCGTTACCGGGCAAAGCGAAGTCACTCACGCTGTCCCGGTGAGGGCCCCAGGCGAGTGTGGGGCCGTCGTGTTACCGGCACGTAAACGGCAGCGCCCGAGTACGGCGGCAGGAACCGGCCCGGCCACCCCGCGAAGCAACGCCCGATGGCAGCCATCGCGTTCACCCTCTCTACCGGGCGCTACGTCATCAGCGAGGTCAGCGCGCACCGCATCATCAGGGCTCTCCGCGAAATCGAGAACGACTACCCGGACGCGCTCCTCGTCGCAGCCATGACCGAAGACAGCCTCGCGGGCGAACTTCCCGGAGACATAGAACTCCGAGCCAACGAACGCGAAGCAATGATCCGGGCACTCGAAGAAGCCATGGGACAAGGGCCACTCTCGGAAGAGCTGTACGCCTTTCGAGACGGGCTCCTCAAAGAACGCGACTAACCGGGTTTGCGGGGGTCTTCCTCGGCGTTGAGGTCAGCCCAGCAAATCGTCAGCATGACGACCGCCGCTGCTTCGCTCGCCCTGTCATTCCGCGATCCTCACGCTGTCGAGGGTCCCTAGCCGCGACGCCGCCGTGCGGCGCTGCTCGGCCAAGCGGCTGGCGGGGGCGAACGCGCTCCAGGCGAACCAGCGACCAAAGCCGCGCTGGAGCGCACGCGGGCCGCTCATCGTTAGCTTTCGCATCCGCATCGCGCCGCCGAGCTCCGCCCGTCCCAGGTAGACGCGATAGAGGGTGGCGGTGTCGACCCTGACCTTGAGGTCGATGTCGAACCCGGGATGCTGCAGGCACACCGAGACCTCCGAGGGCTCGAGCACCATCCAGTAGCGCTTGGCCGGATCGCGAAAGTCGAATTGGAGCACGGTTCGGCCGGGGGGAAGCTGCTCGCGATGCACATGGCGGGCCATCCAGACGATCAAGAGGTCAGGGTCTAGCTCCTCGGGGCGGGGATCGGTGAACGACCAGGTCACCCCCCACTCCCCCATCGCCTGGACAACTGGCTCTAGGTCGCGGCCGGCGGGCGTCAGCTGGTACTCGAGCGTCCTGCCCTTGGGGCCGGTTCGCCGCGCGACGATCTCGGCCCGCTCCAGCGAGCGCATGCGGTCAGTGAGGACCGAGCGCGAGATCCCTGGCAGGCCGCGCTGTAGCTCGTTGAAGCCTTTAGCGCCACCGAGCATCTCGCGCACGATCAAGAGCGTCCAGCGGTCGCCGAGGATCTCGCTTGCCTTGGCGATCGGGCAGTACTGAGCGTAGCTTCGCATCGCGCCACCATGCTAGCCCGCAGTCCGTGGCAGGTTCGAAATCCGAACCGGTTGGTTCGAATCTCGGTCTAGCCGCACGGGGCGCGCGGGCCTACCGTGGCTACATGACTACCGAGACGGCAACTCCCGACCGGGCAACGAGCAGCGGAGGACGACCATGAGTGCTATCCGGACACCGCCGCGCGAGACCGAGGGGCTCGACGAGTTGGGGGGCGCGCTGCGCGGCGAGCTGCTGCTGCCGGCGAGCGTCGGCTATGACACCGGTCGCAGGATCTGGAACGGCGCGATCGACCGCCGGCCGGCCGGCATCGCGCGCTGCACCGGCGTCGCCGACGTCGTCGCCGCGGTGCGCTTCGCACGCGAGCGTGATCTGCTCGTGGCGGTCCGCTCAGGTGGCCACGGGGTCGGCGGTCACGCGCTGTGCGACGGCGGCCTCGTGATCGACCTGTCGCCGATGAAAGGCATTCACGTCGACCCACAAGCCAGGACGGCGCGCGCCGAAGCAGGCGTGTTGTGGGGCGAGCTCGACCGCGAGACCCAGCTCTTTGGGCTTGCGACGGTGGGTGGAATCGTGAGCCACACGGGCGTTTCGGGGCTGACCCTGGGGGGCGGGATCGGCTGGTTGATGCGCAAGTACGGGGCGACGGTCGACAACCTGCTCTCCGTCGACCTCGTCACGGCGGATGGCGAGCTGGTCACCGCCAGCGAGAACGAGAACCCCGATCTGTTCTGGGGAGTGCGCGGCGGCGGCGGTAACTTCGGCATCGTCACGTCGTTCGAGTACCGCCTGCATCCGGTCGGGCCGATCGTGCTCGCCGGGCCGATCTTCCACCCGCTCGAAGACGCGCCGGAGGTACTGCGGTTCTATCGCGAGCTCGCGGCTGCCGCGCCCGACGAGCTCACGACGATCTTCGAGCTCGAGCTCGCGCCGCCACTGCCGTTCCTGCCCGAGGACGTGCACGGCAAGCCGATAGTCATGGTGGGCGCGTGCTACGCCGGGGCGCCTGAGGACGGGGCCGAGGTCGTCCGGCCGCTGAAAGAGTTCGGCAGCCCGATCGTCGATCGGCTCGAGCCCAAGCCGTACGTGGCGCTGCAGTCGATGTTCGACCCGTTGGTGCCGCACGGCTGGCACCGCTACTGGAAGTCCGTCGAGCTGCCGCCGCTCACCGACGGGGCGATCGACACGCTCATCGACCACACCTCGCGGATCACGTCGCCACGCTCATACACCATCATCCTCCAGCTCGGCGGGGCGCTCGGTCGCGTGCCAGAGGACGCAACCGCCTTCAGCCAGCGCGACGCCACGCACAACGTCGTCATCAACGCCGTCTGGACCGAAGACGACCCAGAGGGCGACCGGCACATCGCCTGGGCGCGCGACTTCTTCGACGCCATGCAGCCCCACGCGCGCGACCGCGTCTACGTCAACTTCCTCGGCGACGAGGGACCCGACCGCGTTCGACAGGCCTACGGCACCGAGAAGTACGACCGGCTGGTCGAGCTCAAACGCAATTACGACCCCACGAACTTCTTCCGCCTCAACCAGAACATCCCGCCGAAG
>CAWCQC010000012.1:0-277620 GCA_963797645.1 uncultured Thermoleophilia bacterium | reverse complement strand
AGCGGCGCCGCTAGCGCCTGAGCGTGGCCGTCGCGACTGCCGGATCCGCCGCGGGTGAGAGCTCCCAGCGGTGGCGAAGCGCGACAGGGCCGTCTCCTCGCGTCGGAGCGAAGACCGAGAACTCGAGCCACCGCTCGAGCGAGTGGTAGACCTCGCTTCCGTGCTTCGACGAGACGCTGACGGAGAATACGAATCGACCCTGGAGCAGGGGCAGCTCCGGAACGACGAGGACGACGGTCCCGCGTGGACGGAACACCTCCATCTCAGCGTCTTCGAAGGCGCTGTGAGCGGCAAACAGCAGATCGCCGTCTAGCTGGCTCACGCTCACGGCGAAATCCGGCTCGTCGGCGCCCGGATCGTTGAAGGCGTAGTCCACCTCGACGCGCAATTGTGTCGATCCAAGGAACGACGTCGTCACCTCGCCACGCTCGTTGCGTAGCCGCACGCTCTCGATACGCACGCGCCCGCTGCCCCAGGACCGCGTCTCTGGAAGGGCGCCGAGAGGTGCATCGGCAGGCGCGTCAGGGGCAGGAATCTCGATGGTTTGTGCCGGCGTTGGTACGGCCTCGCTCAGGCTCTCGTGGTAGCGGGCGACGACCTCGGACGCCTTGCCATCTGCGACGACTCGCCCCTGCTCGAGGAGGATGACCTGATCGCAGATGAGCTGCACCGCGCTCGTGTCGTGACTGACGAACACGATCGTCGTGTCGCTCGCCCGACGCTCGAACATCTTGCCGAGGCACTTCTTCTGGAAGGCCTCGTCCCCGACAGCGAGCACCTCGTCGAGCAGCAGGATCTCCGCCTCGACGGTGACGGCGACTGAGAAGGCGAGCCGAAGCATCATGCCCGTGGAGTAAGTCCGCACGGGCTGGTCGATGAAGGAGCCGAGCCCCGAGAAGTCGACGATCTCGTCCAGGCGGCGGTCGACGGCCTTGTTCGGAATACCGAGCAGTGCCGCGTTCAAGTAGATGTTCTCGCGACCCGTGAACTCCGGACTGAAGCCCGAGCCGAGATCGAGCAGGGATGCCATCGATCCGCCTACGTCGACCGTCCCATGGCTGGGCCCGAGGACACCGGCGATGACCTTGAGGAGGGTCGTCTTGCCGGAGCCGTTCACGCCGATGACGCCCAGGCCCGTCCCCGGCGAGACGTCGAACGAGACGCCACGGAGCGCCCAGAAGTCCTCACCCGTCACACGGCGCCGCCTAAGGACTGTCTCCTTCAGGGTCGCGTTGCGCTCCCGCGTCAGCCGATAGCGTCGCCAGAGATCGGCGACGCGAATCTCTCCTGGGCGCAGGCTGGAAGCAGACCGCTGGCTCATAGCTCGGCCGGCAGCTCGTCGTAGACGCGCGAGAACACCCAGAGCCCGAGCAACAACGCCGCCGCCGCTAAGACCACCATGTAGGCCCAGACCCACCCGGTGAGCCACTGCGGGTCGTAGAACATCGTCCGAAAGCCTGCCACGTAGGGCGTCACCGGGTTGACGAAGAACAGGATGGTCTTCCGGGTACCTTCGATGCCGAGCGACTCGAAGGACCACAGAATGGGCGTGGCGAAGAAGAGCGGGAAGAGGAGCACGCCGACCAGATGCTCCACGTCGCGGAAGAAGACCGTGCCGGCGGCCAGGAGCAAGGCGATCCCCGCGACGAAGATCACGAAGAGGAGGACGAGCGGAACGACCTGGATGGTCTCGATGCCCGGCTTCGACCGAGTGATCACGAGGAACGGGATCACGATCACGCAGCCGATGAGAAAGTTGACGAACGCGTGCGCGACCATGGAGAGCGGCACGAGCTGGCGCGGAAACGCAACACGAGTCACGATGCCCGCGTTGGCGAGCAGACTCGTCGACGCGCTCATGATTCCGATCGCGAAGAAGTTCCAGGCGACGATTCCGAGCAGGATGTAGGCGGGCAGGCGCGGGATGACGTCCGAGGGGAAGGCGATCGCGAACAGGAACCAGTAGACGCACATCAGGACGAGCGGGTTCAGGACGGACCAGACGATCCCGAGCAGCGAGCTCTTGTAGCGCATTCGGACCTCGCGCCAGGTCAGGATGCGGAGCAGCTCGCGATGCGTCCAGACCTCACGCAGCGTCCGGCCCATGCCGTGCGGACGGGAGCGATGGATCGGCAGCGGGGCAGCTTCGAGCTTCTCGTCGACGGCGATCATGGCTCTCTGCTCGCCGGCTGGGAGCTCTCGACTCCGCTCCGAAGTCGTTCGAGATCCGCGTCTACCATCGTTCGCACGAGCTCCTCGAAGCCGACGGTGGGCTCCCAGCCAAGGCACCGCCGTGCCTTCGATGCGTCGCCGACAAGCTCGGGCGCTCCGGTCCCGCCACGGTCGAGTGCTTCATCGGTACGCACGTATTCCCGCCAGTCGAGCCCGACGTAACCGAAGGCGAGCTCTGCGAGCTCGCGGACGGAGTGCGATTCGCCGGTCGCGACGACGTAGTCGCCGGGCTCGTCGGCCTGGAGCATGAGCCACATCGCACGGACATGGTCGCGGGCGTCTCCCCAGTCGCGCCGTGCGTCGAGACTGCCGAGCGTCAGTTGATCCAGGCGACCCAGCTTCGCCTGTGCCGCGGCCTGCGTGATCTTGCGGGTGACGAACTCGACCGGCCGGCGAGGCGACTCGTGGTTGAAGAGGATGGCGGACGAGGCGTGCAGACCATGCTTTCGGCGGTACGCGCCCGTGAGGAAGTGGGCATACGCCTTGGCAATCCCGTAGGGGGTCAGGGGCGCGATCCGCGTGCTCTCGTTCTGCGGTGAGTGTCTCGGCTCTCCGAAGATCTCGGCCGAGGACGCCTGCGCGACCCGGGTGGACGGGCTCACGCGCCGAATCGCCTCGAGCAGCGACGTGAACGCGACGACGCCGACGCGCGCGACGGCGAGCGGATCCTCCCACGCATGGGGTACGAACGTCACGGCGGCAAGGTTGTAGACCTCGGTCGGATGCCAGCGTTCGAGCGCCGCGACCATGGCCCGGCTGTCGCGTGACGTCTAGATCAGACAGCTCGAGCTGCGCTTCGAACGCTTCGAGATTCGGCCGTGGCTCCTCGAGGTCTCGAACGACGCCGATGACCTCGTAGCCGCGCTCCAGAAGAAGCTCGGCGAGAAAGAGAGCCGTCCTGTCCTGCGATGCCTGTGATCAGGGCACGCCCGGACACGGGTTTGATCGTACCGCGCGCTGGGCTACCATCATCTCCAGTCATGGCCGGAAGCGACGAGACGTTGCGCGCCGACGACCTCGCCGCGCTCAAGGAGGACGTCGGCGACGCCTACGCCGGCCGGACGGTGCTCGTCACGGGTGCCGACGGTTTCATGGGGTCGCACGTGACGGAGGCGCTCGTCCGCCTTGGCGCGCGCGTGCACGTCTTCGTGCGCGCCACGTCGAGCGGCGCTCTGCACAACATCGGCCATCTCCGCCAGGACGTATCCGTCCACTGGGGAGACCTCACGGATCGCCTCGCCGTCGACCGTGCGGTCAAGGCACTGGCGGCCGCGTCCGATCCGCCCTTCGTCTTCCACCTCGGAGCCCAGGCGCATGTCGGGGAGTCCTGGCTGCGTCCCTACGAGACGCTGACGACGAACGTGCTCGGCACGCTGAACCTCCTCCAATCGATCGTCGACCACGGCGTCGAGCTCGAGAAGCTCTCGACGTCAGGCACATCCGAGGAGTACGGGAACGTTCGCGATGGAGCGCGCACGCGACACTCGTTCGACGACGACGGCGGCCTCGTCCTGCACGAGGAATCGCCGCTGAACCCGAAGTCTGTGTACGCAACGTCCAAGCTGGCCGCGGACTTCTTGACCGTGAACTTCCACGACGCGTACGGCGTGCCGGCTGTCGTGACGCGGATGTTCAACACCTACGGCCCCCGTCAGAACCCGCGCTACGTCACGGGAACGATCATCACCCAGGCGCTCGAGCGCGAAGTCGTCGAGATCGGCAATCTGGAGCCGCAGAGAGACTTCGTGTACTGCGGAGACAGCGTGCGCGCGCATCTGCTCGTCGCGCTCCACGGTCGGCCGGGCGACGTCTACTGCTTCGGGCAGGGAGAGCACATCGCGATCGGCGCCTGGGCCGAGCTCATCCTCCGCATCGGCGAGGAGGAAGGCTTCTGGCGTAACCGCGAGCTTGTGAGCCGGGCCGACCGCTTCCGGCCGGGCGCGAGCGACGTGATGGCGCTGCGCTGCGACTCCGCTCGGCTCACGGAGCTCACCGGCTGGCGACCAAGGCTCTCGTGGGAGGAGGGTGTGCTGCGTACGATCAGGTGGTTCGCGGAGAATCGAGATCGTTGGTTAGGGCGTGTTGATTGGCATATCGCAGAGCTGCGGAACCCGGTGTGCTAGTAGTCATCCCTGCGCTCTGCTTGGAAACCGAATGGAAACGGCGCGGGGTATACGGGTACGCGTGCGAGCGCACGCCGTTACTACTGACGTGGCGCGCCTTGAGAATGTCCCGTTCATGCTCCAACCCAACCGCCGGCGAGCCACGCAGTTTCTCACCGACGTGGTATTCGTTGACGACGTCAGCGAACGAGCCTACAAGCGCCATCTCGACGCGGCATGCGACTTTTGTACCTGCTGCCCGCCGATTCCCTGGAGTTCCTGGCACGCCCGACGATCTGACCGAGGTTGGCAGGCCGGGGGGCGGCTCGCGGCGACAGGAGCTGATCCGCGAAGGTGGTTTTGCCGTGCCACGCGCGCAACCCCGGGTAAACGGTTACCGTCCAGTACCCGTACGGCGACCTGCGTATCCCCGAAGAGGACGAATTCGTGGCGCAGTTCCTCCGCGAGGACGGCCTTGCTCGTTCGGGGGGGAAATCTCCCCGTCAGAGGCCTCCCCCGGGTCCGGGCCGCCAGAAGGAATGGGTCTCCAGGGCGTCTGGCGTGTCGCCTGCGTGACGGTCGCGTCGACGCCTTCGGCGACGAGCTCGTCCATCACGCCTACCGCGTCGACACGTACGGCTTGAAGTCGCCGCGGCCGCGCCGGCTGAGGCGCACCGTCTGCCGCGGTCGCCGCCCTGCGCGGACACCGTCCGCGATCCCCTGCTCAACGCGCTCGCGAAACCACGCGCGTCGCTCCTCCGGCACCCGCTCGGCCGGCCCGGACTTCCAAGTGGCGGCAAAGTCCGCGAGCACCTTCGGGGCGCTCGTTGGCGAGGACTGCTCGATGAACACCGCCGCAGAGAACATGAACGAGTACGGGTCGGTGATGATCGTCTCGCCGTCCCGCACCCAGCTCGCCGCTCGCTCGTGTCGCACGAGCGCCGCCTCCACCCACGCGATGCGTGCACCCGCATCGACGAGCCGCATGCATACCTCTACGTCCTCGTAGCCGTACGGCATCTCCGGATTGAATGCGCCCGCACGGCGCAACCCAGATCTGCGAACGCTCATATTGCACCCCGCGAGGTAGAGGAACGGGTCGGCGCCACGCCCGAGGTAGCGCTCGGCGGGCGGCTCGCTGTGCGTGTTCACGGCACCCTCGCGCGTGCAGGTGCAGATCGCCCATTCGATCCGCCCGAGCGGAACGTCGAACACCGGGCCGCCCGCGGCCGCGACCGTGGGATCCTCGTACGCACCTGCGAGCTGCTCGAGCCAGTCCGGCTCGGGCACCGCGTCGTCGTCAAGGAACGCGAAGATGTCGCCGGCCGCCATCCGGACGCCGAAGTTCGTCGAGCGCGAGCGGTGCGCCTCCGAGCACGTTCCCACGCGCACGGGGTATTCCGGCAGCAGTTCTGCGGTGCCGTCGGAACTCGGACCGTTCACCACGATCACCTCGAACCGGCGGAACGTCTGGCGAGCCAGCCCCTCGAGCGCTCGCCTAAGGCTCGCGCACCTGTCCAGAGTGCACACGACCACGCTGATCGTGGTCTCGCCCCGTCTCCGCCACATGGATGAGGCACCGTACCAACGTCCCGCCCCGGAAGTCGGCGCCGGAGGCGAAGTGATCCAGCGCCGTTTCTTGCGCGGCCCGGTGGCATGGCGATCATCGCCCGCCGCCTTGTACTGAACGGCGGGCGACAATCGGAGACACGGATCCAGTCGACGCCCAAGCCGGGCTCGTCGATCACTTCGCCGTCGGCGGTCACAGTGCCGAGGTAACCGTTTCACGTTGAAGCACGCCGAGCCGGCATCCGTCCGGACCGTGGCGATGCCTGCGGCTAGCGTCGTGACGCTCCCGTGGCGCAACTGCCCGTCGAGCAGGACCTTGCGGGCCTCGCTCTCGGTCGTCACTCTCACCGCCGTTCACCTCCTTCGCGAAACGTTGTGGACAGTCAGTCCACGCCGAGCCAAGGAGGGAAGCGCGCCGCCGGCCGGCGTCGACGTCAGGAACATCTGAGGAGTACGGGAACGTTCGCGATGGAGCGCGCACGCGACACTCATTCGACGACGACGGCGGCCTTGTCCTGCACGATGAATCGCCGCTGAACCGGCCGCTCGTCCGCTACGACCGCCGCGGCGAAATCCACCAAACGTTCCTCGCACTCCGGCTGCTGCTGCATTTTGCTTCAGGAGGCTCCTAAACTCATCCTGATTCGAGTTCCAAAGCCGGGACCTGGTTGCGCCCGAGCGATTATTCGCCGCGCTCGATCACGAGCCCCAGCGAGGTCGACGCGTACCCCTCGAGCTCAAGCCGGAGATGGGGAGGTTCCGAGTAGGGCGGCGTGTCGACGTAGGCGTCGAGATGATGTGCGTCCGGGGCGACCCTGACGTCGCTCACGCGGTGCCCGCGCGCCCGCAGCTCGTTCGTCAGGGCGTCGAGGTCGCGCTTCCGAAAGATCACGGTCGCGCCTCGCTCGACAGTTGCGTCGTTCGAGCTGAGGTTGAACTCGGTCGTGTGGCAGGCGACGCCGCCGACCGCGAGCGTCCGCTCGACGCTGTTGAGGATGAAGGAGAGGCCGCGCTCGATGTCGCCGAGGTGCTCGAGACAACACGATGACCACACGAAGTCGAAGTCGTGGAACCGCGCCGGGATGTCGTTCATGTCGCATGTGTCGTACTCGACGCGCCGGAGAAACGTCTCCCGGTCCACGATCCCCTCGTAGTGGAGGCTGTCGAGTCCCGCGGCGTACTGATCACCCGACGCCCACCCGTCTCCGACACCGATGCTCGCCGGCGCATCGGTTGCGGTCACGGACATCCCTCGAGCGGCCAGAGCAGCAACGATTGGCTCTTCGCCCACGCCCAAGCCGAGCCCCCTTCTACCCTCGGCGGCGAGCCCTCGGCTGATCGCGGTATGTAAGACGAAAACCCACTCCCAATACTTCCGATGGAACGACACGGGGATCCCCATTGATTCGCTCATCTCCGTGTAGCGCGGGTGGAAGAAGTCCGCGGCGCTGCAGGTCGAGAACGCCATAAACGGCGCGTTTGGCTGGGCTGCGTACACCGCCGGCGACGGGATCAGAAGGTTCCGCTTCCAGGGCTTCGCTGCGAGCTCCTGCTCCAGCCGGGCGACTCTCGCCGCGAGCTCCGACACGTCGGCGGCCTCGGGTCGTAGGCCTGAGAGCGGCCGCGCCGCGACCCGCATCGCGCCCCGCGCACGCCGACGCCACGGCACCGACGCGCGTGCGGGCGCGTCGGAGTCGTTCTTGGATCAGCGTCGAGCGCACCTGGCCGATGTTACGGAACCTTGGCCGCCGCTATCAGTCGTTTCCTTCACCCGGCGACCGTCTAGGCTGACGGCGTGCCGAACGAGCGAGTCGTCGAGATCCCGTGGGCGCTGAGCGTGCTCCCCCAGTCCGGGCTGATCCTCGACGTCGGCAGCTGCGATGCTACGTACCTCTCGGCCATCCCGACGCCAGACCGACACCTCGAATGCCTCGATCCCCGTAACTGCGCCGACGCGATCCCCGCTGGTGCGAGCTTCCACTGGACGAGCCTCTTCGGCAACTCGCTGCCGCGCGCAAGGTACGACGCCGTCCTCATGATCTCCGTCATCGAGCACCTCGGCCTGCCGACGTACGGTCAGCGTGCCGTCCCCGACGGCGACCGCAGGGCGCTCGCCGAGTGCTGGTCTCTGCTGCGGCCGCGCGGCGCACTGGTTGCGACGTTTCCAGTCGGTCGGCCGAAAGTCACCTCGTGGTACCGCCAGTATCCGCCGTCACTGGTGGAGCGGCTGTTCGCCGGCTGGGATTACGACATCCGCTACTGGGGCTTCGTCGATAACGAGTACGTTGAGATCGCCGCCGACGACGTGCTCGATCACGACTACCGTGACCGCTTCGACGGCTCCGGCGGCGCCGGTGCCGTTGCCGGGGTCGTCGCGCGCCGAGCCTGAGCGAGAGACGGAGCCATTGTGCGAATCGCCATCGACTACCGGGTGATGTCCACCGACGCCGCCGACCGCGGCATGGGGCGGTACACGCAGCAGCAGCTCGCGGCGGTGCTCGAGCACGACCGCGAGAACGAGTACCTCGTGCTCCTGTTCCCGAGGCTGCCCGATGGACGTGATCGCGGCGACGGTCAAGGCGCGCGCCGAACGTCGTGCCTGACCAAGGTCGAGCTGCCGTCACTCGCCAACGGCATCCTCGGCGTCCCGAAAACGGATGTGCTGCGTTTCTCGGCCGAATTTCAGGCCTGGATCACAAAGTACGGCGTCGACGTCTACCACGCGACGACGCCTTTCATCCCGCCGGTGATTCCCGACTTCGACGCGGCGCCATTTGTCGCCACGCTTTACGACCTCATCCCGCTCGTCTACCCCCGGCACTACTTCGGCGCGGCGGCCGGACGCTTCCAGAGCGGTTACGACGAATATGTTCGCGGGCTTCAGCTCGTGTCGCGGGCCGCCCACCTCCTCGCGATCTCAGCATCGGCACGCGATGATGCGCGCGCGTACCTTGGGTACCCGAGCGAGCGGGCTACGGTCGCCTACCCAGCAGTCGATCCCGCTCTTCCGGCCAATGCCGGACGATACGGTCCGACGGTTCCTCCGGCGTGTGGGCCGGCGCCAGCCGGTCCCACACGAGTTCGCGCTAAGCGTGACGGGCATCCACCACAGTAAGAACGCAGGCGTTCTGCTCGCCGCACATCGTAAGCTCCTCGCCCGTGGCCAGGATCTCCCGCTTGTCGTCGTCACCCCAACTCTGACCGCGTACCAGACCTTCGTGGGCGAGTTCCGCATCCACGACGGCGTCACGGTCCTGCACGACGTCAGCGACGAGGAGCTCTGCGCGCTCTTCAATGCTGCGTCGGTCGTCGTCCACCCGTCGCGCTATGAGGGCTTTGGCTACCCCGTTGCTGAAGCGATGAGCTGCGGCGCACCCGTGATCACGACGACAGCCTCGTCCCTGCCCGAGGTCGCAGGCGATGCGGCGGTGACAGTCGACCCGGATGACGTAGCCGCCTTCGCCGATGCGATCGCCGACGTAACGGGATCGCCGGAGAAGCTGGGACGGATGCGCCTCCTCGGACTCGAGCAGGCGCGACGGTTCGGTGGCGAGGACCTCGGGCCGGCGGCGCTCGAGGCCTACGCCGTCGCGTCGCGTGCAACCGTGTCCGAAAATGGGCGACGTCACCTCGCGGTCTGGTCGTCGCTTCCGCCGCTGAGGTGCGGCGTCGGAGACTACTCCGCAGAGCTCAGCGAGGCGCTGTCGGGGCTCGCAGACGTCGAGCTCTTCGTCGACGACGGCTATGTGCCAGACCCGGGCCTCGTCGGCCGCCAGCGGGTCCACCACTTCTCCGCGTTCGAGCGCCGGGACCGGCAGCAGCCGTTCGACGCCGTCATCTACCAGATGGGCGGGGACTTCATGCAGGAGTTCATGCACGACGCACTCCGCCGCCGTCCGGGGCTCGTCGTCTTGCACGACCTCCTCATGGGCCTCGGCCTGTTCGCCATCCACCGCCACCGGGGGAAGCTCGACGATTTCAGGACGCGGGTCATAACACCGGAGGGACCCGACGCTCTCTCGCGATACGACGCGATCATGCAGTCGGCTTGTCTCGGTACGGATCCAGTGCCAAAGCTCGCGGAGCTGTTCGAGGAGCACTACCTGCTTGGCTGGCTCGTGGACGGAAGCCTTGCGCAGATCGTCCACATGGAATCGGCTGCGGAGGAGATCGCGACACGGTACGCGCGCGCGAGCCCGTCGGTCGTCGACATGGGGGTCGTCGATCCTCTCAGCCACGATTTGGCAGACCCCGTCGCCATGCTCCGCTGGAAGTACAGCATTCCCCGCTCGGCGTTCGTCGTCGGCGTCTTCGGCTCCGTCGTACCCGTGAAGCGGCTTGAGGTGTGCGTGCAGGCGGTTGCCCGAGTGCGAGAGCGTGGGCTCGACTGCCGACTCGTTAGCGTCGGGGAGCCGCAGGACCAAGCGTATGCGGCCCGATTGGACGGGTTCGTGGAGAGCCACGGATTACGAAGCGCGGTGACGTTCCTCGGCCACGCGCCGCGAAGCACGTTCGACGAGCTGCTCGTTGCCGCGGACGTCGTGCTCAACCTCCGCTACCCATCGCTGAAGGGGATGTCGGCCATTCTCGTGCGCGCGCTCGCCGCCGGGAAGCCGACAGTGATTAGCGACGTCGCCGAGTGGCGCCACCTGCCGAGGCGTGTTGCTGGCGCGTCGCCCCCGGCGACGATGAATCGAGAATGTCGCCGACCGCGTCGAGTCGCTCGCGACTGACCCGCGCCTTATGAGGCGGCCTCCGCCGAGGCGCGGGCGTTCTTCGAGCGCCGAGGGACACTCGCTACACATGGCCGCGCAGTATCTCGACGTGGTCGAGAAGATGCTGGCCCGTACGCAGTCGCTTGCCCATGAGGGGGCCGCATGAGTCTCGGTTTCAACAAAGTATGCGACCTCGAGGATTTCGACGATCCCGGAGTTGCGAGCCGTGATCGAGGAGATCTTTCCCGAGGCAGGGCCGTATGCAAGCGAGGGACGGAGCGTCCGCGCCGACTCCAAGCGGTGGGCGACCGCTATGAGCTGCCGTTCGCTCCGCGTCTTCGACGCGCTCCGTCCAGACGCGGTCGTGCTTGGCGTCGGCGCCGGCACGGAGCGGACCACCTTCCACCTCACGCGCTACGTGCGTCAGGTCATCGCCACCGACCTCTACCTCGCCGCTGGTCAGTGGGCTGACGTCGCGCCGAGCCTGATGCTCGTCGAGCCTGAGCGCTTCGCTCCCGGTCCGTTCGAGCGGGAGCGACTTTCCGTGCAGCACATAGATGGCCGGTGGCTCCGGTTTCCCGACGAGACCTTTGACGGAATCTACTCCTCTGGCTCGATCGAGCATTTTGGCGGCCTCGATTTTGTCGCAAACGCCGCCTTCGAGATGGGCCGTGTCCTCAAGCCCGGCGGCGTGCTCACGCTCTCGACCGAGTTCAAGATCGCGGGACCGCCAGGCGGCGACGGCTGTGGACGCAGGGACGCTCGTGCTCTCGGAGGAGCGGATCCGCCGGTACGTGATCGAGGCGAGTGGGCTCACGTGCGTCGACCCCCTAGTGACGGAGCTGTCCGCAGCGCACGCTCGAGTCGCAACGAGACCCCGCGACGTTCCTCCAAGGCGTGTCGGCGTCATTGACTAGCGTCGAACTGGCGGCGGGCTACCCGAACATCGTGCTCGTCCACGAGGGCTACGTGTTCTGCTCGATCCATTTGACGATGCGGAAGACGGACGCCTACCCGTCCGCCGACAACGAATGGGCGCGCCCGTCCCCGGCGACCACTCGAGCTGTGGCGCGTGGAGTGGAGGACGCCGAGCGCATGCTCCTCGCGCGGCGTCCGCGAGATCTGGAGGCGGTTGCCCGAGCCGGCGCCCTCGGCGAGCGACGATGTCGCGCCGCTGTTCGCGGCATGGGACGCAATCCCGAACGCGCCGTACAACAGCCGGGTTGGGAGGCGTCTTCCGACCTCGCTCGCGCGTGTCTACCGCGCCTGCTTACGCGTCCGGTACCTGGGCCACGCGTGGGAGGCCGAGAGCGCACTGTTCCGTGCCATCGCCGCGCGTCTCGACGGTCTGGGTGCAGAGGTGCACGACCTCCGACGCGAGGGTGCAGAGGTGGGTGCAGAGGTGCACGACCTCCGGCGCGAGGTTGCAGAGGTGCAGCGACCTCCGACGCGAGGGTGCAGAGGTGGGTGCAGAGGTGCGCGACCTCCGGCGCGAGGTTGCGGGTGGGTGCAGAGGTGCGCGACCTCCGACGCGAGGTCGAGTCGCTCCGAACCGAGCTTGGGAAGGGGCGATCGCAGATCGAGGAGCGCGAGCGCATGCTTCAGGAGGCGCTGAGCAGTGTCCGGCTGCGGGACTACGAGCTGGCGGTCGGCCCCGACGATCTGACTGGGGAGCAAATCGTGCAGGTGATCCGCACACTGGAGGATCGCGTGGCGGAACTCGGCTCGATGCTCCGCGATCGATGTCTCCGTGGCGTCCGCGTCAGCCGAACCGGCGATCGTCGCAGCAGCCGAATACCTCGGCGACCGGCTATCGGCGAAGCCGGCCGTCTACCGAATGCCGAACGACGCTTGGTATCACTTCGACGTCGCGGGCAGGGCGACCGACGCCTCGTTGTTCGAGGACGCCGAAGGCAAGCTCGTGCCAGGGGGCTTTCTTGTCCTCGTGACCGCGGACGACGCACCGCACGGGGCCGAGCCTCCCGCGAGTTTCGTGCGGGTTGCAGACGCCGTGGTTGATGCCGGCGGGCGACTGCTGCGCACGCGTGTGCTCGCGACGCCTGCCGCGGCTGGTTGACCGCAAGTAAGCCAGCCTCGACAGACCTACTACGGTCATCGCGCCGCACTCTCCGTGTCAAATGAAACGTGCCACCGCCTCGCACGTAGACGCCGCTCGGCGCGTGCGCCTCGGCGCCGCCGCCGACCTCCTCGCCGTAGCGGTGTACGACGATCGCGAGTCTTGTCACGAGACCAGCACGGGACGCAGCGCCTCCCGGCCACGCGCCTCGACGGCCTCCGGACGCAGCTCGGCGAGGCGGCGCTTCGCGGCTCCCGCGAGCACAGTGCGCGTCGTCGGCGACGATACGACCTCGTGTAAGGCCTCGGCAAAGAGTGGCAGCTCGTCACCGTCGATGACCAGACCGGCTCCCGCAAGCGTCTCGGGAACGGCGCCTGCCTTGCGCGCAACGACCGGCACGCCGTGCGTCAAAGCCTCGATGAGCGGTGCGCAGAACCCCTCGTGCACGGACATGCAGAGGTACGCGGACGCCTGCGCGTACCACTGATCGCGCTCGGCCGCCGTGATCCGACCGGTAAATTGCACGCGCCGGGCGCCGACCCGCTCGACGAGGCGCCCGACCGCGGTACGGTAGCTTTCGAAACCGTCCTCAGGGCCGACGAGCACAAGCGATGCGGTGGGCTCTCGATATTTCTGGTAGAGCGCGAACACCTTGACGACGTCTTCGAGCCGCTTGTTCGGGGCGATCCGGCCGACAGAGAGGATCACCGGGCTGCCGTTTCGGCGGGCACGCGGCGTGACTCTGGTGACGTCGAGGAGAAGCGGCACCACTTCTACGGGGCCGAGTCCCGCCTCAACGAGGTCGGCGGCGTTGAACGACGATACGGCGATGAGCGCGTCGAAGCGCCCCTTGAAATTGGTCAGCGCACGGCGCGCTTGGTCGCAGAGCGCCGCGGTCCCTGGGTTGAAAGGGCGAAGGAGGTCCCCCGGCGTGACGTTGTGATACCAGAGCGCGCGGGGGCCGGCCGCCTGGAGCGCTGCCTCCACCGCACCAGACCAGATCGTGTAGTGGAGAACGACCGAGCCCTTGGCGATGAGCGCCTCGCCGTCGTCGGCGAGGCGATGGACAAGGCCGCGTAGGTCCTGGTGCACGTGCCCGGCGACGATCTCGCTTTGGAATCCCCAACGCTGAAACACCCGCCGCCAGGCGAGCACCTGATCGCTGACGGCGTCACCCGGTGTTACAGACGCCACAACCTGGTTGATGGTTTTCACGCGGCCAGCCGCTCGACGACGGCGCGGAATCGCTCCCGCACGGCCGACCAGGAACACGTGTCGAGTACGAGCGCCCGACCGGCGGCACCAGCTGCTGACCAAGGGCGATTGTCCAGCCGTCGGGTCGAGCGTTGCTCACGAGCGCCCGAACGTGTCTCTCGGCGCCGCCGACGACCTGTGCCCCGTACCGAGGAACGACCCAGAGCAGGCGCATCAGGGCGGGTTCGCGGGCTCAGCGCCCGTACCACGATCGACCCGAGCGAGCACTTCCTCTAGTGCGGCAACGCGATGCGCGAGCTGCTCGGCCTGTTCCTCGGCGCTCCTCGCGCGAGCAAGTGCGTCCACGGCTTGTATCTCCACACGGCCGATCGCGGCATCGGTCTGATCGGCGAGATCCTTGAGCACGTAGTGGAGCAGGCGCAACTGGAGCTGCTTCACGCCGGTGATGACGGGTCCCACGACCGGCTTTGACGAAAACCCGAGCTCCGGCCGGAAGCGGACTTGGGGTCCGACCGGGCCAACGTCAAGGAGGATCGCCGACAGGTCGTCGGCATAGGCACCGGTCGCGCGCTGCGCCGCAAGGCGCTCCCGTAGCTCTTCGACGAGGCGCTCGACGTCTGATGACGGGTGGCTCGGCCATCCGTTCCGAGGCGCCTACGCTACCACGGTCGCGAAGACGAGCTCGAATCACGGCGTCGGGTCGATGAGACCCTCAGAGCGGCCGACGTCGGCCGACAGGTCCGCCGGGGTCGCTAGACTCGTACGCTATGTCGCGTCGGAGAGAGGTGGCGCCGCCTGTTTGAGGGCAAGACAGTCGCCGTCGTCGTTCCGGCGTACAACGAGGAACGGTTGCTCCCCGAGACGATTCGCGGGGTTCCCGACTTCGTCGACCGGATCCTCGTCGTGGACGACGCCTCCACGGACGCGACCGTTGCGCGGGCGCAGGGCGTCGATCCACGCGTCGAGGTGATCCAGCGCGCACGAAACGGGGGCGTCGGCGCGGCCGTCGTCACGGGCTACCGCCACGCGATCGCCGAGTCCATCGACGTGACCTGCGTCATGAACGGCGACGCGCAGATGGATCCGGCCGACCTGATCTCGCTTGTCGCCGCCGTCGCCCGCGGGGAGTGCGACTACGCGAAGGCGAATCGCGTTTGTACCCCTGACGCGAAACGCGTCATTCCGTCGTCCCGCTACGTCGGGATCATCGTATTGTCGTTCCTGACGAAGGTCGCGTCCGGATACTGGAAGATCGGCGATTCCCAGTCGGGATACACCGCCGTCAACCTGGAGACGTTGCTCGAGCTCGATCTCGACGGGCTCTATCCCCGCTACGGGTTTCCCAACGACATGCTCGTTCATCTGAACGTCGGCGACCGGCGGGTGCGCGACTTCCCGTCGCGTCCGATCTACGGCATCGGCGAGGAGAGCGGCATGCGTCTGCCGAAGGTGATCCCGACGCTCTTGTGGCTGCTCGTCAGCGGTTTCTGGTGGCGGCTCAAGGAGAAGTACCTCGTACGAGACTTCCACCCGCTCGTCGTTTTCTACGCGATCGGCACCCTGCTCCTGGCCGCCGGCTTCGTGCTCGGGGCGGTCGAGACCGGCGTTCGCATGGCGGGTTCGCAGATCCTCTCGCCCGCGATCGTCGTCGTCGCGCTTCTCGTCGCGGGGCTTTGGATGACGGTGCTTGCCATGTGGCTCGACCAGGAATCGAACAAGGGCTTATCGGGTCGCGGCAGACCGACAGCGCGCGAGCAAGCAACTGTAAGCAGGGTTTAAAGATCCCTCGCCAGACCTGGCGGCGCCGATTCCGTCGTCTACCATCGTGTCGGTGAGGCTGCTGGCGCTTCTCGGTTCGCTCGCTGCGCTCGCAGTCCCTGCGTCTGCGGCAGCCGCCAACAACCTCGACGTCGGTCTCTACGACGAGGCGTCGACGCTCTTCGCCGCCGATACGCAGGGATTCGACCAGCTCCAGGAGCTCGGCATCGACGTGCTGCGCCTGAACCTGTACTGGAACCGTGTGGCGACGACCAGGCCGAGCAGCGCTGCCGACCCCGGCGACCCAGCCTACGACTGGTCGCTCTACGATCGAGCCGTTGCCCTGGCAGGCGAGCGAAACATCCGCTTGCTCCTCGCCGTCATCGCCACGCCCGGCTGGGCGAACGGTGGCAAGGGAGCGAAGTACGCGCCTACGAAGTTCCGCGACCTCCAGGCCTTCGCCAGAGCCGCGGCGACCCGGTACTCCGGGAACTACGTGCCCGTGCCTCGTACGCCTAGTGGGATCGTCGCGCCGCCTGGCAAGGTCGACCTGTGGCTCGCCTGGAGCGAGCCGAACGCGCCGAACTTCCTCCAGCCGCAGTTCCGCAAGGTCGGCAACCGCTACGTCCTCGCGAGCCCGGCCATCTATGCGAAGATCTGCAACGCCGTCCATCGCGGCGTCCACGCGGCCGGCAAAACGGCCGGCGTTCGCGAGACGGTGGCCTGCGGGGCCACCAACCCCCGCGGAAAGGTTCGTGGCAACGGGAATCGCGACTCGGTCTCGCCGCTCCTGTTCCTCGAGAAGATGAAGGCCGCGGGCGCGCAGTTCGACGTGTACGCGCACCATCCGTACTCGCCGAGCCGCCACATCGCGCCGGGAGAGCGGATCGCCTCCGTGAGGACCATCACGCTGGGGAACATCGACGTGCTGCTGACCACCTTGACCCGCCTGTACGGCAAGAGCATGCGTCTCTGGATCACCGAGTACGGGTATCAGACGAATCCGCCGGATCCGCTTTTTCGGCGTCTCCTGGAGGAAGCAGGCGTCCTATCTGCGCCGGGCATACGCAATCGCCCGAGCGAATCCACGGATCGACATGATGCTCTGGTTCCTCTTGCGGGACGAAGTCGAAGTGGGCCGCTGGCAGTCCGGGCTGATCAGCGCCTCAGGGCAGCGGAAGCCCTCGTTCGGCGCCCTGCGCAGCGTCGCCGGTGGATAGGCTCCGATAGGCGCGGATCCATCGTGATGCTTTTCAAACTGCGCTAGAGGGGGTACGCCGCACCGATGCCGGCCGTACGCGAGCCAGCCGCTCCAGAGAAGGGGCGCCGGACGGCACCATCGGTCGTCACCACGAGCGCCGGGCTCGACGACATCAGACGGCGCGTTCCGCCCGTCCTCCTTCGCGCGACCATCGCCGATTCCGTGGCGCAGGCCGTCAGGGTGCTCACGCTGGTGACGGTCGACCTCGTGGGGCTTGCAGCAGGGGTGTACCTCGCCCTCGTCCTGCGCGAGCTCTGGATCGGCGCAGCTCCTGACTGGGAGGGGCTGTGGGAAACGGCCGCGGACTGGCTCGGCTTCCTCGGCCTCGTCATCGTCCTGGTCTTCGCGCAGGCCGGTCTCTACGCGCCTCGCGACCGCCGTCCCGGCGTTCAGCGAGTCGCGTCGTCCGTGGTTCTGGTGGGCGTGCTGGCGCTTGCCTTCGCACTCGGGACGGGATTCGACTTCGACACGTACGGGATCGTCCCGACCTCCATCGTCCTGACCGCGGTCTTTGTCGGAGCCCTGCGGTGGGGGCACGGTGCGGCCCTCACGGCGCTCGAGCGCCGGTTCGGGATCAGGCAGCGGGTCGTGCTCGTCGGCGCACCGGCCGCGGTCGAACCCCTGCAGCGCGCGCTCTCGGAAGACCGCTACACCATCGCCGAAACGCTGGTGCCCGAGCACCTGGGCAGGGAGCTTCACGCGACGCTCGGGAGGCAAACCGTCGACGAGATCATCGTCGCCGAGACCGGGCTCGACGAGCGCAAGCTGCGCGACGTGGTCGATACGGCTCACAGGCGGGGGATCAAGGTACGTATCGCGCCGAGCGCAACAGAGCTGCTGGCTGAACGGGCGCAGATTCTCCCGGGTCACGTGACGCCGCTGATCGAGGTGCGGCCGCCCGTGTTGGCGGGCTTCCAATGGCTCGCCAAGCGCACGTTCGACATCGGGGTGAGTCTGCTCGTGCTGCTGATCGGCCTGCCGCTCTGGCTCGCGATCGCGGTCGCTGTGAAGCTCAGCTCGCGCGGATCGGTGCTGTATCGCGACCGGCGCGTCGGTCTCCACGAGCGCGAGTTCGAGATGCTCAAGTTCCGCACGATGGCGGAGGATGCGCCCAGGCGACGCGATGGGCTTCTGCCGGCAAACGAGGCGGGCGGCGCGCTGTTCAAGATCAAGAAGGATCCGCGAATCACCCGAGTCGGCTACGTCCTGCGCCGGCTTTCGCTCGACGAGGTTCCGCAGACACTGAACGTCCTGCGCGGCGAGATGAGCCTCGTCGGGCCCCGGCCGCTGCCGGTGACCGACTACGCCGAGCTCTTGCCCTGGCAACGGCGGCGCTCGCTCGTCCTGCCCGGCGTGACCGGCCTGTGGCAGATCTCGGGGCGGGCGGATCTCGGCGTGGACGAGCTGATCGCGCTCGACTTCCACTACGTCGAGCGCTGGTCGATCTGGCTCGACGCTGTGATCCTCCTCAAGACAGTCCCGGCGGTCATCCGTGGGCGCGGCGCGTACTGACCCTTGTCCGAGCCGCTCAGGGTGGGTCTCGACGTCTCGCCGCTGGCGATGACGCGAGGCGGCACAGCTCGCTACGTCCGTGGTCTGCTCGGCGGTCTGTCGGGTATCGGCGAGGTCGGAGTCGAGCCGCTCTCCTTTTCGGCTTCGGGACGGGTGGCGACGCTCGTTCGCGACCTGGGCTGGTACCCCGTCGCACTACCGCGAGCTGCCCGGCGGAGCGGTGTAGACGTGCTTCACTGCACGACGTTCCGCGCTCCCCTCACCGGAAGCACACCCATGGTCGCCACCTTCCACGACCTGGCCGTGCTTCGAATGCCGCGCTGCTTCAACCGCTGGAGCCGCGTCTATGGACGGCATGTGCTCCAGCACGTCGCCCGGGCGTGCACGGCGATCATCGCCGTTTCCGAGTTCACGCGGCGAGAGGTCATCGAGCTACTCGGCGTGCGAGAGGAGCGGATTCACGTCGTGCCCAACGGAGTCGGCGCCCCGTTCACGCGGGACGGTCGGGCGTCACCGGGAGAGTATGTCCTCGCCGTCTCCACGCTCGAGCCGCGCAAGAACCTGAACCGCCTCGTACGCGCGTTCCAGCTCGCCGGCCTGTCCGGCTGCGAGCTGCGCGTCGTCGGCTCCAAAGGCTGGGGGGGAGTCGAGGTAACGGGCCCGCGGACGTCGTGGCTCGGGTCCGTCACGGACGAGGAGCTCGCCGACCTGTACCGGGGCGCGCTGTGCGTCGCCTACGTCTCCCTCTACGAAGGCTTCGGCTTGCCGGTACTCGAGGCGATGGCCTGCGGAACTCCGGTCGTCGCCTCGACGGCCCCGGCGCTCAGAGAGCTCGGCGGAGACGCGGTGGTGGCCGTGGATCCGCATGATCCGGAGGCGATCGCGCACGGGCTCGAGGAGGCGATCAACCGTTCGCGGCGGCTTCGGGAGCGGGGACTCGAGCGCGCTCGCCAGTTCAGCTGGCGGCGAACCGCGGAAGAGACCTCGGCCGTCTATCAGGCGGTCGCGGTGTGAGCTCGGCGCCTGCGGATCGACCGCTCGTTCTCGTCGACGCCGATGTGCTCGGCCGGCGCCGCACCGGGGACGAGACGTTCGTCCGGTCGCTGCTCGGTGCGCTTCAGGAGATCGCCGGCGAGCTGCGTCTGGCTGCCGTCACGCGGCATCCCGAGCTCGTCCCGACGGGGGTGCAAGCGATAAGCATGCCGGTTCGCAGTCAGGCCCTCCGACTGGGCGTCCTGCTGCCGCGCCTGCTCCGGCAGGTCCGCCCGGCGGTCGTGCACACGCTCTACGCGCTCCCGCCCGCGTTGCCGTGTCCGTCCGTGGTCACCGTTCAGGACGTGTCGTTCGAGCTCGCGCCCGACCTCATGCGACGGACGGACGCGCTGCTCTTTCGCGCGGTGGTCCGGGCCGCTGTTCGACGCGCAGCCCGCGTCATGACCTGCTCCGAACGGACTCGCCGGGATCTCATCCGCCTCTACGGCCTGCCCGAGGACAAAGTCGTCGCGATTCCGTACGGCGTCGATCCAATCTTTGCGCCAGGCCGATCCCGCGGCGGCGGCTTCCTGCTCTGCGTCGGCGCGGTCGAGCCGCGAAAGAACCTTCTGGCCGCGGCGGATGCAGCGCGGGAGGTCGGTCTACCTCTGGTCGTGGCCGGCCCGGTTCGCGACGAGCGACTCGCTCGGGAGCTCTGGAGACAGAGCGTCACGCTCGCCGGCTACGTGTCGCAGAATGAGCTCGCACGTCTCTATCGAGACGCAGACTGCCTGCTCTTTCCCTCGCGCTTCGAGGGGTTCGGGTTCCCCGTTCTCGAGGCGATGGCTTCGGGGACCCCTGTCGTCTGCTCCGACGAGCCGGCGCTGCGGGAGACGGCCGGGGACGCGGCCGTGTTCGCCGCCAACGGGAACCTCTCCGGCGCCGTCGAGCAGGCGCTGAGGGAGCGAGAACGGCTCTCCGCTGCCGGAATCGAACGAGCACGCCGCTTCACCTGGCGGGAGACGGCGCTCCGGACGCTTGCCGTCTACCGGGAGGCGATGGCTTCATGAAGGTTGCCGCCGTCGTCATCTCGCACGAACAGTCATCCGACGCCGAGAGGAGCGCAAGCATCCTGCTACCCGAGGTCGACGAGCTCGTCGTGGTGGCAAACACGCCGACGAGCGTGACGGCGCTGCCCGGCGGCGCGCAGCTCGTGCGAAACCGCCGGTCGATCGGCTTCGCGGCCAACGCGAACGCCGGCATCGCGGCGACCACCGGAGACGCCGTCATCGTCGCGAATGCCGACGTGGTACCGCTCCCCGGGGCCGTTGCCAGGCTCACGGCGTTCATGGCGTCCCGACCGACGTGCGGGATCGCCGGGCCGCAGCTCATCTTTCCCGACGGATCCTGGCAGCCCTCCCGGCGCCGGTTTCCCACGGTCGGCGGAACGCTCGTTCGGCGTACGCCCCTCCGAGCGGTGTTCTCGCCGCGTGAGCGCCAACGTGAACACTACGGCCTCGACGCCCGACCCACGAGCCCCGTGCCGGCCGACTGGATGCTGGGAGCGTTCCTCCTGCTGCGACGGACGATGATCGAAGCGATCGGCGGCTTCGACGAAGGGTTTCGCCTCTATTGCGAGGACATCGACCTCTGCTACCGCGCCGCAAGAGCTGGGTGGGAGCGGTGGTACGTGCCCGGCGCCGTCGTCGAGCATTCCTATCCGGCGGCGACGGACTCGGAGTTCCTGACCAGGCGCACCGTCTGGCACTGGCGGGGCATCGCTCGCTTCGTCCGCAAGCATCCCGAGCGTCTTCGTGCGCTCTGACGGCTGCCGGTTGACGGAGCGGGGGAGGGTCCTAGACGCCCGTGCTACCTCGATCGCGAACCAGACGCCGGCCGGCGACGACCAGACCAGCGGCGGCGGCGATACCTGCGACCACGAGCAACACGATGACCGGCACCGGGAGGCCCGCGCCGTCGCCGTCGCTCTCGAGCGGGGCGGCTGCCTCGGAGGGGGCGGCATCGACTTCGTCGCTCGGCGGTGGGGCGGTGCCCGGTCGCCGGAGGCGTTCCTTCTCCGCCGGTGGCGGCGCCGCCGCCACCAGAGGACTCGCCTGCTCCGGTCCCTCCGCTCTGGCCGCTCGACGAGCCGGGGTCCGACGATCCGGTCGCGCCGCCGCCTGCGCTCTCGTCCACGCCGACGAGAAGCGCCTCTTGGAGGGACTGACTGATGTCGTCCGCCGCGCTCGAGTACGACCGCAGGTCCTCGGGCAGGGCGGCGATCGCCTGCTGATAGCAGACCGTTGGGTAGGAACCGTCGATCGTGCCGTTGTCCGACCAGTCCTCGATGATCTGTTGGGCGCAGCCCGAGCCCGCAGAAGCGGCGCTCACCGTGACCGACGCGAGGACGACGAAGAGCACCGCGATCAGGAGCCGCGATACCCGAGCGCTGGAAGCTGTCGAAGGAAGGCTCATAGCGGGAGTGTGCCCAACGTTGGCGGGTCGACGTCGCGATGGCCGTAGGCCCAGACGTCCCTACGCGCCCCAGGAGGGTCGCTTCCCGCCTTCCTCTTCCGGGGGCCGATCAGAGCGCATTGCGAGCGAACATACCCGCGATCCTGCTTTTCGGCACATGTGGTGTCCTCCTTGCCGTGACCATGCTCCACGGAGCCGCCTCGACCGACCGGATGGTGTTTCCGCTCGGCGCGGCTGTGCTGGGCGTGATCCTCGTAGCGCTCGTCGGAGTGCTCACGGGTCGCCTGCCCGTACCGCGCGTCGAGACGATCGCCTGGGTGGGCATCGCGTTGCTCGGCTGTCTTGCGCTCTGGTCGGCTGTCTCGATCGACTGGTCGCTGTCTCCCGAACGCTCGTGGGCGTATGCCAACCGGTTGATCGTGTACCTGCTCTTCCTGCTCGTCGGCCTCTTGGCCGGAGCGACGACTCGGCGTGCGCCTACGTTCGCCGCCGCCGGTATGACGGTCGTCGTCGCTGCGACGGCGGGCTGGGCCCTGGCTTCCAAGATCGCTCCCGCGCTCGCCGACGACGGCAGCCTGGTCGCCCGCCTGCGGGCGCCGGTCGGGTACTGGAACGGTCTGGCGTTCGTCCTGGCGCTCGGCGTTCCGTTGGCTCTCTGGGTCGCGTCGAATCAGTCCTTGCGCCGGCCGCTCCGCGCGGCGGGCGTGGCCCTCGCGGCCTCGCTCCTGATCGCGCTGTTTCTGACGTACTCGCGTAGCGGCCTCCTTGGGGCCGTCGCTACGGTCGGAGTCTGGCTCGCGCTCGTCCCGAGGCGGCGGGCCGGGGTGGCGGCGCTCCTCCTGGCGCTCGGGGTGGCCGCCGCTGTGTGCGCGTTCGCGCTGACGCTCCCAGGCGTCACGGAGGACGCACAGTCCTACGCGGCGCGGCGCGACGACGGTCGCCTTTTCGGGGCCGTCCTCGGCGGCGCCCTCGTCTGCACGTTCGGGCTCGCGTGGCTCGGTCTTCGCCTGGAAGGACGGCTGCCAGGGCGCCTGATGCCGCGATTCGTCACCGGCCGGCGCCTGCGCATCGCTGCGGCGGCTCTGGTGGTCGGGCTCGGTATCGCAGCGTTTGCGTCCGGCTGGGCCGTCCGCGAGCTACGCGAGTTCGCGAACCCGCCTACGAGACTCCTGACCCAAGAGGCGGATCGCTTCACGAGTCTCAGCTCGAACAATCGCTGGACCTGGTGGAACGAGGCGTGGACCGCGTTTCGTGACGAGCCGTTGACCGGCACGGGAGCGTCGAGCTTTCCCATCGTTCATCGCTTGCTGCGGGAGGATGCGCTAACCGTCACGACGCCTCACAGCACGCCGCTCCAGCTCCTCGCCGAGCTCGGGCTGGTCGGCGGCCTCCTCGGCGGCGCCGGGACCGGACTTCTGCTGTTCGCGCTCACACGCAGAGTGCGCCGGCTGACGGGCTCGCAGCGCTCACCCGCTGCTGCCCTCCTGGCCGGGATCGTTGGGTACGTGCTCTATGCAGCGATCGACTTCCCACTCGACTTCGTGGCAGTGAGCGTCCCGGTCTTCCTGTGCGCCGGGATTCTGCTCGCAGAGCCCTCTGGTCGACGAGTGAGCTTCGGACGAGCGCGATGGCTCGGACTGGGCGCTGCGATAGTCATCTCGGGAGTCGTTCTCGTCTCGCTCGTCACGCCATGGCTTTCGGCGCGGCGAGTCGAACGGACGTACGCGTTGCTCGCCGAAGGACGGTCGCAGGAGGCGCTGGCCGCCGCGGAATCCGCAACCGCCCTCAATCCACTGGCCCTCGAGAGCACGTTCGCCGAGGCCCGCGCGCACATTGCCCTGGGCAGCCTCGACCGGGCCCGCGACGTGCTTGTCGAAGGCGTCCGGATCCATCCGTCCGATTCGACCGCCTGGGCGGAGCTGGCCCGTCTGGAGCTGGCTGTGCCGGGTCGGGAAGGCGTCGGAGCCGACTACCTCGAGCGCTCGCGCCGGCTGGATCCGCTCGGCCAGCGCGCCGCCACGCCGTAGCGACCGCTGACGCACGATAACGCGCGTTATGTCAAGTTGGCCGATCTGAATCGCCCTCCACGGCAAGGGACTCCCCACTCGTGCAGTTGTCCACAACCAGCGGTTATCCACACGCGCTTGCGAACACGGCGCCGCGGGCGTAGCGTTCCTGTTCCTCGTGTTCAACGATCCGCCAGTCTTCCCGGGACGGATCGATCCGAGCGACCGTTTCCGAGAGCGCCGACGGCGCGCACGGCGGCGGCGCCAGATCCGCTCCCTCGCGATTCTCGCCGTGCTCGTCGGCGCGATCGTGGCGCTCGCATTGAACGCGAAGCTCTTCACGGGCGGCGACTCCAGCAGCGGCCAGGCCGGCTCCTCCACGCAGGCGGAGACCGAGGCACAGGTTGCTCCGTCGGCGCCGCTCGAGGCTCCTGAGGAGACCCGCGGCGTCCACGTCACCGCCGCGCTCGCCTCGGTGCCCGGGAAGCTCGAGCAGTACCTCAAGCTGCGCAAGCAAGGCCTGAACACGCTCGAGCTCGACGTCAAGGACGAGAACGGCGAGGTCGGCTTCCGCTCTCGCGCTGTGCCGCTCGCGACACAGGTCGGCGGCGCGCAGCGCTACTACGACCCGGCCGCGGTCGCGAGGAAGGCGCACGCCGCCGGCGTGTACCTGATCGGGCGCGTCGTCGTGTTCGAGGATCCACGGCTGTCCGAGGCTCGTCCCGGGATGGCGATTCGTACGCGAGACGGCTCGGTGTGGCGCAACAGCGCCGGGCTCGGGTGGACGAACCCGTACGACCAGCGGGTCTGGAAGTACAACGTCGACATCGCGGTGGCAGCCGCCAGAGCCGGCTTCGACGAGATCATGTTCGACTACGCGCGCTTCCCGAGCGACGGGGACGTCGACGGTGCTGTCTATCGCGAGTCGCCGCTCGGAGCCGAAATGGCAGACGATCGCGAGCTTCGTCGAGTACGCGACGAACCGCCTGAAGCCCCTCGGCGTCAACGTGTCGGCCGCCGCTCTTCGGCCTCGCGGCCACCCGAGACCTCGGAATCGGCCAGCGCCCGCGGCTGCTCGCGAAGTATCTCGACGCGGTGTACCCCATGGTCTATCCCTCCCACTTCGGCTCGGGCGAGTACGACATCGCCGATCCGGATGCGGCTCCCGGGCGTACGGTCAGCTTCGCCCTGCTCGACTTCCGGCGCAAGCTTCAGGGACGCGACGCGCGCATCGTTCCGTGGCTGCAGGACTTCTCGATCGGCCGCGCCTACTCCCGGGCCGACGTCGAGGATCAGATCAGCGCCGCCCGCCGGGCCGGCACCGCCGGCTACCTCCTGTGGAACGCCGGCGGCGAGTACACGCGCGGCGTTCTCGCTGGGCGGTAACGATTTCAACCCACCTTACTCCACACAATCCACAACTTCTGTGGAAATGTGTGGAAAAATCCGTGGAAAGAATATTCCTCGCAATTTGCGGTTTTTTATCGTTTCGTCCGCTTGCAACCTGTCCTGAATTGCCCTAGGTTCTGTCTTGCGCCGAGCACGGAGCGCGAGTAGGTCGAAGCTCTACCGGGCAGCGGTACGCGGAAGCGGAAGGCCGGCCGGGGGAGTGGACGAAAGCGCAACCGGCTCGGCGAATTTTTTTGGTCCAGGACGCACGACAGGCTGGCCGCGGCTTCCATCATCTAGAGTTGCCGCCGATGCACCTGCGGGCGCCAGCGACGAGCCGCGAGACCTCCGCCCTCCTCTGGGGCGTGGGACTCGGCCTCTACGTCTTTCTGTTCATGCTTGCAGTCGGGATCAGCATGGGCGTATCAGCGATCACGTCCGCGCTGTCGGCGTTCGCCGTGTTTCTGGCGATCGTCCTCTTCGGGGACGATCCGCGCCGGACACGGCAGTAACACGAGCCGGAGCGCTCGTCGGCTCAGACAGCCGGCCCGGCGGCGGGCCCCGAGCTCCCGTCGCCGCAGAGCGACCCGAGCAGCCGCTTGGCGAGATCGGATCCGAGCTCGGCCTCGAGGCGCTCCCGTGCACTTCGCCTGCTCGCGCCCGTGAGGCGCTCGAGGCGGGCGCAGTGGTCGAGCAGGAGGAGGCTGCCGCGTTGCGTGAGTCGCACGGGTGAATGGTCCTCAGTCAGAGGTCACGCCTCTGTCATCGTCGCGCCCGACCGGGCACGCATCCCTGGCGCGAGTGGTATTCATCCCTGGCGTGAGTGACCGGGCACCGAACCGGTGCTCGAGCCGGTGACGCGTACAGGCGAGCGGCGCGCCTCTCAGCTCCTCGACCAGCTCTGTCGAGCTCGTCCTCACCGCCCGGGTCAAGAACGCAGTCGACCACGTCGACCGCTGCGTCGGAGCAGAACGGAAGGTCGAGATGGCCGTGCGAGACCACGTTGACAGAGGTCTTGGCACACGACGGGCAGCGGACTGCGACGAGCATCCGCTCGCGCCGTGGCGCGAGGATGCGGAACGCCGAGGGAAAGACGGGGCGAGCGCTGTCCTCCGCCTGGCAGAAGAACGCCCAGGGCCAGCTGTCCTTGCCGGATCCGGTGGGCCGCTTCCTCGGCCAGCTCGGCGGCGGCTGACGCGATATCGGCCGGTCATCACGTCGTAGAAGGCCGTGGCCGCGGTACCGAGCGGCTGCCAGTCGAGCTGGTCATGGGTCACGAGCGAAGCGTGGTCGGCCCCGCACGGGCACGCGAAGCGGATCTCGAACACCGCGGGTGCTCTCGTGCCCGGAATCTGCTCGGACGGCGCGAAACGAGGACAGCCGCACGGACACCTCGCGCCCGCTGGGGCAGGGAAACGTGTACCGGGCCGTCAATCCGTCGTACACCCTTCTCAGTGTGACTGACGGTGCGGCGGTCAGGGATAGGCGATGACGGAGTAGACGTTCCTACCCCGCAACCGGTCACGTCCCCGCAGGAAGCCCAGCTCGACGAGGAACGCGACGCCGACGACCTCGCCCCCCACCTGCTCGACGAGATCGACCTTCGCCTTCGCCGTCCCCCCCGTTGCGATCACGTCGTCGTGGACGAGGACGCGCGCTCCGGGAGGAATCGCATCCTCGTGAAGCTCGAGCGTGTCGACGCCGTACTCGAGCGCGTACTCGACGCTCACGGTCCGCCACGGCAGCTTGCCCGGCTTGCGGGCGGCGACGAATCCGCAGCCGAGCCGCACGGCGAGCGCGCCGCCCAGAATGAAGCCTCGGGACTCGGCGCCGAGCACGAGATCCGGTCGCAGCGGCTCGGCGAACGCGGCGAGCCGCTCGACGGCCTCGGCCAGCGCCGCTGCATCCGCGAGCAGCGGCATGATGTCCTTGAAGACGATGCCCGGCCGGGGAAAGTCCGGTACGTCGCGGATCTTCGCTTCGAGATCGACCGTCACGAGCGAGCGACGAGCGCCCGCAGCGCCCGCCAGAAGAGAAGCTGCGAGAGCTCGATCGAGAGGCCGGCCAGCTTCTCGAGGTCGTCAAGTCCCGCCTGGCGACGCTCCGGGTTTCGCGAGTGAAGATAGGGAGCGACGACCTGCTCCAGCAAGCCGGCCTGGTTCTCGGCGTTCGTGCGCAGCTTTCTCAACACGCGCGGCTCGAGCCCGTACTGGCTCAGACGCGTACACGAGGCGACGATGTCGACGTCCGACTCGGGATAGCCGCTCGTCCCCCCCTCGCTCACGGCCTCGATCAGTTGGAAATCCTCGAGCTCGCGAACGAAGTCCGGATTCGCGCGCGACCGCTCGCAGAGCTCGTCGAAGCCGATCAGCGGCACGCCCAAGCCGCGACCGGAGCCCGGTCGGTGGCTTCTTGCGACGATCGCGCCGCGCCGCGCCCGGCGTCAGGAGCTCCTCCCGGATCACCCGCAGCGGCAGGAACTCGTCCCGCTGGAGCCGCAGGATCATGCGCAGGCGCTCGACGTCCTCCTCCGCGAACAGGCGGTAGCCGCCGTGGGTCCGCTGAGGTTGGAGCAGGCCCTGGTCCTCGAGGTAGCGGATCTTCGAGATCGAGATGTCCGGGAACTCCTCCTTCAGACGGCGGCAGACCGCTCCGATCGTGAGAGGCCGCCCGGCACGCTCAGACATGGTGGCCATGGCCGCCGCTACCGCTCGAGGAACGTCAGCTTGTACTTCCCGATCTGCACCTCGTCACCGTCTTCGAGCAGCTTCGAGTCGACCCGGCGGCGGTTGACGAACGTGCCGTTCAGCGAGCCCTCGTCCTTGATCGCGAAGCCCTTGCCCTGTCGGAGCAGGTGCGCATGCCGGCGCGACACCGTGACGTCGTCCAGGAAGATGTCGGCCTCGGGCGAGCGGCCGATCGTCAGCCGCTCGCGGTCGAGAGGGTACGTCTCGCCCGGGCGTCCGGCGCCCGAGCGGACGATGAGCGCAGTCCCTTCGTACGAGAGATCGTGCTCCTGCCGAGTGGTCGTCGTCGTCCGCCGGCAGCAGCGAGGACAGCGTCTGGTCGCCGCCCTCGTCGGGGATGAGCGGCGCGCCGCACTTCTCGCAGAAACGCGCGGCCTCGAGGTTCTGGAAGCCGCACTCGGGGCAATGGACGTGCGTCAACCGGCGTCCTCGCCGAGAGCGCTCCAGCTCCTCCTGGCTCATCCGGGGGGCGGCCTTGACGGCGAGGATCTCGGTCAGCTTGCCGAGATCGACCTCCCGCAACGGGCTCTCCCCCTCTTCCACCTGTCGATGCAAGCGCGAGACGAGCTCGGCGCGGAGGATGTCGATCTTGCCGTGGAGGATCCGGCGTCGATACGAGATGTCCTGCTCCTCGTCGAGGAGCGAACGAATCAGGTCGCGCAGCTCCGCGTCCGAGACGGCTTGCGAGATCAGGTAGTGCGTCCACAGGATCTTCCCCGCTTTCGATCGACGTCGAGGTAGCTCTCCCTCAAGTAAAGCATGAGGCTGGGAATCCTTCAATCTTGACTTGAGGGTTCAACTCGCCGCTCCTGACTCCTCCTGAGTCGAGATGATCTCCTCGACCGCCTCGCGGAGCTCGGCTTCGAGCCGAGCGGCCTCTGTGGCGGTGTCCCCTTCCGCATAGACGTGGACGACGGGCTCGTCAGGGTCCGGGACGACCTGCGACCAGCCGTGCTCCGAGAAGATCTTGATCCCGTCGAGGAGATCGACCTCCTGGCCCTTCGCGCGCTCGGTCAGAATCCGCATCACGGTGCCCTTCAAGCCCCAAGGGCACCTGACCTGGCGGTGGACGACCGTGGACCGAGGCAGCTCGGCGACCAGCTCCGACAGAGGCTTCGACACCGGGGCGAGGAGCTGCAGCAGGTTGGCGACGCTCGCGACGGCGTCATAGGCGGGTAGGAAGCGCGGAAACACGAACCCTCCGCCGACGCTGCCGGCGAAGACCGTGCCCTCCTGCGCAGCCGCGAGCGTGAGCGCCGACAGCGAGGACGCCGTGCGCCGGATCTCGAGGCCGCTCCCGGCCGTGAGGCGCTCGACGAGGCTCGTCGTCGTTATCGGAAAGGCCAGCGAGCCCTCGGCGCCGTTCTGGCTCACGAGCGAGACGACCAGCAGCAGCTCCTGCTCGAGCGGAACGACCGTCGCGGTCTCGTCGACCAGGTGGACACGCTCGCCCGCGTGGTCGATGACGACTCCGAAGTCGGCTCTGACGGCCGTTACGAGCCGCTTGACGTCTGCGAGTGACTCGTCGAGCTTCGTCGCGGGAGGCACCGGGTGCCCTGCGAGGTGGGCCCGGGACGAGACCACCTCGACCCCGAGCGGACCGAGCACGAGCGGCAGGATGATCGAGGTCGGCGAGTGCGAGTAGTCGACGACGAGCCGGAACCCTCGTTCCTGAACGGCTCCCATGTCGAGTGTGGCGAGGAGATCGGCGACGTAGGTCTCGGCCGCGCGGGAGGGGAACGAGAGGTCGCCGAGGTCCTGCGTATGAGGCACGCCTGAACTCCTGGCGCGAGAAGTGCTTCGCGATCTCCTTCTCGAAGGCGGGGGTCGCCTGGATGCCCGGCGGCTCGAAGACCTGGATCTGAACGGTCTCAGGATCCGACTCGCTCGGGCGGACGTGGATCCCGGCGTCGACGCCGATCGACTTGAGCAGGTGCCGGTTGACGGCAGCCGGCATCACGCGGAGGTCTTCGACGTGGACGCCGGCCGAGGAGATGCCGGCGATCAACGCCCGCTTGACGAGACGGCAGGCGGGCTGCTGCGATCGGCTAGCGACGACACGCGATCCCCGCTTGAGCGCAGTTCCGAGCGCCATGCCGAGCCGGAGCGCGACCTCAGGCGTGAGATCGACGTTCACGAGCCCGGACATCGCCGCCATGCCGCCCAGGGCGGAAGCCGCTCGTGACTCCCAGATCACGTTCCGATCGACGACCGTTCCTGACTCGATCTCCTTGAACGGGTAGATCCGGATTCCGGGCATCACGACGCTCTCCGGGCCGAGCGTGCACTCGTCGCCGATGGCCGCCCCCTCGTGGACGCGGGCGTGGGCGCGGATGTCGCAGGAGCGGCCGATCGTCGCCCCCTCGACGAGCGAGCTCCGGCCGAGGTAGGTCTGGGCGTCGATCACGGAATGCGCGACCGACGCCTGCTCGCGCAGGGTCACGCCGGTCGCCAGCACCGCGTACGGCCCGACCGACGCTGCCGAGTTGAGCCGGCAGTAGTTGCCTACGAAGGCAGGCCCGGTGATCACGCTCGACGTCGTCGAGCTCGACACCCTCCCCGAGCCAGATGTTTCCGCGGAGCTTGATCCCCGGGACGTCGAGCCTGACCTCGCTCGTCGAGCGCGTCGAAGTTCGCCTGGCGGTACTGGTCGAGGTTGCCGATGTCCTGCCAGTAGCCGTCCATCACGTAGCCGTACAGGGGCCGGCCCATCTCGAGCAGCAGCGGGAAGAGCTCCTTCGAGAAGTCGTACGGGCGGTCGTCCGGCACGTGACGCAGGACCTCCGGCTCGAGGACGTAGATGCCCGTGTTGATCGTGTCGGAGAACACCTGGCCCCACGAGGGCTTCTCCAGGAATCGCTCGATCCGCCCTTCGTCGTCGACAGACGACGATGCCGAACTCGAGTGGGTTCTCGACGCTCTTGAGGCCGATCGTCACCGAGGCGCCGCGCTCCTTGTGGAATGCGACCAGCGCGGAGAGATCGACGTCGCAGAGCGCGTCGCCCGAGATGACGAGGAACGTGTCGTCGAGCGCTTCCGCGGCCAGGCCCGACCGAGCCCGCCGTCCCGGCAGGAGACTCCTCGACCGAGTACTGCATCCGGACGCCGAAGGCGTCGCCGTCGCCGAAGTATGTCCTGATCGCCTGCGGCATGAACGCGAGGGTCACGATGCATGTCGTCGATCCCGTGCAGCTTCAGGAGCTCGACGATGTGCTCCATGCACGGGCGGCCGACGATCGGCACCATCGGCTTCGGCTGGTTGGACGTGAGCGGACGCAGCCGGGTGCCCTCACCGCCTGCCATGACGACGGCCTTCATCGGATCGTCCTCGCCACCCTGACGACGTATCCGGCACCGGCTATCACGGCCAGGCCGACACCTGTCCAGAAAATGGCAAGCGGCCAGTCCGTGCCGGCCGGTGTCGCGAGGATTAGCACGATCGACGCGTACAGGATCCAGGTCGCCGCCTTGCCGAGGAAACTGACCTCGAACTCGTAGCCCCGCTTGATCGCATAGCGCGAGCCGCCGACGAGGACGACGTCTCGGAGCAGGATGATCGCAAGCGCAGGCCAGGGAAGCCGCCCCTCCAGCCAGAGCAACACGATCGCAGCGTCGATCATCAGCCGGTCGGCGAGCGGATCGGCGAGTTTCCCGAACTCGGACTCGACGTGCCACCGCCTGGCGAGGAACCCGTCGACCTGATCCGTGATCCCGGCGACCGCGAACACGACGGCGGCGGCGATGCTGTAGCCCTCGTCCGAGCGGAGCACGAGCACGACGAACAGCGGAATCAGCGCGAACCGGGCGATTGTCAGCGCGTTCGGGAGCTGCGACAGCGGCGGCGCGACTGCGGGCGTTGCCGAGCGATCCACGATCTCAAGGATAGTGGCCCGCCGGGGGCCGAGATACCGCGGTGCCACGGCTTCGGTCAGGCTCCGATAAATCATCTAGGCTCGCACGCGTGGCCGAGCGGCTGCAGCTCCCGGGCTTCGTGAACGCGCACAGCCACGCCTTCCAGCGCTCGATGCGCGGGCGCGTGGAGGGCGGCGACTTCTGGGCCTGGCGAGAGACGATGCTGGTCGAGGCCGGCCGGCTGACGCCCGACGGCGTCCGCCGCCGCTACGCCGACGCCTACCGGGAGATGGTCGCCGCGGGCTACACGGCGGTCGGCGAGTTCCACTACGTCGGGCTCGACGAGGCGCTCGCCGCCGCAGACGCAGCCGCCGAGGCCGGCGTGGCCTTCGTCCTTCTCTACGTGGCCTACGGCCGCGGCGGCATCGCCCGCTTTCGCCAGGACTCCGTCGTGGCATACCTCGATGACGTCGAGCGGCTGCGAGCGGCCGGGGCCGAGGTCGGAGTCGCCCCCCACTCCGTCCGCGCGTGTCCGGTCGACTGGCTGGAGGAGATCGGCCGCTATGCCGAGCGTGAAGGGCCTCGTCCTCCACGTCCACGCCGACGAGCAGCCGCGCGAGATCGAGGAGTGTGTGGCCGAGCACGGCGTCCGACCCGTCGAGCTGCTCGACCGGACCGGCTGTCTCGGCCCGCGCACCACGATCGTCCATGGAACGCACGCGCTCGGACGCCGAGCTCGGCCTGCTCGCCGATGCGGGCGCGCGGATCTGCGTCTGCCCGACGACGGAGGCGAACCTCGGCGACGGGTTCGCGCCCGTCGAGCGCCTGACCGAGCGCGGCATCGGCATCTGCATCGGCACGGACTCGAACGTGCGGATCGACCCGCTCGAGGAGCTGCGCGAGCTGGAGGGAATTGCGCGCCGGCAGGCGCTGAGGCGAAACGTCGTGCCCGCCGAGGTCCTGCTGGCGTTCGGGACGTCCGAGGGCGCCGCCGCGCTCGGTCTCGACGAGTGGCCGGGCATCGAGATCGATCTCTCCCACCGCTCGCTCTCGGGTGTACCGCAGGACGAGATCGAGGCGGCGCTCGTCTTCGGCTGCGGCGCAGACGTCCTCGCCTAAGAGATCGGGCTAGGCGTCGCCGCCCGCCAGCTCGCGCGAGCGGGTCATCGCAGCCTGGATCGCATTCAGAAACGCGGCGCGGACGCCGGCCTGCTCGAGCTCGCGGATCGCAGCGATCGTCGTGCCTCCGGGCGACGTGACGAGCTCGCGCAGCTCGACGGGATGCATCTTTTCGTCACGCAGGAGCTTTGCCGTTCCGAGCATCGTCTGGACGACGAGGTCGGTCGAGATCTCGCGGGAGAGCCCGAGCAGGATGCCCGCCTCGATCATCGACTCGGCCAGGAGCGCGAAATAGGCCGGCCCTGAGCCGGAGACCGCTGTCACCGCGTCCATGTAGGGCTCGGAAACCCGAACGGTGCGACCCACGTGCGCAAGGAGCTCCTCCGCGTGACGCATGTGATCCTCGCTGGCGTGGGCGCCCGGGGCGAGGCCCGCCATGCCCTCGTGGACGGTCGACGCCGTGTTCGGCATCGCGCGCACGACCGGGACCGTGTCGGCGCAATGCCTCTCGATCTCGGCGGTCGGGATCGCAGCTGCGACGGAGAGAACGGTCTGGCTCGAGGTGAGCCGCCCGCCGATCTCGGCGAGCAAGTCGCCGATGTCCTGAGGTTTCACGGCTATCACGACGATGTCGGCGCCCTCGATCGCGTCGAGGTTCGACAGCGTTCCCGAGATGCCGTACAGGTCCTGCAGCTCCTCGATGCGCTCGGCCCTACGGGCTGTGACGACGATCTGCTCGCCTGTTCGCCAGCCCGACGAGACGAGCCCGGCGACCAGCGCCTCGCCGATCTTGCCGGCGCCCAGGATCGCGATCCTGCCCTCTTTCACCTCTCCGTGCACGGGCCGTGACACTACCCGACCTCGGTCGTGGCCTCGGCTTCCGGCGGAACCAGTCGCAGCACGTCGAGCCGCGCGTTCTCGAGCACTCGGATCGTGTGGAGCCGGCCCTCGGGCTCGAAGAAGAACGATCCGGGCCCGTAGGCGGTGGTAACACCGGCCGCTTCCACCTCGACCTCGCCCCGCTGCACGAACGTGAAGGTCGGCCCGCCGTGCCGGCGAGTCGACTCGAAGCCGGCCGGCAGCAGCATGACCTCCGCCGTGACGTTCACGGGCGCTGCGGGCAACGACCGTAGGGTGCCTTCCCCACGGACGCCGGCCTGCGGCTCGCTGACCGCTTCGCGACGGACGATCCGGTCGAAGAGGATCCCGAAGATGCCGCCGAGGATCAGCATCGCCGCCGCGATGCCGGCGGCCGCCTTCGCGGAGATCAGACGGGTCGGCGCCTGCGGTTGACGATCAGCCACGGAAGATAGACGAGCGGGATCGGGAGCCCGAATCCCGAGAGGACGCAGAGCTCGAAGACCACGAAGTGGTACCACCTGCGCTCGCGCGGCGCGTAGGCGTACAGTACGAGGACGGGCACCGTGATCAGGTAGGCGAACACGACCGCGAGCTGAGGCGCCCACCGGCCCTGCCCGATCGCGTCCCCCACGTAGGCCCAGGCTGCGCCGAAACAGACGAGCGCGACAGTGAATGCCGCAGAGAGCCCCATGTCGACCCACGGGACACGCCGCGCCTCGATGCGGCCCGTGCCGTTCATGAGCCGGACTGTACCGACCGGTTCGAGCGAGACGACTCACCGGCGACGTTCAAGCCCGCCGCTGTGCGTGCCGATACCGCACGTGGCGTCCCGAACCCAACGGAGGGAGTGATTCGCGGTGCGAGCATTGCTCGGAGCGCTAGCCGTGCTTGGTCTGATCGCCGCTCTCGCAGCGGGCTGCGGCGGCAGCACGAGCACCACCCAGACGACATCGGCGAGCTCGACGACGGAGGACACGGGCTCCGCCCAGACCGGGGCTGCCGAGACGAGCGAGCCCGAGCAGACGAGCGCTCAGCCGGGCGGCATCTATCGGATCGGCGTCGAGGAAGGGTTCAATTTCACGAACGCGTTCGATCCGACCGGCGAGTACAACCTCGACGCGATCGGCCTCTACTCGAGCCTGCTCGTCCGGACCCTGCTCGGCTACCGCCACGTCGAGGGAGCCGAGGGAAGTGAGCTCGTTCCCGACCTCGCCGCTGCCTTGCCCGAAGTCTCGAGCGACGGCCTCACCTGGACGCTTCACGCTCAAGGACGGTGTGCCTTCGGGCCTCCCGTGTCGCGGGAGATCACCTCCGCCGACGTCGCCTACGCCTTCGAGCGCATCGGAACGCCCGATCTCGCCGCTCAGTACGGCTTCTACTACGACGTCATCGACGGAATGACCGAGTTCCGCGACGGTTCGGCCACGACGATCGCGGGCATCGAGACCCCCGACGACCGGACGATCGTCTTCCACCTGACCGAGCCGACAGGCGACTTCGGCTACCGCCTCGCGATGCCCGCCGCCGGCGCCCGTCCCCGAGGAAGTCGCAGGCTGCTTCGAGGAGGCCGGGGCTTACGGCCGAAACCTCGTGTCCTCGGGCCCGTACATGATCGAGGGAAGCGACGAGGTCGATGCCACGAGCTGCGAGACGCTCACAGCCGCATCTCGGGCTTCGACCCGGAGACCACGCTCTCGCTCGTGCGCAACCCCGACTACGACCCGGCGACGGACGATCCCGAGGCCCGGCAGAGCCTCCCGGACGGCTTCCTGCTGACGGTGAATTCGAACACGGGCGACATCTTCGCCAAGATCGCGGCGGGCGAGCTCGAGGGCGAGTGGGCAACCGCCCCGCCGAAGATCCTGAAGCAGTACTCCCAGAACCCCGATCTGAGCGACCGGCTCCAGATCAACTCCGCCGACTCGACGGCCTACGTCTCGCTGAACCTGACGCAGCCTCCGTTCGACGACGTACACGTGAGGCGGGCCGTGAACCTCGTCGCGGACAAGGCAGGGATGCGCCTCGCCTGGGGAGGCGCGCTGACCGGCGAGATCGCAACGCACATCTTCCCGGACGCCATGCTCGGCGACCGCCTCGCCGGCTACGACCCGTACCCCAGCCCGGACTTCGCCGGCGACGTCGACGCGGCAAAGGCCGAGATGGCGCAGTCGCGCTACGACGGCGACGGCGACGGCGTCTGCGACTCGGAGGCATGCACGGCCGTCCTCAACGCGTCGGTGCCCGCGGAAACGCCGAGAAGCTCGCCGCCGTGCGTCGAGCAGTCGTTCGCGAAGATCGGCATCGAGGTCAAGACTCGGGAGTTCGCAGATCCGTTCCCGCTTCTCCAGAACGTGTCGCGCGGCATCCCGATGACGCAGATCCCGACGCTGGGGCAAGGACTACGCGGACCCGTCCACGTTCGCCATCCTGTTCGACGGGCGCCGGATCATCCCGCGCGGCAACATCAACTGCTCGCTCGTCGGGCTGACCCCCGAGAAGGCGGAGAAGGTCGGCGCGAGCGGGACGGTCGACGGGATCCCGAGCGTCGACGCCGACATCGACGCCTGCACGGCCCTGACGGGGGACGAGCGTCTCGACTGCTGGGCGAGCCTCGACCAGCGGCTGATGGAAGAGGTCGTCCCGTGGATTCCGTATCTCGCCAGGGGCAACATCGACGTGCTGGGCCCGGCAGTGACGCAGTACGCGTACGACCAGTTCGCGACCTCGACGGGCTATGCCCACGTCGCCGTCGACCCCGAGGAGCAGGTCGCGGCCGGCTAGCAGGAGTCAGCCGGCGGCGGCCGCGTCGCTGACGACGAGTGCGTTCGCCTGGGAGACGCGTCCGGCCGGGATGGTGGGATCGCCGGCTCTCAGGCGACGGAGCGCATCGACCTTGTCCGCTCCGGCGACGACCCATAGGAGGCCCCGCGCCCGGTCGAGCGTGGGATAGGTGAGGGTCATCCGGCGCCGGCCCTGGTAGGCGCCGGTGAGGCCAACCGCGCGGTCGGTGACGTCGAGAACCGGGTCCCCCGGGACGAGCGAGGCCGTGTGCCCGTCGGGACCGAGCCCGAGGTGGACGAGGTCGAACTGCTCCGGCAGTGACTCCGCGTAGGCCGCTGCCGCGGCCTCCAGGTCGTCCTCCTCGACGGGCATGGCGTGGACGGCGACGTCGTCCCACCCCGCCAGCCTCGCCTCGAGGTGGGTCAGGTTGCGGTCGGGATCGCCCGCCGGTGCGACCCGCTCGTCGACCTGGTAGATCGCGGTCGCCTCCCACGGCACGTCCTGGTCGGCAAGCTCGGCGAACATCGCCCACGGCGTGTGTCCGCCGCTGACGGCGAAGGTGAACCGCCCGTGGTCGAGGACCGCGGCGTGGGCACGCTCGGCAACGTACTCCGCGGCCCAGCGCGCGACCGCCGGCGGATCGGGGAGCAGCTCCAAGCGCAGGCCGGTCACGAGGCGGGCTTCTCGTCGTGGCCTCCGAACTCCTTGCGCATCGCCGACAGCACGCGATCGGCGAAGTCGTCGAGGCCGCGCGAGCTGAACCGGGAGTACAGCGCGGCCGTGAGCACCGGCGCCGGCACCCCCTCCTCGATCGCGGCGATCGACGTCCAGCGGCCTTCGCCGGAGTCGGACACGCGGCCGGTGAACTCATCGAGCTCCGGCGACTCGTAGCAGCGCCTCGGCGGTCAGGTCGAGCAGCCACGAGCCGACCACGCTGCCACGACGCCAGACCTCGGCCACCTCGGTCGTGTCGATCTCGTAGCGGTAGTACTCCGGGTGCTCGAGCGGGCTCGTCTCGGCGTCCGCCTCGCGCTGCCTGGTACCCGCGTTCGCGTTGCGCAGGATGTTCAGCCCCTCTGCGTACGCCGCCATCAGCCCGTACTCGATGCCGTTGTGCACCATCTTGACGAAGTGGCCCGCGCCGTTCGGGCCGCAACGTAGGTATCCCTGCTCGGAGGTGGTGGGGCTTCCCGTGCGCCCGGGCGTCCGCGCGACGTCTCCGACCCCGGGCGCGATCGACGCGAAGAGCGGGCCCAGACGCTCGACGACGTCCTCCTCGCCGCCGATCATCAGGCAGTAGCCGCGGTCGAGACCCCAGACCCCGCCGCTGGTTCCGCAGTCGACGTGATGGATGCCCTTCTCACGCAGGCGATCAGCGTGGCGGATGTCGTCGTGGTAATGCGTGTTTCCCCCATCGATGATCACGTCATCCGCTTCCAGCACGTCCGCAAGCGCGGCGATGGTGCTATCGGTGATCTCACCGGCCGGCACCATCACCCACACCGCCCTCGGCTTGGACAGCTTCGCCGCGAACTCCTCGAGCGACGACGAGCCGGTCATGCCCTCGCCTACGAGCGACTTGACGGCGTCCGGGCTGACGTCGTAGCCGACGCACTCGTGGCCGTCGCGCATCAGGCGACGCACGATGTTCGCACCCATCCGGCCGAGCCCGACCATTCCGAGTTGCATAGGCGTCGCACTGGGCATGCTGTGCTCCTTCGCTCGCGCTCCGTTACGCAGGATCGGCGCACCCTAGCGTGCCGCTGAGCCTCGACAACGGAAAACCCCGCCTGAGCGGGGCTTTCTCTGATCGGGGTGCCGAGATTTGAACTCGGGACCTCTTGACCCCCAGTCCCGAGGATCAGCGACAGGTGCGCCAGGCCGCATGGACACTGGGATTGCCGGACGCGTGGAACAAGCTTGGAACACACAGCGGGTCTCGTAAACGGCCGCTCCCCACCCCGGCCGAACGACCCCCGGCAGGGCGAAGGGCAGGGTCGCTTGACGCAAGATTGCCTCAGATGTTCAGAACTCAACTCTCAAGCGCGGGCTAGGTCACCTCAGAGGCCAGCGCACTGCTCGAAGCCGTTCAGCGCGAAGTTGGCTGCCGTGAACCCCCCATAGGTGGCGATGAAGCCCTCACCGACGAACCCGCCGAACCACGAACCCTCCTCCGCTGTCGACAGCTCACCCGTGATGCCGAAGCTGCCGTCGATGACCTGCCACGGTTCCGTGAAGCTCTGCCCGGCGGCGATGTCGGTCTCGTTCACCACGTTGCCACTGGTGTCGAAGCTACGCCAGTGCCACAAGCCTTCCCCGGTGTTGGTGATCACCATTGCCGAGCAGTCGGCATTCGGGGAGAAGTCGCGCGAGAACACCTTGAGCGGAATGCCCGTGAGCTTCTGCGGGACGACCGTCACCTGGATGATGCCCACGAACGTGGGCAAGGAGAAGCTCTGCACACAGACGCGGACTTCAGCGGTCTTCTTTCCGCTCCCCCACGTCTTGGTGGTGCTGATGCTTTCGCCGGTCGTCGGGTCGTCGCCGAAGACCTCGTACTGGATCGCCTGGTACTTGACGCCCTCGATGTAGACGACGCGCCCGTTGATGCTGACCTGCATAGGGACTCCGCCACAGAGCCACACCGGCCCCGGCTTAGGCGGGGTGATCGCTCCCGCCGAACCGACCAAGGTCAGCGCCACGATCATCCCGATCACTGCCGCAACCACCATTCGCGCCCGCATGGTCTCAACCTCCGCCGTTGGATGGGGGGACGCACAATCTAACGCTTACCGGCGTCAGGTGGCCTTGGCGTGCCGGTGAGGCGGCTGAGTCGGCAGATGACGCGGCGCGTGCTCGGCTGTACGCGGTCGCGTTAACGGCTGATGGGGACCGCGCTCCGGGCGGGCCGTGGTTCCAGGCTTCGGGTCTCTATGCCTACGAGACTGCCGCGGGTCGGTGCGTGCTCATCGACATCGACCGGGTCACGCGTACCAGCAGTGGCTATCTCCCGGCAAGCCGGGGCGTCGACCCTAGCGAGGTGCGTCAGCGCGAGAAGCTCGGCCTCGATCTCCATCGCCCGCTCGTCGTACGGACGCGGGTTCCGCGACCTCGCCCCGTGCCGCCGGTTCGGCTCGGCGGCCTCGTGTGCGGCCCCATCACCGGACGGCTCGACATGGCTCCCAGCGTAGCCAGCACGCCCGGACTGTTCCAAAACGTGTTCCAAATCGGCCCCAGCGTTTCCACCCCGGAAACGGAAAACCCCGCCTGAGCGGGGCTTTCTCTGATCGGGGTGCCGAGATTTGAACTCGGGACCTCTTGTCCCCCAGACAAGCGCGCTAACCAGGCTGCGCCACACCCCGTTCCGGGCAACGATACCGACTTGCGCTACGACCGATCGGCGTCTCAGTCGGGTGCGAAGGTGCGGACGAGATTCGTGTACCGTGAGGACTGCTGTCCGACCCCCGGGAGTCTCTGCGTGCACCGTTGTTCGAACCGTGTCAGGAAACCGTGCTGAGAGCGGTCGTTGTCTTCGTGCTCCTGGCCCTCGCGGCCGGGTCGGTCGCAGGCTCGGCTGCCGCTGACGTCACCCTGGTCGCGGATTCCTACGTGCGCTCTGACACGCCGTCCACGAACTACGGGACGGCGAAGGAGATCCGCGTGCGGGGCGGCGGCAGCCTCGTCATCAACGGACTCCTCCGCTTCACGGTCTCGGGGATCGGACCGTCTCGTCGGCGAAGCTGCGCGTCTTCGTCACCGACGCGACGGCCGGCACCGGCTCGGTGTTCAGGGTCGTCGACAACTCCTGGGCAGAGACCGCCGTCGTCTGGCCGGGGCCCGCGCCCAGCGGATCCGGCCTCGACTACGAAGCCGGCCGGTGCGGTCACGGGATCGTGGGTCGAGTACGACGTCGGCTCGTGTCGTCACAGGTGACGGCACGTACAGCTTCCAGATCCAGCAGCAGCGCCTCCGACGCCGTGTTCTACTCGAGCCGCGAAGGATCGAACCCGCCGCAGCTCGTACTGACCACCGGAGGCGGGGCGGGAACAGCGCCGGCGAACCAGGCGGCTCCCTCCGTCACCGGCACGACCCAGGTCGGCCAGAGCCTGCACGCGGACCCGGGCAGTGGACCGGAACCGGCGCCGATCAACTTCGGATACCAGTGGCAGCAGTGCACAGCCGGAACATGCACGCCAATCCCGAACGCAATGCACCAGGACTACACGCTCGCCGCGGCGTGACGAGGGTACGACGATCCGGCGTGCGCGTGACGGCGACCGGCGCCGTTGCGCCGCCCGGGAGTCGCGTTCTCCGCCGAGGTCGGGTCCGGTGACGGCGGCCCAGCAGACCCCGCCGTCGAACACGCAGCCGCCCGACGATCACCGGCACGACGCAGCAAGGCCAGACACTCCACGCGAACCCTGGACAGTGGTCCGGGACGGGGCCGATCACGTTCGGCTATCAGTGGCGGCGGTGCTTCTGGCGCCTACGTGCTCCGACATCCAGAATCGCGATCCCCAGGACTACCTGCTGATCTCCGACGACGTCAACGCGACGATCAAGGTGACGGTGACCGCGACCGGGGCCGTCGCGCCGCCCGGCGTCGCAACGTCCGCTGCGGTCGGACCGGTCGTCCCGTTCAGCGCCGGCGCCGGCGTCACGCTCATGACCGCCGGCGACATCGCCTGCGATCCGACGAGCTCGTCGTTCAACGGCGGCAACGGGACCTCCTCGAAGTGCCGGAGAAAGCGACCTCGGATCTGCTCCTCGCGGGAAACCCGGACGCGATCCTGCCGCTCGGCGATCTCCAGTACGAGAACGCCAAGCTCACGGACTTCTGGGCGTCGTACGACATCTCCTGGGGCCGCGCGCCGCTCGCCGCGAAGACGTATCCGGTGGCCGGGAACCACGAGTATCAGACGTCCGGCGCGGCCGGCTACTACCAGTACTGGCAGCAGAAGACGGGTCAGGACGCGGCACACCAGGCGACGAACGGCTACTACAGCTTCGACCTCGGCGCCTGGCACGTCGTCGTCCTCAACTCGAACTGCTCGGCCGCCGGCGGCTGCGGCGCGACCTCCCCGCAGGTGCAGTGGCTCCAGGCCGATCTCCAGGCGCATCCGACGCAGTGCACGCTCGCGGCCTGGCACCATCCGCTGTTCAACGGCACGAAGAACGCGACGATCAAGACGAACAGCGCCTTCAAGCCGCTATGGGACGTGCTCTACCAGCGCGGCGCCGAGATCGTCCTCAACGGCCACGTGCACCACTACGAGCGCTTCGCACCCATAGACGCCCTCCGGCGGCTCGGATCCGGCCAACGGCATCCGGGAGTTCATCGTCGGGACCGGCGGTATCGAGAAGGGCGGCTCGTCGCTTCGTCGGTCGGACGCTCCAGGCCGACCGCGAAGACCTACGGCGTGCTGAAGCTGACGCTCCGCTGCCGGGAGCTACGACTGGCAGTTCCTCCCCGCTGCCGGCGAGTCGTTCACCGACGCCGGGTCGGGCACCTGTCACTGACGGGCCGACGACGCCGGCCCGCTACGCCGGCTGGCCGGGCAGCTCGGCGAGCGCCTGCGCGCTCGACCTCCGTCGGCCGAGTACTCGAAGTCCGGGAGCTTGCCGGCCAGGTAGTCGTCGTAGGCGGCCATGTCGAAATGGCCGTGCCCGCAGAGGTTGAAGGCGATCACCTTCTCCTCGCCCGTCTCCTTGCAGCGCCAGCGCCTCGTCGATCGCGCCGCGGATCGCGTGCGCAGCCTCGGGCGCCGGGATGATCGCCTCGGCCCGCGCGAACGTCAGCGCCGCCTCGAAGACCGGGTTCTGCGGCACCGCCACCGCCTCGATCAGGTCCGTGGTCGAGCAGCGCGGAGACGATCGGCGCCATCCCGTGGTAGCGCAGCCCGCCGGCGTGGACCGGCGCCGGGATGAACGAATGGCCGAGCGTGTACATCTTGACGAGCGGCGTCAGTCATCGCCGTGTCCCCGAAGTCGTAGACGTACTTGCCCTTCGTGAGGCTCGGAGCGGCCGCCGGCTCGACCGCGACGACACGCGTCTCCTTGCCTCTCCGTGAGGTTGTTTCGAACGAAGGGCAGCACGAACCCGGCGAAGTTCGAGCCCCCGCCGACGCAGCCGACGACGACGTCCGGGTACTCGCCCGCCATCTCGAGCTGCTCGAGCGCCTCGATCCCGATCACGGTCTGGTGCATCAGCACGTGGTTCAGCACCGAGCCGAGGCTGTACTTCGTGCGGCCGCCGCTCGTCGCGGCGACCTCGACGGCCTCCGAGATCGCGAGCCCGAGCGAGCCCGGCGAGTCGGGATCCCGTTCGAGCCCAGCCCGCCCGGCATTCGTCCTGTCGGACGGGCTGGGAGTGACGGTGGCGCCGAATGCCTGCATCAGGCTCCGGCGGTAGGGCTTCTGCTCGTACGAGATCGCGCACCATGTAGACGTCGCACTCGAGGCCGAAGAAGGAGCAGGCCAGCGCGAGCGCGCTCCCCCACTGGCCCGCGCCGGTCTCCGTCGCGAGGCTCTCGACCCCCTCGGCCCTGTTGTAGTACGCCTGCGCGACCGCCGTGTTCGGCTTGTGGGAGCCCGCCGGAGAGACGCCCTCGTACTTGTAGTAGAGGTGGGCAGGCGTGTCGAGCGCCTTCTCGAGGCGGTGAGCACGGAAGAGCGGCGTCGGACGCCAGAGCCGGTAGATGTCACGGATCTCGTCCGGTATCCCGATCCAGCGCTCCTGACTGACCTCCTGCTTGATGAGCTCCATCGGGAAGAGCGGTGCGAGGTCCGCGGGGCCGATCGGCTCCCCGGTGCCGGGATGGATCACCGGCGGCAGGGGTTGGGGAAGGTCGGCCTGAATGTTGTACCAGGCCTCCGGGATGCGCTTCTCGGGAAGCAGGTACTTGGTCTTCGCGCCCATCGCAGGCCTCCTTCGGGTGGTTCGCGGAACGGAGCCTACCGCCGGTCGAACAGGTAGTGCGAGACGATCCACTCGCGCCCGCCGCGGAAGCCCCAGAGCTCGGCGCACGCCATGAAGAAGACGCGCCACCGGGCGAGCCAGGGCTCTGCGCTCCCTGGGCCGTAGGCGGCCGCGAGAATCGGTGGCGACGAGGGCACTGCAACACGAGAGCCATCACGCCCCACCCCACGAGGAGCAGCGCCCACCAGGCGTGGATCATCGCGCTACTGGATGCCCTGAAGGCGGCGGTAGAGGCGATCGACGAGCCTCGGCATCTCCTCTAGACGCTCAGTGATGACACGGATGCGGTACTCGCGGAAGTGCTCGGGCGCGACGCCGAGGGCATCCGCGAGCGTACCGATCACCTCGTCGGAGGGAACCGGTCGGTTGCCGTGAACGAGATGATTGAGGTAGCCGGCGGACAGGCCCGTCTTCGCGGCAAGGCCTCGATAGGTCAGGCCCTTCTCGTCCATCAGAGCCGTCACCGCCTCGCCGAAGGGCCGGTCGCTGAATCTCCGCTTGTGCGCCATCAGGAGACGGCTCCCGCTGGACGGCTTGCACCGGGCTTGCGCAGCTCGGAGGCACGCTCCACGACCGTCTCGAGGTCGACCCGCTCCTCCTCGCCGCCGTCGCGCACGCGCAGGTCGACCCTGCCGTCCTCGAGCGTCTTCTTGCCGACGGTGACCCGGAGCGGACAACCGATCAGATCGGCATCGGCGAACTTCTCGCCTGGTCGCAGGTCGCGGTCGTCGAGCATGACCTGGAAGCCCTCGCGCTCGAGGCTCTCGACCAGGCTCTCGGCCTGGCCTGCCGCCTCGGGACCGGCGGTTCCGATCGAGACGACGCTGACGTCGTACGGCGCAAGCGCCGGGCGGCCATGCGATGCCGTTCTCGTCGTGGCGCTGCTCGACGGCGGCCGTCATGATCCGGGCCGGCCCGATGCCGTAGGATCCCATGACGAGCGGCCGCTCCGCTCCATCCTCGTCGGCGTACACAGCGCCGAACGGGACCGAGTAGCGGGTACCGAGCTTGAAGATGTGGCCGACCTCGATCGCAATCTGGAAGCGGAGGTTGCCACCGCATCGGGGACACGTGTCCCCTTCGTGCGGCACCCGGATGTCCGCGAACCGCGGCTCGAAGTCCCGTCCGGGCTCGACGCCGCGGAGGTGCCACCCGGTTCGGTTGGCGCCGGCGACGTACTGGCCCCGCCGCAGCGCCTCGTCGGCGACGACGGTCCCGGCGAATCCCACCGGTCCGAGGGAGCCGGGGTCGGCGCCGAACGCGTCCATGATCTCGTCCTCGGTCGCAGGCCGGATCTCGGCGCCGAGGAACGCTGCCAGCTTCGCCTCGTCGAGGCGGTCGTCTCCCCGCACCAGCGCGAGGACGACTGCCCCGTCGGGCATCACGACGGGCATCGCCTTGGAGGTCGCGGCAGGGTCGACGCCGAGCAGGCTCGGCGAGCTCGTCGATCGTCGTGATCCCGGGCGTCTCGACCTCGGCGGGAGCGTTCAGAGGCTCGGGCAGCTCCGCGGCGCGGGGAATGCCGTGCGCGATCTCGAGATCGGCGGCGTAGTCACCGCGCTCACAGGTCACGAGCGTGTTCTCGCCGGCGTCTGCCGGAGCGAGGTAGTCGATCGACTCGCTCCCGCCCATCATGCCCGACTCGGCCTGCACGGCGTAGAACTCGATGCCGCAGCGCTCGAAGATGCGCTCGTAGGCCTGCGCGTGAAGCCGGAAGCTCCTGTCGAGCCCTTCCTCGTCGCGGTCGAACGAGTACGAGTCCTTCATGATGAACTCGCGCAGACGCAGGAGGCCGCCGCGCGGTCGCGGCTCGTCGCGGTTCTTCGTCTGAAAGTGGTACCAGATCTGCGGGAGCTCTCGATAGCTCTGGATCTCCCGGGCGTGGAACGTCACCGTCTCCTCGTGCGTCATCGGCAGGACGAACGGCCGACCGACCCGATCCTCGAGCTTGAATACCTCGGGGATGTCGTAGCGGCCCGACTGCTGCCAGAGCTCGGCCGGCGTGAGAACGGGACAGAGGAGCTCCTGTCCACCGATCCGGTCGATCTCCTCCCGGATGATCTGGACGACCTTCTGGTGGACCCGCCAGCCGAGCGGCATGAACGTGTACAGCCCGGCGCCGACCGTGCGGATGAAGCCACCGCGAAGGAGCAGCCGGTGGCTGACGGCGTCCGCGTCGGCCGGATCCGACCGCAGCGTCGGGATGAACAGCTGGGACGCCCGCACGGCGTCCGCCTACGCCGTCAACTCGGCCGGAGCCTCGGCCTGCCGATCGACCGGCCGCTGCGCGGCCTCCGCCATCATCAACGCGGCGGGCTTGGCGAGCTTGAGGCGCTTCGGCCTCGGCATGCCCGCCTCGATCCACCGGTCGATCTCCTCGAAGAGGTCGTCGATCAGGGTGGCGGAGGGCACCTTCTTGAGCACCCGCCCGTGGGCGTAGACGAAGCCGACGTCGCGGCCTCCGGCGATCCCGAAGTCGGCGTCGCCCGCCTCGCCCGGACCGTTCACCGCGCAGCCCATCACGGCCACCTCGAATGCCTCTGGATAGGCCTTCAGCCGCTCCGCGACCACCTCGGCAAGGCTCTCGACTCCCACGTTGTCGCGGCCGCACGACGGGCAGGAGATCATGATCGGCCCGCGCTCCCGCAGGCCGAGCGACTTGAGGATGTCCCAGGCGACCTCGACCTCCTTGACGGGGTCGGCGGTCAGCGAGATCCGGATCGTGTCGCCGATCCCGTCCATGAGCAGCGCGCCGACCCCGATGGCGCTCTTGATCGTCCCGGTACCGGGTGGCCCGGCCTCGGTGACGCCCAGGTGGAGCGGGTACGGAACCCGCTCGGCGAGCATGCGGTACGCGCGGATCATGGTCGGCACGGAGCTCGACTTGACCGAGATCGCGAAGTTCCGGTAGTCGAGCTTCTCGAGCAGCTCGACCTGCTCGAGCGCCTCGGCGACGAGCGCGGCCGCGGTGTCCTCCTGCGCCAGCGGAACCAGGTGTTTCGGAAGCGAGCCGGAGTTCGCGCCAACCCGCATCGGGATGCCCTTCGCCTTTGCGGCTTTCACGACCTCGGCCACCTTGTCGGGCCCACCGATGTTGCCCGGGTTGATGCGGACCTTGGCCACTCCCGCGTCGATGGCACGCAGCGCGAGCGAGGCGTTGAAATGGATGTCCGCGATGATCGGCAGGGGGCTCAGATAGACGAGCTTCGCGAGCGCATCCGCGTCCTCGCTCTTCGGAACGGCCACGCGCACGAGCTCGCATCCGGCGGACGAGAGGCTGCCGATCTGCTCCATCGTGGCGTCCACGTCGTGCGTGTAGGTGAGCGTCATCGACTGCACGACGACGGGCGCCCCACCCCCCATCGCCACGCCTCCGACGCTGATCTGATGCGCGCTCGCCACGGATGATGAGTCTACCCGGCGGTGCGGGCATCCCGGCCCCTACTCCGATCGGTGCAACGTACGCTACGCCGCGTGCGGCCGCCCGCGGCATTCGAAATCCGGTCGACGGACAACGTCGATCCCCGCACGCTCCGCGAGCGAGTCGCCGACGTCTGGCACGGGGAGGCGGTCGTCGCCCACGGGGAGGAGATCCGCCCGGCCGAGCTTCCCGGCTTCGTCGCTCTGGCCGACGGAAGGATCATCGGACACGTCTCGTACCGTGTCGCGAACGACCGCTGCGAGGTCACCTCGATCGAGGCTGACCCGCCTCGCGCCGGGATCGGAACGGCGCTGCTCGATGCCGCCCTCGAGGCGGCGCGGCGTGCAGGCTGCCGCAGCGCCTGGCTGACGACGACGAACGACAACCTCGACGCGCTCCGGTTCTACCAGCGCCGCGGGTTCAGGCTCAGCGAGCTCCGCGCCGGTGCAGTCGATCGAGCGCGCCTGAGCCTCAAGCCGGAGATCCCCGTCGAGGGCTCCTACGACATCCCGATGCGGGACGAGCTCGATCTCGAGCGCGAGCTCTGACGACAGGCTCAGCCCCCGCGCAGACGGGTGATGTCGTTCGAGAGGCCGATGAAGAAGAGCACCAGCACGAGCGCGATCCCGATCATCGAGGCCCGCTCGTAGGCCTCGCGTGGAATTGCTCTGCCGCGAACCCGCTCCGCGAGCGAGAACGCGATGTGGCCGCCGTCGAGCGGCAGGAGCGGCAGGAGGTTCAGGAGCGCGAGCGAGAGGCTGATGAGGGCGAGAATGCCGAGGTAGTAGCGGAACCCCTCGTCGACCACCTGCGAGGTCTGCTCGACGATGCCGACCGCGCTCGACACCTGATCGCGGGTCTCCCCCGTGACGATGCCTCCGAGCGATTCGAAGATGCGGACGGTGACGTCACCTGTCTGCGTGAACGCCCGCCCGACGGCAGGGAAGAACGCGTAGCTCTTGAGGAACGGCTCCGGAACGAACCCGATGCGATACCGGTCGTCGATCAGCTCGGCCTCGACCGGCCCGAGCACGAGCAGCTCGCCGTCTCTACGCACCGTGATCGTGATCGGCGCGCCCTCGCTGCCCTGAATCGCCTTCGAGACGTCGTCGAACGCCGGCGTCCGAACACCGTCCACGGCGACGATCACGTCGTCAGGCTCGAGCCCGATACCCGCCGCAGGCGAGTCGGCCGTAACCGTGTTGACCTGACGGGTCACGCCGGCCGGCACCCCGAGCATGAAAACCACCGCGAGGATCAGGATGCAGAAGAGGAGGTTCGCTGCGGGCCCGGCGAAGATGACAGCCACCCGCTTCGCCGTGTGCGCCCGCCAGTACGCGTCGTCCGAGAGCGCATCCTCGATGTCGGTAAGCCCCTTCTCGGCGCTGCGCCTGGCCTGGTCGCTCAGGTCGGCCCGAGCCAGATCAGCGCGCAGCTCCGGGATCGCCGCGCGAGCTGCCAGCGAGATCGTCCCGCTCGAGCGGATGTCGCAAGCCGTTGACGGACGGCCTCAGCCACGGCGACTCGTCGAGCGCCCGGTGGAAGTGGACGTCCACGTCCGTCGGAGCCGGGCGATGCATCCCGGGAATCTTCACGTAGCCTCCGAGCGGGATCGAGCCGATCCCGTACTCGATGCCGTTCCGCTTCCATTTCGCGATAGCGGGCGGGAAGAAGATGTAGAAGCGCCGGGGCCGCATCTTCACGGCAAGTGCCGTGACGAAGTGGCCCAGCTCGTGGATCAGGATGAGAAAGGCGAGCCCGCCGATCGCGATCGCGAGGTTCATGCCGGGGAGACAACCTCCCGCGAGAGCGCGGTCGCGGCTCTCCGCGCGGCCGCGTCGATCTCGACCAGGTCGGGCAGATCACGCGCGGGACGGCACTCTGCAGCCGCGAGCGTCCGCTCGACGACCTCGGCAATTCCGAGAAACGGCAGCTCACCGGAGAGGAAGGCGCCCACCGCGACCTCGTTCGCCGCGTTCAGGACGCAAGGAGCGGTGGCTCCGGCCTCACCGGCCTCGCGGGCGAGCCGCAGGCATGGGAATGCCTCCTCGTCCGGAGCAGAGAACTCGAGCGTCAGTCCCGCGGCGAGATCGAGAGACGGAATCGGCGTGGACGACCGCTCCGGATAGGTGAGCGCGTACGAGATCGGCACGCGCATGTCGGGATAGCCGAGATGGGCGAGCGCGGCGCCGTCGCGGAAGCAGACGAGCGAGTGCACGATCGACGTCGGATGGACGACGACCTCGATCCGGTCGTACGCCCAGGCCGAAGAGGTAGTGCGCCTCGATCAGCTCCAGCCCCTTGTTCATGAGCGTCGCCGAGTCGACCGTGATCTTGGGGCCCATGCTCCAGGTCGGGTGAGCGAGCGCCTGCGCGGGAGAGACTCCGTCCAGCTCGTCGCGGGATCGACCACGGAAGGGACCGCCCGAGGCCGTGAGCACGAGCTTCTCGACGGTGTCCGCCGGCTTCCCCTCGAGACACTGGAAGAGTGCGGAGTGCTCGCTGTCGACCGGCAGGATGCGACCTCCTCCCCGCTCTCGGGCCGCGAGCGCGAGGTCGCCTGCCGCGACGAGGCTCTCCTTGTTGGCAAGCGCGAGATCGATTCCACGCTCGAGAGCGGCGAGCGTGGCGGGAAGGCCGGCGAACCCGACTACCGCGTTCAGGACGACGTCGGGCGCCGCGGCGTCGACGAGCAGGTCGAGCGCGGGCTCACCCCCGACCGAGACGTGCTCGACGCCTCGCGCGGCGGCGATCTCTCGCGCCTCGTGCCCACGGTTTCCGGCGGCGACGGCGCACAGCTCGAGCTCGGGATGCGAGTCGATGATCTCGAGCGCCTGCCGGCCGATCGAGCCCGTGACGCCGAGAAGAGCCACACGCCGCATCCGAGCCAGTGTAGACGGCGCCTCCCAGGCCGCCGCTCCCGAACCGCAGCGCTTTCCGGCCCGTCTACAGCGTAATCTCGCCGAACGCCGCCAGGAGGTAGTACGCGGCCGGCGCGGCAATGAGGAGGCTGTCCGTCCGGTCCCAGACGCCACCGTGCCCGGCCAGTAGCCGTCCGGAGTCCTTGATCCCGGCGTCGCGCTTGACGAGCGACTGCATGAGGTCTCCGACGGCAGCTGCGATGACGATCGTGAGGCCGAGGACGAGCGACTGCCAGCCGTCGGCGAACCCCTCCCGGTAGAGGGTGATCCACGTCGCGAGAACGCCGCCGACGACGCCGCCCGCGAACCCTTCCCAGCTCTTGCCCGGAGACAGCGTCGGAGCCATCTTGTGACGCCCGACGGCACGCCCGACGAGGTAGGCGGCAGTGTCGGCGACGAACACGGCGATCAGGACGGTGAAGATCGCGAGCCGTCCGTTCTCCGGAATCGCGCGGAGCAGCACGAGGTGAGCGAGGCCGAGGCCGATCCAGGTGACCCCGAGCACGGTGTAGGCGAGCGAGATGCTCGCCCGCTGTCGCGTGTCGGCGAAGAGGACGAACAGGAACGCGAGCGGCAGCGTGAGGACGACGCCGGCGGCTATCCACCCCGGACCGCCCAGCTGGGCGCCGAGCAGAACAGCGGCGAGCCCTGCCATCCCGGCGAGCGCGAGCGGACGAAACTCCCGCCCCGCTCGGTAGACCTCGTCCAGGGCGACGAAGCCGGCCGCAGCGACGAGCGCGAACATCCACCACCCTCCGAGCCAGGCCGCGCCGAGCACGAGCGGAAGCCCGATCGCGACGACGACCAGGCGCGAGAGCCAGTTGTTCATCGTCCGCCGAAACGGCGTCGGCGGCTGGCGTACTCGCCGAGCGCTCGCCGCAGGTCGGGCTCGCCGAAGTCGGGCCAGAGCGTGTCGACGAAGACCAGCTCCGAGTAGGCGATCTGCCAGAGGAGGAAGTTCGACAGCCGCTGCTCGCCGGACGTCCGGATGAGAACGTCCGGCTCGGGCATGTCGGGCGCATACAGGCGCGAACCGATCGCGTTCTCGTCGATGTCGAGCGGCTCGACGCCCTCCTCGACGAGGCGGCGGGCGGCCTCGACGATCTCCGCCCGGCCGCCGTAGTCGAACGCGATCCAGAGCTGCATCCGTTCGTTCTGGCTCGTCCGGCCCTCGACGTTCTCCATCATGCGCAGCACTCCGTCGGGTGCCCGGTCGCGGCGGCCGACGAAGCGGACGCGAACTCGCTTGCGCATCAGGTTCGGGAGCTCACGCTCGATGGTCTCTCCGAACAGCTCCATGATCGCCTCGACCTCATCCTGTGAACGTGACCAGTTCTCGGTCGAGAAGGCGAAGATGCAGAGCGACTCGATCCCGAGGTCGAGGCAGGCCTCGATGGTTCGGTGAGCCGCCTTCGTGCCCGCGCGGTGGCCGGCGATGACCGGCAGCCCGCGCTGTCTCGCCCAGCGGGCGTTGCCGTCCATGATGACGGCAACGGAATGCACGGTCTCCGGGCGCTCGGCCTCGCGGGCCGGCTTCATGCTCCGGAGCGTTCGCAGCCTGTTGAGACGATTCAAGGAGTTCCCTGGAGGACGGCGCGGGTTTCGATCCAGGCGGCCTCAGACCTCCATGATCTCCTCTTCCTTCTTCTTCAGGAGCTCGTCGATCCGGTGGACGTGCTCGTCGGTCAGCTTCTGGAGCCGGTCCTCCGCACGCCGTTCCTCGTCGTCGCCGGCGTCTCCGTCGCGCACGAGGTCCTTCAGGTGGTGCATGCAGTCTCGGCGAACGTTGCGCACGGCGACCCGGCCCTCCTCGGCCAGGTGGCGTACGACCTTGACGAGCTCCTTGCGCCGCTCCTCGGTCAGCTGGGGGATCGGCAGGCGGATGATCTTGCCGTCGTTCGACGGGGTGAGCCCCAGGTCCGACTCCTGGATCGACCGCTCGATCTGCTTCAGGGACCCGGGATCGAACGGCTGAACCGTCAGCATTCGCGGCTCGGGCACGTTGATCGTCGCCAGCTGCTTCACGGGAGTCTTCTGGCCGTAGTAGTCGACCGCGATCCGGTCGAGGAGCGCGGCCGATGCCCTGCCCGTGCGCACCGTGTTGAACTCGTGGTGCGCGGCCTCTACCGACTTGTCCATCCGGCGCTTCGCGTCGTCGAGCAGCTCCTCGATCATGTGTTCCCCCCTGGCGTCGAGATGATCGTGCCGATGCGCTCCCCGCCGACGAGCCGGTCGATGTTCCGTTCGTCGTCGAGGCCGAACACGTGGATCGGCAGCCGGTTGTCCATGCACAGCGAGAGCGCAGTCGTGTCCATCACCTTCAGGCCGCGCTCGATGGCGTCCTTGTGGGTCAGCTCGGCGCAGGAAAGCCGCGTCTGGGTTGATACGCGGGTCGCCGTCGTAGACGCCGTCGACGGCGTTCTTCCCCATGAGCAGCGCATCCGCGTTGATCTCGAGCGCGCGCAGGGCGGCGGCGGTGTCGGTCGTGAAGAACGGGTTCCCCGTGCCGCAGGCGAAGATGACCACGCGTCCCTTCTCGAGGTGGCGGATCGCCCGCCGGCGGATGTAGGGCTCGGCGACCTCGCTGACGGTGATCGCCGAGAGCACCCGCGTCTGCGAGCCGGCGCGCTCGAGCGCGTCCTGCACGGTCAGGCAGTTCAGAAGTGTCGCGAGCATGCCGGCATAGTCGGCCGTCGCACGGTCCATCCCCTCGGCCGCCGCTGCCATGCCGCGGTAGATGTTGCCGGCACCCACCACCAGAGCGACCTCGACCCCCCGCCGAGCAACGGCGTCGATCTCGCGCGCGATCGCCGTCACCCGCCCGGGGTCGATGCCGTACGGCTCGGCGCCCATCAGGGCTTCGCCGGAAAGCTTGAGCAGAATTCGCTCGAACGCCGGCTCGCCGGCCGCGACTGCGCCGCCCGCACGTTCCGCCTTCGGAGTCGGGCTCACTCCGCGACTGTGTACCGGACGTACTCCACGACCTCCGCCCCATGCTCGGCGAGCGCCTGGCCGACAGTGAGCGAGCCGTCGTGGATCCACTCCTGGTCGGTCAGCACCGATTCCGCGAAGAAACGCTTGGTGAGCATGCCGTCGACGATCTTCGCACGGATCGCCTCCGGTTTCGACTGGACGTCGGGGAGCTTCTCGTACACGGCCCGCTCGGCGGCGACCGCCGACTCCGAAACGTCGTCGCGGGTGAGGTAATCGGGACGTGCGAACGAGATGTGCATCGCGACCAGCCGGGCGAGCTCGGGCGTGGCCCGGGCTCGGACGAGGACCCCGATCTTGTTGGCCGGCGGGTGCACGTACGCGGCCAGGACATCACCGTCGCCGGCTGTCATTCTGGTCGCCCCGCGGACCGCGACGTTCTCCCCGATCTTCGCAACGAGCGCGACCCGCTCGTCCTCGAGATTGGCGGCAGCCTCCGGACCCTCGAGAGTCACGACGTCGAGCACGTGCTGCGCGAAGGCCCGGAACTCGTCGTTCGCCGACACGGGCTCGGTCTCACAGCCCACGGCGACCAGCGCCCCCTGCGATTCGGAGAGTCGAGAGAGCACGACACCCTCGGTCGTCTCCCGCCCCGCTCGCTTCCCGGCTGCGGCCATTCCCTTTTCGCGGAGCAGCCGCTGTGCGGCCTCGACGTCGCCGCCGGTCTCCTGAAGCGCGCGCTTGCAGTCCATCATCCCCGCGCCCGTCAGGTCTCGGAGCTCCTTGACGAGGCTCGCAGAGACGCTCATCGGCCGGGGTCCCCGGTCTCGCCTTCCTCGCTCCCGGCCGCCGGCGTCTCGGTCGTCTCCGTAGCCGCCTCACCCTCGCCGGCCTCCGCCACAGCCTCCGCGGGAGCGGGCGTCACGGGCGCGGCGTCGCCGTCGGGGTCTCCTCGGGCGCCGACGCCGGGGCCTCCTCGAGCTCGGCCGCAACGGCTTCGGCGGGCTCTTCCGGCTTGCCGTTCGACTCAGCGAACTCGCTGACGTCCACCCGCCGGGAGCCGGCCGCGATGCCGTCGGCCATGACGCGGGCGATCAGGCTGCAGGCGCGGATCGCGTCGTCGTTTCCCGGGATCACGAAGTCCGCGTCGTCGGGGTCGCAGTTCGTGTCCACGAGGCCGATGACCGGGAGGTTGAGCCGGCGCGCCTCGCGCACCGCGAGCTGCTCCTTGCGGAGATCGATCAGGAACACGGCGTCCGGCAGCCGCTTCATGTCGGCGACGCCGCCGAGGTTGATCTCGAGCTTCTCGAGCTCTGCGAGCATGGAGATCCGCTCCTTGGAGGGGAGCAGTTCGAGCTGGTTCTCGTCCCGCAACCGCCGGAGCTCGTGCAGGCGCTCGATCCGTTCCGAGATCGTGCGCCAGTTCGTCAGCAGGCCGCCGAGCCAGCGATGGTTGACGTACGGCATGCCGACCCGCGCCGCCTCGTCCTTGACTGCGTCTTGGGCCTGCTTCTTGGTTCCGACGAAGAGGACGGTGCCTCCCCGGTCGGCGATGTTGCGCACGAACGCATGGGACTGCTCGAGCAGCGACTGGGTCTGCTGCAGGTCGATGATGTAGATGCCGCCCCGCTCGGTGAAGATGTAGCGGCGCATCTTCGGGTTCCAGCGCCGCGTCTGATGGCCGAAATGCACTCCGGCCTCGAGCAGCTCGCGCATGGTGACGACGGACATGAGTCGATCCTTTCTGGTTGAGTCGTTACAGCCGACGGCGGGGGATGGAACCGGAGGCAGGAGCCCGACCGGCACCGCCACCCTCCCGTGATCCGTCGGGTCGGGTTGCGAGATCGCCCGATTCTAGCCGAAGGGCGCCATTCCGAAGGGCTCAGCCCGGGCCGGGATCCGCGCCGCGCGCCTGCGCCAGCGCCGCCTCGAGAGCCGGCGGCAGCGGCGATTCGATGTCCACGGTCTCACCCGAGGCCGGATGCGGGAACGCGAGCCGGGCGGCGTGGAGGAACTGACGGTCCAGGCCGAGGTCGCCTGCCCGCCCGTACACGGGATCGCCGGCAACGGGTAGGTCGATGGCGCTCAGGTGAACCCGGATCTGGTGCGTCCGTCCGGTTTCGAGCCGGATGCGCAGGAGAGCATGCGCCGGCATCAGCTCGACGACCTCGAAGGCGGTTGCCGCATCGCGTGGACGGTCGGTGTCGATCGACATCCGGGTCGGCTCGGCGCGGTCGCGGCCGATCGGAGCCTCGATGCGACCACGCCAGGAGCGCGGCCGGCCCCGGACGAGCGCCAGGTACTCCCGGGTCAGCTCCCGCCGCCGCAGAAGTCGCTGCAGGCGACGATGCGACTCCGAGTCACGTGCCACGACGAGCAATCCGGAGGTGTCACGGTCGAGCCGGTGGACGATTCCCGGGCCGGTCGCCCTCGTCCCCGCCGGCGATGCCGCGGCTGAGGAGCCCGTGGACGACGGTGCCTGCGCGGTGGCCGGCCGACGGATGAACGACGATCCCCGCCGGCTTGTCGACGACGAGCAGCCACTGGTCCTCGTAGACGACCGCCAATGGAAGCTGCTCCGGCTCGAGCTTCTCCGAACGGCACTCGGGTAGGTCGACGGTTACCTCCTCCCCACCCTCGAGCCGGTAGCTCTTCGGGCGCCGCTGTCCGTCGACGAGCACGCGCCCCTGAACGAGAAGTCGCTCGATCTCGGTGCGCGAGCCGACGGCGGCGTGGACGGCGAGCCAGCGGTCGAGCCGCTCGCCGGCCGCGTCAGCGGGGACGGCGACGGCTTGCACCACGTCAGTGGAGCGTCGGGCCGGAGATCCGGCGAACGGTCGGGCGCCTGTCGCCGAAGACGAAGATGAGCACGAGCGCGATCACGCCGATCGTGATGAACACGTCCCCGAGGTTGAACGCCGGCCAGTAGGTCGGGTCGAGAAAGTCCGTGACATAACTCTGGCGCACACGGTCGACGAGGTTCGAAAGGCTCCCTCCGAGCAGGAAGCCGAACGCGACCGGCATGAACGGGCTGCGCGAGCCGGCACGCGTGAAGTACACGATCATCCAGATCACCGCGATGCCGGTCAGGATCGTCACCGGTGACGCCGCGCCCGGGAAGAGCCCGAACGCGATCCCGGTGTTGCGGACGTGGTGGATCTGAAACCAGCTGGTGACGTCGACCGCCTCGTAGAGCTCGAGCCGTGACCGGACGAGCGCCTTCGTCACCTGGTCTGCGGCCACAGCCGCGAGGGCGACCAGCAGCATCGCCACCCACTGGTAAGGCCCGGCCGCGAGCGATCGGGTCGCAACCGACACCGGAACCCGTCCGTCGGTCGCGGATCCGACGCGGACGTCGGCCACCGGAGGACGCTCGCTCAGCCCCGCTCCTCCAGGCGCTTGCAGTCGATGCAGAGGGTGGCGTAGGGCATCGCCTCGAGGCGCTCCTCGCCGATCTGCTTCCCGCAGCGCGTGCACTTGCCGAACGTCCCGTCGTCGAGCCGCCCGAGGGCCGCGTCGATCTCCTTTAGAACGTGCGCCGAGTTCTCCTCGAGCGAGTAGTCCATCTCCCGGTCGATCGTCACCGTCGCAGTATCCGCGTCACCCGTCTCGGGCGCTTCCTCGTCGAGTGACGAGGCGTTCTCCTTCTGAAGGTAGGCGATCGCGTTCGTGACTCGGCCACGCTCCTCGAGCAGGAGGTCCCGGAAGCGCTCGGTGTTCACGTCGTCCCCTTTCGTCGTCCCGCCTCGAGGCGGCGCTCGACCTCGTCGAGGCTCATCCCCTCGACCTCGACCACCTTATCTCGCGCCGACGAGCCGGCGACGAGGTCGAGCCGCGCTCTCGGCACGGCAAGGGCACCCGCAAGAAGGTCGAGGAGCGCCTCGTTCGCGCGGCCGCGCTCGGGGGCCGCGACGACACGAACCTTCCACGAGTCGCCGTACCGGCCGACGACCTCGCTCCGGTTGGCACCGGGTGACACGCGCAGGCCGACACGGGCCATCAGCGGAGCTGCTCGATCCCGAGCACGACCAGCCTCCAGATCCCCGACAGGGCGAAGATCGCCACGATCGGCGACAGATCGAGCCCCATACCGCCGACCCGGAGCATCGGCAGCAGCTTGCGAAAGACGGCCAGAAACGGGTTGACGACGTCGTACAGAAAGCGCTGGAACAGGCTCAGCCAGCGGTAGTACGGCAAACGGATCCAGCTGAACAGGATGTAGACGAGGATGCAGAGCAGGTAGACGTAGTAGAGCGACGTGACGAAGCGAATGGCCGTGTCGATCGCGTCCGCGAGGAGCATGGGGGAACCGTAGCTATCGGGCGGGCCGTCGTCGCCTCGTCGCACCGCGTGACGGCGGGTCAGGACCCGCCCCCCCATCACGACGTGTAGAGGCCGGTCCTGACCGGCTCCTGAGCGCGGCTACGCCTGGTTGTAGAAGCCGCGCTCGAGCATTCGCGCACGCTCTTCTGCGGAGACCTCGACGTTGCGCGGCGTCAGCAGGAAGACCTTGTCGGCGACCCGCTGCATGCCCCCGTTCAGGGCATACGTGAGCCCGCTCGAGAAGTCGATCAGGCGCTTGGCGAGCTCGGCGTCGGCGCTCTGGAGGTTCAGGATGACGGGTACCGACTCCTTGAACTTGTCGGCAATCGCCTGCGCGTCGTTGAAGCTGCGAGGGATGACGAGGTGCACCCGCTGGGACGCCGAGGCTGCGGCCGGCGACGAGACTGCCTCGAGCGGCACCCTCTCGCTCCGCCCGCGCCGGTGGAGGACCGACGGACGTGGCGCCGGGGCTGCGGCCGGCGCGGGGGCAGGCTCCGGCGCCGAGTCGGGCTCGGACCAGTCCTCGAACTCGTCCTTGCCGCCGCGGCGGGCGTAGTGCAGGCGTCGAACGTTCGGACGGTCGGAGTACGAGCGCTCGAGCGAGTCCTCGGCCGAGAACTCCTCGTCCCAGTATTCGTCGTCCTCGGCGATGCCGAAGTAGACGAGCGCGCGGTTCCAGACGTTGCCGAGCCCCATTCAGGCGGAATCGTACAGCTGCAACAGGTTACAGCCCCGTCAGGACGTATCCGATAACTCCCTGCCGGCCCGTCAGTCCGCGGTCTCGCCGGTGGGAGAAGAACCGCCCTGCGTCGCACGCGGTGCACAGGTCGCTCCGCTCGACCGCGTCGCAACCTGCGTCCTCGAGCGCCCGCTCCGCCACCGTCCACAGATCGAGCCGGCCGTCCTCGACCACGTCCTCGCCGAAGGCGGCCCGGAACGGTCGCGCGACCTCGGCGCCCACCTCGTAGCAACACGGGCCGATGCCCGGCCCGATCGCCGCTGCGAACGCTCCGCCGCCGAGTGCCGAGACACCGGACTCGACGATGCCCGAGAGCAACCCCTTCCAGCCTGCATGCAGGACGCAGAGCGCCGGCTCGCCGTCGGCCCGCCCGATCGCGATCGGCAGGCAGTCCGCGGTGATCAGGCCCATCGCGAGCCCCGGCTCGCTCGACCACAGGCCGTCGCACCGCTCGAACTGGTTGCTCGGACCCAGGATTCCGGTTGCCGTAGCCCGCACGACGCGGCTGCCGTGCTGCTGCCAGGCCATGGTCGCGACTCGCGGGTCCGCGCCGACGGCCGCACAGAGACGGCGGCGATTCTCGAGGACGCGCTCGGGCTCGTCGTCGGTCGAGAGCCCGATGTTGAGCGTCGAAAACGGATCGCGGCTGACCCCTCCGCGACGCGTCGAGAAGGCCACGCGATACGGCCCGGGAGCGTCCCAGTCGATCAGCTCCGGCTGTTCAGGAAGTCGCTCTTCCGGCTCGAGCCTCATCGGACGCACTGCTCAGGCACGGATCAGCGCCTTCGCGGCCTCGAGCTCACCGGCCCGACCGGCAAGCTCGCCGTTCAGCTTGCGCCGCAGAAGCTCGCCGAGCACCTCTCCGACTCGGGGCGACTCGCGCAGGCCGAGCTCGGCGAGGTCTGCGCCCGAGATCTCGAGGCGGACGTCGCGCAGCTCCTCGAAGTAGCGCTCGAGCCACTCCGCGGCTGCGCCGGGCCCGGCGAGCGCGAGCGCGAGCAGGGCGCCGCCCGGGGCGTGCGGCTCGATCAGACGGCGTGCCTCGGCCGGCTCGTCGACGTGCTCGAGGGCCTCTACGAGCCGTCCCGAGACGACGACGGCGTCCGCGATTTCATCGCCGTCGCGCCGGCGCAGCCGTAACCGCCCGAACCACTCGTAGAGCTCGCCGGGCGGCAGCCTGCGCGCGAGGACCGCGAGCCGCAGGCGCCATCGCGGCTCGTCTGGGGCGAACCGGCGCCGGACGTCGTCGAGCCGTTCCAGCAGGGTCACGGTTTCCCGATCCGCAGACAGATGAGGATGGATCGCGTGAGCGAGCCCGATCTCGCCGAGCCGCAGCACCGCGTCTCCGACCGTCTCCTCGTCCAGCAGGAGCTCGAGCTCGTCCCGGAGGCGGGCTGACGAGAGCTCGCCCACGAGACCCATGTCGATGCACGCCCGGGCGAGCGCCGTCGTGTGCCCGTCCATGCGGAACCGATACCGATTCTCGTAGCGGATCGCACGGAAGATCCTCGTCGGATCGTCGATGAACGAGAGGTTGTGGAGCACCCGTACGACGCCCTTCTCGAGATCGTCGAGACCGCCGAAGAAATCGGCCAGGCGCCCGAAGTCCTCGCCGCGAAGGGAGACGGCCATCGCGTTGACCGTGAAGTCTCGCCGGTAGAGATCCTGGCGAATCGTCGCCGCCTCGACGTTCGGCAGCCCGGCGGGCTCATCGTAGAACTCCGTGCGCGTCGTCGCGACGTCGACACGTCCGCGCGGCCAGAGCACGACCGCCGTGCCGAACTTCTCGTGCGGAGCCGCACGGCCGCCGAGGGCGCGAGCGAGCGCTTGCCCGAACGCGACGCCGTCCGCCTCGACCGCGATGTCGACATCGAAGCTCTCCTCATTGAGCAAGATGTCACGGACGGTTCCGCCCACCAGGTAGACACCCTCGACGTGCTCGGAGAGCGCCTGGACGGCTTCGAACACCGGCTCGAGCTCGGTCAGCTCCCCGAGGGCCGCCGCGAGGTCTCGCGTGTCAGCTGCGTCGGACTGCTCCTCGGGGCCCTCGCCGAGCGCACGGAGCAGATCGCCGCGTGTCACGACGCCGACCACGTCGCCGTCGCGCACCACGGGAACCCGGCCGCCGTGTGACTGGGAGAGCAGCTGCTGAAGCTCTCCCAGCGGCTCATCCTCGGTGCAGGTGGCCGGCCCGGGGCCCATCACGGCCTTCACCGGCGCGTGAGACAGCCCGTGGCCGATGGCCTTGTCGAGGTCCTCCCGCGTGACCACGCCGATCAACCGCTGCGGATTTCCTACCTGGATACCGCTTTGGCGATGCCGCTGGCACAGCGCCATCGCGCGCGCGATCGTGTCCTCCGGGGACACGAAGCGTGCCGGCCGGGACATGATCTCGCCGGCCGTGAGCGGCTCGCGCCCCGCCGATGCGAGAGCCTCCGAGAGCACGGCCCGGGCGTCTGCGAGCGAACCGTGGTACGTCGCGGACGCCGCCTGCGGGTGTCCTCCGCCGCCGAGCGCCTGCGCGACGACAGCGGCGTCGAGCTCGGGAACCCGGCTCCGGACGACGGCGACGACCCGCCCGTCCATCTCGACGAGGCAGACGAGGGCCCGGCAGGCGGTGAGGTCGACGAGCTTGTGCGCGAGCATCGACACGCCCTCCACGTACTCCGGCCAGCTCAGCGCGCCGACCAGAATCTCCGTCTCGCCCACCTGAACCGACTCGAGCGCGTTCAGCAGCGCGTCGAAGAGCGCCCGCTCGTATTCCACGAGGGGCGCGTGGAGGTAATGCGCGAGCGTCTCCTGCCGGGCTCCGCGACGCAGGCACCAGGCGAGCGCTTCGATATCCCGCGGCGTCGTGGTGGGATGCGTGAGCGAGCCCGTGTCCTCGTGGATCCCGAGAGCGAACACGGTGGCCTCGAGCGCCGTCACCGCGATCTCTCGCTCGGCGAGGACACCCACGAGCGTCGTCGTGAGGGCCCCGTCGGCCGAGTGCACCGCGCGCTCGTCGTCCCCGCCGGCGTGGTGGTCGAAAACGACGAGGTCGACGTCCGGCCGCCGCGCGACCTCCTCCAGCTCTCCCAGCCGTGAGGGATCGGACGCCTCGACCATGATCAGCCTGCTGATCGCAGATGTGTCGAGCCGCGCGGCCTCGACGAGACCGAGCTCGTCCTCGTGGAGGCGGCAGAACTCGCGTACGTTCCGGTTCAGCGATCCCGACAGCGCCACGGCGGCCCCCGGATAGAGCAGTCGGCACGCGAGCATGGACGCGAGCGCGTCGAAGTCGGTGTTCGAGTGCCCCGCGATGACGTCCACCGATTCAGTGTAGGGGCCGGACCTGTCCGGCCCTCTACGGCGGGTCGGGACGCCGCGAGGGGTACATTTGCGCCTTGACCTGCACGAGCTGCGGTGCCGAAAACCGGCCTGGCCGGAAGTTCTGTGCGGAGTGCGGCTCGCCGCTCGCCGTACCGTGCCCAGCCTGCGGTGCTCAGAACGAGGCGGGAGCGAAGTTCTGCGGCGAGTGCGGGTCGGCGCTCGGCGAGGCAGAAGCGGCCTCTCCGCCCGCCCCGGCGGCCCCGGAGTCCGAGCGGCGGCTCGTCTCGGTGCTCTTCGCCGATCTCGTCGGCTTCACGACGCTCTCGGAGAGCCGTGATGCGGAAGAGGTTCGTGAGCTGCTCTCGGCGTACTTCGACACCGCCCGGCGCCTGATCGGGCGCTACGGCGGCACGGTGGAGAAGTTCATCGGCGACGCGGTCATGGCGGTCTGGGGCGCGCCGGTTGCCCGAGAGGACGACGCCGAGCGGGCCGTCCGAGCCGCGCTCGAGCTCGTCGACGCCGTTCGAGCACTGGGAGAGGACGCGGCAATGCCCGACCTGCGGGCGCGCGCCGGCGTCACGACCGGTGAGGCCGCAGTGACGGTCGGCGCCGAAGGCGAGGGAATGGTGGCCGGGGATCTGGTCAATACGGCATCGCGTGTTCAGACGGCGGCGGAGCCGGGCTCGGTCTGCGTGGCCGAGGCGACGCGCCGCATGTCCGAGGCGGCGATCGTGTACGAGGACGCCGGTGAGCACGTGCTCAAGGGAAAGGCCGAGCCGGTTCACCTCTGGCGTGCTGTCCGGGTCGTCGCCGCCGCCGGCGGCGCTCAGCGGTCGATCGCGCTCGAGCCCCCGTTCGTCGGACGAGATCGCGAGCTGCGCATGGTGAAGGAGCTGTTTCACGTTTCCGCCGACGAGGGACGGGCACAGCTCGTCTCGGTCGTAGGCGCTGCCGGGATCGGCAAGTCCCGCCTCGTCTGGGAGTTCTTCAAGTACATCGACGGGCTCGCTCTCGACACACGCTGGCACCGGGGTCGCTGCCTCGCCTACGGCGAAGGTGTGACCTACTGGGCGCTTGCCGAGATGGTGCGGACGAACGCGACCATTCTCGAGGGCGAGGACGCCGAGACCGCACTCCCGAAGCTCCGGGCGGCGGTCGAGGTCGCCTTGCCGGAAGCTGAAGAGCGCCGCTGGGTCGAGCCGCGGCTCGCCAGCCTCCTCGGGCTCGAGGCGGGGCCGGCCCGCGACCGCGAGGACCTGTTCGCCGCCTGGCGCCTCTTCTATGAGCGTCTCGCGGAGGTCATGCCGACCGTCATGGTCTTCGAGGACATCCACTGGGCCGACGACTCCCTGCTCGACTTCGTCGAGTACCTCCTCGAGTGGTCTCGTAGCTATCCGCTCTTCGTCCTCACGCTCGGGCGGCCGGACCTGCTCGAGCGTCGGCCCGACTGGGGGGCCGGCCGCCGCGCGTCCACGTCGATCTACCTCGATCCGCTCGGCGGAGACTCCATGGTCACCCTTTTGCAGGGCCTCGGTCTTCCGGGAGAGCTCGCAGGGCAGGTGCGCGATCGCGCCGAAGGCGTTCCACTCTACGCGGTCGAGACGGTGCGCATGCTCGTCGACAGGGGCGTGCTCACGCCTGACGAGAGCGGTTACAGGGCGACCGGCCCGGTCGTGGAGCTGGACGTGCCCGAGACCCTCCACGGGCTGATCGCCGCACGGCTCGACGGGCTCGCTTCTGACGAGCGCAGGCTCGTCCAGGACGCCGCTGTGCTCGGCAAGACGTTCGCCAAGGAGGCCCTTGCGACCGTCGCCGGCCTCGGAGAGCAGGCGGTGGACGAGCTCCTCGGGTCACTCGTGCGCAAGGAGATCCTCACGGTCCAGGCCGATCCGCTCTCGCCGGAGCGCGGTCAGTACGCGTTCCTCGGCGATCTCGTGCGATTCGTCGCCTACGAGACGCTCTCGAAGAAGGAACGCAAGGCACGCCACCTGGCCGTCGCCGCCTACCTGGAATCCGCGTTCGACGAGGAAGACGTCGTGGAGGTGGTCGCCTCCCACTACCTCCAGGCGTACGAGGCGGCACCCGACGCAGCCGACGCGCCGGAGATCCGGATGCGAGCGGGCGAGACGCTGTCGCGGGCCGGGGAACGGGCTGCCTCGCTCGCCGCCGCAGGCGAGGCAAAACGCTATTTCGAGCAGGCAGCCGGCCTGACCGACACCACGACGACCCGCGCGGCGCTCCTTGCCCGGGCGGGCGACATGGCCTGGCTGAGCGGGGTGACGGAAGAAGCGAAATCTGCATACGAGCTGGCGATCACCCTGCTCGAGGCCGAGGGAGCGAGTCACGCGGCCGCGCGTGTCTCCGCGTCGTACGCCGAGGTGATCTGGTACACGGATCGCAATCCCGAGCTCGCCGTCGAGCGCATGGAGCGAGCCTTCGACGACCTCGCCGGGGACGAGCCCGACGAGGACGTTGCGATTCTCGCTGCCCAGCTCGGCCGTTTCCTCTTCTTCGCAGGCCGGGCGGACGCGGCGGCAGAGCGCCTCGAACAGGCCCTCGAGCTGGCCGAGGGGTTGCGCCTGCCGGCGGTGTTCTCGGCGGCGCTCAACTCGAAGTCACTCGGGCTCGGCCTTCACGGCCGCTTCGAGGAGGCGGCGCTGCTTCTCAATCACGCGCTCGAGGTCGCGCTCGAGAACGACCTCGGCGCCGCCGGATTACGCGCCTACAACAACCTTTGCGCCGTCTACGGCGTGACGAACCGCCACGAGGAGGAGCTGCGCACCGCAGCGCGTGGTCTCGAGCTCGCCCGCCGTCTAGGAGACCGCACGTGGGAGCTCCAGCTCCTTGCGTGCCACGTGTATCCACTCGTCATGCTCGGCCGCTGGGACGAAGCCGTCGGCTGCGTCGACCAGATCGGGCCCGACGTCGATAGCGGCTACGCGATGCTCGCGACAGAGCTGACCGCGATCGTCCCCGTCTACCTCGACCGGGGCGAACACGAGCGCGTGGACCGGTTCGTCGACCGCCTCGCGCAGGAAGGTGAGGCGGGCCCTTCGGTGCTGACCGCGCGCGCCCGGGCGCTCCGAAGCCGCGGCGAGTACGCGGAGGCGCTGGCAGTCGTCACGGCCGCCGCCCGCAATGTGGTCGAGCTGAGCGAGAAGCTGGAGGCTCTCCACGAGGAGCTCGAGAACGCCCTGGCGCTCGGGGACAACTCGAGGGTCGCGCGACTTCTCGCCGAGGCGTCTGACTGGCGTCCCGGAGAGCGAACGCCGTTCATCCGTGCCCAGCTGGCGCGTTTCGGCGCACATGTCGCAGCCTGGCGAAAGGAGAACGCCGCCGCCGAGAACGGCTTCAAGCAGGCGGCGGCTGCCTTCCGGGAGCTGCGAATGCCGTTCTGGACGGCCGTTGCGAGCATCGAGTACGCCGAATGGCTGCAGGCCGAGGAGCGTGGCGCCGAAGCCGAGCCGCTCGTCGCCGATGCCCGAGCCATCTTCGAGGAGCTGCGGGCGGCGCCCTGGCTGGAGCGGCTGGACGCGGTGACCGGCCAGATCGAGCAGGTGTCCGGATGAGGCGCCCGGACTGTGGGCGCGAGAACGACGCCGGCCGGAAGTTCTGCGGCGGCTGCCGGGCGGCGCCCGCCAGCGTCCGCTCATGAGCAGCGACTACGTCTACACGATGTACCGGGCCGACAAGTTCTACGGCCCGGATCGGCAGGTCCTCGCCAACATCTCGCTGTCCTTCCTGCCGGGCGCGAAGATCGGCGTGCTCGGGCCGAACGGGGCCGGCAAGTCCACGCTGTTACGGATCATGGCAGGGCTGGACGAGCCCTCGAACGGCGTCGCCGAGCTCGCGCCCGGAGCCACCGTCGGCCTGCTACCGCAGGAGCCCGAGCTCGACCCGTCGAAGGACGTCCGGGGCAACGTCGAGGACGGCGTACGCGCCGTCCGCGACCTGCTCGACCGGTTCAACGAGATCTCTGCCGCATTCGCCGAGCCGGATGCCGATTTCGACGCGCTGCTCGCCGAGCAGGCCAAGGTGCAGGATCAGATCGACCGCGCGGACGCATGGAGTCTCGACCAGACGCTCGACCACGCGTCCGAGGCCCTCCGCCTCCCGGAGCCGGATCGCGACGTGACGACGCTCTCGGGTGGTGAGAAGCGGCGCGTCGCGCTCTGCCGGCTCCTCCTCTCCTCGCCCGACCTGCTGCTGCTCGACGAGCCCACGAACCACCTCGACGCGGAGTCGGTCGCCTGGCTCGAGCGCTTCCTCGAGCGGTACCGCGGCACCGTCATGGCGGTCACCCACGACCGCTACTTCCTCGACAACGTCGCCGGGTGGATCCTGGAGCTCGACCGGGGTCGCGGGATCCCGTTCAAGGGGAACTACTCGTCGTGGCTCGAGCAGAAGCAGGCCCGGCTCGCCGCCGAGGAGAAGCAGGAGTCGGCGCGCCGGCGGACGCTGGCCCGCGAGCTCGAGTGGGTACGGATGAGCCCGAAAGCGCGCCACGACAAGTCGAAGGCGCGCCTTGCCGCCTACGAGAAGCTGCTCGCCGAGGAGCAGAACGTGAAGCTCGAACGCGTCGAGATCCACATCCCGGCCGGCCCGCGGCTGGGAGACGTCGTCGTCGAGGCTGATCGCGTCTCCAAAGGCTTCGGCGACCGCTTGCTGATGGAGGACCTGACGTTCTCGCTGCCGCCCGGCGGGATCGTCGGCGTCATCGGTCCGAACGGTGCGGGGAAGACGACGCTGTTCCGCATGATCGCCGGCGAGGAGCGGCCGGACTCCGGAACGCTCACGATCGGGGAGACCGTGGAGCTCGCCTACGTCGACCAGGCACGCGCCGATCTCGATCCGCAGAGCACCGTCTGGAAGGAGATCTCCGGCGGTCACGACGTCGTCGAGCTGGGCAAGCGAGAGGTGAACTCGAGGCAGTACGTCTCGTGGTTCAACTTCCGAGGCGCCGACCAGCAGAAGCGCGTCTCGGACCTCTCGGGCGGCGAGCGGAACCGGGTCCACCTGGCGAAGCTCCTGAAGTCGGGCGGGAACGTGATCCTGCTCGACGAGCCGACGAACGACCTCGACGTCGACACGCTGCGCGCGCTCGAGGAGGCGCTCCTCGACTTCGCCGGCTGCGCCGTCGTCATCTCCCACGACCGCTGGTTCCTCGACCGGATCGCGACGCACATCCTCGCCTTCGAGGGCGACTCGCAGGCGGCGTGGTTCGAGGGCTCGTACCAGGAGTACGAGGAGCACCGCCGCGCGCTGCTCGGAGCCGAAGCCGACCAGCCGCACAGGATCAAGTACAAGCCGCTCGTCCGGACGTAGCCCCGAGTTCTATGCTCCTTACATGATCTGCCCGAGCTGCGGCACGGAAAACGAGCCCGGCCGGAGGTTCTGCGGCGAATGCGGGGCGAAGCTCGCGCTCGTCTGCGCGTCTTGCGGTGCCGCGAATACGCCGGGTACCAAGTTCTGCGGGGACTGCGGCACCGCGTTCGCCGCCGGGGCTCCGACCCCGCTCCGACCCCAGCTCCGACCCCGGAGGCCGGAGCGACGGCTCGTCTCCGTGCTCTTCGCCGATCTCGTCGGGTTCACGACGCTCTCCGAGAACCGCGACGCCGAGGAGGTCCGCGAGCTCCTGTCACAGTACTTCGACACTGCCCGCCAGATCATCGGGCGCTACGGCGGCACGGTGGAGAAGTTCATCGGCGACGCGGTGATGGCCGCTCTGGGGCGCCCCGATCGCCCGGGAGGACGACGCAGAGCGGGCCGTTCGGGCGGGCCTCGACCTTGTCGACGCCGTCTCGGCGCTGATTCCGGGCCTGGAGATGCGTGTCGGCGTCGCCTCAGGCGAGTCGGCGGTCACGCTGGGCGCGGAGGGCCAGGGCATGGTCGCGGGCGACCTCGTCAACACCGCGTCGCGAATCCAGTCCGTCGCGAAGCCGGGAACCGTCGTCGCGGGTGACGGCACCAAGCGGATGTCGGAGGCCGCGATCGACTACGAGGACGCGGGTCGGCACGAGCTGAAGGGCAAGGCCGAGGCGATTCAGCTGTGGCGCGCGCTTCGGGTCGTCGCGACACGCGGCGGCGAGGCCCGGTCAGCCGGCCTCGAGGCTCCCTTCGTCGGTCGCGCCGGAGAGCTCCGGCTCGTCAAGGAGCTGTTCCACACGACGATCGACGAGGGGAAGGCGCGTCTCGTCTCGGTCGTCGGCGTGGCCGGCATCGGCAAGTCCCGACTCGCATGGGAGTTCGAGAAGTACGTCGACGGTCTCATCGACGACATCTGGTGGCACCGCGGCCGGTGCCTCGCCTACGGGGAGGGCGTGGCGTACTGGGCGCTCGCAGAGATGGTTCGCTGGCGATCGGGCATCCTCGAAGACGAGGCCCCGGCGTCGGCCCAGGCGAAGCTGCGCAGTACCGTCGAGCGGTTCGTCCCCGACGCGGAGGAGCGAGCCTGGATCGAGCCGCGTCTTCGCCACCTTCTCGGACTGACCGAGAGCACTGCGCCCGATCAACAGGATCTGTTCTCGGCGTGGCGGCGCCTCTTCGAGCTGATGGCGAGCTCGGGACCGGTCGTCCTCCTGTTCGAGGATCTCCACTGGGCGGACGCCGCTCTGCTCGACTTCGTCGAGTACCTCCTCGAGTGGTCGCGGAACCACCCCATCTTCGTGCTGACGCTCGGCAGGCCGGAGTTGCTCGAGCGGCGGCCATCCTGGGGTGCCGGACGGCGGAGCTTCAGCTCGCTCTTCCTCGAACCGCTTGCCGAAGATGCGCGCGAGGAGCTCTTACGCGGGCTGGTGCCCGGGCTGCCAGATGACCTCCGCGTCCGGATCGGGGAGCGGGCGGAGGGCGTGCCGCTCTACGCGATAGAGACCGTCCGGATGCTGCTCGACCGTGGCGTGCTGACGCGCGAGGATGACCAGTACCGGGTCACGGGATCCGTCGAGGCGCTCGAGGTTCCCGAGACGCTTGCACGCGCTGATCGCAGCGCGCCTGGACGGTCTCGAGCCGGCCGAGCGGCGCCTTCTGGAGAACGCCTCGGTGCTCGGCAAGACCTTCACGCTTCGCGGGCTCTCCCAAGTGTCCGGGCCAGGACGAGGAGGCGCTCGACGCCGCTGCTGGCGTCTCTCATCCGCAAGGAGATCCTGGCCTTACAGGCGGATCCGTTCTCGCCCGAGCGCGGCCAGTACGAGTTCCTGCACGCGCTCGTCCAAAAGGTCGCCTACGACACGCTGTCGCGGAGAGAGCGCAAGGCGCGTCACCTCGCCGTGGCGCGCTATCTCGAGACGGACTGGGGTCCGGACGACGCCGAGATCATCGAGGTCGTGGCGGCGCATTACCTGGAGGCGTATCGCGCTGCGCCCGACGAGGACGACGCGGCCGCCATCAAGGCAACTGCCGCGCGAGCGCCTCACTCGCGCAGCCGAGCGTGCCGCGTCCCTCGCTGCGAACGAGGAGGCGCAGCGGTACTTCGACGACGCAGCCGGGCTCGCCGACGAGCCGCTCGTCCGGGCCGAGATCCTCGAACGCGCAGGCGAGATGGCCCGCACGGGCGCGCGCTTCGACGAGGCGGAGGCCATGTTCGAGCAGGCGATCGCGCTGCTCGAGGCAGAAGGCCACATCCACCCGGCGGCGCGCGTGTCGGCGCGTCTCGGGGAAGTCCTCTTCAACAAGGGCCGATCCGCTGACGCTGCGTCCCGGATGGAGGACGCTCTGGCCGTCCTCTCAGCCGACGAACCGGATGCCGACCTCGCCACCCTCGCGGCCGGCCTCGCTCGCATCCACTTCATGATGGGACGTGCCGCGCAGGGCGAAGAGCCTCGAGCTGGCGCTCGAGATCGCTGAAGCGCTCGAGCTTCCAGAGGTTCTCGCCCAGGCGCTCGGGACGAAGTCGCTCGTCCTCGAGAACCGGCCGGCGGAGAGTGAAGCACTACTCCGGCAAGCGCTCCGGATCGCCCTCGAACACGATCTTGCCGCCGCTGCCTTGCGTGCCTACGGGAATCTCGGCCATCGCCTCCACAGCCGCGATCGGATCGACGAGGCGATCCGCGTCACACGTGATGCCGTCGCGCTCGCGCGCAGGCGGGGCGACCGTCCGTGGGAGAGGTTCGCGCTCGCGAACCTCGTCGAGTTCCTTGCCTCCGCAGGAGAGTGGAACGAGGCGATCGCTCTCGGATCGGAGTTCCCGGAGGACGCGCGTGCAGCGCTGGGCAGCGCGTTCCCGGCCGAGACGTTGATCTGGATCGAGGTCGAGCGCGGAAACCTCGAGGAGGCGCGGACTCTCAGCCTCGGCCTCGCCGGCCGAGAGGCTTCCGACGACTATCAGGACCGCGCCTATGGGGCGCTCGCGTTCGCCGCCATCGCCCGAGCGGACGGACGTCATGACGAGGCGCTCGACTGGGGCGAGAAGGCGTTCACCGAGTTCATGCTGCACGGGGACACGCTCCAGGGTGTCAACGCGCTCGCCGAAGCGGCCGGTGCGGCGCTGGCCCTGGGGGACCTCGGCAACGTGCGGGAGCTTCTCTCGCGTTGCGCGGCGCTGCGGCCGGTCGCCCGCACCCGGTACCTCCGCGCCCAGGAGGCGCGATTCGCGGCTCGTCTCGCTGCGTGCAGCACCGAGAGCGACGCGGTCGAGCCCGGGTTCCGGCGGGCAACCGAGGCGTTTCGCGAGCTCGGGATGCCCTTCTGGCTCGCCGTGACGCTGTTCGAGCACGGCGAGTGGCTCGCCGGCCGAAGGACGGGCGGGCGAGGCCGACCCGCTTCTCGCCGAGGCGCGCGAGATCTTCGAGCGGCTCGAGGCGCGGCCGTGGCTCGAGCGGCTCGATGCCGTCCGCCCACAGAGCGAGGCGCTGGCCGGATGATCTGCCCGAGTGCGGTACAGAGAACGAGCCCGGCCGGAAGTTCTGCTCCGAGTGCGGAGCGAAGCTCGCGCTTCACGTGCGCAGCGTGCGGCGGCGCCGAACACGCCCGGCGCGAAGTTCTGCGGGGAGTGCGGCGCGGCGCTGGCGGCGTCGGCTCCGACGCCCGCTCCGACCCCGGCTCCGACCCCGGAGGCCGAGCGGCGGCTCGTCTCCGTGCTGTTCGCCGACCTCGTCGGCTTCACGACGCTCTCCGAGAGCCGCGACGCCGGAGGAGGTTCGCGAGCTGCTCTCGCGCTACTTCGACACGGCCCGGCGGGTGATCGGCCGCTACGGCGGGACGGTCGAGAAGTTCATCGGCGACGCCGTGATGGCGGTCTGGGGCGCGCCGATCGCACAGGAGGACGACGCCGAGCGCGCCGTGCGGCCGGCGCTCGACCTGGTGGACGCCGTCGCGCGCGCTGGCGTCGAGGCGCGGCGTCGCCCGACCTGCGCGCCCGGGCCGGCGTCGTGACCGGCGAGGCGGCCGTCACGGTCGGAGCCGAGGGTCAGGGCATGGTCGCCGGCGACCTCGTCAACACCGCGTCGCGCGTGCAGATCAGCGCCGAGCCGGGCACGGTCCTCGTCGGCGAGGCGACGCGCCGGCTGACCGAGGCGGCGATCGTCGTACGAGGACGCCGGCGAGCACGAGCTCAAGGGCAAGGCCGAGCCGGTTCACCTCTGGCGGGCGCTGCCGCGTCGTTGCCGCCACGGGCGGCGAGCGGTCGCGCAATCGGCCTCGAGCCGCCGTTCGTCGGACGCGACGCAGAGCTGCGGATGGTCAAGGAGCTCTTCCACGCCACGCGCCGACGAGCGCAGAGCGCAGCCGGTCCTTCCGTGATCGGCGGTGGCCGGGCATCGGCAAGTCGCGGCTCGCCTGGGAGTTCGACAAGTACCTCGACGGGCTCGTCGATCGACATCTGGTGGCACCGCGGCCGCTGCCTTCCCTACGGCGAGGGCGTCGCCTACTGGGCGCTCGCCGAGATGGTCCGCTCGAGCGCCGGCATCCTCGAGGAGGAGCCGGCCGAGTCGGCGCTTGCGAAGCTCCGCGCAAGCGTCGAGCTGCACGTCCCCGACGCGGACGAGCGCGCGCTGGATCGAGCCGCGGCTCGCGCACCTGCTCGGGCTCGCGGAACGGCGCGCCGCGCGACCAGGAGGATCTCTTCTCCGGCTGGCGCCTGTTCTTCGAGCTGCTCGCCGACAAGTCGTGCCGATCGTCGCCGTCTTCGAGGACCTCCACTGGGCCGACGCCGGCTTGCTCGACTTCGTCGAGTACCTGCTCGAGTGGTCGCGGAACTTCCCCATCTTCATCCTCACGCTGGCGCGCCCGGAGCTGATCGAGCGGCGGCCGACCTGGGGAGCCGGCCGGCGCAGCTTCCACTCCGTCGTGCCTCGAGCCGCTCGCCGGCGAGGCGCGATGAGGAGTTCGTCGACCGGGCTCGTGCCGGGACTCCCGGACGACGGTGCAGACCAGATCCGGGACCGGGCCGAGGGCATCCCGCTCTACGCGGTCGAGACGGTCCGCATGCTCGCTCGACCGCGGACTGCTCATCCGCGAGGACGGCGGTTACCGGCTCACCGGGACCGTGGAGTCAGCTCGAGGTGCCCGAGACGCTGCACGCGCTGATCGCCGCGCGGCTCGACGGCCTCGACGCCGACGAGCGGCGGCTGCTCGAGGACGCCGCCGTGCTCGGAAAGACCTTCACGAGAGCGGCGCTCGGCGCCGTCTCGGGTCGACGCGGAGGCGGATCTCGACCCGCTGCTCGCGTCGCTCGTCCGCAAGGAGATCCTGACCCTCGAGGCCGACCCGCGCTCGCCCGAGCGCGGCCAGTACGGCTTCCTGCACGCCCTCGTCCAGAAGGTCGCCTACGACACCCTCTCGCGGAAGGAACGCAAGGCCAGGCACCTCGCCGTTGCCGGCTATCTCGAGGACGAGTGGGGTCCCGAGGACCGGAGGTCGTCGAGGTCGTCGCGTCCCACTACCTCGAGGCGTACCGCGCGTCGCCCGGACGCGGACGGACGCAGCCGAGATCAAGGCGCAGGCCTGCGCGCGCCTGGCGCGGGCGGCCGAGCGGGCCGCGTCGCTCGCGGCCACGAGGAGGCGTACCGGCGCTTACGAGGAGGCGGCCGGAGCTCGACGACGATCCGTCACGGCGCGGCGAGCTCCTCGAGCGCGCCGGCGAGGCGGCGCGGGCGAGCGGGCGACTCGACGCGGCGGAGAGCGCGCTCGAGCAGGCCGTCGCTCTCTTCGAGTCCGCGGGAGCATCGCATCCGGCCGCCCGGGCGACCGCGCGCCTGGGGAGCATCCTCTACGAGCTCGGCCGCATCGACGAGGGGATCGCGCGGATGGAGCAGTCCTTCGAGGTGCTCTCGGCCGACGAGCCCGACGGCGACCTCGCAACGCTCGCCCACGAGCTCGCGCGGCTCTACATGTTCGCCGGAAACGACGTGCTCCACGAGGAGCGGGTCGAGCTCGCGCTCGAGATCGCCGAGAGCGCTCGAGCTCCCGGAGATCATCTCCCAGGCGCTCAACACGAAGTCGCTGTCTCTACCAGCGCCGGCCGCACGAGAGCGGCGCGCTCATGCGCGAAGCGCTCGACGTTGCGCTCGAACACGATCTGACGAGCGCCGCGCTTCGCGCGTACAACAACCTCGCCTACTCTCTGGAGCTCATGACCACATCCGCGAAGGCCGATCCGCGTGCGAGGACGGGATCGGCCTGGCCCGGCGCCGCGGCGACCGACTGGGAGTGGATCCTCCTCTCGAACCTGATCAGCCTCACTCTTTCGCCTCGGGCGACTGGGACGAGGCTGCTCGTGCTCGCGCGACGAGATCCCCGACGAGGCGCGAGATGCCGGCTTCGGCGCTTACCCGACCGAGACCGCTGTCACAGATCCACGTCATACCGCGGCGAGCTCGACGCAGCGCGGCGAGATGGCCTTGCGTCATGTCGCGATACGAGGAGCTCGACCGACGTGCAGGCTCGCGGGATGGCGCTGCTCGTGCGAGCGTCGCTGCTCGCCGCCGAAGGGCGACTCTGCCGCCGCGGCGGCCGTCGCGAGCGAGGGTGCGATGCGCTCGAGTCCCACGCGCTCACCGTACCTCGGCGACTGCCTCGGCGTTCTCGTCGACGCCGGCCTCGCGGTGGACGATCCCGCCACGGTCGAGGAAGGTCTCGCCCGCTCGCGTTCGGCGCAGACTCGCGACGCCGACGCTGCGGGCGCACCAGTCGCGCGCTGTCCTCGCCGCTTGCCGCCCACGCCGGCGAGTCAGGACGGGTCGCAGCCGGGCTTCAAGGCCGCGGAGGCGCTCTTCCGCCAGGCAGAGAACGCCTTCTGGCTCGCCGTGACGCTCCTCGACCATGGGGAGTGGCTCCTGTCCGAGCGGCGCGACGCGGACGCAGAGCCTCTGCTCGCCGAGGCGCGCGAGATCTTCGAGCGGCTGAAGGCGGCGCCCGCGGCTCGAGCAGCTCGGCCGGCTGTCGCCGACAAAGCCGGTCGCGCGATGACCTGCCCCGCCTGCGGCACGGAGAACCCGGCCGGGCCAGAAGTTCTGCGGCGAGTGCGGGGCGACGCTCACGGGCGCCTGCCCGGCCTGCGGAACGGCGAATCCCCCGGGATTCAAGTTCTGCGGGGAGTGCGGCGCGGCGCTGGCGGCGCCGGCTCCGACGCCAGCTCCGACCCCGGCCCGGCCCCGGAGGCCGAGCGGCGGCTCGTCTCCGTGCTGTTCGCCGACCTGGTCGGGTTTACGACGCTCTCCGAGGACCGCGACCCGGAGGAGGTTCGCGAGCTGCTGTCGCGCTACTTCGACACGGCGCGGCAGGTCATCGGACGCTACGGCGGCACGGTCGAGAAGTTCATCGGCGACGCCGTCATGGCTGTCTGGGGAGCGCCGATCGCCCAGGAGGACGACGCCGAGCGCACCGTGCGGGCCGCGCTCGACCTCGTCTCCGCGGTCGCGGCCCTCGGCGCGAGGCCGGGGCGCCCGACCTCCGCGCTGCGCGCAGGAGTCGTCACCGGCGAGGCGGCGGTCACGATCGGCGCCGTAGGCCAGGGCATGGTCGCCGGCGATCTCGTCAACACAGCCTCGCGAGTGCAGTCCGTCGCGACGCCGGGGACCGTGTTCGTCGGCGACGCAACCCGGCGCGCCAGCGAGGTGGCGATCGACTACGAGGACGCCGGGGAGCACGAGCTCAAGGGCAAGGCGGAGCCGGTCTCGCTCTGGCGGGCAGTCCGCGGTCGTCGCCGGACGCGGCGGCGAAGGCCGCTCGACCGGCCTCGAGGCGCCGTTCGTCGGACGCGACCGCGAGCTGCACCTCGTCAAGGAGCTCTTCCACTCCACGGCGGACGAGGGTCGGGCGCGCCTCGTCTCCGTCGTCGGCGTGGCGGGGATCGGTAAGTCCCGGCTCGGCTGGGAGTTCTACAAGTACATCGACGGCCTGGTCGAGACCATCCTCTGGCACAAGGGCCGCTGCCTGGCGTACGGGGAAGGTGTCGCGTACTGGGCGCTCGCCGAGATGGTGCGGATGCGTGCCGGCATCATCGAGGAGGAGGCCCCCGAGACGGCCCTTCCGAAGCTCCGCGAGACCATCGAGCAATACGTCGCCGACGGCGGACGAGCGGACGTGGCTCGAGCCGAGGCTCCAGCACCTCCTCGGCCTCGCCGAGCGGACTGCTCCAGACCGCGAGGATCTCTTCTCGGCTTGGCGCCTCTTCTTCGAGCGGCTGGCCGAGGCCTATCCCACGGTCCTCCTCTTCGAGGATCTCCACTGGGCCGACGCCAGCCTGCTCGACTTCGTCGAGTACCTGCTCGAGTGGTCGAGGAACTACCCGATCTTCGTCCTCACCCTCGCCCGGCCAGAGCTGCTCGAGCGGCGTCCGACTGGGGTGCCGACGACGCGGAGCTTCCACTCGCTCTTCCTCGAGCCGCTCGCCGAGCGAGGCGCGTGAGGAGCTGCTCCAAGGGCTTGTCCCCGGGCTGCCGGCGACGCTGCGTGCGCAGATCCGCGAGCGCGCCGAGGGCGTCCCGCTCTACGCGGTCGAGACCGTGCGGATGCTCCTCGACCGCGGCGTGCTCGAGAGAGGTCGGCGCGAGTACCGGCTCAAGGGGCCCGTCGATGCGCTCGAGGTGCCGGAGACGCTCCACGCGCTGCTCGCAGCCCGACTCGACGGGCTCGAGCCCGACGAGCGCCGTCTGCTCGAGGACGCCTCCGTCCTCGGCAAGACGTTCACCAAGCGCGCGCTCTCGGCCGTCTCCGGGCTCGACGACGAGCGAGATCGAGCCGCTGCTCGCGTCGCTCGTCCGCAAGGAGATCCTGACCTTCGAGGCCGACCCGCGCTCGCCCGAGCGCGGCCAGTACGGCTTCCTCCACGGCCTCGTCCAGCGCGTCGCCTACGAGACGCTCTCGCGGAAGGAGCGCAAGGCGCGCCACCTGGCGGTCGCCGGCTACCTCGAGAGCGACTGGGGCGCCGACGAGGACGGAGATCGTCGAGGTCGTCGCCGCCCACTACCTCGAGGCCTACCGAGCCGTCCCGGACGCCGAGGACGCGGCGGAGCTGAAGGCGACAGGCCCGCGACCGCCTCGCCCGCGCGGGCGAGCGAGCCGCGTCACTCGCGGCCAGCGAGGAAGCGCAGGGCTACTTCGAGCGAGCGGCGGAGCTTGCCGACGACCAAGGCGCGCGCCGAGCTGCTCGAGCGCGCCGGCGAGATGGCCTACGCGAGCGGGCCCGCTTCGAGGAGGCCCAGGCGCTCTTCGAGGAAGCGATCGCCCTCTTCGAGGCGCAAGGTGCACGGCATCCCGCGGCGCGCGTCTGGGCCCGGTTCGGATCGGTGATGTACTTCAGCGGCCGTATCGACGAGGCGATTCCGCGGATGGAGGAGTCGTTCGGCGTGCTCTCGGGCGACGAGCCGGACGAGGATCTCGCCATCCTCGCAGCCGAGCTCGGACGCATGTTGTTCTTCACGGGCAAGAGACGCTGCCGCAGACCGGATCGAGTTCGCGCTCGCAGACGGCCGAGGCACTGCGCCTCCCCGGCGTCATCGCGGAGGCACTCAACACCAAGCATCGCATCCTCTACAAAAGCGCCGGTCCGAGAGTCTCGTGCTCCTCGAGGGCGCCCTGAAGATCGCCCTCGAGAACGATCTGCCGCCCGCAGCCCTCAGGGCCTACTACAACCTCACGGAGGCGCTGCGTCGAGCAGGACCGGATCGCTGAGGCGGTGACTGTGCGCTCGTAGCGGTCTGGCACTGGCGCGGCGCCGCGGCGAGCGGTACTGGGAGGCGAGCATGCTCTCGGAGCTCGGAGAGCCGCTCTTCCTCGTCGGCGACTGGGATGCGGCGCTCGAGATCTGCGGTCGAGATGCTGGTCGAAGAGGAGCGCGTGGGATTCGATCTCCGGCGACAAGGCCCTGCTACGCCCGCTCACCCGCATCTACGTCAACCGGGGTGAGCTCGAGGAGGCACGCCGTGTCCTGGCGCCGCATGCCGGTCGCGAAGACCTCCACCGACCTCGACGAGCGTGCGATGTACGCCGTTGCGCGCGCGATCGTCAACCGAGCCGAGGGCCGGCTAGCGGAGGCTCTGTCGGCCGGCGAGGAGGCGGTCTGCGGAGGGGCGCGCTCTTCCGACAGGCGGCAGACTCGTCACCGAGGGGCTCGTCGAGACGACGGAAGCAGCCTTCGACCTCGGCGACCTCGGAAGGCAGGGACGTCTCGACGAGTTCGCGACGTTGCCGGCCACCGATCGAACCCGATACACCCGCGCACAAGAGAGCCGCCTCCGTGCGCGTCTCGCCGCTCTGCGGGCTGAGGTCCGAGCAGGCACAGACGGGCTTCAGAGCGGCCACGGCGAGCTTCCGGGAGCTGGGAGTGCCGTTCTGGCTCGGCGGTCACCCGGCTCGAACACGCCGAGTGGCTCGTCGACGAGGGCAAGCCCGCAGAAGCTGAGCCCCTGCTCGCCGAGGCGGGCGAGATCTTCGAACGTCTCAAGGCCAGGCCGTGGCTCGAGCGGGTCGAGCGCGTCGCAGGGCAACTCCAGACCGCCGCCGTCTGACATGCCCGAGCTCGCGCCGTCGCTCGGGGGCGTCTCCTACTCGCGCATCCGCGAGCTCGCGGAGCTGGCGATGTCCATGGACGGCGTGTTACGGCTCTACTTCGGCGAGTCGAACCTGCCGACCCCGCAGTTCATCAAGGATGCGGCCGCGAAGGCGCTGGCGGACGGGTACACGTACTACTCGGAGAACGCGGGCTTGCCTTCGCTCCGGTCCGCCCTGGCCGGGCAGTACGCGCGCCTGCACGGCGTCGAGCTCGATCCCGCGAGGGAGATCGTCATCACGGCCTCGGGAGTCCAGGCGCTCAACATGGCCGTCCGCTGCACGATCGATCCCGGCGACGAGGCGCTCGTCCTCACTCCCGCCTGGCCGAACGGCTCGGCAAGCGTCCTCATGGCGAGCGGGCGTGCACGGGAGCTTGCCCTGCCGCTCCACGACGAGCGCTACCGCGTCGATCTCGAGGCGCTCGAGGAGGAGGTGACCGAGCGTACCCGGCTCCTCGTCTACACGTCTCCGTCGAATCCTCTCGGTTGGGTCGCCACGGAGAGGGAACAGGACGCGCTGCTCGACTTCTGCCGCCGCCACGGCCTGTGGCTCCTCGCGGACGAGGTGTACGAGCGGCTCTGGTATCGAAGCGCCGAGCCCGGCGATCCGGCACCCTCGATCCTTCGTAAGGCGACGCGCGACGATGCCGTCGTCGTGGTCGGCTCCTTCTCGAAGAACTACTGCATGACCGGCTGGCGCCTCGGCTGGCTCGCGGCCCGCGCCGACCTCGCCGAGAAAGCAGCCCAGCTCAACGAGTTCGTCGTCTCCCACGCGGCGAGCTTCTCTCAGAAGGCGGGCGAGACTGCGCTCGCCGACGGCGAGCCCTGGGTCCGCGAGCTCGTCACACGCCTGCGCGAGAACCGCGATCTCTGCCTTGCCGCGCTCCGCGCGATGCCGGGCGTCACGGTGCCCGAGCCCGACGGCGCCTTCTACCTCTTCCCGCATGTCGACGGCCTCACCGACTCGGTCGCCTTCTGCCGGCGGCTCCTGCTGGAGCAGCGTGTCGGCATCGCCCCCGGCGCGGCGTTCGGTGCAGGCGGCGAGGGCTCGCTCCGGCTCTGCTACGCCTCCGAGCGCTCGGTACTCGAGCCCGCCCTGGATCGGCTCGACGCCTTCCTACGAGGCGGATAACGCCGCGCTCACAGGTGCGCGACCACCTCGATCTCGACGAGGGCACCGGCCGGGAGCTGCGAGACCTCGACGGTCGAGCGCGCGGGCGGGCGCTCGCCGGCGTGGCGGGCGTAGACCTCGTTCATGCCGGCGAAGTCGTCGAAGTCGGCCAGGAACACCGTGGTCTTCACGAGGTTTGCGAGGCTCGAGCCGGCAGCCTCGAGGATGGCACCGACGTTGCGGAACGCCTGCTCGGTCTGCTCGCGGATCCCGCCTTCGACGAGAGCGCCGGTCGCGGGGTCGATCGGCACCTGCCCCGCGACGAACACGAGCCCGCCGATCGTGATCGCCTGGGAGTACGGCGCTCCCTGAAACGGCGCCGGCGCGCCTTCTGTGCGTACCACGGCCTTCTCCGTCACACGCTCCTCCTCGTCGAGCAGGCGTGGGCCAGCGCGAGGCCGAGGGCCTTCACGACCGCCTCCGCGATATGTCTGGTCTCCTCGCCGTGCAGCAGCCGCACGTGCACCGTCAGTCCGCCTCCCCGCGCAAGCGCGTCGAGCAGATCGGAGAGCAGGTCGCCGGGCAGGCCGCCCAGGTGCGCCGAGGTCAGATCGAGGTTGGCGACCACGAGGGGACGGCCCGACGCCTCCACCGACACGTGCGCGAGCGCCTCGTCCGCAGGTGCCGTCGCCCCTCCGATCCGCCAGCTCCCGGGACGCTCGAGCGCCTCTCCGAACGCCCGGCCGAGCGCTTCTCCAACCGCGCCTACCTCCGCTTCTCCCTGACCCGCGTGACTCTCCAGCTCGAGGTCGAAACCGGCCGTCTTCGCCAGCAGTTCGAGCAACTCGTCCAGGACGGGAAGACCGGTGATCACCCGTGTCCTGCCCGTTCCGGCCACGTTCAGGCTCACGCGGAGCGACGTCCCTCCCGCCGACGAGCCTCGCGCCACGCCTTGACCCTAGCCGAGACGGCTGGGCGAGCGCTCAGCCCTCGATGCGGTCGATGCGCGCGCCGAGCCCCCGCAGCCGCTCGTCGATCCGCTCGTAGCCCCGGTCGATCTCACGGATGTTGCCGATCGTCGAGCGGCCCTCGGCGCAGAGCCCGGCGATCAGCATCGCCATCCCCGCGCGGATGTCAGGGCTCGACATGCGCTCGCCGTACAGCTGCGCCGGGCCCGAAACGACGGCCCGGTGCGGGTCGCAGAGGATGATCCGAGCGCCCATGCCGACGAGCTTGTCGACGAAGAACAGCCGGTTCTCGAACATCTTCTCGAAGATCAGCACCGTCCCTCGCGCCTGCGTCGCGACGGCGAGCGCGATCGACGTGAGGTCGGCGGGGAACGCCGGCCAGGGGCCGTCCTCGATCTTCGGGATCTGGGATCCGACATCGTCGAGCACGACGAGGTCCTGCCTTCCGTGCACGCGAACGGTGGAGCCGTCGAGGTCGTACCTGACGCCGAGACGCTCGAAACCGGGCCAGATGGCGAGCAGATGCTCGGGCTCGACGTCCTCGATCACGATCTCGCCCTCGGTCACGGCACCGAGTCCGATGAAGCTCGCTACCTCGATGTGGTCCGGGCAGATGCGATGCTCACCCCTGCCCAGACGGTCGACCCCGCGGATGCGCAGGACGTTCGAGCCGATCCCGTCGATCTCGGCCCCGAGCCGTGCCAGGAAGCGGCAGAGGTCCTGGACGTGCGGCTCGCTCGCCGCGTTCGCGATCACTGTCTCTCCCTCTGCGAGGACCGCGGCCATGACGGCGTTCTCGGTGCCCGTGACGGACGCTTCGTCGAGGAAGATCGGACAGCCGAGCAGCGTTTCGGCCTCGAGCAGGTAGCGCCGATCGACGGTCACCTCGGCGCCGAGCTTCTGGAAGGCATGGACGTGCGTATCGAGGCGCCGGCGGCCGATGACGTCCCCGCCGGGGGGCGGCACGACCGCGCGGCCGCAGCGCGCGAGCAGCGGCCCTGCGAGGAGAACCGACGCCCGGATCCGCTTGCAAAGCTCCTCGTCGAGCTCGTGCCGCGGCGTCTCCGCCGCGTGAATCCGAACCTCCCCGGCCCCGACCCGCTCGACCTCGACGCCCAGGTGCTCGACGAGCTCGAGCATCGTCTCCACGTCAAGGATCGTCGGGACGTTCGTGAGGGTGACCGGCTCCTCCGTCAGGAGGCACGCGGCGATGATCGGGAGCGCGGCGTTCTTGTTGCCGGCCGCGCGCACCCGGCCCGAGAGGGGCTGCCCGCCGTCGATGACGAACGACTCCATGAGGCTCTCCGAGACGAGGGTAGTGGACACGAGGGCTGGAAACGAGGCGGCGGGGCTCCGCGGAACCCGGCTATCCTAGCCAACCCGATGGAGGTCACCCGCGACCGAGCGTGGCAGACGCTCACTGCGTACACGAAGAGCGAGTCGCTCCTGCGCCACGCGCTCGCGGTCGAGGCGTCCGTCCGCGCGTACGCGCGCGAAGTTCGGCGAGGACGAGGAGCTCTGGGGCGCGACGGCGCTCCTGCACGACTTCGACTACGAGATCCACCCCACGCTCGACGAGCACCCGCAGGACGGAGCGCCGATCCTGCGCGAGGAGGGGTATCCGGACGAGCTGATCGACGCGCGTGCTGTCCCATGCCGAGCACCTCTCCATTCCGCGTGACACGCCTCTGAAGAAGACGCTGTTCGCCTGCGACGAGCTCTCCGGCTTCGTCTGCGCCTGCGGGTACGTGCGGCCGGACGGGATCGAGACGCTCGAGCCGAAGTCCGTGCGCAAGAAGCTGAAGCAGCCGTCGTTCGCGGCCGGCGTCCACCGTGACGAGGTCTACCGTGGGCGCAGAGGAGCTCGGCGTGGAGCTCGACGAGCACATCGCGTTCGTCATCGCCGCACTGCGCCCGATGGCTCCCGAGCTGGGGCTGCGGAGCCGCCGCCGGCTCGTAGCGAGACAGGCGTCCCGTCTCTACACGCCGTCGACGAGCCGGTCGACGTCGTCGTCGCTCGTCCAGAAGCCGATCGAGGCTCGCACCCAGCCCAGCCGCGGCAGGTCGCGCACGACCACGCCACTGCTCGGCGAGTCGCGCGACCGTCTCGGCCGCGTCGCCTTCGGGGCGGAAGGCCACGAGCGTCGACTCGCCGGGCTCGGCCATCGACCTCGACGTGCGCGGCGAGCGCCTCCCGGCAGCGCGCGGCGGTCGCGCGAGCCTGCTCGAAGCGCTCGTGACCCGCCTCGTCGGAGAACGCGAGCGACTCGACGCAGCCCGGCGAGCGCCGGGCCGGCACCGTGCCGTTGTCGAACCGCGCCGCCCCCTCCGCCGGGACGAACGACCCGTCTTCCTCGTAGCTCTGCTGCGAGTAGTACGAGGGCATGGTGACGGCGAGCTCGTCGAGCCGCTCCGGCCGGACGTAGAGAGCCCCGGTTCCGTCCGGCCCGAGCAGCCACTTCTGGCCCGAGACGGTGTAGAAGTCGACGCCCAGCGAGGCCACGTCGAGCTCGCGATCGCGCCGCACGACTGGGCCCCGTCGACGAGCACCGCGAAGTCGCGTCCTGCGAAGCGCTCGACCGGAAGCACCTGCCCGTGCGTCCAGAGGACGTGCGAGAGACGGCAACGAGGCGGGTGCGGCGGCGTGATCTCCGCCTCGATCCAGCCCCGTCGACTCGTGCGGCCGGCTTGGTGTTGACTGCGCGCCACGCGCACGCCGCGCCGCGAGCAGCGATCGCACCCGAGCAGGCCGAAGTGCTCCGCGTCGGTCGTCACGATCTCGTCATCCGGGCCGAAGACGCAGCGCCGAGACCGCGATGTTGCAGCCGTCGGTCGTCGACTGCGGGTCAGCGCGAGGTCCTCCGGCTGCGCGCCGATCACCCGGCCGATCGCTCTCGCGCGCCTCGTGCGCGGAGCGCGCGCACCTCTCCCAGTACGGTCGCCCGCAGCGGCCGCCTCGAGCTCCGCCCTCCCGCCTTCTCCATCGCTGCCGTCGGTCCGTGCGCGGCAGCGGACCGAACGTCCCTGCGTTCAGGTACGCGACCCGCTCGAAGGACGGGAAGCCCGGCACGAACGGCGGCGAGGTTCACGGCGCTATCATCGCTGCCTCGAGCGGCAGCGTGATCCGAGAGCAGTACGTCGCCGAGCCTGCGGGCCGCTGTCGGGCCAGGTCTCCGGACCGCGAACGAGCTCGAGCCCGCGAACGAGGATGTGGTCGATCCCCGTGCAGGCGGGCGAATAGCCCGCCTTCCCGAGAGCCGGCCAGGTTCTGCGAACCCGCAGGCCGTGAGGTTCAGGTCGCCGCAGAGCACGATCGGCTCGCCGGGCGTGGCAAACGCCTTGCGCGAAGGCGAGCGCCCGGGCGAGCTCGGCGTCCGCCGCCGCGCTGTCCGCAGGAGACGTGAGGTGCGTGTTGACGACCACGAGTGTGCCTCGCTCCGGCTTCGAGGCGTATCGACCTGCGCGACCCGCCGGTTGCGGGCCCACGCCGACCGCTCGGCAGGCGTCAGGCCGAGCCGGTCACCGGCACTGCGCGAAACCACGCCGGGTTCAGCACGAGCGTCAGGTGCTCGTGCGGTGACAGCCGGCGGGAGAACAGGATCGCGTTGGCCTGGCCGCTGAGCGCTGACCGCAGCCGGCGCGGGTGCGAGCTCGTCAGCCGGCGCGCGCGCCGGCCCGCCGAGCGGCGCGCATCGCGACAGAGCCGAAGACGGCCAGGCCGCTCCACACGCCGAGCCGCGGCAGCGACCAGACGGGAACCTCCTGCAAGCAGACCACGTCGGGCATGCCCGCCGAGATGCGCCGCACCATCTCCTCCAGGTGCAGGCTGTCTCCCTCCGGAACCGTTCGGCCATGAAACAGGTTCCAGGTACGGACGGTGAGCTCCACGGCACGCGTACTCTAGGCCCGGTGCGCGTCCTGCTCCTCGATCCCGCTGCCTACACGCTGCCCTACGACCACCATCTGGCCAGCGCGCTCGCAGCGCGCGGCCTCGACGTCGAGCTCGTCACCTCTGCCGTTTCGCTTCGGCGATGCGCCGGCCCCCAACGGCTATACACGACGTGAGCTCTTCTATCCCGCCAGCACGCGCCTCTTCCGGTCACGCTCCCCGCTCCGGCTGCCGCTCAAGGCAGTCGAGCACGGCGTCGGCCTCTGGCGGTTGCGCGGAATCACGCGCGACATCCTGCATGTGCAGTGGGCTCCCCTTCCCGCAGCTCGACGTACGCCTGCTCCCGACCGCAACGCCGTCCGTGATCACGGCTCACGACGTCCTGCCGCGACGCACTGCCGAGAAGCGGGACCTGTGGCGCGACGCTCTACCGGCAGGTTCGGCGCGCGTCGTCGTCCACAGCGAGCGCGGCAGCGAACGCCTGGTCGACGAAGTGCGGGTGGAGCCGACACGCGTCGCCGTCATCCCCCACCCCGCTTTCCCGGGCACGCCGCGGTACGAAGGCGACGGCGCGACGCTGCTGTTCCTCGGGATGATCCGCCCCTACAAGCAGCTCGATCACGCGATCGAGGTCGCAAGGCGCATCGGGGTTCGGCTTCTCGTCGTCGGCGATCCGACCTTCGACCTGGGCGCCCGGCGGCACCTGCCCGGAATCGAGTGGCGGCTCGGCTACGCGAACGACCTGACGATCGACGCGGCGCTCGCCGAGACGACCGTGGCGCTGTTTCCCTACCGCGAGGAGCTCGACCAGAGCGGTGCGCTCCTGCGCGCGCTCGGCGCCGGTGTCCCGGTTGCCGCCTACGACGTCGGCGGCATCGCCGAGCCCGTCACCCGCTTCGCCGCCGGCATCGCGGCACCGCCGGACGACGTCGACGCGCTGACCGACGGGGTACGAAGACTCCTTGGCGACAGGGCCGCGCTCGAGGCTGCCCGCACCGGGGCGCGCCGCGCGGCGGCCGAGCTGACCTGGGAGAAAGCGGCAGCCGCCCACGTCGCCCTCTACGAGGAGCTCCGATGATCCGCAGACGCCGCCGACCGCGGTTCGCCGAGCTCGTCGACCGCCAGCTCGACTTCTTCGACGAGGATCACGCAGGCCTCGTCCACGACGTGGAAGCCGCCCTCGCCGCGTACACATCATCGCCGCGGGATGAGGCGGAGGAGCGCTACGGCGACTTCGTCGACCTCGTCGACGCCGGGCGCGACGCCCTGGAGGAGATCCGTGACACATACGCCCGGACGCTCGACGAGGACGCCGACGAGGAGTACCGCATGACGTTCAACGACCACGCCCGTAAGCGTTTCCCTCGCTTCGGATTCGAGCTCGACTGACGGCCTGGATCGGGATCGATGTCGGCGCGCGCCGGAAGGGCTTCCATGCCGTCGCCATCGACGCGACGCAGGTCGTTGCCGGCCCCGTGGCGCTTCCGACAGTCTCACGCTGCGTCGACTGGGTTCGCGAGCACACGGCCGAGCTCGCTGCGGTGGACAGCCCGATCGAACCTGCGCCGGACGGCCACGGGCTCCGTGAAGAGGAACGGACACTCAGGACGCAGATCTGCGGGATCCGGTGGACTCCGTCGCAGACAGGACTCGAGGAGAACCGAGCTTACTACGGGTGGATCCTGCACGGATTCGAGCTCTACGCCGAGCTCGAGATGGTCGGAATCGAGACCGTCGAATGCTTCCCGACGGCCTCCTGGACGCGGTGGCTCGGCCCGCGCGGATCGCAGACGAGAGCGGCCTGGACGCGCGGTGGCTTGGAACGGCTAGGGCTGGCCGGAATCCCGGCTCGTACCAATCAGGACGTGCGGGATGCACTGGCCGCCGCGATGACCGCCAGGCTCCACACTGCCGGCCGGACCGACGATGCCTTTGGAGCGATCGTGGTTCCACTGGACGGCTCGCTCGGTGAAGGCTGACCCCGAGACGCAGAGCGTCGTCGGCGTCCCGCATCTCGCGCATAGTTGCTCCCGCCGATCGACTATCGGCGTCCGAAGCTGTGCGCCGAGGGGAGCGACGCGCGTACCTCGGCGTCGTTCGCCACGCGGCGGGCGAGCGGTGCCAGCGTGACGAGCTCCTCGACGACGACGTTGCGGTTGCGATCGACCCGTTCGTAGCGCCCCCGGGCGAGGAGCAGCGGCTCCCCGCGCACGGACGCCCGGTAGCGGTCGTACACGGGCGGGGGCACGATCAGGTTGACCTGTCCGTATTCGTCCTCGAGCAGCATGAAGACGACGCCGTTCGCCGTAGCCGGACGCTGGCGGGCGACGACGAGACCTGCGACTGCGATCCGCTCGCGGTGACGGACGGTGCCGAGGTCGGCACTCGAGACGACCTCCGCCGGCAGATGGGGCCGGAGGAGATCGAGCGGGTGGACGCCGACCGAGAGCGACGTCGTGCGGTAGTCGGCGAGCATCAACTCCCACGCGGACTGTTCCGGGAGATCCGGGATCTCCGTGGCCGGCTCGAGCGGAAGCGCGAGCTGACGGTCGGCGCCGCCGGAGCCGGCGCTCGACGAGCGCGGAGCGAGGCCGAGCCGCCAGAGCAGCTGCCGGCGGGGCCAGCCGAACGAGTCACACGCGCCCGACGCTGCCAGCGCGTCGAGCTGCGGCCGGTCGAGAGGCGCGCGCTGCGCGAGATCCTGAACACTGCGGAACGGCCCACCCGCCCGTCGCTCCTCGACCAGGGCGGTTGCGGGCGCCTCGGCGAGGCCCTTCACGTACCCGAGCCCGACCCGGACGGAGCTCCCCTCGAGCAGGCAGAGGGCGTCGCTCGCGTTCACGTCCGGTGGAACTACCTCGATCCCGCGCCGCTGGGCGTCACGGACGAGGCTCGACGGAGGGTAGAAGCCCATCGGTTGTGCGTTCAGGAGCGCGCAGAGGAACTCGGCCGGGTAGTGATGTCGAAGCCACGCGGACTGGTAGGCGAGCAGCGCGAACGCGGCCGCATGCGATTTGGGGAACCCGAACGACGCAAAGCCGAGCAGCTTCGCGAAGACCTCCTCACCGGTTTCACGGGCGACCCCGCGCCCCGCCGAACCGTCGAGGAAGCGCTGCCGGTAGGCCTCGATCGCGTCGCGGCTCCGTTTGCGGCTCATCGCCCGGCGGAGCCCCTCGGCCTCACCGACCGTGAACCCCGCGAGGGCCATCGCGACCTCGAGCACCTGCTCCTGGAAGACGACGACGCCGAGCGTCTCGGCAAGCGGCTCGGCGAGCAAGGGGTGGTCGTACGGCGGGACGAAGTCAGGGTTCTCGCGGCGCCGCTGGCGACGCTCGATGTACGGGTGGACGGCACCCCCCTGAATCGGCCCCGGCCGGACGAGCGCGACCTGGATCGTCAGGTCGTCGAGGTTCTCGGGGCGGGTGCGGAGCAGGCTCTGCATCTGCGCCCGGCTCTCGATCTGAAAGACCCCGACGGTGTCCGCATCGTGGATCTCGCCGTAGACGGCCGCATCGTCGAGAGGGATCCGCGACAGGTCGATCGGCTCCCGTTGGCGGCGCGCGATCGCGTCGACGCACTCCTCGACGGCGGAGAGCATCCCGAGACCCAGGAGGTCGATCTTCAGGAAGCCGGCGTCGGAGCACGAGTCCTTGTCCCACTGGCAGAGCTGGCGCCCCTCCATGGCGGCAGGCTCGACCGGCACGAGCTCGACGAGCGGGCGCGAGGAGATGATCATCCCGCCCGGATGCTGGGAGATGTGTCTCGGGAGCCCCGCGATCTCCCCGCAGAGCTCGACGAACGCCCGCCAGCGCGGCGAGCGGAGCTTCTCCTCGGCGTCAGGCAGGTACGAGAGCTCCTGACCGACGGCGCGGGCATCCCATCCCTCCGACATGCGCGCGAGGCGTTCGATCTCCGCCGGCGGCAGGCCGAGCGCCTTCCCCACCTCGCGAATCGCGCCGCGCGAGCGGTAGGTGGCGAACGTGGCGACGAGCGCTGCGTGCTCGCGGCCGTAGCGCTCCGTGACCGCCAAGATCAGCTTCTCGCGGATGTCGCGCGGAAAGTCGAGATCGATGTCCGGTACCGACGCGAGCTCCCTGTTCAGAAAACGGCCCAGAGGAAGGCCGGCTGCGACCGGATCGACGTGCGAGAGCCCAGTCAGGTAGCAGACGATGGATCCGACCGAGCTTCCCCGCCCCCGGCCCGGGGGAAGCGAGAGTCGTGGCGAATCCCGCCCGCGCACCTCGAGCGCCACGTCGCGCGCGAGCTCCAGCACCTCCCAGTGCAGGAGAAAGAAGCCTGAGAGCCCGAGGTGTGCGATCAGGGCGAGCTCCTCGTCCAGGCGCACGAGGGCCTGGGCCCGAAACGGCGAGTGACGGTAGCGCTCCTCGAACTCGCACCTGCACAGGCCGGCGAGCTGGGCATCGGCCGGTTCCGCACCGTCCGAGAAGTCCGGATACCGGTAGCCGAGCTCCTCCGTCAGGTCGAACGAGAGGCGCTCTGCGAGCTCGACGGTCGTGGCGACCGCGCCCGAGTCGCCGGAGAACCGCGCCGCCATCGCCGCCGGGGGCTCGAGGACGAACTCGTCGTTGCCCCGCCGTTCGGGCTCGCAGCCGTCGAGCGACGTCCTCTGCCTGATCGCGACGAGCGCATCCTGGAGCCGGGCGCGCCTCGGGTGATGCGCATGAACGTCGCCCGTGGCGACAGTGCGGACACCGAGATCACGGGCGAGCTCGCGCAGCCGTGCATTCCGCCGGGCATCGCCGCGCAGGTACGGCCGCTGGAGCTCGACGAAGAAGCGCTCCCGTCCGAACGCGCGGCCGAGCCGTGCCGCGCCGTTCGAATCGCGTATTGCCAGCCCATGGCGCGCACACCCCGAGAGGCAGACAAGACCTTCGTTGCGCTCCTCGAGGCGAGCGAGGTCGATGGCGGGGTCGAGCCGGTCGTGAGCATGGCTCTCTGTGAGAAGCCGGCACAGGTTTGCGTAGCCCGGCGCGGACTCGACCAGGAGCGTGACATGAGCGCCGCCGGTCAGAGTCACCTCCGCCCCTGTGATCGGCCTCACGCCGAGCGCCTTCGCCGCGTACGCGAACTCGAGCGAGCCGTAGACGCCGTCGTGGTCGGTTAGGGCGAGCGCCGGGTAGCCGAGCTCCGCCGCCCGCACCGCAAGCTCCTCCGGCAGCGAGGCGCCGTCGAGAAACGAGTACGCCGAGTGGCAATGGAGCTCTACGTACCTCATGTCCCTGGCCGCCCGCCGCTCCCGCCCGGCGGAGCCGGGCTCCGCGGGGTGGCGAACGCTTGCCTCCCTTGCCAGCGACGTCCCAGGAACATGAGGACGCCCGCCGCTACCAGTCGGGGACGACGGCGAGGACGATCGGCGCAGCGGGACCACCGAGACGCATCCCCACGCGGGCGCTCGCGAACGCGTAGGCGTCGAACAGCTCGAGGCCGTCCGCGACGAGCAGGTCGTACGCCTGGTCGATCGCCGACTGGTACGCCTCCTCGTGCGTCTCCCCCATTCCGACGCAGATCGTCGCGCCGTCTACCCGGAGCCGCGGGACGGTGATACCCATTGCCTTCTCGAGCCCGATTCGAAGCGTCGCGCGGCCCGCTGCCTCGAGGCTCACCCAGGTCGGCTCGGCTGCGCCCATCGCGGCGTGGAGGTCGCCGAGTGAGAGAAGCCCGCCCGGCACTTGCACCGGCAGAAAGAGCGTTGCGCCCGGTGACAGCTCGCGAAGGTCCATGTTCCCACCCCAGGGATAGGCGGGCATGAACGTCGAGCTCGCCCCGGCCGCAGGCGCGAGGCCGATACAGCCGATCATCGGCTCGACGGGTACCCCGATCTCCCCGATGCGCGCGATGCCGTTTTCGAGCGGGATCTCGCGCACGCCCATCTCGTCCGTCCTCCCGCCCAGGCCGCCGAAGCCGGGAAGCCAGACCGACCAGGCGCGGTGCACCGTGATGGAGAGGACATCGAGCCGCAGCGCATCGCCAGGCTCCGCGCCGCGGACGGCAACCGGCCCCGTGACGAGGTTGAAGTTCTCGAGGCCGATCTCCTCGACCAGCTCTCCCGCGGCCAGGCGGGCATACGCATCATCTCCCGTCTCGAACGTCACGACGGCTCCTGGATCGACCTCGAGTGCCGAAGGGATGGCGGAGTCGAAAGCGGGGTTGCGCCGGTCGAGGGAGAGCACGTACGAGTCCGACATGGTTCCTCCTTCGTGGTGGGCGGTCACGCACGCTGGCGATACCACCTTTCGCTCGTCTCGTCCAGGTAGACGACGACGTTCTCGCCGGTGACCAGCACGACGTCGAAGTAGCGGCGCCGCACGGGACGCTCCGTCCACCAGCGCTCGCGCACGCGCCATTCCTCCCTGACCTGTGCCACCGGGATACCCGCGACCGTCTCGGGTACGTCCTGCGGAGCCGTGACCCGGGCCGGGCGCGGCTCGTTCAGTCGTCGCGCGGCACGAGCATCGCCCGGGCCTCCGGTATGCGCGACCACGGCGCGACCTCCACGACGGTACAGACAGCATCGATCCCCGCAGCCGTGCGGGCCTGTCGCAGGCCATCCGCGAGCAGCGTTCGAAGCCTGTGCCCGCGCGGGCGGACGAGCTCCTCCTGAACGCCGACGGAGTCGACGAGCGCACCGAGCTCGAGCCTGAGCTCGGATGCCGGCGCGGGCAGCTCGACCAGCTTCGGTGCGAGCGCTGCCCGGAGCCGCTCCGGATCCGCAGTCGGCTGGCGGAGCGTCACTGCATGCCGCCACGAGCCGCCGCCCACCAGACCGTGCGGAGACAGCGAGCTGCCGCGGCGCTCTGCCACCGCGTTCGGGACGGGCGAGCAGACGATCGAGGAGAACGCCGAGCGCCTGCTCCAGGGCGAGCGCGTTCCCGATCGCTTCCGGGAAGCGGAGCGACTCGGCGATCTCACGAGGAGGAATTCGCGGTTCGACGCGGCCTCTGTCGTCTCCCCGTGCGAGACGCCAGGCGTCTGCTCCGTCCGAGCCCAGACGATCGGCGACCGCCGAGCCGGGTAGGCGGGCGAGCTCGCCGAGCTTCCGGATCCCGAGCTCCGAGAGCTCTCTTCGCCGGTCGGGGGGAAGCGGCAGGAGGTCGAGCGGCAACGGCTCGAGGAAGAGCGCAGTCTCCCCGTCGTCGACGACGAGTGCACGACCTGCCGGCGCAACGCTTGCGGCGGCGAGCGCGGCGAATCGGCGCGTCGCGGCGCCGACCCGGGCGCCCCAGCCGGGCCCGACCGCCTCGAGTGCGCGGCGCAGCGCCGCGTCGAGGCCTCCGGCCAGCCGTTCGATACCGGCCGTCTCGAAGTAGACGCAGCCGGGCTCGACGGGCTCGACGCCCACGCCCGACTCCTCGAGCCTCCGAAGGAGCTGCTCCCACTCCTCCTCGACCGCAGCCGGATCCTGCTCTGCGAGAGCGAGCCCGGGGCAGGTGGCGAGCGCCTCTCCGAGACGCATTCCCGGCCGCACGCCGGCCTCCCGGGCAGAGGCGGTGCACGGCCCGACGACTTCGATCTCTCCCGGCCGGGGTGCGAGCGCAGCCGGCCGGCTGACGAGCTCCGGCCGCGAACGAAGCGCGGCCCGAAGCGCAAACCCTGGGATGGTGAGACAGGCAATCATGGGAACAGATGTTCTACACGAACGTATGTTCTCCTGTCAAGTCCTGCGGACCTTTCTCACGTGCCGGCCGTAGATCGAGGCGTGCGCCTCGGATCGCTCGCAGCGTTGCCCACAGCACTCGTTGCCCTGCTCGTGCGGTCGGCTCCAGGGCACCGCGCCATCCACTGGCACACTCGAGCTCGCCAGTGCGCCGACAGCGACAACCTCCCCCGAGCTCGAGGAGCCCGCATCCGATGTCATCTCTCTCACTCTTCCCCGATGGGCGCGGGTCGAGCTTCGCGTTCCCGCCGACATCGATGTGTCCTCGAAGGACATCCGACCCTACAGCTGGGCCCGGCTTTCGTCGGGTGAGGAACGGGAGATCGCAGCGCGACTTCGTCATCGAACGGATCGGCTCCGAGCGGGCGACGGCGCTGCTCGGTCCGCGCCCCGGCTGGACACCTACGAGAGTGAGGACGGCAGCCCGGTGCCGTTCGTCGACGGCCCCGCCACAGGAACGGAGAGCCTGGACTTCCTCGTCTTTCGCCTGGGCTCCTGGGTCGTCGCCGTGTACGACTACCCAGCGGACGGCGAGTTCAGCCGGCGCTCGGATGACCGAGGAGGAGCGCGCGCTCTGGGCGAAGCTCTTCGACGGGCGCGAGACGGATGCACGGATGGCTGGCGCTCGAGGCATCCCCACCTGCTCCGGCTCGCGCGAGCCATCGGAGAGGCCCGCCCGTCTCGATCAGCTCGAGGGCGAGGACGCCGCCGTCGAGCTGCCGGACACGGATGGTGCCCGCCGCCCGGCGGTGACGATGTCGATCCAGCGGACGGCTACGTCTTCTGGTGCCCCGCCAGGGCGACCGGGCGCCGATTCGGCATCTCGGCCACGGGCAGCGCGACCGTGCTCGAGAGGCTCACCGCCGGACTGGACCTCCGTTGCTCACACACCGCAACATCCGACACACGTCAGTGCGTCCTGACAATGTGAAGAGGACGACGGCAGTTCCGCTCACGAGCCGGCCGTCATGCGACCAGCTCCGCCGCCGTGCCGACCATCCGATCGAGTCGGGGGACGACGTCGAGGACGCTCTCGCGCGCGCACCACGCGATGTCGTCAGCGAGATCGGCCGCGACGAGGTTGCGCGCGCTCTGGCTCGCCCCGAGGCCCTCCTCCGCCGCTCCCGAACGACGCGCAAGCCGCATCGCCGCGGCGGCGGCGTCGGTCGGCTCCCCGCCGAGAGAGCTCGGCGATGCGCCCGGCGACGTAGGCGTCGTCCATCGCGAACTCGCCCTTGACCCCGGCGCAGACGACGGTCACGTCGCCGCCTCCGGCCCGCGCCGCGGCGACGACGGCCTCGAGGTTGAGCAGGCTGCCGGCGAGCACGCGCTCGCAGCGCTCGCCGGCGGCGACGAGCGCGCGCGTGCCGTTCGTCGTCGTCAGGATCACGCGTCTCGCCGGCGGGGCTCGAGGAACTCGCGCGGCGAGTTGCCGAGGTCGAAGCCGGGAATCCGGACGCACTGCCGCTCGCCCGCCAGCAGCCCCTCTCCGGCCAGCTCCCGGAGCGCGGTCGCCTCCTCCACCTCCGCGCAGCACGAGGACCCGCCGGTAGCCGGCCGCGAGCGCCTGCGCGATCGTCGACGTCGCGCGGAGAACGTCGACGACGATCCCGGTCGGGGCCGAGATCGGCCTCGGCCGGCGTGAACGCGACGTGGACGCGCACGGCGCCGATCGTAGCGGCGCCGGGCCCCCGCTCCCGCCACTACGATGAGCCGCATGGCCCAGCCGGAGACCACGGAGCGGACGGTCTGCTACCGGCACCCGCGCGTCGAGACGGCTGTCAGCTGCTCCGACTGCGGCCGCCCGATCTGCACCGACTGCATGGTCTTCGGGCCCGTCGGCATCCGCTGCCCCGAGTGCGCGGGCGTGCCGACCGGGCCCGAAGACGCGCCGCGACCCAGGTCCGGAGCGCCGCGGAAACGCGGCTGCCGCCACGGCGCGATCACCATCGCGCTGATCGCGATCAACGTCATCGTCTACCTGGCCGAGATCGCCACCGGGAGCGGCATCCAGGACATCGGCGGTGAGGTCTTCCAGCGCGGAGCCCTGTTCGGCCCGCTCGTCGCGGAGGGCGAATGGTGCCGGCTCATCTCGGGCGCCTTTCTCCACGCGGGGCTCCTCCATCTCGCGTTCAACATGCTGGCGCTCTGGTGGTTCGGCCGCATACTCGAGGGCTACCTCGGTCACTGGCGGTTCCTCGGGCTCTACCTCGTCTCCGCGCTCGCCGGCTCGGCCGGGGCGCTGCTCATGTCCCCGGACACGCCGACGGTCGGCGCCTCGGGCGCCGTCTTCGGGATCTTCGGCGCCGCACTCGTCATCGAGCGCCACCACGTGCACGTCTTCGGCGGCGCAGCGCTCCCGATCGTCGTCCTGAACCTCGTCTTCACGTTCACCTTCGGGAACATCTCGATCGGCGGCCACCTCGGCGGCCTCGTCGGCGGCATCCTGGTCATGATCGGCCTCTGGCACTGGGGACGTGGGCGGCACGGCGACCTGGCGAGCGTCGGCGTGTTACTGGCTGGTCGCTGCCTCAGCGTGATCGTCGCCTACTTCAAGGTCAGAGGCCTCACCTGAAGGGACGAAACTCGCTGCGGCGGACGCAGATCATGGCGGCCGCTCTCGGCGTCCTCGCCGTCGTCGGCATCACGGTGGGCGTCCTCTTCGCAGCAAGCGTGCTCGGGAGCGACGACCAGGCGACCGCCGCCGACGTGGTGGAAGCTGCAACCCCCTCCACGCTCCTCATGCGGGGTGTCCAGGACGGCCAGACCTACGGGGCCGGCACCGGCTGGGTGTACGACGCCGAGCAGGGCCTCGTGGTCACCAACGCACACGTCGTCAACACGTATCCGGAGTTCAAGGTCGCACTCGGCTCCGAGCAGACCGAGCGCGACGCAGAGATCGTCGCCGTCGCGCCGTGCGACGACCTCGCGCTGCTCCGGGTCGAGGACACGGCGGGGCTCGCGACCGTACCCCTCGGCTCGCAGGCAGAGCTCGAGCAGGGCCAGGAGGTCGTCGCGCTCGGCTACCCGGTCACCTCCGCCGCCGGAGCCGAGCTGGGCGGCGCTCTCGTCGCGACCGACGGAGTCGTGTCCATCGTCTCGACGCCGGCGAACGCATACTCGAACCTCCGCTTCCCCAACGTGATCCAGACAGACGCTGCGATCAACCCCGGTAACTCCGGCGGCCCGCTCCTGAATCGCGACGGCGAGCTCGTGGGCGTCAACACGTTCGTCAGCAACGAGCAGGCACAGAACTTCGCGATCGGCGTCGATCGGGTGAAAGAGCTCGTGCCGCGCCTCGCCGAGGGCACGTCGATCGGGTGGTCGGGGCTCGGCTTCTACGAGCCGACGAGCCCCGAGGAGCTCACGCAGCTCGGGCTACCCGACTTCGAGGGACTGGTCGTCACGAACGCCAAGCCTGGAACCTTCGCGGCCGATTCCGGCCTTGGCAGCGGCCCGGCCCTGGTCGTCGCGATCAACGGAAACCCGATCGACACGACGCTGCGGAGCTACTGCAACGAGGTCGGTGACCTTCGCCGGGACGAGTCGGCGGTGTTCACGGTCTTCGCGCCCGGGCAGCGACGAGCCGCAGGACGTCACAGTCCGCTTCAACTGATCACTCGACCGGCCCCGCCTTCGGCCCCTGCCACCACTTCGCGAGCAGCGCACGGCCAAGGGCAGCGATCATCCGCCGACGGCAACGGCGCGAATGCCCTCCTCGGCGAGCGCGGCCTGCGCCGCGGCCAGCCGCGCGAGCGGCACGCGATAGGGCGAGCACGAGACGTAGTCGAGCCCGAGCCGGTGGCAGAACCCGACCGACTGCTCGTCTCCGCCGTGCTCGCCGCAGATGCCGAGCTTGATGTCGGGCTTGACGGCCCGCGCCCGCTCGACCCCGATCCGCATGAGATCTCCGACGCCCGACTGGTCGAGCGTCTCGAACGGGTTCGCCTCGAGGATGCGGTCGTCGAGGTAGCGCGTCAGGAACTTCCCCTCGGCGTCGTCCCGCGAGAAGCCGAGCGTCGTCTGCGTGAGGTCGTTCGTGCCGAAGCTGAAGAAGTCGGCCACCTCGGCGATCTCGTCGGCGCGGACGCACGCGCGGGGCAGCTCGATCATCGTGCCCGACGTGGTAGCTCGATGCGGCGACCGGCCGCCTCCATCTCCTCGTCGGCGGTCTCCACGGTCAGCGCGCGCAGCCGGCGAGAGCTCCTCGGCGAAGCCGACGAGCGGATGCATGATCTCGACGAGCGGCGCGTCGCCGGTCCGTTCCTCGACGGCCAGCGCGGCGCGCACGATCGCCCGCACCTGCATCTCGTAGATCTCCGGGTACAGGATGCCGAGCCGGCAGCCCCGCGTCCCGAGCATCGGATTCGCCTCGCGGAGCGACCGGATCCGCTGCGCCATCTGCGGCGTCTCTGCCTCCTCGAGCGGCGGCAGGAACTCGTGCAGCGGCGGATCGAGCAGCCTGATCGTCACGGGCAGGCCCTGCCATCGCCTCGAAGATCCCCTCGAAGTCCGACTGCTGCATCGGGCAAGCAGCCGCTCGAGCGCCCGGCGCCGCTCGTCCTCGGAGCCGGCCATGATCATCTGGCGGACGATCGGCAGCCGCTCCTCGGCCATGAACATGTGCTCCGTCCGGCAGAGCCCGATGCCCTCCGCGCCGAACTCGCGCGCCTTGGCCGCATCCTCGGGCGTGTCCGCGTTGGCGCGGACGCGCAGCCGGCGCGACCTCGTCGGCCCAACCGAGCATGGTCTCGAAGTTCTCGTCCATCTGAGGCGGCAACGAGCGGAACGGCGCCACGGATGACCCTGCCGGTGCCCCCGTCGATCGTCAGGACGTCGCCCTCGTCGAAGCGGTGCCCACCGATCGTCGCCGCGCCGTCCTCGAGCGACAGCTCGTCGCAGCCGGTGACGGCCGGCTTGCCCATGCCGCGGGCGACGACGGCCGCGTGCGAGGTCATGCCCCCGTGGGCGGTGAGGACGCCCCTGTGCCCAGATCAGCCCGTGGATGTCGTCGGGCGTCGTCTCCCACCGCACGAGGATGACGTCCTCCCCGGCCCGTCCGCGATCCTCCGCGGTGTCGGAGTCGAAGACGACCGCGACCGGTCGCAGCGCCGGGCGAGGCGTTCAGGCCCTCCGCGATGACCTCGACCTCGCGCCGTCGGGTCGATCATCGGATGGAGGAGCTGGTCGAGCTGGCCGGGATCGATCCGCGCCACCGCCTCCTCCTGGGAGATCAGCCCGTCCTGCGCCATGTCGACGGCGATCCGCAAGGCCGCGGCAGCGGTGCGCTTGCCGGTGCGCGTCTGGAGGAGGTAGAGGGACCCCTCCTCGACCGTGAACTCGATGTCCTGCATCTCGCGGAAGTGAGTCTCGAGCCGCTGCATCGTCTCGACGAGCTGTCGGTGGGCATCCGGCAGCGCGCGCGCCATCTGCTCGATCGGCTCCGGCGTGCGGATTCCCGCGACTACGTCCTCACCCTGCGCGTTGACGAGGAACTCGCCCCAGACGCCCGGCTCACCGGTCGACGGGTTGCGCGTGAAGGCGACGCCGGTCGCGGACGTGTCGCCGCTGTTTCCGAAGACCATCTGAACGACGTTCGCGGCCGTGCCGAGATCGTCTGCGATCCCGTTGGCGCGCCGGTAGACCTGGGCCCTCGGCGTGTTCCACGAGTCGAAGACCGCTCGCAGCGCTCTGATCAGCTGGTCGTGTGGCTCCTGCGGGAACTCGTGCCCGACGCCCTCGCGGTAGATCGCCTCGAACCGCCTGACGAGCTCCGCGAGGTCGTCGGCGGTCAGATCGACGTCCTGGCGCGCCTCCCGTTCGCCCTTCAGGCGGTCGAGCTCGCGCTCGAACAGGTGCCCGTCGATGCCGTCGACCACCTCGCCGTACATCTGGATCAGGCGCCGGTACGCGTCGTACGCGAACCGCGGGTTGCCGGTTGCGTGTCCGAGCGCGACGGTCGTATCGGCGTTCAGACCGAGGTTGAGGATCGTGTCCATCATCCCCGGCATCGAGACCGCCGCGCCCGAGCGGACCGAGACGAGCAGTGGATCCTCGCGATCGCCGAAGCGCTTGCCGGCCTGCTGCTCGAGTCTCGCGACATGGCCGGCGAGCTCCTCTTCGAGGCCCTCCGGAAGTGCTCCTCCCGCCCGCATGTACTCGACACAGGCCTCGGTCGTGACGACGAAGCCGGACGGAACCGGAATCCCGAGGGCAGTCATCTGGGCAAGGCCGAGCCCCTTCCCGCCGAGCAGCTCGCGGCCGCCGTCCGCTCCGTCCGTGTAGTTGTAGACGTACTGCGTCATGGCGTCGGGACTCTACTTGTGCCCGCGTGCCCCGTTCGCCCCCAAAGCGGGAACTTTCCCCGAGGCATATCGGTCGGATCTTCATTCGTGGTGAGGAGGACGGCGATGCGACAGATCGTGGCAGCCCTCGGCGTAGTGACGCTCGTGCTCGCCGTAACGGCATGCGGTACGGGAGGGCGGGAATCCGAGGTCTCGGCCGAAGCGGTCGGAGCGGCCACGGCCGAGGCGGCGCGCGATTCGTCCGCCGACCAGGCCGTGTCCGCGTCGGGCGGCGGCGACGCCTCCACACCGGTCGCGGAGAACATCCTCACGCCGATCTCCGGCCCGCGGGTGATCCAGACCGCGCTCCTCGGTATCTCCGTCGAGCGCGGCCGGCTTCGAGGAGACCGTATCGCAGGCACGAACGATCGCGACCGGCCTTGCGGGCTACGTCACGAGCTCCAGCGCGAGCCAGGGCTCCGACAGCCGGCTCGTCCGCGGAACGCTCGTCCTCAGGGTGCCGGAAGCCGCCTACGGCCAGGCGATGACGCAGCTCACGAAGCTCGGCCGGGTCCGCTCTCGCGAGGAGACCGGACAGGACGTCTCCGGCGAGTTCGTCGATCTGGAGGCCCGCCAGCGTCACCTCGAGGCGGTCGAGGCGCAGCTGCTCGGCTTCCTGAAGCGCACGGAGACGATTCCCGAGGCACTCGCCGTGCAGCGAAGGCTCGACGACGTGCAGCTCCAGCTCGAGGAGGTACGAGGCCGGCTCGCCTACCTCGACGACCAGAGCGCCTTCGCCACGATCACGCTGCAGCTGACCGAACGCGGCGTCCCGGCCGGTCCGCCCCGGCGGCGGAGGCTGGAGCATCGGCGACGCGTGGAGTGCGGCGGCCGACGGTCTGACGAAGATCGTCGGCGGCGTGCTCGTCGCCCTCGTGGTCGCGGGCCCGATCCTGCTCGTGCTCGCACTCGCGTGGCTCGTCGGGCGAATCGTCCTCCGGCGCCGCCGGGCGCAGCGCACGCCCGGCTCGGCGCTCGGATAAGGAGTCGGGCGCCCCCGACGACGCCGGGCGGGGCGCCCGACAAACACTCGCCAGGATCCGTCGAGGCCGGCGCACCGCTAGCGTCCGCGTGCGGATCGCTCCGAGAGCCAGGCCACCAGGCGGATCGTGACCCAGACGGGCGTCATGACGACGTAGAAGAAGAAGAGGCCGAGAACGTGAAGGAAGACCCAGAGCGGCCACCAGTACCACGCGATGGGCGGCTTCGGGCCGGGCGGCCCGGGAACCTCCGTCATCCGGCTCGGCGCTTTCGCGGGCGTTCCTGCTTCTCCGCCAGCCGCATCTCGACGAGGCGGATGATCCTGTAGGCCGTCTCCTCGATGGCCAGCGTCGAGACCTCGATAACGGGACAGCCGAGCCGGCGATGGATCGCCTCGGCGCCCTCGAGCTCCTCGTAGACGTCGTCGAGCTCCGCGTAGGACTGCGTCGTACCGCGCATCTGCCGCACCCGCCGCGCCCTGATCTCCGCGAGCAGCTCCGGCTCGATCGTCACACCTACGATCCTCTCGGGCTCGACCTCGAAGAGCTGCGGCGGCGGATCGATCCCCTTGACAATGGGGACGTTCGCGGCCTTGTACCCGAGGTAGCCGAGGTAGATCGAGAGCGGAGTCTTGGACGTGCGCGAGACACCGACGAGCACGACGTCGGCTTCCTTGAGTCGCTTCGCGGCGACCCCGTCGTCAGCCTGGACGGCGAACTCCATCGCCTCCACGCGCTTGAAATAACGAGAGTCGAGCACCGGCATGGCTCCGGGCTCGCCCTTGGCAGGAAGTCCCGACACCCGGGCAACGGCGTCGATCGGGTGGCCGAGCAGGTCGCAGTAGTGGAGCCGGTAGCGCTTGCACAACGTGCGCATCGCCTCGCGATAGGCCGAATCGACGAGCGTGTAGACGACAACGGCGCGGCGTCCGCGAGCACGCGCGGCTGCCAGCTGGACGTCGTCGGCGCTCGTGATCCTTGGATGGCGAACGACCTCGAACTCGAGCTGCGGGAACTGGCGCTCGACCGCCATGACGACCCGTGTAGCGGTCTCACCCGTCGCGTCGGAAACGACGTGGATCTCGATCGGGCCTCCGGTTTCGGATCGTTCTTCGGGCATGGCCCGCATCGTAGTGGGATGCCCTATCGTGTCGTCCTCATCCGAGCCTGGAGGGGCGATGGCAGTCGTGTCGATGATGCGCATGCAGGGCGATCCCGACGATCTCCTGGAACGGTTGCAGAAGCACGTGCGTGCCGGTCGGCGAGCGGCTCGCACCCGGGCACGGAGGCCTGGCGAACGTGGTCGCCCGTACGGACGACGGGGTGCTCGTCGTGAACCTGTGGGAGACCGACGAAGGCCGTCACGCGATGGCCGAGGAGCCCGACGTGCGAGCGGCACTCCAGGCAGCCGGCCTCGGCCCGCCCGCCTTCGAGGGATACGAGATCGTCTGGATGACCGTTCGTCCCGAGGCCGTTCGCTAGCGTCAGCGCGGGATCTGAGCCAGATCGCCCAGACGCCCGAGCGTCTCGTGCACGTCCAGGAGCAGGCGTAGGCGGTTTCCTCGCAGGGCGGCATCGTCGTCCATGACGAGGACGTCTTCGAAGAATCGGTCGAGCGGAGGCCCGAGATCGGCGGCGCTGGCGAGCGCGCGCTCGACGTCTCCGTCGGCGAGGGCGGCTTCGATCTCCGGGCTCACACGGTCGAGCGCCGTCGCCACGTCACGCTCAGCCGCCTCGCTCAACAGGCCGGGGTCGAGCGTGGCTGACGCCTGGTGGGCCTCTTTCGTCGCGAGCCTGCCCGCACGCGCGTACGCGGTATGAATCGGACCGAGCCGTTCGTCGGGGAGCGTCCGCCAGCGCCGTTGCGAGGGCGGCGATCTTCCCGAGCTCGGTGAGCCCGGCTCCCCGCGCAGCGCGGACGTATTCGACGGGAACGTCGAGCAGGCCCTCGAGACGCTCGGCCACGAAGCCCGCGACGTCGTCCGGCGGCTCGCCGGTGATCTCCGCCCCCTGATCGACGAGCAGGCGGTGCGCCGTCCCGACAAGCCGCCCGACGTCGACCGGGAATCCGGCGACGACCGCTAGCCGGCAGAGGCCGATCGCGGCGCGGCGCAACCCGTAGGGATCGCGCGTGCCTGTCGGTCGCTCACCGAGCGAGAACGCGACCGTGAGGTTGTCGATCTTCTCGGCAACCGCCAGCACACGGCCGCCCTCGGACTCGGGAAGCGGGCCGGCGGCAGAGTCCGGTAGATACTGCTCCTCGACGGCCCGGCAGACCGCCTCGGGGTAACCCGCCAGCCGCGCGTACTCGGCGCCGATGTAGCCCTCCAGATCCGGAAACTCGCGAACGAGGTCGGCGGCCTGGTCGGCCTTCGCGAGCCGGGCCGCTTCCTGGGAGGCCTCTCCGCCGCCGATCGCGTGCACCAGCGCCTCGAGGCGCTGGGTCTTGTCGGCCATGCTCCCCGCCCCCGCAACGAACGTGATCGACCCGAGGCGAGCCGCCAGCCCGTCGATCCCGACGGTCACGTCGCGCTCGAACGTAAAGCTCGCGTCCTCGAGCCGGCCTTCGAGGACTCGCTCGTTCCCGGCGCGGACGACTTCGGCATCGCCGCCGTTCGCCACCAGCGCGAAGCGAGAACCGCCGAGAGGGAAGTAGCGCTGATGAGACTGCATCGCGACCACGACCACCCGCTCCGGCAGCGCGAGGAACCGCTCGGCGAAGCTGCCCTCGAGCACGGTCGGGCTCTCGGCGAGGTAAACGACCTCGTCGAGCACGTCGCCCGGGTCACTCCACCCGCCGATGGCATCGAGCGCGGCGACGATCCCGCGGCGACGCTCACCCGAGTCGGGCTCGATTCCGGCTGCCCGCAGGACTGCGGCGTACGAAGCGGCGTCGGGGATCTCCACGGGACCGCCGACGAAGCGACGTCCGAAGGAGCCATCGTGGTTGGGGACGCCGTCGATCTCGACGGGGATCATCCGGGCATCGAGCTTCGCGCAGATCCAGCGGACAGGACGGGAGAACCTGAGCCCGCCGGCGTTCCACTGCATCGACTTCCCGAACGAGAGATCGCCCACGAACGCGGCGAGCCGCTCTGGGAGCACGCTACTCAGCTCGACGCCGGCAACCGTTGCCCAGACGTGCCCATCTCGCCGCTCGAGCTCCGTTGGCGTCGTGCCCGCGCCGCGCGCAAACCCCTCCGCGGCCTTGGTCGGCCTGCCCTCCTCGTCGTATGCGACCGCTTCGCGCGGACCGCGACGCATCTCGTCGGCTGTCCGCTCGGGGAGGCCTTCGACGATCACGGCGAGGCGCCGTGGGCCCACCAGCACGGTTCCCGTCCCTGGGCCGAGGTGCTTCTCGACCAGGCTCGGGAGCTGTGCCTCGGCCTCCCGGCACGCGGAGGCGGGGAGCTCCTCACAGCCGATCTCAAGCAGCAGCGTCGGCATCGGTCTCGACATAGAGCTCCGCGACGCGGCGCGCGAGCTTCCGCACCCTGGCGATGTACGACGCGCGCTCGGTCACCGAGATCGCGCCGCGGGCATCGAGCAGGTTGAACGCGTGCGAGCACTTGAGGACCTGGTCGTACGCGGGCAGTGGCAGCCCGCGATCGACGAGCATCAGGCACTCGGCTTCGTGCTCCTCGAACCGGCGCGAGAGCACGTCGATCGGCGCGTACTCGAAGTTGTAGGCGGACCACTGCCGCTCGCTTTCTCGGTAGACCTCACCCCAGGCCAGGCCCGGTGCCCATTCGACCTCGAAGGCGGACGGCTTTCCCTGGAGGAACATGGCGAGGCGCTCCAGGCCGTAGGTGATCTCGGCCGGCACGAGGTCGAGGTCGAGACTGCCGAGCTGCTGGAAGTACGTGAACTGGGTGACCTCCATGCCGTCGATCCAGACCTCCCAGCCCAGCCCCCAGGCACCGAGCGTGGGCCCTTCCCAGTCGTCCTCGACGAGGCGGACGTCGTGTGCGACCAGGTCGATGCCGAGGGCCGCAAGCGACGAGAAGTAGAGATCGAGCACGTCGGCGGGAGCCGGCTTCAGGATCACCTGGTACTGGTAGAACTGCTGGAAGCGGTAGGGGTTCTCGCCGTAGCGGCCGTCCGCCGGCCTGATCGACGGCTCGACGTACGCGGCCTTCCAGGGTCTCGGCCCCAGACACCGGAGCGCCGTTGCGGGGTTGAACGTGCCTGCGCCGACCTCGGTGTGGTAGGGCTGCATGATCGTGCAGCCGTACGCCGCCCAGTAGCGCTCGAGCGTCGAGATCATGTCCTGGAACGTCAGGGGCATGGGCGGCAATCCTACGGGCCGCGGACGTCACCGGGCGCACCATGACCGCACGGGCGTGCCTGCCCCGTCCCTGTGAAATGCCGTCGCGTGTCGACGGCGCTCAGCGCCCGGCGAGCGTCCGCATCCGGAATCCACCGTGGTACTCGTAGACCGCCTCGACCACGCGGAGTACCTCGCGTGCCGGAGTCGCCGGAAGATCGAGTGCTCCGCGCCTCCGCCAGAGGCCGCTCGAGCAGCCAGCGGATTCCCGCGAACCCGGCCGCGGAGACCGGGATCGCGGCCGTCGAGCAGGACCGGCACACGGCTCCGCCGGCCGCCGCGGAGAACGCGACGAGCGGCGCGGCCGATCCGCATCCGGCGCAGCCCGTCAGATGAGGCAGGTAACCCGCGAGCCAGAGAAGCTTGAGCTGGAACGACAGCGCCAGGGGATCTCGCGCGGGGCGGCGCTCGATCTCCCGCCCGACAGGCTCGAGCAGGTCGAGAAAGCGCACGAGCGCGTAGAACGCCTGCGGGTTCGCATCGTGCTCGATGAACAGGCGAAGCACCGCCTCGACGCCGATATGGCCGACCGAGACCGTGTACGGATCGGACGCGATGTGCTGATATGAGCGCAAAAGGTCGACTCCGGTGACCGTTGCCAGCTCACCGCGCCCCTGGTGAAGCTGGAGATCGACATGACTGAACGGCTCGAGCCGCGCCCCGAACCGCGAGCGCGTGCGACGCGCGCCCTTGGCGATCGCACCGATCCGGCCCTGATCGGCCGTGAAGAGGTGCAGGATCCGGTCGGCCTCGCCGAACCGGATGGAGCGCAGCACGACAGCCTCGACCTTCCGCGTCCGCGAGCTCACTCGTCCAGTCTAGGCACCTGCCCGGAAACGACGGCCGGCACCGCGGACACCTCGAGGGCGCGGCTCTCGCCCCTAGGGAACGACGGCGAGCAAGTCGTGGCGGGAATCCGCGCGGCGGCCGCGTCGTTGAATGCATCGATGGCTGTTGTCAGGATGTACAGCACCGAATGGTGCGGCTATTGCGAACGAGCCAAGAAACTCCTCGAGCAGCGCGGCCTCGACTACGAGGAGATCCGCCTCGACGCGGAGCCTGACTTCAGGCGGCGCCTGCACGAGCTCACCGGCGGTTGGACGGTGCCGCAGATCGTGATCGACGGCACGCCGATCGGCGGCTACCTCGAGCTCTGGCGCCTCGATCGCGAAGGCGTGCTCGAAGGGCTCGCAGACGAGATCGCCGCCTGACGCAGTTCCTTGCCTGTTCCCTTACGTGGTGGTGCTACCCGCGGTACCTGGAGAGGCACGGCGAACAGATGCCGAGCCGTCGCGGGTCGTAGCGGCCTGGGAATGAGAGCGACAGCGTGCGGCGTGGACGGTCACCGGCCGTCTATCTCCGGCTGGTACGACGTCTTCCGGCCACGCTTGGGAGCGCGGCACGGCCGCTTTCGGTGCCTGCCGCTCCGGTGCTGCGCCTCTCTAGGGATGTCCGCGGGAAGTCATTCCGAGCCGTGTTCCAGGCGCTCGCCGGCCGACGGGCACCCGGCCCCGCCCGTCGCCTGTCTGACGGCGTCGCGCACGGCGGCCGCGGCCACGTCCGCCGCGATCGCGGAGACGGTCAGCACGTCCAGCGGCTGCCGGCCCGTCGCGATGCAGTAGGAGACATCACCGTCGACCGCCGTCGCCGCGGGATCGACGCTACGAGCCACCCCGGCGCCGGTCGCGCGCGCAACCAGCCACGCTTCGGTCTTCGAGAGCGCCGCGTCCGTGAGCACGCACACCAGAGTGGTCGCCTCCCGCCAGGCCCGGATCGGGGACGCCCCGCCGGCCAGCAGGTCGACAGTGCGGCGGTACGCGCCGTCTCGCCAGACGCCTGCGAGGATCGAGCCGTTCTCTGCCAGCACCTCGCCGAACGCGTTGACGGCAGCAAGTGCTGCCACCTTGCCACCGCCGGCGATCGTGCGGCCCGCAAAGCCAAGCCCGCCCTTGGTCCAGGCTCCGGGGCCCAGGATCTTGCCCACGGTGCAGCCCGTGCCGACCCCGACGGATCCACGCGCAACCTCCCGCCCGGCCGCCTCGCAGGCCGCGTACCCCGCCTCTGGCCCCGGCCGAACGGCCGAGCCGCCGAGCGCGAGATCGAAGACGACCGCACCCGCGACGAGAGGGACGAGGCCGGCCCGCGTCCGGTAGCCGATCCCTCGCTCGGCCAGGTACCCGACGACGCCGTCCGCGGCAGCGAGCCCGAACGCGCTACCACCGGAGAGAATGATCGCATTCACGCCGGACGCGCTCGCCTGCGGCGCGAGCAGATCGCTCTCCCGCGTCCCGGGGCCGCCGCCGGTGACCTCGCACGCGACAGCGCTTCCCTCGGGAGCGAGGACGACGGTGCACCCCGTCCAGCTGTCGAGATCGGACCAGCTTCCGACCAGCACGCCCTCGGGGAGGAACAGGCTCATGGCTCGAGGTGCGCCTGACATCGCGGGCAGAACCACGTTCCGCGGCCCGCAATCCTCGTTTTCGCGATCGGCGTCCCGCATCGCAGGCACGGCAGGCCGGCCCTGCCGTAGACGCGAAACTCGTCCTGCATCGTTCCCTCGGCTCCGGTCGGATCGCGGTAATCGCGCAGGGACGCGCCCTGGCGGGCGATTCCGGCCTGCAGCGCGGCCCGGATTCCCCGGTGGAGAGCCTTGACCTCGGCTCGCTCGAGCGTCCCTGCCGGCCGGCGCGGGTCGACGGCAGCGCGCCAGAGCGCCTCGTCCGCGTAGATGTTGCCCACACCGGCGAGCCGCCGCTGATCGAGCAGCACGGCCTTCACCGGCGCCCGACGCTCCGCGAGGATCGCCTCGAGCGCCGCGGCGGTGAATCCACGCTCGAGTGGCTCGGGGCCGAGACGGGCCGCGAGGTAGGACGTCAGCTCGACGCCGCCGAGAAGGTGCCAGGTCCCGAAGCGGCGAACATCGCGATACGCGACGTCCGATCCGTCGTCTAATGTGGCAACAGCGCGCAGGTGCGGATCGTCCTCGAGGAATCCGCCGACGCCCGTACGGAAGCTTCCGGTCATTCGTAGGTGAACGAGGAGGTGGCGATCGCTTTCGAGATCCACAACCACATACTTGCCGCGGCGCCCGACGCCCACGATGCGTTCTCCCTCGAGAGAGCGTGCGACCGACGCAGGCGGCTCGGGGCGTGTCAGCCGCTCGTCGAGAATGGCGACGCGCACGAGCCGCCTGCCGACGAGGGCTGATCTGAGGTGCCGGCTGATCGTTTCGACTTCGGGCAACTCCGGCACGGAGGCAAGCGTAGCCCTCACCGAACGCCGAAGCGGAAGTCTCGCCCGCTGCCGGTCAACCGATCACTTCGAGGATAAGAGGGGCATGACCGGGGTCGTGCGGCCCCAGCCTGAAGGCGCCGGCGACCTGGTCGATGGCTGCACTCGCGTCGGCGTCCGTCCGTGCGTGTATCTCGGCGAGCGGCTCCCCCGCCTCCACCGGATCGCCTCGCTTGGCGTGGAGAACGACGCCCGTCGCGTGGTCGACGGCCTCGTCCTTCCGGCTTCGGCCGGCGCCCAGGCGAACCGCGGTCCGCCCGATGCGTGACCCGTCGACGGACGTGACGTACCCGTTCGAGTCGGCCAGAACGCAACGCACGATCGAGGCTGACGGGAGGGCACTGTCCCGGGGATCGCCACCCTGAGCCTCGATCCAGCGCTCGTAGGCGGCGAGTGCGGCACCGCTGGCGATGGCCTGCCGCGCACGGTCGCGAGCCTCCTCCTCGCCGATACCGAGATCCGACAGCGTCAGGAGCGTCGCGGCAGAGTGGATCACGAGCTCCTCGAGATCCCGCGGGCCCTCCCCGTGGAGCGTTGCGAGCGCCTCTCGAACCTCGAGCGCATTGCCGACGGCGTAGCCGAGTGGCTGGCTCATGTCCGTCAGCTCGCAGGCAACCCGGCGGTGCGCGCGCCGGCCGAGCTCGAGCATCGTCCCTGACAGCCGGCGCGCCTCGTCGACGGTCTTTACGAACGCGCCTTCTCCAACCTTGACGTCGAGGAGAATCGCGTGCGCGCCCGCGGCGATCTTCTTGGCCATGATGCTGGCCGCGATCAGTGAGATCTCGTCGACCGTCGCGGTTACGTCGCGAAGCGCGTAGAGCTTGCGGTCGGCCGGGACGAGACCGGGAGTTTGTCCGACGATCGCGATTCCGATCTCGGCGACCTGGCGGACGAACTCGCCGGCTTCGAGCGAGACACGGTAGCCGGGGATCGACTCGAGCTTGTCGAGCGTCCCGCCCGTATGCCCCAGCCCGCGGCCGCTCATCTTGCCGAACGGCACGCCACACGCCGCAACGACTGGTCCGAGCGCGATCGACGTCTTGTCGCCGACGCCGCCGGTCGAGTGCTTGTCCATGACCGGCCGGCCGATCGGCGACAGATCGATCGACTCCCCGCTCCTGACCATCGCGTCGGTCAGGGCGAACGTCTCCTCGGGTGTCAGGCCGCGGAAGTACACGGCCATCAGGAACGCTGCCATCTGCTCGTCGTGGACGGTGCCGTTCGTGTACCCGAGAACGAGCTCCTCGAGCTCGGCGACGGACAGGACACCCCCGTCGCGCTTGCGCTCGATCAGCTCCGCGGGGCGGATCACCAGGCGAACGGCCGACTAGATCGTTGACCGGAGCGTGTGGCGCCGCCGGGAACGGCTGAGACCAAGCATGTGGCGACCAGTCTCAAGAGTCACAGGCGATGCCACGGTGCGTTCGGTCAATCTCGGATCGTTGTCTAGGGCTGGAGGAAGGGCTGACCGGCGAACCGGCGGGACGGCTCCTTGCCTCCGAGCCACACGTTCACGGTTGCCCCGACGTCGGCGAACTCCCCCTCGTGGATCTGCCCGGCGGCGTTGCGCCCGGCGACGTAGGCGAGGAGGAGCGCGTATTCCCGAGAGTGATCGGTGGACGGCGTCGTCGGATCGCAGCCGTGGTCGGAGGTGAGAACGAGCAGGTCGTTCGGACGCAGGCAACCCAGCAGGTCAGGCAACCTCCGGTCGAAGTCCTGCAGGCAGCGATGGAAGTTCTCCGGGTCGTTGCGATGACCCCAGAGCATGTCCGTCTCGACCAGGTTCGTGAAGATGAGCCCTTGCTCGAGATCGTTCAGGAGCTCCTCGGTCTTGCCGATTCCCTCGATGTTCGACTTCGTCGCGTGTGCCTCGTCGATATCGAGCCCGGAGAAGATGTCGGCCACCTTCCCGACAGCGTGAACCGGAACGCCCGCATCGTGGATCAGGGTCAGATAGTTGGGGCGGCGAGGCTCGAGCGCGTAGTCGTGTCGCCCTTCCGTCCGCACGTAGTTGCCCGGCTCACCCGTGAAGGGACGCGAGATCACGCGCCCGACCGCATCCTTGCCCTTGAGGATCTCACGGGCCGTCTCGCAGGCCTGGCCCAGCTCGTCCGCCGGAATCGTGTCTTCGTGAGCGGCGACCTGGAACACCGAGTCGGCCGACGTGTACACGATCCACTTCCCTGTCCTCTGATGCTCCTCGCCGAGCTCCAGGATGATCTCCGTACCGGATGCGGCGACGTTGCCGAGCACCCCGCGGCCGGTCCGGTGGGCGAACTCCTCGATGATCGCGAACGGGAAGCCGTGCGGATACGTCGGCAGAGGTTGTGACGACACGATGCCCATGAGCTCCCAGTGGCCGCTCATCGTGTCCTTCCCCTTCGAACGCTCGAGCAGGCGACCGGCCATCGCAGGCGCTCCCGGCTGCGGTGGACAACCCTCGAGCGGCTCGACGTTGCCGAGCCCGAGCGCTTCCAGGTTCGGCAGGTCCAGGCCCCCCACGACACGTGCGATGTTTCCGAGCGTGTCCGAGCCCTAGGTCGCCGTAATCGGCCGCATCCGGCAGCTCGCCGGCGCCGACAGCGTCGAGCACGATGATGCACGCCCGGGGCATCAGGCTATTCTACGAGTCGACTATGGAAGATCTTCTCGGCTTCCTCGAGCTCATTGCGTGGATCGGCAGCGTCGTGACGCTGGCCGCTGTCGTGACGTATGCCGTGATCAAGGTGACGCAACGATTCGAGCGGAAGCCCGAGAATCGACCAGAAACGGACACCACCAGCGGCTCCTAGGCGGCTGTGTCGCGATCGTGTCGCCTGCAGCCCCCGCCCGAGCTGCGTTCCTGACGTCGGGCCGCAAGATCCGCGTCGCTATACCGCCAGGGGCGGCAGGGCGTCGACCAGCGGCACGAACGGAAGGCTGTGCGCCTCCGCGACGGCCTCGTAGGCCACCTTCCCGCCGACCACGTTGACCCCTCGCGCCAGGGCCGGATCGCGGGCGACAGCCTCCCGGACCCCGCGATCGGCAATGGCCTCGACGTAGGGAAGCGTGACGTTGGTCAGCGCTTTCGTGGACGTGATCGGCACGGCTCCGGGCATGTTGGCAACGCAGTAGTGCACGATGCCGTCCACGGTGAAGACCGGGTCGGAGTGCGTGGTCGGTCGTGAGGTCTCGAAGCAGCCGCCCTGGTCGATCGCGACGTCGACCAGAACCGCGCCCGGCTTCAGGATCGGCAGCATGTCGCGCGTCACGAGCTTCGGCGCCCTCGCACCGGGGATGAGGACGGCGCCGATCACGAGGTCGGCGCCGGGCAGCGCCTCCTCGATCTGCAGGCGGCTCGACATCGCCAGCGTGATCCGGCCGTCGAGCATCATCTCGAGCTCTCGCATGCGCTCGACCGAGCGGTCGAGCACCCAGACGTCGGACTGCATGCCGACCGCGATCAGCGCCGCGTTGTAGCCGACCACGCCGCCGCCGAGCACGATCACCCGGGCCGGAGGCACTCCCGGGACCCCGCCGAGGAGCTTCCCCCGGCCGCCGTGTGCCTTCTCGAGCGCCCAGGCGCCCATCTGGGTCGCCAGTCGCCCGGCGACCTCGCTCATGGGCGCGAGCAACGGCAGGCGATGGTCGTGGGTCTCGACCGTCTCGTACGCGATGCACGTGGCCCCCGACTCGACGAGAGCCTTGGTCAGCCTCTCGTCGGCAGCGAGGTGGAGGTACGTGAAGAGCACGAGGTCCTCCCGGATCGAGGAGAACTCGTCGGGAAGCGGCTCCTTGACCTTCAGCACCAGCTCGGCGGTCGCCCAGACCTCCTCGCGCGAGCCGATCCTGGCGCCGACCGACGTGTAGGCACCATCGGGGAACGCACTGCCGATCCCCGCGCCGGCCTCGACGAGCACGTCGTGTCCACGCTCGACGAGCTCGCGCGCACCCGCCGGGGTGAGCGCGACGCGGTACTCGTCGGGCTTGATCTCGGCGGCGACTCCGACACGCACGGCCGCGGAAGCGTACCGGCACCCGCGTCTGCGAGGATGGCGCGCCGGGGAACGCGCTTCAGCCGTTCAGAGCGCGCCGAAGGCCCGCGCGCATAGCAAGCGTCGGCCGTGCGCGCCATGCTCGCGTGAAGGTCGTCCAGACGCTCAGCCGGGCGCGGTCACGCGCCCGAGATACAGGAGCAGCCCGATCACCGTCTTCGCATCCTCGATCTCGTCCAGACGGCCCTCGATCTCGTCCTTTCGCCAACGCACGAGCTCGATGGCCTCGTCCTCCTCAGGTCGCGGCCGACCCGCGACAAGATCCTCCGCGACGAAGAGATGGACGCGCTCGCGACAGAAACCCGGCGTAGTCCAGAAGGTCGGGCCTGCAGTCCAGGTACCGCCACGGAGCCCCGTCTCCTCTTCGAGCTCCCGCCTCGCACTTGCGGCTGGATCCTCGCCGGCTTCGATCCGGCCCGCGGGGAGCTCCAGGAGCTCGCGCCCGGCAGGAGGCCTGAGCTGCCGGACGAGCGTCAGCAGCCCCTGCTGATCAACCGCGACGATCCCAACCACGTCGGGCCGGACGACGATTTCCCGTTCGCGCCCGTCCCACCGTTCGACGTTCACGTCGAGCCAGTTGCCCGAGAAGACCGTGCGCACGGACTCTGCCTTCATCGGGCCCATGTCCGGCCGAGACGGCCGGCGGCGAAGGCCGCGGCGAAGAACCAGGGGTCGTCCTTCGGCCCGCGTCCCATGCTTTCGAGGGGCACGTCCGCACAGGCCGCCTCCCAGCCGTCCACGTCTACGTCGACCAGCCCGTCCACCGGGGACGGGACGTCGAGCCCTCGCGGCCAGGCGACAGCCACCGGGCCCAGCGTGAGCCGTAGGACAGCGTCCACGTGGTGCGAGAGCAGCTGGTGACGTTCCCGACCCTCCGCCAGCGAGACGCGCGGAGCGAGAACAGCTCTTCCCCCGAGCGCGATCACGGCATTCGCCGCCTCGGCCAGCGCAAGTGCACCGTGCCCGAGCCGGGTCCCCGTGCCGACGATGCCCGGCCCCACGCTGCAGACTGCAGCGTCGAAGCCCTCTGCCGACGCCCAGGCCAGAGCCGCGGCCGTCGTTACGCACGCCTCGTCCGCATCGAAGCACGCGCCCACTCCGACGGTGCGCTCGACGAGCCCGACGCGCTTCAGGGTACGAATCGCGTCGGACAGCGAGACGGGTAGGGCTCCCCCGGAGACCTGAACGTAGGCGACTCGAAGGCCGCCGAGGCCGGCACACACCGGCGCCACCTGGCTGTGCAGCGTGCAGACGACGACCGGCATCCCGTCGAGCGAGTCGGCGAGCTCGCCGTGCTCCTCGACGTGCGGTTCCGCCGCCTGGAGCGACGTGTACGGCAGCTTCATCACGTGCGCACCGGGTGTGAGCGGCGAGCCCGAGTCCTCGGGTCAGGTTGACGTGCAATACGTCGAAGCCACCCGAGCCCAGCCCGAGGTCGCGCGCCTGTGTGTTCACGACGACGTCGTCACCGACGGCGACCGGCCCGGTAAGCCTTGGGTACGCGATGCACGGCATCCCGTCGACCTCGAGGCGGACGAGGCCAACGTGCCGCTCGCCGACCGCCGTCACCTCGCCGCGCCGGAGGCTAAGCGGCACGGCGTGCGCACTCGACGAGCTCGAGGGTCACCCTCACCATCGCCTCGAGGTCGGCGACTGCGATGTGCTCCCGCGGCCCATGGATCTCGGCCATCCCGTTGGCGAGGACGACGCACGGGATCCCCTGGGCACGGAACACGTTGGCGTCGGCGCCTCCACCCACTTCGACCGGCCTCGGCGGGAAGCCTGACCGCTCGAGCGCGGCCTGCGCGAGCGCGAGCGCCGGATCGGACGGACCGACGCGATATCCGCGGTAGAGCTCCGCCATGCGCGTCTCGACCTCGCAGTCCGTCACGGCCGCAGCGAAGGCGAACGTATCGAGCATCTCCTGAACGACCGCGACGAGCTTCGTCTTCGTCACGCGAGCGAGCCTCGGCGACGAGCGAGCATCGCGCGGGGATCGACGTTGCGGGCACTTCCGCCCTCGATGCGACCGACGTTCGCGGTCGTCTGCTCGTCGATCCGGCCCAGCCGGAGGTCGGCGATCGCTCTGGCAGCGGCCTCGATCGCGGAGCGGCCCTCCTCGGGGTTGATCCCCGCGTGAGCCGAGTGGCCTCGGAAGACGACGTCGATCGTCCGCTGGTAGGGCGCCGCGACGACGATGTCGCCGATCGGCGCAGCGTGGTCGTAGACGAAGCCGACGAGCCCGTGGAGCCGGCTCGCGTCGAACGCCGCCGCTCCCTGACAACCCGTCTCCTCACGCGTCGTGAAGACCAGCTCGATCCCGGCGTGCGAGCCGGTTCTCGACGAGCACGATCCGTACGGCGTCGAGCATCGCGGCGACCGCAGCCTTGTTGTCGGCGCCGAGGATGGTGCCGCCGGCATTGCGGACGAGCCCCTCCTCGACGACCGGCTCGATCGGGCCGGTCGGCTGCACCGTGTCGAGGTGCGCGCAGAAGAAGACCGGCGTGCCCGTCTCGCCGTCGGTCGGCGCAACCCGTGCGTACAGGTTCCCGGCGTTCGAGTCGATCACGGCGCCGCTTTCGTCCATCTCGACGACGAGGCCGAGGTCCTGGAGCTCGCGTACTACTCGCTCGGCAACCGCCAGCTCCCGGCCGGGTGGGCTCTCGATCGAGGCGAGCTCGAGGAACAACCCGAGCACGTCCGGCGCGGTGGTCGTCGACACGTGGAGATGCTAGCCGCCAGGCGGGCGGTGCTTCACATGCTGCTCCCGCGGAACCACGAGGGGCCGGCTGGCGCAGCGGGCAGCTCACCGAGCTCTCGGAGGAGACGTGGATCAAGCCGACTATGCGCTCGTCCTGTCAGGAGTTCACGGGGCGCGCTTGCCGGGCGGCGGATTCGAGCCGAAGATCGGATTCGCGTTCGACGACTACCAGGCGCGCTCAAGGAGCTCGTCGCCGCCGGCGGAAGAATCGGTTTCGTGCCCGAGCCGGCGCTGGGACGATGCGCCCAGAGGTCGTTGCTCGTCCGATCGCCCTCAGCCTCCGAAGCGCAGGAAATCTACTCCGCCGTGCCTGCCGGGCCGGTCGCCGCTCGTGGAGACGTTCCTGGATGCGTTGGAGCGTTCGGCGACCGCCCAGGCGACTGTTCCGTCGCAGCGGATCCCGGCCCGCGGCTAGAGATCTGCTCAGGGCTGCAGGCCCGCCGTCACCTCGACTCGGCCGCGCGCGCGAGCTCGTTCGACGGCGGCACCGACGAAATCCCGGAACAGCGGAGCGGGCCTCGTTGGGCGGGACTTGAACTCCGGGTGGAACTGGCTCGCGACGAACCACGGGTGTTCGGGCAGCTCGACCACCTCGACGAGGCGACCCTCCTGAAACGTGCCCGACACGACGAGACCTGCGTCGACGAGGCGCGGCCGGAAATGGTTGTTCACCTCGAAGCGGTGCCGGTGCCGCTCGTAGACGACGGCCTCGCCGTAGGCCTCGTGAGCCTTCGTGGCCTCGGCCAGATCGACAGCATCGGCGCCGAGGCGCATGCTTCCGCCGAGGTCCTCGATCTCCTTCTGCTCGGGCAGGAGGTCGATGACGGGATACGGCGTCTCGGGGTCGAACTCGCTCGAGTTCGCGCCCTCGAGCCCGCACACGTTCCGGGCGAACTCGATCACCGCCACCTGCATTCCGAGGCAGATCCCCAGGTACGGGATGTCGCGTTCGCGCGCCACCCGCGCCGCGAGAATCTTGCCCTCGATGCCGCGGTTGCCGAACCCGCCGGGAACGAGGATTCCATCGGCATCGGCGAGTTGCCGCTCGGCGTCCGCGGCGTCGCCCTCGGCGTCCACCCAGCGAAGACGCACGCCCACCCCGTGCAGGATGCCGGAGTGCTTGAGCGCCTCCGCGACGGAGAGATATGCGTCCTGGAGCTTGACGTACTTGCCGACGAGCGCGATCTCGACCTCGCCCTTTCGCGCGTGGATGCGCTCTGACAGCTCGCTCCAGGCGGACAGGTCGGCCGGCTCCGTCTCGAGCGAGAGCTTCTCGCACACGAGGGCGTCCAGGCCCTCCTCGTGGAGGGCGGCGGGCACGAGATACACGTCGTGGATGTCGCTATTCGCGATGACGGCCTTCGTGTCGATATCGGCGAAGAGGGCGATCTTCTCGCGGATGTCGCGGCTGAGATCGTCCCGCGAGCGGCAGACAACGATGTCCGGATGGATACCGATGCGCCGCAGCTCGTTGACCGAGTGCTGCGTGGGCTTCGTCTTCAGCTCGCCTGCGGCATCGATGAACGGGACGAGCGTGACATGGAGATAGAGCACGTTCTCGGCGCCTTCCTCACGGCGGAACTGCCGGATCGCCTCGAGGAACGGCAGCGACTCGATGTCGCCGACGGTTCCGCCGACCTCGGAGATGACGACGTCGGCGTCGCTCGTCGCCGCGACCCGGCGAACCCTGTCCTTGATCTCGTTCGTGATGTGAGGGATCACCTGAACGGTCGAGCCGAGATACTCGCCTTTCCGCTCCTTGCGGATGACCGCGTACCAGATCGAGCCCGACGTGTGGTTCGCGTTGCGGGACAGGTTCTCGTCCACGAAGCGCTCGTAGTGCCCGATGTCGAGGTCGGTCTCGGCACCGTCCTCCGTCACGAACACCTCGCCGTGCTGGAACGGGCTCATGGTGCCCGGGTCGACGTTGATGTACGGATCGAACTTCTGGACCTGGACGTGCAGACCGCGGGCCTTCAGGAGAGCGCCGAGCGAGGCGGCGGTGATTCCCTTCCCGAGAGACGAGACCACGCCCCCGGTTACGAACACGTACTTCGTCTGCGGGGACTTCATGCGGGCACGCGTCCCAGCCGGTCGATCGTCGAGAGAACGGGTGTCCGCTCCACGAGCGCGCCGAGCGAGATCCGCTCGCCGAGGACGTTGAGCGCGGCCGCGGCACCAACGGCCAGCCAGCGCTCCCTCGTGGTGAGCCGGTCCACGAGGCTCAAGCCTAGCACGGCCCCGAGAGCATTCGATCCGGCGTCACCGAGCATCATCCGCTCGCGGAGATCGTAGGGACAGAGCAGGACGGCCACCGCCGCGTACGGGGCTTGCTCCGTTTCGCCGGAGCCACAGCGCAGCCGGAAGGAACGCCTTCAGAGCGCGGCCGGGCCGCGTGTCGAGCTGGTTGACCGCGTTCGCGGAGAGAGCGACGAGCAGCGCACCGCCGACCGAGCCGGTCGCGACGAGGCCGGCTGCGGGAATGACGACGAGCTTTAGCACGCCTGTCGTCCGCCCCACCTCGAGGTGCGCCCGCCAGCCTCGCTCCGTCCCGCTCCAGAGATCGTCCGCAAGGCCCGCGGCGGCGACCGCCAGCACCGTGAGCGCCGTTCGGCGCGGCGCCGACAACCCCGCCAGGGCGACCACAACTCCGAGGAGCGGCAGCCGGTTCCCGCGGGCGTTCGTCGCGAGCGGCCCGGCCGCAAGCACGAGCTCGGCGAGCTGCCGGCCGCGGTGGGCAAATCCCGCCAGGTCGCGTCCCGTGGCGCGATGGCGCAGCGGAAGAGCGAGCTCGACGACGCGGAGCCCCGCCTGCACTGCGTCGATCGTCATGCGCGCCTCGCAGCCGAACCCGCGTGCGAGCGGGAAGCACGCGGAGCGGCCCCGCGCGCTCAGGTACCGCTGGCCCGAGAGCGGCTCCTGGACGTCCAAGCCGCAGCGGAGACAGGATCAGCCGCGTGCCGCCGCCTTCGCGACGCCGAAGCCGCCGCCGACCCGCTCGGAGAACGCGGCGACGGCGAGATCGACGTCCGCCGCGACGAGCGGCCGGAGATCCCCCTCGAGGTCGGCATCGCAGAGGAGCAGCGGCCCGGGGGGTGCGACGCGCTCGGCAGCGTTCAGCGCCTCGCCCTTGCCGAGCCGGGGGCCGCGGACGACGGTCGGCCCGGCCCGGAAGGCCACCTCAGCCGTCCCGTCGCGCGAGCCGTCGTCGCCGACGACGACCGCAGCCTCCGGAAAGCTGCTCCCGCAAGCGGGCGACGAGCGGCCCGATCCGCTCCTCCTCGTCGCGTGCGGCGACGAGGATCGAGAGCTCACTCCGAGGCAACGACGGCAGGCTCGACGGGCTCGATCGGAGGCGTCACGCCGTCCGGGGCGCCCTCGCCGACGCCGTAGTTCCCCGGCTCGCCGCCGCAGAGCACCGTGGCGAGCGCGACGTGCCCGGCCAGGGCCTCGACGTCGTTCACCGTCGAGACCCCACGGTCGCGGAAGAACGGGACGGATGTCGGGTCGGCAGCGGTGCCTTCGACACCCGACGATCGCGGCGCTCGTCCCGCTCATGCCCGCCGAGGAGTCCGTCGATGAGATCGCCCGTGTTCTGCGCCTCGGCGAGCTTCGCAGGATCGTCCGTCTCCTCGGGTGTCCACGTACGGACGACCACCACGCCGTCGACCGGATCTGCGAGCGAGCCTGTCCGGGCGGCGACGAGGTCGCTCGACAGCGTCTCCCAGGTGCCACCCTCACCTCCCTCGACGAGCTCCCGGCCCAGCGTCTCCCCGAGGTCGCCGAGCCTCCCGTCCCCCGCGTAGGCGGCCAGCAGAGGATCGCCGGCCAGGGTTTGCGAAAGCCCTTCGACGTCGACCGGCAGCTCGAGCGAGACGACCCTCGGTGGCTCCGCCGACCCGGCATCGGCGAGCGTCTCCTCGATCTCGGTGCGCTGGGCCGGGTCGATCTCGCCGAGGAAGACGATTGCGAATGTTCGGTCCAGCGCAGCGGTCGGCCATGAGCGCCGGGTACGCCTCCTCCATCAGTCCGTCCACGGCTTCCTTCGCATCGGTGGCGTTCCTGGCGCGGGCGTTCGCGGACTCGAGCTGCTTCTCGAGCGCGTCGATCTTCTGCTCGTTCAGCGACTGCGGTGGCCTTGTCGACGTCCTCCCGCGAGACGATCGCGACGCCGATCACGATGCCGACCGCGAGCGCGACGAAGACGGCTGCGAGCGAGGCGATGTGGTAACGGAGGTCGAACATGGTTTCTCAGAGCTCCGCCGCAGTCTGGCACAAGGCTCTGAGCCGGGACACCGCCTCCCGCAGCACGGGACGCAGCCCTTCGAACGTGATCCGCAGGAGGTTCGAGGTCGCCGCGCGGGTCGAGCCGCGCACGACCGTCCAGCGCGCTCCTTCGGCGAGGCCCCGCCGATCGGGTTGAACCCCCGTGTACCCGGGCCACCAGTCGGGCAGGCGAAACGGCTCCCCGACCAGCTTCCAGACGTCCTCGACGGGCGAGAGGAGCACCCCGGTGGCGGAGATCCTCATGCCAGGCCGAGCATCGACCGGAGCCGGTCGACGAGCGCCGAGATGAACTCACGGAGCGCCGGCGACGCGGCGATCGCGGCGGCGATGACGGCGAGCACGCCGACGAGGAACGCTACGAGCGGCCAGAGCCCGACGCGCTGGCGGAACAGGCGCGAGACGCCGCGCGCATCGACGAGCACCTCCCCCACCTTCAGCCGCGTCAGGAACGTCGACGACATCCCGGCCCGGTTGCGCTCGAGGAACTCGATCAGGTTGAAGTGGGTTCCGACCGCGACGATCAGGTCGGCGCCCTTCTCGTAGGCGAGCAGCATCGCGAGGTCCTCGCTGATCCCCGGCGTCGGCACGAGCATCGACGGCAGGCCGAGCCGGTCGAGGCGGTCGCGGCCCGGGCGCCGCGCCGTCGTCGTAGGCGTGCACGACGAGCTCGGCGCCGGTCTGCAGCGCGGCGTCCGAGACCGAGTCCATGTCCCCGACGATGACGTCCGGACGGTACCCGGCCTCGAGCAGCGCGTCGGCGCCGCCGTCGACCGCGACGAGCACGGGCTTGAAGTCGCGGATGTAGGCGCGGACGATCGCGAGATCCTTCTTGTAGCCCGGGCCGCGCGCGACGACGAGCGCGTGGCGGTCGCGGAAGCGCGTCTTGAGCTGCGGGAGCTGGATGCCCTCGGCGAGCAGCTTGCCCTCCTCGCGCAGGTAGCGCATCGTGTTGTCGGCGAACGATTCGAGGGCCTCGGTGACGCGGCCCTGCTGGTCGGCGAGGAGCTCGCTCGAGCTCGTCCTGCGACAGCTCGTGCCCGGCCGCGACCCGCGTCCCGTTGCGGAAGAGCGAGGCGCCGCGCACCGACAGCCGCTCACCCTCGCGAACCTGCTCGAAGAGCGGCGCACCGGGCGCGTCGATCAGGCAGACGCCGCCGCGCACGAGCTCGAGCGGCCCCGGGTTCGGATAACGCGGGCTGACCGAGGGCGACACGTTGACGACGACGCGAACGCCCGACTCGACGAGCTCCTCCGCCGACACCCGGTCGAGCTCGGCGTGGTCGATGATGGCGATGTCCTCGGGCCCGAGCCGCTTGACCAGCCGCTTCGTCCGCCGGTCGAGCCGTGCGGTGCCGTTGAACTCGACGCGCCCTCACCGGATCGCCTCCAGGAACTCGGCGCCGCCGAGCATCCGCTCGAGCTCCTCGGCTCGCTCGGCCTCGTCCAGCACCTCGATGCGGGTGTGCGTCGGGTCGCCGGGCACCTTCTCCACCCGCAGATGCCGGTCGGCGACGCTGGCGATCTGCGGAAGGTGCGTGATCGCGACGACCTGCGTGCACGGCAGCGAGCCGCCGGAGCGACTCGGCGACGGCGTGGGCGGTCTGCCCGCCGATCCCCGCATCGATCTCGTCGAAGACGATCGTCGGCTCGCCGGCGCTGGGCGTGCGCGACCGCGCGCAGCGCCAGCGCGATGCGGGACAGCTCACCTCCGGATGCGGTCGCGGCGACCGGCGCGAAGGGCAGGCCGGGGTTCGGCCGGATCAGGAACGCGACCTCGTCGCATCCGGTCGACCCCGGCTCTCTGCGCTCGCCAGCTCGACGCGGAGATCGCCGTCGCCGAGCCCGAGGGCTGCGAGCTCAGCCCGAGCCGCTTCGGCGAACGGTGACGGCGGCTTCTTCCTGGCGGCTGATAGCTCGCCGGCGAGGGCGTCGTAGCGCGCCTCGGTTGCCGCGACGGCCGCCTCTGCCTCGGCCAGGGGATCGCGTCCCTCCGCGAGCGCCGTCGAGCTCGCGCCGCGCGGCGGCAGCCCGCTCCAGGAGGTCGTCGGCCGACGCCGGCGCCGAAGCGCCGCTTGAGATCGGCGATGTCGCCGAGGCGCTCCTCCACATGCTCGAGCCGTCCCGGCTCCGCCTCGAGCGACGCCAGGAACGCGCGTAGCTCGGATGCCGTGTCGCGCAGGCGGGTCGAAGCCTCGGCAAGCTGGGCCGCCGCGGTCGCCAGCTCGGGGGCAACCGCCGTGACCGGATCGAGCGACTGCCCCGCACGGGCGGCGAGATCCGCGGCTCCGTCGACGTCACCGACCTCTGGAGCGAGCGCCTCGGCCGCGGCCGAGGCGGCGGCGGCGAGCCCAGCCGCGTTTCGCAGTCGCTCGCGCTCGGAGCGCAGCAGCTCCTCATCGCCGGGGTCGAGATCACCCGCAGCCTCGACCAGCGCCTCGAGCTCGGCGGCGTGCGCGGCAACGCCGGCGGCCGAGGCAGCAAGCTCGTCGCGCATCCGGCGTGCCGCCTGGAGCTCCCGCCAGGCGAGCGCCGCGTCCCCGCGTACGGCGAGCTGATGCTCGCCCGCATATGCGTCGAGGGTCTCGAGCTGGTGTCCGGGGCGGGCAAGCCGGCGCTGCTCGAACTGGCCGGACATCGCGACCAGCCGCTCGACGAGCGCGGCAACGTCCTCCCGTGCCGCCGCTCTGCCCCACGCGTAGGCCCGGCTGCGGCCGTCGGCGAACACACGCCTTGCCGCGACGAGCCCCGGCTCGTCGTCGGGACGAAGTTCTCCGATGCTCGCGGCCGCCCCGTCCTCGAGGAACCCGTCCGGCAGATCGAGCTCGGCCTCGACGTACGCCTCCTTCGCCGCCGGGCCGATGTAGGCCGCATCTCCCTTGGCGCCGAGCAGCAGCCCGATCGCCTGCGCGAGAATCGTCTTCCCCGCCCCGGTCTCGCCGGTCACGACGTTGAGACCCGGCCCGAACGGGAGCTCTGCCTCGCGGATCAGCACGAGGTTCTCGATGCGAAGCGTCCTAAGCACTGAGGAACACGTCTCTGTATCGACTGAAGAAGGTGACTTCGGGAAGCAGCGCGAGCAGCGCCTTGTCGACCCCGACGTCCACGGCGAGCTGCTGGCCGGGCGCGAGCTCACCGACACGGTGGCCGTCGACGAGCACAGTGACGGGTACGTCGGGTGTGTCGTTCGTCACCGTGAGCCCGAGCCCGGAGGGGACGACGAGCGGGCGGGCGTGCAGGGAGTGCGGGGCGACGAAGGTGATCGCCATGGCAGCGAGGCCGCGCATGATCACGGGGCCGCCGTTCGAGAGGTTGTAGGCCGTCGACCCGGACGGGGTGCAGCAGATCATGCCGTCGCACGCCGTCGGTCCGAGGCTTTCGCCGCCGAGCGCCGAGCCGAGCTCGACCATTCGGCCCGGCACCGAGCTCGTCGCGACGACGTCGTTCACGGCCGCATGCGGTTGCCCGCCGACGCTGGCACTGATGGTCGCCAGCTCGACGACTCTGAACTCGCCGGAGAACGCGCGCTCGAGGCCGGGCTCGAGGTTCTCCGCCGGAATGCTCGTGAGAAAGCCGATCCGTCCGAAGTTGACGCCGATCACCGGCACCTGTGTCCCCAGGAAACGATGCAGCGCCCGCAGCATGGTGCCGTCACCGCCGAGTGCGATCACCAGGTCGACGTCGGCCGCCTCGTCGAGCGACAGGAGCTCGACGCCGCGGCCCGCGGCGGCCGACTCGAGCCGTGCAAGCGCGCCCGCGATCACCTCCGGACGCCCGTGCGTGACGACCGCGGCGCGTCGGACGTTCCTAGCCGACTGCAGCGTCGATCCAGTCATCGATCTCTTCCGTAGGAGGCGCCGTGGCGCCCGAGCCCGCGTCGAGGAGGTAGAGGAAGAACTCCCGGTTCCCCTTGGGGCCGGGGAGGCCTGAGTCCACGATTCCGGCAACGCAGGCGCCCCATGCCGAAGCCCCGGCGGCGGTCTCGCGCAGCACGCGCCTGTGGATCTCGGGATCGCGCACGACTCCGCCACGCCCCACGTCTGCCCGGCCCGCCTCGAACTGGGGCTTGACGAGCACGAGGCTCCGCCATCCGGGCACCGCGCAGGAAAGGGCGGCAGGCATCACGAGGCCCACGCCGATGAACGAAACGTCGCACGTTACGAAGTCGGGGGCGAACGGAAGATCGTCCCGGCGAAGACGGCGCGCGTTGACCCGGTCGAGAGCCAGCACGCTCGGGTCACGGCGGAGCCGTTCGTGCAGCTGCCCCCGACCGACGTCGACGGCGCAGACCCGCGCGGCCCCGAACTGGAGCAGGCAGTCCGTGAAACCGCCCGTCGAGGCGCCGACGTCGAGGCAGTCCGCGCCGGCGACGTCGATCCTGAGTGAGGTGAGAGCGTGCGACAGCTTCTCGCCTCCTCGGGACACGAAGGGCGGAGGCTCGGTCAGCGCCAGCGGCGCAGCCTCGTCGACGGATGTGCCCGCCTTGTCGAAACCCGGCACGCGCCCGGCGAGGACGAGCGCCTGCGCCTGCGAGCGAGACTCGGCCAGCCCACGCTCCACCAGCAGCACGTCGAGGCGCTTCTTCACGCCGACAAGAGTATCCACGACCCCGAAGCTGGACGAGTGCCCGCAACGGACATGCAGTCGACGATGTCCTCCACGAGGCGGCGGTCGCAGCCGTTAGGTCCGGCGTTCGCGGATGGTCGCGACGATCTCTTCGAGAACGACGGTGTCGGCATCGAGAGCAGCCAGCCTCGCCTCGACGCGCCTCCGCGTCTCGTCGGCGATCTCGCGCGCCCGGTCGAGCCCGTGGAGCGACACGTACGTGACCTTCCCGGCCGCCTCGTCCTTCCCGGGCGTCTTTCCGAGCTCCTCGGCCGTACCGGTCGCATCGAGAATGTCGTCGACGATCTGGAAGAGCAGCCCGACCTCGTCTCCAAACGATCGCCAGGCAGGCTGTGCGGCCGCCGGAACCGCCGCCACCTGGAGCGCGCAACCGACGCAGGCGCCGAGAAGCTTGCCGGTCTTCAGCCTGTGCAAGGCCGCCAGATCGTCGCCGTCGAGATCGGCGACCGTCGTGATGTCGACGTACTGGCCGCCGATCATCCCGAGCGTCGCCTCGGCCAGCTCGCGCGCTGGAGCGGAGGTCGGATAGCGGAGTACGAGGCGAAACGCCTCGGCGAGGAGCGCGTCGCCGCTGAGGATCGCGACAGCCTCGCCGAAGGCGACGTGGGCGCTCGGCTGGCCGCGCCGCAGGTCGTCGTCGTCGAGCGCCGGTAGATCGTCATGGACGAGGCTGAAGGTGTGGACGAGCTCGAGCGCGCAGGCAGCGGGAAGCAGCTCCTCCGGCATCGCGGCCGAGCGCCTCACCCGTCGCCAGGCAGAGGACCGGCCGTATGCGCTTGCCGCCTCCGAGAAGCGAGTAGCGCAGCGCCTCCTGCATCCTGCCGAGATCCTGCGAGAAGGCGAGCCGGTCGAGGAAGCCCTCGGCCAGCGCCCGCAGCTCATCCGGCCCGTGCATCCGGCGCACCACGCCGCTGCCGCTCGATCTCGGCCTGAACCTCCTTCGCCAGGTCGACGAGATCCTTGAGCACGTCGACCGCAGCCTGCGAATCCTCGGCTTCCTCCAGTCGACGGCGCGTGTCCTCGAGCCGGTCGAGAAGGCTCTCCAGACGTTCTGTGGACGCCTCCGGCTCGCTCACGGCACTACCCTAACCGGCTGACCGGCGCACGCCCATTGCCCGGCGACGAGACTCCGCCCACGTGAGACAGGCTATGCCGCCTCCCGGGCGATTCGCCCCAGGATGCCGTTGACGAGGCCCGGGGCGTCGCCCGCCCCGAAGCGCTTCGCGAGCTCGACGGCCTCGTTGATCGCGATCTCGACCGGACACCTCGGCGCGGTCGATCTCGCAGATGGCCATCCGGAGGATGTTGCGCTCGACCACGCCGAGCCGGTCGGCCGTCCAGTCGCGTGCGGCGGCGGTGATGCGGCGGTCGAGGTCGGTGGCGTGCTCCCTGACCTCCTCGGCGAGAGCCCGCGCGAACGGGTCGACCTCGCCCTCGTGCAGAGAGGCGAGCGGCTGGCCGGTGAGATCCCACTGGTAGAGCAGGAAGAGCGCCTGGCGCCGCGCTGCGCGACGGCCGATCACGGCGTGCCGAGAGACGCGAGCAAACCGGCCGCGTCCTCGAGATAGGAGGTCGTGTAGACGCCCGAGCGGAACTCCTCGCCGGCCACGATCTCGGCGGCGAGGCCACGGGTGGTCGGCAGCCCCTCGAGCTCGAGCTCGGCGAGTGCGCGGGCCACCCGCGCCAACGCCGCTGGGCCGATCCTCGTCCCAGACGACGAGCTTCGCGAGCAGAGAGTCGTATGTCGACGGCACCGTGTAGCCCTCGAAGACGTGGGTGTCCAGCCTCACACCCGGCCCCAGCGGCGGCCGAAACCGGGTGATCGTGCCCGGCGCCGGCAGGAACCCTCGCGCCGGATCCTCCGCGTTGATTCGGATCTCGATCGCGTGGCCCGAGCGTTCGGCGCGCCCGGTCGCCGGGAGCCCACCACCGGCGGCCACCCGGATCTGGCCGCGCACGAGGTCGATGCCCGTGACGAGCTCCGTGACCGGGTGCTCGACCTGAAGTCGAGTGTTCATCTCGATGAAGTAGAACTGCTCGCCCGAGACCAGAAACTCGAGCGTCCCGGCGCCCCGGTAGCGGATCGACGCACACGCCCGGGCAGCCGCGTCCTCGAGCGCATCGCGCAGCGCCGGCGTCACTCCGGGCGAGGGACTCTCCTCGATCAGCTTCTGGTGGCGGCGCTGGATCGAGCAGTCGCGCTCGCCGAGCGTGAGCACGCCCCCCTCTCCGTCGCAGAGACCTGGATCTCCACGTGACGCGCCGACGTGACGGCCTTTTCGACGTAGAGCGACCCGTCCGAGAACGCGGCCTTCGCCTCCGCCGAAGCCGCATCGAAGGCGGTCTCGAGCTCCTCCGCGGAGCGAACGAAGCGCATCCCTCGTCCACCGCCCCCGGCCGTTGCCTTGAGCAGCACGGGATACCCGATCTCCTGCGGCGAGGCTCGGCTACCTGCCCGAAGCCGGCGAGCACGGCCGAGCCGGGAACGACCGGCACGCCGGCGGCGGCCATCGTCTCTCGGGCCCGTGCCTTGTCGCCCATGAGCTCGATCGAGTCCGGTCGCGGCCCGATGAAGACGAGATCGTTCTCCTCGCACGCCCGCGCGAACGCCGCGTTCTCGCTGAGGAAGCCGTAGCCCGGGTGGATCGCGTCGCAACGCGTCGTCTCGGCCGCGCCGATGATGCTCGGGATGCTCAGGTAGCTCGCGGCCGGCGCCGGCGGGCCGATGCACACTGCGCGGTCGGCGAGTCGTACGTGGAGCGCGTCGCGGTCGGCAGTCGAGAAGATCGGCGACCGTCTCGATCCCGAGCTCGCAGCAGGCGCGGATGACGCGAACCGCGATCTCGCCCCGGTTCGCGATGAGAATCCGCTCGAACACGGCCCCGGAGGCCTACAGCGGCGTCGAGCGGGCGAGCGTCGAGCGGCTCGAGCTCGAACAGGAGCTGTCCGTATTCGACCGGCTGCGCGTTCTCGACGTGGATCCCGCGAACGACGGCCTCGAGCTCGGCCTTGACCTCGTTCATCAGCTTCATCGCCTCGAGAATGCAGAGCGTCTGACCGATGGCGACCGTATCGCCGACCTCGACGAACGGATCGGCGCCCGGCTGCGGCGCTCGGTAGAACATCCCGACCATCGGCGACTCGACGCGGACCAGGCCGTTGTCCGGCGGCTCGACCGGCGCTCTCGGCGGGCTCGGCCACCGGCGCGAGCGGCGCGACCGGCACAGCGACCTCGTCCGAGCGGTCCTCGGTGCGGCGCACCGTGACGCGCATCTCGCCCTCCTCGATCGTGACCTCGCCGATTCCCGACTCCTGCACGAGGTCGATCAGCTCGCGGATGCGGTCGGCCCGCGACTCCTCGACGCCACCCGCCTCCAGGGTCTCCTCGCCTCGCGCACGCGCGCGCACGGTGCGCAGGAGCAGCTTCTCGGCCGTCTCGCCGAACAGGGCGAGCAGCAAGAGCTCCTCCTCGCTCGCTGCGATGCCCTGGGCGGCCTCGCGCACGTCGTCGAGCCGGACCGGCCCTGAATCCGCGAGCGCCTCGCCGCGACGTCAGCTCGATCGCCCGGCGAACGACCGGCGTCGATCTCGCGCGGCGGCGAGCCGTATCGTCCGTCGACGAGCTGCCCGCATCTCGTCGACGACCGTCTGCCACCGTTGAGCCGAGAGCACGTGAAGCAGCGCCTGAGACCCGACGATGTTGGAGATCGGAGCGCTGAGCGGAGGCCAGCCGCACTCGCCTCGCACTCGAGCCAGCTCCTCGAGCACCTCGTCGAGCCGGTCGGACAGTCCGTAGACGCGTAGCCGGTCGTCGAGGCTCGCGACGAGTCCAGCGGGCAGCCGGTGCTCGGCGGCGCGCACGGCGTCGCGCGGCGAGAGCGGCGGCACCGGAACGTCTCCGAGCGAGGCGTCGACGAGCTCGCAGGCCTCCCAGAGCGTCGTCGATGTCGACGCCGGTTTCGAGCCCGATGCCTGCGAGCGACTGCGAGAGCGCCTCGGCGGAGGGACGGTAGAGCGTGAGCGCTACGGGATAGATCGTGCACCCGATCGGGGTCGCGCCGCCGCGTGCCGCCTCGAGCGCGGCGGCGAGCGCCCGCCCTGCGGCGCCCTGGCAGAACAGGCCGACAGGCAGCCCGCTCGCCTCACCCACCCGCTCGACGAGCTCGCGCGCGTGCGCGGCGTCGAGTGACCCGGCCGGGTCGTTGACGATGATCCGCGACGGTCCGAGCTCGGCGATGCGCTTCGCCCGCTCGACGAGCTCGTCGAGCTCGCCGGACGGGCCCGGGTTGTGGACGAGGCCGACCGCGGCTTCCTTCCCGGCCGCGTGCATCGCCTCGACCGCGTCGACGAGGTTCGAGACGTCGTTGAGCGGGATCGTGGATCCGGAAGACGTCGATGCCGCTCTCGGCCGCGCTCGCGACGAAGCGTCTGACGAGGTCGCGCTCGAGCGGCCGCGAGCCGACGAGGAAGCGACCGCGCAGGGCCATCGCCGAGCGGAGTCGAGCAGCGCGCGTCGAGCGCGCGGATGCGTGCCCACGGGCTCTCGACACCCCCCTCGACGAGCCAGTCGAAGCAGCCGCCGCCGGATACCTCGAGGCAGCCGAATCCGGCCCGGTCGAGCGTGCCCGCCAGCTCGAGCAGCGTCGCGCTGCCGACACGGCGCGCCAGCGGCTCCTGGCTCAGGAGCCGGATCGTGGTGTCCCACAGCTCGGTCACGATCAGGCGCGCGAGATGTAGCGCCGCTCGCGCGTGTCGACCTTGATCCGGTCGCCGACGTTCACGAACAGCGGTACCTGAACGACTGCGCCTGTCTCGAGCGTCGCCGGCTTCGTCACGTTCGACACCGTGTCGCCCTTGACTCCCGGCTCGGTGTCGCGCACCTCGAGCTCGACCGACGCGGGCAGCTCGATCCCGCCCGGCCTGCCCGTCGAGCGTCAGCAGCATCAGCGAGCTCGACGGCAGGAGGAACTCGAGCTCTTGCTCGACCTCCGCCCGCGGGAAGGAGATCTGCTCGTAGCTCTCGGCGTCCATGAAGACGACCTCGTCACCCGAGTCGTAGAGGTACTGGACGCTCTTCGTCTCGGTGTGGACCCGCGGCATCTTCTCGCCGGCCCGGAACGTGCGGTCGACCACCGACGCCGGTCTCGGCGTTCTTCAGCTTCGTGCGGACGAACGCGCCGCCCTTGCCGGGCTTGACGTGCTGGAACTCGACGATGCGCCAGACCTGCCCGTCGAGCTCGACGTGCATGCCGTTCTTGAACTGGTTCGTGGAGATCGTCTCGGCCACGGCGCTGGATTGTAGCGGCGGGCCGGTCGCGCCCTTCCGCGGCCCGCCGTGAGCGCGGGCTATGCCGTGGCGCGCAGCTCCTTCGAGAACGGCGTCAGCACCTCGGCGCCGTCGTCGGTGACGATCACGAGATCCTCGATGCGGATGCCGCCGAGCCCGGGCAGGTAGACGCCGGGCTCGACCGTCACGACGTTCCCGGCCTGAGCGTCTCGGTCGAGCCCTTTGCGAGCCGCGGATCCTCGTGGATCTCGAGCCCGAGGCTGTGGCCGACGTTGTGGAACACGGTGTACCCCGCGTCCCCGACCATCCGTCGCGCGATCGCGTCGACCTCTTCGCAGGCGGCGCCGGGCCGAACTGCGTCGAGCGTGGCGAGCTGGGCCTCCAGACAGACCGCGTACGCGCGCTCGAGCTCCGGCGGGCAGCGACCCGGTCGCGAACGTGCGCGTGCAGTCGGAGCAGTACCCGTCGACGATGCAGCCCGAGTCGACGAGGAACGTCTCGCCCGCCTCGACCAGCCGGTCGCCCGGATGGTGGTGCGGCCGCGCCGCGTTCGGGCCGCTCGCGACGATCGGAGGCGAACGAGACGTCCTCCGCGCCGAGATCCCGGAGCGTGAGCTCGATCCACCAGGCCAGCTCGGCCTCGGTGCGCCCGACGACCGGCTCGACCGCGAGGCGTCTCGTAGAGCAGGTCGCCCGCATGGGCGGCCGCACGGATCGCGTCGAGCTCCGACGGCGTCCTTGACCGCACGGAGCCGCTCGACTGCACGTTCCGTCGGGACGAGCTCGACCCCGCTGCGCGGCAAGCTTCGCATGGGCCGCAACCGTGACCGTGGCCGCCTCGAAGCCGACCCGTCCGGGGGCGAGCTCGGCCAGCCGCCCGCGCGAGATCGGCCGGAGGCTCGTGGGTCGTCTCGACGACCTCCACCTCCGGCGTGCGGGCCGCGGCCTCCAGGTAGCGACCGTCGGTGAGCAGCACCGCGCGCGTCGGCGTCGACGAGCAGCTGCGCGTTCGAGCTCTCGAAACCGCATCAGGTAGCGAACGTTCGTCCCGTTCGTGACGAGGAGCGCGTCGACGCTCGAGCGCTCCGAGGAGCCCGCGCAGCCGGTCCAGCCGGGAGCTCATTCGGCCGCCGCCAGCCAGACGAGAGCCTCGCGGTACCCCTCCGGTCCGTGCCCTACGACTCGGTGCGAGACGACGTCCTCGATCACCGAATGCCGGCGCCATTCCTCCCGCTCGGCGATGTTGGAGAGGTGGACCTCGACGACCGGCACCGCCAGCAGCTCCACGGCGTCCCGGATCGCGTAGCTGTAGTGCGTCCAGGCGCCGGGATTGATGACGACCCCGTCCGCCCAGCGCCGGATCTCGTGGCACCAGTCGATCAGTTGCCCCTCGTGGTTCGTCTGGAAGCAGCGCACGGAGGCGTCGAGCTCCATGCCCCACTCGTAGATCCGGGTTTCGAGCTCGTCGTAGCTCATGCCGCCGTACAGCTCCGGGTCGCGGTCCGCGAGGGCGTTCAGGTTCGCGCCGTTCAACACTGCGATGCGCACGAGGGCGCGAGTCTACTTCGGCCCGCCGGCGCCCGAGCAGCCGGCCGAGCTCGGTTCGCACCTCTTCGTCCGGAAGCTCGACCGGGAAGACGGGCTGGCCGGGCGCCTCGAGGAGCACGAGCCGGATCCGGCCGCCGAGCGCTTTCTTGTCGTAGGCCATCGCCTGCCAGGCCGCGTCGAAGTCGACCGAGGCGGGCTCGGCCGGGAACACGCGCTCGACCTTCTCGAGAACGGCCGGGTCGAGGCCGAGATGGCGGATCGAGAGGCGCAGGGCCGCACGCAGTCCGAGCGCCACCGCGCGGCCGTGGGTCGGCCCTTCGTACCCGCCCGCCGCCTCGATCCCGTGGGCGAACGTGTGACCGAGGTTCAGGATTGCCCGCCGTCCACGTTCGCTCGGGTCGGCCAGCACCACCGACGCCTTGAACGCAGCGCACGCCCGCACCATCCCGACCTCGTCGAGCCTCCAGATCTCGCGTCCCGCGAGCAGCCCCGTCTTCACGATCTCGGCCATGCCTTCCGCGCGTTGCGCCGGCGGAAGCGTCTCGAGCAAGTCAGGGTCGACGAGGACCCGGGCCGGCGGATGGAACGCCCCGACGAGGTTCTTCCCCTTCGGCAGGTCGATCGCCGTCTTTCCACCGATCGCCGCGTCCACCTGGCCGACGAGCGTCGACGGCACGGGTACCCAGGGCACGCCGCGCAGATATGTCGCGGCGACGAACCCCGCGACGTCGGTCGTCGTGCCGCCCCCGAGCGCGACGACAGTACCCGATCGGTCGACGCTGAGCTCGTCCCAGAGCCGCGCGCAGACGCCGAGCGACTTCGCGCTCTCCCCGGACGGAACGCTATGCGTCGAGACGAGCCGGTCTCCGAGACCCGCGGGGTGGAGCCCGAGCACCCGTTCGTCCGCGACGAGAGCGCAGGGTCCGCTCGCCGGGAACGAGCTCGCCCAGGCGGGCGACCGCTCCGCGCTCGACGAGGATGCCGCCTGCGGCCAGCAGAACCCCGTCGACTCCGGCCGTGACGGACGTCCGCCGCTTCGGCGTAGGCCGCCTGCCTCTCGCGCGTACAGCTCCCGGAAGCGCGCTCTGGTCCTGGGCGAGCGGACGGTCGCTTCGTCGCACCCGCCGCCAGGACTCGTCGACGCCGACGTCGAGCCAGACCGTGAACGCCCGGTCGCGGAGCGCCGCTCGTGTCTCGGCCCGCATGACCGCGCCGCCGCCGAGAGCGAGCACCGACGGCTCATGGCCGTCGAGCAGCGAGCGCGTGAGCGCGCTCTCCAGCTCCCGGAACGGCGCTTCGCCGCGGGCGAACAGCTCTGGGATGCTCGCGCCTTCGCGCTCCTCGAGGACGGCGTCGACGTCGAGGAACGGCCGGCCGAGCAGCCGCGCCACCTCGGCGCCGGCCGTCGACTTGCCGGCGCCCATGAAGCCGACGAGCGCTAGGTGACGACCGTGCGCGGGGCCCATGAGATCCGCTCCACGTAGGCGCGCTGCGACGCGACGAAGTCGTCGATCGAGTCACCGCCGAACTTGTCACGCGCTGCCACGGCAAGCTCGAAGGCGACGGCCCCCTCGGCGACGACCGCCAGCGCCTCGATCGCGCACACGTCCGAGCGCTCGACGAGCGCCGCGGCAGGCTCACCCGTCTCGAGATCGACCGACCGGAGCGGGCGCATGAGCGTCGGCAGCGGCTTCATCGCAGCACGGACGACGAGGTCCTCACCGTTCGAGATGCCTGCCTCGATGCCGCCTGCTCGGTTCGTCTCGCGGTAGAAGCCGTCGTCGTCGCGGAAGATCTCGTCGTGGGCCGCCGAGCCGCGGAGCGTCGCGAGCGCGAACCCGTCGCCGATCTCGACACCCTTGACGGCCTGCGTTCCGAGCAACGTCCACGCGAGGCGCGCGTCGAGGCGGTCGGCCTTCGTCGCGTACGAGCCGAGCCCCGGCGGCACACCGGTCGCGCGGATCTCCACGATCCCGCCGAGCGTGTCGCGGTCGGCCCTGGCTGCATCGATCGCGTCCCGGATCGCCTCTTCCCCTCGCGCGCCCCCGACCTCGAGCACCGATGCCCTCGACGGCGATCCCGATCCGGGCGAGCAGGGCCTTGGCGACGGCGCCGGCCGCGACGACCGCCGCCGTGTGCCTGGCGCTCGCCCGCTCGAGGGCGTCACGCACGTCAGGCAGGTCGTACTTCATCACACCGGCGAGGTCGGCGTGCCCCGGCCGCGGCAGGGTGACCGGCTTCGTTCCCTTTCCCTCGGGCTCGCCCTCGGGCGGCCAGGGGCTCATCCCGTGCGTCCAGTTCTTGTGATCCCGGTTGCGCACGACGAGCGTCAGCGGCGTCCCGAGAGTCCGCCCTTGCCGGAGGCCGCTCATCACCTCGACCTCGTCGGTCTCGATCTGCTGCCTGGGGCTTCTCCCGTACCCCTTCTGGCGCCGGCGCAGATCGGCGTCGATCGCCTCCCGGTCGAGGACGAGCCCCGCCGGGAGGCCGGTGACGACGGCGACGAGCCCGGGGCCGTGCGACTCACCGGCGGTGGTCAGGGCGAGGGTCATGCAGCGATTCTATGGACGAGCCGCGATATCGCCCCTTGGACCCCGCAGACGAGGCGCCGGGCGTGGGCTCCGAGCGCGCGGGTCGACTCTCGTCAGCTCGTCGCGAGCGCCGCGCGCATCGCCGCGACGGGTGCGGCCATTCCCGTCCAGCGCTCGAACGAGGCAGCGCCCTGTCGGACGAGCACCTCGAGCCCGTCGACCACGACGGCGCAGCCCGCCTCGTGGGCGGCCGCCACCAGGGCGGTCGGCAGTCTGTCCGGGCGGTAGGCGAGGTCGACGACCTGATGATGCGCCTGCGGTGCGGCAACGAGCTCCTCCCGCATCGGCGTTGCGTTCACGAGGAGCGTCGCGATGCTCGGATCAGCCGGCCAGGGCAGCATTTCGACGTCGGCGTCCGGAAACACGCCCTGGAGGTGCAACGTGAGCCGCTCGGCCCCCTCGACACGCCTCGCCGCAACGCGGACGCTGGCCGCCCCGGCTTCGACGAGCGCCGTCGCGACGGCCTGTGCCGCACCGCCCGCGCCGAGCAGCAACACGTGCGCACCGTCGGCTTCGACCGCGCCGGTCACCGCCAGGCCGTCCGTGCTCGAACCGAGCACGCGGCCGTCCCGGATGACGAGGGTATTCGCCGATGCAGCCTCGCAACGCGACGTCGTCGACCTCGTCGCAGAACGCGAGCACCTCGGTCTTGTGCGGGATCGTGACGTTCGCGCCCGCGAAACCGACCGCGACGAGGCCACGGACGGCGTCGCCAAGGCTGCTCGGCTCGCAGGGAAGCGGGACGTAGGCCCAGTCGAGCCCTGCGGCGGCGAACGCGGCGTTCTGCATCCGCGGCGAGAGCGAGTGCGAGACGGGATGGCCGAGGATGCCGACGAGCCGCGTCGTGGCTCCGATCCGGGCTAGCACCGCGCGCCCGCCAGAAACGCGTCGAACTCGGCCTTGCTCGCGGTGAAGAAGTGAGTCTTGCAGTCCTGTCTTGCGCGCGTAGTAGAGGTAGTCGACGGCGGCCGGCTTCGCCGCCGCCTTCATCGACGCGAGCCCCGGGTTGCCGATCGGAGTCGGCGGCAGGCCGTGGTTCAGGCGCGTGTTGTAGGGGTTCGGCGTGTCGAGCTGGCTCTGCGTGATGGGCTCGTCCGGGGGGATGTCGAGCCCGTAGCGGATCGCCGCGTCGATCCCGAGTCGTCATGCCCGCCCGCAGCCGGTTGTAGATCACCGCGGCGACGAGTGCCCGCTCCTTCGGGACCCTGACCTCGGCCTCGATCATCGACGCGATGATCAGCACGTCGTAGGGCGTCAGGTTCCGCTCCTCCGCGTACGTCAGGTCGATCTGTTCCCACGCGCGCCGGAACGCCGCGAGCTGAAGGTCGACGAGCTGCTTCGACGTGGTCCTGGGCGTGAACTCGTAGGTCGCCGGGAAGAGAAAGCCCTCGAGAGGCAAGCGCTTCTTCGTCGCGCCGAACTCGGCCGGGATCGGCGAGCGGCTCGTCTCGACGAGGTACTCCTTCGGGACGAGCGACGTGTCGAGGTCGCGCTCCTCGCGGGCGATCCGGTTGACGGCGCCGATGCGCGCCGCCATCTCCTCGCGGGTGAAGCCCTCCGGAAAGACGACCTTCAGCGTCGGCAGCGCGACAGCCGTCGATGCCTGACCGGTCGTTTCGGCCGAAGCGTCGTCGCCCGAGCTGCGCAGGACGACCACGGCAATCGCGATCGCCGCGGCTCCCAGCACGATCCCCAGCACGATCGGCAGCGCATGTGAAGGCCGGTGCCGCCGGTAGGGACGCCGCTCGGGAGCGCGCGGCGTCCTGCTCCGGCCCCGGTGGTGTCAGGCCCGCCGGCTGGTCGCCCACGACAGATATCCGGTCAGCAAGTGCGCGGCCGCAACCGCGTCCTCGGGTGCGTTGCCCCCGGTGGACCGTGCCAGGCTCGTCGTGAAGCGTTCGTCGAACGTCTCGACGGGCACCGGGATCGCCGCCCGCAGGGACTCGACGAACGCCTCGGTTTCGGCCGCCTGAGACCGGCGCTCCCCCGCCAGCGTCAGCGGCATGCCGACCACCACGAGCTGCGCGTCCTCTTCCTCCACGAGGGACGCGAGACGTCGAAGACCCTGTTCCGATCCCGCCTGCTCGACGACCTCGAGCGGTCGGGCGAGTGACCCGGTCGGGTCGGAGATCGCGACGCCGGTCCGCGCCGATCCGTAGTCGAGGGCGAGGACCTTCACGAACGCCGGATTGTAGCGGCGTGAACACCGCCGGCCGGGCCGTCACCGTGCTCAGGTGTGGCACATCCGGGTGCGGGTTTCTTGTCTGGACCGTTGGGCCTCGAGCTGGGCGTCGCTCGCCGACGCGTAGGGAGGGTCGCTTCCACCGACCGCACGGCTGCCTGCGACCCAGGAGTCGCCATTCCGACGTGATCACGGCGCAGGCCGGCCGGTCGAGCTTCCTCGTCCTGGCAATCCCTGGACGCGCAGATTTCTCCCGCTTTCGTGACGAACCCGGCGCATTCGGTGTGTCTCACGCGCGCTTTTCGGCGCGATCGTGGGGGTCAACCCAACCAAGGAGGAACAACGTGGATCGACTTCCGCGCCCCCGCCGCCTTCGGGTCGCGCTTCTCGTGGCGACCGGCCTGATCGCGGCCTCGCTCGCGGGCCCGGCCGCTGCCGCTCCCACCGACCTTTTCATCAGCGAGTACGTGGAAGGCTCGAGCAACAACAAGGCGCTCGAGCTGTACAACGGCACCGGCGCGACGGTGACGCTCACCGGAGGCTACGACATCCAGATCTTCGCGAACGGGAGCGCCACCGCGACGGCGACCATTCCGCTGGTGGGCTCCATCCCGAACGGTGATGTCTTCGTTCTCGCCCGGAGTGCTGCCGTCGCAGCGATCCTCGCAGTGGCGGATCAGACGACGACGAACTTCCTCTTCTCCGGCAACGACGCGGTCGCACTTCGCAGGGACGGCGCGCTCCTCGACGTGGTCGGCCAGATCGGCGTCGATCCAGGGGCGGAATGGGGCTCGGGCGACGCGAGCACCCTCGACAACACGGTGCGGCGAAAGCCCGCCGTCGAAGCGGGAGACCCGAACGGCGCGGACGCATTCGACCCTGCGCTCGAGTGGAACGGCTTCCCGCTCGACAGCTTCGACGGGCTCGGGAGCCATTCGCTCGGCGGTGGCGGCGGCGGCGGCGGGGGCGGCGGCGGTAGCACCGCGCCCGATGCCCGGGACGACGCCGCGACACTTGACGAGGACGCCCCTGCGACGACGATTCCGGTGCTCGGCAACGACTCGGACGCAGACGGCGACACGCTCAGCATCTCGGCCGTCTCGGATCCGTCGCACGGACTGGCGGTGGTCGGGCCCGGCGGCATCTCCTACCGGCCAGACGTGGATTTCGCGGGAACGGACTCTCTGACGTACACGGTCTCCGACGGCCATGGGGGCACCGATACGGCCCTCGTCGGCATCGCGGTGACGCCCGTGAACGACGACCCGGACGGCGAGGATGACCAGGCAGTAACGGACGAGGACCTCCCGGTCGTCGTCGCCGTCCTCGCAAACGACCTGGACGTGGACGGCGATACCCTCGTCGTCGCGGCGGCTGACGGTGCCGAGCACGGAACGACTACCGTCTCACCCGATGGGCTGAGCGTGATCTACTCGCCCGATCCCGACTCCAGCGGGCTCGACAGCTTCGAGTACACCGTCAGCGACGGACAGGGCGGGTCCGAGTCCGCCGAGGTCCTGGTCACGGTCGCGGCCGTCAACGATCCGCCGGTGGCTCAGGACGATGACGCGAGCGTCGCCGAGGGCGCCGCCGTCGTTATCGACGTGGCGGCCAACGACCGCCCGGGACCGGCAAACGAGGGCGACCAGTCGCTGCAGGTGACGTCGGTCGGCGCGGCGGCTCACGGGACTGCCGAGTTGATCTCCTCCGGGCCGGATGCAGGCAAGGTGCGCTACACGCCGAGCGCCGGCCACCGGGGGACGGACTCGTTCACGTACGTCGTCTCGGACGGGCTCCTGACGGTGGAGGGCACGGTGCAGGTGCGCATCGTCCAGCCCTCGTTCCGCACACTGTGCGGGCTCACGCCGACGATCGTCGGAACGAAGGGCGACGACGTCATAACGGGTACACCCGGCGACGACGTCATCCGCGCTCGGCGCGGCGCGGACGTGATCGACGGAAACGGCGGAAACGACATCATCTGCGGAGGCCCGGGTGCCGATCGAATAACGAGCGGCGACGGCGACGACCGTATCGCCGCGGGCAGCGGTGGCGACGTCGTCGACAGCGGCTCCGGAGACGATCGGATCAGGGGCGGTTTCGGCCGTGACGGTCTTCACGGCAAGGCCGGCGACGACCAGCTGACCGCTGGTCCCGGAAACGACACCGTCGACGCAGGTGACGGCGACAACCGGGTGTCTGCTGGTGAAGGTGACGATGCGATCACAGCGGGCTCTGGGAACGATCGCGTGGACGGCGGGCCCGGAACCGACTCCTGCGATGCCGGCGGTGGCCGAAACAGCGTCGTTCGGTGCGAGAGCTGACGGTCGAGCCTCTCCTCACCATGGGGGCGCCGGGCAACCGGCGCTCCCATGCCCCGCCTCCCTCCGGTTCAGATCGCTTCGGAGAGGGCGGCGACCAGAGCCTGCTCGGCGGCCGCGATCGCCTCGCCGAGCCGCTCCGGGTTCTTGCCGCCGGCGCGGGCCATCGACGGCCGACCGCCGCCGCTTCCCTCGACGAGGGCTGCCGCCGCCCGCACCACATCGGAAGCGTTCAGGCCGCGATCGACCACCGAGTCGGAAAAGTTGGCGACGAGGTGAACGCGCCCGTCGGTCCTCGCGCCGAGCACGACCGCCGCGGGAGCGGCCTTCTGCTTTACCCGGTCGGACAGGTCGAGGAGGGCGTCCGCGTCCATCTCCCCCACGTCGCCTGTGACAACCCGGACACCACCGGTCTCCATGGCCTGCTCCAGGAGCCGGCCCACCGCGTCGTCGGCCTGCCCGGCTCCGCTGCGCAGCTGGCGCTCCAGCCTGCTCCATGCCTTACGCTCGGCCTCGAGCTCCTCGCGGAGACGCGAGGCCTCCCGCTCGCGCTCGAACAGGTAACTCGCCGCCGCGCCGGAGGTGACGGCCTCGATCCGGCGGGTCGCCGATCCGACGGAGCTCTCCGAAAGGATCTTGAATGCGCCGATCTCGGCGGTCGAGCGCACGTGCGTTCCTCCGCAGAGCTCCCGCGAAACGCCCTCCACCTCGACGACTCGGACGACGTCTCCGTACTTCTCCCCGAAGAGCATGGTCGCCCCGAGCGCCCGCGCTTCGTCGATCGGGGTGAGAAACGTCCGCACGGCACGGCTGTCGAACACGTGCTCGTTGACGAGGCCCTCGACGCGCTCGCGTTCGGCCGCGGTGAGCGGCTGGCCGTGCGAGAAGTCGAAACGGAGCTTCTCGGGGCGAACGGCGGAGCCCGCCTGTTTGACGTGATCTCCGAGCACGCGGCGGAGCGCCTCGTGCAACAAATGCGTCGCCGTGTGGTTTGCCGCCGTCGGGAAACGCACGCTCCACGGAACCAACGCACGGACGCGGTCGCCGGCGGCGAAGCCGCTTCCCTTGAAGACGAGCGCCTGGTCGTCTCCGAAGCGCAGGGCGGCTACGAGCTCGGCGCGGGCACCGCCCTCGCCCTCGAGCGTCCCCTGGTCCGAGACCTGACCGCCTCCTTCCGGATAGAAGGGCGACTCCCGCAGCTTGGCCAGAAACGTTCCGTCGCCGAGCTCCTCGAGCGCACCCACCTGAGTGAGGACGTCAGTCTTCTCGAAACCGACGAACTCGGTCACGAAGCCGGCGTCGCGGGCGAACGCCGCCGCCTGCTCGAGCTCGCCGCCTTGTCCGGCCCGAGAACGCTCGCGCTGGCCGGTCATGAGCCGCTCGAATTCGTCCTCGTCCACCGGCAACCCGTGCTCGAGAGCGAGCTCGCGGGTGAGCTCGAGCGGAAACCCGTACGTGTCGTGCAGCCGAAACGCGTCCTCGCCCGCTATCCCGTCAGGACTGTGCTCGAGCACCTCGTCGAAGAGCCTCATCCCGGTCGCGAGCGTCTGGGCGAATCGTTCCTCCTCCGCGCCGAGCACTGCGCGAACATCGGCCCGGTTCTCAGCGAGCTCGGGGTAGGAATCGCCCATCCGGTCGACGACCACGTCCGCCAGACGGGAGAGGAACGGCGCCTCGAGCCCGATCCGGGCGCCGTGCTGCACCGCACGACGAACGATGCGCCGCATGACGTAACCGCGGCCCTCGTTCGAGGGCGCGACTCCGTCGGACGCGAGGAAGGTCATGGCGCGGCCGTGATCTGCCAGCACGCGGTGCGCCTTGGTTGCGTCGTCTGACTCGCCGTACCTCGTTCCGGTCTCGCTCTCCACCCACTCCATGACGGCGCGAAACGCATCGGTCTCGTACACGGAATGAACGCCCTGGAGGATCGCCGAACCGCGCTCGACGCCCAACCCTGTGTCGATGTTCTGTCTCGGGAGCGGCGTCAGCCGGCCGTCGTCGGACAGGTCGAACTCCATGAAGACGAGGTTCCAGAACTCGAGAAACCGGTCACAGTCGCAGCCGGGCGCACAATCCGCCCGATCGCAGCCGTGCTCGGGGCCGCGGTCGTAGTAGAGCTCGGAGCACGGCCCGCACGGTCCCGTCGCGCCTGCCTGCCAGAAGTTCTCGGACCTGGGCAGCCCTCGAATGCGGTCGGCCGGGATTCCGACCCGCTGCCACCCGAGCACGGCAACCTCGTCCTCGCCGAGGCCGAGCTCAGGATCACCCGCAAACACGGTGGCCCAGAGGCGGTCGGTGGAAAGTCGCATGTGCTCCGTCACGAATTCCCACGCAAGGTCGATCGCACCGTCCTTGAAGTAGTCGCCAATCGAGAAGTTGCCGAGCATCTCGAAGAAGGTGAGATGGCGTGCCGTGAGGCCCACGGAATCGATGTCTGTGGCCCGGAAGCACTTCTGCACGGTGGTCAGCCGTGGCGCGGGCGACGCCTGCAGGCCCAGGAAGTAGGGCTTCAGGGGCTGCATCCCCGCGGTCGTGAGCAGCACGGAGGGGTCGTGGGTCGCCGGAACGAGCGATGCGGAGGGCAGCCGCAGATGCTCCTTCGATTCGAAGTAGTCGAGAAAGCCGCTCCGAAGCTCGTGGCTCGTGCGCACAGCAGCGATTGTAGGCCGGGATGCGGGAAGGACTGGTTGTGAGGTTCAGTCCGCGCCCGAAGGCGGCCGGTCGACGGGCTCATCGGTTGCGGACGGCCCCGTACGCTCGGCTGCTGGCGACCCCAGGTCGCCCGACCGGGCTTCCGGGCTGCCTGTCATCTGCCGCCCGCCGAGCTGCTGCTCCGGCGAATCGGCGGGCGCCGCCCCAGCGTTTTGCTGCGACGCGCCGGATTCCGGCGGAGGAGGAACTGCTGCGGCCGCCTCGGCGGCCCGCTGGTCGACGCGTACGAGCTCCTCCCCGATCTCGCGCTCTCGACGACGTGCGGCCTCACGGCCGGCAGCCATCGATGACTTGAAGTCGTTTCCGGCCATGAAGGCCGAGGCGCCGTGGGACACGCCCTTGGCGAGACCGGAGACCTTGGTCACGGGCGCCGTGACGGCCAGCGAAACCGCCCGAACGGCGGTATCGGCCTTGTCCGCCGCGTCGACGGCGCTGTCGGTCACCAGGTCGACCTTCACGAGCTGCTTGTTGACCTCGTCGAGCGATTCCGACGTCTTGTTGATCAACGGAATCGCAGAGTCCTCGAGCCCGCCCAGGAGCGAGGTGAGCCGTCCGGCCGTGCCCGCGAGCCGAATGAGCAGAAAAGCGAGCGCGACGGCCACGACCACGAGGAAGACGCTCAGACAGATCCACATCGCGTCCATGGCCGTGAAGTCGGCGAGCACCACGCCGGGATCCTACCTGCCTGGTAGCGAAGCTTCTACGAAGCCGGAGCGGTGAGCGATCCAGCCCCCGCAATCACGCCCGCGCCGACAACCGCGTCGTCGTCGTAGAGCACTGCCGCCTGCCCGGGCGCCACGCCGTAGAACGGCTCGTCCAGGTCGATGCGGAAGCCTCGGGAGGTCGGCGTCACGCGTCCTGAAATCGCGGGCGACGCGATACCGGAGCTTCACCTCGACGTCGTCGACCGGGACGTGGAGGCGACCTGGCCTCACCGTGACGCTGTCACGGGCGAGCGCATCCCTCGGGCCTACCACGATGGCGTTCCGGCCGGGGTCGCTACCGAGCGCATAGAACGGTCCGCCGCCGGTCGTCACGCCGATTCCCCGGCGCTGTCCCGGCGTCACGCGCCAGTAGCCCTCGTGGCTGCCCGACGACGGCGCCCTCGCGGTCCAGCGACCGGTCCAGGCCGGCCGACGAGACCGTGCCGCTCGAGGAAGGAGCGATAGTCGTCACCGGCGAGGAAGCACGCGTCCTGGCTCTCGCGTCGCCCGGCGACGGCGAGCCCGGCAGCCTGTGCCTCGGCGCGGGTCTCGTCCTTGCCCTGTTCTCCGAGCGGGAACCAGAGGCGAGGGAGGCACCGGGGGTCGAGGCGGCCGAGCATGTACGACTGGTCCTTGGCCGGGTCGGCGCCGCGCGCCAGGAGCAGACGCCCCCGTCGCTCGACCGTCCGTGCGTAGTGACCGGTCGCGAGCCGACGACGCTCCGACGCGCCTCGCGAAGGCGAGCAGGGCGCCGAAGCGGAAACTGCCGTTGCACCTGACGCAGGGGTTCGGCGTCTCACCGCGTTCGTACGCCGCCGACGAAGGGCGCTACGACTGCCCCGGCGGAACTGCTCCCGCAGATCGAGCGTCACGTGCGGGATGCCGAGCCCGTGGCAGAGGCGGCGTGCGGCGACGACGGCCTCTGGCGAGCAGCACGCACGGTCGGCATCTGGGCCCCGCCGGGTCGATCCAGAGCCGAAGCGTGACTCCCACAGCCGCTCCGGCTCGCCGCGCACGCAGCAGCGCAACGGCGCTGTCGACGCCGCCGCTCATGGCAACCGCAGTCCGGTCGGCCTCCGGCGTAGCCCGCACCGCCGGGCCGATGGCGTTCGCGAAGGCGTCCGCTGCGAGCAGGCCACCCGGAACCGCGGCCGAATCGAGCAACGTCAAGCCGCGAACCGCCGTCAGAAGCTCCGCCACGCCCGGGCCGTCGCCCCGAGCCTCCCTGATCCGCCCACGCGAAACGGTGAGCGTGACCCAGGCCCAATCGCCGTCCCGGCCCGCGTCTCCGACGAGCTCGCTGCATGTCCGAAGGCTACTGGGGCGGCTGCTTGAGGCGGACGCCGAGCTCGTCCAGCTGGTGTTGCTCGACCGTGGCGCGGGGCGCCCGTCATCGGATCAAGTCCGGCTTGGTTCTTCGGAAACGGGATCACGTCACGCAGATTCGACTCGCCGGCGAGCAGCATCGTCATGCGGTCGATGCCGAAGGCGATCCCACCGTGCGGCGGCGCGCCCATCGCGAGCGCGTCGAGGAGGAAACCGAACCGGTCACGCTGTTCCTCGGGCGAGATCCGCAATACATCGAAGATCTGCTCCTGAAGCTCCTGCCGGTGGATCCTGATCGAGCCGCCGCCGATCTCGACGCCGTTGCAGACGAGGTCGTAGGCCTGCGCCAGCGCGGCGCCTGGATCGGTCGTCACGAGCTCCTCGGATCCGGGGGCAGGCGACGTGAAGGGGTGGTGCCGGGCAGCCCAGCGACCGCCTTGCTCATCCCATTCGAGCAGCGGGAAATCGGTCACCCACAGGAAGCGCCAAGCGCTCTCGTCGACGAGCCCGAGCTCCCGCCCGAGGTGAAGCCGCAGCTGTCCGAGGACGCGCGAGACCATCTCGGGCGTGTCCGCGCCGAAGAGGAGCGTCGATCCCGGGTCAGGCCGAAGCCCGTCGAGCTCGCGCTCGGAGAGGAACTTCGCGATCGGCGAGCGAACCTCCCCGTCGGCGGCGAAGACGAGATAGGCGAGGCCCTTCGCGCCCCATTCCTTCGCGAACTCCTCGAGGCGCGCGAGCTCGGCCCGGGAGAGCTCGCGCGGAACGGTCAGATACCGCACCGCGGCCGCGCCCGCGAACACGCCGAACTCGGAGCCGCGCGTCAGCTCGGTTGCATCCTCGATCTCGAGGCCGAAGCGCAGGTCCGGCTTGTCCGAGCCGAAACGACAGATCGGCCTCGTGCCAGGTCATCCGCTCGAACGGGGTCGGCAGCTCGGCTCCGATGCACTCGCGCCACACGGCTGAAGCCATCGTCTCCATGAGGGCGAAGATCACCTCCTCGTCGGGAAACGCCATCTCGACGTCGAGCTGAGTGATCTCCTGCACACGGTCGGCGCGAAGGTCCTCGTCCCGGAAGCACCGCGCGATCTGGTAATAGCGGTCGAATCCCGAGATGACGAGGAGCTGCTTGTAGATCTGCGGCGACTGCGGCAGCGCGAAGAAGCGCCCCTGGTGCAGCCGGCTCGGGACGAGGAAGTCCCGGGCCCCTTCCGGCGTCGGCTTGGCGAGAATCGGCGTCTCGATCTCGAGGAAGCCGGCGTCGTCCATTACCCGCCGGATCGTCGAGACCATCCTCGAGCGCAGCGCGATGTTCCGCTGCAGCCGCGGCCGCCGCAGGTCGAGCCAGCGATAGCGCAGGCGGAGCGTCTCGTCGACACCCTCCTCGTCGAGCTGAAACGGAAGAGGCGGACAGCGGGAGAGGATCTCGAGCCGATCCACCTGGACCTCGACCTCGCCCGTTGGAAGGTTCGGGTTCACCGCCTCGGGCGCGCGCCGGACGACCTCGCCCTCGGCGCGCAACACGAACTCGTTTCGGGTCGCGTGGGCTGCTGCCATGGCATCCGGAGCCCGCTCCGGATTGACGACGATCTGGCAGATCCCGGTCTTGTCGCGGAGATCGACGAAGACCAGCCCACCGTGGTCGCGTCGCGTGTCCACCCAGCCTGCGAGCACGATCCGCTGTCCGACTCGCTCGGGCCCTACGTCGCCGCACATCATGTCCCGCCAGCGGGTCACCTGAGCACTGCCTCGGCGATCCGCTCGATCGGCACAGTCTCGTCGCCGATCGTCGCCACATCGCCTTCCACGCGGACGATCTGTCGCGCTCGCAGCCGTCCGGCCTGTGTCATCTGTCCCTTGATGTGACCGCCCGGCGTAGTCCGTGTCGCAGGCGATCCCGGCCCGGCGGAGCGCCGCCATCTGCGCCAGCACCCGCGGACGGTCGGCGGTCTCGTCACAAACGAAGAAGACATCGATTCCGCCCTGAGGCGAGGCCGGCGGAGATCGACATCGACAGTCGCTCGACTCCGGCCGCCCAGCCGATCCCAGGAGTGGGCTCGCCTCCGATCTCCTCGATCAGGTAGTCGTAGCGACCGCCCGCGCACACCGTGCTCTGCGCCGCGTCGAGCCCGTCGTTGACGAACTCGAACACCGTTCGCGTGTAATAGTCGAGCCCTCGGACGAGCGTCGGGACGAGCTCGTACTCGACTCCGGACGCGTCGAGGAACGACCGGACGGCGGCGAAGTGTGAGCGGCACGCTTCGCAGAGCGACTCGCCTATCGTCGGCGCCGCGGCAAGCACCTCCCTGACTGTCGGGCTCTTCGTGTCGAAGACGCGCAGCGGGCTGGCCGCAGCCTTTTGCCGCGCGTCGTCGTCGAGCTCGTCGTCGTGCTCGAGCAAGAAACCCCCGCAGTTCCTCGACATAGGCAGGCCGGCAGCTCCGGTCGCCGATCGAGTTCAGCTCGAGGCGCAGCCCGTCGATCTCGAGCTGCCGCGCGATATCGGTGAACAGCTGGATCACCTCGGCATCGACGGCCGGGTCGTCGGAGCCCATCGCCTCGAAGTCGATCTGCCAGAACTCCCGGTAGCGGCCCTTCTGCGGCGCCGCATACCTGAACATCGGCGCGACGCAGAACGTCTTCACAGGCTGCGGCGCACGGTGCAGCCCGTGCTCGACGTAGGCCCGTGCGATCGATGCCGTCGCTTCCGGGCGCAGCGTCAGCGAGCGACCGCCGCGGTCCTGGAACGTGTACATCTCCTTCGTGACGACGTCGGATCCCTGGCCTGAGGTCCGCGCGAAGAGCTCCGTGTCCTCGAAGGTCGGCGTCGTGATGCGCCCGTACCCGTACCGCGCGGCCGTCGACTCCGCCGCACGCATGACGGCCTCGCGAACGGGCTGCTGCGCGGGAAGGACGTCCGCCGTGCCCCGGGGCGCCTCGATCTTCACCTGAGAGCCGCTCGCAGCTCGGCGAGAAACGGGTTCGTCGCGAGCTCCGCGCCCAGCGTCGTCTCCGGGCCGTGACCCGGATACACGATCGTCTCGGGGGAAACCGCTCGACGAGATCCGTGATCGAGGCGAGCAGCGTCGCCCAGTCGGAGCCGGGGAAGTCCGTTCGTCCGACCGAGCCGGCGAAGAGAACGTCCCCGGAGAACAGCGCGCCGTCAGCCGCGTACGCGAGATGGGCCGGCGAGTGGCCCGGCACCCGCAGCGTTTCGAAGGTGATGCCGGCGAGCTCGATGATCTCGTTCCCGGCGAGCAGCACGTCAGGAGTGTGCGGGCGCAGGTGCAGGCCCGCCGGGACGTGATCGTTGATCTGCTCGAGGAGCTCTCGTTCGGCCTCGGCCATGTGCACGGGCGCGCCGGTTCCCTCGGCGAGATCGGCTACGGCGCCGAGGTGATCCCAGTGCCCGTGCGTGATCAGGATGCCGACGCAGCGGGCACCACGCCGCGCCAGTTCGAGCCGCAGCTCGGTGACGTCTGCGCCGGGGTCGACGACGACTGCTTCCGTCGCGCCCGCGATGCGGACGAGGTAACAGTTCGTCTCGAGCGCTCCAAGCGGAAGCCGGGCAACGTCCAGACTCATCGCGGCGTGAGTCTAACGAGCGTCCGCTTCCGGCTCGGGGACGAGCTCCGCCCGCAGCATGTCCATCAGCAGGCCGTCGTGCCAGGCTCCGTCCGGCACCTCGCTCATAGCTCCGCATGACCCCGACCCGGCGGAAGCCGACCCGCTCGTAGGCTCGTATCGCACGTCGGTTGTCCGCCCGTGGGTCGATGACGAGCCGGTGGTGGCCTCGCTCGACGAAGAGGTGGCGGGCCAGCACCCTGAGAGCCTCGCTTCCCAGGCCCTTTCCCTGGAACGCCGAAGCCAGGAAGACATCGAGCCCTGCATGCCGGTAGTCGGGATCGGCTTCCTCGTAGCACTGCACGCACCCGATCGTGTCGCCGTCAAGCTGGATGACGAATGCCTCTGCGTCGCCGGACTCGACGAGGCTACGCGCCGACTCAGCGGGAGGGTCGCCACTCCACCAGAGAGCGACCTCGGGCTCGGCGAGGATGGCCGTGAGCGCGGGCACATCGCTCTGCCCCGCGGCGCGCAAGCTCACCCGACGGCCGCGTAACACCGTTCGCGGTGCCCGCTCAGCCGCCGCCCGACCGCCGCTGGCGCTTCATGAGGGAGCGGTAGATGAACATGTCGACCAGGTAGCTGAACGGCAGGAAGATCGCCAGCAGGATGAGCGCGTTCAGAATCTTCGCCGCGGTCGACAGCTGATTGCCGGTCAGAAACACGAGGACGAGCAGGATCGGCCCGAAGATCAGACCTCGCTTGAACGTCCGCTCCCACGAGGGAGGCTTGATCGCGCGCCCCCGCCGGTCGACGAGCTTCGGCTGCTGCTCGCCCGTCGGCGCGCCTCGCGCCGCACGCGGCGACTCGACGGGAACTTCCTCGCCCTCCTCGTTCTCGACGACGTACTCGTACTCGTGCCGCTGCAGCTTCTCGCGCCGCCGCCGTTGTTTCTTCGTCGCCATCGTCCCGATTATCGCAGGCCGGGCTTCGGCACCGTCGCGAAGCCGAGCTCGCCGGTCAACCGGCCGCCAGCCCGATCGCGAGGCCTGCGATCAACGCCACGATGACGAAGATCACGAGGAACGCCATCGGGTTCCACCGCGCGTAGTTCGTCGTCTCGGCCGTCCTGTAGCCGAGCCGGGCTTCCTTCCGTGTCGGCTCGGGCGCACGCGAGCCGGTCCCGTAGAGGAGCAGGTAGCCGACGACGGCCCCGAGGACCGCGCCGCCGATGATCGCAAGCGGGCTCCACCAGGGCATCAGTGCGCCTCACGCATCACGGTGTTCATGTAGCGATTATCGCAGGCTGCCGGTGCCGGCCTTCGCGAGAAGTGCGGACATGGCCTCCCGACGCTCGCCGTGTGACGCGATCGTCGCCGCCTCGGGGGCGGCAGCCGCGTACGCGCGGCTCTCAGACGGTCGGGGCGGCAGCCGCCAGCCGCGCTCCCGCAGCCGGCACGCCGCCCTTGATGACGAGCGACAGGTGCTCGGTGCCGAGGTGATAGGCGAGGTAGCGCCAGTCCGGCGCGTCCAGGAGGACGAGATCGGCTTCGAAGCCGGGCGAGAGACGCCCCAGCCGTTGAGCGCGACCCAGGACGTGCGCAGCGTTCACCGTGCATGCGGCGAGCGCTTCGGCCGGCCCCAGGTGGAGCTTCGTGCAGGCGAGCGCGCAGACGAGCGGAAGGCTCTCGCAGAACGCGCTCCCGGGGTTGAAGTCCGTCGCCAGCGCGACCGCCCCGCCCGCGTCCACCAGCGCCCGCGCCGGCGGCATCGGACGGTCGAGGAAGAGGGCGCTGGCCGGGAGGAGAACACCGGTGACATCGCTCGCAGCGAGCGTGGCCACGCCGTCCGGGCCGGTCGCCTCGAGGTGATCGACGCTCCGCGCTCCGAGATCGACCGCGAGCGGGATCGCGCCGGATTCGGTGAACTGATCACCGTGGAGGCGCAACGCCAGCCCTGCTGCGCGGCATGCATCGAGGTACCGGCGCGCCTGCCGCGCGTCGAACGCGCCGCGCTCGAGGAACACGTCAGCCGCCTCCGCGATCCGTGCGGCATCAGGGAGAACCTCCTCGATTGCGTACTCGAGGTAGGCGTCCGCGGCCCCGAACTCCGGTGGTACCGCGTGCGCGCCGAGCCAGGTCGCCACGCCGCCCGCCGCCCTGACGGCGGCGAGCGACCGGAGCTCGGTCTCCCGGTCGAGCCCGTACCCGGACTTGCCCTCGAACGCGGTGGTCCCGTGCTCGAGCATCCACCGACGATGGCGTTCCACGCGGGCCCTCATCCCGTCGTCGTCGAGCGCCCGGGTCGCTCGCACCGTGGAGAGGATTCCGCCTCCGGCAGCGTGCAACTCCTCGTAGCTCGCGCCTCGGGCGCGCAGCGAGTACTCGTCGACACGATCGCCGCCGAAGCACGGATGCGTATGGCAGTCGACGAGGCCGGGAACTGCGCAGCAGCCCTGCCCGTCTAGCTCGACGACGTTGCCCTCGAGCGGAGCGAGGTCGCGCATGCGCCCGACGGCAGCAATCACACTTCCCTCGCAGAGAACGTAAGCGCTCTCGACGACGTCGACCTCACCGAGATCCGCCCCTCGAAGCGGCGCAGTCAGCCCGGCGGGAGTCGCGATCTGAGCAAGATCTCTGATCAGGAGGCGGCTCTGCCTCTCGCCGTTCCCTGCCGTCGTCGGATCCGTCCTCATGCCGGCGGGAAACCAAGGCCGTGCTCACGCGCAGCGTCGATCGCCTCGGGGTATCCCGCGTCGAGGTGCCGGACCACGCCCAGGCCGGGGTCTGTGGTCAGAACACGTTCGAGGCGCTCGGCAGCGTCGCCGGTTCCATCGGCCACCACAACCATCCCCGCATGGATGGAGTTGCCGATGCCGACGCCTCCGCCGTGGTGGACCGACACCCAGGTCGCACCTGCCGCCACGTTCAGCAGCGCGTTCAGGATCGGCCAGTCCGCGATGGCGTCCGAGCCGTCGGCCATGGCCTCGGTCTCCCGGAACGGGGATGCGACGGAGCCGGCGTCGAGGTGGTCGCGTCCGATGACCACCGGCGCGGACACTCGGCCATCGGCAACCAGCTGGTTGATCGCCAGGCCGGCCCTTGCCCGATCTCCGTAGCCGAGCCAGCAGATCCGAGCCGGCAACCCCTGATAGGCCACCCGCTTCGAGGCCAGGGTGAGCCACGTCTGTAGCAGCGAGTCGTCCGGGAACAGACCGGCGAGCTCGCTGTCGATCGCCTCGATGTCCGCCGGATCGCCCGACATGGCTGCCCACCGGAATGGCCCGATGCCCCGGCAGAACAGCGGTCGTATATAGGCCGGGACAAAGCCCGGGTATGTGAATGCGTCCTCGAGTCCTCCCTCGTGCGCCTCCCCTCTCAGGTTGTTGCCATAATCGAAAACATAGCTGCCCTGTCGGACGAATTCGAGCATTGCGCGAACGTGCTCCACAATCGAGGCACGTGCGAGACGAAGGTAGTCCTCCGCGCGGTGCTCCCGGTACCAGGACGCCTCCCCGAACGGCACCTCCGACGGAACGTAGCCCGTCAACGGGTCGTGGGCGGCCGTCTGGTCGGTGACGAGGTCGAACGGCTCGCCACGCCGCGCGAGCTCCGGAAACACGAGTGCCGCGTTTCCCAGCAAGCCGACCGACAGTGGGCGACGTTCCGCCGCGGCAGCCCGCAGACGTGCGAGCGCATCGTCGAGCGACTCTGTCGCCTCGTCGAGGTATCTCGTCTCCAGACGACGTGCGATTCGAGAGGGATCGACCTCCACGCAGAGAATCGCCGCGCCGCACATCGTGGCAGCGAGAGGCTGCGCACCGCCCATACCGCCGAGCCCGGCGGTCAGAATCGTCCTGCCCGAGAGATCCGAAGATCCGAAATGTGTTTCGCCTGCGGCAGCGAACGTTTGATAGGTCCCTTGCAGGATCCCCTGGGTGCCGATGTAGATCCAGCTCCCGGCAGTCATCTGCCCATACATCGTCAGGCCGGCCGCCTCGAGCCGGCGGAACTCCTCCCACGTCGCCCAGCGCGGCACGAGCAGCGAGTTCGCGAGCAGCACCCTCGGGGCGCCTTTGTGCGTCCGGAACACCGCGACCGGCTTTCCGGATTGGACCAGAAGCGTTTCGTCCTCAGCCAGCTCGAGCAGCGCGGCCACGATCGCCTTCAGGGCTCCGTGGGAGCGAGCGGCCCGGCCCGAGCCGCCGTACACGACGAGCTTCTCAGGATGCTCAGCCACCTCGGCGTCCAGGTTGTTGAGGAGCATTCGCAGCGGAGCTTCCGTCTGCCACGTCCGCGCGTTCAGCGTCCGGCCGCGAGGGGCGCGGATCTGCGAGAGGTCGCCGCAGAGCCTCTCGACCGCTGCGCCCACGGAGCTCGGATGGCTCATGCAGCAGCGATTCTATGCCCGGGACCGAGCATCATCCGCTGCGCGTGCGTCGTACCGTCGCCGAGGATTGATGCGGTTGGGCGTGCGCTCTCGGAGGCCGCGTGCACCAGGAGCGTGGCGGCTCGATCGCCGGCAACGCTGGTCGGCCCTGGTACCCGTGGCGGCAACGATCCGCCGTGTCCAGATCCCCTCTCGGGCGTGCCGCCAGCCCGCATCGACCCTCTAGGGCAAGCCACGCACCCGGATTGCGTTTGCGTGCGCCGGGAAGCCCTCGTGATCCGCAAGAGCGATGACCGCCGGGGCCAGGCGTGCGAGCGCGTCCGGGGAGGTACGACCGATAGAGGTCGTCTTCATGAAGGTGCGCGCAGTCACGCCTGAGGACAGCTTGGCGAAGCCTCCGGTCGGGAGCGTCGCCGGGATGCCGAGCACGTAGTTGGCGACTGCGAAGGGAGTCGCACCGAGCAGGATCTCGCCGGCGTGGTCGAGCTCGGGCAGCAGCGCTTCGGGATTCTCGGTGACGATCTGAAGGTGCTCCGGGGCGTACTCGTTCGCGAACGCACACGCCTCGGCGAGGTCGGACACGAGCACAGCGCCCCCGAAGCGTGAGAGCGCTGAGACGGCGAAGCCGCGCCGCGGCTCGGGAAGTCGCTCCAGCTGTGAGTCGACCTCGTCCTCGACGGCAGCGACCAGCGCCTCGGAGGGTGTCACCAGGAGAGCCGCGGAGTCGTCTCCGTGTTCAGCCTCGTTGATGAGGTCGGCGGCCAGCAGCGTCGGATCGGCACTCTCATCCGCAATGACCAGGCTCTCGGAGGGCCCGAAGAGCATGACCGTTCGGCAGCCCAGCGCCTGGACCTGGATCTGCGTCGCGGTGACAGCCGGGCTCCCAGGTCCCACCACCATCCGCACCCGCGGAATCGACTCGGTGCCGACGGCGACGGCCGCGACGCCGGCCGGCCCGTTCGCGCGGAAGACCTCGGTGAGACCGAGCTCGTGGGCGACCACGAGCACCGCCGGATCCACGCCCTCGCCGCGCCCCACGCTCGGCGGCACGATGACGACGATCCTCGGAACGCCTGCGACGACGGCCGGCGTGCCAATCTGCATGAGCACAGACGGAAACGAGCCCTTGCCACTCGGAACGAAGAGCGCCGCCGACTCGACCGGCCGCGCCTGCTCGCCGATCACCAGACCGGGCGCGACCTCCTTCATCCAGGTCGTCCCGTCGAGGATCCGCTTGTTGAACGCTCGGATGTTCGTAATCCCCTGGCGGACGGCTCGCACGACATCGGCGCTCACCTGCTCGCGGGCGGCGGCGAACTCGTCCTCTGACACGCGGAGCCGCTCAGGCGAACAGACAACCCCGTCGAATCGCTCGAGAGCCCGCACGACGGCCGTGTCACCGTTCAGTCGCACGTCCTCGATGATCGCCCGTACGGAGGCGTTGAGCTCGTCGCCGAAGATCTCGGGGGTCGAGCGCGCCAGAAGCCGGCTCCGATCGTCCGCCGACATCTGTGCGAGCCGATGCAGGCTCATGGCGCCCATCACACGGCCTCGGCGACGATCGTGGCGAGAGCACCGGAGTGGATGAGCTGTCGAGCCATCTCGATGTCGATCGCGGGCGGGCGATCATCGACGAGCGGATCGACCAGCTCGCGGATCAGCTGGTGCACCCGCGCGACGCCTGTGCCCGGGGCGCCCGGGATGAGATCGATCGCCTGCGCGGCGCAGACGGCCTCGATCGCAACGACCGTCTCGGCACGCTCGACGGCCTCCCACGAGAGCAGCGCTCCGGTCATCCCCATGCTCACATGGTCCTCCTGATTGTCCGACGTCGGAACGGTGTCGATGCTCACCGGATGCCCGAGAGCGCGGAGCTCGCCTACGAGCGCCGCGGCCGTGTACTGGGCGACCATGTAGCCGCTCGAGCGGCCGGCCTCGGGAGTGAGGAACGCGGGCAAGCCGTGGTTGAGAGACGGCGAGAGAAGCCGGAACGTTCGGCGTTCCGAGATCGCTGCGACGTCGGCGAGTGCAAGCCGAAGCACGTCGAACGCGAGCGCAAGGCTTTGGCCGTGGAAATTCCCTGCGGAAACGACCTGGATCGGGTCGTCGAAGACGATCGGGTTGTCGGTGACGGCGTTGAGGTCGATTGCGACCAGGTCTGCGAAGAACCGGACCCCCTCACGCGCGGCGCCGTGCACCTGCGGGACGCAGCGCAGCGAGTACGCATCCTGGACGTCCCGCTCGCGTGTCCCGAGGCGCTGCGAACCGGCTGTGAGCGCCCGCACGACCTCGGCCGTCCGCTGCTGGCCCGCCAGCGGCCTGAGGGCATTCACGCGCTCGTCGAACGCCGCTTGCTCGCCGCGCAGAGCCTCCAGCGACAGCGCGGCGACTGCGTCCGCACTGTCGAGGAACCGGCCGGCGCGCAGCGCGAGCAGCGCGCCGATCGCCGCCATGAAATGGGTCCCGTTGACCAGGGCCAGTGCCTCCTTCGGCGCCAGCTCGATCGGCTCGATGCCCGCGGCTGCGAGCGCAGCGGCCGCCGGGCTCGCTGTGCCGTCGGGCCCTGTGACCTCCCCCTCGCCGACGAGCGGCAGAAACGCGTGCGCCGACGGCGCGAGATCACCGCTGGCTCCGAGCGAGCCGGTTCGCGGGACGACGGGAGTGAGTCCAGCGTTCAGGATCTCGGCTACCCGCTCGATGACCGCAGGCCGTACGCCCGAGTGCCCGCGCAGGAGCCCGTTCAACCGCACGGTGATCGCCGCGCGTACGATCGACGGCGAAAGCGGCGCGCCGACGCCTGCGGCATGGCTCCGCAGGACGTCGCGCTGTGCCGAAACCGCCTCGTCGAAGCTCAGCCGCTCCCGGACGAGGGCACCGAGGCCCGTTGTGACACCGTAGATCGTGTCGCCGCGGTCGATCGACTCCTGGAGCCCCGCACGGTTCTCCCCGACGCGCGCGAGCGCCTGCGCATCCAGGAGCACCGGGGCGCCGGCTGCAATACGGTCGACACCTGAAGCATCGAGCGTGAGCCCGGTGAGCAGCACCCCGTCCATTACGGGTCGAGCAGCCGGAGCTCGAGGACTCGCGACTGGTCGAACGAAGTCAGGCCGAGCTGACGTTCGGCTGCGGCGACGGCCGCCCCGGCCGGCATCAGGCCGACGAGCTCGCTTCCGTCGACGTCCACGCCCCGCGCCGCCGCCTCCGCGGCGATCCGTTCGACGACGGCATGCGGCGGCGTCCGTTCCCAGTCCTCGAGATTCATGCTGACTTGAACCAGCCCCGCCTGCGGCAGCTCGAGGCCGAGCGCGCGAACTCCGGGGAGGCCGCCGTCGCGTTCCCGGACGAGCGAGGCGATCTCGCGCGCGATGTCGAGGTCGCGCGTTCGCAGGTTCACGTTGAACGCGACAAGCGGCGTCCTCACGCCGACCAGCACCCCGCCGGCAGACGGATGAAGCCGGGGCGGGCCGAAGTCGGGCGCGACTTCTCCCGCATCGATGCGGAGCTGCAGCTTCTCCGGCCCACCCCGACGAAAGTAGGCGGGCCCGCGGCCGTCCGCCAGGCGACCGTACAGGAACACCGGGAGCTCGAGCTCGGCGGCCACGCGCGTCGCGAGCTCGAGCGCGACCCGTCGGGCCGCGTCCTCGTCGGCCGGCCGGATCGGGACGATCGGTACCACGTCCGCGGCACCGATTCGCGGGTGGACCCCTTCGTGATCCCGGATGTCGATTCGCTCCGCAGCGAGCCGAATCCCAGCGAGCAGCGATTCGAGGAGCTCCTCGCCCGTGCCGACGATCGTGTACACGGAGCGGTTGTGGTCGACGTCGACATGGACGTCGAGAAGCCGCGCCCGCGCCGAGAACGCCTCGCGCAGCGTCAGCGACGACAGCTCTGTCGCGCGCAGCCGAGACGTTTGGCACGGATTCGAGGGGCAACGGCACGGGTGGCTAGTGTAAGCCGGTGGGCTTTTCGCCGGACGCTCCCCGGGGCCACCCCACGCCTCCACCCGCTTTTCAGCGTAACGCCGGAAACCGCGCGGGTGTGTCGTGAACTGTGGCGATTCGGCTGCGGAATACGGCCGATCCGGCCCGGGGCAAGGGGCCGTCGGCGGCATCCGAGCGCCCCGCTCGCTCGACTCGCTTCAGCGCGCGAACCGGCGTTGCCGCGCGTGCGCGGACGCAGGGTTTCCGATCTCCTCGCTCCCGGTCTTCGAAGGCGGCGCAGGTCAGCGGGCGATGCTGATCGGACAGGCGCCCGGGGTCATCGAGGGTGAGGAGCGGCGGCCCTGGCGCGGGCGCGCAGGGCGCACGCTTCGACGCTGGCTCGAGCTCGACGAGGATTCGTTCTACGCCGTCTTCTACTGCTGCTCGGTGACCCGCTGCTATCCGGGCAAGAGCCCGGGCGGCCGCGGCGACCGCCTTCCGGCTCGCGAGGAGCTCGATCTCTGCGCGAGCTGGCTCGAGGCTGAGCTGCGCTTTCTGCAGCCTGCGCTCGTCGTCACGGTCGGCGGGCTCGCGGCGCGCCGCGTGCTGGGCGTCACCCGACTGACCGACACGATCGGAGACCGGCTCCGACTCGAATCGAGCGGGGCGACCGCCGTGCCCCTGCCCCATCCCTCCGGTGCGAGCGGCTGGCTGAACGCGGCGGACAATCGTGAGCGACTCGCCCGCGCCGTTTCGCTCGTTCGGAACGAGCTGGCAGGACTCGACGCCGGCAGGCCGGCTAGCTCGCTAGCCCAGCGTCGCGGCGATCTCGGCGGCGAGGGCATCGAGCTCCGCGACTGCCTGCTCGAGCGCGCTCTTCGCCTCTCCCTCGACGCCGGCGAGCTGGGAGTCGAGCTGCTGCCCGGCCGCCTCGAGGTCCTGCTTTGCCTCCTCGAGCGCAGCACGGGTCTCGTCGTCGAGCTCGCCGGCGCCGTCCGCGATCGCCGCACGCGCATCTTGCGCGGCGGCCTCCGCCTGCTCGAGGGCCGGCTTCAGAGTGCCGCTGACGACAGCGGAGAGGTCGTCGAGCGCCGCCTGTGCGTCGGCGGCCGCGCTCTCGAGCTGGGTCCTCGCGTCCGTCGAGCGATCCGGAAACCGACTCGGAACCGCAACCGGCAGCCGTGAGCGCGACGCCGAGAGCCGACGAGAACGACGAGGGCGCGCACGGCGGCCAGGCTACCAGCCACATTCCGGCGGCAGCCGACCCGATCTCGAGGATGGTGGCCCGGCCGGAGCGACCACCCCGACCAGACGGTCAGACGACCCGATCCTCCGGCAGGTGCTCGACGAACTCCTGGCCCGAGGCGGGCCGCGTCGATAGGCCTTGCCGACGAGGTGGTGGTACGGGACGCCCGAGAAGAAGTGGTGGCTCCTCGTCGGGAAATCCTCGCCCTCGGCCCACTCCTGGCGTTGGAGCTCGATGTAGCCCTGCTCCTGCACCTCGCCCATCCGCTCGAGCAGCTCCGACAAGCCGTGCCCCATCGCGTGCTGGCCGCCGAGCGTGATGAAGATGAACTTGAAGCCGAGGCCGCCGAGCTCCGCGAACGTGATCGGGTCGGGGTCGTTGAACCACTTGAACGAGCTCGACCAGTTGAACGCGAAGCGGGCGTCGGGGAAGCGCGCCTTGACCTGCTCGGCGAACGCCTCGAGCGGCTCGCGGTCCGATGTGGGGAACTCGCACCAGAGGAGATCCGGGATGCCCGTGTCGAGGTAGCGGAGCGCCCGGTCGACGGCGAGGTCGAGCCCGCGCTCCGGCTGAGGCGCGTCGACGGCGGAGAGGCCGTCCGTGCGCGCGATGATGACGAAGTCCTCGTTGCCGAGATCGTCGGCGACGGCCCGCGCCATGCGCAGCTTGCCGATCATCTCGCACGCCGGGATCAGCGCCTTGCCGCCGATGTGCCCGCAGCGCTTGGGCAGCACCTGATCCTCGATGTGCGCGGCGGCGACGCCGGCGTTGACGTACAGCTCGGCCGTCCGCTGAACGTTGAAGATGTTTCCGTAGCCCGCCGTCCATGTCGACGATCACGGGAGGAATCTCGAGGTGCCGCGGAGCGAATCCCCTTCTCCGGGTCGCCGATCGCCATCGTGAGCTGGAACTTCCGCAGCGCCGACACGGTGCGGCGCGCGGCGTCGGCGATCTCGACGTTTGCGTAGATGTCCATGTCGGTCGTACCGAGATGGCCGATCGCGAACGAATAGCCAGAGAAGTAGACGGCCTTGAAGCCGTGGTACATGACGAGCTGTGCGCCCATCGGGTCGTACACGCCCGGCCCGAACAGGTACGGCTCCGTCTCGAGCAGGTGTCGCATCCGCGTCGACGGATGTGTCCAGCGGGATGCGGGGACGACGTAGCCGTCGGGCAGAAGCGGGCTCGGCGCGAGCTCGGGTCGGCGCCCGTTCGTCCGCTTCTGGGTGAGTTCCTGCACCTGGGTCATCGTCGTCTCCTTGCGTTCCGCTCGCGTTACTCGTTCGGGTGATCCCGCTCGCAGTCGTCCGGGCACGTGCACTCCGGGTACGCGCTCGCCACGAGCAGCACGAGGCCACTGCGCCCGGGGTCGCGCGCAGGCTCCTCGAGCCCGGTGTCACGAAAGGCAAGACCTGCCTCCATGTCGACGTCTCCTTTCGCCAAATGAGCGATGCGGCCGCCGCCCGGCAACCGCATCTGTCCTCTGAGTGTAGGTCTGGTTAATACATCAGTCAAATCCTTCTTATTGATCTATCTCATAGATTTTGTTAATATCTAGAGCGTGCTCCTCGCGCAGCTCGAGGCTTCGTGGAGACCGCTCGCCGCGGCAGCGTCACCCGTGCCGCCGAGGCGCTGTTCGTCACCCAGCCTGCGCTCACCGCGCGGCTGAAGGGCCTCGAGCGGGAGCTCGGGACGCCGCTGCTCGTCCGCACGGGGCGCGGCGTCCGGCTCTCCGAGGCAGGGCGGGCTTTCCTCCCCTACGCGCAGCGCGCGCTCGACGAGATCGACGAAGGACGGCGGCTCGCGGCCGACGTCGGACGCGGATCGCCGGCCAGCTCGCGCTCGGCGCCGCGCCCGCTGTTTCGACCTACGTCCTCCCCGCGATCCTCGAGCGGCTTCACAGTCGCCTATCCGAGCGTCCAGCTCTCCGTTCGCACGGGCCACTCCGAGGAGGTGCTCGACCTCGTCCTGCGCGACCAGGTCGAGGTCGGGCTCGTCCGCGGCACTCCGCCACCCCGACATCGAGAGCATCCCGCTCTACGAGGACGAGCTCGTGCTCGTCACGCATCCGGAGCACGCTTCGCCCTTACCGGCGAGATCGAGGTCGCGAGCATCGGTGACGAGCGGTTCATCCTCTTCGACCGCACGTCGAGCTACCACGACGTCACGGCCTCGTTCCTGCGCGAGAACGGCGTGATCCCGCGCGGCGTCATGGAGCTCGACAACATCGACGCAGCGAAGAAGATGGTGCGCCAGGGTCTCGGAGTCGCGCTTCTCCCGTATACGGCCGTGGCCGAGGAGCTGACGGGCGGGCTCCTCGGCTCGGCTCATATCGTCGACGCCGATCCGGTGCGCCGCCAGATCGTCGCCATCCGCCGCCGCGACGCGGGGCGACCGTCCGGCATCGTCGCCGCCCTGCTCGACACGATCGCCGACGTCTCCGACGATCTCCAGCGCGCCGCCGCTGACATCACTCTGCGCCCGTCTGGAAGCCACGTTGCAGCGCCGGCGTTGAACCCAGTGGTGTCTACACTCGGCAACCAGATGGCAACACACACGGAGGAGCCGTCGCGGCTCGGCACGTTCGTCAGGCTGCTGACGTTCCTGCGGCCCTACAAGTGGTCGCTCGGAATCTCGATCGGTCTCGCCGTCGCGTCGCAGGCGGCCGGGTTCGTGATTCCGTGGCTGACCGGAGAGATCATCAACGAGGCCCTCCTCGCTGATGACGAACAGCAACTCTGGATCCTCGTCGCGCTGATCGTCTTCTTCGGCCTCCTGAAGGCCCTCTTCATGGTCGCGACGGCGGTTCATCTCCGGCCGGCAGGCGCTCGGAGTCGAGTTCGACCTGCGGAACGCCCTGTACGGGCATCTCCTGCGGCTCTCGTACCGCTTCTTCGATCACAACCAGACCGGCCAGCTGATGTCCCGGGCGACCGTCGACCTCCAGAACGTGCGCTTCTTCCTCGGCTACGGGCTGATCTTCCTCGTCCAGCACGTCCTGACGGTGGTCGGCGTGACCGTCATCCTGCTCGTGATCGACTGGCGGCTGGCCCTGATCGCGCTTGCCATCACGCCGCTGCTGATCGCCGTCGCCTGGCGCTACAGCCACGTCTCCCACCCTGTGCTGCGAGACGTCCAGCAGAGAATCGCGGACATGACGACGGTCGCCGAGGAGTCGATCGTCGGCGTCAACGTCGTCAAGGCATTCGGCCAGGAGGATCCGCAGGAGGCGAAGTTCCGCGATCGTGCCGAGCGCGTCTTCAGCCAATCCGTGCGCGCGACGCGTCAGCAGGCTCTGTACACGCCGGCGCTCGGCTTCTTGCCGCTCCTCGCGCAGGCCGCCGTGCTGCTCGCAGGCGGATACCTCGTGGACGCCGGAACGCTGTCGCTCGGCGCCTTCGTCGCGTTCAACGTGTACCTGCTGATGCTCGTCTTCCCGCTGCGCATGCTCGGCATGTGGATCGGTCAGATCCAGCGGGCCACGGCCGCCGGAGAGCGCATCTTCCAGATCCTCGACGAGCCCGAGGAGATTCGAGATCGCCACGGCGCGAGCGCGCTTCCCGAGGGAGCCGGGCGCATCACGTTCGAGGGCGTGCGCTTCGAGTACGACCCTGGTGCCCCGGTGCTGGAGGACGTCGACCTCGAGATCGAGCCGGGCAGCGTGGTCGCGCTGATCGGCCACACGGGCTCCGGCAAGTCGACGCTGACGTCACTCGTCCCACGCTTCTACGACCCGACCGAGGGCCGCGTCCTCGTCGACGGCGTCGACGTCCGCGACCTCGATCTCGCGTCGCTTCGCGGATCGATCGGAATCGTCTCGCAGGATCCGTTCCTCTTCTCCGCGACGGTGCGGGAGAACATCGCGTTCGGGCTCCCGGACGCCGAGCTCGCCGACGTCGAATGGGCTGCGCGCGCCGCCCAGGCACACGAGTTCGTCGAGCGGCTGCCTGACGGCTACGACACGCTCGTCGGCGAGCGCGGGATCACGCTCTCGGGCGGCCAGCGGCAACGCATTGCGATCGCACGCGCGCTGCTCGTCGACCCGCGCATCCTGATCCTCGACGACGCGACCGCGTCGGTCGACGCGACGACCGAGGCCCGCATCCGACTCGCGCTTCAGGAGGCGATGCAGGGACGCACCACGATCATCATCGCGCATCGTCTTTCCACCATCTCGCTCGCCGACGAGATCGTCGTCCTCGATCACGGCCGCGTGGCCGCGCGCGGAGCCCACGAGAACCTCTTCGAGACGAGCCCCGTCTACCGCGAGATCCACGAACACGGCCTGCTCGCCGCGCTGCCAACCGCAGAGGTGGCGTGATGCGGGTGTACCAGCCGGGAGCGGTGAGCGAGCGCTTGTCGCGCAAGCAGATCGACGACTGGAGCTGGGGCCGGACGATACGTCGCGTTTCCGTGCTCGCTCGACTCGCAAAGCCCTACCGCCGGCGCGTGATCGGCGGCATCGCGGCCCTCCTCGTCGCAACGGCCGCGGCGCTCGCTCCGCCGTACCTCGCAAAGCTCGCGATCGACGAGGGGATCGACGAGGGGAACCTGCAGCGGCTCGCGGTCATCGTCGCGGCGTTCCTCGTGGTCGGCATCATCGGCTGGGCCGCCGGGCTCGGGCAGACATATCTCACGAGCTGGGTCGGCGAACGCGTTCTCGCCGACCTGCGGCTGCGGCTCTTCCGGCATCTCTCGCGCCTGTCGCTCGGTTACTTCGAGCGGAACCGCACGGGTGCCATCATCTCGCGGCTGACGAACGACGTCGAGGCGCTCGACCAGCTCGTGACCGACGGCGTCACGAGCCTCGTTCAGAACAGCTCGTGCTCCTCGGCAGCGCGATCATCCTCTTCCTGCTCGACTGGCGGCTCGCGCTCGCCACGCTCGCGGTGTTTCCATTGATGGCCGTCGCGACCGCGATCTTCCGCCGCCGCTCGAGCCGCGCGTACCGGCGCGTCCGGGAGCACCTCGGCTCGGTGACGGCGACGCTCCAGGAGGACATCTCCGGCATGCGCGTCATCCAGGCGTTCGCCCGCGAGCACCGGAGCGGCCTGCGCTTCCGCGAGGTGAACCAGCGCTACCGCGACGCGAACCACGAGACGGTCGTCCTGAACGGCCTGTACTTCCCCTTCGTCGACTTCCTCTCCTCGGTGGCCATCGCCGTGGTTCTCGGCTTCGGCGGCTACCTCTTCTTCGGCGGGTCGGTCACGATCGGCACCCTGTTCGCGTTCGTCGGGTACCTGGCGAACTTCTTCGACCCCGTCCAGGTGCTCTCGCAGCTCTACAACACGTTCCTCGCCGCGGTCGCCGCGCTCGACAAGATCATCGACGTGCTCGAGGAGGAGCCGGAGATCGAGGACGCACCCGGCGCACGTTCCCTTCCGCCCGTCGACGGCGAAGTGCGGTTCGACGAGGTTCGTTTCGGCTACGGGGACGGCCCCGAGGTGCTGCACGGCCTCGATCTCGTCGTCCCCGCGGGAACCACGGTCGCGCTCGTCGGCCATACGGGAGCGGGCAAGTCGACGATCGCGAAGCTTCTCGCGCGCTTTTACGACCCGCGCTCCGGCCGGATCACCATCGACGGCCATGACCTCCGCGAGGTCACGCAGCAGAGCCTCAGGACGCAGCTCGGCATCGTCCCTCAGGAGGGATTCCTGTTCGCCGGCACGATCCGCGAGAACATCGCTTTCGCGAGACCGCGGGCAACTCAGGACGAGATCGAAGCAGCCGCCCGCGCCGTCGGCGCCGACGACTTCGTGCAGCAGCTGCCGAACGGCTACGAGACACAGGTCGGCGAGCGCGGAAGCCGGCTCTCGCTCGGCCAGCGACAACTCGTCGCCTTCGCCAGGGCGCTCCTTGCCGACCCACGGATCCTCATCCTCGACGAGGCGACCTCGAGCGTCGACATCGCGACCGAGCGGCGAATCGAGGGAGCGCTCGGGCGCCTCCTCGCAGGCCGGACGTCGTTCGTCATCGCCCACCGGCTGTCGACGATCCGCCAGGCCGACCTGATCGTCGTCCTCGAGGACGGCGTCGTCGTGGAGCAGGGGACGCACGAGCAACTCCTCGCGCGAGACGGCCACTACCTCGCGCTCTACGGCGACTGGGCGCGCGCAGTCGCCTGACGTACCATCCCGCCGTGGACGGCCAGGCCGCCACCCAGGCTCTCGCCCGGCTCGCCGTTCGGGTGGGAGCCAACGTCGCGCCGGACCAGGACGTGTTCGTGATCGCGATGGACGTTGAGCACGCGCCTCTCGCGCGCGCCGTCGCGGAGGCCGCGTACGAGGCGGGCGCCCGCTACGTCAGCGTCCTGTACTGGGATCAACACGTGAAGCGCGCCCGCCTACGGCACGCACCCGGGGACTCGCTCGGATTCGTCCCCGACTGGTGGGAGCGGCTCGTCTCCGAGTGCCGCGAGCGACGCGGCGCGGTGATCTCCCTCTGGGGCGATCCCGAGCCGGGCCTGCTCGCCGACATCGAGCCGGCGCGGATGGCCGCCGACCAGATGCCGCTCACGGGGTCGATGTTCGAGCTGTTTGGCAGCGGCGATGCCAACTGGACAGTCGTTCCCGCCCCGACCCGCGACATGGCCCGGCGTCTCCTCGGCACGGACGACGTCGAGCGGCTCTGGGACGTGCTCGCACCGCTGCTTCGGCTCGACGCGGCCGACCCCGAGTCGGCGTGGCGAGAGCACGTCGCCCGCCTGCGGGGACGGACGAGGCAGCTCGAGGAGCGCGTGTTCGCAGCCCTCCATTTTTCGGGGCCCGGTACCGATCTCACGGTTCCGCTCTTCCCGGGCGCCCGCTGGCTCTCCGGCGGCATCACGACGACCTGGGGCCGCGAGACCGTCGCGAACATGCCGACCGAGGAGGTGTTCACGACGCCCGACTTCCGAGGCGTCGAGGGCACGGTCTCGATGACGCTGCCGGTACAGCTTCTGAACGGCATCGTCGTCACGGGACTCCGCCTCCGATTCCACGGCGGCCGGGCGGTCGAGGTCGATGCCGACGAGAACGGGGACGCGGTCCAGGCGCAGATGGCGGCCGACACAGGCGCAGCGCGCCTGGGAGAAGTCGCTCTGGTGGACGGCTCGTCTCCCGTCGCCCGCAGCGGGCTCGTGTTCGGCGACGTCCTGATCGACGAGAACGCGGCCTGCCACATTGCCTGGGGCAGGGGCTACGAGTTCACGGTTCCCGACCTCCCCGAAGGAGAAGCCGCACGCGAGCAGCTCGGCTTCAACGAGTCGGCGGTGCACCAGGACGCGATGATCGGCGGCGCCGACGTCACCGTGTCGGGCGTGGGCCGCGACGGCTCCCGCGTCCCGATCATCGAGGGAGACGTCTGGGTTCTCAGCTAGTGCCGTAGGGTTCGCGCACGGTGCCCGGCCGGCGGCTCACGACTTGAAGCTCTCGATTCCCGAGGTTCTCGGCGAGGCTTGGAGCCTCTACACCCGCAACTCCGGACGGCTGATCGGCGTCGCCGCGATCGTCTTCGGGCTGCTCTCCCTCGTCCAGGCGGCGATCGACACGACGGGTGTTCAGGCGCTGTACGCGGTGTCGGCCGGCGTGACGATCCTCGGCGCGCTGTGGCTCCAGGGCGCGCTCGTCGTCGTCGTCGAGGAGCTCCGCGACGGCCGGCCCGGACTGCCGGTCGGCCAGGTCTTCCGCCGGGTCGAGCCGCGCCTCTGGACGCTGCTCGCAGTCGGCCTCATCGCGGCGATAGGCGTCGCGGCCGGCCTGATCCTGTTCATCATCCCTGGGCTCGTCCTCCTGACGTACTGGAGCCTCACGGTGCCGGCAGTCGTGCTCGAGACGCGCGGAGTGGTCGACGCGTTCCGGCGGAGCATGCGGCTCGTCTCGGGCGACGCGCTCCGCGTGTTCGCAGTCATCATCATCACGGTCGCGCTGGCGACGATCATCGCCTACATGATCCTCATCCTCATGTCGCCGCTGCCGCGGTTCTTCGACGTCTACGTCGCCGGAGTCGTCGCCAACTCGATCACGATGCCGTTCGTGGCGCTCTCCTGGACCCTGATGTTCTTCGACCTCCGGCTGAACAAGGGGTAGGGTCGCTCTCGTGGAAGCCGGCGAGGACGCACCCGAGCTCCTCGAGCCGCCTCCTCGCGGCGAAGCCGCGCGCGAAGCGCAGCTGACGCCTGCCGAGGCGATCCGCCAGATGCGGATCCGCCTCCCGTGGCGGTCGAACCGCACGCTTCGCCAGATCGTGGCCCGCGTGAACGACGATCCGCAGGTCAAGGCGTGGTGGCACGTGGCGAACGTCAACGCGGTGAAGCGACTCGAGATCAACGATCACTCGTGGGTTCATATCCAGATCGTCACGAACATCGCGCTCAAGCTGCTCCGACAGCTGGCCAAGCGCGACGTCGAGCCGGCGATGGTGAGCGACTACCGGATGGAGCAGTCGGACGCCGAGGTCGTCGTCGTCCTCGGCCGGCCTCCTCCACTGCATCGGCATGGCCGTTCACCGTGACCGGCACGAGGACTGGAGCCTTTTCCTCGCCGAGCCGAAGCTCCGACGAGCTGCTCGACCGGCCTCTACGAGGAGCCCGCGCTGACCGTGATCGCCGCGGAGGTCCTCCAGACGATCACGAGCCATCGGGAGGGAGGGCGGCCGCTCACGCTGGAGGCCGGAATCGTCCGGGTCGCCGACGCCCTCGACATGGCGAAGGGCCGCTCGCGGATCCCGTTCGAGCGCGGCAGCGCGTCGATCCACGCGGTCTCTGCCGCGGCCATCGACCGCGTGTCGATCACGGACGGCGTCGAGCGAGCCGTCCTGATCGAGATCGAGATGAACAACTCCGCCGGCCTCTACCAGGTCGACGAGCTGCTGAAGGCGAAGCTCCGCGGCAGCGGCCTCGAGCCGTACGTCGAGGTCGTCGCGAGGATCGACACCGAGGCCGAGAAGCGCCTCGTCCCGATCTACCGTCTCGACGCCTGACGGCTCACGCCTGCGGGGTCGTCTCCGTCGCCGGCGGCGCGTCCTCGGGAACCGGGATCTGCTGCCAGGCGACGATCTTCCCGCCGCGAAACACGAATCGGGCCGCTGCTCGTGTGCCGGGCTCGCTGTCGCAGGACATGTCGCCTCGATCGCCTAGCTCGAAGACGGCGATGACCTCGTCCGTCCCGAACGTCAAGTCGACCACGGTTCCCGAGCAGGGAAGGCCCGAGTGGAACGTTGCGATCTCCTCGTACGTTTCGAACTGCCCGATACGCTCGCCCTGCGCGATGATCGCCGGCAGCGCGAACAGGCGCTGCGACGCGCTTCGTTGTCGCCCGCGTTCAGCGCCCTGCTCCACGCGCGGACGACCGCCTCCATGGTCATCCGGCTCGTGGTTCCCGGCGAGGGCTCCGCGCCGGTCGTCGGCGCGGGCGCAGGCGCGGTCTCCGCCGGTGACGGCGGGGCGCTCGTCGTGGCCTGCTGGGCTTCTCCGCCCGATCCGGAGCAGCCTGCGAGAGAAGGGCCGCGAACACCGCCACGGCGGCGATCTGCCGCATCGCCGAGACTCTACTTCGACGCCGCCGGGCGCTACACTGACGAGGCCGGTGCGGGATCGTCTAATGGTAGGACGCCTGACTCTGGATCAGGTAGTCTAGGTTCGAATCCTAGTCCCGCAGTAAGTGAAACCCGCTGGAAATAGGCGGGTTTCGTTTACTGACTGGAAGACGATCGGGTGGGGTGCGAACAGAAGTGCGAACGCTTCGCGCGCCCGCGAGGCCCGAACGTGCTGGATCCCCTCCGACAGTCCGTCCCGATCCCGGGCCCCGTGCTTCGCTGTAGGATCGAACCAGCGTTGGGATCGAGCCAGCGTTCGTCCACTTTGGCTTGCTAGAGGATGAGGCTACACATGGTCGGGACGAGCGAGAGCGCGGCGGACAGAGACGAGCTTGCGTCCGGGGGACGAGTGCCGCGGCCGGGGAGACGAGGCTGCGCCCGAAGAGACGAGCGCGGCGGCGGACGGAGACGACGCTGCGCTCGAAGAGACCGAGGCCGAGGCCCCCGAGCGCGTTTCCGATCTACTCCAGCACGCTGGACGTGACGCGGCCACCCTGGTGCTTCGCGAGGTCGAGCTCGCGACGGCGCAGCACGCCCCGGAATTGCGTCGCACCGCATACGTCACCGCCGTAGCACTTGGGGCCGCGCTTACCCTCCTGACCGCCTTCGCGCTCGCCAATTGGGCGGCGGTTATCGCACTCTCGTCGGTGTTCCCTGAATGGCTCGCCCCACTCGTTCTCGCTGCCGGGTGGGTCACGGTGGGCGTTGTGCTGCTCGCCCTCGTGAGACGATCCGTCGAGCGGTCGTCCTTGCGACGGTGGTGGCGTGCGATCCAGACCGATCCGGCCGACAGCATCGTCGTGTTCGAGCACGCGCGCGACGACGCTCGGCAGGTCATGGGCGACTCCCTTGAGACGGTCACCGCAACGCTCGCGAAACAGATCGGTCAGGCGGCCGTCCCTCTGGCCGGGGATGCGGTCGCCGGGGCAGCCGAAGGGGTCATCGATGCGGCTGACGAGATATCCGATGCCGTCGAGGACGCGGTACCTGGTGGCGCTGTGATCAATCGGGCGGTCGACATCGTTCTCGCTCCTGGCCGTCTCGGGATCAGGGTGACCCGCGCGGTGACCAAATCAGCGCGGCGCTGACCACGAGCCGCAGCCAGCCGGCACGTCTGATCCCTGGAGCCCGTCGAGGCATCCGTACTGCACTCCGCTCAACTTCCCCGAGTGGTCGGCCACCGGCCGCTCGACGGCGCTGCCGCGCTGAGCGCGACGCGCCGCGGCGCGAGGCCAAGAAGCCCCAATCCAGTCTCGGTAGTCGGCCGTCCTCGTGCTCGGCTTCGTCGCCATCCAGGTCCTACTCGGGCAACTCGGGCATCGTCAGCGTCGACGCTGCGCGCCGACGAGGTGATCGCGCGCAAGGCTCAGCAGCAAGACGACGCGGTACCTAGATGTCCTGCCTACATAGGTTGTGAACGGCTGAGAGGTCTATCCGGCCCTCCTTCGAGGCTGTGGGTCTTCCCGGACTCACGCTCGAAGGAGGGCGCGGATGTGTCTGCACCGCTAACGCCAAGCTCGGACTGGCTGGGCGTCTCGCGCTGGTGCAGCGCGATCGAGGAGGGGATGTCGCTGAAGGCGGCCGCGGCCGCCTTCAGCGTCTCGCCGGCGACGGCGCACCGCTGGTGGCATCGCTGGCTCGAGCGGGCGAGGACGCGCGCGGCGACGCTGCGCTGTCTGCTCGATCGCTCGAGCCGGCCGCGCCGCTGCCGCGGCGGCTCGCGCCGCGAGCTCGCAGGAGGCGGATCTGCGCCTGCCGGCGCGAGACCGGCTGGGGGCCGCGGCTGGTCGCGGGCGCGACCGGCTTCGCGCACTCGACCGTCTGGAAGGTGCTCCGGCGGGCACGGGATCTCCGCGGCCGCCGCGGCGCGCCGAGGGAGCCGGCCAACCGCTACGAGTGGCCGTGCCCCGGCGACCTGCTGCACATGGACGTCGTCCCGCTACGCGCGCTTCCTGCGGCCCGGCCACGCCGTCACCGGCGACCGCTCGCAGCGCTCGCCGCAACTGGATGCGCCCCGAGACGAGGGTCGGCTACGACTACGCGCACGCGATCGTCGACGACCACTCCCGGCTCGCCTACGTCGAGCTGCACGACGACGAGAAAGCCGCGACCGTCACCGGCTTCGTCGAGCGGGCGCTCGCCTTCTTCGCCGAGCACGGGATCGTCGCGAAGCGGCTGATGACCGACAACGGCTTCAGCTACGTCAAGAACCGCTCGCTGCGCGAGCTGCTCGCCCGCCACGGCATCCGCCATCTGACGCACCGAGCCCTACCGGCCGCGCACGAACGGCAAGGTCGAGCGCTTCCACCAAACGATGGCCCGCGAATGGGCCTACGGCCTCGCCTACCGCTCACATCGACAACGCAACCAGGCGCTGCCACACTGGCTCGACCACTACAACAGGCGCAGGCCACACAGCTCGCTCGGCGGCCGGCCACCGATCATCACCCGGGGGCGAAGCGCGGCGAGACGCGGTACACACTGCTCGCGCGAGCTACGCTGTGCGCGTGCCACTCGTCGGAGATCCGGAGCGGAGTCGTGCCGTGTCGATCCTCCGCCGGGCATATGCCCGCGGGACGATCGACCTCGACGAGCTCGAGCCTCGAGTCGGCGCCGCGCTGCAGGCGCGAAACGTCGGCGAGCTCGCCGGTAGCGTTCGCGGGATTCCCGGGGGCGCCGCCGAGATCGCGATGGAGAGCTACATCGTCCCTGCCGTACGCGCCGGGACGTTGGGCGTTCGGATCTGGGCTGCTTCGCTCGTCATCCGCATCGCCGTCGCCGGGTGGGTCCTCGCGAGCCTGCTCCTGCTGACGGTCTTCGGGATCTGGGCGCTCGCAGCCGGGCCCCCGCTGCGGGGCGGGATCGCCCTGCTGCTCGTCTGGCTGGCCGTGAGCGCGGGCGTCGTCGTCGCCCGCCGCGGCGCGCGCCGTCTCAGCCGACTCTGATTCTCGCCGGTCGCCCCGCCAGCACTGCGTCGAGCGCTTCCACGCAGGCCCGATCGTGGCGGCTACCCGCGCCCCGCCGGAGCTCGGCAAGCGCGTCGTCCGACGGCATGGCCCGCTTGTGGACACGATCGTGCGTCATGGCCGAGTACGCGTCGGCAACCGCAACGATACGGGCCTCGATCGGAATCTCTTCGCCGGCCAGGCCGTCCGGGTAGCCGTCGCCGTCCCAGCGCTCGTGATGGTGCCGGATGGCCGGGGCTGCCTGCGCGAGCCCGGGGATGCGCCGGGCGATCCGTTCGCCGATCTCGGAGTGCTCGCGCATCAGCACCCACTCCTCCTCGCTCAGCTCACCGGGATTCCCGAGAACGGAGTCCGGAAGCGCCATCTTTCCGAGGTCGTGCAGCCAGCCGGCCAGCCGACAGCGCATGATCGCCTCCTCGGCGAGCCCCAGCTCGGCCGCGATGGAGCTCGCTAGCTCCGAGACCTCGCGAACGTGTTCCTCCGGCATGCCCTCGCGTGCGCTCGCCGAGAGAACGAGCGCCTGCGGCCATGCGGATCGACTCCGGCTCGCGATCGACCGCGAGATCCTCGACGGTCAGCTCGCTCGCGAGCACCGCGCGGTTGCGGCCCTGACGCTTCGCCGAGTACAGGGCTCGGTCCGCGCTGTCGACGAGAGCCTCGACCGACCACATCCCCTCGCGGGCGAGAACCGCGCCGACCGAGGCCGTCACCCGGACCAGGCGGTCGTCCGCGACCTCGATCGGTGTTTCCCCGATCGCTCTGCAAACCGCCTGGGCGGTGCGCCGCAGAGCTCGCTCGCTCGTCACGCCGGCCAGGAGAATGCAGAACTCCTCGCCTCCCCAGCGTGCGACGACGTCGTAACGGCGGACGGCCCGCTTCAGCCGCCGCGCGACGTCCTTCAGGACGGCGTCGCCGGCCGGATGGCCGTAGCTGTCGTTCACGACCTTGAAGTGGTCGAGGTCGACCAGAAGCAGGCCGGGGCGGCGCGGCTCGCGGAGTGCGCGCTCGAGCTCGGCCGTCAAGGCGTCGACCAGGTGCCGGCGGTTGAAGAGGTCGGTGAGCGAGTCCGTCCGCGAGCGCCGCTCGATCTCGGCACGGGCTTCGACCTCGTCGGTGACGTCGCGTCCGACCATGAACATCACGTCGTCCTGCGAGTCGTAGGTGCCGGCCCACGAGAGGTGCAGGATGCGCTCGTCGCTTGCCACGAACCTGATTGCGAGCGGCGAGGCAACGCGGCGGCCGAACTCGCTGGCCAGGTAGGCGTCGACGAGCTCGGCGTCCTCCGGGTGGCAGAGACCGGCGAACGGTCGACCCGTGATCGCCGAAGGATCGTGACCGAGCAGCGTTCTCACCGCTGCGTTGGCAAAGGTCACCCGGCCGTCCCGATCGCAGGTGAACATGACGTCGCTCGCCAGGTCGACAGCGCGCTCGTACCGGGCAACGGCGGCCAGACGCTCCGTACGCGCCCGTTCGATCTCCTCGCGCCCCGCGATCTCGTCCGTGACGTCGACGATCACCCCGAAGAGCAGGAACCGCCCCTCCATGTGACGCGGCACGGAGCGCTCGCGTACCCAGCGGACCTTGCCGTCGAGCCCGCGAAGGCGGTAGGTCGCCTCGGCCGGGACTCCTTCCTCCCGGCGCTCGTAGAGCGCCTCGTAGGCCGGGTAGTCCTCGGGATGGACGCATCCCTCGTAGGTTCGGTTCGCGTCGTCGGCGTCGACGGGGCCGCCGAGGAGCTTCTCGATCCCGGCGCTGTGGAAGATCGTGAGGTACCACCCATCCTCTGTGAGCTCACCGGCGAAGAGGAAGGCGTCGACGGCGTCGGCGATCGAGAGCAGCATCGCGTCCGGCTCGTCCACGCGATGGGGCAGGCGCGGGATCTCGTCGGGCTCGTCGTCCATGGCGCGTTGTATCGACACCCGGGGCCGATTTCGTTACTCCAACCCAGCGTCGAGCAGGACCCGATCGGCACGACGCTCGGCCGCTGCTAGCCTCGCGCCGTGTTCTTCCGACCGGGCGACGACCATGGGCTCCGCGGCAACCCGTTCAACCAGCTCGTCGTTCCCCGGCCGATCGGCTGGATCACGAGCGTCGGGGCCGATGGACACGTCAACCTGGCTCCGTTCTCGTTCTTCAACGCAGTCGCCTACGTCCCGCCCCAGGTCATGTTCGCCACGACCGGGCCCCACCGCGACGGCGGCCCGAAGCACTCGCTGCAGAACATCCGCGAGACCGGCGAGTTCGTCGCGAACCTGACCACGTGGGGCCTCCGTGAGGCCGTCAACCTGACGAGCGCGCCCGCCCCCGGAGACACCGACGAGCTCGAGCTCGCGGGTCTCACGCCGGCGCCGGCGCGCGTTGTCCAGGCACCGTACGTGGCCGAGAGCCCGGTGCACCTCGAGTGCGTCTTGACGCAGATCGTCGAGCTCCCGACACCCGAAGCCCTCTGACCCCAACACCGTCGTTTTCGGCGAAGTCGTCGGCATCGACATCGCAGACGAGGTGATCGTCGACGGGCGTGTCGACGTGCTCCGTCTCGACCCGATCGCACGGCTCGGCTACGACCAGTACACGCGAGTCGTCGAAGTCTTCTCGATGCGACGACCTGACTGGCCCCTGGCGCCGACGTCCTAGCCTCCGCTGCCGGGCGGGCCCGCCTCGGTTGTCCCATGTGGCAACCCGGCGCCAGTTTTTCACATTTCGCGACTCCTGCCTCTGAACACGCGAGATCTCGCACGCGCAAGCCGCTGGCCCCGGCCGAACTCGATTCGAACGGCCGGCCCGGCTTCTGACTCCTCTGTCTCGCTGAAAGGAGCGTGTCGATGCCTGCACCCCGATTCCGGGCGGCGCTCGCCTGGCCGTTATCTGTGCCTCGCCCACTTGTTATCGCCACTCTCATTGCCGGGCTCGCCACCGTCGCCGCGCTGACGATCTCCTCGGCGACGGCTGCGACGGCGCCCTCTCTCGTTCCAACCGGCGATGGGACGCGCGATGCTGCGATGCAACCGCGAGGGACGACGGCGATCTACGACGCGATCGACGACACGATCGCCGGCGCCGACGACGGCGCCACCTACCTCCAGAGCTCTGCCGGCGTCAGTGGACGGTACTTCGCGCTCCTCGCCGACATGCCCGCCGACTTCGAGAGCATGACCTCCCTGACCGTTGACGTTCGAGCGCGAACCCAGAACCGAGTCGACGACCTCGCCACCGTGTACGCGCAGGTGTTCGCCTCGGACGAGACGACGGCGCTCTCGAGCGAAGTCGCCGTAGCGACGAACCCTGGGACATCCGCCTGGGTAACTATCTCCGGCCTCAAGGTCGGCGGCCTGACGGCCGGAACAAAGACGTTGTGGGACGGCGCCCGCCTGCGCATTCGCGTCGAGCAGAAACCCGTGGGGTCCTCGGACGGCTCGCAGGTCCGCATCACCGCAGTCGAGCTGGACGCCGTCTACTCGTCTTCCGGTGGGACGTCGGGAGAGACGCCGCCACCTGAGACGACGCCGCCACCTGAGACGACGCCGCCCCCGAGACAACGCCAACGGGCACGTCAGGGACGGGCGGACCCGCCAAGGGCATCTGGCTCACGAAGTCCGAGATCTCCGCGCTGCCAACCAGCGGGAGCGCATGGTCCGCGGTGAAGGCCGCGGCGGACGGGAGCCTCGGCACCGCGAACGTCGCCGACCAGAGCTCCGAGCACGACGTGAAGACGCTCGCGGTCGCCCTCGTCTACGCCCGCACCGGCGACGACGTCCTATCGGGCGAAGGCGGCGAGCGCGATCATGAGCGCGATCGGGACCGAGGCCGGCGGCCGGACGCTTGCGCTCGCGCGAAATCTCACCGCATACGTGATCGCGGCCGATCTGATCAACCTGAAGGCCTACGATGCCTCGAAGGAGTCGCAGTTCCGCTCCTGGGTGTCGAGCGTTCGCACGAAGACGCTGGACGGCGACACGCTCGTCTCCACCCACGAGGCTCGGGCGAACAACTGGGGCACAGCCGCAGGCGCCGCCCGGATCGCGGCGGACGTCTACCTTGGCGACACCGTCGACCTCGCCCGCGCTACGTCGGTCTTCCAGGGCTGGCTGGGCGACCGCTCGAAGTACTCCGGCCTCAACTTCGGCGGCGACCTCTCGTGGCAGGCCGATCGGGCGAACCCGGTCGGGATCAACAAGAAGGGCGCCCTGATCCAGGGCAAGAACGTCGACGGCGTGCTCCCGGACGATCAGCGGCGCTCCGGCGGCTTCACCTGGCCGGCGCCGCAACAGAACTACGTTTGGGGCGCTCTCGGGCCCGCCTTCATGCAGGCCGAGCTTCTGAAACACGCCGGATATCCGGCGTACTCGTGGTCGGATTCGGCGCTCAAGCGGGCGATCGTCTGGCTCCACGCCGTCAACAACTTCCCGGCGAGCGGAGACGACGGCTGGGTGCCGTGGATCGCGAACAAGGCCTACGGCACGTCCTATCCCGCGCCGTCGCGCTCGAACGGCAAGGTGATGGGCTGGACGGCCTGGACGCACGGCTGAGGGACAGCCGAGGTGGCCGGCGGCGTGTGCTGCCGCCCGCCACCTCGGCTGCCGCCCGCCACCTCGGCCGCCTCCCCCGATCGAGGGTGACCGGTCGACGTCGGCTGAAAGACGAGGCGATCGGGCGGCCAAGACCGGCCGATCGGGGGGCGAGAACCGGCGAGCGCAGTCGTACCATCGAGAGATGTCGCGCGCGAGACCGATAGCCGGCACTGCGCTCCTCCGGTCCTATCGGACCGGTGTGCGAGTCTGGGGCAAGGTATTCTCCCTCGCGGTCTCGGGCGCGTTCCACTCGTTCGGCGCCCGAAGCGTGATCCAACCTCCGGCCCGACTCGCTGGCGAGCGTCGGATCGCCGTCGGCAGCGACGTGTTCATCGGCAGAGGCTCCTGGCTCCAGGCGCTCGGAGATCGGACAGGCGTAGCCATCGAGATCGGTGACGGTACGCGGATCGTGGGCAGCTGCACCATTTCAGCTGTGCGATCCGTCCGCCTCGGCGAGGAGGTTCTCGTCGCGGGCGGCGTCTACATCGCAGACCACTCCCATGCGTTCGCCGTGCGACGCGCGCCTGTACTCGAGCAAGGCATCACAGCCATCGCACCAGTCGAGATCGGGGACGGCGCGTGGCTCGGGCAGAACGTGGTCGTCTGTCCCGGCGTCAGCGTCGGCCGGGGCGCGGTCATCGGCGCGAACTCCGTGGTCAAAGACGACGTTCCCGCTTTCGCGGTCGCGGCCGGAGCGCCGGCCCGGGTCGTGAGGGAGGCCGTGCACGGCCGAGGCGTCGACATGAGACGCGTGCTCGCCCTTGCGTACCACTTCCCTCCCGTGGGCGGCGGAGGGGTTCAGCGAACGCTCAAGTTCGTTCGCTACCTGCCGGAGTTCGGCTGGGAGCCGGTCGTCCTCACCGGCCCGGGCGATGCCGGGGGGCGGTGGACGCCCGCAGACGCCTCGCTCGGCGACGAGGTTCCTGCGGATCTGGAGGTCGTCCGCCTCGGCGGCGAGCCTCCGCTCCGCGGCCGCAATCGCAGACGGGTCGACCGATGGCTGGGGAGAGGCGGCCCGTTTCGTCGCTGGTGGATCGACGGGGTGACCCGAGCAGGCGCCGCCGTCGGCGACGTCGACCTCGTCTACGCCTCGATGTCGCCGTTCGAGGGCGGAGAAGCTGCAGCCGCTCTCGCGCAAAGTCTCGCGTGCCCGTGGGTGGCCGATCTGCGTGATCCGTGGGCTCTGGACGAGGTCGCCGTGTACCCGACACGTTTTCATCGGGCGCGTGAGCTGCGACGGATGCGACACGTGCTCGCCCGCGCGGACGCCGTGATCATGAACACCCCGGAGGCGACGCGGCAGCTCCTCGCGCGGTTTCCCGAGATCGACCCAGGCGCAGGTTCACACCATCCCGAACGGGTTCGACCGCGAGGACTTCGACGATCCGGAGCCGCCCCCCGACGACGCGACCTTCAGAATCGTGCATGCCGGATACCTCCACACCGAGCTCGGCGAGAAGCTGCGCCGCGGCCACCGTGTTCGGCGGTTGCTCGGCGGCTTCGAGGTCGACGTGGACCTCGTCACCCGCTCGCATGTCTATCTCCTCGCCGCCGTTCAGCGCGTCATCGAATCACACGCGGATACGCTTCCGATCGAAGTCCATCTGGCTGGAGTCGCATCGGACCACGACCGGGCGGCGGGAGAGGCCGGGTTCGTCAAGTACCTCGGCTACCTGCCGCACACGGAGTCGGTCGCGCTCGTTCGCTCCGCCGACCTCCTCTTCCTCCCGATGCACGACCTGCCGGCCGGCCACCGCGCGACGATCGTGCCCGGCAAGACCTACGAATACCTCGCTTCGGGACGGCCGATCCTCGCAGCTGTCCCGAATGGGGACGCTCACGAGCTGCTCGGCGAAGCTGCCACGGCACATCTCTGCCGCCCGGCCGATACCGCAGCGATGGCCGACGTGATCGGCGACCTCGTTCGCAGACGGGCGGTGGGTCGCACGCCGACGGAGCGACCTGACGTGGTGGCGCCCTTCGAGCGCCGCCTCCTGACCGAACGCCTCGTAGCGACGTTCGACTCGGTCGCCGGCCAACGTCTCCACCCCCAGCTCGGGGCAGCGGCATGAGCATACGCGCGGCACTATCGCTCGCCATGTTGTCCACCCTGCTCTCCCTTACGGCCTGCGGCTCCTCCCCGGTCGGGGCGGCTGCGACCTCGGATGCCCTCGCCCGGTCGAAGGCAGATCTCTACGTCTCGCCATCCGGCTCTGACAAGAGCAGGTGCACCCGTCGGGCACCGTGCCGCTCGTTCGATCGGGCGTATCGGGTAGCCGACCCCGGTGACACAGTGCAGGTGGCCGGCGGCAGCTACGGCCCACAGACCATCGAGGCAGACCCGTCGAAGGCGTCGCCGAAGGATGTCGTGTTCCGTCCCGCGCCCAGGAGGGCAGTCATCTTGAAGGCCCAACTCGTCGTGACAGCGTCGCACGTCGAGTTCCGCGGCATGCGCGGAACGCTCTGGAAGTCGTTGGGGGGAGCCGACCAGACGTTTCGCGACATGGACGTGCGCGCGATCTACATTTCAGGCTCGAGGGACGTCACCGTCGTCGGCGGAGACGTCGGCCCGACGGTTGACCACGATTCCCAGGTGACCAGCCGCAACGGAGCGGTTCCGACGGGGATCGTCTTCGACTCAGTGCTCTTCCACGATGCGCGGAAGGTTGACCCGTCAGCGCATGTCGAGTGCCTTCAGTTCGGCGCGGGCATCGATGTCGTCATTCGCCGCAGCAGGTTCGTCCGCTGCTCTGACCACGACGTCTTCGTCCGCAGCTGGGGAACGATTGGAGGCGAGGAGCATCCGCTCCGCGGCTTCACGATCGAGAACAACTTCTTCGGCAAGACGACGAAGGGCCACTACAGCCTCCGGCTCGCGGCGCAAACCGGGCAGCGGTGTGAGGACTTTCTCATCCGAAACAACTCGGCGCTCCAGAACATGTATTCCGACTGCGAAGCGGACAACGTCAGGTTCCTGGCGAACATCCAGCCGACGAAGAGCGAGTTCTCGTGCACCAAAAGCGAGGGCTCCGTCTGGGACTGGAACGTCTACGGGAGCGGCTTTGCCTGCGGGCCGAACGACCTCGTCGGCGCGATGGGCTTCCGTAGACCCGGACGTCTCGATCTTCACCTGAAGCCGAGTGCTGCCGCAATCGGGCGGGCCGTCCCCGGGCAGATTCCCAGGGTCGACATCGACGGCCAGCCCCGGCCGCGCGACGGAAGCGCGGACGCCGGCGCCGACGAGCGGTAAGCCAACCCACATGTCGACGAGAACCCCCGGCTGGGGGAGTCGAGCAGCGGTGGTCCCTGGCATCACTGCGCTGATGGGCATTGCCTCGGAACGGCGTGTGTTTCGCTGGGCGACGATCGCCCTCGCGGTGCTCGGCCTCGCCGTCGCCGGCGACGGCGCGTCGGCTGCCATAGCGCTAGACCCCGGCGCGTACGTCGCGACGACAGGCTCCGATACGAACCCCTGCACTAAGGCTGCGCCGTGCGAGTCGTTCGATCGCGCGTACCGTGTCGCATTACCTGGCCAGGTGATCGAGGTTGCCGGTGGAAGGTATCCGGCGCAGACGCTCTCGGTGGATCCGGTAAAGACGAGCACGCTCGACGTCATCTTCCGCCCGGCCCCGGGGACAGCAGTCGTGGTGAGCGGTGCCCTCGCCGTCTACGGCAAGCACGTCGAGTTCGCAGACATGAAACTCGCGGGAGGCTGGAGCGCGAAATCGAGCTCGGTCGACCTCACGTTCCGGAACGTGTCCACGCCGAACTTCTCGATCCAGTCAGCACGCTGGGTGAACATCCTCGGCGGCGAGGTGGGACCCTGGACGGCGAACAGCGAGGCCGATCCCAAGATCGCAAAGAGCTCGGCGTCGAACCCGACCGTTCCCGGTCAGATCACGATCGACGGCGTCCGCTTCCACGACATCGTTCGCCCTGCCGGTTCCTCTTACCACATCGAGTGCCTTCAGATCGGCGCGGCCGCGGGCCTCACGATTCGAAACAGCACGTTCGACAACTGTTCCACGCACGCGATCTACATCTCGAGCTGGGGATCCGGGTACCAGTTGAGCAACATCTCGATTCAGGGCAACACCTTCGGCACCCTCCTCGGCGGCTACCACTCGCTCAAGGTCTGGATCGTCGCGCCCGGCGAGCCGTGTATCGGTTGCACCATCAGCGGTAACACTGCAGCCAAACCGATCGCGGTCAACGCCACCCGAACCGGGTCGAGCATCACCGTTTCCGGCAACAAGATGCCGAATGCCGATCTGGGATACCCCGGCTGGTGCGACCACGGGACGTACGGCGTCACCTGGACCGGAAACCGATTCCTCCGCACGCCGACCTGCGGCACGAACGCGACGATCGGCTCCTGATCAGTACGCGTTGCGCCGGCGGAACAGTGCCGGAACGGTGCGCACGACCCACTTGAAGTCGTTCACGAGCGACCACTCGGTCACGTAGAGATAGTCGAGGCAGATCATCTCCTCGAACGGGATGTCGCTCCGGCCGAGCGCCTGCCATGGACCGGTGATTCCCGGTAGGAATGTGAGCCGGCGTCTGGCCCAGCGGCGAACGTGCTGGTCCTCCTCGAGGACGAGGGGGCGGGGGCCGACGATCGACATCTCGCCCCGGAAGACGTTGATTAGCTGCGGCAGCTCGTCGATCGAGGTGCGCCTCAGGAACCGCCCGATCCGCGTCACCCGCGGGTCGTCCGGGATCTTGAACATGCGGGAGTCCTGGCTGGCCGCGCCATGCACGTTGAGGTGCTCGAGGCTCTGCTTCATCTCCTCGGCGCCGTTCACCATCGTCCGAAACTTGAAGATGAGGAAGGTTCGATCTCCCAACCCCATCCTGACCTGCCGGAAGAAGACCGGCGCTCCGCTGCCTTCGAGCTTCAGAACCACGGCCACGGCCAGGAAGAGTGGCGCCAGCAACACCAGCGCAACGCTCGAGGCGAGCACGTCCGTCACCCGCTTCGCGAGCTGAGCAGATCGCGACAGCCGAAACGGTCGCAGCCCGATCAGAGGGACACCCTCGACCGCGTGCACGTCGACGTTCGGGCTCAGGATTTCGAAGAACCTGGGCACCACGTCCACCTGCACGGTGAGATGCCGCAGGAGGCGTATCGTGTCGAGCGCCCGGTCGTCCGACACGGTCGGGAACGCGATCACGACCCGTTCTACGCGGTGTGACTCGACAATCGCGGGCAGGTGCTCGATCGAGCCGAGCAGCTCGGGGCGGTCGATGTCCTCACTCCGTTCCCATCGCTCGTCCACAAACCCCAAGAGGTCGACGCCGAACTCCGGATGCCGCAGGAGCTTTTGCGCGACGAGCTGCGCGACCTTGCCCGATCCGACGATGACGGTCTTCTGAACATAGAGGCTGCTCCGCCGGCACAGACCCCTGGCCATGCCACGCGATAACGGCACGACGACGATCGCGATGGCCCAGAACGCGATTAGCTTGGTCGGGCTGGGATCGGCGAGCCCCGTCACCCATGTGCCGAGCACGAACAGGAACGTCACCATCGTCACGAGGTGGAAGATCGGCGACACGTCGTCCGCGGTGGAGTGGTCGGCGCGCTCCTGATCACGGTCGTAAAGGCCGTAGAGCTTCGCAGCTGCGACCCACAGTGGAAGCGTGAGCACGAACATCCCTGCCTCACCCACAGCGCTCAGGCGGTCGACAGGCGCGTCGTGGCGGCCGAACACCAGTTGGGCCACGGCGAACGCCACGGCCAGGCCTGCGAGATCAGCGACCAGGAGCGCTCGGCGGATGATCCAGGCGCGCCGGCGCTCCTTGCGCTGCGACGTGGCGCTTCTGGGCCCGACGACATCCCAGTCGAATGGGTCGCCACCGGAGGCGATGCCGTCGAGAGGCTCGACGTCGGAAGGCCTTGTCGCGGCCATCTCATACGAGTACCGGGCACGCCCCGGGATTGCTATACCCGAAGGGCCAGGATCCGGCCCGGCGTGCCGGGATAAACCCGTGACGGTGGTACGCTCGAGCGCGTGTCGGTGCTGGTGGACGTCGTTGTCGTCTCCTTCAACAGCGCCCGGACGCTTCGTGCCTGCGTCGGTCCGCTGACGGCGATCGACTGGCTCGGGGTGATCGTCGTCGACAACGCATCGACCGACGGATCGTCGGACGCCGTGGGCGATCTCGAGCTCAAAACGGTCGCTCGCGCCGACAACGGCGGCTTCGCACGCGGCTGCAACGAGGGCTGGCGCCGCGGAACCGCGCCGTTCGTGCTCTTTCTCAACCCGGACGCGACGATCCGCGAGCAGTCGATCAAGCGCCTCGTGAGCGCGATCGAGACCGATCCGAGCGTCGGACTCGTCGGGCCGAGAATCGTCGACTCGAGCGGATTGCTCGAGTTCTCGCAGCGCCGGTTCCCGCGCCTCCGATCGACGTACGCGACCGCATTTCTCCTGCACCGCCTGGCGCCTCGAGCCACCTGGTCCGACGAGGTAGTCCGTGACGTGAGCTTCTACGAGAGGCCCGGCTCACCCGAGTGGCTCTCGGGCGCGTGCATGCTCGTACGGCGCTCGGCGCTCGTCGCGCTCTGTGGGCTCGACGAGTCGTTCTTCCTTTACTCCGAGGACACCGACCTCTGCCGCCGCCTCTGGGACAGCGGCTACACCATCCGATTCGAGCCCGAGGCGGTTTGCCGCCACATCGGCGGCGCGTCGGCTCCGCGCCCTGCGCTCCTTCCGCTTCTTGCGGAAAGCCGGATCCGCTACGCGCGCAAGCACTCGAGCCGGCGGGTGGCCGAGCTGACACGGGCGGGTGTTGCGCTGTCGTCGCTGACGCGCATGGTGCTCGCCCGCGGCGGTAGCGCGGCGCGTACCGGGCACGCCAGCTCTCTCCGGCTCGCTCTCACGCGCGATCCCGGTCGACCCTAGCCGAAGGGCTAGTCGAACCTGGCCCGTCGTTTTCGCAATTCCCCCCGCCTGCGTTCATGCCGCTCGCTACTGTGGCTGCGTGGCCCTCCAGCCGCTCACCTACGCTCTCGTGACCCCGGCTCGGAACGAAGCGGCGAACCTGCCGCGGCTCGCCGCCTGCGTGCTCGAACAGAGGGCCTTGCCCGCCGCCTGGATCATCGTGGACGACGACTCCTCGGACAGGACGCCGGCCGCAGCTCGAAGCCTCCTGGAAGGCCATACATGGGCCAGGGTCGTCCAGTCGCCTCTCTCGGGCGGAGCGGGCGGGTCGCTCGCACTCGGCCGGCATACGGGTCGTGACGTCGTCGCGTTCACCCACGGCGTATCCGAGCTCGGGTCACTGCCGGACGTCGTCGTGAAGCTCGACGCCGATGTTTCGTTCGGAGCCGACTACTTCGAACGCCTCGTCGCCGCCCTCGCGCGTGACTCGTCTCTCGGGATCGCCAGCGGAAGCTGCTACGAACTCACCTCTGGAAACTGGGAACAGACCCACGTCACCGGAGACCACGTTCGCGGTGCGACGCGCGCCTACAGGCGGGAATGCCTGCTGGCGGTGCTTCCGCTCGAGGAGCACATCGGGTGGGACGGGATCGACGAGATCAAAGCCCACCTCGCGGGCTGGCGAACGGCGACATTGACGGAGATCCCCTTCTACCATCACCGCAAGGTCGGCGAGCGAGACGGTGCCCGCCGGCGCGGCTGGGCGGTTCAGGGCCGCGCTGCGCACTACATGGGATACCGGTTCTCCTACCTCGTCGCCCGCGCCGTGTATCAGGCGCAGCGCGAGCCGTCCGCGCTGGCGATGCTCCCGGCGTACCTGGGCGCAACGGCGCGGCGTGAGCCCCGGTGCGGGGACGCAGCCGTACGAACCTACGTACGCGACGTGCAGCGAATTCGCGCCTTGCCTCTGCGTGCCCGCGAGGCGCGCGGCCTTCGGAGCTAGCGAGCAAGCGTTTACTCGAGGGCCTGAGCCGACGGCGCTGAACGAGGGGATACCTCCGCGAGGAGTGCAGCGCCAACACCGAGGACGACGAAGAACACGAACGTCACCTGCACGAACGAGAAGGCATCGTAGGTGAGCATCCCGACGGTGTAGGCCACCGTCGAGGCGGTAATCGCTGCGAGCAACCAACCGCGCCCGGAGCCGTCACGCACTGCCTCACGGCTTGCGAGCCGGATGAACCGCACCAGGAGCCAGCCGACCGCACCCACCCCGATGATTCCAGTCTCGAGCAGCGTCCCGAGCCACTGATTGTCGAGGATCAATGCGTTGGCATCGGGCCCGACCGGAACGAGCGTTCCGAAGCCCCTTCCCAGCAAAGGGTTCTCGTCCACCTGATGAAACGTCGGGTCGAGGTCGGCCACCCGCCCCTGACCCAGCGTGCCGGCCGCGCTCGCCTGCTCCGAGATCAGCCCTCCTTGTGGGAAGAACGCGTCCCGGAGCGACTCGAGAGCGCCGGGAAGAGCGACCTGAACAAGCGCGAGGATGACGACCAGCGCAGCGATGAGCCGCCAGGAGTCGCGCGGGCGGAGGATGGCAAGAACCAACACGGCGGCGAGAAGCATGAGGACAGCGGTCCGCGACACCGTTGCGACTGCGCCGACGACGATGACCGCGGCTGCCAGCCACCATCGACGCTCGCGAGTGCGGCGCTCGAGATAGACGGCGAGCGGGAGCAGCATCACGAGCATCGCGCCGAGCGCAATCGGATGCTGTGCTGAGGCGTACGCGCGCAGGCCCGTACCACGCGGAAAGGCATCCGCGGCGGTGCTCAGACGCAGTAGCGGGACAGCTCCCTGCAGCTCGTTGAAAACGTTGTAACTGGTCTGAGACTCAACCACTGCAGCGAGCCCGACGAGCGCTCCGCCGCCTACCAGCACCTTGCACAGGAAGTCGGCGTCCGCGAGCCGGCTGACGACGCTAACGATGAGGTAGAGAAGAAACACATAGCTCACGATGAACGCGAGCTTCTTCGACAGTATGGGCCCGACCGCGCCGACGCGGTCCGGATTGGCGAGCAGCGACCCGAGGATGGCGACCGCGAACAGCGCCAACGGCGCCTCGAGGCGTGTGGCGCGCAGCCGAACCCGAGGGTCGACGAGCAGCGACGCGATCCATGCGGCTACGACCAGAATGACCAACAAGCGATACGGCTCCAGCTCGAACGGAAGGCGTCCGGGTAGCGTGTAGCGGCGTATCGGGATGAACAATACGACGAGGATGATCGCCGCGAGCAGCGTTCTCCAGCTCGACGACGAGCGTACGCGTCGTCACTGCGAATCCCTCGGTCGGCGAGCGAGCTCATGACGATCTACGCAGGACGCCGCGGCGTGCTTGCGGGCGGCGGCAAGCCACGCTGCATGTGCATGTCTCGGCCTCTGGTCCGCGGCCGTGCGTTCTCGAGCGAGAAGGCCAGGAGCAGGGTCAGCGCGACCACGCCAGCGCCGATCAGTGCGGGATAGATCTTCGAGCGGCCGTCCACCAGCTCTGCTTCGCGCGGCTCACGAAGTGTCGTGACGAGCACGCGCTTCCTCTCGGGAATCCCGCTCAGGCTCTGCTTCTCCTCGAGATAGGTGCCGAAGGCGTCGGCCGCGCGGGCAGCAAGGGCGGTCGCCCCCTCCGAACGTCTCCGCGGCAGCGGAGATCCGAAGGAGCGGGAGTGGCCCGCTCACGTTGAGCTGGCTCCGGAGCTCGGGGCTGACGAGTTCGGAGGCGAGCACGGGCGACGCTTCGAGCTTTCCGTCGATCGGACCACTCTCCAGAACGATGTCCCGCACGTCGTCGCTGATTGCAAGGGCTGCGTACAGCGAGGCCAGCGCCTGGAACCGCTCAGTTTCGGCAAAGCGCGGCGGCTTCACAACCGTGACGTCCTCGCCGACGGGCTCGGGCTCGGCGGTCACCGACCGTCCCCACGGAAACCCCGACTGCGTCACGAGGAGAATCGCATCGCTCTGCCAGAGCTCGGTTCCGCGGTAGGACAAGGTCGGTGAGCCGTCTTCGAAGCTGACCCGGACGTAGCTGAGAAACGCGAGGGCAAGGGCGACGATGAGTCCGAAGACGACGAGAAACCGGAAGCGCCAGAGGACGCGGCCGATGAGGGCGAGGTCCACGCGCTACGCCTCCACCATGGGCGTGCCCCCCGGCGTCGGAACATGGATGGGAAAGTCTTGGAGATACGCGACGGCCGCTTCGGTCCGGTTCACGACGCCGAGCTTGCGAAAGATCGAGCCGAGGTGGAACTTCACGGCATGCACCGTGATCCCGAGCTCGACGGCGATGCCCCGATTCGAGTAACCGCGGGCGGTCATCTCGAGTACCTGCAGCTCGCGAGAGGACAACCGTGCGCGCAGATCAGTGGACGGTTTCTGGCTCACATCGCGATCGTAGTGGCCACCACCTGCGGTTCCTACGGAACGATGGCACAGCCTTGCGCTCGGAGACCTAACCGATTGGTTAGTCGACTCTGGCTGAGGGGCCATAGGAACGTTGGCGACGCGGCGGTATGTTCGGTGGCGTGATGAGCGATCGTTGAACCACGTCGTCGGCACAACGTTGTGACCGCGCGCCTTGCGGTGAGCGTCATCGTGCCGGTCCGCGACGACGAGCGCAGGCTCAGCGAGCTGATCGACGTGCTCGGCACGCAGACGCTTGGGCGGGACAGCTTCGAGGTGATCGTCGGCGACGACGGGTCCTCCGCTCCGCCGACACCGGACGAAGGCTATGGTCGGGTAGTCGTCACGTCCGCTGCGCCTCGGACGTCCTACGCAGCGCGCAACCGAGCCGTCGCCCAGTCGGCGGCGCCGGCCCTCGCGTTCACCGACGCCGACTGCCGGCCCGAGCCGGAATGGTTGACGGCGGGGCTGGTAGCGCTACAAAGCTCGGACATCGCTGCCGGTTCGATCCGCTTCCTGCCCCCGCGACACGCGACGGTATGGGCCCTCTTGGACATGGACATGTTCCTCGATCAGGAGCGGGCAGTCCGTGCAGGGCGCGCAGTCACCGCCAACCTCTTCGTGCGCAGGGAGATCTTCGAGCGGGTCGGGGGCTTCGATGGGACGCTCGCGAACAACGGGGACTTCGACTTCGTTGGACGGGCGGTGCGGGCCGGCGCACGGCTTCGCTTCGCGCCCGATGCCGTCGTCTGGCACCCGGTGCGGGAGGACGCCCGCGCGTTTCTGCGCAAGGTGTGGGCGGTCAATGCCCGGTACGCAGCGCGAGAATCACGAGCCTGCCGCTCGCCCGAAGGCCTCAAGTTGCGCTCCTGGGTTCCGTTCGTCCAGCCGTTTCGAGCACGGCGTCGAGCCGGAAAGCCGATTGGCCTCGACCCGAGGCGGGTGACGACGAGCACCACCCAGGCCGATGTGTGGGCCAACCTCCGAGCGCTCCCGTTCATGTACCTCGTTCTCCCCTACTTCGCGAACGTCGCTCAGCTCGCGGGCTGGCGACGGGGGCGGGCGCTGCGGTGAGCGTCGCGGCCGCTCGGAGACCTAACCGATTGGTTCGTCGACTCTGGCTGAGGGGCCATAGGAACGTTGGCGACGCGGCGGTATGTTCGGAGGCGTGATGAGCAACGTTGAACCACTCTCGGCACAACGTTGTGACCGCGCGCCTTGCGGTGAGCGTCATCGTGCCGGTCCGCGACGACGAGCGCAGGCTCAGCGAGCTGATCGACGTGCTCGGCATGCAGACGCTCGGGCGGGACAGCTTCGAGGTGATCGTCGGCGACGACGGGTCCTCCGCTCCGCCGACACCGGACGAAGGCTATGGTCGGGTAGTTGTCACGTCCGCTGCGTCTCGGATGTCCGAGCTTCATACCGAGGTTTCGCTGGCTCGCGAGCCTCCGCGCCCCTATGGAGCGCGCAACCGAGCCGTCGCCCAGTCGGCGGCGCTGGCCCTCGCGTTCACCGACGCCGATTGCCGGCCCGAGCCGGAATGGTTGACGGCGGGGCTGGTAGCGCTACAAAGCTCGGACATCGCTGCCGGTTCGATCCGCTTCCTGCCCCCGCGACACGCGACGGTATGGGCCCTCTTGGACATGGACATGTTCCTCGATCAGGAGCGGGCAGTCCGGGCAGGGCGCGCAGTCACCGCCAACCTCTTCGTGCGCAGGGAGATCTTCGAGCGGGTCGGGGGCTTCGATGGGACGCTCGCGAACTACTGGGGGGATTTCGACTTCGTTGGACGGGCGGTGCGGGCCGGCGCACGGCTTCGCTTCGCGCCCGATGCCGTCGTCTGGCACCCGGTGCGGGAGGACGCCCGCGCGTTTCTGCGCAAGGTGTGGGCGGTCAATGCCCGGTACGCAGCGCGAGAATCACGAGCCTACCGCTCGCCCGAAGGCCTCAAGTTGCGCTCCTGGGTTCCGTTCGTCCAGCCGTTTCGAGCACGGCGTCGAGCCGGAAAGCCGATTGGCCTCGACCCGAGGCGGGTGACGACGAGCACCACCCAGGCCGATGTGTGGGCCAACCTCCGAGCGCTCCCGTTCATGTACCTCGTTCTCCCCTACGTCGCGAACATCGCTCAGCTCGCGGGCTGGCGACGGGGGCGAGCGCTGAGGTGAGCGTCGCGCCGCCAGTCGCGAGCGTGATCGTGCCCGTCCGGAACGGCCGGAGCTGGCTCCGTCAGCTCCTCTCGTCACTCGAGCGTCAGAGCTGTCTCGCGGAGCCGCTTCGAGGTGATCGTGGCGGATGACGGCTCGACCGACGGAACCGGCGAATGGCTGGCGGAACACGACGCACGTGTGGTCGTCGTGTCGGGACCGCCGCGCAATGCCTACACGGCGCGCAACATGGCCGCCCGGCATGCGCGATCGGACGTACTCGCCTTCTGTGATGTGGACTGCATCCCGGAGCCAGACTGGCTCGACCAGGGTCTCCGCGCACTCGCGGGTGCCGATCTCGTCGGAGGGATGATCCGTTTCCGAGTGCCGGACAGACGGACGGCGTGGACATTGCTCGACATCGATCTCCACGTCGATCAGGAGCGCGCTGTAGGCAACGGGACGGCACTCACCGGGAACCTCTTCGTGCGACGCGATCTGTTCGACAGGGCGGGTGGATTCGACGACTCCCTCGCGAGCCACGGCGACTACGAGTTCGTCGCACGGTGCGTCGCGCACGGTGCCCGGCTCGGTTACTCCCCGGTCGCGATGGTGTCTCATCCCACGCACGACCGGGCGACACCCTTTCTGAAGAAGATCTGGGCCGCCCATTGGTCACGCGCCGTCCGCGAGCTGCGACGTGGAAAGCCGCCACCGATCCTGCAGAGCGCGTTCATCCCTGTGTTCGGGATGGCCCGTTCCCGCCGAAGTGTGGGACGTTCCCTCAGACTCGACAGGCGGCGCCTGGCCGCCAACGGCGTACGCGCACGTGTGTGGGACGACCTGCGGGCGCTCCCCATTCTCTACTTCGTGCTGCCATACGTCGCAGGCGCTGCTCGACTGCATGCACGACGCACCTTCCACGCGGGTCGATGAGACAGTCGAACGCACATATCGATGTTCTCCTCGTGTGCTCGACGGGAGGCCATCTCCTACAGCTGGTGGCGCTCCGTCCGGCGTGGAAGGACTTCGCCCGAACGTGGATCACCTTCGACAAGAGCAACGCGCGTTCGCTCCTGGCCGGTGAGCGAGTCGTGTTCGCGCACGGCCCGACAAACCGGAGTGTCCGGAACCTGATCCGGAACGTCCCGATCGCATGGCGCACGATCAGCCGCTCCAGACCCGCGGTCGTCCTAACCACAGGAGCCGGACTCGCCGTCCCTTTCGCCTGGGTCGGCCGGTTCTACGGTGCCCGCGTCGTTTACGTCGAAAGCTTCACGCGTATCCAGGACGTGTCGCTTGCCTGCAAGCTCATCTCACCGGTGGCGGATCGGGTCTACGTCCAGTGGCCCGAGTTGATCGACCGCGTGCCGCAGGCCCGCTTCAGGGGAACGGTGTTCGGCTGATGATCTTCGTCATGGTCGGGACAAACGAAGCGCCGTTCGACCGGCTGCTGCGAGCCCTGGATCACGTGACGGGCGCCGAGCTGCTGCTCGTGCAACACGGCTCGTCCATGGTTCGACCGAGAAGGGCTCACATGCGTCGACTTCATTCCGTACGAAGCCGTCGTCGATCACGTACGTGAGGCGCGTGTCGTCGTCACGCATGCCGGCGTCGGCTCGATCATGACGGTGCTGGCCACGAGCAAGCGCCCGGTGGTCGTTCCACGTCTGCGGCGGTTCGGCGAGGCGGTCGACGACCATCAGCTCCTTCTCGGGCGACGTCTCCACGAGGCCGAGCTCGTTGATCTGGTCGAAGACCCGGCTGATCTGCCAGCGGTGGTCGAGCGCCCGGCGGAACCGCCGTCGTCCTTCGCACACACAGGCGACCTGCCCGGCGAGCTGCGGGACTACCTCGCATCCTGCACGGGTCGTGCCGGTCCCGCAGCGGCGCCGGCATGAACCGCGAGAGTGCGGCACCCGACGCGGTACGGGCACTCCTGGTGCGAGGTCTCGGCTGGAAAGCAATCTCGCAGGTAATGCTTCAGCTCTCTCGCGTCGTCGTCGCGGTCATCCTCGCGAGGCTCCTTACCCCTGCGGACTACGGGATCGCCGCCATGGTCCTCGTGTTCTCGGGCCTCGTCTATGTGTTCGCCGATCTCGGCCTCGGCGCAGCGCTCATCCAGCGTCGGGAGTTGACGGGAGGTGATCGCTCGACGGCGTTCTGGCTGAGCGTAGGCGCCGGGCTGCTGCTCACTCATCATCGGGATAGCCGTTGCCCGGCCCGCTCGCCTCCTTCTATGGAGAGCCGGAGGTGCGCCCGCTGTTCCCAAGCGCTGTCGCTGAGCTTTCCTCGTGACCGCGCTCGGGACAACCCAGGCAGCCCCTCCTCACCGAGGAGCATGAGCTTCCGCAGCCTCGAGCTGCGGATGATGATCGCCACGGTCATCGGCGCGGGCAGCCGGCATCGTCGTCGCGCTCCGCGGGGGAGGCGCATGGGCCATCATCGCGCAGCAACTCGCGGTTGCCGTCGCCTCGACGATCATGCTCTGGGTCGTCTCGAACTGGCACCCGCAAGCTCGTTTCACCCGCGCAAGCGTCGGACGCATCGGGGGGTACGGCGCTCACATGTTCGGCTCGAGCCTGTGCTTCTACCTCAACCGAAACATCGACAACCTCCTCATCGGCCGCTTCCTGGGCCCGGCCGCGCTCGGCATGTACGCCCTCGCCTACAACGTGATGCTCACGCCGCTCAACCGCCTGTCACGTCCTGTCCAAGACGTGTTCTTCCCTGCCCTGTCCTGGATGCAGGACGATCCCAGGAGGATGGTCGCTGTCTGGCTGCGCGTGACACGACTCGTAGCCGCCGTCGCGCTCCCGGCCATGTTGGGCTTGATAATCCTTGCGCCCGAGTTCGTCCGCATCGTCCTCGGTGAGCAGTGGTTGCCCGCCGTGCCGATCATCCAGATTCTCGCCTGGGCCGGCCTCCTCCAGTCCCTCTCCGCCCTGCACGGCCGCATCCTGGCTGCGCTCGGAAAGACTCGAACGCTGTTCCGCTTCTCGATCTTCTCGCTCTCGATCTATCTCGTCGCCTTCGGCGCGAGCGTTCGCTTCGGCATCGTTGCTGTTGCAGCGGCCTACGCCGCCGCCGTGACGCTCGTCGTCCAGCCAGTCATCACCACACTCACGGCACGCGCGCTCGGCATCTCGCCCTTGCCGCTCGTGCGCGTTCTCTCAGGGGTGATCCAGGCATCGGCGGTCATGGCGATCCTCGTGCTTCTCGTACGTCAGCTCTTGCTCGCCCAGGGGCTGAGCGACGGTGCAATCCTCGCGGCGTCCGTTGCAGTCGGCGTCAGCGTGTACGTGCCGATGCTCCTCTGGCGAGCTCCTGAGGTGTGGGGCGAGGTCAAGCGACTAGGGGCTCGCGGGCACGCCTGGTTCCGCAAACGGGCGAGCCGGGCGCCGGGGCAGCATGACCACCACGCCCGTCGAGAAACGAGCCTTCGTTGTCACCGGACCGGTGGGTGACGAAAACGGCGCGAGCCGTATTCGCTCCAAGGCGAACGCCGTCCGGAGCCTTCTCCCGCTGCTGATGCCACGTACCCGGGCCGTCGCGTACCTCGGCTGGGTCGGCCACACGAACCTCGGAGACGAGGCTATCTCGAGGCCTGTCGGCGGCGCCTTTCATCCCAGCGCCTGATCGCGCTGCCGCGTGACCGCTCGCTGGCAAGGATCGAGGCTCTGGCGCCCGGGGGCGCGTTCGCGGGCGGTTTACTCGGCGGCGGAACACTCGTCGGATTCGATGGATACTTGAACGCGGTCGGTCGCCTACGGACTCGCTGCCCGACCGTGCCCCAGTTCGGCCTCGGGTTGGGCGTCCTCGACCCGAGGTTCCACTACGGTTCGAGAGCTCCCGATCTCGACGAGCTCCTTCCGCGCTGGGTGAAACTCCTGCGCGGCTTCGACCGTGTCACAGTGCGGGGGCCTCGCTCGCAGGAGATCCTCGCCGCTTCGGCCTTGAGGTGCCCGTCGTCGGAGACACCGCGCTCCTGCTGGCTGACGATCAACCCGGACTTCCTGGAGCCGAAGGGCTACTCGGGCTCAACGTCGGGATCTCACGCTCCATCTGGGGAGCGGATCCTGTCGGTGTGCTCGGCGAGGTGGTTCGATTCGCACGGGCGCTCACCGGGCGCGGGTGGCAGATCCGTCTGGTGCCGATGTGGCCGGCCGATCTTCCGTATGTAGATGAGGCGGCCGCGCGTATCGGGCCCGGCGCCGAGGTGTTAAGATCGGTTTTTCCACCTCGACCAGACGCTGGACGCCATCCGCGAATGCCGGGTGTTCGTCGGGTTGAAGCTCCACTCCGTCGTGCTCGCCTCGGCCGTCCACGTCCCTTCGCTCATGCTCGAGTACCAGCCCAAATGTGCCGATTTCCAGGCCTCGATTGGACGAAGCGACCGGACCTTTCGCACCGACCGGCTGAACGCCGACGAGCTCGTGGAGCATGTCGAGGGCATGGCAGCGAACTACGCCACCGAGCGAAAAGTCCAAGCAGACGCCGTCCTCGAGCTGCGGGGCCGGCTCGGTCGCGAGACCAGCACGATCGAGCAGGTTCTCCGCACCCCGTAAGGACTCGTTCGGGATACGAGCCAGTCGTTTCACCAGGACATTCACCCGAAAGGGGTACCCGTAATGGCGACCGCAACCTTTCGATCGGTCAGGAACAGCCGAGGAGTCTAGGGGTGGCAGTCAGTAGCTCCAACAGACGAACCGGCGCCTCGGCGCGCGGTCCTCGCCGACCAGCATCCGCTCTTCCTCGAGGGTCTGGAGCGTGTGCTCGGCGAGATCGGCGTCGAGGTGGTCGGCAAGGCGTCCTCCGCCGAGCACGCACTCGCGCTCGTCGACGAGCAGGAACCGGACCTGCTGGTCACGGAGATCCAGCTCGACGGCAACCGAAATGGACGGGATCGGCTGCGTACGGGAAGCGCGTTCACGTGTCCACCATTTGCGCGCGGTCGCAATATCGACGCTGGACGATCCGCACTGGGTGTCGGCAGCCTTCGAGGCGGGCGCGAAAGCCTACGTCCTGAAGACCGCAGAGCCGGACGATCTCGCCGGGGCGGTACGACAGGCCTTCACGCGATCCGTCTACGTCGCGCCGGAGCCCCTGACCGGGTTTCAGCCGGCAACTGTGACGCACCTGGACGCTCAGCACGGCCTCACACGACGCGAGATCGAGATTCTTCGCCTTGTCGCAGAGGGCCACTCGAACGCCGAGCTCGCTCGGATGCTCTGGGTGACCGAACAGACCGTGAAGTTCCATCTGGGAAACATCTACCGCAAGCTGCAGGTCGCGAACCGAACGGAGGCGAGTCGCTGGGCCCAGCTCCACGGCTTGCTCGACCGAACATCGCACGTCGTCGACCGAGCAGAGGCTGACACAGGCGGTTCGGTCAGGCCGTTGCGAGCAAACGGAGCCTCATTCTCGTAGAGAGATGAGGCGGCTGAGACCAGCACGCCGCCTGCTGGCGGATGCGCTGCTCGTGGCCGGTGTGGCCATCGTGGTGGGCCTTGCCGGGATCAACTTCCTCGCTTGGCGAGGGGATCTCCCGGATGACAGCGGCTCGCCGGCAGGGGTCGACGAGGTGACCGCAGAGGCAACCGACGCGGGCCAGGTGTCTCCGTCGGACGACGCGACGTCGAATTCCGGAGGGGTCGCGCTGCCGGTACGGGACTAGCACGGGTGGTGGTCGTAGCCAGCCGCGGGGACTCCTACCTTGAAGTCCGAGCCGGATCAAACGAGGGACCAGTCCAGTGGTCCGGGATGCTGGAGGTCGGCGAAACAGCCACCGCGAAAGGCCGGCGACTCTGGATGCGCATGGGTACGCCAGAGAATGTCGATGTGACCGTCAATAGCGAGCCCTTCACCTCGTTGCCTGTGGCGGCTTCCGACGTCGTCGTCACCGCCGAAGGCGTACGGGTCGTCAGGCTCGGCTGAGCAGCTCCGTTCGCTGGATCACACGGTCGAAGGTCGAGATGGCCCTCACCGTCTCCGCTGGGCTGCGCCCGCGCGGGCCACCAGCTTGGACTTGACCGGCAGACGTCCGCGGTCTTCGAGCAGCGTGTGTCCCGTTCGGTTCAGCCGGAAGACGACGACCAACCAGAAGCTAGGGACACCGACTCGCCGACGACGGCGCCGCCGGCGCCGACCGCCCTGACCGTCAACGGCCCACGGCAGGGGCCCGCCCGACCCCGCGAAGCACGTCACCCGAAACTCGCAGCTTGCCCGACCGAAGCGCGGCCTTCCCGATGACCGCGAGCGCCTTCGTAGTGAACGTTCGGTCGGCGCTCGCCGACTCACCAGCGGCGCATTCATGATCGAGTATCAGCCAAAGTGCGCCGACTTTCAGGCATCGATCGGCCGGAGCGATTTGGAGCATCCGCGCCGACCAGGTAAGGGCCGGGGCGCTCGTCGGGCAGGTCGAGACACTGGCGGAGCGCTCCGTCCTTGAGCGCGAGGCGCTCGGTACTGCGGTCCTGTGCTGCGAAGAAGACTCCGTGAAGAGGTCAGGAGCATAGAGCTAATCCTCTAGCTATCCAGATGGAGCCGAGACGACACTGAACCGGTCGATCCCACGACGCTTCCCCCGAAAGAATCAGGCACGCATCCCTCAAGGGAGGGATGCGTGCAGCCGATGGTACCCGTAATGACCACACACGCCTTAGGCTTGGCCAGGAACGGACGAAGTGTCTAAGTTCATGGCAGTCGCGGTCTCAGCAGAGGAGAGACCGGGCGCCGAAGCGGGCGGTGCTCGTCGACCAGCACCCCCTGTTCCTCGAGGGGATGGAGCGGGTGCTCGCGGGCATCAACGTCGAGGTTGTCGGGAAGGCAGGCTCGGCGGACCAGGCTCTCGCGCTCGTCGAAGAGCAGGAGCCCGATCTGCTCGTGACCGAGGTGCTGCTGGACGGAAACGACATGGACGGGATCTCGTGCGTCCGGGAGGCGCGCGCTCTGGTCGGTCACCTGGAGGCGGTCGTCGTCTCGGCGCTCGACGACCCGGGATGGGTGTCGGCCGCCTTCGAGGCCGGCGCGAAGGCCTACGTGCTGAAGACGGCCAGGCCGGACGATCTGGCGGGCGCGGTTCGCCAGACGTTCTCCCAGTCGGTCTACGTCGCCCCTGGCCCGGGAAATCCGTCGCGACAGCCTGCCCACGGGTCTCAGTCGCTCCAGGACCTCACGCGGCGCGAGGTCGAGATCCTGCGTCACGTCGCTGAGGGACACTCGAACGCAGGGCTAGCGAGAATGCTCTGGGTGACCGAGCAGACGGTGAAGTTCCACCTCGGCAACATCTACCGCAAGCTTCAGGTGGCCAACCGGACCGAGGCGAGCAGGTGGCCCAGCTGAACGGGCTGCTCGACCAGCCGCCGGCTTCGGGCAAGCTCCGGAACGGGGAGCGCACGTCCGGGAGGGTCGCGTGAACGCTGCCCGTCGCTGGCTCCTAAACGCCCTGCTCATCGCCGGTGTGGTAATCATCGTCGGGCTCGCGGCGCTCAACGTGCTCGCCTGGCGCGGCGTGCTCGTCGAAGACCAGCCGGAGGAGCCGAGCGCAGAAGGCGTGACTCCGCCCACGGCATCGGCCCCGGCGACGACGGCTCAGCAGGCAGACTCGTCGAGCCTGCCGGGTCTCCACCGAGTTCGAGCGGCCGGGAGCTGGAATCGCGCAGACCGCTCAACTGCCCGCCGGCGCGACTTCCGCGAGCGTGGTGGTGACCGCGCTTCGCGGCGACTCGTACCTCGAGATCCGCGCCGGGTCTCCAAAGGGTCCCGTTCGCTGGGCGGGGATCCTGCAGCGAGGTGACAGCGCGGAGGCCGTCGGAAAGCGCCTCTGGATCCGGATGGGCGCCGCGCAGAATGTCGACGTGATCGTCAACGGTGAGCCGGCCACATCGTTGCCCATTCCGACCGGCGACGTCGTCGTGACGGCCGACGGAATCCGCACCGTCAGCCTCGGGTGACTGGGAACCCTGCCTACGTCAGAACCGAGGTGCTCGTGACGGTGACCGTGACCCCGCCGGCGCGAGCCTGGAACGTCGCCTTGACTGCGAGACGGCCCCTGTCGGCGAGAAGCTCCCGGCCGACGCGGTTCAGGGCAAGCTGGACGCTCACAGCGCCGCCGGAGCCGGCCGAGACCGCGGTACGGCCGACGACGACAGGGCTGCCGCCGGCGTTCGCCGTCAGCTTGAGGGGACCCCGACATGGGCCCTTCTGACCCGCCCGGCACGTCACCGGCACGCGGATCGTGCCGCGTCGGAGCGTCGCCTTGCCGAGGAAGGCGAGCGCGGTCGTCGTAAAGACCTGATCCTGGCCCACGGACGTGCCTGCCCCGCTCGTGGCGACAACCCGGTAATGAATGACGGTCTTCGGGTCGAGATCGGAGAGCTCGGCGGCGATCTGGACAGCCTCACCCCCAGCGCCGGCGTATCCGGACACCGATGATCCGTACGATCTCGTCCTCCCGTAGTCGACGCGGTACGTCGTGCCGAGTCCGCCGGGCGTCACCGAGCCTCCGACGTCGGCTCCGAATGCGTTCACATCCGAGGCGTCGCCGGTCGCGCCCGTCGGTGGGCTCACAGGCGCCACCGGATCGGTGGTCAGCAGCCTCAGCATCGACGGCATGAGCGCCCCGACCGACGCGTAGACACCGGGCTTGTTCGGCCGGGCGCACCCATCGCCCCAGCTGGTGATGCCCGCCTGCACCCAGCCGCCGTCCCCGTCGGGCACGAGCAAGGGCCCGCCGCTGTCGCCGAAGCAGGAGTCGCGCCCGCCTTCCGCGTATCCGGCGCACAGCATCGACTGAGGATCGAATGCCGCTCCGTACTGCTCCGGGCTCCCGCACGTGGCGGCAGGGATGATCGGCACCTCCACCTGACGGAGCTTCGAATCGAACGTACCGCCCTCGACGAGGGCGCCCCAGCCGATCACGGTCGCCACCACGCCGGGCGCCCACAGCGGCGCGTCGCCGACGGTTGGGAGCGCAACTGCCCTGACGTCGACCGGCGAGGGGAGCCTGATCAGCCCGAAGTCGCGCTGGAACGTGGCGGAAGCGAACGTCGGGTTGGCGAAGAACGCATCGGCGGTGAGCGTCGTCCCGCCGGGTACCGAGAGGTCGCTCGCACCCACTCGCACCTCGCACTCCGGTGATCCGCACGTCGCTCACATCGGAGAAGTCGAGGCAATGGGCGGCCGTCAACACCCAGCGCGCCCCGATGACCGAGCCGCCGCACGACGCCTCCGTCGGGAAGCCGCTCAACGAGCTCCCGACCTGCAGGAGGATGTCCACATCGGCGGCCCACGGCCAGGCGCCCGGGGGAGCGACCGTGCCGCCCACGATCGGCTCGACGACGGCGGCCTGAGAAGCCGCCGGTGCGGTCCCGATGACCGCGCAGCAGAGGAGCAGGAGCAGGCGGAGGCGGATCTGCATCCTCCGATTGAATCGGAAACGAGCGCAAGGTTCGCGAGTGAAACGACTCATCCCTCATAAGAGGGACGCGCAAGGGAGGGGGTCGATGCCTGTGGAGATGTCGTGGTGGGGATGGCTGGTCGTAGCCGTCGTGCTGGGCGCCGCCGAAGTCGCGCTCGTGCTCGCAGTCTGCCGGGCGGCAGCGACATCGTCTCGCCGGCCGGAAGTCGTTCCGGTCCGCATGCGCACCCGGGCCACCTATCACAACGAGGGCCGGCGCCAGGCGAGCTAGCCGGTACAGTCGGCCGCGATGGTTTCGCGCGCCGGCCTCGTCACCCTCGTAGCAATCGCCGCCGTGGCGCTCCCCGGCTCCGCTGCTGCGCTCGTCGAGAAGGGAACGATCCGCGTCAACCGCGGAGGCGCCGGCATCACGCTCGGGATGACGCGCGCCCAGGTCGTCGCCAAGCTCGGGAAGCCGCTCTTCGAGAACGCGAACGGCTACATGCAATACGCGGACGTGCCGAACCTGTTCGACGTCTATCTCGACGCCTCCTCGACCCCCAAGCGCGTGCGGCTGGTTGGAATCTCGGGCGAGCGATTCTGCTTCCCCGCGGGCTTCTGCATGTTCCGGAAGGGCGCCGTCGGGAAGCTGAAGAAGCTCTACGGCGCCTCGCTGAAGGTCGTTCGGCTCGAGAGCGGCGAGCGGGTGTATCGGGTCGCCGGCAGCTACCGGGAATGCGACGTCTTCACCGACTTCACGCCCCGCCGCTTCCGCTCGAGCGCCCGCTTGATCATGGTCTTCGTGGGCTTCGAGTCCGGATCGGCGTGCTGAGGGCGGCGCCACGCCCGATTCGCTAGGCTGACAGGACTTCCGGCCCGGCGCCGGAAGCCTCCCCGGAGGCCGCGGCCTCCGGGACTCGTTCCGGGGCGCATTCGTCTAGTGGCCTAGGACGCCGGCCTCTCACGCCGGTAACACGGGTTCGAATCCCGTATGCGCCTCTCAGGAGTCAGCGGCCATGCGGAATCCGCATGGCTGAGCCAAACTAGGTGTGCGAGACGGGCGACGGACGCGGGATCATGCTCCCCCCGGTGCTCCCCGGCGGCGACCCGCCGGCGGGCGATCTGGCTCCGCGCCGCGCCGCCGACTCCTGGGCGCCGCCCTCGGCGAGATCTCGCAGGCCGGCGCATGCTCGGCGAACCAGGCCCGGACGACCGGCAGCGGCCCCGACGCCTCCATCCCGCAGGCGGCGCACCTCGAGGTGACCGGCACGCTCTCGGCCCACTCATGCCACCGCTCCCGCCACGCCGCCGGCTGGCGCACCATCCTCGACGCGTCGAACTCGGCCACCAGTGCCTGATGGAAGCACCCGGTAGCCGGGTGCTTCCATCAGGCACTGGTGGCCGAGTCGACGCGTCGAGGATGGCGCCAGCCGGCAGGAGGCGGTCATGAGTGGGCCGAGACCGTCAACTCGGCCACCAGGCTGATGGAAGCACGGTAGCGGGCACCTGCGGTGGGAAGCCCGGACGGCATCCTATACTGTGCCCCCGCCCCGGCGTACAGTCGCCGGGCTGCACGCCTTCGGCGTGAGGCCCGAGGGCGGGTAGCACTACGCGCTGACGCAAGCAGCAAGCCGGACGAACTGCCGCTCGGGGTCGTATGGAACCTCTGGTGAGCCGTCCACGATGACCTCGCAGCGACAATCGTCTCATCGGATCGGAAGTGCGCGTCCTCCTCGCACATCCAACGCCCCCAAGCTGTACGGGCCGCTTCGCCGTCGCGCTGTAAGCCGCGCGCAAGACGAACCGGCCGCGGGGCGTGAACCCAACCGGCGAGGGTCAGGAGATCCGCAACTGCCCTGCGCGCACTCGACACCCCCTCGATAAGCACGGCTGGCGCGGGACGAATCTCGTCCACTCCGCGAGCGCCTGTCGATCCCAGTCATATCGTCGGTAGCGAGCCACCTGACCGGCGAGGAGAGGATTGATTACCTGACTTTCGAGACGTGGCCACCATTCATCGTGTGGCTTCCCTGTAGTGAAGTCGTCCGTGTGGATTACAGCGGAGTTCCCAAGCCAGCCGAAAGCCGTGCCGCGAAGAGGCTTTCCCGGCTCCGCCGGGCCCATCGACAGCGATCAGCCGCGTGCCGAAGGAGTTCGGCGAGATCCACTTGGCAAGACTGGCGTAGCTCTCGATCCGCTTGTCGTTGTCCATAGTCGGCATCGTGCCGGATTACTCGGAGGCGAGATACAGGACATACGGCAGCGATTAGCCGCCGAACAGCCGCTCGAGCTCGGCCAGCTCGAGCCGAGCATATTCGAGGCGGCCTTCTGGTCGCTGGCTCCTGCTAATCGGCTGCCGCTGCTCGTCCTTGACGGGACGGGCATGAGGATCGGCGAGCTCGAGGCGCTCGCCTGGGGCGACGTCGACGAGCGGCGCGGCCGCTGGCGCATCTCGGCCGGCGTCGCGAAGACGGGCGCGGCGCGCTGGGTGACGCCGCCGCCCGAGATCTTCGAGGCCGTCTCGGCGCCTCGTGCCGCGCGACGATCGCGCCCCGGCGCGGCGCGTCTTCCAGGGCTTCAACGGTGACCGCTTCCGCACCGCGCTCGCGCGAGCCTGCACCGCCGCCGGCGTTCCCGCCTTCAGCCCGCATGATCTGCGTCATCGGCGCGTCTCGCTGTTGCATGCGCAGGGGCTCACGTGGGCGAGGATCGGCGAGGCCGTCGGCCATGGCGATCTCGTCACGACGGCGAGGCCTCCCACATCTCCACACCCGCACCTAACGCATGTGCTGCTCGACGAGACGGAGCTCGACTACGAGGCGCTGCTCGCCCCATAGCCCCGATCGTGCTCGCTTCATGCTCCCCCCGGTGCTCCCCCCGAGCGCCGATCTAGCGGGAAACTCCTGCTCAGGACGCCTTGCCCGAATCCCGTATGCGCCTCCTGGGCCCTCCTCGTACGGCGGAAAGCCGCATTCCTCCATGGGTCAGGCGTGACGGAACTGCCACCGTTGTACGTTGGGTGCGGACCCCGGTGCGGTCCCGGGATTCCGCGGACGAGCAGGCCCTCCACCTGCTCCTTCCTTGCTTGTGGTCGTCAGCCGCGTCTTAACGACGAGACCAGAATCGGTGGGATCCCCAACGTCATCGCCTCATGCGCGCTGGACGCACTCTCCCACACTCCGCCGCGAGGTTCCGAGCCTGGTGCCGTCCCCCCACCTACTGCCTGCACCCCCGGAACCGCTAGTCCGGCCGGGCGGGTCGTTCGCGGGCCTGCTTGCCGTTGCCCCTGAAGATCCGGACGTGCATGTGGTTCTCGTGGTGGGGGATCGCCTGCACCACGTCCGCCGGCCCGGTGAGGCCGCTCTGGAAGCCGACGAAGACGTATTTCGCTCCGGCGTCGACGAAGAGGTCGACCAGCGCCTGTGCCAACCGGCGATCGACATGGCGCGGCGCGCGCGTTTCTCGTTCCCGTCCGTCCCGGCGCGGGTAGTAGACGTCGACGTCGAGGCCGTTCTCGTGTGAGGCGTGACCGAGCCCACCGAAGCGCGCGCCGAAGTCGCCGCCTTCCGGCCTGCTGAGATCACCGATACCGACCCGGGGCGCGTCGGGATGAGTCGCTGCGTACTCGTCGAGTACCTGCAGGAGCCGCCGTAGCAGCCGGTCGGTGCCCCATCGCCGCCAGGGCCGGTTCGGCGAGCGGTCGAGCGCGGGATCCCAGGTGAAGAAGTGCGCACCCTCGGCCGGGAGCTGGACACCGCGAACGAGACGGCCTGCCCACGGCGCTCCGACGGCTTTCGACGACCGCCAGGCGATATCCGAGTCGGGAGCGCGGCGGCTCGGGCTCCGGGATGTCCTGAGGAGGCGCGACCGTTTCGGACAGTGTTCCGGTCAACGGCGGCAGGCCGGCGATCGGATCAGCTGCAGGTGCCTCCTGGCTCGCGATTCCGGCGACGAGCCCGCCGACGGCGAGCACGCCGACGGCGAGGGCCGCACCGAGCCGACGCCGCGATCTCATCACTTCGAAGGTAGCCGAAGGAGTCCCGGTTCGCCGCCTCCCGACGGCGCGTCAGCGGAACGTCTCCGGGCAGCACCAGCCCTCGATGCGAGGGAAGGTCGCGGTGCCCGCCCCGCTCGGGCTGAAGGTCGCCGTCGCAGACGCCACCGCAAGCACCCGCGCTTTGGAGCGCACCGGGATGAACAGCCACTGGTCGGCGGCGGCCCAGCCGACGAGAAGCAGCCGCCCGTCCGGCGACCAGGTCACGTCGCGGAACCGACCGGATCCGGAGAAGACGAGCCGGGCTCGTCCGGAGCGCCGTTCGTAGAGCCACACCCCACCGGTACCGCTCGCTTCCGAGAAGGCGGTGAAGGCGATCTCATCCGCGCCCGGACGCGCCGCCAGGGCTTCGCCCGTCGTCCCGGCGCCGAGCCGCAACCTGCGTACCTGCTTCCCGTCAGCGTCGAAGACGCGCAAATCGGTGCGACCGATCGCCGCCAGCTCGCCGGCGCTCGGTCCACGCCAAACCGACGGCGTCAGCCGCCGGCGGTGTGCGCCACAGACGCTCATGAGCGTCCGTGTCGACGACGGTCACGCGCCCGTTCGGCATGACGTAGGCGAGCACATGCTCGCGAACGAGCTTCCACGCGGGCGCAACCGGCGCCACCCGCTCCGCGATCTCCCGGTCATCCACCCCGTTTCCGGCGACGATCCGTAGCGAGCGCCCGCTGCGGTACGCCACACGGAAGCCGCTCGGCGCCCACCGTGCGTCGGCGATCCGCCGGCGGGTCAGCGACCAATGGACGGCATCGGTTCGCCGTGGATCGAGGGCCGCGAGCTGCCGCCCTTGCCAGACAGCGACGAACAGCCCGTTCGGCGACCAGGTGCCCCCTTCATAGGCACCGAGGCGCCGGCGAGACCCGTCTTCGCCCACAACCCAAACCCCAGTCGAGGCCGAAACGAGGAGTCGCCCGGAGGCGGGCAGCGATCCGAGGGACGGACGCGCCGGAGCGACCCCCACGACCTGGTTGCGACCGATCTTGTCGCGGATCCAGCCCCGATCTCCGACCGACCGGGCTGACCCCGATGCCGATTGCGGCGACGAGCAGCGCCGCTGCCAGGAGGAGCTTCCACGGAACGGACCGCCGAGGGGACACGGCTTCGCGCGCCGTGTAGGCGGCCCGCACCACCTGCCAGGTGCGCTCTTCCGCGAGTTGCTCTCCAGGCACCGGCTGGGCAAGCAGGAGCCGGCGGAGGTCCTTCTCGGTCACTTCTCGCCCTCCGCGATGCGGCCCTGCAGCTGATCGAGCCCGCGTCGCAGGCGCGAGTTCACGGTGCCGCGAGGCAACTCGAGCAGATCGGCGATCTCACCCGGCGTGTACTCGAGCAGGTAGCGCAGGACGATCACCGCGCGCTGATCCGGCGGCAGATCGGCGAGACCAGCGGCGAGAGCTCGAGCGTCCGCCTCCATGTGCGGGCCGGCTGAGGGTATGGCCGGACGCACGATCGTGGACTCGAGGTCCGGGGTCGCGCGTCTCGCGCCTAGCTTCGCGCGACCTCGCCCAGTCGATCGCTCGATTGACCACGATGCGATGGAGCCACGGCCCGAACGGCCGGCTGCGGTCGAAGCGATCGAGCGCGCGGACGGCGGCGAGGAAGGCTTCCTGAGCGATGTCCTCGGCGCCGGCGTGGTCGTGAACGACCAGATAGGCGGCTCTGTAGGCCCTGGGCCAGTGCAGCCGGAAGAGGGCCTCGAGGTCCGAGACCGATCCTGCCTGGGCGCCCTCGACCCAGGCGCGCTCGTCTCGGCCGGCGCCCGCCATCGCGCGGGGACTATACGAGCCTCCTCCCGATCGAGGTCCATCGCGACTTGTACGAAACAGACCGGCTCCGAGGTCCGAGACCGGTTTGACAGCCCGCGCGCACCGTGTCTACCGTCCGTTCGAGGCTCGTGTTGAAGCTGCGGACTCGGATCACCGTCCTCTCGGTCGTCGTGCTCGTCGGCTTGGCGTTCGCAAGCGCCTCCGCGGGCGCCGAAGCCGTCGACGGCGCCCGCATGGGACAAGCCGGGTCGGCGATCCCGGCCGCTGCGCCAGGGCTCGAGGACCGCGCCGGGACGATCGTCGGTGGCGTGCCGGCACGTCCGGGCGACTGGCCGTATGTCGCACACGTCGAGTGGTCGGGCGACGGCGGCGAGACCTTCGCGGACTGCGGCGGCGAGCCTGATCGGCGAGCGGTGGGTTCTCACCGCGGCTCACTGCGTGACCGACGACGACGGCAACTTCTACTCGAATGCCGTGAACCGCATCTCGATCGGCTGGTACGACCTGACGAAGATCCCGCCCGACGGCTACACGTTCGCGGACGTCTACTACATCGGCGACTACTCGCCCGGCGTGAACCGATCGAACGACTGGGCGCTCCTGCGCCTTGCCAGTCCGGTGGTCAACTGGCCTGCCATTCGCTTCGCGAACGCGACCGAGGCGCCGCAAGCCGCCCCCGGCACGCCTGCGGCGATCGTCGGCTGGGGAGCGACGTCCGAGGGAGGAGACGGGTCGGACATCCTGCTCGAGGCAGCCGTACCCATCCTGGCCGACCAGGTGTGCACGAGCCACTACGCAGGAGACTTCATCGCCCGGGTGATGCTCTGCGCGGGCTACCTGCCCGGTGGGATCGACACGTGCCAGGGCGACAGCGGCGGTCCGATCTTCATCAACGACGGCTTCGACCTCCCGCTCCAGGTAGGCATCGTCAGCTTCGGCGACGGGTGCGCACGCGCGGACATCCCGGGTGTCTACGTCCGAGCGAGCGGCGTTGCGCAGGATCTCGTGGCCACGATGAAGGCAGACGGCGTCGCGCCCGTCGACGGGCCGACGGCGACGGCCGGAACGATCACGAACCAGGTTCGGGGCCGTGCGACCGTGCGGATCACCGCCGATGCAAATGGGCTAGCAACCGCTGCCGTAGTCGAGTTCGGCGGATCGCGAAACCTCGGGTCGTTCGTCTCCGGGTACGTCGGGGCGAGCCAGCAGCAGCAGCTCGAGCTCAGGCTTCGCAACCTGAAGCCCGGGAAGAAGTACTTCTACCGAACCACGGTGATGAGCGGCGCGGGCGCGCAGACCGGCCCGCTTCGGTCGTTCGTGGCGGTGGGCAGCGACTCGAAGGCGCCAACCGTCAGAGGCGATCGCGAGCGCCGGGAACGCGGGGTCGATCATCCGCCTCTACTACACGATCTTCGACAACGTCAGCGAGCGGACGAGGGAGAAGATCACCGTCTACCGCACCGGCGGGCCCGCGATTGCGGTTCTGCGGACGAACCTGTCGCGGTCGGTTCCGGGCACCAGGTACTGGTACAACTGGCGCGCGAGCGTCTCGCCGGGCCTCTACCGCTTCTGCGTGGTCGGCTACGACACGAACGGCAACGCGAGCGCGCCGAGCTGCGCTCCCGTCCGGGTCAGGTAGCGGGCTTCGACGCGGCGCTGAGCCGCGCGAGAGTCTCGTCGCGGCCGAGCAGCTCGATCGATTCGAAGAGCCCCGGCGACACCTTGGAGCCGGTGATCGCAATGCGGATGGGCTGGAGCGCCTGCCGCGGCTTGAGCCCGAGCCGGTCGCAGAGATCGCGAAGATCCTGCTCGATCCGCATCGCAGTCCACGGCTGCGTCACGGCCAGCGCGATACCGGCCGGCTCGAGGACAGACGCCGCGCCGTCGAGGAGCGCTGGGTCGGGCTCGACCGGCCCGAAGAAGAAGCCCGCGAACTGCGGAAACTCGCCGAGCGTCGCGATCTTCTCCTGGCAGAGTGGGCGACCCGGCGGATCGTGCCCTCGATCGCCCGGAAAACCGATCTCGGCGAGGTAGTCCGTCAACAGCGGAGGCATACTCGTCGCCGGTCATGGAGCGGAGGTACTGGCCGTTCATCCACTCGAGCTTCGAGTAGTCGAACGTGGCGGGGCTCGATCCGACCCGCTCGAGGCTGAATCGCTCGACGAGCTCGTCGCGGGACATGATCGTCGTCCGGTCGTCGTAGCTCCAGCCGAGCAGGGCGAGGAAGTTCATCAGCGCCGGCGCCACGTACCCGGCGGCGCGAAACTCGTCGACCGAGACGGCCCCGTGCCGCTTCGAGAGCTTCTTGCCGTCCGTCCCGAAGACGTTCGGAACATGGGCGTAATCCGGCGGGTCGGCCCCGAGGGCTTGGAGTACGACGATCTGCTTCGGGGTGTTCGACACGTGGTCGTCACCGCGGATCACGTGCGTGATTCCGTCGAGCCAGTCCTCGAGCGGTGAGGCGAAGTTGTAGGTCGGCCGGCCGTCCGAACGGACGAGAACGAGGTCCTCGAGCTTCTCGTTCGGGAACTCGATCCACCCCTTGACCGCGTCGTGCCACCCGGTCGTTCCCTCGTCCGGCATCCGGATCCTGATCGCGCCCTCGTCCTCGTAGGCCGCTCCGGACTCGCACCAGCCGCCGCGCTTCTGCCGCCGCGCGCTCCATGCGGTCGAGCTGGAAGGTCGTCGGGCCGTCCCAGTCGATCCCGAGCCAGCGCAGCGAGCGCTCGATCTGCGCGACCGACTCCGAGACCTCGCGGCTCGTGTCCGTGTTCTCGATTCGCAGGAGGCAGGCACCGCCGCGACCGCGCGCGAAGAGCCAGTTGAAAAGGAAGGTTCGAACGCCGCCGATATGGAGAAAGCCCGTCGGGCTCGGGGCCATGCGAACGCGAACGGGGCCGGCGGACACGGCGGCTATGGTAGCTCGGTGCTGTACGGCGGCCATGTCTCGAGCTCGGGCGGGATCCACACCGCGATCGACCGGGCCGAGGCGATCGGAGGCGACGCGGCCCAGATCTTCACCCAGAGCCCGCGGATGTGGCGCCCGACGAACCACAAGCCCGAGAGCATCGAGCGCTTCCGCGCTCGGCGCGTCGAGGCGGGGATCCGAGTACGTCCTCTGTCATGCGCTCTATCTGGTCAACCTCGCCTCGCCGACACGAGCTCTACTGCGAAGTCGGAAGCTGCACTCGGGACGACGCTCGACGTCGCCTCGATCGATCGACGCGGACGTCGTCGTTCCACGTCGGCTCGCACCTGGGCGCCGGCCTCGACGCAGGCCTCGAGCGGGCCGTGCCGGCGCTGCAGCGTGCGCTCGAACGCACCTCGGCAAGCGACGTGGCTCCTCCTCGAGAACTCGGCGGGCGCGGGCGGAACCATCGGCCGCTCCATCGACGAGCTAGCGACGATCTGCGAGCGGCTCGGCCGGCATCCGCGCCTCGGCGCTCTGCCTCGACAGCTGCCATCTGTGGGTGTCGGGTGTCGACGTCACGGATCCAGAGACCGTGAGCGCGCTCCTCGACGAGGTCGATCGGAGCATCGGCATCGACCGGCTCCGGGCCCTTCACGTGAACGACGCTGCCGCCCCGCTGGGCTCGAATCGCGATCGCCATGCGAACCTCGGAGCGGGTCTGATGGGAGAAGGGCTCGCTGGGTTCCTCGGCGATCCGCGACTGCAGGAACTCCCTGCAATCCTCGAGACTCCGGGCCCGGACGGGCACGGTCCGGACGCGAAACAGATCGCCGCGCTCCGGAGGCTCCACGCAGAAGCGTACGGCGCCCTCTGTCGCGGGTACCCCACGACAGCCGATGACCGTGCTACTGTGAGTTTTGCTCGATCCGGAACCCTTTCCCAAAGCGGTCACCGAGAGGCGCGAGCACGATTACGGGCTCACGCGTCGCGGTGAAGGCATCGTCGGTGGTGCCGATCCATGGCTAACGGTCGAGCGCCTCGCGCGACTGAGCCCGAGATCATCTCGGCAGTCGCGCACGAGCTACACAGCCCCGTCGCGGCGCTGAAAGGCGCCGCGGAGAAGCTCCGCTCCGACGAAGGCCTCGACGCCTCGACGCGAGCCCGCCTGCTCGACGTGATCGAGCAGGCCGGTGATCACCTGCTGCGGCTGGCCGACGATCTGGCCGTTGCGACGTCGCGCCTCCGGAGGGAGGCTCGCGGTCGTAGCGCAGCCATGCGACGCGGCCGCAATCGCCGGGACGTGCTCGCCGCGATCCGAGCGAGTCACCGCGCCGCTCCAGGAATCGCTCTCGTCGCGCCGGAGGGGCTCCCGCCGGTGGCGGCGGACCCGGCCCGCCTGCGCCAGGTCGCTCGCGAACCTCGTCGACAACGCGCTCGACCACGGAGGGCGGAGCGACGCGCGTCACCGTGACACTCTCGGCAGGCCCGACGTCGCTTCGCATCGCAGTCAGCGACGAGGGCCCGGGTATCCCGGCCGAGGCGCGCGAGCGCGTCTTCGAACCGTACGAACGTCTCGGGCCACGAGCAGGCTCCGGGCTCGGCCTCTGGATCGTGCGCGAGCTCGTCACGGCGATGGACGGCACAGTGACGCTCGAGTCGCCACCCGAGGGCGGCGCTACGTTCAGCGTCGAGCTACCACTCGCCGCCCCGCCGGTGGGGCCACCCCGCGCCTCCACCCGCTATCCAGCGTAGCGCCGAAGGTCGCGCAGGATCGTCACGAAACGGTTCGGAAGCGTGTCGTCGGTGTGTCGAAACGCTTCGGCCATCCCTGCCGGGACACGGCGGGCCCGGTCGCAGGTCAGCTACGGCTGGTCGATCTGGGCGATGACCCGAAACGAGGGTCTGCCGCGGGAGAGCTCGTGGAACTCCGGGTTCACGCAGCCGAGCGTTCCCTGGCGGTTCTCGTAGCAGCGGACGATCTCGGCGCCGCACATAGGCAGCGGCCGACGCATTGCCCGCACGGCGCCGAACCCCCCGCGCCGGCCCTGCGCCTCTGACAGGACCGCGAGATCGATCTCGACCTCGTAGACCTTCTGCATGCACCCGATGTAGGTCCGACCCCACTCCTCGTACGCATACACGAAGGGGCACGAGCGCTCGAGGCATGCGGCCGGATAGACGACCTTCTCGCAGTGGATGTCGCAGCGCCGGCATTCGGTCTCGTCCTGAGGCCGAAGGGGAAGTTCGTCGACGACCGTGCGCCGCTCACGGTGCTCCATTAGTCCGATTGTGCGGAACCGGTGAACACCCTGCAAGACTTGACAAACCGCCATCCGACGGGTAGCCGCTCGGGACGCTCCCGGGCCCACTGCATGTCGAGCGCCTGTCACGCACCGGCGCGGTAGGCTCCGGCAGCCGTGCGCACGATTCTCTGGGGCTGGCCTCGTTCTCGGGCCGATCGTCTTCGTTCTCGACCGACTCGGCGTCGGCGACGTCACGCTGTTCATCGTCGCCGCCGCGGCGCTGATCCCTCTCGCGTGGCTCATCGGGGAGGCGACCGAGCACGCCGCTCACCACACCGGCCCCGGTATCGGCGGCTTCATCAACGCCACCTTCGGCAACGCCCCGGAGCTGATCATCGCGCTGTTCGCCGTCGCCGACGGCCTGACGACGGTCGTGCTCGGGTCGCTGACGGGAAGCGTCATCGGGAACCTCCTCCTCGTTCTCGGCTTCTCCCTGGTCGCAGGGGGGCGAGGCCGCCTCGACCGCTGGTCGAGCTTCGTGTCCTTCGCTCTGATCGGCTTTTCGGTCGCGTTGTTCCTCATCCCGACGATCGCCGGGACGTCGGGCGACCCGCAGCGCCACTCGCTCGCCGTTCTCTCCCTGCCGATCTCGATCGTGCTTCTGCTCGTGTACGTCGGCGTGACGTTCTACGCGCTCCGCCGCCACCACTCGCTCCACACCTCGGACGAGCCGTCGCGGATGGAAGCCTGGTCGCTTCGGCTGTCACTCGTCGTGCTCGGCATCGCAACGGTCGTTACCGCGGTCGTGGCCGAGATCCTCGTCGGATCGATCGAGACCTTCGCCGAGTCCGTCGGGCTGACCAACTTCTTCGTCGCCGCCATCATCGTCGCGATTGTCGGCAATGCGGCCGAGCACGGGGGCGCAATCGTCGTGGCGGCCCGAGGGAAGATCAAGCTCGCGGCCGAGATCGCGCTCTCGTCGAGCGCCCAGGTCGCGGTGTTCCTGATCCCTGTCGTCCAGATCCTGTCGTTCGCGATCGACCCACTCGCACTGTCCTTTCCTCGGATCGAGATCGCCGCCCTCGCCGGCGCGCTGCTGTTCACGATCGTCGTCCTTGCCCGTGGACATTCGAGCCGGCTCCGCGGCTGGCTTCTCGTGGCCGCGTACGCCGGGGTCGCGATTGCGTTCTTCTTCGCGCCGGAGCAGGGCAACTCTCACGAATAGCCGTCGCCACCCGGCGACTATCCTCGACAGATGGATTTGACCGCGCTCGAGGCGGAGCTCGCCGTATCTGGAGAGCCCCGGTACCGGCTGCGCCAGATCTGGGAGCGGACGGCCGCCGGCGCAGCGTCCTACGACGAGATGACGAACCTCCCGCTCGCGCTCCGGCGTGAGCTTGCGGGCGCGGTACCGTTCTCGACCCTCGACCTCGTCTCGGAGTCGCGCGCGACGCGACGGCACCGTGAAGGCGCTCTTTCGCACCGGCGACGGACACCCGGTCGAAGCCGTGCTGATGCGCTACCGGGACGGCCGCCGGTCGGTGTGTCTCTCGAGCCAGTCCGGCTGCCCGCTGACGTGCACCTTCTGCGCGACCGGCGCGATGCGCTTCGGCCGGAACCTCACGACATCGGAGATCCTCGACCAGGCGCTCCATTTCCGGCGTATGGACGCCGTGAACCACTGTGTGTTCATGGGCATGGGCGAGCCGATGCTGAACCTCGACGCGGTTCTCGAGGCGTGCACGCGTCTCCCCGACGTCGGCGTCACGCACCGCCGCACGGCCATCTCCACGGTCGGCTGGATCCCGGGAATCCAGCGCTTCATCGAGAGCGACCTGCCGGTCCGCCTCGCGCTGTCACTCCATGCGGCGGACGACGCGCTCCGCTCGGAGATCATGCCGGTCAACGAACGCTATCCGCTCGCCGACGTCCTGGCGGCGTGCCGCGCCTACCACGAGCGCCGGCGCCGGAAGGTCTTCGTCGAGTACGTGATGCTCGCGGGCGTGAACGACCGGGTCGGGCAGGCGATGCAGCTTGCGGATCTCCTCGACCCGGACGTCTACAAGGTGAACCTGATTCCCTACAACCCGACCGGCGCTTACGAGGGGTCGTCCCCGAAGGCGATCGCTGCCTTCAAGGCCGTCCTCGAACGGGCCGGGCTCCCGGCGACCGTCCGCCTGACGAGGGGACGGGATATCGCGGCCGCGTGCGGCCAGCTTGCCGCCCTCCGCGAGACCGGCTGATCAGGGCCGGTCGTCTAGACAGGCTCCGGCGCGGTCACGCCGGTCTCGTCCTCGAACTGCCAGCGAACGACCGGCTCCCTCACCGCCCGCACCTCGTCGAGACGCCCGACCGGGCGCGAGTGAGGCGCCTCTCGGAGCAGCTCCGGCGTCGCAGCGGCCTCGGCCGCGATCGCTCGCATCGCCGACACGAAGCCGTCGAGCGTCTCCTTCGACTCGGTTTCCGTCGGCTCGATCATCAGCGCTTCCGGAACGACGAGCGGGAAGTAGATGGTCGGCGGGTGATAGCCGTAGTCCATCAGCCGCTTCGCGACGTCGAGCGCGGTGACGCCGTGGTCTCGCTTGAGACTGCGCGCGGACAACACGAACTCGTGCATGCACAGCCGGTCGTAGAGAAGGTCGTAGTCGTCCCGGAGCTCTGCGAGCAGGTAGTTCGCGTTGAGCACGGCCGCCTCCGACATCTCGCGCAGCCGGGGGCCGTACTGGCGGATGTACGCGTACGCACGCACGAAGACCCCGAACGGCCCGAGATGCCCGCGCACCTTGCCGACCGATCTCGGCCGGTCCTCGTCGAGGTCGAACCCGTCCTCCGTGCGCACGAGCACCGGAGAGGGCAGGAACGGCTCGAGCAGGTCCCGGACGGCGATCGGGCCCCCGCCCGGGCCGCCGCCGCCGTGGGGCTGCGAGAACGTCTTGTGCAGGTTGAAGTGGACGATGTCGAAGCCCATGTCGCCCGGGCGAGAGATCCCGCAGACCGCGTTCAGGTTCGCGCCGTCGTAGTAACAGAGGCCACCCGCGTCGTGAACGAGGCTCGTGATCTCCTCGATGCCCTCGTCGAACAGGCCGAGTGTCGAGGGATTCGTCAGCATCAGGCCGGCGGTCTGCCCGGATAGGCGGCTCCGCAGACCGTCCAGATCCACGTTCCCCCTCGTGTCCGTCGCGAGGTTGACGAGTGAGAGGCCGGTCATCGCGACACTCGCCGGATTCGTGCCGTGGGCCGTGTCGGGTACGAGCACCTCCGTCCGGTCGGTCTCGCCCCGGTCTGCGAAGTAGGCCCGCATCATCATCAGACCGAGCAGCTCCCCCTGTGACCCGGCCGCCGGCTGCAGGGTGACCGCGGCGAGCCCCGCCACCTCGGCGAGGATCCGCTCCAGCCTCCACATCAGCTCGAGGGCGCCCTGGCAACCCTCGACTTCTTGATGAGGGTGGAGATCGCGAAACCCGGGTAGCTGCACCAGGCGTTCGTTAACCCTCGGGTTGTACTTCATGGTGCATGATCCGAGCGGATAGAAACCGGTGTCGATGCCGTAGTTCCTGGTCGAGAGCTCCGTGAAGTGGCGCACGATCTCCGGCTCGGCCACCTCCGGGAGTCTCGGGGCTGCGACTCTCAGCAGCTCCCGAGGAATATCAAGCTCAGGTAGAGATTGATAGTCTGCGACTGCGGCCGCCCGCCGTCCCGGCCGTGACTTCTCGTAGATCAGCTTCATCGGGCGAGCTCCGAGAGCGTCGACGCGAGACGGTCGACGTCCTCGGGCGTGCGCCGTTCGGTGACGGCGACGAGCAGGACGTCGTCGAGGCCCTTGTAGTCGCGCCCGAGCGCGTAGCCCGGATGGATGCCTCGTGCTCGGCACTCCCGGATCACGTCGCGGGCCGGACGCTCGAGGCGAAAGGCGACCTCCTTGAAGCACGGCTGGTCGAACGCCGGTGGGAGATCGATCGCATCACGGGCGTAGCTCGCCAGGCGGGCAACCCTCTCTCCCACCTCGCGGAGCCCCGCGGGCCCGAGCCAGCAGAGGTACGTGAGGCCGGCGAGAGCGAGAAGGGTCTGATTCGTGGTGATGTTCGAGGTGGCCTTTTCACGGCGGATGTGCTGCTCGCGGGTCTGGAACGTGAGGACGAACCCGCGCTCTCCGTGAACGTCGGTGGTCATCCCGACGATCCGGCCGGGCAGGCGCCGGACGTACTGCTCCCGCGCAGCCAGGAACCCGTAGTGGGGGCCGCCGAAGGACATGGCGTTGCCTGCGCCCTGGCCTTCTCCGATCGCCATCGCGCAGCCGTAGACACCCGGCGCCTCCAGCACTCCGAGGGAGAGCGGATCGACGTGCGCGACGGCCAGCGCTCCCTGCTCCGAGGCAGCCTCCGCCAGCGCCGGAGCGGGCTCCAGGCAGCCGAAGAAGTTCGGCTGCTGGAACACGGCGCAGGCCGCGTCGACGCAGGCCGCGGCGAGCTCGTCCGGGTCGGTGGCGCCGTCCCGATGTGGCACCTCGACCACGTCCATGCCGAAGCCGGGCGCGTAGGTCTTGACCACGCGACGCACCTGAGGGTTGACAGCCTCGGCGAGCACGATCTTCGAGCGGCCGGTCGCGTGACGGGCGACCAGGCACGCGTCGGCCGCGACGACGCAGCCGTCGTACCCGGATGCGTTCGCGACGTCCAGCCCGGTCAGCTCGCAGATCGCCGTCTGGTACTCGAAGATCGCCTGCAGGACGCCCTGGCTCATCTCCGGTTGGTACGGCGTGTATGCCGTGAGCAGCTCGCCGCGCTGGAGCACCGCGTCGACGACGCCGGGCACGTAGTGGTCGTAGGTGCCCGCTCCGAGAAACGAGAGCTCAGCACCCGCGTGGACGTTCCGCCCGGCCAGTTCCTCGAGATGAGCCGTCAGCTCCGGCTCCGAGAGAGCCGGCTCGAGCTCGAGCTCGCGTCCGAGCCGGACTGCTGCCGGAATGTCGCCGAACAGTTCCTCGAGACGCTCGACCCCGATCGCCGCGAGCATCTCCTCCCGATCGGCGTCGGTCAGGTAGAGGAATGGATGCGCCATCCGTTACGAGGACTCGACGAGTGCCCGGTAGGCGTCCGCGTCGAGAAGGACATCGGCCTCGCCAGGATCGGCGAGCCTGATCCGCACGAGCCACCCGTTGCCGTACGGATCCTCGTTCACGGTCTCCGGAGCATCGACGACCGCCTGGTTGACCTCGAGCACCTCGCCGGAGAGCGGCGAGATCACGTCCGAGACCGCCTTGACGGACTCGATCTCTCCGTAGCTCTCGTCCTTCCCGATCTTCGCGCCCGACGGCCGGGGGCTCGTAGTGGACGAGCTCGCCGAGTGCGTCCTGCGCGTGCCACGTGATCCCGAGCGTCGCCTCGTCGCCCTCGATGCGGGCCCAGTCGTGCTCGGGGTGGTAGGCGAGATCGCCCGGGTACTCCTCTGCCATGGTCGCTAGTCCTTCCTGGAGTAGATGGGTTTCGCTACGACTCGCCCGCTCTTCGGACGGCCTCGGAGGTCGATCGTGAGCCCGGTTCCCGGCGCCGCGAGCTCGGTCGGCACATAGGCGAGGCCGATCCCCTGCTCGAGCATCGGCGAGAATCCGCCCGACGTGACCTCGCCGCCCTCCTCGATGCGCATCCCGCCCCGCGGGATCGCCTTCTCCTCCATGACGAAAGCGACGAGGCACTCGGGCGGACCCTCCTCGCGCTGCCGGCGTAGCACGTCGACGCCGGGGAACTGCTTGTCGAGCGCGCAGGCCCACGTCAGCCCCGCCTCGACCGGCGTGCGCGCCGCGGTCAGATCCTGGCCGTGAAGCGGGTAGCAGGCCTCGAGCCGGAGAGTGTCTCTGGCCCCCAGCCCACACGGGGCGACACCGCGCTCCAGAATGCGACTCCACAGCGCCGCGGCGTCCTCGGGAACGCACATCAGCTCGCATCCGCGCTCCCCGGTGTAGCCGGTCCCGCAGACCACGCAGTCGATGCCGAGAACCCTGCTCTCGCGGAATGTGAACGGCGCGACCTCGACCTCGAGTCGAGGGAGCGCTTCCGGGCCCTGCACGGCCAGCATCGCCCACCGCTCTGAGACGTCCTCCGCCCGAATCAGCGCAGCGGCGTCTGCCTCCCGGTTCGCCGCGTTGACGACGAGAAGGTAGCCCGATTGCCGCCGGTAGGCGATCAGATCGTCCTCCACCCCGCCCCGCTCGTTCGTCAGGAGCGTGTACTGGGCCCCGCCCGGCCCGATCCGGTCGAGGTCGTTCGTCAGCCGGCCCTGGAGATAGCCGTGAGCCTCGTCGCCGCCGACCTCGAGCTGGCCCATGTGAGAGACATCGAAGACACCGGCCCTCGTCCGCACGGAGCGGTGCTCGTCCACGATCGACCCGTACTGGACAGGCATCTCGAAGCCGGCGAAGGGAACGAGGCGTGCGCCCAGATCGACGTGGCAGTCGAACAGCGGCGTCCGCCGGAGCGTTTGCACGCCGGAAGTCTCACAAGGCTGCCGGAGTTGCGCAACCTGACGACTGCCGGGAGCGGCTGCTGGGATCGCTCCGACCCGCACTCACGGCGGCCCTGGCGGGGCCCTTGGCGAGGCGATTGTCTCACGCGCGCGCGCGAGGGAATCAAGTTTCCGGGTCGAAGTACCGACAGTTCCGTAAGCATGGGCGTTAACGGTTCGTAAGGAGATCTGCTGCCCGGTTGCCACCATCCGGAACCGGTGGTAGGCTCCGCGACCGACCTACGCCCTCTTTGGGAAAGGAGAGTTCATGCGATTGGGAGGGGTGATATGAGTACATCGAGTACTCGGAAAGGCCGTCGTGGGCGGTGGGCGCTTGTTGGTTTGCTTGCTGCTTGTGTCGGCGTGTTCCTGAGTGTGGGCGCGGGCTCCGCGTCTGCGGCGGCCTCGTGCGCGTTTGTGAGTGGGCCGCCTGGGATCCTGACGGTCACGCTTACTGATGCGATCGCTCCGGCGAGTAACGACATCGTCTTCGTTCGCAGCGGTGAGAATATTCTGGTCGGGATCAACGGTGCTGCGCCGGCTGCCTGCTTCGACGGGCTGACGGCGATTCAGGCGACCGCGCTGAACACGGATCAGATCAACGTGATTCCTGGTCCTCTGGCAGTTGATGGGACATCGGCTGCAGGAGGCGACGATACGGTGACGATCGACCAGCGTGCCGGCCGGTTCATGCCGGGCGCGTCGCCCGAGGGGTTCAGCCCGTTCGGCTTGCCGGAGATCGAGTTCTATATCGATCTCGGTGACGGTGAGAACGAGCTGATCGTCTATGGGGTGGATCCGGCGGCTGACGGTGTTACGGCCGGCGAGGACGTCGCCAACACGATCTATGACGGGATCATCCCGGCGGGCGGTGTTCCACCGGTTGGGGGTGATCTGTTGATCAACCTGAACGCTGGTCTGCTGACCGACACGGATGCCGATGTGCTGGTCAAGCGGACTCCGACGCCGTTGTCACCGGTGGGGCCGCTGTCGCCGGGCGCTACGCTCGCGACTGCCACCTTCAATCTCGGGGGCGGGGATAACGTCTTCTCGGCCAAGGGTGGCGACGGTACGGGTGACACGCCGGTCGGTTCGTTCTGCACGTTTAACACGCAGCCGAATCCGGCACTGGACCCGATCTATGTCCAGCAGCTCTGCACGCTTCCTCCGCCCGCGCCGGTAGATCCGTTGTTCCCGACGGAGCTGGTTTTCGGTCCGCTTGGTCTGACGATCACGTCCGGGGCTGGGGATGACGACATCATCGGTGGGTTGGGGAGCGATTTCATCAATCCTGGTACCGGCAACGATTTCGTTGACGGTAACGGGCCGACGGTCGGTGACTTCTTCTGCTGTCCAGGACGACATCCTGGCGGAGTACACGGCTCAGCCCGGACTTCATTGGAGACATCGTCGATCTGTCGGGGATCACGACCGACGTGACGGTCGTCATGAACGAGGACGGCACGATCACGATCACCGGCAGCACGACTGTCGTGATCGGGATCGAGGGCATCATCACCGGTTCCGGTAACGACACGCTGACCGGTAACTCGCTCAGCAACCTGCTCGGCGGTGGTGCCGGCAACGACACCATCAGCGGCCTGGGTGGGAGCGATGTCCTGCTCGGCGGTGACGGTGACGACACGCTGCTCGGTGGTCTGGGCAACGATTGCGTCGTCGGTGGTGCCGGCAACGACATCCTCGATGAGAACGCACCGGTGGACGCTGACGGCGTCCCGACGTATGGCCCGCTGGGTAACGGCGCCGACGCTCTTGACGGCGGCCCGGGGGTCGACACGGTCGACTACGGTGCGCGCACGAACAGCACGGTCGTGTACCTCGGCCTGATCAGCACGTTCAACGATGGTGCTGACACGAACCAGGACGGCCTGACGAACGAGTTCGACGATGTGTTCTTCACGACGGAGAACGTCGTCACGGGCTCGGGTGAAGACCTCGTCTCGGCCAACTTCACGAACAACCGTGCCAACAACGTAATCACCGACAACGTCGGCAACGACTGCGTCGAGGGTGGCCCTGGCAACGACCAGTTCCAGCAGGGCACCGGCGCCGCAGGGTGCCGACGTGATCCTCGGCAACACCGGTGCCGACTGGGCCAATTACGGTGTCGACAACGCCCGATTGCCGGGCCTGCAGGCCAGGCGACGGGTCGCACCGATGCCGTGGCGGTCTCGCTCGACGGTGTCGCCAACGACGGCGATATCGCGACGAACGAGGGTGACATGGTCGGCGGGTTCAGCGTCAGCTGCCGCCCGGCCACGGTGGTCGTCAACCCGCCGATCGGGATCTTCACCGATCTGTTCGGTGACGACTTCATCCTGAACGACCTCAACTTCCTGGATGCACCGATTCCAGGGCCTGCACCCAACTGCTTCGCAGTCGAGTTCGACATCCTCCCGCCGGTGGTCCCGGTTCGGGCGCCGCAGGGTGTCGGTGTCGACTTCTTCTGCGATCCGGGTGAGCAGGTCGGTGGGGATGCGGCGCCTCTGTCCGACGTGGACGTGGAGAACGTCAACGGCGGCGCGGGTAACGACATCCTCGTCGGTGACAACTCCGGGAACGTCCTCAACGGCAACGGCGGCAACGACCAGATCAGTGGTAACGCCGCGTCCGACCAGCTGAACGGTGGCGATGGTGACGACACCATCAACCCGGGCAGCGGCAACGACGCCGTTGACGGTGGTGCTGGCACCAACACGGTCGATTACGCCTCGGCCGGTGCCGGCGGTGTCGGCGTCCAGGTCAACCTGGTCACCGGCACAGCATCGGGTGACGGCAACGACACCCTCGCCGGCATCCAGAACGTGAACGGTTCCTCGTTCGCCGACAGCATCACCGGCGACGACAACGCCAACTCGCTCTGGGGTCGCGGTGGTCCCGACCACATCCAGGGCAAGGCCGGAGACGACACGATCTTCGGTGGCGCTGCAGCGGACCAGATCGCTTCTGGTGCGGGTGCTGACAACGTCGCTGGCCAGGATGGGAACGACTCCATCCAGGGTGGTGCGCAGAACGACCGCCTCCAGGGCGGCAACGGCCGCGACACGATCCTGGGCCAGAAGGGCAACGACCGACTGTTCGGGAACGCCCAGCCGGACTTCCTCAACGGAGGCCCCGGCCGCGACCGATGCAGACCCGGCGCGCCCGGACTAGCCCGCGGCGACGTCGTCGTCAACTGCGAGGCGTAACTCTCCCCTCGTAGGTCAGACGAACCAAGAAAGGGCCGGCCCCACAAGGGGGCCGGCCCTTTTTATTGCCCTGTGCAGGGGTCTTGGCGTCGACCGCGAACGGAGGGTGCATCCGTCGCCCGGAGGTGTTAGGCTCCGCGACCGACCTACGCCCTCTTTGGGAAAGGAGAGTTCATGCGATTGGGAGGGGTGATATGAGTACTTCGAGTACTCGGAAAGGCCGTCGTGGGCGGTGGGCGCTTGTTGGTTTGCTTGCTGCTTGTGTCGGCGTGTTCCTGAGTGTGGGCGCGGGCTCCGCGTCTGCGGCGGTCTCGTGCGCGTTTGTGAGTGGGCCGCCTGGGATCCTGACGGTCACGCTTACTGATGCGATCGCTCCGGCGGGTAACGACATCGTCTTCGTTCGCAGTGGTGAGAATGATCCTGGTCGGGATCAACGGTGCTGCGCCGGCTGCCTGCTTCGACGGGCTGACGGCGATTCAGGCGACCGCGCTGAACACGGATCAGATCAACGTGATTCCGGGTCCGTGCGGGTGCCGACGGCGACGACACGCTGACGATCGATCAGCGTGCCGGCCGGTTCATGCCGGGCGTCGTTGCCCGAGGGGATCAGCCCGTTCGGCTTGCCGGAGATCGAGTTCTTATCGATCTCGGGTTGGGTGAGAACGAGCTGACCGTCTTCGGGGTGGATCCGGCGGCTGACGGTGTCACGGCCGGCGAGGACGTCGCCAACACGATCTGTGACGGGATCCATCCCGCTGGGCGGTGCTGGACCGGTTCCGGGTGATCTGTTGATCAACCTGAACGCTGGTCTGCTGACCGACACGGATGCCGACGTGCTCGTCAAGCGGAATCCGCGACGGCGTCTGTCTCGTGGAGCCGGCACATTTCGCTGGCGACGGCCACGTTCAATCTCGGGGGCGGGGACAACGTCTTCTCGGCCAAGGGTGGTGACGGGACGGGTGACACGCCGGTTGGGTCGCTACTGCGTGTTCGACATCGTCATCGGTCCTGCGTCACTCCGGTCGTCTTCGCTCTGCTCGACTCCGCCGCCTGTGTTCGATGTCCTCCTCCAGGGCCCGCTTGGTCTGACGATCACGTCCGGGGCTGGGGATGACGACATCATCGGTGGGTTGGGGAGCGATTTCATCAATCCTGGTACCGGCAACGATTTCGTTGACGGTAACGGGCCGACGGTCGGTGACTTCTTCTGCTTCCAGGACGACATCCTGGCGGAGTACAGGCTCTGACCCGGACTTCATTGGAGACATCGTCGATCTGTCGGGGATCACGACCGACGTGACCGTCGTCATGAACGAGGACGGCACGATCACGATCACCGGCAGCACGACTGTCGTGATCGGGATCGAGGGCATCATCACCGGTTCCGGTAACGACACGCTGACCGGTAACTCGCTCAGCAACCTGCTCGGCGGTGGTGCCGGCAACGACACCATCAGCGGCCTCGGCGGGACGATGTCCTGCTCGGCGGTGACGGTGACGACACGCTGCTCGGTGGTCTGGGCAACGATTGCGTCATCGGTGGTGCCGGCGACGACATCGCTCGATGAGAACGCACCGGTGGACGCTGACGGCGTCCCGACGTATGGCCCGCTGGGTAACGGCGCCGACGCTCTTGACGGCGGCCCGGGGATCGACACGGTCGACTACGGTGCGCGCACGAACAGCACGGTCGTGTACCTCGGCCTGATCAGCACGTTCAACGATGGTGCTGACACGAACCAGGACGGCCTGACGAACGAGTTCGACGATGTGTTCTTCACGACGGAGAACGTCGTCACGGGCTCGGGTGAAGACCTCGTCTCGGCCAACTTCACGAACAACCGTGCCAACAACGTGATCAAGGACAACGTCGGCAACGACTGTGTCGAGGGTGGCCCTGGCAACGACCAGTTCCAGCAGGGCTCGGCGCCGCAGGGTGCCGACGTGATCCTCGGCAACACCGGTGCCGACTGGGCCAATTACGGTGTCGACAACGCCCGATTGCCGGGCCTGCAGGCCAGGCGACGGGTCGCACCGATGCCGTGGCGGTCTCGCTCGACGGTGTCGCCAACGACGGTGATATCGCGACGAACGAGGGTGACATGGTCGGCGGGTTCAGCGTCAGCTGCCGCCCGGCCACGGTGGTCGTCAACCCGCCGATCGGGATCTTCACCGATCTGTTCGGTGACGACTTCATCCTGAACGACCTCAACTTCCTGGATGCACCGATTCCAGGGCCTGCACCCAACTGCTTCGCAGTCGAGTTCGACATCCTCCCGCCGGTGATCGAGACCCGCCGCCAGGGCGGGCGCCGCAGGGTGTCGGTGTCGACTTCTTCTGCGATTCGGGTGAGCAGGTCGGTGGGGATGCGGCGCCTCTGTCCGACGTTGACGTGGAGAACGTCAACGGCGGCGGTGGTAACGACATCCTCGTCGGTGACAGCTCCGGGAACGTGCTCAACGGTCAGGGCGGCAACGACCAGATCAGTGGTAACGCCGCGTCCGACCAGCTGAACGGTGGCGATGGTGACGACACCATCAACCCGGGCGGCGGCAACGACGCCGTTGACGGTGGTGCTGGCACGAACACGGTCGATTACGCCTCGGCCGGTGCCGGCGGTGTCGGCGTCCAGGTCAACCTGGTCACCGGCACAGCATCGGGTGACGGCAACGACACCATCGCCGGCATCCAGAACGTGATTGGTTCCTCGTTCGCCGACAGCATCACCGGCGACGACAACGCCAACGTGCTCTCGGGTCGCGGTGGTAGCGACCACATCCAGGGCAAGGCCGGCGACGACAACATCCAGGGCAAGGCCGGCAACGATCAGCTAGCCGGCGGCTCTGGCGCCGACAACATCACGGGTGACATCGGCAACGACGCCATCCAGGGTGGTGCGCAGAACGACCGCCTCCAGGGCGGCAACGGCCGCGACACGATCCTGGGCCAGAAGGGCAACGACCGACTGTTCGGGAACGCCCAGCCGGACTTCCTCAACGGAGGCCCCGGCAACGACCGATGCAGACCCGGCGCGCCCGGACTAGCCCGCGGCGACGTCGTCGTCAACTGCGAGGCGTAACTCTCCCCTCGTAGCGTCAGACGAAACGAAGAGAAGGGCCGGCCCCCAGGGGCCGGCCCTTCCTTTACCGTCTGATAACGGGCGGCACGTACACTCAGCCCGTGAGGGCCCGACACGACCTGTGACCTTAGGCCGCGTCAGCATCGCCGCGGCCGCTGTCGCGGCGGTTGCGGTCGTCCTCGCTGGGCTCGTCATCCTCCTCGCCGGATCTGACGCCGCGGGCGCCGCCTCCTCGGGCTCAGCGGCGAAGCCTCTTCCGCCGGCCGACTTCAGGAAGGCTGCCTCGAAGCTCGAGATGGTCGTTCTCTACCCGACGGATACTCGCGGGCTCAAGCTCGGCTTCGCGAAGAAGATCGTCGACCCGTACTGCACGAAGCGCGGAACCGAGAGCCTGCGTGGTATCTATACCGTGCGAGGCTCGCAGACGCGGATCATCGAGCTCTTCGAAGGGCATCCCCGCTACTGCAACGGCACGAGCCTCTGGCCGATACCCGCTGGGCAGGAGGTTCGCGTCCACGGGCGGGCCGCGATTCTCGTCGACCTCTGTGACGTTCGGGACTGCTTCTTTCCCGAAGGCGCCTGGGGTCTCGAGTGGTGCGAACGTGGAACGACCGTCCAGCTCATCGCAGACGGTGTGCGAGGAACGCGCCTGCTCGAGATCGGGCGCAGCATGAGACCTGTCGACGGGGCCCGGGCAACGAGCTGCCCGCCTCGCGGCGCCTGAGCGCGGAAGAGAAACGCCGCCCACGGGAAGCAATCGGCTCGCCCTCGCTGCGCGCCCGTCGGCTTCGCCAGCTGTTCCCGGCCGCGCAGGCGGTGGTGAGGCCCTCGAGGCTCGACGAGCTCCCTGAAGATCACCATCTGGTCGCTCGCCGCGCCGGGGACTCCCTTCGCCGCAGTGCTCTCGGGAACCGCCACATCCGGCGACGACGCTGAGCCAGGACACGGGACGCCGGCGCCAGGATTCTCAGGTCTCACGCGTCTCGCCGATTCCACTCGGCGAGACCTCCGATCACTCGTCGCGCAGGAAGGACGGTACTTCGAGCACTTCGGCCGGAACGTCGAAGCCGTCGCCCTCGTCGGACGGCTCCCGCTCCCGCTCGCCGCGCGGGCGCGTCGACCGGTGCCTCGACCGGGCGCTCGCGCCGCTCGCGGCGATACCGCCCGTCGAAGCCCGTCGCGATGACGGTCACCCGGACCTCGTCGCCCATGGCGTCGTCGATGACGGCGCCGAAGATGACGTTCGCGTTGCGATCCGCTGCGCCGGTCACGACCTCTGCGGCTTCGTTGACCTCGAAGAGACCGAGGTCCGAGCCGCCGGTGATGTTGAGCAGGATGCCCGTGGCGCCCTCGACGGACGCCTCGAGAAGCGGCGATGACACCGCTGCTCGAGCAGCCTCGGAGCCCCGCGTCTCGCCCTTGGAGATGCCGATGCCCATCAGCGCCGACCCGGCGTCGCTCATGATCGTGCGCACGTCCGCGAAGTCCAGGTTGACGAGGCCCGGAACCGTGATCAGGTCGGTGATTCCCTGGACGCCCTGCCGGAGGATGTCGTCCGCCATGCGGAACGCATCCAGGATCGACGTCTGCTTCTCGACGACCTGGAGGAGCCGGTCGTTCGGGATGATGATGAGCGTGTCGACCTTGTCGCGGACGGTTGTGATCCCCTGCTCCGCCTGGTCGGCCCGCTTCTGGCCCTCGAACGTGAACGGCCGCGTCACCACGCCCACCGTCAGCGCGCCGAGCTCCCGGGCGATCTCGGCGATCACCGGAGCCGCACCGGTGCCGGTCCCGCCTCCTTCGCCCGCCGTGACGAACACCATGTCGGCGCCCTTCAGAGCCTCCTTGAGCTCGTCGCGGCTCTCCATGGCGGCCTCGAAGCCGACCTTCGGATCTGCCCCGGCCCCCAGGCCCCGCGTGACCTTGGCGCCGATATGGAGCTTTACGTCAGCGTCGCACATGAGGAGCGCCTGCGCGTCCGTGTTCACGGACAGGAACTCGACGCCCTTGAGACCGGACTCGACCATGCGGGTGACGGCGTTCGAGCCGCCGCCGCCGACGCCGACGACCTTGATGACTGCCAGGTATGTGCCTGCTTGTTCTCTCACTCTCGACCCTTCTCTAGCTGAACCTCAACCGGAAGGTTGATGCAGAGTACGTTGTATCGGCATGCCATGTCAATGCCTTAAATGCAGGGAAAAAGCGTCGTAACCTTAACCCTCAAGCTTCGACTTGAGACTTATCGGCCCCGACGGGCCGCGCGGGAAGGCTGAGATCGAGGTACGCCAGGCGGCCGCGCTCCTCGGGCGAGAGCTGGGAAAGCACCGTGGCTGCGACAGCGAGCTTGAGCCGGACATCCGCCGCCTCTCCCAGTCGGAGCTCCGTCTTCCCGGGCAACACGAGCGTGAGATCACCGTCTCCGCCCCTGGCCGACAGCACCTTCACGGGAAACCCGGCGGGCACGAGCGCCAGAGCCTCGACTGCGAGGCCGCCGCCGGCGCGCGGAAGCGTCCGCGCGAGCTGGAGCTGCTTGCTCTCAGCAGGAAGCCACACGCGCGGGAGCTCGTCGACTTCGCCGGTCGCCACCGCCTTCAGCACCTTCCCCGAGGCTGCAACCAACCAGGCGGCGTCCGCCTGTCTGACAACGGCGACAGGCTCCTCGGTCGTCACGGCGACGCGCAGTGTCCGGGGGAAGTCGCGCTCGACCTCGGCCGTCCGGATGGCGGGCACGGACTCGGCGGCTCGCGCCACCGCCTCGGGATCGAGCCCCACGAGGCTCTTCCCGCGGAAGCGCGCGAGGGCGGCGTCCACCTGCGCCTCGATCTCCTCTCCCGCGCCGGTCACGTCGAACGTCTGGACTGCGAAGAGCGAGGTTTTCCTCGCGATCCCGTAGGCGAGCCCGGCAAGCGCCACGGCGACGAGCACGACGGCAACGACCGCCGATAGCCGCAGGCGAATCCGGCCGGACGCCCGCGGCCGGGTGGGGACGAGCGCAGGCCGGCGCGTCGTGGCCATTCGGGGACGTTCGTCAGGCAGCTCCCCGATCCTGCCCCCCGGAGGATTGCGCGACATCGTCGACGACACGGCCCCGCCGGGCCAGAAGCCGCCCGGAGAGCGGTCAGTGGTCGAGCGGTGGGATCTCGATCTGCCCGATCATCTCGACCTCGGGCTCGAGGACGACGCCGAAGCGTTCGCGTGCGCGGAGACGGGCTTCGCCGATGAGGGCCAGCGCGTCGACCGTTCTTGCGCCCCCGACGTTCTCGATGAAGTTCGCGTGCTTGGGAGATATCTGGGCGCCGCCGATGCGATAGGCCTTCAGCCCGCAGGCCTCGAGCATCTGGCCCGCGCTCAGGTCGTGTGCCGGATTCTTGAACACGCTTCCGAACGTACGCTTGTTCGTCGGCTGCGCCTCCTTTCTCCTGGCTTGCATGTCCGCCACGATCTGGCGGATCTCCTCGCTGGGTCGCTCGACGAGCTGGAGCTCGGCGGCGGCGACGACCTGGCCGTGGCGCACGTTCGAGCGCCGGTACTCGAGACCGAGCTCGGCCGGGGTCTGCCAGCGGGTTCCCTCCGCGTTGGCGATCAACGCCTTGATCAGGATGCTTCCGAGATCGCCCCCGTACGCGCCTGCATTCATCCAGACGGCGCCGCCGATCGTGCCCGGGATCGCGCAGGCGAACTCGAGACCTCCCAGGCCTGCGTCCCGAGCCCGGTGCAGGCAGACGGCGAGTGGAGCCCCGCCGCCCGCCGTGAAGGTCGTCTCTCCCTTCGTTCGATCCCCGGCTTTCGCGTAGGCGAGCGTGCCCGCCAGCTTGAGGGCGAGGCCGTCGAACCCGTCGTCGGCGACGAGGAGGTTCGACCCGAGACCGATGACGGCAACGGGCGAGGCCTGGCTCTTGGCCCAGGCGAGCAGCTCGACGAGATCGTGCACCGTCTCCGGCTTTGCGAACCAGCGCGCCGGCCCGCCGGTGCCCAGGGTCGTGAGCTTGTGGAGCTTCGCGTTCTGCTCGACCTTCACGGGCGAAGTGTGTCGAGAATGACGCCGGCGGCGGTATCAACGTCGCCCGCGCCGATCGTGAGCACGAGGTCGCCGGGACGGGCCTCAGCGGCGACGCAGCACGCAGCCTCCGCGAGCCTCGGCGCCCAGATGACCCGCATTCCGGGCCGGAGGTCGGACAGGCGGTCGACGACGAGTTTGCCGCTCACTCCCGGGACCGGCTGCTCCCGCGCCGCGTAGACATCGGTGATGCAGACCACGTCGGCGCCGGACAGGGCTGCCGCGAGCTCGTCGGCGAGGTGCAGCGTGCGCGAGTAGAGATGCGGCTGGAAGAGGACGACAACCCGAGCTTCCGGGCCTGTCACCTCGCGGGCGGCCGCCAGCGTCGCCGCGATCTCGGTCGGATGGTGCCCGTAGTCGTCGACGACTCGGACGCCTCCTGCCTCGCCGACGCGTTTCGAAGCGACGGCCCGCGCCGCGGAAGTCCGACAGCGCCGCCAGCGCCGCGTCCGCCGTCGACACCGGCCGCGGCGAGCGCCGCGAGAGCACAGGCGGCGTTTGCCCGATTGTGCTCGCCCGGGACGGACAGCAGGAGGTCGCCGGGCGGGACGGCCTCCTCACCCCGGATGACGACGGCGCCGTCCGGAAGAGCCTCGAGCCAGTCCTCGAAGAGCCGCTCGACCTCCGCCTGCGACGCGAACGTCGCGTGATGGTCGAGCTCCACGTTCGTGACGACTGCGATGCGCGGCCGCAGGAGAAGCAGCGAGCGGTCGGACTCGTCGCCCTCGGCAACGAGCCAACCCTCCCCCGCGCGCGCGTTGCCACCGAGCTGCGTGACCTGACCGCCGATCAGGTATGCGGGATCGTGCCCGAGCCGCTCGAGGGCGAACGCGATCATCGACGCTGTCGTCGTCTTTCCGTGCGCTCCCGCGACGACGATCGCCGGTCGGAGCTCGACGAGCTCCGCGAGAAGCTCCCCGCGGCGCATTGCTCCGCCGTGAAGCTCCGGATTGTCAGCCGGGATCGCCGAGGACGCGACCACCTCGTAGCCGGGCGGCACGTTGTCGGCGCTGTGACCGATCGCCACCCGAATCCCATGCTGCTCCAGCAGCTCGACGTATGGCGTCCGTGCCCGGTCCGAGCCGCCTACGTCGGCACCCCACGCCTTCGCGACGATGGCCAGGGCGCTCATGCCCGCACCGCCGATCCCGACGAACCAGAGTCGCCTACCGCGAAGCGGCTGCAAGCGCGATCAACTCCTCGGCGACGATCTTCGCAGCGTCCGGCCGGGCCAGGTGCATCATGGACTCGGACATCGCCCGAAGCCGAGCCGGAGCCGACAGTGAGCTCCACGGCCTGCGTCCTCAGATCGAGCCCGGGCTCGGGCACGAGCAAGGCCCCTCCGCCGCGCTCGAACCAGCGCGCGTTCTTCGTCTGATGGTCTGCCGTCGCGTCTGGATACGGGACGAGCAGCGCGGGCTTGCCGGCTGCGGCGATCTCCCAGACGACCCCGCCGGCGCGGGAGACGACGAGATCCGCAGCGGCGAGAGCCGCCCCGAAGTCGTCGGTGAAGGCAAGGAGGCGGTACGCGGCGCGGCCGACCTGCTCGGCCAGCTCGGGGTAGTCCCTTTCGCCGGCGAGATGAAGCACGGCGGGCCCGTCTTCGCCGAACGCCTCGACTGCCGCCTGGTTCAGCCGCCGGGCGCCGAGGCTGCCGCCGCAGACGAGCACCACCGGCCCGTCGAGAGGGAGATCGAATCGTCTGCGCGCCTCATCCTGGTTCACGGCGGCACGCGAGCGACGCGGGATCGGCCTGCCCACGACGCGGTATTTGGGCCCGCCCCGGCCAGGGAGCGGGTAGCTGAGGAAGACCCGGCGGGCGAACGGGGCGGCGAGACGGTTCGCGAGGCCGAGGTGCGCATCGGCCTCGGTCAGCGCGGCCGGGATGCGCCGGGTGGCGGCGGCGAGCACCATCGGCCCCGCCACGTAGCCGCCGCCGCCGAGAACGATGTCCGGTTGCCGCCGCTGAAGGATCCGGGCGGCGGCGACCGGGGCCCCCGCGGCGACGAAGGCGGCTCGGAGTGTGGCGATGCTCGCCGTTCGGGGCAGGCCGCTGACGCTTGAAGGGGTCGAGCTCGAAGCCCGAGGCCGGGACGAGACGCGACTCGATCCGCTCAGGCGAGCCGGCGAAGCTCACGGCGACGCCGCGTTCCCTGAGCTCCTCTGCGACTGCGAGGGCGGGCAGGACGTGTCCCGCCGTCCCCCCGGCCGCGATCAGGCACCGTAGCCCGCTGCTGCGCTCCATCGCTCATCGCGATGTTAAGGAGGATGCCCACGGAGGCGAGGCCGACAACCAGGCTCGTGCCGCCGTAGGACACGAACGGAAGCGGGATGCCGGTTAGGGGCGCAAGGCCCATAACGGCACCGAGGTTGACCGCCGCCTGCCCGCAGACGAGGGCCGTGAGGCCCGCCGCGAGCCGCTTTCCGAACGGATCGCGGCAGCGAAGAGCGATCTGGAAGCCGGCGTATCCGAAGACGGCGTACGCGAGGATCACCGCAAGCGCCCCGATCAGCCCGAGCTCCTCGCCGACGATCGCGAAGATCATGTCGGTCGAAGCCTCCGGCAGGTAGTAGACCTTCTGCACGCTCTCGCCCAGGCCGACCCCGAACAGGCCGCCGGAGCCGAGCGCGATCAGCGACTGCACCGTCTGGAAGCCGGCGCCCTGGGAGTCGTCCCATGGATTCAGGAACGTGAGCAGGCGGGCGCGCCGGTAGGGCTCGATCCACGACACCATCAGGACGAGCACGACTGTGCCGCCTGCGATGGCGGCGAGGACTCGAAGCGGCGTCCCGGAAACGACGAGCATGGCGCCGACGAGGATCAGGATCGCGATCGCGGTACCGAGGTCGGGCTCTGCGAGCAGGAGCAGGACGACAGCGCCGACGACGAGCCCGAGCGGGCGAGCGAGCTCCCGGATCGACCCCGGCGCCGGCACCCGCGCCAGATAGGCGGCGACCCAGATCGGCGAGCGCGATCTTCACGAGCTCTGAAGGCTGAAACGTCACCGGGCCGACGGAGAGCCAGCGCTTCGCACCGTTGACGGGGTCCGCGATCGCGAGGACCGCCACGAGGAGGAACAGGCTGCCGCCCAGCAGTGGGCCGGCAGCGCGCTTGAGCGAGCGGTAGTCGACCCTCGCGAGGACGAGAAACAGCAGCAGTCCCGCCAGCGCGTACAGCCCCTGCCGCTTGAGGTAGTAAGCCGGATCGCCCGAGGCCGCCACGGCGCGAGCCGAGCTCGCGCTGTAGACCATCACGAGCCCGAAGGCAACCAGCCCGAGCGTGACGACGACGAGCAGCCCGTGCTCCATGTGGGACTGTGCCCGCGCCCGGCGCCGCTGCCGCTCGACGGAGGCCGCGCTCGGATGAGACACGACCCGGCTCGCGCTCACAATGCCTCCACCAGGACGCGGAACGAATCGCCGCGGTGCTCGAAGTCGTCGAACTGATCGAAGCTCGCGCAGGCCGGGGAGAGCAGGACGACGTCGCCGGGTTCGGCGTCCGCCCAGGCCAGGGCGACCGCTGATGGCAAGATCGCCGGCCACGACATACGGGACGTCCGCGGCCCCGAGCTGAGCGGCGAGATCCGCCGCCGTCTCGCCGATCAGGTAGGCGCGGGCGACCCCGTGCGCCCGCGCGGCCCGGGCGAGGGCGTCGAACGGTGTGCCCTTCCGGCTCCCTCCGAGGATGATCCGCAGGCCGGGCGGATACGCCTCGAGCGCGCGCTCGGAGGACTCCGGATTCGTTGCTTTCGAATCGTTGACGAACCGCACGCCGCCGATCTCGCGGACCGGCTCGAGCCGGTGCCGGACGCCCTGGAAGGTGCGCAGCGCCTCCCGGATAGCTCCGTCGTCGATTCCGAGCGCGCGGGCGGCTACGGTGGCGGCCGCAGCGTTCTCGCGGTTGTGGCCGCCCGGGATGAGCGGTTCCGCCGGCAGCGGGTCGTCACCCGCGAACTCGGCCCGGCGTTCCCGAGCCCGGCACGGGCCCGAATCCGCGCGGAACCACCGCCGTGTCGCCGGCAGCCTGGTTCTCGAAGATCCGCAGTTTCGCCCGCCCGTAGGCCTCGAACGAGCCGTGGCGGTCGAGGTGGTCGGGCGTCAGGTTCAGGAGCACTGCAACGTGTGGGCGCAGGACGGCGACATCCTCGAGCTGGAAGCTCGACAGCTCGCAGACGACCAGGTCGTCGGGGCCGAGCCGGCCATCGAGCGCGCAGAGAGGGCGCCCGACGTTGCCGGCCACCGCGACCGGCCGTCCCGCGGCTCGGACCATCGCGCCCACCAGCTCGGTCGTCGTCGTCTTGCCGTTCGTCCCGGTGATGCCGACGGCCGGTTGGCGTACCAGACGGGCGCCGAGCTCGATCTCGCTCCAGACCGGGATCCCGCGGGCGCGTGCGGCGGCGACGAGGGGGGCCTCGCTCGGTACGCCCGGGGATTTCACGAGGAGCTCCACTCCGTCTGAGAGCGCGCGTTCGGCATTCGCGCCAAGCCTGACTTCGACGCCTGCCGCGCGAAGCCTTCCGGCCTCGACGTCCTCCCGCCGGTCGATTCCGACGACCCGGACGCTTCGACGGGCGAGCGCGAGCGCGGCAGCCTCGCCGGAGCGCGCGAGGCCTAGGACGAGGGCACTCGACGGCAGCGTCCCCATGCGGGCTACCCGACGAAGCGCGACTGGAAGCGGTAGTAGAGGACGAAAGCGCAGGCGCAGAGAATGAGCGCGAAGATCCAGAAGCGGACCATGATCCGGGCCTCCGACCAGGCCTTCATCTCGAAGTGATGGTGGATCGGTGCCATCAGGAAGATCCGCTTGCCGGTCCACTTGTAGCTCACGACCTGGAGGATCACGGACAGCGCCTCGATCAAGAAGATGCCGCCGATCAGGATCAGCAGCACCTCGGTCTTGGTCATGATGGCGAACGCGGCGAGCGCGCCTCCGAGCGCCATCGAGCCCGTGTCGCCCATGAAGACCTGCGCGGGGAACGCGTTGTACCAGAGGAAGCCGATCGACGCTCCGATCAGGCTCGAGCCGAGGATCGCGAGGTCGAGATCGGCGATGCTCGTAGCGCCTGCGCGCTGGCTGACGATCCAGGCGACGACGCCGATCGCCGTGTACGTGAACAGCGAGATGGTGACCGTCCCCGCTGCGAGCCCGTCCAGGCCGTCGGTCAGATTCACGCCGTTTGCGGCGCCGGCGATCATGACGAACAGGAGCACGTACCAGCCCCACGACAGGTGCAGGTCGACATCGAGCAGCGGCAGGAACACGTTCGTCTGGAAGTCGAGGTGGTAGACGACGACACCGACGAACGCCGTGATGACGAGCAGGAGCGCGAGCTTCCACCGCCCGGAGAGCCCGAGCGAGCGGCGGTGTGACAGCTTCGTCCAGTCGTCGACGAACCCGATCGCGGCGCAGCCAAGCGTGACGAAGAACACGGTCAGCGCTTCCAGCGTTCTGTGGGAGAAGATGAGAAACGGCACGGACATGGCAACCATGATCAGGAGCCCGCCCATGGTCGGGGTGCCCTGCTTCGTCACGTGGCCCTCGGGCCCGTCGGTGCGAATGTGCTGACCGAACTCGTTGCGCCGAAGGAACTCGATGAACTTGGGGCCGGCGACGATCGAGATGACCATGGCCAGAAGCCCCGCGAGCAGTACCTGAACCACCCGGGCTCCTTTACGCGGCCGCGAGCACGTCCGCGACGACCTCGAGCCCCATCGATCTGGATGCCTTGACGAGCACGCAGTCGCCCGGCCTGAGGAGGGCACGCAACACCGGGAGGCCCAGGTCGAGCGACGGCGCCCAGAATCGCTCGTCGACCCCCTCGGCACCTTCGAGGTACCCGCGGGCGTGCGGCCCGAATGCAACTAGCAGGTCGACGCCTGCCCTGCCGGCCGCAGCGCCGACCTCGCCGTGGTAGGCAGCCGCATCCTTGCCGAGCTCGGCCATGTCGCCGAGAACCGCTACACGGCGCCGCCCCCGCGCCCGCTCGCCGAGATGGTCCAGCGCCGCGCCCATCGACACGGGGTTCGCGTTGTAGCAGTCGTTGATCAGCACACCGCCGCCGGGTAGCGGACGCTCCTCCTCACGCCAGCGCGAAAGCGAGACCTGGTCCGCCCCACGCTGAGCTTCCGCAAGCGGCAGGCCGAGAGAGGAGTAGGCTCCGAGCGCCGCCAGAGCGTTGGTCGCGTTGTGGCGAGACCGGAAGTTGAACGTCAGGCTGAGCCGCTCGTCGAACGCCTCGATGTCGAGGTGCGCGCGCTCGTCAGCCTCGAACCGGAGAAGCCGGACGTGGCCGCTCTCGCCGTAGGTGACCACCCCGACATCCGGGCGATCGAGGTGGCGCTCGAGCAACGCCTCGCCGGCCGGGACGACGACCACCCCGCCGGCCGGCAATGCGGCAACGATCTCAGCCTCGGCGGCTGCAACCGCCTCGATCGTCCCGAACAGCTCGAGGTGTGCGGGCCCGATTCGGGTGATCACGCCGATGTCGGGCCTGGCTATCTCGCAGAGCGCTGCGACCTGACCGGCGCCGCGCGTGCCGATCTCCGCGATCACGACCTCGGTGTCGTCCGCGATTCGCGTGAGCGTCAAGGGAAGCCCGATTTCGTTGTTATGGCTCTGCTCGGCGGCGACGGTTCGCAGGTGCGGACGGCACAGCGCGGCGAGGATGTCCTTCGTCGACGTCTTGCCGGTCGAGCCCGTGATGCCGACGACGCGGGCGCTGCTGCGATCACGAACGGCCTTCCCGAGCGCCGCCATCGCCGCGTGCGCGTCGTCGGGCACGAGCGCGGCCGCCGCTCCCCGGGCCATTGCGTCGTCGACGTGCGCGACGCCGCCGCGGATCGCTACGAACAGGTCCCCGGCGCCCACCCGGCGAGAGTCGATCTCGAGGCCGGTCACGGTCTGGGCACCGCCGGCCGCCTCGAGCCTGCCCGGGCAGAGCCGTGCGACCTCGTCGAGCGCGAGCCGGATCACGCGGCAGCTCCTGCAGCGAGCCGTCGCAACGCGGCGCCCGCTTCCTCGCGGTCGGAGAACGGAACCGTGCGGTCGGCGAGGATCTGGCCCTGCTCGTGCCCCTTCCCGGCGATCACGACCACGTCACCCTCACCTGCGTCCGCGACGGCCTGGCCGATCGCTGCGCGCCGGTCGGGCTCGGCGTGGACGAGCGCAGGCCCGGCCCGGGTCCCAGCCAGGATCTCGTCGATGACGGAAAGGGGATCCTCGCTGCGCGGGTTGTCGGACGTGACGATCACACGGTCGGCCAGCCGCGCCGCGACCTCTCCCATGAGCGGGCGCTTGCCGCGGTCCCTGTCGCCCCCGCAGCCGAACACGCAAGCGAGCCTCCCGCTGCAGATCTCGCGCGCCGCGGTCAGCACGCTCTCGAGCGCGTCCGGTGTGTGCGCGTAGTCGATCAGAACGGCGAACGGCTGACCCTCGTCCACGGCCTCGAACCGGCCCGGGACTCCTCTCAGGTGCTCGACGCCCCGCACGATCGCGTCGTCCGGTAGCTCGAGAAGCCTCGCCGCGCCGATCGCCCCGAGGACGTTCGCGACGTTGAAGCGTCCGCGCAGGCGGGTACGAACGTCCAGGCCGTCGGCCTGGAACGCCGCTCCGGCCTGCGTCAGCTCGAGACCGTCGGGGCGAATGTCGGCGTCCGGCGCGAACCCGAACGTGATCAGCCGACCCTCCGACCCGCGCAAGCTCCTCGGCCAGCCGGCGTCCGTACGCGTCGCCGATGTTGACGGCCGCCGGCGGGCGGCGGGCCTCCGGCCCCGGTTTGAGGAAGAGCTGCCGCTTCGCGTCGTAGTAGGCCTCCATCGTGCCGTGGTAGTCGAGGTGATCCTGCGTCAGGTTCGTGAACACCAGCGCACGGAAGCGAACGAAGTCGAGCCGGTGCTGCGCGGCCGCATGCGAGGACGCCTCGATCGCGCAGCTCCGATCGCCCGCGTCGAGCATCTCCCGGAACGTGCGCTGAAGGTCGATCGCCGCCGGCGTCGTGTGCTGCACACCCCGGCGCTCGCCCCCGACGCGGCTCTCGACCGTACCGAGCAATCCCGGCCGCCATCCGGCAGCGGCCAGCATCGAGTAGAGCAGGAACGCCGTGGTCGTCTTCCCGTTCGTCCCCGTGACACCGGCTACCGCGAGCTCGCAGGTGGGCCGCCGGAAGAACACGTCCGCCGCAGGCGCCATCGCGGCGCGCGCATCCGCGACGAGCAGCTGCGGGACGGGCAGGTCGAGCCGCCGCTCGACGACCAGCGCGACGGCTCCCCGCGCAAGCGCGTCCGACGCGTGGTCGTGACCGTCGGTGCCGCTGCCGGGCACGCAGAAGAACAGCGTCCCGGGCCGAACCTCGCGACTGTCGAAGGCGAGGTCGCCGACCACGACGTCCGCGCCGGGCCCCGTGCGCGCCGCCCCGATGGCCAGCCTCAGGGTCTCCAGCTCGATGAGGCCGGATTCTAGCAATGCCGCCTTCCGGCACGGTGCAGCCGCCGCGTGAGAAAAAGCGCTCATTTGCTCAACCTTTTCGACGTTTCACGCACCACACGAGCGCCGATTGTCGATACGCTCATAGCGGGTGGTGGTCTGGGGTGGCCCCCGATTACCCGTCCGCGTCGGGCGACGAGGGGGGCTCGTCGGGCGGCACGTCCAGGTACTGGAGTGCGAACTCCGCGATCTGCGCGAACGCCGGTGCGGCGACCGTCCCGCCATAGATGTCACCCTGCGGCTCGTCGACGGCGACGAGGATCGCGAGACGAGGCACCTTGGCCGGCACGATCCCGACGAACGACGCCACGTACTGCCGTGTCCGAGTACCCTCCGCTCGCATCCGGCTTCGCTGCTGTTCCGGTCTTGCCGGCCACCGTGTAGCCGGAGACTTCGGCCTCGGTGCCGGTGCCGTCATCGACGACATCGCGCATCATGTCGATCAGCTGGCGCGCGGTCGAACGTTTGATGACGCGCTGCCGGTCTGGCTTCGGCAGGCGCTCGTCGCCGACGCGCTCGGCGAAATGCGGCCGAATCCAGACACCGCCGTTCGCGATCGCGGCGTACACGGACGCCATCTGCAGAGGTGTGACGGCAATGCCTTGGCCGATCGGGACGTTGCCGATCGTCGAGCCGGTCCATCGCTTCGGTGGGAGCACGATGCCTGCGCTCTCCCCCGGGAAGTCGATGCCGACATGATGGCCGAAACCGAAGCGATCGATCCACCAGCCGAGCCGCTCCTTGCCAAGGTTCAGCGCCAGCATGACCGCACCGACGTTGGACGACCGAGACAGGATCTCGGTCACCGTCATCGTCTCGGTGTCCCGCTCTTCTGCCTCGTGGATGATTCGGTCTGCGACCTCGAGCTCTGCCGGGAGCGTGAACGAGCTCGCGGGCGTCACCATGCCGTCGTCGATCGCAGCTGCCGCCGTCACGACCTTGAAGGTCGAGCCGGGCTCGTACGTATCGGTCACCGCACGCGTACGGAACTGCTCGGCCGGAACGTCGGGAAAGAGATTCGCGTCGAATCCGGGAGCCTGGCCCAGCGCGAGCACGCCTCCGCTGCGCGTGTCGATCACGACCGCCGTGACCGCCTCGGCCGCCCAGATCTCGAGCGTCTCCTCGAGAACCTCCTCGACTCGAGCCTGGAGACGCGAGTCAATCGTCAGGAAGACGTCCTTGCCCTGTTCGACGCGCTTCGATTCGATGACGTCGAGCGCCGTGCCGAACGGATCACGCACGACCGTCTCCTCACCGTTCTGCCCGGTGAGCGCATCGTCGTACTGCAGCTCGATACCCGCGAGGCCCTCGTTGTCAATGCCGGCGTAACCGACGACCGACGCTGCGGTGCGCGTCTGCGGGTAGACGCGCCGTTCCTCGGGATAGAAGCCGAGACCGGGAAGCTCTCGCCGCTGGAGCGCCGCCGCACGGTCCGGGTTCGCCTTGCGCTGAACGTAGACGAACGTCTTCGACCGGTTGGAGATCGAGGCGAGCACCTCGCTCTCGTCGAGGCCGAGATCCTCCGCCACGGCCGCCGCAACGACGCGCGGCCGGGTGATCTCCGTCGGGTTCGCGTAGACCGTCATCGCTTCCTCGCCGATGGCCAGCTCGACCCCCATGCGGTCGAAAATCGTGCCCCGGCGCGCGGGCAGGACGATCGTCTCCCGCTGCTGATTCGCGGCGAGCTTCTCGAGCTCGGGCCCGCGGACGGCCTGCAGCCACGCGGCCCGCGCAAGCGCGACTGTGAACACGAGGGCGAAAAAGGCGACGAGCAGGCGAATGCGCCGGTTCGAGAGCCGTGCGCTCACGACCTCACCGCCGCGGATTCTCGAGCTTCAGATAGGTGACGCCCTGCGGACGGACGAGGCCGAGCCGGCCACCGGCGGCGGCCTCGACCCGGCCGCGGGCTGCCTCGGCCGAGATGTCGGCCTCCAGCCGCGCATTCTCGGTCCGGATCTCGACGATGTCTGCCTGAACGCGCCCCCGCTCCATCCTGAGCTGCAGCACGGCGACGTTCAGAGCGACGATCCCGGCGAGAAGGGCCGCGACCACGCTGATCCAGACGACGGTTCGTGCAAGATGCGGACGCGCCCGCTCGGGGCGTGCCCGTGGGACGGCGACGCGGTGCGTCTCCGGCTTGGGGAGCGCACGCGTCGACGCGCGGGCACGCGACGCAGCCGCAGCCATCAGCGGTTTGTGGTCTTGACGGCCGCCCGGAGCCTGGCCGAGGCGGAGCGTGGGTTGCGGGCCGTCTCGGCCGGGGACGGTCGGACCGCCTTCCGCGTGAGCAACCTGACCGCCGCCTCCCCCCCGCACACGCAGACTGGAAGATCCGGCGGACAGCTGCACCCCCGTGCCTGCGCGGTCAGAAAGCGCTTGACGATCCTGTCCTCGAGCGACTGGAAGCTGATCACGCACAAGCGCCCGTCGGGCCGCAACATGTCGAGTGCGGCCGGGAGTGCCCGGTCCAGGGCGCCGAGCTCGTCGTTCACGACGATCCGCAGAGCCTGAAAGACCCGCCTCGCCGGATGGCCGTCTCCGAACCTGCGCGGCGCCGGCACTGCTCCACGGATCGTGTCGACGAGATCTCCCGTACGCTCGAACGGACGCTCGGCGCGCCGTCGCACGATTGCGCGCGCGATCTGGCGCGAGAAACGCTCCTCGCCGTAGCGGCGGAACAGCTCTGCGAGCTCACGCTCGCTCGCTTCGTTGACCAGCTCTCGCGCCGATTCCGGCGCCGACGGATCCATGCGCATGTCCAGGGGCGCATCGACGGCGTAGGAGAATCCGCGCTCGGGGCGATCGATCTGCATGCTCGAGATGCCGAGGTCGAACAGGATCGCGTCCGCCCGGACGTCGTTCGCGGCCAGCTGGGCGAGGACTGTGTCAAAGGCGCCGCGCAGGAAACGGGTCTGGATCCCGGCGCGCTGCTTGAACCGCTCGAAGTAGGGTTTGACCTCCGGGTCACGATCGATGGCGACAAAGCGCCCGCGACCCTGCAGGTCTCGAGCGAGGAGCGCCGCGTGGCCTCCGGCTCCGAAGGTCGCGTCGACGACCGTCTCGCCGGGCTTCACGGCGAGAAGCTCCCGCACCTCGTCGCCGAGAACCGGAACGTGGTCAGTCTCGTTGTGCTGCAAGGCGTTCGGCAACAAGCTCAGCACTCCCTTCCACCTCTTCGAGCTGCTCCCGCCACGCGGCGCGGTCCCAGATCTCCACGTGATCTCTCACACCCGCGACGACCACCTCCCGACCGAGCTTGGCATGCGCGACCAGCGCGGGCGGGATCATCACCCTGCCCTGCTTGTCCGGCTCCGCCTCGGACGCGCCGGAGAAGAGGAACCGGGTCATCTGGCGGGCTTCCTTGCTGAAGGGGTCGAGCCCACCGAGCCGAAGTGAAACGAACTCCCGCCAACCCTCCCGCGTGTACACGACGAGACAGCCGTCCATCCCCCGCGTGACGACCATGCCGTCGCCGAAGGCCTCCCGGACGCGCGCCGGAAGCGTGAGCCGGTTCTTGTCGTCCAGGGTGTGCTCGTACTCGCCGAGAAACATCGAAAGCCCGCCTGCGTAGCCTCCACGTTGCCCCACTTTACCCCACAACTCTCCACAATACAAGCGCAGCTCTCCACCTCTCGCGGAGTCGTCGAGGCGAGAGTGGGAACCTCGGGTCCGGGTTCAGCTCGCGATCGCGAGCCGGCCGTCGTACGCACCGCGCCTCGTGAGCTGCTCGGCACCGCTTCGTGAGGCCACCGCGAGCGCTTCAGCGAGGGGAAGACCCGCACCCAGGCCGTAGGTCAGCCCGGCAGCGAAGCTGTCGCCGCACCCGTAGGCGTCGGCAACGCCTCGCGGCAGCGGTGTGGCGGCGAACCGGCCCTTCTCACCGCCGGCCACCTCGTAGGCGCCGCCCGCTGCGCCCTCCGTCCAGACGACGAGACGCGGGGGCGGATCGAGCTCTCCTCCGCTGTACCGCTCGCCTTCGTCATCCGCGCTTCCAACCAGCGCGTCGAGCTGGACGCGGGCTTCCACGAGCGTCGCCAGGGCGCGCGGAGTCGCGACGAGCGTCCGGGCGCGACGCGCTGCGCGGAGCGCACCGGCATCTCCACCCGTGAAGTAGACCGCATCACAACCGGCGAGCACGTCCCACGGGAGCGGGTCGTCGAGTCGAGCCGCCATGCGTTCCCCGATGACCGTGATCGTCCTCTCACCCGACGCCTCGACGAATGTGACGGCTCGGCGCTGCGGCTCGGGCCGAACAGCGGCCTCGACGGTGACGCCGAGCGCTTGCAGACCGGGTATCGACCGTCGCCCACGGCTGTCGTCTCCGACTGCCGTGAAGAACCGTGAGCTGCCGGCCAGCTCGGCCAGGCGTGCCGCCGCGACCGATCCCCCACCCGCAGGCTCGGCCCAGCTGTCCAGCGCGTGCGCGATCTCGCCCCGGGAGGGAAAGCGCTCGACGCGGAGGAAATCGACCCACTCAACGTGCCCGACGACGGCGACCTGCACGGAGGGAGTCTTCCACCGTCAGACTCAGCGCGCGTGGCCGCCGTCCTCCTCGCCTGTCTCGCCGCCGCCTGCTTCGGGGCTCTTGCCGTGTCCATCCGGATCGGTCTCTCGCGCCGTGCCGAACCCGAGCTCGCACCGCTGGTCATCTCGGCCGGTGGCTTCTTGCTCGTCGCAGCGGTCGCAGCGCTGTCCGGCGAGCTCGGCCGGAGCGCGGCGGCCGATCTGTGGCCTTTCGTCGCGATCGGGGCTGCCGTCCCCGGCCTGTCTCAGCTTCTCTTCGTGCGTGCGATCCGCGATGCCGGCCCATCGCGGGCCGCGGTGCTGATCGGAACTGCGCCGATCATCTCCGCAATCCTCGCAGTCGCGTTCCTCGGCGAGACGCTGGGGCCGGCCCTCGGGGTCGCCACGCTGCTGATCGTCGCAGGCGGAACGGCACTCGCCTGGGAACCTGCCCGCCCGGCAAGCTTCAAGACGATCGGCGCGGTACTCGCTCTCGCGTGCGCCGTGGCGTTCGCCGTCCGTGACAACCTCGTTCGCGCCGCCACGACCGATCTCGACGCACCCCCGCTCGCGGCAACGGCTGCCTCGCTCGCAGGCGCTACGGTGGCGCTCGCAATCGTCCTTCTGCTCTTTCGCCGGGACTCGCTCCTCGACGGCCGCCGCCTTGTGGCCACGATCGTTCCGTTCGCCCCGGCCGCGGTGCTGCTCGGCGCGGCCTATGCAGCCCTGGTCGAGGCGTTTGCCCGAGGTGATGTGACCGTCGTCGCGCCTCTGAACGCGACCCAGTCGCTGTGGGCCGTCGTGCTCGCGGCCTCCTTGCTCGCTCGCACCGAGATGATCGGCCGGCGCCTCGTCCTGGCGGCTGTTCTGATCGTCGCCGGCAGCGTCCTCGTCGGAGCGACACGCTGACGCGCCAGACCCACGAGCTACCGGTCAGGAGGACGCCGCCCGCACGAGCGCCGCATCGCCCGCCACGGGTACAACGAGGGGCCACCCCAGACCACCACCCGCTATCAGCGTATCGGCGGAATTCGCGCAGCTGTTGCGCGGTTCGTGCCGGATTTTGTGCGAAACCGACTCGGATCTCACAGACCAGGGCAGCTGTGCGTTTCAACTGATGATGGGAGCCGAGACCCAGGCTGCGGAGCGAGCCGTGCCGCCGTTCGAGCGGCTCTACCAGGAGCACGCTGACGAGATTCTCGCCTACCTGCGTCGGATCGCCGGCGTCCAGCAGGCTGACGATGCCTTTCAGGAGACCTTCCTCAAGGCACTTCGCGCGTATGGACGTCTCGAGTCAGGAGAGCATCTCCGCGCGTGGCTCTTCACCATTGCCACTCGGGTCGTCGTCGACGAACGGCGTCGACCCGTCGTCGGCGAAGCACCGGGCGAAGCAGCAGTCGAGGCGACGCTGCCTCCCTATGCCGAGCTCGAGCACCTCACCGACAAGCTCCCCCCGACCGAGCGGGCGGCAGTCGTGCTTCGTTACGGCTACGACCTCTCCTATGCGGATATCGCCGCCGCGCTCGGCTCGAGCGAAGAGGCGGCACGCCAGGCGGCATCGTCCGGCGTCCGCCGACTGAGACGAAGGAGGACACCTTGACCGTTCCCGAGACCCTTGATCGCCGTTTCCGCGAGGCGGCCGCCGCAGAGAGTCTGCTCGACGTCGCGTACGACCTGACGGACTCTCCCGTCGGCCCGCTGCTCGATCGCGACCACCGAGCTCGGCGTGTGCCGGATCTCGTTCGATCCGGATCCCGACCGCGAGATCGATGAGCTCGGGAGGAGCTTCGGTCTACGCGTCCTCCGGGCTCCACGCGCGGTCGACAGGCCTCGCCGTGAGCTCGACGAGTACTTCGTAGGCGCCAGAACTGCCTTCGACCTCGAGCTAGACCTCCGTCCGGTACCGGCCTTCCAGCGAGCGGTGCTCGGCGAGCTGGCCTCGATTGGCTACGGCACTACCTCGACCTACGGCGGGCTCGCCGAGCGAGTCGGCAAGCCGGGCGCGGCCCGGGCGGTCGGCGGGGCGCTGAACCGGAACCCGGTTCCCATCGTCCTCCCGTGCCACCGGATCGTCGGCGCCGACGGGCGTATGGTCGGTTACGGCGGCGGCCTCGACCGGAAGCGCTTCCTCCTGGCACTGGAGGGCGCGACGCTCTGACCGTGCGGCGGCTCCGGCGCTTACGCCCAGTCCATCGGTTCGTAGCCGCTCGTCGTCGGAGCCGACACGATGAGGACACTCGCCGCGTCTTTGCCGTTGTTGACCACTGTCCGCATCGGCTCGGGGTCGAGACGCACGAACGTCCCCTCCGGCGCCGCGTGCTCGACGCCGTCGATCACGATCGTCGGGCTTCCGGCGAGCGTGATGAACACTTCCTCCTGGCTCCGGCCCACCTCGTCGTGCTCGGGAATCTTCTCGCCCGGCTGCAGGTCGACGACGTTCAGGCCGAAGGCGCTGAGACCGAGGGATCGTCGAGCGAGGCACCACTTCGGCCCGGCCTTTTCGAGGTCGTCCCTGTGCACGATCGTGAATCCGTCCGGCATGGCCGCTCCTTCGTTGGGTCCCAGCCTCCCACGGGAGATCAGCCCGAATGTACGCTGGGACAGTCCCGTCGTCAACGCGTGCGACCTCCCGGGCCAAACCCCCCTCCGCCGGGTGTCTCGATCCGAAGCACGTCGCCTGGCTCGAGCCAGCGAGTGACCTTCGCCGCAAGCTCGACACCGTTCACGAGGTTCCGGCCAGGCTCGCCTGCCGCCCCCCCGCGAGCGCCGGCGGGTGCTGTACGGCGGCGCTCGGTCAGCAGCGATAGCCTGCAGCGCTCGAGCGCCTCGAGCTCGCGGATGACTCCGTCTCCTCCTCGAAAGGTGCCGGTCCCACCGGACCCGGCCCGAAGCTCGTAGCGGCGAACTCGAATGGGATACGCGAGCTCGAGCGCCTCGACCGGAGTGTTGAGCGCGTTCGACATCGCCACGTGGACCGCGGCAGGGCCGTCCCCGTGAGGACAGGCGCCCTGCCCCCCGCCGATCGTCTCGTAGTACGTGAAGCGCCGGTTTCCGAGCGTCACGTTGTTCATCGTCCCCTGGCCCTGCGCCGGCACGGCGACCGCCTGCCCGAAGGCGCTGAACAGCGTGTCCGTGATCCTGCTCGACGTCTCCGTGTTCCCTGCGACCACCGCCGCCGGCGCCTCGGCGTTCACCAGTGAGCCGGCGGGCGCCCGTACGGTCACCGGTACGTAGGCGCCTCCAGACGCCGGGATGTCGGGCGCAGTCAGACAGCGCACGACGTAGAAGCAGGCCGAGCGGGTGACCGCGAGCGGACAGTTCAGATTTCCGTCGTGCTGCGGCGACGTGCCCGCGAAGTCGATCTCAACCTCGTCGCCGGCGATCGTGACCGCAGCGCGGATCTCGAGAGTCCCCTCGAGCGGCTCGAGCATGTCGGCCGCCTCGTAGCGACCGTCCGGAAGCCCGCGGAGGCCAGCCCGCACGTGCCGCTCGGAGTACGCGAACAGCTCGTCCATCGCCGCCTCCACCGTCGCACGTCCATGCGCTTCGCAGAGCTCGACGATGCGGCGCTCGGCCAGCCGCTGCGCAGCGATCTGCGCCCGCAGGTCGCCTCGCCGCTCGTCGGGATTGCGCATGTTCGCGACGACGAGCCGAAGGACGTCGTCGTCGAGCACGACGGGTGGGATGACGACGCCCTCCTGGTACAGCTCGCGGGACTCGGCGGGAAGGCTCGACGGCTCCATTCCTCCGACATCCGCGTGGTGGGCCCGGGAGACGGCGAACCCCACCTCGGTACGCGAGACGAGCGTGATGTCGGGAAGATGCGTCCCGCCGGTGAACGGATCGTTGACGGCGTAGATCTCACCCGGAGCGGGATCGCGCTCGATCACGGCGGCGACCGCCTCGGGCATCGCGCCGAGGTGAACCGGAATGTGCTCGGCCTGGGCGCTCATCCGGCCCGCATGCGTCGAAGAGGGCGGTCGAGCAGTCGTGCCGCTCCTTGATGTTCGAGGAGAACGCGGAGCGGATCAGCGCCGCCCCCATCTCCTCGGCGACTGCCTGGAGCGCACTGCCGATGACTTGGAGTTCTATTTTCACGTTCTCGTGAGAATCAGCGTGCTATTCCCATCCCTATCCCCCTCCCACCCGGGGGGAACCCAGCAGGTTGCGCCGGGGAGGCCGAGAACGGCTGGGCCCTTGACCCGAAGGGGTGCGGACGGCGGCAGGTCGACCGGCGGGCCGGGCCTCACGTCGGCGGTTCGCACCGCGACGAGCTCGAGCGGTCGTTCGCGGTCTGCGTAGCCGTATCGCTCCTCGTGAGCGCGGTGGAACGACTCGGCGAGGTCGGGCCCGAGCGGGACGGTCAGCTCGAACGACTGGCCCCGGTAGCGGAGATCGGCTTCGCCCTCGTCGGGCAGGGCACCGGCCTCCGAGAGCGGACGAACGTACGACGTGACGTGGTCTTTCCGCTCGTCGCTCGCGACCAGGCCAAGCGCGGAGAGCACCCCGGCTGCGTCCGGTACCAGCACCGTTCCGATTCCCAGCTCGTCGGCGAGGGCGCACGCGTGGAGCGGCCCGGCGCCGCCGAAGGCCACGAGCGCGAAGTCCCGGGGATCCTGGCCCCGTTCGACCGAGACCACTCGAAGCGCGCGCAGCATCTCGGCGTTGACGACGTCCACGACCGCCGCGGGATCAAGGCCGTCGAGGGCCCGCTCGGCCGCGTGCGAGTCGAGAATCAGGCCACCGGGCAGCTCCGCCGGAAGCCGTCCCAGGAGGAGGTTGGCATCGGTGACGGTCGGTCGGACGCCGCCCTTGCCGTAGCAGGCTGGGCCCGGTCGAGCGCCGGCGCTCTCCGGCCCGACGCGAAGCGCGCCTCCGGCGTCACGCCAGGCGACCGACCCACCGCCGGCACCGACGGTGTGGATGTCGACACTCGGAAGCCGAACCGGAAGCCCGCCGACGTGACGTTCGGTCGAGCGCTCGACCTGCCCGCCCTCGATGAGGCAGACATCGGTCGACGTCCCTCCCATGTCGAAGGAGATCGCGTTGTCGATTCCGGCAAGCCCGGCGACGAGGCTCGCGCCGACGACGCCGCCGGCCGGGCCCGAGACGAGTATCCACGATGGGTGGGCCAGGGCCTCCTCGACCGTCGCGACGCCGCCCGACGAGCGCATGACGAGCGGTTCGGGCAGTCCCGCCTCGACGCAGCGCCCCGCGAGCGCCCGCAGGTAGCCGGCCGTCACCGGGCCGAGGTATGCGTCAGCTGCAGTCGTCGAGGCGCGCTCGTACTCGCGGAACTCGGGCGCGACCTCGTGAGAGGCGACCACGTGTGCCTTCGGAAGCCGGCGCCGAAGCTCGCGGGCGACCGCCTGCTCGTGGCTGGGGTCGCGGAAGGCGAACAGCAGGCAGATCGCCACCGCGTCGGCATCGATCTCCGGAAGGCTCGTCAGGTCGAGCTGCGTCGAGCACGCCGTCCGGCCCGATGCGCTCGTGCACCCCGTGGCAGCGCTCGAGCGGCACGAGCGGCTCGGGATGATGGACGCACGGTCGGTAAAGGCTCGCGCGCGTCTGCCTGCGCAGGTGCAGCAGGTGCTCGAAGCCCTCGGTCCCGACGAACGCGGTTCGTGCTCCCTTCCGCTCGAGAAGGGCGTTCGTCGCCACGGTCGTCCCGTGGGTGAACCGCTCGAGCCCTGCCGCGCCCACCGCACGTGCAGCCTCGAGCACCGACTCCTCCTGACTCGCCGCCGTCGGCACCTTGGCCGTCGCGATCCGCCCGTCCTCGAGGAGCACGGCGTCCGTGAACGTGCCGCCGACGTCGATGCCGAGGATCGCCACGCGGAGATTCAACAACAATGTGCGGCTCACGGCTGCATGAGAGGAGCACGTCCATGCCAGATCCCACCAGCGCCCGTACGCGGCGACCCGGTACGCCGGTGCCGGCCGCCCGTCTCCTGGGCCAGCTCGAGCTGGTCGGGCGCGGGGGCGAGCCCGTCGACCTCTGGCGGACGATCAACTCGCACGGGCTCGTCGAGCTGCCGCCGATGCGCGTCGATGCCGACTCGAGATCGCTCGAGATCACGCTGCCTCGCGCGCACGGAGCTCCTCGGACGGTGACCATCTCGCAGAGCGGGCCGACCCGAGCCGCCGTCATGGTTGCCGGTCGGCCGCCGGCCGGCGACGACCGCGACCGCCTGCTCGCGGCCGTACGTCACGTGCTGCGTCTGGACGAGGACCTGGCACCGTTCTATGCCGTCGCCGCGTCGGATCCGAACCTCGCCTGGGCGACAAGCGGCGCGGGGCGTCTGATCCGCAGCGCGAGCGTCTACGAGGAGGTCGTCAAGACGATCTGCACCACGAACTGCGCCTGGTCGGCGACGAAACGCATGGTCGGCGTCCTCGTCGCGGAGCTCGGCGAGCCTGCGCCGGGAGCGCCGCGCGACGGGCCGCTCGGACGCGCCTTTCCGACCTCCTCGGCGATGGCCGGCGCGGACGAGGTCTTCTACCGCGACGTCGTGCGGGCCGGATACCGAGGGCGCTACCTCGGCGAGCTGGCCGAGCGAGTGGAGTCCGGCACCGCCCAGCTCGAAGAGCTCGGCCGCACGACGCGTGACGAGATCCCGGACGACGAGGTCGAGCGGCGGCTGCTCGCGCTTCCGGGCGTCGGGCCGTACGCAGCCGCGCACGTGATGCTGATGCTCGGCCGCTACTCCCGCCTCGTCCTCGACTCGTGGACGAGACCGAAGTACGCGTCGGTCGTCGGATCCCGGGCCCTGAAGGACTCCACGATCGTCCGGCGCTTTCGCCGCTACGGGCCCTATGCAGGGCTCGCCTTCTGGCTTACGGTCAGCGCCGACTGGGTCTAGAGCAACCCGAGTCAGCCTCGCCCGATCAGCTCATCGAGCCTGAAGCCGGCGTCTGAACCGGGTCGTCGCCGACGCCGCTCGGACCGTGAGCCACCTGACCGCCGCCGCGAGCAGGAGGGCGAGAACGAGGCGCACCCACTCGGAGAGAGTACGATTCGCGACCCCATGCGGGGTCCCTTGATCGAGCGGCTCGAGGAGCGCGCGGCGTCCGGACGGCCGCTTCGCGTGTGCCTCGTCGGAGCGGGGACGTTCGGCACGATGCTGCTCGCCCAGCTCCGCCGGCTCCGCGGCATCGAGCTGGCCGGCGTCGCCGATCACACGAGCGGGCGGGCGGCCCACGCGCTCGCGGTCGCCGGCTGGCCGGATTCGGTGACGACCGCCGCCGACGCGGCGGACCTCATCGGCACCGCGGGCGCCGACGTCGTGGTCGAGGCGACCGGAGACCCCCTCGCCGGCGCCGACCACGCGCTTGCGGGCTTCGCGGCCGGCAGCCACGTCGTCATGGTCACCGTCGAGACCGATGCGCTCTGCGGCCCGGTGCTCGCGGAGCGTGCCCGAGAGGCCGGGGTCGTGTACGGCCTCGCCTACGGCGACCAGCCTGCGCTCATCTGCGAGCTCGTCGAGTGGGCGCAGGCGTGCGGCTTCGACGTCGTCTGCGCGGGCAAAGGGACGAGACACCTCCCAGAGTTCCACAGGTCGACGCCGGCCACGGTCTGGGAGCACTACGGGATTCCGGCGGAGGATGCCGCTGCGCGCGGATTCGACCCGCGGATGTTCAACTCGTTCGTCGACGGTACGAAGTCGGCGATCGAGATGGCTGCCGTGGCGAACGCGACCGGGCTTCGACCTCAGCCCGATGGGCTGCGCTTCCCGCCCTGCGGCACCGGAGAGCTCGCTCAGATCTGCATCCCCGAAACGGCCGGCGGAGCACTCTCGTCGTCGGGGACGGTCGAGGTCGTATCGAGCCTCGAGAGGTCGGGCGAGCCCGTTCCGAACGACCTTCGCTGGGGCGTCTTCGTGACGTTCGAAGCGCCGACCGACTACGTTCGCGGCTGCTTCGCCGCGTACGGCCTGGCCACCGATCCGAGCGGCCGCTTCGCCGCTCTGTACCGGCCCTTCCACCTGATCGGGCTCGAGACGCCGGTGAGCGTGCTGGCGGCCGGCCTGAGCGGCGAGGCAACGGGTGTCCCGCGCTCGCACGAGGCGGACGTCGTCGCGACCGCGAAGCGCGATCTCCACCCGGGAGAGACGCTCGACGGGGAGGGCGGCGAAACGGTGTACGGCCGCCTGGCACGTACGAACGAGTCGGTCTCCCGAGCTGCCTTGCCGATCGGATTGGCCCGCGGGCTGCGGATCACGAGGGCAGTGCCCGAAGGCGGCGTCGTCCGCTACGACGACGCCGAGCCGCCGCCCGCGTCGGCAGCGCTCGAGGCCCGCCGGGAGCTGGAGCTCCGGCTCACCCGGCAGGCGCCACGAGCCGGTAGCCGACCCCCCACACGTTGACGACGTAGCCGGCGTCGTCTGCACCGTTCAGCTTGCGGCGGAGCCTCGAAGCGTGCGAGTCGAGCGTGCGTGTCCGGCCGAGGCTGCGAAAGCCCCAGACGTCGCGGAGGAGCTCGTCCTTCCGGAAGACGCGGTCGGGCTCCTCGGCGAGCGCGACGAGCAGGTCGTACTCCTTCGCCGAGAGCCGGCACGCTCTTGCCCGCGAGCCTGACCATCCGCGATCTGCGGTCGACCTCCAGCTGGCCGACCAGGATTCGCTCGCGGCGCTCCGGCCCCTGGACCCGGCGCAACACTGCCCGCATCCTCGCGAGCAATTCCTCGTAGACGAAGGGCCTGACGACGTAGTCGTCGCAGCCGCGGGCGAAGCCGCGAACGCGGTCGACCGGGTCGCCCCGCTCGCTGACCAGGATCACAGGCACGTCCCGGTTCCACTCGCGGCCGGGCTCGCCTTCGCGCAGGCGCCGGCAGAGCTCGAAGCCCGAGGCGTCCGGCAGCCCGACGTCGAGCAGGACGAGATCCGGGTCTACGCACTCGACGAGCTCGAGCGCCCGTCCGCCCCTATCCGCCGAGACGACGTCGAAGCCGTCGTCGACCAGCTGCCGCTCGAGGAACGAACGTGTCGCCGGCTCGTCTTCGACCAGGAGCACCGCTTTGCCCGCCATGCAACCGAAGCTACCAGCGGCCCCCTGCCGTCTCCAGATGTCCTTTCGCGAAGAATCGTGACAAGCCGTCTACACCCGGCCGGAGCGGACGACCCCCCAGACGACCCACGCTCCCCCGAGGAAGGCGATGACGAAGCCGATCAGCGCCAGAACGGGAAAGCCGCCCACCTCCGGGCCCACGTCGGCGCCCGCGAGGATCGCCGATCCGATCACGCCCGCGGCGCAGAGGAGAGCGACCACCGTCCGGTTCACGAGGATGTCGGACCGGTGCAGGAGCTCGTCCAGCTCCTTGTACTTGATGCCGATCTCGAGTTGGCCGTCACGCACCTCCTCGAGCACGTCATGAACCTGGAAGGGCAGCTCGCGACCGAGTCGTGTGTAGTCGCGGACCGTCGTGCTGGCACGTCCTGCTACCCGCCGTGGCTTGAAGCGGTCGAACAGCAGATCGCGCGCGTACGGCCTCGCGACCTCGAAGACGTTGAAATCGGGGTACAGCTCGACCCCGACCGACCCGAGCGTTGCGATCGCCTTGTCGAGCATGACGAACCGGGTCGGTAGCTGCAGGTTCATCCGGTACACGAGCGCGAACGCCTCGCGGATGACCTGCATCGCGTCGACGTCCGAGAGTCGCGTGCCGTAGTAGCGGTCGAACACCTCGCGGAGCTCCTCGACGAACTGCTGCTCCTTCTCCCTCGGAAACGTCACGCCGAGGTCGGCAAGGCGTCCGGGAAGGGCTTCCACGTTCTCGTTCGCCGCGTCGATGAACAGGCCGGTCAGCTTCGACATGTCGTCACGGTTCAGGGCCCCGGCCTGCCCGAAGTCGACGAGCCCGAGGCGGCCCGGGCCCGACCACGAGGACGTTCGCCGGATGCGGATCCGCATGGAAGAAGCCGTGGCGGAAGATCATCGTCATCCACGTCTCGGCGATCAGGTACGCGAGACGCCGGCGCACGAGCAGATCGTCCTCGTGCGCCTGGACGTCGGCCACCTTCGACGCCGTGGAGGAACTCGAGCGTGAGCACCTTCGCGCCGCAGTAGCTCGGATAGATCTGCGGGATGCTGATGTCCGGGTCACGGGCGAAGTTCGCGCGGAAGCGCCCCGCGTTCCGGGCCTCGGTGCGGTAGTCGAGCTCCTGGCGGATCGAGCGGGCGAACTCGTCGACCAGGCCGACGGTGTCGATGAAGCGCAACGCCTTGACGCGCTGCCCGGCGAAGCGCGCTGCCTGGTAGAGGAGGACGAGGTCGGCCTCGACCTGGGCCGGAGCGGCGGGACGCTGCACCTTGACGGCGACCTCGCGCCCGTCGGGAAGCACAGCCCGATGCACCTGGCCGATCGACGCCGCCGCGATCGCGGTCTCGTCGAACTCGAGAAAGAGCTGCTCGACGGTCAGCCCGAACTCAGCCTCGATCGTCTGTTCGACCTCCGCGAACGGAAACGGCCGTACGTCATCCTGCAGCGACCGTAGCTCGAAGACGATGTCGTCGGGTACGACGTCTGGACGGGTCGAGAGCAGCTGCCCGAACTTCACGAACGTCGGCCCGAGCTCCTCGAGCATCTCCCTGAGGCGGCGGGCGCGCTCGGAACCGGGCCCTGCGTCGAGCTCCTCCTGCGTCAACCGCCAGGGGTGCAGGCCGAACCGCCGTTCGTGAAACAGGTAGCCGAAGCCGTGACGCGCGGCAACCTGGGTGATCTCCGAAAGACGCTGCCGGGCAGCCGGCATGCGGCGCAGTCTACGCGGGCGGCTCAGACGCGTCGCGCCCGGCCGGCTTGCGCTCCAGCAGACGCAGCCGGTGCTCGAGCTGCGCGACGCGGAGCTCGAGCTCCTCGATCGCCGGCTGACTCACGAGGCCGAGCTCGCGGAAGAGCCCGGTCAGCGCCGACGACGCGCGTTCGCCCAGGCGCGCGCCGCTGCGCGGCGCCCGGTCGAGATCGTCCCGGATCGCGTCGGCGTCCTCGCGGCTTAGCTGCCCGCGGCTCGCCAGATCCTCGAGCAGGCTGTCGGCCTTCTCGCGGGTGAGCGAGACGGCGCCCATCCCGGCGAGGAGGAGCTGCTCGATCAGGTCACGTGCACCGGCGCTCCGCGAGGAGCCGCCCGGGGGCTGATCGCCCTGGGCCTCGGCCGCCGGCTCAGCGTGCTCGTCCATGCGGCCTCGTTCGTCGTCGCTGTCGTCGGGCCTCCCGGCGCGCCGCAGGGTCGGCGGGCCGCGGAGCGTCGCCGCCGCCGGCCGGCGCGCCCGTCTCGTCGCCTCCAGGGCTGTCGCTCTGCGCGGCGTCGGCGTCGTCAGGGGCAGCTGCGACCGGCTCCGCTACATCGTCGCCGCCTTCCGAGGACGTCTCGAGCTCCTGCACCTCGGCCGGAGTCGTCTCCGGCGCGACCGGCTCGGTCGTCTCCGGCAGCGGCTCGGCCGGAGCGGCACCGTTGCCGTCCGCCGGACGGGCCCGCAGGCTGCCGCGCGCCGCCGCTCGCGGCGCGACAGCCGCCGCGCCGTCGCCGGCACGGCCGCCTTCGGTGCGACCGGCTCGATCTCGGCTGCCTCCTCGCCGTCGAGCAGCTTATCGGCCGGCTCGATCTCCCCCTTCCGGGCGGCGTACTCCGGCTCCCGTTCCATGATCATCGTCAGGATCGGCGTAGCGATGAAGATCGTCGAATAGGCGCCCGACGCGATGCCGACGAGCAGCGCGAACGCGAAGTCCTTCAGTGTGTCGCCGCCGAAGATCAGCAGGCTGATGACCGGCAGGAGCGTGATGAACGTCGTTGCCAGAGAGCGGCGGATCGTCTCCCAGAGCGACTGGTTCGCGATCGCAGCGAAGCTCGATCGCCGCATGAGCGGCATGTTCTCGCGAATTCGGTCGAAGATGATGATCGTGTCGTAGATCGAGTAGCCGAGGATCGTCAGCACCGCAGCGATCGTCGACGTCGTCATCTCCCGTTGCGTGAGCGAGTAGATGCCGAGCGTGATCACGATGTCGTGCAGGAGCGCGATGAGCACCGGCACCGCGAACCTCCACTGGAAGCGGACGGTGATGTAGATGACGATCAGCGCGCAGAGAAACGATGATCGGCGAGGATCGCGCCCCGCAGGATCTGCGAGCTGAAGCTTCCCGAGACGTTCTCGATCGAGTACGCACTCGACGTTGAGGGTGTTCGCGAGCGTCTGCTGGAGCGTCGCCTGCTCGTCCGGCGACAGCGACTCGGTGCGGATCTGGAAGCTCGTGTAGCGGCCGTCGGTCTCGGAGCCGCGACCCTGGACGACCGCGCTCGGCCGGGATGATCTCCGCCGCCTCGGTGCGCACGCGGTCGACGCTGACGGGCACCGTTCGTCTGGAACGCCACCTGGCTCCCGCCCTTGAAGTCGATTCCCGAGGTTGAGCCCCTGCCACGCGAGCGAGACGACGCTGATCAGGATCGACCGCGCCCGACACGGCGAACCAGTAGTTGCGCCTGCCGACGAAGTCCATGCGCTGCCAGCGGGGGATCTTCTGACCGCGCTGGCGCCCATGAACGCCGGGTTGTCGAACCAGCGGAATCCCGACAGGACGCCCAGCAGCGCGCGGGTAGCGGCCACTGCGGTGAACATCGAGATCGCGGTACCGATCAGGAGCATCAGCGCGAAGCCCTTGACGCCCGCGGTTGCCACCGCGAACAGCACGAAGGCGGTCAGCATCGTCACGACGTTCGCGTCGATGATCGTGTTGAACCCCTTCTTGTACCCGGAGCTGATCGCGGCGCGGACGGATCTCCCGGCGCGCACCTCTTCCTTGATCCGCTCGAAGATGACGATGTTCGCGTCCGCGGCCACGCCGATGGTGAGGATCAGACCGGCGAAGCCGGGCAGGGTCAGCGTCACGTTGAAGAGGAGGAGCGCGCCGTAGAGGAGCGCGCCGTAGATGGCCAGTCCGATGATCGCGACGACGCCGAGGAAGCGGTAGAAGATGAGCAGGAAGACGGCGACGGCGATCAGACCGCCGATTGCCGGCGATCAGAGCCTGGCGGAGCGAGTCCTCGCCGAGCGTCGCGGAGATGTCGGTGCGGTCGACCTGCTCGAACCGAACGGGCAGAGCGCCGGTCTGCAGGACGAGAGCCAGATCCTTCGCCTCCTGCGCCGATCCCAGACCGGTGATCTGGGCCGAGTTCCCGGAGATCCCGTCCGGGTACTGCTGGTAGTCGATCGACGGCCAGGACCGGATCTCGTCGTCGAGGACGATCGCGAAGTGCTGGAAGAGTGGTTCGGGGCTCGCGAGCTGCGACGTCTGCGTCTGGCCGCGCACAGCGAGCGCCCTCGTGATGTCGTGGAACTTCTCGCCACCCGCGCCCGTGAACTGCATGACCACGATCGGCTGGTTCGTCTGCGGGTCGAAGTCCTGACGCGTGCCGGTCAGCTTCAGGTCGTCACCCGTCATCTCGGGGACCGGCTGCTCGGCCGTCGGGTCGTACTTGAACAGGTAGTAGTAGCGGCCTGGAGCCCGGTGCGCTCTGGAGTCCGGGGCAGACCTCGGCCGTCTCCGAGCTGCACGTGACGACGATGCGGTTCCCCGGCACGGCGAGCACCTCCGCCCCCTCCGGAAGCTTCCCGTTCTCCAGATCGGCGATCGCCTCTTCTTTCGTCGGCGCCGGTCCCGCCAGCAGGCTCTTGTCCTTCCCGTAGACGTACCAGGCGGTCGGCAGTCCGCTGCCCTCCACCTCGTCCTCGACGGACTTGAGCAGCGGGTAGAGCGAGTCGCTCGCGACCGGGAAGCCCTGGGCGGAGATCGACGGCCCGGTGAGGTCACCCTCGAGGTCGTAGAACTGGAGCTGGGCAGTCTTGCCGATGATGTCGGCGGCCCGCGCCTGATCGTGGACGCCGGCGAGCTCGATGACGATCTGATCCGTACCCTGCTTGCGGATCTCCGGCTCGGCCACGCCGAGCTTGTCGACCCGGCTTCGCATGATCTCGATCGAGCGGTCGAGATCCTCGTCGGTGATCTCCTGACCGGCCGGCGCCTGCGCCTCGAGGACGACCTCGAGACCACCCTGGAGGTCGAGGCCGAGCGTCGGGCTCTTCGTGAACGCCAGCGCGACAGCGCCGCCCACGAGGGCGACGACGAGCAGGAGGATCAGCCGATACCGGCGCACCGAACGAGAGTAGCGGCCGGACTACCTGGCGCGCTCCTCGACCTCCTCGGGTGCGGCTGCCTTCTCCTCGGCGTCGTCGGGCGTGTCCGGCTCTGCCTCGGCCTCCGGCTCCTCATCCGCGTCGGCCTCCTCATCCGCGTCGGGCTCGTCGGCGTCGGCGACGGCCGGGGGCTCGTCCTGGATGATCCGCGCGATAGCCTGCCGGGAGACCTCGATGTGGACGTCCTCGGCGATCTCGAGGACGACCTTGTCCTCCTCCACCTCGATGACGTCCCCGTACATTCCGCCCACCGTGAGCACCTCGTCGCCCGGCGCGAGCCGGCTGAGCATCTCCTGCGCCGCACGCTGCTTCGCTCGCTGCGGGCGAATCAGCAGCAGGTACATGATGGCGAGCATTGCGACGAGGATGATGATGAAAGCCACGGGGATTCCCTCCTAGGCACTTCGGTGCGACGGCGCGGCGCCCGCGAGCCGGGACAGCGCGGCGTCCCGATAGGCGCCGAACTCCCCGCGCTCGATCGCCGCCCGCGCGCCGGCTGTGACGTCGAGAACGAAGCGCACGTTGTGAACTGACAAAAGTATCAGTCCGAGCAGCTCACGTTGGTTGACGAGGTGACGCACGTAGGCGCGTGAGAAGCGGGTGCACGCGTGACAGGCGCATCCCTCCTGCAACGGGCGCTCGTCGCGGGCGAACGCCGTGTTACGGAGGTTCAGCCTGCCGTCCCAGGTCAGCGCCGAGCCGGTGCGCCCGATCCTCGTCGGGAGCACGCAGTCGAACATGTCGATGCCGCGCGCGATCATTTCCAGGACGCCCTCGGGATCGCCGATCCCCATGAAGTAGCGTGGGCGCTCGACGGGTAGGAGCGGCGCCGACCAGGCGACCGTGTCGAGCATGAGCTCGCGATCCTCGCCCACGCTCAGGCCGCCGAGGGCATACCCGTCGAAGCCGAGCGCGGTGATCTCCTCGATCGACCGCCGGCGCAGCTCGGGATGCACCCCTCCCTGCGCGATGCCGAACAGCAGCTGACCGTCCGCGCGAGGCTCGTCGAGCTGCCGGCGTCCCCAGGCGGTCGTTCGCTCGAGCGCCGTCTCGAGGTCGGCGGCCGCCGCGCCGGCAGGCAGGCAGATGTCCAGCGCCATCGCGATGTCCGAGCCGAGCCGGCGTTGAACCGCCGCAGCGAGCTCCGGTGTGAACCGCGCCTCCCGGCCGTCGTACACCGAGCGGAACGAAACGCCGTCGTCGTCGGCTGCCAGCACCGTGTGGCGGAGCGAGAACACCTGGAAGCCGCCCGAATCGGTCAGGATCGGCCCGTCCCAGGCCATGAAGCGATGGAGCCCGCCGAGCGCCTCGATCGTCTCGTCGCCCGGGCGAAAGAACAGGTGATAGGTGTTCCCGAGGAGAATCGCCGCACCCAGCGATCGCAGCACGTCGGGATCGATGCCCTTGACCGTCGCCTTCGTTCCCACGGGCATGAACGCCGGCGTCGGCACGTCGCCGTGGGCCGTCGTCAGCAGCCCTGCCCGCGCAGGCCCATCCGTCGCAACCAGCCGAAAGCTCACGCGCGCTCCTCGCCGGCGGTGGCTCCGCCCCACCAGCGGCACCCGAGGAGCACGCAAGCGCGTCGGGTTGATAGCCGGCTCGTCATGTGAGCAGCATGGCGTCGCCGAACGAGTAGAAGCGGTAGCGCTCGGCCACCGCCAGGCTGTACAGCCGACGGACAGCCTCGACGCCCGCGAACGCCATCACGAGCGCGAGCAGCGTCGAGCGCGGCAGGTGAAAGTTCGTCAGCAGCGCGTCGACGCGGCGAAACTCGAAGCCTGGGGTGACGAACAGCTCGGTCCGGCCTGCGAGCGGCCCGCCCCGGGCGAGCGTCTCGACCACGCGCACGCTGGTCGTGCCGACGGCGGCGACCCGCTTCGCTCCCAGGATCCGGTCGCGGGCGGCCGGAGTCACGTGGTAGCGCTCGCCGTGGATGCGGTGATCCTCGAGCGACGGCTCGGTGACAGGCCTGAAGGTGTCGAGGCCGACGTGGAGCGTCACGCGTACGACGTCGAGCCGCGCGAGGAGCTCCGGCGTCAGGTGGAGCCCCGCAGTCGGAGCCGCGGCCGAGCCCGGTTCGTCGGCGTACACCGTCTGGTAGCGACCGGGATCGTCGAGCCGCTCGTGGATGTACGGCGGCAGCGGCATCTCGCCGGCAGGCTCCCCTTCGAGCCGGACGAGCCAGCGCCCGCCCCCGATCGCCTCCACGAGCTCGACGCGGTTCGAGAGCGACTCGAGCCCCATGCCCACCCGAAGCCGCCTCGACGGGCGGGCGAGCGCCTGCCAGAGCCCGTCGCCCAGGGCTTCGACGAGGAGCACCTCCGCCTCTCCCCCGCCCGGCCGCGCCATGGCGAGGCGTGCCGGTACGACACGGGTGTCGTTCACCACCACGAGGTCTCCCTCGCCTAGCTCCTCGGGCAGATCACGGACGAGGCGGTGGCGCACGTCGCCTGTGCTCCGCGAGTAGACGAGCAGCCGCGCATCGTCTCGGCGGTCGAGCGGACGCTGCGCGACCAGCTCGGGCGGCAGCTCGTACTCGAGCTCGGAGGTCCTCATCCGGCGGGAACGGTACAGTCCTGGCCGTGAGCGACGATGCGGTCGAGCGGGCCCGTCTGAGGCTCGCGACCCTCCGTGCCGAGGGCACTGAAAAGGAGGACCTCTCAGCCTCGCTGGAGCGTGCCCGGGAGCAGCTCGAGTCCTTCGCTCAGAGCACGGCGGAGCTCGAGGCAACGCTGCCGGAACGTGTCTCGAGCGCCCTCCACGATTCGCTCCGTACGGAGGTCCTGCCCGTTGCCCGCCATCTCGCCGAGGTACGCGGGCTGTCGGCTCAGACGATCCGCCGCCTGGAGCGGCTCTCGGCGGACGTCGCCGCCGAGCGGAGGGCCCGCGTCGAGGATCTCGAGCTGCTCGTCGACCTGATCGTCTCGGGCTGGCGCGGCGTGGAACGGCGGCTCGACCGGCTCGAGCGTACGCTCGACCGGATCGAACGCTCGCTCGACGAGCGTCCACAGTCGGCCTCCCTGCTCCGCCTCGAAGAGCGCCGCGAGCTCCCTAGCGGCTCCTGAGCTCCGCGGCCGGACGGCCTCTACCGGCTCGCGACCAGCTCGGGTGCCGGCAGCGGTCGGGGTGAGGGCGGCAGCGGCAGGTGGAGATCGAAGCGCGAGCCGCCGCCCGGTACGGACTCCAGGTCGAGCCGGCCCCCCAGCGCCTGGGCCAGCTCGCGGGCGATCGCCAGCCCGAGCCCGGTTCCCTGCACCTGCCCCGACCAGAACGGGTGGAAGATTCGCTCCTCGTCGCCGGGCGCGACACCGGGGCCGCTGTCGGTCACCGACACGACGAGCTCCCGGCGCCCGCATTCGAGGGCGAGGTCCACCCGGCCTCCGTCGGGCGTCCATTCGAAGGCGTTCGCCAGCAGGTTCGAGACGATCTGGAGAACGCGGTTTCCGTCCGTGTTCAGCACCGGAGCGTCCTCGATCTCGCGTCCGTAGTCGATCGCCCGGCGGCGAGCCTCGTCGACGAAGCCCTGGTAGGCATGCTCGAGAAGTCGGCCGAAATCGACCTCCTCGTCGACCAGGGTGAACCGGTTCGCATTCAGCTTGGCGAGGTCGAGCAGGTCTCCGACGAGACGCGCCAGACGATCCGTCTCCGTCCGGATCACCTCGAGCGAAGCGTCGCGTGCGGCCGCGTCCTCGACAAGCCCTTCTCGCAGTGCGTCGACATGACCTCGGATCGCCGTGAGCGGTGTCCGGAGCTCGTGGGAGACGGTCATCAGGAAGCTCCGCTCGCGCTCCGAAGCCTCCGCGAGACGCTCGGTCATCTCGCGGAACCGGTCGGCGAGATGGCCGATCTCGTCCCCCGTCCGAACCCGTGGCAGCTCGACGTCGTAGCGCCCCTGCGCCACCTGGTCCGCGGCTGCCGAGAGTGCGAGCACCGGCTGCGTGAGCCGTCGCGAGAGGTACCAGAAGAGTCCGGCAGCGACGACCAGGCCTCCGAGGAACGCAAGCCCGACACGCCAGACGAGCACCAGCCACCGGTCGCCGAGCTCTGCCTTCGGCTTCGCGACGACGAGCGCGCCGAACGTCTCGCCGCCGAGCTTGATCGGTTCGACGATCGCCACGAAGGCCCGATTCTCTCCCGGCGGCGTGAACTCGATCCGGGTCGTCGTCTCGGGCAGAGCTTCGAGGCTTGCGTCGGCCTGACGCAGCTCACGGAGGCCCGACGTCTGGCCCGGGAAGATCTCGACCCCGACGTAGTACAGGTTCGCTCCCGCCGCCTCCTCGAGCTTCGGCGCAGCGAGGCGAGGAGGCGCCGTTCCCTCGTCGACGCTCTGGAGCGCCTGCTGCTCGTACAGGTCGGCGAGCCCTCGGGCTTGCCGCCGGAGGTCGTTCACGGTCTGGTCGACGACGTAGTCCTGAAAGAGGCGCACGGCGATGACCGACGTCACGAGCCCGGCGATCAGCACGCCGAGAACGAAGAAGGCCGGTACGCGGAAGCGGAGCGACCGCATCGGTTTGAGGGTACCGCCCCGCTAGACGGGCGCCGGCTTCGGCTCCGTCGAGACCTTGTACCCCACTCCCCACACCGTCACGATCGGGCAGGCGTCGCCGAGCTTCCGCCGGAGCTGGCGGACGTGAACGTCGACCGTGCGCGTGTCACCGGCGAACGTGTAGCCCCACACCCGCTCGAGCAGCTGATCACGCGTCAGCACGAGCCCGCGATGGTCGAGGAGCTCCCACAGGAGGTCGAACTCCTTCGGTGCGAGCTGAACCTCGGTGCCCGCGACGACCGCCTCCCGGCGCCCCAAGTCGACGCTCAGCTCGCCGTGGGTCAGGACCGCGCTTTCGACCGCCCGGCGCGACGGCCCGGTCCGCCTGAGGATCGACTTCACCCGGGCGACGAGCTCGCGGGGGTTGAACGGCTTCGTCAGATAGTCGTCCGCACCCACTTCGAGGCCGATGATCTTGTCGACGTCGTCGTCGCGGGCGGTGAGCATCAGGATCGGGACGTCCGAGCGCTGCCGGATCCGCCGGCACACGTCGATGCCGTCGATATCGGGAAGCGCAAGGTCGAGCACGATCAACGCCGGCCCGTCGCTCGTCGCCCGCGCCAGGGCGTCGGCCCCGGTGCCGGCGACGGAGACCGCGAAGCCACCCTTCTTCAGGTACATGGAGACGAACGAGGCGATGCTCTCCTCGTCCTCGACGACGAGCACCTTCTGCGCAACCTGGTTCATCGGCTCTGTCCGGAGTGTCGGCGCCTCACGGCCCGAGCTTGATCGTCTTCCACTCCTCGGGCCATCTCCGTTCCGGGCCGCCGGCGACCCTGTAGAGGCCGCTGCGGCCGGCGATACCGACGAACCCGGTACCCACCGCGCTCACGTCGATGTCCATGCCCCTGATGCGCACGCGCCACTTGCCCCGGAAGACGCGGAAGCGGAGATTGTCGCCACGGTAGGCGGTCGTCTGGGTGTCGATCTGGTAGCTGTCCTCGTCGCCGGCCACGAAGATGTCCGTCTCGGCCCCGCCCGGCAGGTCGGTGACCCACACCCAGCCGCTGCCGACCGAACCGATCACGGCGCCTCGGAGCGCGATCGTCGTGCGCCCGTTTCCGCTGATCAGCTCGATCCCGCGCTCGTCGTCGAAGCGCTCGCTCGGCTTACCGAGCGCAACCGACGCGGTCCCCAGCAGAAGGAGGAGCGCGAGCAGGGGGATCAGGACGCGCCGAGCCATCGTCTCGTCTCCAGTATCGACGCCGAAGGTGTGTCCGCAATCAGCGGGCAGTTAACAAAGTGTAAGCGGATCGCAAGGAATCCGGTGTCGGGGGTCGAACCCGTCCGTGGGTCGTCCTACCATCGAGGCTCCGACATGAACAGCGCCCGCCACGACCGGACCGTACGACTCCTCGCTGCCGAGCTCGAGGCAGTCGCTCTCGCGGGAGAGCGCGCGGGCCTCCGAGCCTGCGACCTCGAGACGCAGATCCTCCGCCTGGCGACGGCGACCAGGAACGCGGTCACCCTCGAGGTCATCTCCGTAGAGGAGGCCGACCGGATCTGGACTTCGGCCGTCGAGCAGCATCCGTTGGTCGCCTGGCGCCCAGCAGGCCCGCCGCTCGCGGCGTGACCGAAGCTACGCGACCAGCCGGACGGTGAGGCGCAGGCCGGTTGCAGGCTCGCGGACGGCCGGCTTCGCGGAGCGCACCCAGCCCGCATCGCGGGCCTCGGGCTCGCACAGCCCGCAGACGATGTGCTCGGAGCGCCTTGCCACGTCCGACTCCCAGTGGCGGTAGCGCTCTCCGGCCATAAGGTTCCTGCGGCACAATGCGCACATCGTCACGGGCGCGATCGTAGAGCCGGCACCGGACGGATCCTCAGGCGTCGTAGCGGAAGAAGCCGCGGCCGGTCTTACGGCCCAGGTGCCCGGCCTCCTGCATCCTGACCAGTCGCGGCGGCGGCGCGAAGCGAGGCTCCCGGTACGCCTCCCAGAGGGCCTCCGCGGCGTGGACGTGGACGTCCACGCCGATCAGGTCCACGAGCGCCAGCGGGCCGATCGGCCAGTTCGTGCCGAGGCACATCGCACGGTCGAGGTCCTCGGGGCTCGCCGTACCCTCGTCCAGAACGCGGACGGCGTCGTTCAGCACCGGGATCAGGATCCGGTTGACGACGAAGCCCGGCGTGTCGCCGCAGGCGATCGGCGTCTTCCCGATCCGCTCGACGAGCCCGAAGGCCGCCGCGAACGCCTGCTCGGAGGTGAGCTTCGTGCGTACGACCTCGACCAGCGGCATCACCGGCGCCGGGTTGAAGAAGTGAAGCCCGACGACGCGGTCGGGACGCGTGGACGCCGCCGCGACTCGAGTCACGGAGAGTGCCGAGGTGTTGGTCGCGACGATCGCATCGCCACGAAGCACCGCGTCGAGCTCCCGGAAGACCTGCTCCTTCGCGGCCAGGTCCTCGGTCACGGCTTCGACGACGAGGTCGCACCCCGCGAGGTCGGCCATCTCGGTCGTCAGCGTCAGCCGGGCGAGGGCGGTATCGCGCTCGGGCGCCGTCATCCTCTCCTTCTCCACGCTCCGGGCGAGATGCCCTGCGATCACCGTTCGCGCCCGCTCGCAGAGCTCGCTGTCGACCTCACGGCCGACGGTCGCAACGCCCGCCTGGATGCACACCTGGGCGATTCCGGCGCCCATCGCTCCCAGGCCGACGACCCCGACCGTCTCGATCCGGCTGGCCTCCACGCGCGCGAACCCTACCGCCTGCCGGCCGCGGCGTCCGCGGATTCCCGGGCCGGGCATGGTTAGATTCCCTCCATGGCAGACGAGCGCGGCCGCGAGATCGACCCGGATCGGGTCTACAAGGCGTCAGGCGGCCCGGCGACCAGGCAGGACTGGTCGTTCAAGCCCGGACGCATCGGTGCAGACGTGAAGCTCTGGAAGCTCGCCCGCGAGCGGGAGGGTCGCATCCGGGACCTCGGCGGCCTCGCCCTCGAGATGGTGCGGCGCGAGCGTCTCAACCCGGACCTGCTCGCGGCCGAAGCGGGCCGGATCCTCGAGCTCGAGCGGCTTGCCGCGGAGCTCGAGTCTCCGCCTCCGGAGCCCCAGCCCGAGGGTGACGGCGTGACGGAGATCCTGTGCACCTGCGGCTGGGCGCTCGAGCCGGGCGCGCGCTTCTGCTCGCACTGCGGCAAACCCACGACTCCGACACCGCCCGGTGGGTCGTCCGACGCAGGACGGGACTGGTAGTGGAGCCCCCGGCAGACGGCGGGCACGCCACGGCACCCGGGTGCGCGAACTGCGGCGCGCCCTACGAGGCCGACCAGGAGTACTGCCTCGAATGTGGCGCGCGCCTCCCCGCTCGAAGAGACGCGCGTCCGCCGTCCTCGCTGATCGCGGTCGCGATCATCTTGGCCCTCTTGGCAATCGGAGGCCTGGTGGCCGGGATCGTCCTCGCCGGCGGCGGTGGCAGCGACGAGGCAGCTCCAGTCGCAACCGGAGCTCTCGAGACGACGATCACCGGGCCCGCGACCCAGACGTTCGAGCCCTCGACCGACCTCCCACCTGCGACCGGCGCGGGCACCGGCAGCGGGACGGACACGGGCCTGCCCCCGGTCGAGACGACGCTCGTCCCCGGCGGAACGAATCCGGAGCCTCCCGGAACCGCGACCACGCCGCCCCCCGACACGCCGACGACCTCCACCCCGACGACGCCTCCGGCAGCCGGCGAGCCGACCGAGTGGCCGGCGGGTCAGTCCGGCTACACGGTGATCGTCGCCTCGATTCCACAGAGCCAGGGCGCCGGCGCGGCCGAGGCGCAGGCCGATCGCGCGCGCCAGGCGGGTCTCCCTCAAGTCGGCGTACTCGTCTCCTCCGACTACTCGAGCCTGCGGCCGGGCTTCTACGTGGTCTTCAGCGGCGTCTACTCGACCCTCGACGAGGCGAAGGCAGCGCTCCCGGCGGCCCGCTCGGCGGGCTTCTCGGACGCCTACACGCGCCGGATCACCCCGTAGAGGGACGCGAGCGCCGCCCTCCGGAAGGGCCAATGTCTGACATCACTTTGTAACAGGGTGCAAGGCGAGGTAAAATACGTCCTCACGCACCGCCGCTTAACACATGCTTAAGAGTTCTTTGCAGGAGTTTCATCTGATGTACCCCATACTGGAAGAGCGGCCATGAACGAGAGCATCCAGGTCATCATGTATCAGTACTCTCGGGCCATCTACCGCTCGATCAAGGATCTGATCGACCCGTATGTGGACATCGAGGAGCAGCTCGAATACCGGCGCGCGGTCCTGGCCGCAATCGAGGACACGGTCGAGCGTCTGGCACGCGACCCTCGCTACTTCGCCCGCCCCGAGCGAGCGCTCTTCGCCGACATCCGGCGGTACTTCCCGATCACCGCGCAGGCTCAGGTCTCTTGGGCGGTGAGCCAGGGAATCGGCGCAGCGGTCTCCTACGTCGAGGAGCAGATCGAGGCTGGAGCGTTCGACGGCGGCGCAGCGCGCTGCCAGGCGACGACGCGCAAGGGCAAGCCCTGCCAGCGCACGCCGCTTCCCGAGCGCGAGTACTGCCCGTCGCACCAGCATCTCGAGACCGGGCGAACGGCTGCCTCGGCCCGAGTCGCTGCCTAGGCCCCGACCGACCGTCACGTCGTCGGGGACGACGCCGGCTCGGAGCCCGGCGTCGCGGGGGCAGTCGGCGGCGCCTTCTCCTTCTCCTGGATCGAGGCGATCACGACCGCTCCGAAGAGCGCCAGCGCCAGCCCGACGGCTGCAGCGAGGACGTCGTCCAGCCGCTCCTGCAGGATCAGCACCCCGAGCATCACGCTGACGATCGGGTTCGCCACCGAGACGGTCGTCACCGACGCCACCAGCTGGCCCGACGACAGTGAGATCTGCTGCATGACGAAGCCGAGGACCGCGGCGATGGCCATCGCCCAAAGCTCCCAGTCCCCGAACACCGCCGCTCCGTCCGCATGCCAGGTCTCGACGACCGGCTTCATGAGGGTCGCCGAGAGACCGTAGAGGATGCCGGCAATCGTTCCGTAGACCGCGGCCTTCGCTGACGACCCGCCGCGGTTCGCAAACAGGGCGAGGCCTCCGCAGATCGCGCCGATGACGAGGATTGCGGATGCCCAGTCCGAGGCGGGCGCGTTGTCGACTCCAGCGCTCGGGTCGCCGTAGGCGCTGAAGACGGCGAGGCCGGCGACGCAGACGGCGGCGCCGATCACTTCCCGCCGGACGATCTTCTGACCGGTCAGGAAGTAGCCGAGCGGAATCGCCCAGATGATCGTGGTCACGAGGAGCGGCTGGATCACCGCAACCCGCCCCCGGTCGAGCGCAGCGGCCTGGAGCGCGATTCCGGCGACCTGCGCGCCGAGACCGGCCAGCCACACCCATCGCGTCAGGAGGTTGAGCAGCGACTTCGGACGCTTGATCGAGATCCCCTCGAGCCCGAGCGACGCCTTCTGCCACAGCGTGGCGGCCAGGGCGAAGAACGCCGCCGCGAAGATCGCGAGAACGGCGGCCAGCGCGTCGGTGTCCATCGGCGCGCATCATACGAGCCTCTCTTGACATGGTTACTTGTCCGCCGACTGCCCCGCCGGCGAGACGCGCGCCTGGCTGACCTCGCACGAACGTACGGTCAGCGCCTAGGTCTCGCTCGTCACCGGCGTGCTCCTCGTGCGGTCGGCATCGCCAAGATCCTCTGACGAGTTTGCACCGATTCGCCGGCCGCGGTGCACCACCGGCCCGTCTCGGGTTGAATAGGGGCGGTGTCGCACGACGCTGACAAGCTGATCCGCCAGCTCTCCCTCGTCGCCTTCCTGATGGCCGAGCGGCGGGCGCTCACGGCACGGGACATCAAGAGCTGCGTCGAGGGCTATTCGGACATGTCCGATGAGGCGTTCGCCCGCCGCTTCTACTCGGACCGCTCCGAGCTCGTCTCGCTCGGTGTCCCGCTGCAGTCCCAGCGGGACGAGTTCACGGGCGAGGAGCTCTACACCCTTCGGTCCGAGCAGTACTTCCTGCCGCCGCTCGAGCTCTCCGACGACGAGCTGGCAGCGCTCCAGACCTCGCTCTTCCTGCTCGAGGGACAGTTCGCCTACGCGGAACCGCTGCGGCTGGCGCTCCAGAACCTCGCCCTGGGCCGGCCCGGCACCGCCGAGACGCCCACCGCGACCGCGGTTCGGGTCGAGGTCCTCGACCGCGACTACTCACCCGAGACCTCGGGCCGGCTGGCGAAGCTCGACGCCGCCATCTCCAAGCAGCGCACCGTGAAGTTCGGTTACTGGGCGATCGGGCGCGACGAGGTCTCGCAGCGCACGTTGAACCCGTACGCGCTCTTCTCCGACAACGGTGTCTGGTACGTGGTCGGCAAGGATCTGGAACGCGACGGCATGCGCACGTTCCGCGTCTCCCGGATCCGGGGCGACATCACGTTCGCCACGCGCCGCGAGCGCGACTTCCGCTTCCCGGCCGACTTCGATCCGTCCGAGTTCCGAGGCCGGCCGCCCTGGCAGGTGGGAGACACAGCAGGAGAGGCGCGCGTCGCCGTCGGCGCGGATACCGCCTGGTGGGTCGAGCGATCCTTCTCGGGCCGTGGCCGGCTGGAAGACGGAGTCTTCCTCACGGAGTACTCGGACCTGCGGCTCCTCGCCTCGTGGGTGCTGCGACAGGACGGGCGTGCCCGGCCGCTCGACCCGCCCGAGCTGGCGGCAGACGTCGCGTCCGCGCTCCTCCGAACGGCCGAGCGGCACGAGGGCCCGCCTGACGCGCCGGCGCCCGTCGCCGCGCCGCCCCCGGACACAACCACTGCCGGAGCGGCCCGCCGGCCCGGTCCCGCCCGAGCGCTTCGCGGTCCTCCAGGCGCTGCTCGCCCACCTGCTCGCGAGCTGCGGCGACGAGAAGCGAGCGGTCATCCCGGCGACGGAGCTCACCGAGAGCTTCCAGATCCCGTACGACCAGCTCGACGAGCACCTCCAGCTACTCAACCTCGTCAACTTCGGAGGTGGGTGCTACGCGGTCTACGCGGCGCTCGACGGCGACGAGGTGCGGGTCGAGAAGGAGCTGTTCGGCGACGCGTTCCGGCGGGCGCCGCGGCTCACGCCACTCGAGGCGAGAGCGATTCGCCTCGCGCTCGAGTTCGTCGGGCCGATGATCGCCGCGGGCGCTCATACCCAGCTCGAGCGCGTACGCGGGAAGCTCGAGGAGACGTTCGGGCAGTTCGAGCTGCGAGAGAGCCCCGAGCCGCTGATCGGCGGCGAGGAGGAGCAGCTCATCCACACGCTGTCCGACGCGATCGAGCAGCGGCGGCTCGTCCACATCGAGTATCTGAAGCCCGAGGAGCCCGAGACGACGGCACGTGTGATCGAGCCGTACCGGTTCGAGCGTACGCTGCCGAACTGGTACCTCCACGCGTGGGACACGCAGCGGGACGCGGCTCGAAGCTTTCGCCTCGACCGGATGCGGGAAGCCCGGCTGCTCGACGAGACGTTCGAGCCGCGGGACGATTTCCAGACCGAGTCCCGGCTCCGTGTCGCCCGCGTCTGGTTCTCGGCCGAGCAGGCCCGCTGGCGGCTCGAGCGGGGAGCCGTGCCGCTCGAGGACGGTTCTGCGCTCGAGGAGCTCGGCTTCGGCAGCCGGGACTGGCTCGTCGGAGAGATCCTCTCCTATCGAGGCGAGGCGGTCGTGCTCGAGCCCGAGGACTTGCGGGCACGCGTTGCCGCACGGGCGCGCGCGCTCTCCGCGGAGCTCGCGGCGCCGCCGCGGAAGAAGCGCGCAAGAGCCAAGCGATAGCCCTCAGCCCTTGAGCACCGCGAGCGGCCGGAGCTTCGCGACGCGCGCCGACAGACCCGCCCCCTCGCACACCGCCACGACCTCGGAGACGTCCTTGTAGGCCTGCGGCGCTTCCTCGACGAGAAGCGACGCCTTTCCTGCCTTGACGAGCACGCCGGCCTCATCCAGCTGGCGGCGGAGCGCTTCTGCCGGGATCCGGCGCTTCGCCTCCTTCCGTCCGAGCACGCGTCCGGCCCCGTGGCAGGTCGAGCCGAACGCCCGCTCGAGCGAGCTCTCGAGGCCGACCAGCGCCCAGGAAGCCCGCTGCATGTCGCCTGGAACGAGCACGGGCTGTCCAGGAAACGAGCGCGTGGCGCCCTTGCGGTGTACGACGAGGTCGCGCTCACCATGGCGCTCGACCTTCGCGAGGTTGTGGGACACGTCGTAGACGGTCTCGAGAGCGAGGCGCTCCTCCGACACGCCCAGAACGCGCTGACAGGCGCGGCGCACGAGTCCCGTGATCACCTGCCGGTTCGCCCGGGCGAAATTCGACGCAGCCACCATGGCGCCGTAGTAGCGGCGGCCGGCAGCGGCCGCGAACGGAGCGCAGGCTAGCTGGCGGTCCGGCAAGTCGAGTGCTGAGGACTCCCGTTCCATCTCGCGCAGGTAGTCGGTGCAGACCTGGTGGCCGAGGCCGCGGCTACCGGAGTGGAGCATGACCGCCAGCTTCCCTTTCTCGAGCCCGAAGCTCGCCGACGTCTCGGCGTCGACGATCTCGGCAACCTCCTGCAGCTCGAGGAAATGATTGCCGGCGCCGAGCGAGCCGATCGTGTTGCGACCTCGCTGGTACGCCCGGTCGGAGACATTCCCAGGCTCGGCGCCACCGAGCGCCCCGCCGTCCTCCGAGCGCTCCAGGTCTCGAGCGGTACCGAGGCCCTGCTCGACGGCCCACTTCGCGCCGTGGCGCAGAATCGACTCGAGGTCGTTCCGGCCGGGATCGAGGCCGCCGCCCCGCCCCGTCCCGGTCGGGATCGCCCTGGCGAGCTCGTGGAGGAGGCCCGGCAGCTGCGACCGGATCGTCGACACGTCGACGTCGCTGCGCAGCAGGCGCACGCCGCACCCGATGTCGTAGCCGACCCCGCCCGGCGAGATGACGCCGTCGTCGACGCCGAACGCGGCGACGCCCCCGATCGGGAACCCGTACCCCCAGTGGATGTCGGGCATGGCGTACGAAGCCCGGACGATCCCCGGCAGGCAGGCGACGTTACGAACCTGCTGGAGCGCGTTCTCGAGCTCCCCGGCCGCGATCATCCGCTCGCTTGCGAACACGCGTCCGGGCACATGCATCGGCGCCTCCTGCGGAAGCTCCCACTCGTAGTCGGAGAGCCGGTTCACAGATCGCGCAGCCTGTCGAGCGCCCACGAAGCGTGGTCGCGGAGCAGCTCGTCCTCCCCGCTCGCGTACGGCTCGGCAAGCGCGGCGAGCTCGGCGCGACCGGAGTTTCCGACGGCCACGAGCGCGTTCCGGCGCAGGTAGCGGGCGTCGTGGCGAGGCACGTAGAGCCGTTCGTAACGTCTTCGCAGCTCGTCGGCCGGAATCGTCAGCCATTCGGCGAGAGACACGACGGGCTCGGCCCCGGCGGGCAGGGGCTCGCCCTGCCGCCTGCGCTCGACTCCGCGGTTCCACGGGCACACGTCCTGGCAGACGTCGCAGCCGTAGACCTGGTCGCCCAGCTCCTCCCGATAGAGCTCGGGGATCGCCGCCGGCGCCTGCGTCCAGTAGGACAGGCAGCGCGTCGAATCGAGCACGCCGGGCTCGTCGAGAGCGCCGGTCGGGCAGGCGTCGATGCAGAGCCGGCACGCGCCGCAGTCCAGCTCGAGACGGGGGCTCGGCTCGATCGCGACATCGGTGACCAGCGTCCCGAGGACGACCCACGAGCCGATGCCGCCGCGTGATCAGCATGGTGTTCTTTCCGTAGAAGCCGATCCCCGCGCGGGCCGCGCCTTCGCGGTCGACGTGGTCGTTCGCGTCGACGAGGACCCGGTAGGCCCCACCGAGTCGCCGGCCGAGCTCTTCGAGCTTCGCGCGCAGCTCCGCGTATGCGTCGCGCCACGTGTAGCGGGGGAGGCTTCCCTCCCCCGGTCCAGGCTCCGGCTCCGGAACGTAGTAGCAGAGCGCAGCAGAGACGACGGAGCGCGCGCCTGGAAGGAGCGACTCCGGGTGGCAGGACACCTCGGGGCGAGCCATCGTGAAGCGCATGTCGGCGAAGAGCCCGCGGTCCCGGCGCTCGCGGATGATCTGCTCGGTGTCGTCGTAGGGCTCGGCCGGCGCCGCGCCGATGACGTCGATTCCGACCTCCCGGGCCAGCCTCTCCAGCTCGCCGGTCTCCACAGCGGTCACCGTAGCAGCGTCCGCGGGCTAGGATCCGCCGCGTGAAGGCGATCGTCATCCACGAGGACGGAGGCCCCGAGGTCCTGCGCTACGAGGATGCTCCCGACCCCGTCGCGGGGCCGGGTGAGGTGCTGGTCAGGCTCAAGGCTGCGTCGCTGAACCACCTCGACGTCTGGACACGGATGGGGATGCCCTCGGCGCCGAAGCCCCGCATCCTCGGGGCTGACGGGGCCGGCGTCGTCGAGGCTCTCGGCGAGGGTGTCCAGGGCTTCGAGAGCGGTCAGGAGGTCGTCCTCAACCCGGGCCTCGACGACGGGAAGCACATCATCGGCGAGCACTCTGACGGAACGCACGCGGAGCTGATCGCCGTCGACGCTGACTACGTGCATCCGAAACCCCCTCACCTGGGCTTCGAGGAGGCGGCTGCCTTCCCGCTCGTCTGGGAGACGGCGTACCGCATGCTCGTGGTCCGCGCCGGGCTTCGGGAGGGCGAGTGGGTGCTGTGCTGGGGCGTCGGCTCGGGCGTCGGCTCGGCGGCGTTCCTGATCGCGAAGGCTCTCGGGCGCCAGGGTCGTGGTGACGTCGTCGAGCGACGAGAAGCTCGCCCGGGCCGCCGAGCTCGGCGCGGACGTCACGGTGAATCACGCTTCGGCTGACGTCGCAGCTGCGGTCAAGGAGGCGACGGGCCGGCACGGCGCCGACGTCGTTGTGGAGCACGTCGGCGAGGCGACCTGGAAGACGTCGCTCGCGGTGGCCGCCGAAGGCGGTCGCGTCGTGGTCTGCGGCGCCACGAGCGGCCCCAACCCGCCCGCTCAGCTGCACCGGGTCTGGTGGAAGCAGCTGTCGATCCTGGGCTCGACGATGGCCACGCGCGCCGACTTCACGGCGCTGCTCGAGCTGGTGAACGAACGAAGCGCTGCGCCCGATCGTCGATCGCGTCTATCCGCTGGAGCAGAGCGGCGGACGCGCACCGGCGCCTGGAAGCCGGCGAGCAGCTGGGCAAGATCGTGCTCTCGATTCCCGAGTAATGACGAACCAGCGGACGAGAGACGAGCTCGTCCGTCGCAACACGATCCTCCTCGTCGTCGCACAGGGAGCGCTGCTGGCGATGAGCGCCACCTTCTTCACGCTCGCGGTGGTGGCGATCGTCGACCTGACGGGGCGCGAGCGCTGGGCCGGCATCCTGCTCGCGATCTTCAACACCTCCGCGGCGGTGAGCGCGCTCCTCGTAGGCCGGCTCATGGATCGGTTCGGAAGGCGGCCGGGGCTCGCGATCGGCTATTCGCTGTTCGCGGTCGCCGGATTTGGCGGAACGCTGGCCGTCTGGATGGGCTCGTCGTGGCTGCTGCTCGCCATGGCGATTCCCTTCGGCGCCGGCCTCGGGGCCGGGCAGCTCGGACGGGTCGCGGTCGCGGACATGTATCCGAGCAACGTGCGCGGCAGGATGGTCGGGATCATCGTCGCCGCCGGAACGCTCGGAGCGATCTTCGGAGCGCCGGTCGTAGCGGCGATCGAGGCGGCCACGGGGTCCACGGTCGCGCCCTGGCTCCTGATCCCCTTCCTCGGAGCGATCGGGCTCACGTCGGTCCTCCTGTTGCGACCGGATCCCCGAGACCTCGCCGAGGCGGTCCCCGAGACGGCTCAGGCGCGACCGGGGAGACGGCTCGGAGAGCTCTTGCAGATTCCGCCGTTCCGTGCCGCCATCGTTGCGATCGCGATCGCACAGACCGCGATGGTCGCGGTGATGGGCATCACGCCCGTGGTGATCGACGACTACGGCGGCAGCGCCCTCGCAATCGCTCTCGTCATCAGCTTCCACATGGTCGGGATGTTCGCCCTCGCCCCCGTGATCGGGGCGCTGCTCGACCGCTACGGGCGGCGCCCGGGCCTGCTGGCAGGCGGCCTCCTCACTGCGGTCGGGGCCATACTCGGCTCCTTCACCGAGGTCACCGCGTTGATCGGAGTCGGCCTGTTCCTCGTCGGCCTCGGCTGGTCGGCGTGCTACCTCGGCGCCACAGCGGCGATCAGCGACCTGACCACTCGCGGGTGAGCGCGGCGGAGCGCTCGGCTTCACCGATCTGTCGACCTCGGTCGCCTCGGCGGTCGGAGCGCTCGCGGGCGGGTTCGTGCTCGAGTCCTCCGGCATCGCCGTGGTCGGCATCGTCATGGCCGTGCTCATGGTCCCCGCTCTGGCGCTCGTCGCCCCGCTTCGCGAGCCCTCCCCGGGGCGATGGACAGTGCCCGAGCCGGCGAAGTAACGCTACTGGACGAGCCGGGCCCGGAAGCGGTACCGATCCGGGTCGTGCCCGTACGTGCCCTCGCAGGTGAACGGCCTGCCCTGGCCGCAGGCGGCGAGCTGGAGATTCGCGTTCGAGAGGACGACCACGACGGCACGGCCGAGCGGCACGGTGACCGTCGCATCGCCGCGGATGTTCAGGACGACCCGGCGGGTGCTCACGGCACCGGACGCGTTCCGAAGGACGAGCGAAGCCTGTGAGCCGCCCCTTCGACGGGGCAGATCGAGTCTGATCCTGACCTTGGCGCCCGGCCGGGCCCCGGCGCCGGGCACGAGGTAGCCGTAACCGGTCGTGAGGTGGGAGAGCGTGCGCGCGCGCCACCCGCTGTCGCGCTTGACCGCCGAGAGCGTGATCGCCGGCCCGAGGGGCGCCTGCAGCGGCTTGCCGCCGGCGAGGTAGTCGGCGCCCTCATCGTAGAACTCGCCCGGGACCACGTTGGCGGCTCCGAAGCCGGTGAACGCGATGCCGAAGCTCGAGCCGCCCTGCCTGAGCGCCCGGTCGACCGCGTAGATCGAGCGCAGCAGGTCGGGCTCACCGCTGATCTCGATCATGCGGCGCACGACGGAGGGGTCGTGGGTCTCGCTGACGTAGCGGAAGAAGAGCCAGCCGCCGTACTTGAAGCTGTCGTAGTCGCCGTCGAACGTCGTCATGTCGAGCGGGACGTCCGGGTCGGTGAGCGCGCTCGACACGCAGGTACTGGTAGTTGTCGTTCACGTCGTCGAAGACCTCGTCCTCGACCCACGTCGCGGTGCTCTCGAGCAGCCAGCTGTCCTGGAAGAAGTTGTAGGCGAACTGGACTGCGTGGAAGAACTCGTGCGCTGCGGTCACCTGGAGGGCGGCGACACCGTTTGCGGCACCGCCGTACTGGCCCGGGCGGTAGTCGTTGTCCACGACGCAGTACGCGGAGACGTCGAAGTTCGTAGCGGTCGGATCGAATGCCGTCGGGTCATCTGTCGTGCAGTACCCGTAAAGGCCGTTCGGGAGATCCTTGACGTAGATGTCGATCAGCCCGTTCGCGTTCAGCGGGTTCGTCGCCGTGGAGGTGGCGTCGCTCTTCGGCTCGCGGTAGCCGAGACGGTCGATCTCGGCCGCCCAGACCGTCTCCATGCTCGCGAAGACGGAGTCGACGAAGCTCGGCGAGGCGGCGTCACTCGAGACCGTGACCCAGTTGACGCAGAAATCGCCCGTGCAGCGGTTGACGTAGTTGTCCGAGCTCACGACCGCCGGGTCGTAGTGGCCCCCACCCTCGTTCGGGTTCGTGTCGTCGTCGGGCCGGGAGAGGATCACAGCCGCCTGCCGCCGCTCCGCCGGGCCGAGCTCGTTGTAGCGGACGACGAGGTCGCGCAGAACGAGGGTCGCGTCGAGCTCGCGCGCCGGCGCCACCGTACCGAAGCGCGCCCGCACCGCTGCCCGGTCGAAGATCGATCGCGCGCGCTGGAGCGCGTACTGCGCGTCGGTCAGCGCGCCTCCGGCGAGCGCCCGGGAAAGGCCGTCGTTCGGGCCGGGCGTCAGCGCCGGCTGCGGCCGCGCGGCTCCGAACGCCGCGGGGACGAGCGCGAGCACAAGTGCCGCAGCTGCGAGAGCGAGGGAGAGCCTGCGGATGGGTGTCCTCTACCCGAACCCGAGGATGAACTTGGCGTCGTCCGACATCTTCTCCGGGGTCCAGGGCGGGCTCCAGACGAGCTCGGTTTCGACCTCCTCGACGCCGGGCATCGCCGCGACGACCTCCATGATCTGCTGCTCGATGAGCGGTCCGACCGGACACCCCATCGAGGTGAGGCTATAGGTGATGTGAACCTTGTCGCCCTCGACCTCTGCGTCGTAGAGCAGCCCCAGCTCGACGATATCCATTCCGAGCTCGGGATCCTCGACAACGCGGAGCGCGTCGAACACTTCCTCGCGGCTGGCCACGGCGCAAAGTCTACCGACGCCCACCCCAAACGCTCCTACCTGCGTGTATCAGTAGAACCCCTCGCGGCGCGCGTACCGCTCGGCCCGTTCCGAGTCGTAGGACACCACATCGAAGGCCGGATCCAGTGAGCGGTGGATCTCGCCGGACGTCGGCAGCTCGTCGCGGGACACGTATCGATCCGGATCCCAGAGCTGCGAGCGGAGGAACGCCTTCGAGCAGTGAGCGTACGCCTGGTCGATCTCGATCAGCATCCCCAGCTTCGGCGTCTTGCCCTCGACGGCGCACGGCTCGAGCAGCTCCGGGTCGGTGACGACCGACGCCCGCCCGTTCACCCGGAACGTGTCACCGACACCGGGAATGACGAACAGGAGAGCCACGTGCGGGTTCTCGAGGACGTTCCTGAGAGAGTCCGCGAGCCGGTTCCCGGGTCGGTCCGGCAGGAGCAGCGTCCGCTCGTCGAGGATCCGGACGAACCCGGCCGGGTCCCCGCGCGGGCTGACGTCACAGGTCCCGTCGCGGCCGGAGGTCGCCAGGCAGAGGAACGGCGAGCGTTCGACGAACCGGCGCGTCACGTCGTTCAGCCGGTCGCTGACCTTGGCGCGCACGAGCGGCGCGGCCTCGCCGAGCAGCGACCGCAGCTCTTCCTCGTGGGCGATCCGGTCGGCCATGCCTACCCGAGCAGCCGGATCTCCTCACGGCGCTCGCGTGCGAAGAAGTGCGTGCCGTCGACGAATCGGACCCAGTTGCAACGGGTGCACATGACGAGCGACTGCGTGCGGGCGCTGTCCGCCAGATAGCGGACACCCCGCAGCAAGTCGCCTGTCGAGACGCCCGTCGCGGCCACGATGACGTCGTTCGGCGCCAGCTCCTCGTTCGTGAACACCTTCTCCATGTCCTCGTAACCGTACTCGCGCGCCTGTGCGATCTCACTGCGGGAGACCGGCCAGAACTGCGCCTGGAGCTCGCCGCCGAGACACCGCAGGGCGGCTGCGGCGATCACCGCCTGACGTGCGCCGCCGATGCCGACTGCGAGGTGGTCGTTCGTGCCGCGAATCGAGGCGGTGATCGCGGCCGTCACGTCGCCGTCCTGAATGAGCTTGATCCGGACACCCGACTCGCGAAGCTCCTCGAGCAGATCGTGATGGCGGGGCCGGTCGAGCACGATCGCGGTGAGGTCGTTCGGGTTCCTGCCGAACGCGTCGGCGATGGCTCGTACGTTGTCGGCGATGGGCTTGGCCAGATCGATGCACCCGCGGGCGACCGGGCCGACGGCCATCTTACGGACGTACATCTGCGGCAGCCGCGGGAGCGTGCCGGGGTCGCCGACGGCGATCATCGCCATCGCGCCGTATCCACCGCGGGCGACGACTGCCGGCCCCTCGAGCGGATCCAGCGCGAGGTCGACGGGCTGGCCTCCGCTGCCGACGAGCGTGTCCGCCGGAAGCCCGCTCGTCTCCTCCTCGGAGCTTCCGATCACGACGCGGCCCTCGATCGGCATCATGTCGAGGGCCGCGCGCATCCCCGAGGTCGCGGCCTCGGCCGCGCCTGCGACGTCCCCTCGCCCGAGCCACCGCCCGCTCGCCAGCGCGGCCCGCTCGGTGACCGCGGCATAGGCCTCGCACTGGCACACCTTGCCGTCTCCGGTCGTCCTCACGGTGCCGTCGAGTCTAGAGGCTGGTTGTCCGGGGTGGTTGGTATCCTGGCCCGAGATGACGCTGGAAACGCCTGTTTTCCAGGCATATTGCGGCGCTGACACCCCGAGGTTCGCGAACGACGCGGAGCTCGAGTGCGCCAAGATCCTCGACTTCTACGGCGTTCCCTGGGAGTACGAACCACGGACGTTCGTGCTCGAGGAGGACGAGGACGGCCGCGTGCTCGAGGCGATCACCCCCGACTTCTACCTGCCCGAGCAGGATCTCTATGTCGAGCTCACGATCATGAAGCAGTCGCTCGTGACACGGAAGAACCGCAAGCTGCGCAAGCTCCGCGAGCGCTACCCGGACGTCAAGGTCAAGCTCTTCTACCGGCGCGACTTCGAGCGCCTGGCCCAGAAATACGGCCTGAGCAACCACACCGCGTAGAGGCCGACCCTCGGGTCGGCGAGATCTACCTGTCCCGGGCCGACATCGCAGGCCGGGTTCGCGAGCTCGGAGCTCAGATCGCCGGCGACTACAGCGACGGCGACCTCGTCCTCGTCTCGGTCCTGCGCGGCGCGTTCATCTTCGTCGCCGACCTGTCCCGCGCGATCCCGATCGCGCACGCGCTCGAGTTCGTCGCCCTCGCCGGCTACGGCGGCGCGCTCGGCGGGCGCTCGTCCGTGCGTCTGATCAAGGACCTGGACTCGGCCATCAGCGGCCGGGACGTGCTGATCGCCGAAGACGTCGTCGACACCGGCCTCACGCTCAACTACCTCGTCTCCACGCTCGAGCTGCGCAGCCCGAGGGACATCGCCGTCTGCACGCTGCTCGACCGTCCCTACCGCCGGCTGGTCGACGACCTTCCCATCCGCTACGTCGGCTTCACCGTTCCCGACGAGTTCTTCGTCGGCTACGGCTTCGATCTCGACCAGCGCTACCGTGGCCTGCCCGACCTGCGGGTCGTGCGCTTCGACGCCGCGGCCTGACGAGCCGGTCCGCCGCCCTGACTAGCGCGACCGTTTCGGTGCGTCGATAGCGCCAGCCTCCCCCGCACGACTCTCCGCGGGCGGTGGATCCAGCCGGCGGATCGCAGTCGCAGCCTCCTGCCTGAGCGGCCCGACGAGCTCGCGATAGTCGGAATCCGAGATCTTCCCGGTCCGGTGGTCGAACTCGAGCTCCTTGAGAGCCGCGAGCGCGCGGTCGCGCTCGTCGAGAAGCTGTGCGCGCTCGAGCGCCTCACCGTCCGGGCCCGGGCGATGCTCCTCGCGGCCGGCTCTTCGCAGAAACGGGCGCGCGACGAGCAGCACTGCGGCCACCGCGAGGAGCGCGGCCAGGATGACCGCAGCAGCGGTCACGCGGACGGAGCGACCGCGAAGCGCCTCGCCAGGCGACGCTGCTCGCGGGCGTCCGGCCACATGGCGACCAGCGAGCCGAGGAGGAACACGACACCGCCGATCCAGATGAGGTTCACGAGCGGGTTGGTCAGCGCCTTCAGCCAGACCGTGCCGTCGGCGTTGAACCGATCGGCGATCACGAACAGGTCCTCAGCGCGCGGCCAGTCCGTGCGGATCGCGACCTCGTTCGAGACGGGCTCGTCGCCCTCGAGGTAGCGGTTCTTGCCGGCGGCGATCGTGCCGAGATCGTCGCCTCCGCGCGACACGTCGATCTGGGCCCGGAGCTCGGTTCGATTTGCGACGCGCTCGGTCGTCGAGCCGACGTAGGTGAGCGTGTAGTCGCCGGCCTGCATCGACCCGCCGGGCTCGAGCTTGCGGATCGACTCGGTTCCGTAGGCCCCGATCCCGATCGCGCCGATCGCGAGCAGCGCGATCGAGGCATGGACGATGTAACCCCCGTACCTGCGCCGGTTCCGCGCGACCAGCGACGTGAACGCCCCCGGCCAGCTCTTCTCGCCGAGCCCTTTCCTCGCGCGGGTGCCTCGCACGAACTCGAGGACGATCGCCGCCAGGACGAAGGCCGCGAACGTGTAGGCGACGAGACCGAGGACGCTCGAGCCGGCCCCGAGCGCGAGCAGGACGACGCCGCACCCGAGCGCGGCCGCCGCGGGCCAGGCCACGCTGGCCCCGAGCTGGCGAAGCGACGCCCGCCGCCAGGCGATCAGCGGCCCGATGCCCATGAGCAGGAGGAGCGGCAGCCCGAAGACGATGCCGAAGAAGTCGAAGTAGGGCGCTCCGACGGTCGAGGCGACGCCCCGCACAGCCTCGGACACAATCGGGTAGGCGACACCCCAGAGCACGGTCAGCGCGAACGCAACGAGGAACAGGTTGTTGTAGAGAAACGCGGCCTCGCGCGACACGAGGGATTCCATCTTCGTGCGTGAACGCAAGGTCGGCACCCGCGCGATGATGAGCACGATCGAGGCTACGGCGATCACCGCGATGAAGCCGAGGAACCAGGCTCCGATCGGCGACTGGGAGAAGCTGTGGATGGAGTTGATCACCCCGCTTCTCGTCAGGAACGTCCCGAAGATCGAGAGCCCGAACGCGAGAGCCACCAGCACCACGTTCCAGACGCGGAGCATGTTCTTCTTCTCCTGCACCATCACTGAGTGGAGGAACGCCGTTGCCACGAGCCACGGCATCAGCGCGGCGTTCTCGACCGGGTCCCAGGCGTACCAGCCGCCCCACCCCACCTCCTCATAGGCCCACTTGGCGCCGAGCAGGATGCCGATCCCGAGGAACGTCCACGACGCGAGCGTCCAGCGCCGCGTCGCAACGATCCACCGCTCGTCGGCGCGCTTCGAGGCAAGCGCCGCCATCGCGAACGCGAACGGGATGGTGAGCCCCACGTACCCGAGGTACAGCATCGGCGGATGGATGGCCATGTACGGGTTCTGCAGGCTCGGGGTGAGGCCCGCCCCTTCCACGGGTGGAACCTGGGTCTCGAACGGGCTCGAGACGAAGACGAGCACCAGGAAGAAGTACCCCGCGACGGCCGCGACGATCGGGACGGTCCAGGGCAGGACCTCTGCGACGAGCCGCCGGTTGAGCAGGACGGCTGCCGAGCCGAGCCCGGTCAGGATCAGCACCCAGAAGAGCAGGGAGCCTTCCTGACCGCTCCAGAGCGCGGTGAACGCGTAGCGGGCCGGCAGAGCCCGGCTCGAATGGTCGGCAACGTAGCTCAGCGAGAGGTCGTCGGTGAGGAACGCGCCGAGCAGGACTGCGGTCGCCGTCAGGCAGGCGGCGAACGACGCAATGAGCGCGTTGCGGGCCGAGTCGGCGAGGCGCCGTCTCCCGCTGTAGGCGGCGTACGCGCCGGCGACGACTGCAAAGAGCGCGAGCCCGAGAGCGACGACGAGCGCGGCGCGACCGAGCCCGGGCATGCTAATTCTCGGCGTTCTTCTTCGGTGCGTACTTCGACGGGCACTTCGTCACGAGTGAGTCCGGCTTCCCGACGAACTCCCCGTTCCGAAGCTCACCCTGGAGGAAGATGTGGCGTCCGGCCCGGAACAGGTCAGGAACCGAGCCCGTGTACACGACCGCGACCGTCTGTCTGCCGTCGAAGTCCTTGAGCTTGAAGCGAACGGGCTCGTCACGGCCGTCGCCGGTGACCGGCCCGATCACCACACCGGCCAGCTGCACCTCCTTGCCGGCGTAGTCACCGGCAACGAGCTGGCTCGGACGCAGGGATTCGGTCGCGCCGCCGGCGAAGCTCGTGTACAGCAGGAAGACCGCCAGGACGCCCGCGACCGAGAGGGCGACCATCAGCCGCACCGGAACGCGCCTGTGAGCCACGCCTGGATTCTAACTCCGGGCGAGCTCCGGGCGGGTCGCTTACTAGGCCGCGCGAGACGGGCGCCGGTCGGGCACGACGTACCCGTGGTCGCGGCAGAGGGAGCCCGGCTCGTCCTCGGTCAGCGCGTCGCAGTAGCCCTTGCCGTACGCGGCCCGCATGAGCGCGGCAACCACGTCGAGGTCCCAGTCGTCAACCTCGGCCGCCTCGGCCCAGAGGTCGGTGAGACGGAGGTCGATGTCGAGCTCGAGAAGCTCGATTCTGGAGGGTCGCCGTGGCATGCGAAGAACGTAGCGCGGGGATCGGACGGATCCCCGGCCCCCGCGGCGTATAGTCGGCTCCGGATGGGAGCGATCCGTGTCGGGCCGGCCAGACTGCCGAGCCGGGACTCTCCGGAGTCCGCGGTGGAGCTTCTCCTCGCGCGGGGCTACGACGCATGCGAGCTCGATTTCGAGGGCGGCTTCTGGATGGACAAGCCGTTCGCCGAGCATCTCGGGGAGTGCGCAACCGACCGCGACGTCGCCCTCTCCGTCCACGCCCCGCTCGCTGCCTTCCTCGGGCACGTCGAGCGGGAGGCGAAGTACCGGCGCGCCATGGGCATGCTCGACCACTCCGCCGGCATCGCGCAGGCGTGCGGCGCGGAGCTCGTCGTCTTCCATCCCGGGTACCTGCTCGGCCGCGAGCGGGAGGGGGCGCTCGACGACGTGGTGGAGCAGCTCGGAGAGCTGCACGAGCGTCTGCAGGCCAAGGGCCGCGCGGTCCCGTTCGGAGTCGAGGTGATGGGGCGTGTCCGCGAGCTCGGAAGCGCCGAGGACGTGGTGGAGATCGCGCAGCGAACCGGCTGGGTCCGGCCGGTGCTCGACTTTGCTCACCTCCACGCGGTCAGTGACGGCGGCTTCGCGGACGCCCAAGCCTTTGCGGCGGTGCTCGAAGATGCGGATCAGGTGCTCCCGGAAGGCGCCCCGTTCCACGTCCACTTCTCGGACATCGCCTACGCGAACCGCAACGAGACGAAGCACCTTTCGTACGGTGAGGGCACGCTGAGGGCAGAGCCCCTCAGGGACGCGCTCGCGGCCTTCTCCAGACCGGCGACCGTGATCAGTGAGTCGCCCGACGAGGCGTCGAGCCAGACGATCCGGTCGATTCTCGCTGCAGCCGTGTAGCTCGGAGACTAGGAAACGACGCGGAAGGGGTTGCCGCCCTCGACCACGTCGACCACCCGCTCGGGTGCGCTGCCGCGCCAGCCGTCGCCGAGTCGCGCCTCCAGCCGGCCCTCGAGCTCACCCGTCTCGTGGAGCTCCTCGACGATGTCCGCGCCGCCGACGAGCTCGCCGCGGATGAAGACCTGCGGGATCGTCGGCCAGCCGGAGATCGCCGTCAGCTCCTGACGGATCTGCGGGTCGGGCAGTACGTCCACCGTCGTGACCGGTGCGTCGACGGCGCGCAGAGCCTCGAGCGCCCGGCCCGAGTTGCCACACGCGATGAAGCTCGGCGTGCCCTTCATGAACAGAACCACCGGCTCGGACTCGATGACGTTCTCGATCCGGTCGCGAAGCTCGCTGCTTGTCACTAGTCACTTCCTCTCGTTCGAATTCTCAGCTCGTGAATCGTTCCGTCGGCGAGCGGCGCATCGAGCGCCGAGTAGACGAGCCGGTGCTGATCGACGAGCGCGAGCCCGTCGAAGGCCGGAGCCGCCACGACGACCTGGAAGTGGTCGCCCGTACCGGTGCGGTCGAGCACGGCTATCTCGGCGGCGTCGGGAAACGCCTGCCGCAGAAGCTCCTCGAGACGGTCGGTCGCCACGACGACATCATGCCTGGAGGACTGGAGGCTATGCGGACGAGACTACGCGGTAGCCGGCCGGCGCGATGCCGACGCCCAGCGAACCGGTTCTCGCAACCGCTGACAGCCGAGGTGCGTGGATCGTCCTCGCCGAAGAGCAGCCAGCCCACCATCCCGTATGCGAACAGCACGAGCCCGGTCAGCACGGCGACCCGCACGCCGTCAGCTTACAGCGAGGGTTGCGCCGCATCCGCATCCGCCCAGCCCGCATTGCGCCACCGCCGGCTTGTTGGATCGTCTTGGCAACAGATGGCCACGGGACCAACGGTCTACTCAGGGTGGAACCCGTTCCATGCTCCCACCTCACATAGGGTGTTACCTCCTCGCCGCAGATCGTGCCCCCCGGTTAGGCACTGTTAGAAAGGGAGTGGACATGCCGAAGATCGTCGTTACCCACGCCGTCGTCGACATCGACCGTTGGCTGAAGGGCAAGGCGGGCCGCGCTGCAGCCATCGAGTCGGCCTCCGGCACCAACGTGACCGACTACGTTGCGCAGGACGGGAGCAACAGCATCGCTATCACTGCCGACGTCAGCGATCTCGATGCCGTTCGGGCCTTGGTGGCATCACCGCCGCCTGAGGTCCGGGCCCTCATGGAGGAGCACGGTGTCGTCCCTCCCCTCACGGCCTACATCGAAGCGGACTAGCTCGACCGCCCGAGAGCGGACAGTCCCGAACCGGGGCGCCAAGACGCCGACAAGGTAACCGGCCGATGGGAACCCCGGCACATGGGTTGCCTTCTCCGGCCGGACGGCAGAGGCGCCTCCAACCGGGGCGTCTCTCGCGCGCTGCGAGAACTGAGGTAGCAGGGCGGCCCGGCTTGCGACAGCCTCGGGCGGCTGGCCCCGCCGTGCTATATACCAGTGCCCTAGATGGGCGCGATCACCGACCTCTTCGCCGGCGTACCTGTTTCCGATCTCGACGCCAGCACCGATTGGTACACGCGCTTCTTCGGGCGACCCCCAGATCTTCGCGTCGGGGAAGAGCTGCTCTGGGAGATCGACGAGCGCGCCTGGCTCTTCATCGAGCCGAATGCGGCGTAGGCGGGCGCAGGCCGGATCACCCTCGCCGTCGCTGGGCTCGACGCACTCCTCCAGCGCCTCGCTGCCCAGCGCATCGAGCACGAAGATCGAGACCTACTCGAACGGCGTCCGCCACGTGAACGTGCCTGATCCGGATGGGAACAAGATCGCGTTCGCCGAGCCGCCCGACGCTGCGACGCACTAGCTCGTCGAGCTTGGGCCACGACCTAGCGCGGGCCGCTGGCCCCGGCCGCAGATCGCATGAGGGAAAGGGCGAGGAGAAACACCTCCGGCAGAGATTTCCACCGCTCGCTGCCCAGCGACTGCGGCGTGTCGCGATCGGCCAGGCCGCTCGGCTAGGGCCGTTCTCCGGCGTGGTTCCAGGCTTCCTTGAGTCGGTCGCGGTAGAAGACCCAGAGGAGTCCGCCGACGATGAGCAGGACGACTTCGTCGAACGGGCCTGGGATCGGCAGGAGGCCGAGAGCGCCTCCCCACCGGATGGGGCGGGGGATGCGGCCGTCGCGGATCACGAGGGTGACGGCTCGGATGGTTCTGATCAGGAAGTCGCGTGCGCGGCGCACCCCCGTCACTCTGCCTCATGCTCGGTCGGGCGGAGGGGAACAGGCTGCTCAGCAGTAGACTTCGAAGTGATGCTGGATCGCCTCACGCTCGCATGCTTCCGATCGCCAACCGGGCGTCCGAGCATGCGCCGATGGTCGCCGTGTGCTGCAACGCCTGTCGCACCTGCACGACGACGAACCTCATCGCCATCGGATCGGCGTTCGCTGTCGGAGCGGTCGCCGTGGTCGGCCGCTTCGTGAAGCGGCCCGTCAGCGCCTCCTAGCGAGCGTTGTTGGCACATCAACGAAGGTACCTACCGAATCGCGCTCGGCAAGGCCGCCGACGCCCTTCTCGTCAGAGCGGAGACGGGGCTGACAGAGCGGCTATTCGGGAGCTGAGCCCCTCGTCCATGAGCGCAGCCGATTGGCACCGGGCTCCTCCTGGTGGTCGGCCGTGGGAGAAAACTCACGCGACGCCCGCGCAGGAGCCGGTGTGATCGCAGAACAGGTCACGGACCCTGTCGCATACCACGGCGAGGGGCCGGTGTGGTCTGAGCGTTGGGGCGGTCTACGCTGGCTCGACATGCTTGCGGGTGACGTGGTGTCGCTGCACGCCGACGGCTCCATAGGCCGCCGCCACATCGGCAACATCGTCGCCGCCGTTCGCCCCCGCCGTGGGGGCGGAGCAGTCATGGGAGTCGAACGAGGCTTCGCGCTCGAGAACGCCGATGGCACCCTCGCGTACTTTGACGAGCTGTGGACCGACACCAACGTGCGGATGAATGAGGGAGCCTGCGACCCGCACGGCCGCTTCTACTGCGGTTCGATGGCATACGACAAACGGGCCGGCGCCGCTGCCCTCTACAGGCTAGATCCCGACGGCTCCGTGCGGGTCGTGGCCAAGGGCCTGACGATCTCGAACGGGCTGGAGTGGAGCCCGGACGGCGCTCTCGCCTACCACAACGATACGGACACGTATAGGACCGACGTCGTCGATTACGACCGCGAGTCGGGCTTTAGCGGGCGCCGGCCCTTCGTTCGGACCCGGATCTCTGTCCGGACGGCCTAACCGTGGACGCGGAAGGCGGCGTCTGGGTCGCGTACTTCAATGGGGGCATGGTGCGACGGTACAGCGCAGAGGGTGCGCTCGAGGAGGTCGTCGAGCTGCCTGCAAAACAGGTGACCGCATGCACCTTCGGCGGCTCGCGCCTGGACGAGCTCTACATCACCACCTCGCGTGAGAACCTCGAACCGCGCGACGATCCGCTCGCCGGATCGCTCTTCCGCGCCGAAGTCGGGGTGGTCGGCCTGCCGGCTCGCGAGTTCGCAGGGTGACCGATCCGGCTGGGCCTTGCACGTTCCCCGACGGGGAACTCTCGCAACTGGCTTATTCGCTCAGCTCAGCCGAGCCCGCAGAAGCGTTGCCTGGTTTCCTGTCTGCCTTGGAAGGAGGCGAGGACGACTCGGGCGGCAGCGGTGTGGTCGTGAAGTCCGGTTCCAGGTCCTTGCGAACGACGTGGTCGTAGTACACGTAGGTCGTGACGACGGCGGCGAAGGGGAAGGCGAAGACGTAGACCGTGGCCGAGATCAGGTTTGCGACCCAGAAGGCGGCGTCAGTGCCGAGCAGCGCGAGCGCTCCGATGAACGGCCCGATGATCGTCGCGACCACGCCGACTCCCGACAACGGGCAATGCCGTCCCGCCACCATCGTCCGCGAACGAGCTCGAAGCTTCGCCTGAGCGCGGCGCGCGCGCCGAGGCCCTCGACGATGAGCGCTTGAGAGGTGAGCGACCAGCGAACGATTAGCCAGACGGCGATCGGGATCAGGAAGAAGCTCAGAGTCAGGGGCAGGATGACGATGACGATCAGCACCACCGCGGCGAGGATCGCCGGCCTGCGCCCGAGTACGTCACGATAGGCAGACCAGGGTGTGATCGGCCGGTCCTCGTCGAGAGCGAGCATGGCGCAGGCGACAACCCCCTGGACGAGCCCCAGTCCTACGAGGTCAAAGAGCAGCGCTATCCCGAAGACGAACGTCGCGACAGCAGAACTCGATTCGCCGGCCACATCGGAGAAGCTTTCGAGGTCGGTGAGGAGGAACAGGCCGGCCTGAAGGCCGGCGACCACGATCGCGATGGGGATGAAGATCACGCCGACCCGGCGAAGAGGAGCAGGTTCCTGCCGTACATGTGCCGAGCGGCGGTCAGAAGTTGACCGACCGTTCGGCGCCGGCGCAGATGGAGGGCGGCTCCCGGAGCCCACCTCGTTCGTGTCGCCGCCCACCGAGCACCCCGGCAAGCGCGGCGAGGAGGAACAGCCCGACGGCGGGATCCCGGGTCACCGCCGTGAGAAGGGCTGAGCCCGCCCCGACCGCCTGGCAGAAGAAGGTCGTGGCTGCCGGAAAAAGCGTCGAGCCGCCCGGAACGGGGAAGCTACTGTCCCGCCAGGTCTCCTCGGCCCAGCCGATTGGGTTCGTCCATTGTTGCTTGAGATTCGGGCCGGTGGGCCCGTTGTAGAGCGACCGCTGGAGCTCTCCCCAGCGGCCTTCGTAACCGAGCCACGGGAACGCAGCGAGGTACTCCTCGCTCTCGGTCGGCACCGCCGCGACCCGCAGTCGCAGATCCCGCGACGGCCCCGTGG
>CAWCQC010000011.1:0-85615 GCA_963797645.1 uncultured Thermoleophilia bacterium | reverse complement strand
TGGCGGCGATAGGAACCGAGTCCGGCAGGTTCCGCCTCCTTTCGGGCGGCTCCTGAAAGGCTGGCCACGTCGACGATGCTCCCGCCGTTACGCAACGCCACCGCGTCGTTCCCGTTGAACAGGACTCGGAGTAAGAGGCAGCGCTCGATGCGGCGATCGACCACATCGAGTCGCTCGCGATCGAGGCCGGGCGGCGATCTACCGGATAACGGCGGAGCCGGCGCTAACCAAGATCGTGCGTTCGTCCTGGAGCGACACGCGGCTCGACCTAGACGGCGTCGCCGGCGCGCTCGGCGGGGGCTCCGACGAGCGGCCCGACGCAGAAGTGCTCCATGTGCCGCTCGGCGAGCCGGCTGTGGTATTCGCCGAACTCCGCCGTGGCGTCCTTGCCGCCGTAGATGCGGGCCACGAAAGGCCCGCCCGGGTGGTGGTCCTTCCACTCGGTGAAGTCGTAGACCTTGCCGCGGATGACGACCCAGCAGTCGTCGAACGACGTGTGCTGCGCGAGCTCCTCGCGTGTGACGGGCCGGTCGCCGGTCCATGGCTTCGCCGGCTTCCAGAGGCTGCGGGCGATCTCCTGGCGCGCGCTCCCCAGCGCCTCGGTCCGCGAGCGGAAGTCCCACGGCCCGAGCTTCCTGAGCGGCAGCTTGTCGCCGATCTCGCGCGCGTCGAACGCGTAGATCCACGAGTCGTCGCTGCCCGCACGCTCGGTGTGATCGAAGACGGGGTAGTCTCGCTCGTTGACCGCCGCGAGGATCTGCCGGCGCTGAGGCGAGTCCGCCGGCTCGAGGTGCTTGAAGAGGAACTTCGACGCGAACTGGAAGCGCGTCGCGCGGTAGTAGCGCACGCGCTCGTAGTGCAACAGCGCGCGGTAGATGTCGCTGCCGTGGAGCTCGAAGCACTTTCCCAGTGCCGCGGCGTCCTCGAAGGCCTGCGCGGCGCCCTGGCCGAAGGTCGGCAGCATCGGGTGAGCGGCGTCACCCACCAGGCCCACGCGACCCTCCGTCCAGTTCTCGAGCGCGTCCCGGTCGTAGAGCCCCCACTTCGTCGGGTTCTCCATCAGGCTCGTGAGTGCGACGACGTCGTCGTGACGGGGGTCCCCCTCGAACGCCGTGCTCATGTTGCCGACCATCTCCTCGCGGTCGGCGGGGAACCAGTCGCCCTCTTCGCGCTCGAACTCGTCGGCGTTGGGCTCGTAGTAGGCGAGCCACACGTTGAGCAGCTCGCCGCCGCGGACCCAGTACGTGAGCGTCTGCGCCGTCGGGGTCTCGCGGGTGTCCATCGACATCGTCTCGATGGGGTTGTGGTCGAGCGGGCTGCCGTCGGGCTTGCGCGCCGCGGCGACCTTGTCCCTCGGGACCAGACCGCGGTAGACGACGACCTCGGTCCAGCGCTTGGTCGACACGCCGGGCCAGACCGCATCCAGCACCCGGGAGTTGACGCCGTCGGCACCGATCAGCAGGTCGCCGGTCTCCATCGTGCCGTCGGAGAACGTCACGGTCACGGACTCGTCGTCCTGGCTCACGGCCTCCAGGCGCTTGGCCATGTGGACCTGGATCGGGCAGTTGACGCCCGTCTCCGGCGCGAACTCGAGGACCCGCTTGTGGAGGGCCATCAGCAGGTCGAGGCGGTGCATGTGGTGGAAGCCGGCGTTGTCGCCGGCCGAGGTGTTGTGGTCGAGCGGCTTCCGCGTGATCGAGCCGTCCTCCCAGACCATCCGCGTCTCGTGGAGGATCGCCGCCCTGCCGCCGTCGACTGCCCCGTCGGGGCCCTTGGGGTCACCGCCGTCGAGGTCGACGCCGAGCCACCGGCACAGCCTTGCGCCGTTCGGGGGGATGTTCAGGCCCGCTCCCGCGGTGCTCGGCGTGCGCGTCTGCTCGAAGACGTCGATCGTCGTGAAGACGCCCGACTCCCGCAGCGCCAGAGCGGTCATCAGCCCCGCCATGCCACCACCTGCGATAAGTGCCCGCAAGAAGTCCCTCCAGTTCCTCTCCGTGGGTGGCGTCCGACCGCGCGAGCGGCGCACGCCGCCGGCGACTGTAGCTCGGAACCATCGGGAGGGCAAGTTGGCGGCACGCCGCCGCAATCCTCCGCGCGCGCGCGATCTATCGGAGGACGGGGGGCATCCAACGATCAGCGCATTGGAGGCGTGGGAGCTGCTTGGCGCAAAGCCGGAGCACCGCCCCAAGGCGGGAGCTGCCCGGGATGAGTGTCGAGACGGCAGCCTGTCACCGAGGCGTTCGCCGACGCTCGCGCGTCGACTTCCCACGCCACCACGGCTACCGCACCGACGAGCTCATCCGCATCATCGAAGACGTGTCCTGAGCCGGAGCGCGCCTCGCCGTAGCCCGCTCCGGGTCCCGGCGCGTTGGCGCGGCGTGAAGGTGTACGGGCTCGGTGACGCACGGCAGAGCAGGCGCTCGAGGCTCTCCCGGCGAGGATCGACACACCGCTCCTCTTCCCCGCACCCCGCGGCGGCTACCTCAGCCTCCACAACTGGCGGGCCCGGGAGTGGTACCCGGCCCTCGAAGCGGCAGGCCTCGCGAAACGCGGCCCCTACGCGCTCCGTCACACGTTCATCACGAACGCGCTCGCCGCCGGTGTCCCCACGTTCGACGTTGCCCGCTACGCCGGCACGAGCGTTGCGATGATCGACCGCACCTACGGACACCTAGCCCAGGACTCCGAGGATGCGTTCCGCCGCCGGCTCGCGGCCCACGAGCAGAAACGTTATGGCGTGGATCTGGTGTCGGACGAGCGCAACCGCTAACCCTCACCGCGCCGGGAACCCGCTCATAGACTCAAGCGGACGACGGGGCTCGAACCCGCGACCCTTGGCTTGGGAAGCCAATGCTCTACCAGCTGAGCTACGTCCGCGCAGGCATCAGTGTATCCCCGGTCGACGAGCGTCATGCACCCTCGCCTGTCACGCGCTACGTTGACGGTTGACGAGCAACATTCCCCGGGTTGGGCCGGGAAAGGGAGGGAGAGAACGACGATGCAGACCGATCAGCTCGAGCTCACGGCCCGGGCCCTCGTCGCGCCCGAGCACGGAATTCTCGCCGCCGACGAGTCGACGGGCACGATCAAGAAGCGATTCGATTCGATCGGCGTCGAGTCGACCGAGGAGACGCGCCGCGCATACCGGGAGCTCCTCTTCACCACGCCGGGTTTCGGCGACTACGTCTCCGGCGTGATCCTCTACGACGAGACGATCCGCCAGTCGGCCAGCGACGGCACGCCGTTCCCGCAGGTTCTCGAGAGCGCCGGCGCCATTCCGGGAATCAAGGTCGACACCGGCGCCAAGGACCTGGCGCTGTCACCGGGCGAGAAGGTGACGGAGGGGCTCGACGGGCTCCGGGAGCGAGTCGAGGAGTACGTGTCGCTCGGCGCCCGCTTCGCGAAGTGGCGGGCCGTCATCACGATCGGCGACGGGCTTCCCACGGACGCGTGCATCGAGGCGAATGCGCACGCGCTGGCGCGCTACGCGGCGCTCTGCCAGGAGGGAGGCCTCGTGCCGATCGTGGAGCCGGAGGTGCTGATGGACGGCGACCACACGCTCGAGACGTGCTACGAGGCGACGGTTCGGACGCTCCGGACGGTCTACACGGAGCTCGCGGCACAGCACGTCGTGCTCGAGGGCACGCTGCTGAAGCCGAACATGGTTCTCTCGGGAAAGGACTGCGCCGTGCAGGCCGGCGTCGAGGAGGTCGCCGCCTCGACGCTCCTCGCACTGAGGACGTCGGTACCCGCCGCCGTACCCGGAATCGTCTTCCTGTCGGGCGGACAGACCGAGGCCGAGGCGACTGCCCATCTGTCTGCGATGAACGCTCTCGGGCCACAGCCCTGGGAGCTCAGCTTCTCCTACGGCCGCGCTCTCCAGGCATCGGCGCTCGACGCGTGGCGGGGGGACGCGGCGCGGGTCGAGGCGGGACAGCGCGCCTTCTACCACCGGGCGAAGCTGAACGGGGCTGCCCGCACGGGCAGCTACACGCCCGAGATGGAGCTCGCGGCCGCGTAACCAACGGTGCCGTACGCCCTCAGGAGTAGCGGGCGCCTGCGATCTGCGAGAGCTTCTCGAACGCGTGCTGCGCCTCGATGCGCCGGACGGTGCCCGAGCGCGAACGCATGACGATCGAATCCGTGACCGCGCCGGGCCGCGCATAGCGCACGCCTCGGAGGAGAGCGCCGTCGGTCACACCGGTCGCCGCGACGAACACGTCGTCGCCTGCGACGAGATCGTCGGTCGTCAGGACGCGGTCGAGGTCGTAGCCAGAGGCGACCAACGCATCGCGCTCCTCGTCGGTGCGAGGCCAGAGCCGGCCCTGCATCGCGCCGCCGAGGCACTTGACGGCCGCCGCCGAGATGACGCCCTCGGGCGAACCGCCGATCCCCATCATCAGATCGACAGGCGAGTCGGGGCGGGCCGCAGCAAGCGCCGGCGCCACGTCTCCGTCGGTGATCAGGTTGACCTTCGCTCCGATGTCCCGCAGGGCGGCGATCAGCTCCTGGTTTCGCTCTCGGTCGAGGACGACGACGCTGATCGCGCTCGGCTCGACACCCTTGACCTCCGCCGCATGCCTGACGTTCTCGACCGGCGGGGCGGTGATGTCGATCGAGCCTGCGAGCTCTGCGCCGCAGGCGATCTTGTCCATGTAGACGGCCGCCCCCGGGAAGAACATCGTTCCCCGCTCCGCCAGGGCGATGACCGCGATCGCGTTCGGCTGGCCGACCGACGTGAGCCGTGGTGCCCTCGAGCGGATCGACCGCGATGTCGACGGCAGGAGGCTCGCCGTTGCCGATCTGCTCGCCGTTGAACAGCATCGGTGCCTCGTCCTTCTCCCCCTCGCCGATGACGACGACGCCGTCCATCGGCACGGTGTCGAGCATGTAGCGCATCGCGTCGACCGCGGCCTGGTCGGCAGCGTTCTTGTCGCCGCGCCCGACCCAGCGCCCTGCCGCGAGCGCGGCCGCCTCGGTCACCCGGACGAGCTCGAGGGCGAGATTGCGGTCGGGTGCGGACGCCTGGGCCATCGGGCATCCAATCCTATGCCGCCGTCACATGCGCTCGGGAGCGTCGACGCCCACGAGTTCGAGGCAGCGGGCGAGGACTCCCTGCGTGGCCAGGCAGAGACCGAGGCGAAAGGCCTCCTCGTTGCTGCCGAGAACGCGGCAGTCGTGGTAGAAGCGGTGGAAGTCGTCGGCGAGGCGGACGGCGTAGATCGGAATCGCATGCGGCCCGCGCCGCTCCGTCGCCTCGGCCACGACGGCCGGAAACTCCACGAGGCGCTTGACGAGCTCGCGCTCGCCGCGCTCCGGCTCGTGAGTCGAGCGTCGCGGAAGGTGCCCGTGAGTCCGCGTTCCGCAGGATGCCGGCGATCCGGGCGTGGGCGTACTGCACGTAGTAGACGGGATTCTTGTCGCTACGCTCGCGGGCCAGGTCGACGTCGATCTCGATCGCCTGGTCGTGGCCGCGGTTGACGAGGTACCAGCGCGCCGCGTCGACGCCGATCTCGTCCAGCAGCTCGTCGAGGAGCACGACGTCGCCGCGTCGCTTCGACATCTTCCTCGCCTCGCCGTGCTCGGTCAGGTGGACGAGCTGATAGATGAGCACCTCGATCCGTGCGGAGTCGTCGCCCGACCATCGACGCGAGCGCCTTGAGCCTCGCAACGTACCCGTGGTGATCCGCACCGAGCACGTAGATCGCGCGCTCGAACCGAGCGAGCTTGTGGCGGATGTACGCCGCGTCGCGGGCGAAGTACGTCGGCTCCCCGCTCGACCGGACGAGGACGCGGTCCTTGTCGTCCCCGTACGCGCTCGTCCGCGCCCACACCGCCCCGTCGGCCTCGTAGGTATCGAGCTCGGCGATCGCCGCGGGAACCTCGTTCACGATGTCGCTCTCCCTCTGCCACCTGTCGATGCTGACACGGAAGCGAACGAGGATCGTCCTCGATCCGGCGAATCATCGCGGCGACGGGATCGCCGTCGATCAGGGCAAGCTCGTCCATGTACGCACCGTGGTAGCCGTCCTCGGGCGGGTCCTCCCCGCGCCTGCGAGCCTCGACCGACGCTCGGAACCGATCGATCTGGGTGCCGGCGTCGTTGAAGTAGTACTCCTCCTCGACGGCGTGGCCGGCGAAGGTCGAGCAGACGCGCCACGGCGTCGCCGTAGGCACCGTTCCGCGCCGAGCCCACAGTCAGGGGCCCCGTCGGGTTCGCAGAGACGAGCTCGACCTGGATCCGCTGTGACGGCGTCCGGCGGACCCGGCCCCGAAGCGCTTCGCCCGGCGGCCAGTATCTCGGCCAGCGCTTCCCCGTACCACGCCGGGCCGACCGTGAGGTTGAGAAACCCGGGGCCTGCGACGTCGACGCGCTGACGAGGTCGCCGAGCTGCGCGAGCGACGCCAGTTCGGCGGCGACGTCGCGCGGTGGACGACGGAGCACCGGAGCAAGGCGGAGCGCGACAGTCGTCGCGAAATCGCCGTGCTCGGGATCGCTCGGCCGCTCGAGGGAGACCTCGGGCGCGCCGTCTTCCGTCAGCTCACGTGCTGCCGCCTGGATCGGCTCGCTCAGCAGGCGAAGGGACGCCGCGCTAGACAAGCGGCTCGCCGGACTCGAGGTCGTCTCGGACAACGGTGAAACACATCGGCGACTATCGTAGTCCCGTGGACGAGGACGCCCAGGAGCGCCAGCTCAACATTCACGTCGACCCCGAGCATCTCGCGGGCGTGTACTCGAACTTCGCCACGGTGTCGTTCAGCGACTACGAGTTCACGATCACCTTTGCCCGCATCGACCACGAGGTCGAGGACGGTGAGGTGCCGGGAGTCGTCGTCGGGCGGGTGAACGTCTCATCCAAGTTCATGCAGGAGCTGATGGATGCCATGGCCGACAGCTGGTCGAAGTGGTCGACCCGCGAGGGGATCAGGAACCTGCCGGAGCCCGGCCCGCCCGGGCCGTAGCGTTCGGCCGTCCCCCGAAACGGCGCGATGCGTGTCGCCGTGATCTCGGACGTTCACGCGAACCTTCACGCGCTGGAGGCGGTGCTCGGGTCGGTCGACGACGCCCGCCCTGATTCCGTCTGGTGCCTCGGAGACGTCGGTCGGCTACGGGCCCCAGCCCAGCCGGTGCTGCGAGATCGTCGCGGCGCACGCCGACATCGGTCTCGTCGGCAACCACGACCTCGGAGTGATCGGAGAGCTCGACATCTCGAGCTTCTCGCCGGACGCCGCCGAAGCTGCCGCCTGGACGGCCGACGTCCTGACCGACCAGGCTCGGGAGTACCTCGGCTCGCTCGACCCCGAGCGCCCTGCTTCCGCGGGCGGCGCTCTACCACGCAAGCCCGCGAGATCCGGTCTGGGAGTACGTTCTCAGCCCGGAGGTCGCGCTCGCCGCGCTCGAGGAGGCCCCGCGCGACCTGGTGCTGGTCGGCCACAGCCACGTGGCCCTGGCCGTTTCGCTCGCCGACGGCGAGCTTGACGGTGGCCTCGCGCCCGACGGGGCCGAGATCGGGCTGACCGGCGGCTCGCGCCTCTTGAATCCGGGGTCGGTCGGCCAGCCACGCGACGGCGACGCACGTGCCGCCTGGCTCTTGATCGACTTCGCGGCCGAGACGGCGTCGTTTCGGCGAGTCGACTACCCGATCGAGCTGACGCAGGCCGAGATCGTCGAGGCCGGCCTACCGGAAAGCCTGGCAGTACGGCTGGCCGCCGGCGTCTGATCGTCCTGGATCAGCGCGACTCGCCGGCCGCGGCGTTGTCGCTGCGCAGGCCGATTCCCTCGCGGGCGAGGGCGAGCTGGACCTCCTCGCGCGCCTTGTAGATCCGCCACTTCACCGTTGCGAGCGTGATCTCCAGGGACTCGGCGATCTCTGCGTACGAGAGCCCGACGACGTCGCGGAGGAGCAGCGCCATCTTCAGATCGGGGTTGAGATCGCCGACCGCGCGCCAAACCGCGTCGATCATCTCGATCCGCTCCGGCGGCGCGTCGACCACCTCGAGCGGCGCGACGTCCTCCAGCGAGTCCGGATGAGGCCTCCGTTCGCGGGCCCGCAACTCGTCGAGCACCCGGTTCTTCGCCACCTGGAACAGCCAGGTCGTGAAGCGGCAGCGCAGCGAGAAGCCGGACAGTCCGTGGAAGATCCGGAGAAAAACGTCCTGCGTCAGATCCTCGGCGAGCGCACGGTCGCCGACCATGCGCAGCACGTAGTTGAAGACGGGCGTCTCGTAGGTCGTGACGATGATCGCGAAGGCACGAGGATCACCCCGCTGGGCCTTGCGGAGAATCGACAGCTCCGGCTGAGGGAGTGGCAAAGGCCTGGGGTTGGACGCGACGGGCCTGGACGCGCTATCGGCGAGTATAGCCGAGCGGGCTCCGTGCGGATCAGGTCTGGTGAACGGCGACCAGATCGCGTCCCGACATCGCCGGCGGAGGCTCGATGCCGAGCAGCCCGAGGCACGTCGGTGCGAGGTCGGCCAGCGCGCCGCCGTCGCGAAGGACGGTTCCGGCCGGCAGGCCTTCCGCGACGAGCACGAGCGGAACCGGGTTCGTCGTGTGTGCCGTGTGCGGGCTCGCGCCGTCGGCAGCGAGCATCTGCTCGGCGTTTCCGTGATCCGCGAAGACGAGACACGCGCCGGCTGCGCCGAGGACGGCATCGACGGTCCGGCCCAGGCAAGCGTCGACCGCTTCGACGGCTTCGACGACGGCCGGAATCGAGCCGGTGTGCCCGACCATGTCGGGGTTCGCGTAGTTCACGACGACGAACCGGTAGTCACCGTGCCGGAGCTCGTCCACGAGCCGGTCTGTCACCTCCGCGGCTGACATCGCCGGTTTCTCGTCGTACGTCGCGACGTCCTGCGGCGAGGGCACGAGGATCCGAACCTCCCCGGGCCACTCCCGCTCCCGCCCGCCGTTCAGGAAGTACGTGACGTGCGCGTACTTCTCGGTCTCCGCGATGTGGAGCTGGCTCAGGCCGTGCGCCGCCAGCGCCTCGGCGATCGTGTCCGCGATGTCCTGCTCCGGCAAGCGCCACGGGGCAGTCGAAGTCATCCCGGTACCGGGTCATCGTCGTCAGGTCGAAACCCGCGGTCGAGGAGCCGCTCGCTGAGCTGCCGCGCACGATCGGGGCGGAAGTTGAAGAACACCACCGCGTCGGCGGCGTCGAGTCGAGGCGTCAGACGTGACGACCGGCTCCACGAACTCGTCCGTGATCCCGGCCGCGTAGCTCGCCTCGACAGCTGCGACGGGATCGTCCGTCGGGCGGCCTGTGCCGGAAACGAGCGCAGCGAGGGCGCGGTCGGTGCGCTCCCAGCGCCTGTCGCGGTCCATCGCGTAGTAGCGGCCGACGACGGTGCCGATCCGGGCGCCCTCGTCGACGAGCTCGCGCAGGTCGCCCGCCGCCGCGTGCGGAGACACGTCTCGACCGTCGGTGAACGCGTGCACGATCGTCTGCTCGGCCATCCTTCTGCTGCCGGGCAAGCTCGAGCAGCGCCCGTAGGTGATCGATGTGAGAGTGGACGCCTCCGTAGGAGACGAGGCCGATCAGGTGAACGTTCCCCCCGCGCTCGCGCGCCCGCTCGAACGCGCCGATGAGCGCCGGGTTCTCGAAGAAAGCCCCGCTGCGGATCGCACGGGATACGCGCATCAGATCCTGGTCGACGATCCGCCCCGATGCCGATGGTCAGATGGCCGACCTCGGAGTTCCCCATCTGCCCGGCGGGAAGCCCGACCGACTCGCCTGAGGCTGCGAGCTGTCGTGTGCGGGCACCGTCCCACAGGCCGTCGAAGACGGGCGTGTCCGCCAGGTCCACCGCGTTGCCCGGTCCCGGCGGGGCTAGCCCCCAGCCGTCCAGGACGACGAGCGCTACGAGCGGATACTCGCCGCGTGCCGGCAAATCTCGGCGAACGAGTCGGCCTCGAGCGACGCACCGCCGACGAGCGCGCCGTCCACGTCGGGCTGACGACAGGAGCTCGATTGCGTTGTCCGGCTTGACCGAGCCGCCGTAGAGGATCGGAACGTCGAGCAGGCTCCGGATCAGCGCGTGGGCCTCCTGCGCCTGTTCCGACGTCGCCGTCCTGCCCGTCCCGATCGCCCACACCGGCTCATAGGCGATCATCAGGCGCTCGTGCGCCCCGGCGGCCTCGGCGATCGCCCCGACCTGGCGACGCAGGACGTCACCCGTCACGCCGCTGTCTCGCTCCTGCCTCACTCTCGCCGACACAGGCGATGACGCCGAGGTCCGAGTCGAGGGCGTGGGCCGTGCGACGCGCGACGGTCTCGTCGGTTTCGCCGAAGTACTGCCGCCGCTCGGAGTGCCCGGTGATCGTCCCGGCGACACCGAGCTCGGCGAGCATCCCGGGCGCGACCTCTCCGGTGAACGGTCCGCGTCTCGAGCCAGTGCGCGTTCTGTGCGTAGACGGCGATGCCGGTGTCATGCAGCTCGTCCACCGCGGTCTGCAGCGAGACGAAGGGCGGGCAGACGACCACGTCGACGTCCTCGCCGGCGTCTCTCGAGCCCGTCCGTGAGCCGACGGCAGAACTCGGCCGTCTCGAACGGCCCCTTGAACATCTTCCAGTTGCCCGCGACGATCATTCGCGCCTCGGGGATCGCGGCCACGCCGGGTAGCTCCCGCCCTTCGAGGAACTCGAGCGAGGCTCCGCCGCCGGTGGAGATCCAGTCGATGCTCGCTCGCGAGACCGAGCTCCTCGATGGCTCGTACCGAGTCTCCGCCGCCGACGACGGTGAACCCGGAGCAGGCGGCCACGGCCTCGGCAACCGCCTTCGTTCCCTCGGCGAAGTGGGGCCATTCGAACACACCCATCGGCCCGTTCCAGAACACGGTGTGTCCAGCCGCGATCGTCCCGGCGAAGCGTGTTCGCGTGTCGGGGCCGATATCGAGCCCGAGCCATCCCGCGGGGATTGCGTCCGTCGACGTGACTCGACACTCGGCGTCCGGCTCGAACGCGGCAGCGGCGACCGCATCGGTCGGCAGGATCACGTCTGCCTTCCCGGAGAGGGGAGGGCGGGTTTCGAGCTCCGCTGCCATCTTCCCTCCGACGAGAAGCGAATCGGCAGTCTCGGCCAGGCGGGCGAGCACGCCGATCTTGTCGTCGACCTTGGCGCCGCCGACGATGGCGACGAGCGGGCGCTCGGGGGCGTCGACGAGGCGACCGAGCTCGCGCAAGCTCGGCCTCGAGCAACAGGCCGGCGTACGCCGGAAGGAGGTGAGCCACTCCCTCGGTCGACGCGTGCGCGCGGTGCGCCGATCCGAAGGCGTCGTTGACGTAGAGATCCATGCCGTCTGCGAGCTCTCTCGCGAACGCCGGGTCGTTGGACGTCTCACCGGGATCGAAGCGCGTGTTCTCGAGCACACGGATGCGGTCGTCGGGCAGCAGCTCGCGCAAGCGCGCCTCGACGGGGGCCATACGGAGATCGGGATCGGGGCCTTTCGGTCGGCCGAGATGCGAACAGACCGCGACGCGGGCCGCACCCCGGTCGAGCAGCAGCCGAAGCGTCGGCAGCGCTGCCCGGATGCGCGTGTCGTCGGCCACGCGGCCGTCCTCGAGCGGGACGTTCAGGTCGGCACGGACGAGCACCCGCTTGTCCTGGACGTCCGCTTCCCGGACCGAGCGGGGCGTCCTCATGGCCACACAGCGCTCATTCAGAACGACGGTCGATCCACGAGCCGCGAGCCGTTCGAGCCCGCTCCGATCACAGCAGCCTCTGCACGAGATCGACCAGCCGACGAGCTGTACCCCCACTCGTTGTCGTACCAGGAGAAGACCTTGACCTCGTTCCCGTGTGCCATCGTCAGCCCCGAGTCGAAGATCGACGAGTACGGAGCTGCCGATGATGTCGGACGACACGATCGGCTCGTCCGTGTAGCGCAGGATCGCCGGCGAGCCGGCCGGTGTCGGCCACCTCGGCGAAGCGCGCGTTCACCTCGTCCGGTGTCACCTCGCGAGAGAGTGAGCAACGAAGTCGACGATCGAGCCGTCGGCGACCGGCGCCCGGACCGAAATGCCGTCGAGCTTTCCCTTCAGCTCCGGGAATGACGAGCCCGATGGCCCGCGCGGCGCCGGTCGAGGTCGGGATCAGGTTCACCGCGGCGGCGCGCGCCCGCCGGAGGTCACTAGTGCGGCAGATCGAGGATCTGCTGGTCGTTCGTGTACGCGTGGATCGTCGTCATGAACCCCGACTCGATCCCGAACGCTGTCGTGCAGCACCTTTGCCACCGGCCCGATGCAGTTCGTGGTGCAGGAGGCGTTCGACACGATGCGGTCGCGGTCCCGGTCGTAGGCGTCGTCGTTCACGCCGAGGACGAGCGTCACGTCCGGATCGCGTCGCAGGCGCCGAGATGACGACCTTCTCCGCGCCCGCCTTCGAGATGGAGCTCGGCCTGCTCGCGCTTCGTGAACAGGCCGGTCGACTCGAGGACGACCTCCACACCCAGGTCCTTCCACGGCAGGTTCGCCGGATCCCGCTCGTTCAGGAGACGGAACTCGTCGTCCCCCCGCACGGATGACCCCCTCGCCGACCGACACGTCGCCGGGCATCGGGCCGAGCACCGAGTCGTACTTCAGGAGGTGTGCCATCGTCGCAGCGTCGCCCAGGTCGTTCACGGCGACGAGGTCGATGTCGGCCTTCTGGCCGACGGCCGAGCGGAAGAAGTTGCGGCCGATCCGCCCGAAGCCGTTGATGCCCACGCGCACGCTCATTCGCACGTCCTCCCTGTCGTCTGTTTCGGCGGCCGGATTCTACCCCCGGCTCCACGCACGCCCCTCCTGGGGCCACCCCGCGCCTCCACCCGCTATCAGCGTATCGCCGCAATTCGCACGGAGCTGTGCGCTTTCGTGTCGACCGCGTGCCGGCTGGGTACACGAAGCGCGCATCAGCCGCTCGGCCAGGCGTTCGAGGCGCTTGAGCCGCCGGTGTACGGAAGCCTTGGTCGAGGCCGGGCGGCAGCGGGCGGCGAGCTCGCGCAGGGAGAGGGAGGGATGGCGAAGCCGCAGGTCTGCGATCTCGCGCAGGTCGCGCGGAAGCGTCTCGAGCATCCCGCCACGTTCGAGTCTTCGGATCGCGCGCACCTGAGCCTGCGCCGAGCGGGATGTCCTGACGAGGTTCGCATGGTCAGCGTTCGCGAGCCGGTTCGCCCGCGCCCGCGTGGCGCCGACGACCGCCTTCTCCTCGAGCGCGAGCGCCGCCTCGTGCGCTCCGACGAGCGCGAGGAGCTCGGCGATCGTGCTCGGCGCTCTTCGCGTAGGCGACGGCGTGGCGAGGTCGCTCGGCGACGCGTAGCTCGATCCCGTCGGCTCGAGCGAGACCGGCGAGAAACGAGGCGCCTGTCAGGCGTTGCCGTGCGCAGCTCCACGTGGGCGTTTCGCGGCCCGCTCACCGAACCGGCGGCGAGCACCGCGCCGCGGAGGTACGCACGCTCGACAGCACGACCTGGCGACGACTCGTCGAGGCGGCTCGTCGAACGGTGCGAGGCGAGCATCGAGAACGCCCTGCCTCGTTGAGGGTCTGCAGGGCACGGGGGTCGTCGCCGAGATGGAGCTCGTAGCGGGGCTCGTGCCCGAACGCGCGCCGCGGATACGTACGGATCTCGGCGCCCACGCCGAACCCGCGCAGCAGCGCGAACACGCGTCGCGCAACTGCCGGACTACCCACGTCGACATGGAGCGCCGACCTGACCGCCTCCGCGCAGGTGCACCGTCCCGGCGGTTCGCAGCGAGGGCCGAGAGCTCGGCGAGCCGGCAGCACCCGCGCTGAGGATCGATCGCTGCGAGCTCGGCGCGGACGTCCTCAGACAGCGACATCCCGCTCCGACCATCCCTCGAGCTCGAGCAGCCGCCGCTTGTAGTCGACGCCGAGCTCGCCGTACGAGCCGAGGCCCGTCGGCCGCGACCACACGGTGGCACGGCACGACGATCGCGATGCGGTTCCGGGCGCAGAACGAACCGGCCGCGCGCTGTGCGCCGGGCCGCCCGGCGAGCGCAGCCAGCTCTCCGTACGAGACCACCTGCCCCCGGGGCACACGGCCGGAGAGCGGCTGCGAGATCGCGATGGAAGTCCGAGTACTCCTCGAGCTCGATCTGGACGTCGTCGAAGGTCACCGGCTCGCCCGCGAAGTAGGCGACGAACCGTTCGGCGAGCGGATGCGACCGCGACCGGTTCCGGCTCCGGTCCCGCGCGTGGCGCCTCGTGCCAGACGACGCGCTCGCCGTCGAGCCACACCTCGCCGACCCCCCACCCGGGCGCCGAGTAGCGGAAGGCCTTGACTCCCACCCTCCCGGCGAGAGTACCATCGCGCCATGAGCGCACCCGGGATCTTCCGCCCGCCTCCACCGGCCAACGAGCCGATCCACACGTTCGCTCCCGGGTCGCCCGAACGACGAGAGCCTGCAGGCAGCGCCTGCAGCAGATGCAGCAGGAGCGGATCGAGATTCCGTGCATGATCGGGGGCGGGAGGTGCTGGACCGGCCGGCTGCGGCCCGCGACCGTGCCCCACGACAAGGAGCATGTGCTCGCGGACGTCCATCAGGGCGGCGCGGCCGAGGTCGAGCAGGCGATCGCCGCGGCCGCCGACGCCTGGAAGGACTGGAGCCGCACCCCCTGGGAAGAGCGGGTAGCGATCCTGCTTCGCGCGGCGGAGCTCCTGGCAGGGCCGTGGCGCGACACCCTCAACGCGGCAACGATGCTCGGACAGTCGAAGACGGCGCACCAGGCCGAGATCGACGCTGCCTGCGAGACGATCGACTTCTTCCGGTTCAACACGAGCTACCTGGCGCGCATCTACGAAGAGCAGCCCGTGTCCTCGCCCGGCGTCTGGAACCGGCTCGAGTACCGGCCGCTCGAGGGTTTCGTCTTCGCGATCAGCCCGTTCAACTTCACGGCCATCGGCGCCAACCTGACGAGCTCGCCGGCGCTGATGGGGTGCACCGTCGTCTGGAAGCCCGCCTCGACGGCGATGCTGTCCGCGTACTACACGATGAAGCTGTTCGAGGAGGCCGGCCTGCCCGCCCGGCGTCATCAATCTCGTGTACGGGTCCGGCGCCGACATCGGCGCGCCCGGCCCTCGCCCACCCGGATCTCGCGGGTGTCCACTTCACCGGATCGACCTCGGTGTTCCAGGGCATCTGGCGCGAGATCGGCGGCAACATCGAGCGCTACCGGAACTACCCCCGGATCGTCGGCGAGACCGGCGGCAAGGACTTCGTCCTCGCGCATCCGTCCGCGGACGTCGACGCGGTCGCGACCGGGATTCTGCGCGGTGCCTTCGAGTACCAGGGTCAGAAGTGCTCGGCGGCCTCGCGTGTGTACGCCCCCTCCAACCTCTGGCCGGCGCTACGCGAGCGGCTCGCCGAGGAAACGGCCACGATCAAGGTCGGCGACGTCTGCCGACTTCACGAACTTCATGGGCGCCGTCATCGACGAGAGCTCGTTGCGCACCCAGCGCGAGGCGATCGACGAGGCTCGCGCGAATCCCGATACCGAGATCGTGGTCGGCGGGGTCGTCGACGACTGCGTCGGCTACTTCGTCGAGCCGACGGTGATCGAAACGCGCGACCCGGGTTTCCGCCTGCTCCGTGACGAGCTGTTCGGCCCGGTCCTCACCTGCTACGTGTACCCCGAGGGGGACTTCGAGGACACGCTCGAGCTCGTCGACCGAACCGCCCCCTACGCGCTGACGGGCGCGATCTTCTCGGAGGATCGCTACGCGCTCACGCACGCGTCCGAGCGCTTGCGCTACGCCGCCGGAAACGTCTACCTGAACGACAAGCCGACGGGCGCGGTGGTCGGCCAGCAGCCCTTCGGCGGCTCGCGGGCTTCGGGCACGAACGATAAGGCGGGCTCGATGTGGAACCTGATCCGCTGGGTCTCACCCCGAACGATCAAGGAGACCTTCGTGCCGCCGACGGACTACCGCTACCCGTTCCTCGGCGCCGACGAATAAGGGCGGCAGTCACGCCCGGCCGGTCCTGTGCAGGGCGGCGTAGATCTGCCGCCCCGTCCTCGCCGGGACCCCGGGGACGCCCTCGAGCTCCTCCCGCGTTGCCGCGAGGAGCCGCTCGGGTGAGCCGAAGTGGCCGATCAGCGCGCGCTTGCGGCCGGGCCGACTCCCGGGAGCGCATCGAGGATCGACTCCTTCGCGCGCGCCTCGCGCCGTGTCCGGTGGAAGCCGAGCGCGAACCGGTGCGCCTCGTCCCGGATCCGCTGGAGGAGCTGAAGCCCGGCCGACGCCGGATCGAGAACGATCGGTGCCGGGTTCCCGGGTACGAACACCTCCTCGGCTCGCTTTGCGAGCGAGACCACCGCTACTCGCGGCAGATCGTAGGCGTGCATCGCCTCGAGCGCGGCCGACAGCTGCCCCTTGCCACCGTCGACGACGACGAGGTTCGGAACGGATGCGAACCCCTCGTCGTAGCCGTCGGCCGTTGCCGGCGTCAGACGCGCGAATCGCCGGGCGACCACCTCGCCCATCATCGCAAAGTCGTCCTGCCCGCCGGCGTGCCTGATCCCGAACTTCCGGTAGTGGGCCTTCTTTGCGACGGCGTCCTCGAAGACGACCATCGAGCCGACCGGCGACTCGTCCTGGATGTTCGAGATGTCGAAGCACTCGATGCGGATCGGGAGGCTCTCCAGGTTGAGCGCCTCTCGCAACTCCTCGAGGGCTTCGATCCGGCGAACGCGCTTCCGCTCGGCGGCGAGCTCCTCGTTGTCGAGCGCGAGCTCGGCGTTCTGCTGGGCAAGCTGCCTGGACGCGCCGCTTCTCACCGCGCTGGGCCGTGCGAACCTCCACCCTTGCTCCCCGCCGAAGTGACAGGAACTCGGCCAGCGCGCCCGTGTCGTCGATACCGGGAGGGACGACCACGAGCGGTGGCACCGCCGGCGCGCTGCCGTAGAACTCGAGACAGAAGGCCTCGAGCGAGCGTCGGCGCGTCCTGGCCGGCCACGTTCTCGAGCGTGAACCCGTGCCGGTCGACGAGCCGCCCGTCGCGCAGCGGGAACACCTGGACGGCGGCGATCTCCCCGCGGATCGCGAGACCGATCACGTCGACCGTGCCGAGGTCGCGGCGGTCTGCCATCTGCCGCTCGGCGAGGTGGCGGATCGCGTACAGGCGGTTCCGGCACCGTGCCGCCTCCTCGAACGCCTGACGTTCGGCCGCAGCCTGCATCCGCGCCTCGAGCTCGCGCTGGATCGGTTGGGTCTCACCCGAGAGAAACTGGATCACGCCCTCGACGATCTCTCGGTAGTCCTCTTTCGACACGTAGCCGACACACGGGGCGAGGCAGCGCTCGATGTGGTAGTCGAGGCAGGGAACCCCCGAGTGGCGCCCGGGCTGCGGGCCCTCGCAGGGCCGGTACGGGAAGACGCGGTTGAGGACGTCGAGCGTCTCGCGAACCTTCTTCGCCGACGAGTAGGGGCCGAAGTAGACGACGCCTCGCCGGTGACGCTCACGAGTGAACATCACCCGGGGAAAGTCGTCCCCGACCGTGACCGCGATGTACGGATACGACTTGTCGTCTCGCAGCCGGACGTTGAAGGGCGGGCGGTGGCGCTTGATCAGGTTCTGCTCGAGGTGGAGCGCCTCGCCCTCCGACTGCGTCACGATCACCTCGATCCGCTCGACCCGCTCCACCATCCGCTCGAGGCCCGACCCGGGCGTCGCCGCCGCGGAAGTACGAGCGGACGCGGGAGCGCAGCGACTTCGCCTTGCCGACGTACAGGACCTCGTCGCGGGCGTCGCGGAACAGGTAGACGCCCGGCTTTGCCGGGAAGCGCTTTCAGCTGCGCCTCGACACGCTCGGCGCGCGGATCGGCTGCCGTGGTCATGCCGCCAGCGCTAGCCTCCGCGGTGCAGAGCCCGGGCGCGCCCGCCTGCCCGCCGACGGCCGCGCCCGGAACCAGTTCAACGGTACGCGGACAGACGTGACGGAACGAGCCACGGACGTGTCGGGTCGGAAACCGAATGGCTACGATTCGAGCGCCGATGGCGGACGAGAACATCCCGGCCCAGTACGTCGCGTACACGCTCTACCGCGTCGATCCGGCCTGGCGCCGGCTGCCGGTGGAGGAGCGCGAGGCGGCCAAGGAGGCGTTCGCCGAGGTGATCGAGGAGTGGGCCGAACGGATGCAGGTGCTTCACGTACAGCCTCGTCGGTGTCAGGCCCGAAGCCGACTTCATGCTCTGGAAGCTGACCGAGCGCTACGAGGACCTCCGCGACCTCGCCGCCGCGCTCAACGGGACGCCGCTCGCCGGGCTGGCTGACGACGCCGTACTCCTACCTCGCGGCAACCCGCTCGTCGAAGTACTTCGAGCGCGACCCGAGGCGGCCGCCAAGGCGCGTCGTCCCGCGCGGCGCGCCCTACCTGGTCGTGTACCCGTTCGTGAAGATCCGACCCTGGTACGCGCTCTCGATGGAGGATCGCCGGCGTGCGATGCACGAGCACGCCGAGATCGGAGGCCGTTTCACGACGATCACGAATCACACGACCTACTCGTTCGGGATCGACGACCAGGAGTTCATGACCGCGTTCGAGTGCGAGAAGCCTGAGGACTTCCTCGAGCTGATGATGACGCTGCGCGAGACCGAGGCCTCCAAGTACACGGAGCGCGACACGCCGATCTTCGTCGGAGTGGCCGAGGAGATCCGCTCGATCCTCGACTCGCTCGACGGCGCCCGCGCCCGCATGCGGGCGACGTAGCTTCATCGTTGCCGCACGTCGTACAGCGCTGCGCGCACACCTACTCCTTCGGGACGAGCGTCCTCAGGTCAGTGTCAGGGTCGCGGAGCGCCGTCGGGTCGACCGGAACGCGCGAGCGGATCAGCCCGAACGAGCGTCGCAGGTCCCGCCCGCTGTTCACGGCAGCGGCCGCACGGACGACCCCTCCGTCGGTGTAGAAGGCAACGAACTTCCGCTCCTCGAGGCTTCCCCTCACGACGAGCTTCTCGCCCCCGGTGTGGTGGCCGGCGTACTGGATGTTCGCGTCGTACTGGTCGGACCAGAACCAGTGCAGCTCCCCGTAGGGGCTTCCCTTGCCGAGCATGCTGCGGGCCGCCGCGGCGCCCTGCTCGATCGCGTTCAGCCAGTGCTCGACACGCACCCGGCCGAAGAGCGGGTGGCTCATGGTTCGCCACGTCGCCGGCCGCGTAGACGCCCTCGACGCTCGCGCGGCACAGCTCGTCGACCAGGATGCCGTTCTCGACCTCGATGCCGCTGCCGGAGTCACGTCGACCGCGGGCTCGATGCCCGACGCCCATGACGACGAGGTCGCACTCGATCCGGCGGCCCGCCGACGTCACGCACGCGCTCGACCCGAGACGCTCCCTCGAACGCAGCGACCCCCTCTCCGAGGTGGAGCTCGACGCCGTGATCGCGGTGGATCCCTTCGACCACGCGCCCGACCTCGGCCTCCGAGCACGCGCTCGAGCGGGACGGCCAAAGGCTCGACCGCGACCACGTCCAGACCGAGGCCGCGCAGCGAGGCTGCGACCTCGGAGCCGATGAACCCCATGCCGACGACCACGGCCCGGCCCACGCCCAGGGCCTCTTCCCGGATGGCCGCGGAGTCCGCAACGCTCCGCAGGTCGTGGATCCCGGCGAGCTCCGCCCCGGGAACAGCCAGCCGCCTCGGCCGGCCCCCCGTTGCGATCAGCAGCGCGTCGTACGAGAGCCGGGCCCCGTCTCCGAGCAGCACGTCGCGAGCGGCCGTGTCGATCCGGTCGGCCGACTCACCGAGCCGAAGCTCGACGTCGAGCTCGTCCCAGACCTCCTGCGTACGCACGACGAACGAGTCGAGCTGGCGGTCGCCGCGCAGAAACTCCTTGGACAGCGGCGGCCGCTCGTACGGCAGTTCCGGCTCCTCTCCGACGAGGACGAGCCGCCCGTCGTAGCCCTCGTCGCGCAACGTCACGGCCGCCGTGCCCCCGGCGAGGCTCGCGCCGACGACGACGATCGTCTCCGGGCTCGGCATCAGTACCCGTAGGTGTGCTCGTCACGCCAGACGCGCCACATCGAGAAGAAGCAGGCAACGAGCACGACGAAGAACACGACCGCCTCGAGCCCCGTCTCCGGGTAGGAGAAGACGAACGCGAGACCCAGGTTCACGAGCGCGAGGACAGCTGCGCCGTAGAACACGAGCTGCGAGCGACCCGACCAGGTTGCGATCTCCTCACGCCGCGAACGCCAGAGGGTGAAGAGGAAGATCGCGATCGCCACGATGAACGCAATGCGAATGACGAAGAACAGCGAGCCCAACGCGTCCTCGAGGCCGAGCGCCGTGATCACCCCGGCGATCAGGATGAGAATCGCGAAGCCGCGGAGTGTCGGGTTGACGGTCATGAGCCGGTCATGTAACCGCGAACGCTGAGCGCGGCGGCAAGCAGGCTCGCGCCGGTGAACCAGACCAGCCGGGCGCGCGGCTCGGGCGGCGCGTAGATCCAGGGAGAGAGCACTGCGCCGAGCGCAACGGCACCGTAGAGATAGTGGAGCTCGTCCGGGGAGCGCTTGCCGGACGAGAGCAGGAGCAGGCCGACGGCAGCCTGGCCGATCAAGGTCGTCTGCCCGAGCGCCACGAGGTGAGCGTACGCGCGCCAGCGGTTCGACATGCCGCCAGAGTGTGAGTCCACCGATCGCTCCCGCGATCGCGTTCACGGCGATTGCGAGCACGCCGAGAATCTGGTGGAGCTCGACCATCCGGGCCCGGAGCCTACCAACGAGACGTTCGCGCTCAGCCCACCACACACTCACTCAGCCGGACGGCATACGTCCTGCTCCTGCGACTCGGTGGCGCACCCAGACGTTCGGCTCGACGTAGACGCCGCGACCGCTCGCGAAGCGAACCGGAACGAGCGCGCCGGGGACGATGTAGTCGCCGTCCTCGGGGAACGCGAGGCCGGTCCACTCCTCCCAGTCGTCGCCGCTTCCCTCGACCCGCATCGACTCGGGACACACCTCGAGCGGCTCCGCGCCGAGGCGTATGTGCACGCGAAGCCAGGGGTCGAACGGAAGGCCGTCGTCACGTGTCCACGACACATAGCGCTCCATCGGGATCAGCGGATACCGGTCCTTCCACGTCGGACGGATTGGCGCGATGAGCGCCGCGACCCCATAGCGCCGCGCGAGATCACACATCGCATGGATGAGGAGAGGCGACAGTCCCTCCCCCTGCCGTCGCCGGTCGACGACAGCGACGAGCGCCGACAGGGCGTCCGGCTCCGGCCCGGTGCCGCTACCGAACCACGTCTCGAGCAGGTCGTCGATCCCGCCCGGCAGCGCCTCCGCGGCGCGGGCCGGAATCGTCCGGGCGTGGCCGACGACGGCGTCACGCTCGTCGTCCCACAGCACGAGCTGAAGCTCGGGCAGCTCGTCACGCAGGCGGTGCCAGTGCCGGAGGGCCACCTCGCCGTGACCCAGGAACGCGGCGAACGTGTCCTCGATCTCGCCCGTGCGCGCGGCGAGATCCGGCCGGTCGGCGTACGTGAACACGTGCACCGCGGCTACTCTAGATCCGCTCCGGACACCGACGGCCCGACGAACGGAGGACGCTTGCCAGTCGAAGAGGGACGCCCCGCCCCGGACTTCTCGCTCGCCTCGGACGCCGGCGAGACGGTCACCCTCTCGTCTCTCAGAGGGAGCCCCGTCGTTCTCTACTTCTACCCCAAGGACGACACGCCCGGCTGCACGACGCAAGCGTGCGGGATCCGCGACGTGTACGCCGAGTACGAGAAGCGCGGAGCCGTCGTTCTCGGCGTCAGCCCCGACACGGTGGCCTCTCACCAGAAGTTCAAGGAGAAGTACGGGCTGCCGTTCACGCTGCTGGCCGATCCCGACAAGACCGTCTCCGAGCGTCTATGGCGTCTGGCGGGAGAAGACGTCGTACGGCAAGAAGTCGATGGGCATCGTCCGCTCGACGTTCGTGATCGACGCGGAAGGCGTCGTCGTCAAGGCCATGAACGGCGTCGAGCCCGACGGCCACGCCGAGAAGGTGCTGGCCGCTCTGCCCTGAGCTCTAGACGATCAGGGCATGCCGGCGGGCGAGAACCCGCTGGCCGCCGTGCAGCACGGCTGCGAACAGCGAGGACGACGACGCCCGCGAAGATCAGGAGCGTCTGGGCGCCGATCGCGAACTCGACGGCGGTGCTGGTGCCCACTCCCGAAGCGATGAGGAGCGCCGCCCCGCCTCCGACCGTCGTCGCGGCGCCGGCCGCGGGGGCGATGGGAAGGGCGCTGGCGGCCGCGCCCGCGCAGAGGAAGCCGATCGCGAGGGGATAGGACACCGAGATGTCCATCGCGACGAGCAGCAGGAAGAGCGCCGTCGCCCGCATCGCCCATGAGGCGAAGACGAACAGCCCGGCCTTCCAGGCGTCGCTGTGGGACGTGAGGCGCTGTCCGATCCACTGCGCGATCCGGAAGCGGATCAGCCGGCCGCTGGCGAGGAAGCGCGGCAGGAACAGGACGATCAGGCCGGCGCCGAGACCCGCCGCGGCGACGATGGCCAGCCCGGCCCGCACTGCGGCGGAGGCGTCGGTCGTGGCGGCTGCGGCCGTGCTGATGGGCATGAGCGCTGCAGCATCGAGCAGGCCGACCATGAAGAGCGAGAGCGCGAGCGACGGAACGCAGGTCGGGCAGCTCGGGTAACGCCGAACGACCGCGATGCGCACGACGTCGTCGAACCGGCCGGGAAGCGCCGCACCGGTTACCGAAGCCGCGCCGTTGGCGGCGGCCAGCGACATCGCGCGCGGCCTCTCCGACGGACGGAAGACGCGCTGCCAGCCGAGTGCCTTGAGCGGATAGCTGGCCACGATCAGCAGCCCGGCCGCGGCTGCGAGCCATGGATCGACGCCTTGGAGCGGCCAGCCGATCGATGCGAAATGCCGCGCGGCAAGAACGGTGATACCGAGCGCAACGAGGGTTACGGCGACGTTGAGGACCCGGCGTCCTCGGGTCGTGCGCGAAGACCGATAGGCGGTGAGGGCCGGGTCGAGCAGCCACCGCGGGACGCGGTCGAACAGCGCCGGCGCCCCCTCCTGTGCGGCGGGCACTTCGCTATGAGGCTGATCGGTTAAGGGGATCCTTTGTGCTGCAGTCATGCGGATGAGAGGAATCGAACCTCCACGGGGTTTCCCCCACACGGACCTGAACCGTGCGCGTCTACCAATTCCGCCACATCCGCGTAGCAGACAGGACTCATTCTATCCCTTCCTGATGTCGACCTGCCGAAAATCTGTGTTGCGGCGCGGTTAAGGCGCACTTCTGCGGCACGCTGCTGGCGGCTACCATCGTGGCATTCTTCGCCGCGGCGCTTGGCTTCTCCTCTCTCTCCTGGTCGCTGCGGCTACGGCCGCAGGTGGCACCGCAGCCGCGCCGCCCGGGCCACAGGTCGACGTGATCGTGGAGCTCGAACCGCCCGCCGCCGGTCGCGCGGCACCGGGGGCAGAGCGCCGCGCGCTCGGGCGCGTCGCACACGCGCAGGAGGAGTTTCTGCGCCGCCTGGAGTCAGCCGCGGCGAACGCCGAGGTCAGGTGGCGCTACCGGCTCGTGCTCGACGGCCTCGCGCTCCGGCTCCCGGCCGATCGTGTCGCGGCCGTGGCGACCCTCCCTGGGGTCGTTCGCGTCTACCCGAGCGTGCGCTACCACGGCCTCGCGGCAACGGATAGTCGGGCCGGAGTACGGGCACCGGCGGGGCTCGCTCTCCCGATCGGTGACGGCGGCCGTGGGATCAAGATCGGCATCATCGACGACGGCATCGACCAGGAGCATCCGTTTTTCGATCCCGAAGGCTTCACCATGCCCGACGGGTTTCCGAAGGGCAATCGCGCGTTCACGACCGCGAAGGTGATCGTGGCGCGGGCGTTCCCGCCGGACGGCGCAGGCTACAGCAATGCGGGGCGGCCCTTCGACCCGGTGCACTCCTCCCACGGCACCCACGTCGCCGGAATCGCCGGCGGCAATGCCGGGACGAGGGTTCCCGAGCTTCCTGATGTCTCCGCGTCGGGCGTGGCGCCGCTCGCGTATCTCGGGAACTACAAGGCTCTGACCGTGCCGACGGCAAGCGGCCTCGGCCTGAACGGAAACTCGCCCGAGCTGGTCGCCGCCATCGAAGCGGCGGTGGCGGACGGAATGGACGTGATCAACCTGTCCCTGGGCGAACCGGAGGTCGACGCCGGAGTACGACGCGGTGGCCCGCGCGCTCGATGCGGCGGCTGCCGCCGGCGTGGTCCCCGTCGTCGCGGCGGGAAACGACTACGAGGTCCTCGGAAGGGGCTCGGTCGGCAGTCCGGGAACCGCCGCGGCCGCCGTGACCGTCGGCGCTCTCGACGCCACCGACACCCCTCTCATGGCTTCGTTCTCGGCCAGCGGGCCCACACCCCTCGGGCTGACGGCGAAGCCCGACGTCAGCGCGCCCGGGGTCGACATTCTGTCGGCCTCGCCGGGCGACGGCTTCGTGACGCTGTCGGGAACCAGCATGGCGACTCCGTACGTCGCCGGCGTCGCGGCCGTCCTCCAGGGCCTCCATCCCGACTGGACGGTCGCTCGCCTGAAATCTGCGCTCGTTCTCACCGGAAAGCCGGTCTTCGGCGGCGAGGAGCAGTCCGGCGAGGCGCCCAGCTCGAGACAGGGGGGCGGCGCGGTCGATCCGGTCGCCGCAGCCGAGCCCGGGGTCTTCGCCGCTCCGCAGAGCCTCTCCTTCGGGCTCCTGGACGTCTCGGCCGGCGGCACGGCGGTCACTCGCACGCTCGCGCTCGAGAGTGCCGGGGACGGAGGCTCGTGGCAGGTGGAGATCGTCGAGCAGCGTCCCACGACAGGCGTGGCGCTGACCGTGCCTGCATCAGTCGGCGTTCCCGCGACGCTCGAGGTGAGCGCGGCAGCCACCGGCGAGGCGCCGGAGGGCGAGCACACAGGCTTCGTGGTGCTGTCGCGCGACGGAGTCCGGCGCCGGATCCCGTTCTGGTTCCGCGTGACGCGGCCCCGGCTGCCCGCCCTGCCGGCAACCGAGCTCGCCCGCACGGGCACATTTCGCGGCAACACCGGCAACGGTGCCTCCACGCTTCTCCGCTACCGGTACCCGGACGCTCCGAGCTGGACCGCGAAGCCGCTCCGCGGGCCGGAGCAGGTCTTCCGGATCGTCCTCGACCGGCCGGCCGCGAACCTCGGCGCGGCGATCATCTCTACCGCCAAGGGCGTGCGCGTTCAGCCGCGGATCGTCATCGGCACGGACGAGAACCGGATGACGGGCGCGACATCCCTGCCGCACGTGACGAACCCGTACCTGCAGCACTTCGGATTCCCGGTCTGGAGCGCCGCGGCGCTCTTGCCCGCCGCGGGCACGTACTCAATCGTCTTCGACGCAGAGCTACCGCGCACCGCGGGACGCTACACGTTCAGGGTCTGGGTGAACGACGTGACACCCCCGACGGTGCGGCTGCTCTCGCGGGTTGCTCACGACGGGCGACTGCGCGTCCGCGTCACCGACCGAGGGTCCGGCGTCGATCCGGACAGCATCGTCTACCGCGTGGCCGGCGTGGAGCGGTTCGGGCGGCTGCGGGGAGGCGTTGCGACGCTCGATGTCAGAGCGGTTCGCCCGGGAACCCATCACCTGCGTCTTCAGGTCTCCGACCGGCAGGAGGAGAAGAACAACGAGAACGTCGCCCGGATCCTCCCGAACACGACGTTTCTCGAGACGACGATCAGAGTTCCGCGACGGTAGTCGAGAGGCTATCTAGCGCCGAGGGCGGTCGTCGCGCTCCTCGATCACCGGCAGGCGGTCGAGGTCCCGCTGGACGCTCTCGGCGAAGTCGTCGCGGTCGCCCTCGACGACGCGCAGCTGCGACTTGCGGTGCTCGCGCTCCTTGCGTGCTCGCCCCTCGCCTCCTGCGCGGGCGCGTGCGCTCAGGCGAGGCCACTCTGCGCCGATCACCAAGAGCACGGCACAGGCGACCAGCACGATCGCGAGCACGCTCACACGCGCATTCTACCGCTGCGGGACCGTCCGGACAGCAACGGATCGCGGCGCGGAAGGCCGGTCACCGCGCGGGTGTCGCCGCAGGCGCGCAAAGATTGGACGACGAGTCACCGTGCGAGGAGGGGCGATGCCGACCGAGCAGCTGAGAATCGATCGAGAGAGGAGCGCTCGGCGTATCGAGCGCGACGTGGAAACACTTGCCGGACCCAGCTTCACGCTCTCGTCCGAGGCGATCCGCAGGTACGCCTACACGGATGTCTATCGGAACACGATTGCCTACTTCGAAGGGGCGCTGCAAGAGCTCGGCTTCGGGGTCGAGCTCGACCCGGTCGGCACGCTGGTCGCGAGAAACAGGGGGGCGGGCGAGCCCCTGTTCGGGATCGGCTCCCATTGCGACTCGAACCGGAACGGCGGCAAGTACGACGGAACGATGGGCGTCGTGTGCGCTCTCGAGGTCTGCCGCCTGAACGACGAGCTCGGCCTCGGGCTTCCGCTTCAGCTGATCTCGTTCCTGGAAGAGGAGGGCTCGGGCTTCGGGCAGATGCTGCTCGGAAGCCGCATCGTGGCGCAGCGGGTCACGGAGGAGGAGCTGCGCGAGACGTTCCGTGCGGTCGACGACGGGCGCAGCTTCTGGGAGCACGCCGAACAGGCGGGCTTCGAGCCGGCCCGCTGGAGGGATGCCGCGCACATCCTGGACGGACTGACGGGCTGGATCGAGATGCACATCGAGCAGGCCCGGGTCCTGCAGGACACCGGCAACCGGATCGGAATCATCAGCGCCATCGCCGGATACGTCCACGCCGACGTAGTCGTCCGCGGTCGCGGCGACCATGCCGGCGCGACCCCGATGGGCTTCCGGCTCGACCCGACGACGGTGCTCGCAGATAGCGTTCTCGAACTCGAGCGGCTCGCGGTCGAAGCCGGCCGGGGAACCGTCGGCACCGTCGGTGAGATCGAGGTGGCGCCCGGGCTGATCAACGCGATCGCCGAGCGGGTCCGCTTCTCTCTCGACGTGCGCGGACCGGACGACGACGCGTTCCAGGGAGTCGCAGCCGACATCGCTTCGTTCGCAGGGGACGCCGCGCGTCGGCGCGGCATGAGCGCAGAGCTCGTCCCCCGTCAGTCCCTCCCGGCGACGCAGCTCGACGGCAGGGTCGTCGGTGCTCTGGAGGCGGCCGCTGCTGCGACCGGGGAGCCCTTCACGACGATGATCTCTGGCGCCGCGCACGACACGATGTGCGTGGCGCCTCGGGTTCCGAGTGCGATGGTCTTCGTCCCCTGCAAGGACGGCATCAGCCATCATCCGGCCGAGGAGGCGAGTCCCGAGGACGCCGCTCTCGCGGCCGAGATCATCCTGAACGCGATCGCGGCGACGGCCGGCTAGCGCGGCCCTAGCCGTGGACCTCGACGCGGTCGCGGCCCGCCCGCTTCGCCCGGTAGAGGGCGTCCGTCGGCTGCCGCGACGAGCGTGGCGCCGTCGCTCATGCGCTCGCTCCAGCAGGCGACTCCGATGCTCACGCGAACCTGGACCTCGTAGGAAGCCCCGACCTCGGGACAGATCGCGATCGGCGATCCGCCAATGCGGACTCGCAGCTGCTCGGCGAGCGTTCGTGCCCCGGGAGCGTCCGTCTCGGGCAGGAGCGCCAGGAACTCCTCGCCGCCGAATCGGACGAGCACGTCCGATTCTCGCTTGCCGGCTCGGAAGCGAGCCGCCACCTCACGCAGGACCTGATCCCCGGCGAGATGCCCGTGAGCGTCGTTGACCGCCTTGAAGTGGTCGATGTCGGCCATCAAGCAGCCGAGCGGACGGCCGAAGCGCCGCGCCGCGGCGACGAGCCCGTCGAGGCTCGGGCCGAGCTGGCTGCGGTTCAAGAGGCCGGTCAGCGCGTCGGTGGCCGCCTCCGTCGCCAGCACGTCCCGAACGGTCTTCGTACGGAGGGCGGCACGGACGCGCGCGGTCAGCTCGGGCGTGCTCGAACGGCTTGACGATGTAGTCGACGGCACCGGCGTCGAGGCCCTCGACGCGAGCCGAGGTGTGGGCGTGAGCGGTGAGGAAGATCACGGGCGGGGCGTTCGGACCGACCTCCGCCTGGATCGCGCGGCACACCGCGTAGCCATCCATGCCCGGCATCGAGACGTCGAGGATGAGCAGATCCGGCAGGCGCTTGATCGCCAGGCGGAGCGCCTCCAGGCCGTCCGGTGCCCGGACGACGCCGGTACCCGGCGCGCTCGAGCAGGCGGGTCACGAGAGACAGGATGTCCGGGTCGTCGTCGGCGACCAGGATCCAGGTGGATCGGCGCCCTCGTCCGCCTCCGCATGCTCGTGCCCGACCTCGATAGACGCCATGGGCCCTACATCGGCCGGAAAGCCCGCTTGTTTGAGTGCCGGACGGGTGGCGCCAGACGGTCAGCGCTGCGCCGGCTCGCGCTGCTCCTCGACCAGCTCGCGGAAGCATGGCGCCTCCTCGAACGCGGCCAGCCCTGCCGGCCCGGCCCGCCGCCCCTGGACGCGCCTTGCTCGGAGCTTCCCTGCGGCGAGCCCGGCAGCGCCTCCGACGATGCCGCCGATCACGAACGAGCGGAGCCGCGTACGGCGCTGGTCGTCTTCCACGATCTCCAGTCTACGCCCGCGCGGGCGAGCAGGCATCTCACTCGTCGGCGCGCTCGATCGCGACGATGTCTCCCGCCTCGAGCGGCACGGGGCCGGCCCCACCCCACCCCACGATGTCGCCGCTCGGCAGGATCGCCACGGGAGCGAGGACCGTGCCGTCACGGAGGAGCAGCCGTGCCTGGGCCACCCCCCACGCGTCGAGCGGCCAGCCGGCGACCTCCGCGAGGGCCCAGTCCGGCAGCCGCGGAGGGTCGCTCATCGCTCGCTCAGGAGCCGATCGCGCCGAGGAACGCGTCGATCTCCATCAGCTCGTAGCTCTGGAGCTTCGCGCTGCCTCGGGAGCCGAGGATGACCGACATCCGGGAGATCGTGGCAGCATCCGGCGCCTCGACGACGTTCACGAAGTCGAACGGACCGAGACAAGCCCACTGGTGCAGCACCGTCACGCCGAGCTCCTCGACGTCCTTGTTGACGGCGCGGAGCCGCTCCGGGTGCGAGCGGAGCGTCTGCAGCCCTTGATCCGTGAGCGTGGTCAGCATGATGTACTTCGGCATCGCAGGATCCTCCCCTCGTGACAGGCCGGACGTGAGAATAGAGCGGAACGGGAAGCGGCGGCGGCTCGGCCGCTACCTTCCCGGCCAAAGCGGCACCGTCGAGGCGACGATCGCGCTTCCGTCGGTCCAGGCGCTGTTCACGGCACCGGAGATCGACCCCTTCTCACCGCACTACGACGAGTACGAGGATCGGATCGCCATAGACGGGCTCGCGTTCGAGCTCCAGGCCGACCAGCTGCCGTCGAGCGTGCGCGCGACGTTCCTCCTGCCGTCCGCCGCGATCGACGGAGAGACGGCAGAGCGTGTCCGTGACGCCGTACGCCGGTACTGCGCGAAGCGGGTGCGGGCTCTCGACACCGAGATCCGGCGCGTCGACCGGCACGGGCTGGTCACGCTCGTCCTCGGCTTTCTCGCGGTCATCGTCCTGAACGCCATCGCGCGCGCGCTGGCCGACGACACGGATGACGTCGTGCTCGCGATCTCGGACGGCCTCCAGGTCGTCTCCTGGGTGACCCTCTGGTTCCCCGTCAACCTGCTCGTCTACGACCGGTGGTACTACCGGCGGGAGCACAAGGTGTACCGGCTGATCGAGGGGATGGAGATCAGCCTGGCGCCGTACGATCCTCGTCCGCGCGTGCCTGCTGGTCGAAGTACAGAACGGTGAGCCCGAGAAAGAAGAACGGGGCGAGCACGATCTGGGTCAGCGCCTGAGCGACGAAGAGCGGGTTGTCCGCGTAGGCGGACAGGGCAACGCTCAGAATGACGCTGAAGAGCAGCTGGACGAGCACGAGCGCGGCGATCGACCCCGAAAGCGTGCAGGTAGGCGGCGCGCGAGAGCACGAACCCGCGTCGTAGCCCGTGCAGAGCCCGCCCCAGTGCCCGTTCCTCCGCCGGTTTCTCGAGGACCGCGACCGGGACCGCGAGGCCCGTCAGCGCGAGCCATGCGGCGCCCGCGATCAGCAGGACGAGAAACAGGCTCGAGACGTAGAACGGCACCGCGACCACGAGGGCAAGCAGGACGAGGTCGGGCGCGAGCGGGAGACACCGTCTTGCAGCCTGCTCGAGAGAAGCTCCGTCGACGAGCGCGGCGGTCATCGCCAGCGCGACCGCGAAGACGATCGAGATGAGCGCGATGAAGGCAGCGATCGGGACAACCGAGAACAGGAGGAAGGCGCCGGCGACGACGCTTCCCAGCACGAGGAACGGCCAGAGGCGCTGGCCGAAGATCCGGATGGCTGCGGCCATGACCTCGCCGAGTCGCATCGGCTTCCCGAGCTCGACGGCAGCGGAGCTCGTCACGCGCTCACGAGGAAGCGGCCGCCACGGCAGCCGCCTGCTCGAACACGAGGTCGCCGTCCCGCGCGTCGACGAGGATCGTGTCCCCGTCGGCGAACTCGCCCTCGAGCAGCTTGACGGCGAGGGGATTCTCGACCAGCCGCTGCAGCGCCCGCTTGAGGGGCCGCGCGCCGTACGTCGGGTCCCACCCCGCCTCCGCGACGAGCTCGGTCGCCGCCGGCGTCAGCTCGATCTCGATCCCGCGCTCCGCGAGCCGCGCCCGGAGCCGCTCCAGCTGAAGCTCGACGATGTCGCCGAGCTGCTCGCGCGTCAGCGGCGTCGAAGACGACGATCTCGTCGATCCGGTTCAGGAACTCCGGCCGGAAGTGCTCCGACATGGCCTCGGCCGTCCGGATGTTCGAGGTCATGATCACGACCGTGTTGCGGAAGTCGACCGTGCGGCCCTGGCCGTCCGTGAGCCGTCCGTCGTCGAGGATCTGGAGGAGCACGTCGAAGACCTCGGCGTTCGCCTTCTCGATCTCGTCGAGCAGCACGACCGAATAGGGCCGGCGGCGCACCGCCTCGGTGAGCTGTCCGCCCTCTTCGTAGCCGACGTAGCCGGGCGGCGCGCCGACCAGCCGCGCGACGGTGTGGCGCTCCTGGTACTCGGACATGTCGAGCCGTACCATCGCGCGCTCGTCGTCGAACATGAACTCGGCGAGCGCCTTCGCGAGCTCGGTCTTGCCGACGCCGGTCGGGCCGAGGAAGACGAACGAGCCGATCGGGCGGTTCGGATCCTGGAGGCCGGTGCGCGCCCGCCGGAGCGCGTTCGCAACGGCCGTGACCGCGTCGTCCTGGCCGATCACGCGGCGATGAAGCCGCTCCTCCATGTGGATCAGCTTCTCGGTCTCGCCCTCGAGCAGCCGCGAGACCGGGATTCCGGTCCAGCGGCCTGACGACCTCGGCGATGTCGTCCTCGTCGACCTCCTCCTTGACCATCGGAGCTCCGCCGGCCCCTTGCGCTCGCGCCAGCTCGCTCTCGAGCTGCGGCAGCTCGCCGTACCGGATCTCGGCGACGCGCTGGAGCTCGCCGAGTCGCTCGGCGCGCTCGGCCTCGATCTTCAGCTCGTCGATCCGGCGTGTGATCTCCTTGATCCGGTCGAGTGCCTCCTTCTCCTCGGCCCAGCGGGCGGCCAGCTCGTTCCGCCGCTCCTGCGCCTCGGCCAGCTCGCGCTCGACAGGCTCGCGTACCGTCAGCCGTCTCCTTCGCCATCGCCGCCAGCTCGATCTCGAGCTGGCGCACCCGCCGGTCGGCCTCGTCGAGCTCGAGCGGCGAGGAGTCGATCTCCATGCGCAGCCGGGACGCCGCCTCGTCGACGAGGTCGATCGCCTTGTCGGGCAGGAAGCGGTCGGCGATGTAGCGGTCGGAGAGCACGGCCGCGGCGACCAGGGCCGCGTCGCGGATGCGGACGCCGTGATGTGCCTCGTAGCGCTCCTTGAGGCCGCGCAGAATCGCGATCGTGTCCGCGACGGACGGCTCGCCGACCAGGACGGGCTGGAAGCGCCGCTCGAGCGCCGCGTCCTTCTCGATGTGCTTGCGGTACTCGTCGAGCGTCGTCGCGCCGACCGCGCGCAGCTCGCCCCGGGCGAGCATCGGCTTCAGCATGTTGGCCGCGTCGACGGCGCCCTCGGCCGCGCCGGCCCCGACGATCGTGTGCAGCTCGTCGATGAAGAGGATGATCTCGCCCTCCGAGCCCTGGATCTCCTGCAGGACTGCCTTCAGCCGCTCCTCGAACTCGCCCCGGTACTTCGAGCCGGCGAGCAGCGAGCCGATGTCGAGCGCCCAGACCCGCTTGCCCTTAGCCCTTCCGGAACGTCGCCGGCGACGATCCGCGAGGCGAGCCCCTCGACGATCGCCGTCTTCCCGACGCCCGGCTCGCCGATCAGCACCGGGTTGTTCTTCGTCCGGCGGGAGAGCACCTGGATCACGCGACGGATCTCCTCGTCCCGGCCGATGACCGGGTCGAGCTTGCCGGCCTCGGCGAGCGCGGTCAGGTCCTTGCCGAACTTCTCGAGCGCCTGGTAGGAGCCTTCGGGATCCTGCGAGGTCACGCGCTGGGAGCCGCGCACCTCCTTCAGCGCAGCGAGCAGCGCGTCGCGCGGGACGACGTCGAGCGCGAGCAGCAGATGCTCGGTCGAGACGTAGTCGTCCTCGAGCGTGCGCATCTCGTCCTCGGCGCGGTCGAGCACGCTGCGCGAACGCGGCCGAGACGCTGCGGCTGCTGCTGCGCGCCCGGAGATCGCCGGCTTTGCGGCGAGGGTCGCCTCGGCCTCCGGCGCAGGGCGTCCGACGGATGCGCCCGCGCGCTCGACAGAGCGTGCGCGGAAGCTCCTGGTCGAGCAGCGCGAGCACGAGGTGCTCGGGATAGACCTCGGGGTTGCCGCGCCTGCGGGCGAGCTCGCCGGCCGCGGCGACGGCCTCCTGGGACTTGATCGTCAGCTTCCTAAAGTCCATGTGCTCCTCGGGATCGGGTAGTCGTGGCTTGGTCGCGTCGGAGTAGAGAACGAGCTCGCGCCGGTACTGGCGGTGGACGCGCTCGACCTCGTCGCGCATCTCGCGCTCGAGCCGGGCGAGCCGCGCGCGGAGGCGCTCGACCTCGTCCTGGAGCGCGAGCACGCGCTCGACGCCGGCGAGGTTCAGGCCGAGCTCGGTCGTCAGGCGCTGGATCTCGCGCAGCCGCTCGAGGTCGGCGTCCGAGTAGAGGCGCGTGTTGCCGGGAGTGCGCCGAGGCCGGACGAGACCCTTCGCCTCGTAGATGCGAAGCGTCTGCGGGTGCATTCCGACGAGCTCGGCGGCGACCGAGATCATGTACCGCGGGCGTGTCCACGCCTCAGCTCTCCGCGAACGCGTCGTCGCGAGGATTCGCGCGCGAGACCTTCTGGAGGTTCTCGATCGCCTCCCGCTCCGGCTTCGTCAGCTTCGTCGGCACCGTCAGCTGCACCCGGGCGAGCAGATCGCCTCGGCCCGATCCCTTCAGCTTCGGCGCGCCCTTGCCCCGCACGCGCAGCAGCTTCCCGTCCTGCGAGCCGGCCGGCACCTTCAGCGAGATCAGCCCGTCGGGCGTCGGCACCTCGACGGTCGCTCCCGAGCGCCGCCTCCGCGTAGGTCACCGGCACGTCGATCACGAGGTCGGCGCCGCGGCGCTCGAAGAGCGGGGACGGCGCGACCCGCGTGGTGACGTAGAGATCACCGGGCGGCCCGCCGCCGAATCCCCGGCTCGCCCTTGCCTGCCAGCCGGATCCGTGTGCCGTCCTGGACGCCCGGCTTGATCTTCACCTGGTAGCGCTTGGTCGTCCGCTGGCGCCCGCTGCCGCCGCAGGCCGCGCACGGCTTCTCGATGACCGTGCCGTTGCCGCCGCAGCGCGGGCACGGCTGGGAGAGCGCGAACAGGCCCTGGCTCTGAGAGACGACGCCGCGGCCGCGGCATTCGGGGCAGACGACCGGCTTCGTCCCGGCCTCGGCACCCGAGCCGCGGCACGCGGCGCACACGCCGTTCAGCTCGACCGGAACCTTGACGGTGACGCCCTCGAGCGAGTCCTCGAACGAGAGGTTCACCGTCGCCTCGAGGTCGCGGCCGCGCTGGCCGCGCTGCTGCGCTGCGGCCGCCGCCGCCGAACAGGCCGCCGAACAGGTCGCCGAGGTCGAAGCTCTGGAACGCGCCGGGATCGAAGCCGGCGGCGCCGTCGCCGCGTGAAGACACGCTGGGCCCGGCGTCGTACTCCTTGCGCTTCTCCGGGTCGCCGAGGACGTCGTAGGCGCCCTGGATCTCCTTGAAGCGCTCCTCCGCCGCCTTGTCGTCCGGGTTCGTGTCCGGGTGGTACTTGCGGGCGAGCTTGCGGTACGCCTTCTTGATCTCGTCCTGCGAGGCGCGTCTTCGAGACGCCGAGGATGTCGTAGAGGTTCTTCATGCCTCCTCGTTACGGCGCCCTGGCGTCGGCAGCCGGCCCGGCCGAGAGGACCACCCGCGCAGGCCGCAGCACCCGGTCGCCGAGCTGGTAGCCCTTCTGGAGCACCTCGACGATCGTCCCCTCGCCGTCCTCGGACGGCTGGGTCAGGAGCGCCTCGTGAACGTGGGGATCGAACGTTGCCGTCGGTCTCGATCTCGACGAGCCCCTCCCGCTCGAGCGCGTGGCGCAGCTCCCGCTCGACGAGCTGCGACGCCCTCCTCGAGCTTCGCCTCCTCGTGCTTCGACGGCAGCCTCGAGCGCCCGCTCGAGGTCGTCGAGCACGGGCAGGAGCTCCTTGACGAGCCGCTCGTGGGCCCGCGCGACCAGCGCCTCCTGGTCGCGCGCCGCCCGCTTGCGGAAGTTGTCGAAGTCGGCGGCGAGGCGCCGCAGGTCGTCGAGGTACTCGTCCCGCTTCGCCTCGGCCTCGCCGGCCCGGGCCTCGAGCTCCTCGAGCTGGCCCTCGAGCTCGGCGACGCGCGCCGCGAGGTCCGGCTGTGCCTGCGCGTGCTCGGTCATTCCTTCCGAGCCTCCTCGTCGACGACCTCGTACTCGGCATCCTCGACGACCTCGTCCTCGGTCTCGGCCTCGCCTGCCGCGCCGTTCCCGGTCGCTCCGCCCGACTGCCTGCTGCGCCTGCACGCGCTCGTAGACGGCCTGGGCGAGCTTGTGCGCGGCCTCGGTCAGCGACTCGGACTTCGAGCGGATCTCGCCGGCGTCGTCGCCCTCGAGCGCCGTGCGCAGGTCGGCGATCCGGCGACTCGATCGTCGAGACCGTGTCGTCGTCGAGCGCGTCGCGATGCTCCTTGAGCGTCTTCTCGGTCGTGTAGACGAGCGTCTCGCCCTGGTTCTTCGCGTCGGCGAGCTCGCGCATCCGGTGCGCCTCGTCGGCGTGCGCCTCGGCCTCGTGCACCATCCGCTCGACCTCGTCGTCCTTCAGGCCCGAGCCGCCCTCGATCCGGATCTGCTGCTCGTTGCCCGTCCCGAGATCCTTCGCCGAGACGTTGATGATCCCGTTCGCGTCGATGTCGAACGCCACCTCGACCTGCGGCATGCCGCGCGGCGCCGGCGGGATGCCGACGAGCTGGAACTTGCCGAGCGTCTTGTTGAACGTCGCCATCTCGGACTCGCCCTGGAGCACGTGGATCTCGACCGACGGCTGGTTGTCCTCGGCGGTCGTGAACACCTCCGACTTCTTCGTCGGGATGGTCGTGTTGCGCTCGATCAGCTTCGTGAACACGCCGCCCTTCGTCTCGATCCCGAGCGAGAGCGGCGTGACGTCGAGAAGCAGGATGTCCTTGACCTCGCCCTTGAGGACGCCCGCCTGGATGCCGGCGCCGATGGCGACGACCTCGTCCGGGTTGACGCCCTTGTGCGGCTCCTTGCCGATGACCTCCTTGACCTTGTCCTGCACCGCCGGCATGCGGGTCATGCCGCCGACGAGGACGACGTGGTCGATGTCCGAGGCCGACAGGCCGGCGTCGGCGAGCGCCTGCTTCGTCGGGCCGACCGTCCGCTCGACGAGGTCGTGCGTCAGCTCGTTCAGCTTCGAGCGCGAGAGCTGCAGGTCGAGGTGCTTCGGCCCGTCCTGGGTCGCGGTGATGAACGGCAGGTTGATCTGCGTCGACGAGGTCGACGAGAGCTCGATCTTCGCCTTCTCGGCCGCCTCGTACAGCCGCTGGAGCGCCATCGAGTCCTTCGAGAGGTCGATGCCCTGCTCGCGCAGGAACTCCGCGACCATCCAGTCGACGATCGCCTTGTCGAAGTTGTCGCCGCCGAGGTGGTTGTCGCCGTTCGTCGACTTCACCTCGAAGACGCCGTCGCCGAGCTCGAGCACCGACACGTCGAACGTGCCGCCGCCGAGGTCGAAGACGAGGATCGTCTGGTCGGCCTCCTTGTCGAGCCCGTAGGCGAGCGACGCCGCCGTCGGCTCGTTGATGATGCGGAGCACGTTCAGGCCGGCGATCTTGCCGGCGTCCTTCGTCGCCTCACGCTGCGCGTTGTTGAAGTACGCGGGGACGGTGATGACGGCGTCCGAGACCGACTCGCCGAGATAGGCCTCGGCGTCCGCCTTCAGCTTCTGCAGGATCATCGCCGAGATCTCCGGCGGCGCATACTCCTTGTCGCCCGCCTTGCACGCGCGCGTCGCCGTTCGGGCCGGCGACGACCTCGTACGGGACGATGGTCATCTCCTCGGAGACCTCCGAGGACTTCCGGCCCATGAACCGCTTGATCGAGAAGACGGTGTTCGTGCGGGTTCGTGACGGCCTGCCGCTTGGCGGGCGCACCGACGAGCCGCTGGCCGTCCTTCGTGAACGCGACGACGGACGGCGTGGTGCGCCCGCCCTCGGCGTTCGGGATGACGGTCGGCTCGCCGCCCTCGAGCACGGCCATGCACGAGTTCGTGGTGCCGAGGTCGATTCCGATGGTCTTGCCCATGCTGTGCTGCCTCCTGGGTTGAGAAAATCTAAGTGAATGTATAGCAGATATTTCGTGGCCCTCGCCGTCTTGCGGATCCGCGCTCGGACTCGTGCAATGCGCGCATGCACGTCGTTGCCACGATGGTCGTGATGGGCGACCGTCGCGGTCGAGCCCGGGCTCTGGGAGAGCTACGTGGAGCGCGGCGGGCTCGCCTTCGACACCGCGCACCACTACGGCGCCGAGACGCGAGCGCGGCGGTCGGCAGGCTCGTCGAGCGGCACGGCATCCGCGACCGAGATCACGATCGTCGGCAAGGGCGCGCACTCGCCGAACTGCTTCCCCGAGGTCGTCGCCCCGCAGCTCGACGAGAGCCTCGACAACCTCCGAACGAGCCACGTCGACCTCTACCTCCTCCACCGCGACAACCCGGACGTCCCGATCGCCGAGTTCGCGGACGCGCTGCATCGCGAGGTCGCCGCCGGGCGGGCGCGGACGATCGGCGCCAGCAACTGGACGCCGTGCCCGCTACGAGGCGTTCAACGACCACGCGGCCTCCACGACCTGACCCCTTCACGGTGCTCTCGAACCAGCTGTCGCTCGCCGAGATGCAGGAGCCCGTCTGGGAGGGCTGCCTCCGTGCCGACGCGGCGTGGCACGAGCGGACGCAGACGCCCCTCCTCGCCTGGTCGGCCCAGGCGCGGGGATTCTTCGCGGGCAGGCGCCGACGACGACGAGCTGCGAGCTTCCTGGATCTACGCCTGCGAACGTCGAGCGCCGGGCCCGCGGCGGACGAGCTCGCGCGCCGGATGAACGCCCTGCCCGTGACCGTCGCTCTCGCCTGGGTCCTGGCCCAGCCGTTTCCGGTGCATGCCGTGGTCGGGCCACGCGACGCGTCCGAGCTCGACGCGTGCCTGGCTTCGCTCGACATCGCCCTCACGGACGACGACAGACGCTGGCTCGAGGCCGAAGAGACGGCCGGCTGAGACGAAGGCACCTTCAGCTACTGGGAGCCGCGGCCGATCGCCGGTGAGCGCGGCGGGTACCCTTCGCGCATGGTGCGCGACACGCTCGGCCGGCCGATCCGCGACCTCCGTATCTCGGTCACCGACCGGTGCAACTTCCGTTGCACGTACTGCATGCCGAAGACCGTCTTCGGGCGTGACTACGAGTTCCTGCCACGCGAGGAGCTCCTCTCGTTCGAGGAGATCGCGCGGGTCGCGGCGCGTCTTCGCACGGCTCGGCGTCGAGAAGATCAGGCTGACCGGAGGTGAGCCTCTGCTGCGACGCGACGTGGAGACGCTCGTCGGCCTGCTCGCGGCGATTCCGGGGCTGGAGCTGACCCTGACGACGAACGGCTCGCTGCTCGCGCGCAAGGCGCCGGCGCTCGCCGCGGCCGGCTTGCGCCGCGTCACCGTCAGCCTCGACTCGCTGGACGATGCGGTGTTCCGTGCGATGAACGATGTCGATTTTCCCGTCGAGCGCGTCCTCGAGGGCATCGAGGCGGCCGCGTCGGCGGGGCTCGCACCCGTCAAGGTGAACATGGTCGTCAAGCGAGGGGTGAACGACGAGTCGATCCTCCCATGGCGCGCCACTTTCACGGCACCGGCCACATCCTGCGCTTCATCGAGTTCATGGACGTCGGCGCGACGAACGGCTGGCGGCTCGACGACGTCGTTCCCGCGGTGGAGATCGTCGAGCGCATCGACGCTGCGCTCCCCATCGAGCCCGCCGAGGCGAACTACCAGGGCGAGGTGGCGAGACGGTGGCGCTATCGAGACGGCGGAGGCGAGATCGGCGTGATCGCTTCCGTGACGCAGCCGTTCTGCTCGGACTGCACCCGCGCCCGGATCTCGGCCGAGGGCAAGCTGTACACGTGCCTGTTCGCGGCGCGCGGCCACGACCTGCGTGCGCTGGTCCGGGGCGGCGCCTCCGATGACGAGCTCCTCGCAGCGCTCGAGCGGGTGTGGACGGCTCGCTCCGACCGCTACTCGGAGACTGCGCTCGCAGGCGACGACGGACCTACCGAGGATCGAGATGTCCTACATCGGCGGTTGAGCGAGTCCGAGCCGTCGCAACGGCCTCTCGCAACCGCTTCACTACAATGCCTTACTTCGTGACTGCACGCCTCGGGCAGGCATTTCCCCGCGGATGGAAGGATTTCGTCCTCCAGCTCGGCATCTGGTTCGGGTTCCTCTTCGCGTACCAGATCGCCCGCGGCGTCGCCGACCGCAGCGTCGAGGAGGCGTTCGTGAACGGCCGCTTGATCATCGACTTCGAGCGCCATCTCCATGCGCTCGTCGAGCTCGACATCCAGAACGTCGTGCTTCGGGCGGGTGACTGGATCGTCCAGGCCGTCGAACTTGACGTACTGGAACTCGCAGTTCACGGTCGTCGGCCTGGCGCTTCTCTGGGTGTACTTCAAGCGAAACGACGTCGTTCCTGCGCCTGCGGAACGTCCTGCTGCTCGCGAACATGCTGGCGCTCGCCTGCTTCGTCGCTGGTGCCGACCGCCCCGCCGCGGCTGTTCGCGGAGTGGGGATTCGTGGACACGCTCGCCCAGTCGGCCGCGCTCAATCACGGCAGCGGCTTCATCCAGCTCGCATCCAACCCGTACGCGGCCATGCCGAGCATCCATTCCGCGGACGCGCTGATTCTCGGGTTCGCGATGGCGGCGCTCGTCTCCTCGGGCTGGGCCAAGCTGCTCTGGACGCTATGGCCGAGCTGGGTCTGGTTCACGGTCATGGCGACGGGCAACCACTTCTGGCTCGACGTCGCCGGCGGCATCGGCCTCGCGCTCGTCTCGACGTCGATCGTGGTTGGGCTCGAGACGGCGCGCCGCCGCGCCGTGCTCGACCGTCTGTTCGCGCGGTAGCGAGCCGGACGCGCCGATCAACCGCTAGCCTCACGCGCGGTGAGCGAGCCGCCCCGCACCCTGGTCGATGTCAAGGACGCCTACATCGCCGAGGCGCGCCAGGCCGCCACACGTTCGATGGCGCAGGTCGCGCAGACCGGCCTCACCCCGGACATGCTCTCGATCTCGGGTGTCCTCCTGTGCATCGCCGGCTCGGTCGCGCTGTACTTCGTCGACGAGGCCTGGTGGCTCTATCTCGTCGGCGCCGCGCTGTACGTGATCGGCGCGATCATGGACATCCTCGACGGCGCCCTGGCGCGGGCGGGCGGCAAGGGCACGCCTTTCGGCGCGTTCCTCGACTCGACGCTCGACCGGGTCGGCGAGGCGTTCATGCTCGGCGCCGCCGCCCTCGTCTTCGCACGTGACGGCAAGACGTGGGCGGTCGCGATCGCGTTCGCGGCGGTCGTCGGCTCGCTGCTCGTCAGCTACACACGGGCCAAGGCCGAGACGATCGGCCTCAAGGGTGACGTCGGATTCGGCAGCCGGGTCGAGCGTGTCGCGATTCTCGGCATCGGCGTCGCGCTCGGTTCGGTCGGGGCGCTGCCGTGGGCGGTGCTCGTCCTGATGATGATGGCCTGGGTGACCGTCGTGCAGCGCGTGCTCCACGTCCGCAAGCAGCTCCGCGAGCGCAGCACCAACATCACGTACGCCGGCCCCAGCAACCTCCATCCCGTAGGGGCCGTCCTGACCGGCCCGGGTGCTGCTAGCACTCCGGCTTTGCAGACAGAGCGGGTAGTGCTATAGTGCTAGCACTATGCCTCGTCCGGCCACGAAGAGCGTGCTCGTGCGGATGCCCGCCGAGCTGAAGCGCAGCCTCTCCCAAGAGGTAGAGCGGCGCGACAGCGCGCTCAACGACGTGGCGGTGTCCGTCCTCGCACGCCGGTTCGGTGTTGCGTTCGAGCCGACGGGACGGCGAGGATCGGCTCCCGGGGACAGCCCGGTCGTCGTGCTCCGGATGCCCCCGGAGCTGAAACGGCGGCTCCAGGTCGAGGCCTTCGAGCGCGGATCGAACACGAACCGTGTAATCGTTCAGGCGCTCGCGGAGGACCTGGACGTTCGTCTGGAGCCGGCGTTCATCGATCGAGTCCCGTTCGGCGGGGGAAAGAGAGCTACCACGATGGCCAATACGAACGGCAGCACCAACGGCGCAGGGCGCTCGCAGGAGAAGGTCCGCGTCGCCATCATCGGCGTCGGGAACTGCGCCAACTCGCTGCTGCAAGGCGTCGAGTACTACAAGGACGCCGATCCAGAGCAGTTCGTGCCCGGGCTCATGCACGTCGACCTTGGCGGCTACCACGTGCGCGACATCGAGTTCACCGCCGCCTTCGACGTCGTCAAGGGCAAGGTGGGGATGGATCTCGCGGAGGCGATCTGGGCGAAGCCGAACGACACCATCAAGTTCGCAGACGTCAAGGAGACCGGCATCAAGGTCTCCCGCGGCATGACCCACGACGGGCTCGGCAAGTACCTCTCGCAGATCGTCGAGAAGGCGCCCGGCGCGACCGCCGACATCGTCGGAATCCTCAAGGAGACCGGGACGGACGTTGTCGTCAACTACCTCCCCGTCGGCTCCGAGCAGGCCGCCAAGTGGTACACCGAGCAGCTTCTCAGCGCGGGCGTGGCGATGGTCAACTGCATGCCCGTCTTCATCGCGCGGGAGCCCTACTGGCAGGGCCGCTTCGAGAAGGCCGGCATCCCGATCATCGGCGACGACATCAAGTCGCAGGTCGGCGCGACGATCACGCACCGCGTGCTGACGAGCCTGTTCCGCGAGCGCGGCGTCCATCTGGACAAGACCATGCAGCTCAACGTGGGCGGCAACTCCGACTTTCTGAACATGCTCGAGCGCGACCGCCTCGAGTCGAAGAAGATCTCGAAGACGAACGCCGTCACGTCGATGCTCGACTACGACCTCGGCGCCGAGAACGTCCATGTCGGCCCGTCCGACTACGTGCCCTGGCTGACCGACCGCAAATGGGCGTACATCCGGCTCGAGGGCTCGTCCTTCGGCGACGTGCCGCTGAACGTCGAGCTCAAGCTCGAGGTCTGGGACTCCCCGAACTCGGCCGGCATCGTCATCGACGCCGTCCGGCTCGCGAAGCTCGCACTGAACAACGGCGTCGCCGGCGCCCTCGAGGGGCCGAGCTCCTACCTGATGAAGTCGCCGCCGAAGCAGATCGTCGACGACGAGGCCTACGAGGCGACCGAGGCCTTCATCAAGCGCTACGCGCGCACGGCGGCGAAGACCGCCGCGCCCACGACCGCGTAACCCGGCTCACACCTGCTCGCGGAGGGCGGCGGCGCGACAGCGTCGCCGCCCTCGTCGTTTCAGCACGGGTCTATCATCCGGGTGCAATTCTCGTAGAGACCCGCACATGTCAGTGAGCGACACTCCGACGACCGGCACGGACCTCGCCGGCTACCGGATCGGAGCGGTGCTCGGACGCGGCGGCATGGGCGTCGTCTACCTCGCCGAGGATCTCGGCCTTGGGCGGAAGGTGGCGATGAAGCTGCTCGCTCCGCACCTCGCCGAGGACACGGCCTTTCGCGAGCGCTACCTGCGTGAGTCGCAGCTGGCTGCAAGCCTCGACCACCCGAACATCGTCCCGGTGTACGAGGCGGGAGAGGCCGACGGACGGCTGTTCATCGCCATGCGCTACGTGCAAGGGCCGAGCCTCGCGCAGCGGCTTGCCGAAGGGCCGCTCGATCCCCGGGAGACCGTGGCGCTGCTCGCGCAGGTCGCCAGCGCGCTCGACGCCGCCCATGCGCGCGGGCTCGTGCATCGCGACGTGAAGCCGTCCAACATCCTGATCGCGCCGGCGGAGGCGCCGGACGGCTCCGACCACGCCTACCTCGCGGACTTCGGCCTGGCGCGGCGTCTCGACGAGAGCGCCGCCGTGTCCGGCAGCTCGCGCTCGCTGGGGACGGTCGCCTACGTCGCACCCGAGGGAATCGCCGGCGGCCCGATCGACGGCCGGGCAGACGTCTACTCCCTCGGCTGCGTCCTCTTCGAGTGCCTCGCGGGCGAGCCTCCCTTCCGGGGGCGCTCGGCCTCGGTGCTGTTCGCCCATCTCCGCGACGAACCGCCGTCACTGGTCGAGCGCCGGCCCGAGTTGCCCCGTGCAATCGACCCGGTCGTCCGCACCGCGCTCGCGAAGTCGCCGGAGGACCGGTACGAGACGTGTCGTGACCTCGTCGAGCGCCGCGCGCGACGCCCTCGGCATCGCGGAGCCCGCCCGTCCTCGTTGGGCGCGTGCCCCCGTCCTCGTCGTCCTCGTCGTCCTCGCCCTGATCGCGGCCGGGCTCGCCTCGTTCTTCGCGCTCCGCGGCGGTGGATCCGCGCCCACTCGGCCGCGGCGACGCGCTCGCGCGGATCGACCCTGCGACGAACGAGGTTGCCGCCACGATCCCGTGCGGGACGACCCGAGCGCGGTCGGCCTCGCAGCCGACGGCGCGGTCTGGGTCGGGAGCCGGGCGGAGAGCACCGTCTCGCGCATCGACCCGGCAACGGACGAGGTCACCCTGACCAAGTCGGCGCAGGGCACCCCGACCGACATCGCGACGCAGCCAGGGCTCGTGATCGTCGCGAACGGCCCGCTCGACAACAACGTCGCGCTCCTCTCCGATCCCGACTCCCGGCGCGACCGTCGTGCGCCTCCCTGCCGGGTACCTCGACTTCGGCTCGGCCCGTGTCGCAGCCGGTGGAGCCGGAATCTGGGTGGCCGCCGCCGACCGCAGCGTCTCGCGCATCGAGGGTCAGGCCGGCTCGTCGACCGCGTGGAGATCCCGCCGCCCGCGGACGAGCGCGCCGACGCGTTCTTCTCGGCGATCGCCGTCGGCGAGGACGCAGTCTGGGTCCTCGGCGATCCCCTCGATCGAGCCGTCTGGCGCATCGACCCCGGTGCGGGAACGCCGGCGGTCCGGATCTCGCTCCCGTTCGCCCCGAAGGACATCGCCGTCGGGGAAGGCGCGGTCTGGGTGACGAGCCAGCTCGACGACACGCTTTCGCGGATCGATCCGGCGACGGGGGAGATCACGGCGACGGTCCCGGTCGGGCGGGGCGCAGCAGGCGTGGCGGTCGGTGCCGGGTCCGTCTGGGTCGCGAACGCGGTCGACGGCACCGTGTCGCGTGTCGATCCGCGGACGCTCGCCACCGTGACGATCGACGTCGACGGACGCCCGGACGACGTTGCGGCGGGCGAGGCCGGGGTCTGGGTGACGACGTATGCGGCGTAACCGGCACCTGTTCGTCGTCTTCGCGCTGGCGATGGCGCTCGTCGCCGGTGGCTGCGGCGGGAAGACGGCAGACGAGACGATCTCGATCGGCGCCGTCATCCCCTGCGAAGGGTGGTGGGGCAGCAGCTACGAGTCGCGGATCGCCGGCGATCGAGCTGCCGCTGATCCAGCGAGGCGCCGCTCTCGCCGGCGCGAACCCCTCGGACGGGCTCGAGGACGCCTCCGTGGCCGGCAAGCCGGTCGAGCTCATCGTCGGCTGCGGCGACGGTACCGCTGAGAGAGCGCTCTCGGAGGCACGCCGGCTGGTCGAGGTCGACGGCGCAGACGTGCTGATCGCGGCCGACCAGGAGCTCGCGATCCGCGACTACGCCCGCACGCGGCCGGCGGTCACGTTCGTCGGCGCGAGCGCTCTCCCGCTTCAGGCCGTCACCCTGCACGATCCGGCGCCGAACTTCTTCCGTTTCAACCAGGACGAGGCGCAGTTCATGGCCGGCCTCGGCGACTATGCGTACAGCGAGCTCGGCTGGCGTACGGCCGTGACCGTCGCCGACACGTACGGCCACGGCTACACGCGGGTCGCCGGCTTCGTTGCCGAGTTCTGCGCGCTCGGCGGGTCGGTCGTGAAGCAGATCTGGGTCCCGCCCGAGACCGAGGACTTCGCGCCGTACATCGACCAGGTTCCCCCCACCGGCGTCGACGGCGTGCTGCTCGCCGGCTGGGAGCGCTCGACCGTTCGCCTTCGCCGAAGGCGTGCCGCTGCTCGAGGGCACCCTCGGCCCGAGGATGGTCGGCTCGATCAGCGTGTCCATCCCGCCGGAGGCGCTCGCCGACCGCCTGGACGGGGTCACCTGGGGGATTCCGGGCAGCGAGAGCAGCGCCTCGGGCAGCGAGGGCAGCGCCTCCGAAAGTTTGGCATCCGCCTACGACGCAGCCTTCCCGACCTTCGCGGGCGCCAGCGATGCCCTCGACGTGGCGCTCTACTACAACGCGGCCGAGGCGGTCGTGCAGGCGCTCGAGCAGGTCGACGGCGACCTCTCTGACGGCCAGAGGCGGTTCCAGGCTGCCCTCGCCGGGCTCGAGCCGGGCTTCCCATGGGGTGGTTCGGTCAGACTCGACGAGCGCCGTCAGGCGATCGGGACCAGCTCGCTGCTCCAGTATCAGAAGAACGCCAAGGGTGAGCTCGACTACGTCGTTCCCAGCAGCGTCGAGAACGTCGACCAGACCTTCGGCGGCTACTTCAGCCCCGACGGCCCGCTCCTCGGCAAGAACACGATCGAGTGCAAGCACGGCAACCCGCCGCCCTGGACACAGGGACGACTGAGGCCGCGTCCCGGCAGCGCAGCCGCCCCGTAGAATCGACCCGATGGGGCTGCGCATCTGCCTGGTCACGCCGTTCTCCTGGTCACAGCCTCATGACGTCAACGACCACGTCGCGGCAACGCGGCGCGCCCTCCGCGACCTCGGGCACGACGTCTGCGTCCTCGCCCCTTCGAACAGTGCCCGCGAGCTCGCGGACGGCCGGCGCGCGCTCCGCCGGCTCGCCCGCGACGGAGAACCGCCGGCAGGCCTGATCGCGCTCGGGCCGGCCGTCCCCGTCTCGCGCGCAAGCCGCGTCGGGGTCCCGGTCGGAGTCCGGGCGAACCTCGAGCTTGCGCTCTCACGCGGCGGCTTCGATGTCGTCCACGGACACGAGCCGGGGCTTCCGAGCCTCTCCTACCTTGCGCTGCGGGACGCGCCGGGCCTGTCCGTCGCGACCTTTCACTCGCCGGAGCGGCTCGGGTACCCGCCTTCGAAGACCCGTCGCGCGACGCTGCTCGGCCGCATCGACGCCCTGACCGCGGTCGGCAGGGCGACGCTCGCAGCGGCCGAGAAGCGGTTTCCGGGTAGCTATCGCCTGCTCCCCGCCGGCGTCGACACCGAAACCTTCCGGCCCGGCCCCGAGCGCCCGTGGTTCGTGGTCGAATGGGACCCGGACGACCGGGCGGGGGCCCGGGCTGCGATCCGCGCGCTCGAGTCGATCCCTGGAACGACGATCACCGTCGTCCGCACCCGGCCTCTGCTGGGCCGGCCCTACGCGCCCCGGCGACTCCGGGAGCGCGTGTCCGTCGAATCGGCCTTCGACGGCAGGCAGAGGGCAGGGCTCCTGCGGGGGGCGCTCGGCTTCGTCCCGGCGGCCGGAGGGTCGGCGCAGCTTCGGGTCGAGGCCCTGGCGAGCGGCGTGCCCGTGATCGACCCGCCGGCCCGCGACGAGCAGCCCGAGCTCATCGGCGCGGCCATGGCGCGGCTCGCGGACGACGACGAGTATCGCCGGCGCGAGAGCGCTGCAGCGCGCGCCGCCGGGGAGCAGGAGAGCCTCGCGCGGCTCGGCGAGCAGCTCGACGGCCTGTACGGGTCGCTTCTCGGACGGCGGCGGGCTCGGATCGTCGCGGCCGACCCGCTCGCCGACCGTCCATGGATCCTGGCCGACCTCCATATGCACACCGACTACTCGCACGACTGCTCGATCACCGTGCCGGCGCTCCTCGACCACGCGGAGACGATCGGGCTCGGCGCGATCGCCGTCACCGACCACAACGTCTTCGCGGGAGCACAGGAGGCAGCCGAGCTGGCGCGCGGGCGGCCGCTGACGGTGATCGCCGGTGAGGAGGTCAAGACGGACGACCAGGGCGAGGTGATCGGGCTGTTCCTCCGCGAGGAGATTCCCCGGGGGATGTCCATGGGCGATACGATCGCGGCGATCCGCGACCAGGGCGGCCTCGTCTACCTCCCCCACCCGTTCGACCGGCTGCACGCGATTCCCGACGCGGCCACGCTGCACCGGCACCTGGCCGAGATCGACGTCTTCGAGGCGTACAACGCGCGGCTCCTCTTCGACGGGTTCAACGACGAGGCGCTTCGCTTCGCCCGGAAGTACAACCTCCTGATGGGCGCCGGATCCGATGCGCACGTTCTCCAGGGCGTGGGAACAGGTGCGCTGCGCATGCGCGCGTTTCGCACGCCCGAGGAGTTCCTCATCAGTCTCCGCTCGGCGGAGATCGTCCGCCGCCCCAAATCGCTCCTCTACCTCCAGAGCCTCAAGTGGGTCGCTCAGGCGCGCGAGCGGCGCACGAAGACGGCAGTGCGGTAGGAAGAGGACGCGCCTCGCAGAACTCCCTCAAGGTGCCCGTGGCTGCCAGCGACATCTCCGACCGCTACCTGAAGAAGGCCATCGCCGAGATCAACGAGCTCGGCGCCGAGCTCGCGCGCTCGGCCGGGCCGGACCGGGCCCCCGTGATCGGATCCGGCCACCCGCAGGCGGACGTCGTCCTGCTCAAGTACGGGCCTCAGGCTTCGGAGCTCCACGAGGGCGTCGCCTTCTTCGGACGCACCGGCCAGGCCATCCTGAAGTCGATGCAGCGGCTCCGCGTCGACCCGACGGCGATCTACGGCACGAACTGCATCAAGTACCTCGAAGAGCCCGAGGACGAGGCGCGCGCGTTCGTCACTCGAGAGCTCCACGTGGTTCAGCCCAAGCTCGTGATCGTCATGGGCGAGGACGCACGCATCTTCCTGAACGAGTGCCGGTTTCCGCTCGCCGCCGAGGTCGAGGATCGACCCGGCGTACTGCAGCCCATGACGCCGACGATCGAAGCGCTGGTGACGCCCGACATCGACGCGTCGCTCGACGACCAGGCGTCGAAGCGAGCGTTCTGGGAGGCGTTCAAGGCGCTCGGCCCCTGGTGGTCAGAGCTTCCGCCCTACTAGCGCTCCTCGCAGACCTCGTCGCGTACCACGTGTTCGCGGAGCGGCTGCCCGAGCTCCCGCTGTGGTGGGACATCGCGTTCATCGCAGTCGTCCTGATACCCGCGACCTTCGCTCTCGTCTGGCTCTGCCTGCCACTGCGTCGGTCCCGCTACCTGTTGCTGATCGGGGTCGCGGCCGGCGGCATTGCCGCGCTCCTCGACTGGCAGGGCGCAGACATCGCGGGCGACTTCGCGAAGCTCGCCGCGATCACGGCGCTCGCCTGGTTCTTCCTGCGGTTCTTCGAGGAGGTGAGCTGGATACTCCTCGTCGCGCTCGTGATCATCCCGATCGACATCTACTCCGTGGCTCGCGGCCCGACCAAGGTGATCATCGAGGAGCGGCCCGACCTGTTCGACCACTTCAGCGTCACCTTTCCGGTGCCGGGCGAAACCGCAACCGCACAGCTCGGGCTCCCCGACGTTCTCTTCTTCGCGCTCTTCCTCGGCGCCGCCGACCGCTTCGGCCTGCGCGTGCCGGCGACATGGATCCTCTGCACCGCCTCGTTCGGGCTGACGCTCGTGATCGCGGCCGGAACCGACGTCAGCGGGCTCCCGGCCCTGCCGCTGCTCTCGGTGGCGTTCGTTCTCGCGAACGCGGACCTGCTCTGGAAGCAGATCAGGCGCCAGCCTGCTTGACGCGACATATATACACTGATATACATATACACGGTGAGTGCTGCCTTGGCATTCGAAACGCTGGCCGATCCGACGCGCCGACGGATCGTCGAGGAGCTACAGGCGGGAGAGCGGTCGGTGAACGCGCTCGTCACTGTGGTCTCGATCCGCCAGTCGGGGGTCTCGCGTCACCTGCGGATCCTGCGCGAAGCCGGCTTCGTCGACGTTCGTGCCGCAGGCCAGGAACGGATCTACTCGTTGCGACCGGAGCCGTTCCGCGAGCTCGACGCATGGGTGTCCGCCTACCGGGCCCTCTGGGAGGAGCGTCTCGACCGGTTCTCGGCGGAGCTCGAACGAAGGCGACAAGCGAAGACCGACGACGGAGAGGAGACAGACGGATGACCGCAGCCGACACGACTACACAGGGCAACAGGCGAACGATCAGGCTCGAGCGGACCTACGAGGCCACGCCTGAGGAGGTCTGGGATCTCTGGACGACGAAGGAAGGGATCGAGTCCTGGTGGGGGCCCGAGGGCTTCACGGTGGCAGTTCACCGGCTCGACCTCCGACCGGGCGGAGAGCTCGCCTACGCGATGACCGCAACCGCGCCGCCACAGGTCGAGTTCATGGAAAACGCCGGGATGCCGCTCACGACCGAGGCGCTGATCGTCTACACGCGAGGTAGATCCCCCCAGGCGGCTCGCCTACGAGCACCTCGTCGACTTCGTCCCCGACGTGCCGCCCTACGCCGTCACGACCGTCGTCGAGCTGCACCCCGAAGCGTCGGCGGTTCGGATGACGCTCACCTTCGACGCCATGCACGACGACGAGTGGACGCAGCGCGCCACGATGGGCTGGGAGAGCGAGCTCGGGAAGCTCGAACAGCGACTCGAAGCCCTGCGCGGGTCGTGACCCGCCCTGCCATCAGGCGCCGGCGCGGGTGAACAGCGCGACCGTCTCCACGTGCGGCGTGTGCGGGAACATGTCGACCGGCCGGGCTCGCTCCAGCAGGTAGCCGTGTTCGCGGGTGAGCTCGGCCGCGTTGCCCGCCAGCGTCGTCGGGTTGCACGACACGTAGACGATCTTCTCGGCGCCTAGCCGCGCAACCCGGCGCAGCGCCTTTCCGGAGAGCCCTGCGCGCGGCGGATCTACCACGACCACGTCGGGAGCTCCGGCGCGCTCGCGCAGCTCCTCCAGATCGGCCCCGACCTCACCGGCGAAGAAGGCGGCGTTGGCCAGCCCGTTCAGGCCGGCGTTCTCGACCGCACAGGCAATCGACTCCTCTGAGACCTCGATGCCCCAGACGGTCAGCGCCTCGCGTGCCATGACGAGGCCGATCGTCCCGATCCCGCAGTAGAGGTCGTAGACGGTCTCCTCACCGGTCAGCGCTGCGTACTCGAGGGCGAGCTCGTACAGGCGCTCGCACATGGCGGTGTTCGTCTGGAGGAACGCGTTCGGGCGGACACGGAAGCGCAATCCGAGGAGCTCCTCCTCGATCGCTTCCTCGCCCCAGAGGATCTTCGTGGGCAGGTTCGTGACCTCGGCCGGCCGGTCGTTCACCGCCCAGTGGACTGCCCGCACCTCGGGGAGGCGCCGCAGCGACTCGACGAGGCCGTCGGCGCCACGCAGCTCACCCGGCGCCGTGACCAGGACGACGAGCGCCTGACCGGTGTTCCTCCCCTCCCGGAAGACGAGGTGGCGAAGGTAGCCCTCCGCGGTGACCTGGCTGTAGGCGGTCAGACCCTCTGACCGCGCCCAGTCGCGCACGGCGTCCTTGACGGCCGTGCCGAGGTCGGTCGTCAGCCAGCAGCGCTCGACGTCGAGCACCTCGTCCCAGCGCCCCGCCCGGTGGAAGCCGAGCGCAGGCCCGTCGGGAGTCTCGGTGAAGGAGTACTCGAGCTTGTTGCGGTAGTGGAACGGCGCCACGGCCGGTACGATCGGCTCGAGCTCGACGTCAGACAGCCCGCCGAGCCGCTCGAGCGCATCCCTGACCTGGAGCTCCTTGGCGGCGATCTGGGCCTCGTAGGCGAGATCCTGGAAGCGGCAGCCACCGCACGTGCCGAAGTGCTTGCACGGGGCCTCCACCCGGTCGGCGCCGGGCTGCGATCACGTCGAGCGCGATCGCCTCCGCGTGGCTCCGCTTCACCTTCGTGACGCGGGCCCGCACCGTGTCGCCCGGTAGGCCGCGCCGGACGAAGACGACGAACCCGTCGAGGCGCGCGACGCCGTTCCCGCCGTAGGCGAGCGAGTCGACGTGAAGCTCGAGCTCCTCGCCCTTCGTGACGGGAACGGCCACTCAGCTTCCGAGGCTAGCAGGCGGCGCCGCGACCGCCGAACACGGTCCGCAGCAGGCCTTCAGGGCTCGCGACACGGAGCTCGAACGGACCTGCACGACGCATGACCAGGCGCGTCATGCCACCCGCAGTCGGCTCGACGCAGGCGTCGCCGGAGACCGCCCAGTACGGCGTGTAGCGAACACGCAGGAGGTACGACCCCGGCGCACGCGTCCAGCCGGCGATCCGTTCGTGCCCGAGCTCGGTGAGGCCGGCGGCGGCCGGGCCCGGTCAGGATCGGCGTCGCGTCGGGCAGCTCGTAGACCGTCCAGTCAGGCAGGTCCGCCACCTCGACGAGGCCCGACCGTCCGGATCGGAGCAGCTCGGCCTGAGCGGTGGCTGCGACCCGGTCGAGCTGGACCCGAGGAAGCAGCACGTAGCGCACGCCGTTCGCCCGCAACCACTCCCGGTACTCCGGCCCCGTCAGGGTCGCTCGGTACAGCGCCGGGTTGCGGACGAGATCCAGCTGGCGGTACCAGCCTCGCGCGAGCGCGAAGCCCGCCTGCGGCACGTAGTAGGCCTCCCAGTTGTCGAACGTCGGCACGACGTCGACCCGGTAGTTCGGATTCGGATCTGCGCGCAGGAAGGCGAGCGCCGGGCGCCAGAACTCGGCGCGGGCTGCACGGGTGTCACCGAGACCGGTCGCGGCGGCCACGTAGGGGCTGAAGGTGTAGACGGAGGCCAGCACGAGGCAGATCGCAGCCAGCCAGCGCGGGCGCCAGCCGGCCAGGCCGAGGACGAGCAGCCCGAGCGGCAGGACGAGCGCCCGGAAGCGAGTGACATTCGACCCGAGCGGAGAGTCGACCAGAAACGCGACGGCGCAGGCGATGCCGAGCAGGAGAAACAGCAGCGCGATCACCCGGCCCCGCGGGCTCCGCGAGGCCACGTAGGCGGTCAGCCCGCAGGCGACGAGCGCCCAGACGAGCTCCTGGAGCCGGAAGCTCGTACCGCCCCTCGGCGTGGAACAGGCCGTTGATGGCGAGCTGGACGGCGACGAACCCGGCCAGCCAGAGCGCCGACGACGAGCCAGGTTCGCCGGGGGGGCCGGTACGTCAGTCCGACGGCGAGGAGCGCGAGGCACAGGAAGACGAAGGCGAGCGGGCTGACGCCGAGCGTGAGGCCGGCGCAGAGGATGCCGAGCCATCGCCGACCACGCTGGAAGCCCCAGAGGGAGGCGAGCAGCGCAGCAATGCCGAGGCCGTACGTATACGTTCCCGTGAACACCGGAGCGCAGACGCAGACCGCGAAGACTCGCGCGGGCCAGCGGGCGACCTCCCCCCACTCCTCGAGCGCGACCGATGCGAAGAGAGCTGCCGAGGCGACGACCGAGACGACCGCCAGGGCGACGCTGCCCACGAGCGCAGCCGGCAGGTACGCGAGCAGACTGTAGGAGGCGAACGGGTAGTGGCCCGTGTACCAGAGGTTGTCCCAGACGAGAACGCCGTCACGCACGAGCAGGTCGCGGTACAGGTGCGCGGGAGCGTCCCCGGCCGGGGGGCCGAGAACCACGAGCGCCACCGCGACGAGCGCGGCGATCGCGCCGGCGCCGACGACCTCGCGCTGGGCGAGGGCCGTCGAGCGGAGAGCGAGAGTCGTGCCGACCGAGATCTCGACTACGGTACCCGCGAAACCGGATATGCGAGCACGCGTCGGGTCCCTCTCCAAGGCTGCCGTGCTCGTCGCGACGGCGCTGGCGCTGCTTGCCGGCGAGGCCCGCGCCGAGACGCAGGCGTTTCGCGTTCTGGTCGTCCCCGGCCTCGAGCTCGCCGACCTCGAAGCGCTCCAGCAGCGCGCGGCCGTAGGGCTGCTCGTACCCGGTGCCGGCCCGCGGGTCAGCGAGGAGACCGCCCTTGCAGGGCTCGAGCGCGGAATGGTCCGGAACTCCCTTCGGGGCGGGCTTCCCACCGGACCGGTGCTGATCTCCGCCGGACAAGCCGACGCAGTGCCCGGGCAGGGCCCGACCATCGTCCTCGGCCTGCCCGAGGGCGGCGACCAGCCGAACGACCGGCGCTACCCGATCGCCGTGATCGGCCCCGGCTTCGAGGGGCTGCTCACCTCTCAGTCGACGCGGATTCCGGGGCTCGTCTCTGTCGCCGACGTTGCCCCGACGGCCCTCGGACGCGAGGACGGGCTCTCGTCCACGCCTGCGGACGACTCGGTGGCCGAGCTCGAGGCGCTCGACGCGCGCATCGACGAGAACGGGAACGTCCGGCCGATCGCCTCCCTTCTCATCGGCGTGGTCGTCCTGGCGCTCGCGTTCGTCTTTCCGCGAGCGGCTCTGCTCGCGTTCGCGACCGGGCTGGCGGCGAACCTGATCCTCGGCGTGGCCGGCGTGTCGTCGCTCCCGGCGGTGCTCGCGGTGCTCGGCCTCGCGGTGGCAGCCGGCGCGCCCCTGCTCGCCCTCGTCGCACGGACGCGGCTCGCCGTTGCCCTCTGCCTCACCGTCGTCGTCGTGGGCTACCTCGTGGCGTTCCTCCTCGATCCGTCGGTCGTCGCCTTGTCGCCCCTCGGCCCGAGCCAGAACGCGCGCTTCTACGGCTTGTCGAACCTGCTCTCGGCCATGCTGCTCGTTCCCGTCCTCGCCGCGGTGACCCTGCTGAAACAGCGACTCGGGTGGTTCCCTGCCCTGCTGCTCGCAGCTGCTGCTCTGGTGACGGTTGCAGGAAGCCGGCTCGGGGCCGACGGAGGCGGAGCGATCGTCCTGGTGGTTTCGTTTGCGTTCCTCGCAGTCGAGCTCGCAGAGGCGCGCCGGCGCGCTGTCGTGCTCGGGGTGGCGGCAGCCGTCGCAGCCGTTGCTGCCCTCGTCGCCGTCGATGCGCTTACGGGTGCCTCGAGCCACATCACGACGGCCGTCGGCGGCGGCCCGGTCGGTTTCGCGGAGGATCTGAAGGATCGCGTCGTCCTCTCGTGGGAGCGGGCGACCGAGCACTGGTACCTCGCTCTCCTCGTCGCAGCGGCGGCGGTCGTGCTCGCGCTCCTGGCGGCCAGGCTGGCGGGCGCCGATCTCCCGCGCCCCGTCAAGGCGCTGCCGCTGGCCATCGCGATCGCCGTCGGCGCCTCGCTCGTCGTCAACGACTCGCCGCTCGACGTCGTCGCGGTCGGCCTCGTCGGCTACCTCGTCGCCCAGGCGTACGTGCTCACGGAGCCGCTGGACGAGCCGGCCCGCTCATTCGAGCCGGGCTACCGCAACTCGGCCACGTAGACCCGGCGGGTCTTCGGGCCGTCGAGCTCGCAGAAGAAGATGCCCTGGTACGCGCCGAGCGCGAGCTTCCCGTCGACGAGCGGGATCACGACCGAGGTTGCGGTGAGCGCAGCCCGCGCGTGCGCCCAGGGATTGACGTTCCCCGGCTCGTAGTGCTTCCACGGCCACCCGTCCTCGACCACCCGCTCGAGCGCCATCTCGAGATCGCGCGCGACGTCGGGATCCGAGCCTGCATGCTCCTGGACGACCACTCCGCCGGTCGTGTGCGGCACGAAGACCACCACGGCCGCGGCCTCCCCCCCGTCGACACAGTCGCGCACCTGCCTGGTCACGTCGACCACGTGCGTCCGCCGCTCGGTTTCCAGTGTGAACTCGCGCACGGCCGGGATCCTACCCTCGGGCCGCGGCCCGCCCGGTGTCGGGTGTGAGCGCACCACTCCAGGGGTCCGCCGGTATTCTCGCGTCCCGTGTCGGAGGTGCCGTCGCCATCCCATGAGCTCGACGCCTACTGCGACCAGGCCGATCGCTTCGTCGCCACGCTGAACGAGGAGTACTACCTCCACCTCAGCGGCCAGAAGACCCTGCTCGAGCTGGCCCCGATCTACGACGCCCACGCGTCACTGACCACGCTCGAAGCATGCTCGGACCTCAGGCAGAGCGGCTCGACCGAGCTCTGGCGCTTCGCCTGCGAAGGCTATCTCGGGAACCTGACGCGGAGGCAGGAGGAACAGCGCGCCGAGCTGGAGACGCGTCTCGAGGCCGAGCTCGACGGGGAGAGGATCGGCTACCGGATGCTCCGCCCGGCAATCGCCAACGAGCCCGACCGCGACCGTCGTGAGCGGCTCGAGCGCGCCCGGATCGGGCTTGTCGACGAGCTGAACCCGGTGCTCGCGGAGGCGCACGAGCAGACGGCCGAAGCCGCCCGCGAGCTCGGCGGCGGGAGCTATCGGGCACTCTACGAGGGGTTCGGATTCGGCCTGACCGAGCTCGGCGAACGATGCGAGCGGTTTCTGGCGGACACGGAGGATCTCTACGTTGCGGCCTTCGATGGGCTGCTGCGCACGCGCCTCGGGCTCGGCATCGACGACGTCCGGCGCTCGGACGTCCCGAGACTGCTCCGGGGCTCCGCGTGGGACGAGGGCTTCCCGGCGAGCGGCATGCTGCCCGCTCTCGAATCGACTCTCACTGACCTCGGCATCGACCTGCAGGCGCAGCGCAACATTCAGCTCGACATCGAGCGCAGGCCGTTGAAGACGCCCCGCGCGTACTGCTTCCCGATCGAGGTTCCGGGACGCGTGGTCCTGATGATCCAGCCGATCGGCGGGCTCGACGACTGGAACGCCCTCTTCCACGAGGCGGGCCACACGGAGCACTTCGCGCACACGTCGCCGCGCCTCTCCTTCGAAGCGCGGCGTCTCGGCGACAACGCCGTCACCGAATGCTGGGCGTTCCTGCTGGAGCACCTCGTCTCGGATCCCGTCTGGCTGAACCGGCGCCTCGACTTCGGCCGGCCGGACGAGTTCGCGGCGGAGGGCGCCGCCGTGACGCTCTACTTCGTGCGGCGCTACTCGGGAAAGCTTCTCTACGAGCTCGAGCTTCACGCCGACGGCGGGCAAGCGCTGATGCCCGATCGCTACGCCGAGCTCCTGACCGAGGCGACCAAGGTGGAGTACACGCCTGACGGACTCGCTGCTTGACGTCGACGCGGGCTTCTACGCGTCCTCCTACCTCCGGGCATGGATGCTCGAGGCCCAGCTCTCACGCTATCTGCGGGAGCAGTTCGGTCGCGCCTGGTTCGCGGAGCGGTCGGCCGGCTCCCTCCTACGCGAGCTGTGGAACGAGGGTCAGGGCATGAGCGCCGACCGCCTGGCAGACGAGGTGATGGGCCAGACGATCGAGTTCGACGCGCTCGCCGACGCGTTGCGCGAACGCGTGAACGCCTAGCAGCACGGTTACGATCCTCCGGTGGAAACCCATGAGCTCAGGGGCAGGAGCCTGCTGCGGGTCGGGGACTGGTCGGCGGAGGAGATCGGGACGGTGCTCGACCTGGCCGACGAGCTGAAGACGCTCCAGCACGCCCGTGCCGAGCACCGGCTGCTTCCCGGCCGGACACTCGGCATGATCTTCGAGAAGCCCTCTACGCGTACACGCGTGTCGTTCGAGGCGGGGATGAGCCACCTCGGGGGGACGGCGCTCCACCTCGGGCTCGGAGAGCTGCACCTCGGCAAGACGGAGTCCATCCGGGACACCGCCGTCGTCCTCTCCCGGTATCTCGACGCGATCCTGATCCGGACGTTCCACCAGGCGGACGTCGACGAGCTGGCTGCGCACGCGACCGTTCCGGTCGTCAACGGGCTCACGGACGACTACCACCCGTGCCAGGCGCTCGCGGACGTGATGACGATCCGCGAGCGGTTCGGACGTGTCGCGGGGATCCGGGTGGCCTACGTGGGCGACGGCAACAACGTCTGCCATTCGCTCATGGCCGCGTGCGCCGCGCTCGGAGCCGACATGGTCGTCGCCACGCCGCCGGCCTACGCCCCCGGTGCAGAACCGGTCGCTCGCGCCCGCGCCGCCGCGGCAGCTTCGGGGGGCTCGCTCGAGCTCGGCAACGACCCCGTGGCCGCCGTCAACGGCGCGGACGTCGTCTACACGGATGTCTGGACGAGCATGGGGCAGGAGGCCGAGCAGGAAGAGCGGCTCCGGGCGTTCGAGGGCTTCACCGTCGACGACGCCTTGCTCGAACACGCCGCCGGGCGCGCGATCGTGATGCACTGCCTCCCCGCCCACTGGGGCGAAGAGATCACCGAGGACGTCCTTCACGGGCCGCGGTCGGCGGCCTGGGACCAGGCCGAGAACCGGCTGCACGCACAGAAGGCGCTGCTGGCGCTCGTCGTCCGGTAGGAGCACTGCCTGACACCGTTCGACGAGCACGTCCGCGCTGCGCTCGACTCCCTGCCGGGCGAGCTCCGCCGTGCCATGTCGAACGTCGAGATCGTCGTCGAGGACGAGAACCCGGAGGACCCGGACGTCTTCGGGCTCTACACGGGCATTCCCGCTGACCGAGCGCGACTCCGGCTACGCCGGCGTCCTTCCGGACAAGATCGAGATCTACCGGCTTCCGCTCGAGGAGGAGTTCGGGCACGACCCCGAGCTGCTCGTCGAGGAGATCCGGATCACGGTCGTGCACGAGCTCGCGCACCACTTCGGAATCGACGACGACCGCCTCGACGAGCTCGGCTGGTCGTGATCAGGGCGCGCCGGATAGGCTTCCGTCCTTCCTGAAGCGACGAAGGAGCGCAGATGCTGACGTTCGGCGTCACCGTCCTCCCCGATCCGCCTCACAGCCGCTTTGTCGAGCTGTTCCAGCTCGCCGAGGAGCACGGCTTCGACTGGGGCTGGACGTACGACTCGCACATCCTCTGGCAGGAGTCGGTGCCCGCTCCTGGCGCTGGCCGTCGCGAACACGAGCACGCTCCGGTTCGGGCACTGCGTGACGAACCCGGCCTCCAGAGAGCCGACCGTGCTGGCGAGCGCGTACGCGACGCTCCAGGACATCTCCGAGGGCCGGATGTTCATGGGCATCGGTCGCGGCGACTCCGCCCGGCGCGTGATCGGCCTCGAGCCGGTGAAGATGGCCGAGTTCGAGCGCTCGCTCGTGATGATGAAGGATCTGATGAACGGCCGTCCCGTCGAATGGAACGGCAAGGAGCTGGAGCTGAAGTGGGCAAAGGGACGTCCCGAGATCCCCGTCTACGTCGCGGGCTACGGGCCGAAGGCTCTCGGCGTGGCCGGACGCGTCGGCGACGGCGTCGTCATCCAGCTCGCCGATCCCGACATCGTCGAGTGGATCATGGGCATCGCGCGCAGGGCTGCCGAGGAGGCCGGACGCGACCCCGCCGCGCTGAAGCCGATCGTCTGCGCGCCCGCCTTCATCTCGGACGACCTGCCGAAGGCGCGCGAGCAGACGCGCTGGTTCCCGGCGATGGTCTCGAACCACGTCATGGACCTGCTGCAGCGCTACCCCGAGTCCGAGCTCCCGCCGGCCCTGTTCGAGTACGTCAAGCGGCGCGAGTTCTACGACTACAAGGATCACAGCCGCGTCGGAGCCAAGCACGGCGAGTTCGTCGACGACGAGACCTGCGACCGGTTCTCCATCCTCGGCACGCCCGAGGATCACATCGCGAAGCTCCGGCGCCTCGAGGAGATCGGCGTGGCCCACTGGAACATCTACCTGATGACCGAGGGGCAGGAGCAGATTCTCGAGACCTACGGCAAGGAGATCATGCCCGCGCTGCGAAGCGGCGTCGCCTCGTAGGCAGCGGATCAGGAGGACCCGGAGACGTCCGCCTCCCCCACGGGCCGATCACGATCGGGCGGCGGCGTCGGTCGATAGATCGGACCCCGCTCGTAGACGCGCTCGAGCAGGCCCTCCGCCGCGTAGTCGGGGAATCCGTCGACACTCATCGGCCGCCCTTCCTGGCCCGGATAGCCGAGCAGACGCTTGACCTCGGGATGCAGGTAGTAGCCGGCGACCACTGCCGTCACGAGCGCCTCGTAGGCCGTTGGATCGTCCATCCGTAGGGACTCGACCCATGCGATCGGGTCATGCGCGTCACCGGCGGCGTCGAGCGCGCGGCAAAGCCCCGTGACGAGGTCCGGCCTGGACGAGACGACAGCGTCGAGCTGGCGGCCGCTGATGTCCAGGCTGCTCGGCGCGGGCATACCGTCCGCAGGCGGCATCAGGCCGTCCGCAATCGTCGCCAGGCGCAGCCGGAGACCCTCGCTCACCTGATCCACCGACGTCATGCAGGCACCCGCTGGTTGGCGCGCCGTGCGACGATCCCGTCGGCGAAGCGCAGGGCGAGCGAGCAGATCGAGTTGGTCGGGTTCACGCCGCCCGAGGTCACGAAGACGCTGCCGTCGACGACGTAGAGGTTGTCGACGTCGTGCGCCTTCCCCCAGGGGTCGACGACCGACGACGCCGGGTCTGCTCCCATTCGCGCTGTGCCGAGGAGGTGCCAGCCGGCGCTTCGCATCCCCGCCAGCGTGTCGACGCGGTCGGCCCCGGCCTCGAAAAGCGACTCGGCGGCACGCTCCACGTGGAAGTCCAGGAGCCGGCGCGAGTTCTCGGACGTCGTGTAGACGACCTTCGCCCCGGGCAGCCCCGAGCCGTCGCGAAGGTCCGGGTCCAGCTCCACGCGGTTGCGCTCGTCCGGCAGGTCCTCGCCGAAGATGCCCCAGCTGAGGCAGTGGCCGAAGCGCTCCCGCACGCTGCGATGATGATCCGGGCCCCACACCCCCTCGCCGGCGCGTGCGGGCAGCGCTGCGTTCAACGGCCCACCCGTCGACGGCGCCAGGCTCCACTTCGCGCCGCGCACGAATCCCCGATCGGTGTCCGTCTCGTAGAACTGGAGGCAGTGGACACGCGATCCGACGTTTCCGGTCCACGTCCGCAAGAAGCGCTCGAACACGCCCGTGACGACGGCGAAAGGATGCATCATCAGCCGCCGCCCGACAAGCCCGCTCGAGTTGGCGAGCCCGTCCGGGAACTCGTTGCCGGACGACGCGAGCAGGAGGCGCGCAGTCCCGACCGCATTCGCAGCGAGCACGACCACGTCGGCTTTCACGAGGTGGGTCTCGCCTCCGGCGTCGACGTACTCGGCCCCCTGCACCAGCCGGTTCGAACCCATGACGAGCCGAACGACTCGTCGCCCCCGTGACGAGGCGGGCTCCGTGGGCGATCGCCTCGGGCCAGTGCGTGACGTCGGTGGACGCCTTTGCGCCCTCCGGACAGCCCTGCATGCATGTGCCCCACTGCGCGCACGGATGCCGGCCTCGGTAGGGCAAGGACAGAATCGCGCTCGGAGCCGGCCACCAGTGCCAGCCGAGGCGGTCGTGCGCACGAACGACGTCGATGACCCCGTCTCCGAGCGGGAGAGCCGGAAGCGGCAGATCCTCGCCCTCGGGATACGCAGGATCACCGGCCAACCCTGACACTCCGACCTCGCGCGCGATGCGGTCGTAGAACGGCTCGAGCTCCTCGTAGGTGAGCGGCCAGTCGTCCGCGACGCCGTCCAGCGTGCGCACCCGGAAGTCCGAGGGCGGCATGCGAGGCCAGTCACCGGCGTAGAGGATCATCGACCCGCCGACCCCGTTGAACATGAGCGGCACCATGTCGGATTCGTCGGCGTTGACCGGGTAGTCGGCAGGGTTTCGCCGCACCGTGGGGTCGGCCGACCAGCGCCGCAGCGCCTGCAGCTCCCAGTCGGGCTTCGGGCCCGGATAGTCGGCACGGTCGGGCCACTCGCCCTGCTCCAGGCAGACGACGGCGAAGCCCGCCTCCGCGAGGCGCTTTCCCACAACACCGCCCGACGCTCCCGCTCCGACGACGAGGACGTCGGCCCGCTCCGAGCTCATGACGCTCTCGCCGCGACTTCCGTGAGCAGCGCGTCGAACGCGCGTTGGCCCGCGCGATCGTCGAGAAGCTCGAGGTGCCATTGAACACCGACCGCCCACCAGTCGCCTTCCGACTCGATTCCCTCGGTGACCGCACCGGCGGTGACCGTGGCGCGAAGGCAGCGCCCCAGCGCGTCCGGAGCCCAGTCGTGGAAGGAGTTGACCGCGAGCTCGGGCGCTTCGATGACGCCGGCCAGACGCGTCCCTTCGACCACGCTGACGGAGTGCGACGGATACGCAAGATCCTCCGACTGCCGGTGGCCGTTCACCCGGCGCAGCGTCCCGCCGAGAGCCACGTTCAGGACCTGGGCGCCCCGGCAGATCCCCAGGAGCGGGGTCCCGCGCGCGTTCGCGCCGAGCACGAGGCGCGCCTCGAACTCGTCACGGACCAGGTCGACAGCATCCCCCATCTCGCTGAGCCCGAAGCGCTCGGGTGCCACGTCGCCGCCGCCGACGAGCACGAGCCCGTCGGCGACGGACAGCAGGTCGTCGAGATCTGGACTGCCAGGCCAGGCTGCCAGTGGCTGGCCCCCCGCGCTCACGATCAGCTCGCCGAACCGGTCGTAGAAGATCGACGCGCGCAGCCGGCCGAGCGGGGTGTCCAGCTCGCGGACATGGGGCGCGACGACGATCCGTGGACGCGTCACGGCGCGCTCACGAGAGAAGCAGGAACTGGTCGCGCTCCCAGTTCGTCACCTCGTCGTGCCACTCGCTGGTCCCGTAGGCGGGGATGGCCCGCCGCGCCTTCTCGATCTCGTGGCGCTTCAGCGCCAGGAACGCCTTCACGAACTCCGGGTGGAAGGCGTCGCGCAGAGCCCTGTCTTGCTCGAAGCTCTCGAGCGCTTCCTCGAGCGTGAGCGGAAGGTGATCAAGGTCATCCATCCCGTAGGCGCTTACCTCGAGCGGCGCCGGAGGCTCGATCTGCCGTTCGATCCCATCGAGTATCGCCACCAGCGTGCCGGCGAGGGCGAGATACGGGTTCGACGCGCCCGAGCCCAGTCGATTCTCGACGTGGGTGTGCTCGCCTCGCAGCGCCTTCACCCGCACTGCGACCGAGCGGTTCTCGTACCCCCACGTGATACTCGCGGGCGCATAGGTGTTCTTCCGGTAGCGCTTCACGCAGTTGACGGTCGGGCCGAGGAGTGCGTTCAGCCCGGACGCGTGCTCGAGCAGCCCGCCGATCGCCCAGAGGAACTCGCGTGAGGTGCCCTCGCCGTCGGGGCGCCAGAAGATGTTCCGGCCATCCTCGAAGAGGCTCATGTGGAGGTGGCTGCTGCACCCCGAGTCCCGAGGGAAGGGCTTGGTCATGAAGCTGGCGATCAGGCCGTGCTGACCGGCGATCTCCTTCGCGTACGTCTTGTACGTGAAGTTGTCGTCGCCTCCCGCGAGCCCTTCCACGGGGTCGAAGGTGATTTCGTACTGCGTCGGCCCCCACTCCTGGTTGAGCGTCCTCGGAGCGAGACCGAAGCCCCGGAGATCGCGGATCAGGTGCTGCAGGACGGGAAGACGCTGGTTCGTCAACGTGGTCGTGATGTCCGTGCCGCCGAACGGCGGCAGCCGCGTTTCCGCGTCGAGGAGGTAGAACTCGTACTCGGCCTGCGCGAGGACGCTGAGCCCGAGCGCAGATGCCCGTTCGACCTGGCGCCGCAAGACCCGCCGGGGGCTCGCCTCGACCGGTCGGCCGTCCGAGTACTCCATGTCGCAGATGACCCGCGCCTGTCCTGTGACATGGGGCAGGACGGTGAACGTCGTCAGGTCCGGTCGCATGACGAGGTCCGCAAACGTCAGATCCTCGCCGAATCCGGTGCCGGTCGCGACCCAGCACTCGTGGTCCCAGCAGTAGATGTCGCTGACGAGTGAGAGGCCGCTGTCGACGAACGACCAGAAATGATCGGCGGTGACCGTCTTACCCCGCGACACGCCGTTCAGGTCCGGCGTCTCGAAGCGGACGAGCTCGACCCCGTGCTCGTCGAGCAGACGCGCCACGTCCTGGCGGCTCATGTGCAGGCGAGAACGGCGTCGCTGTCCGAGACCCAACCGAACTTCATGGCGAAGTTCTCGAGCGTCGCGGCGTGGAGATGCGGCGCGGAGGACGACACGCCGTCCGCGACGACTGTCGTCCGGTAGCGAGGTCGACCACGACGATCGCCGGGTCGGCCACGCGCTCGCGGGCGTCGAGCTGGGCCGCGATGATCGGTGCGGACGGCTCGCTCATGACCCGTGCGGCATGCTACAGGCTACGCTGCGGCCCGGAAGCTGCCTGCGACGACGGAGGGACTGGGATGATCTCGACGAACGAGCCCGGGTCGATCAGCGACGTCGAGGCGCTCGAGGAGCGGCTCTCCCGTCCCGACGACGATCTCGTGGCGGATCTCGCCACGCTTGACGGCGACATCCTCGTCCTCGGAGCCGGCGGCAAGATGGGCCCGACGCTCGCCCGCATGGCCAAGCGGGCCGCGCCTGAGAAGACGACCTACGCGGTGGCGCGCTTCAGCACCCCCGGTGTCGAAGAGGCGCTCCGCGCCCACGAGGTCGAGACGGTGCGCGCCGACCTGCTCGAGCGCAGCGAGGTCGAGGGGCTTCCACGGGCGCGAAACGTCATCCTGATGGCCGGGCAGAAGTTCGGAACTTCGGACGCACCGTCGCGAACGTGGGCGATGAACACCCTGCTCCCGGCGATGGTGGCGGAGTCGATGGCGGAAAGCCGCATCGTCGCCTTCTCCACCGGTTGCGTGTATCCATTCGTGCCGGTCGAATCGGGCGGCTCGACCGAGGACTCGCCCCTGACCCCGCCCGGCGAGTACGCGAACAGCTGCGTCGGCCGGGAGCGCGTGATCCGCTGGCAGTCCGAGCGTCATGGCACGGCGGGTCGCCTGTTCCGGCTGAACTACGCCATCGATCTCCGCTACGGGGTACTGCACGACGTGGCCCGTAAGGTCCGGGACGGTGACCCCGTCGACGTGACGACAGGGCACGTCAACGTCATCTGGCAGGGTGACGCGAACGCGATGGCCCTCCGCTGTCTTGCACACTGCACCACGCCCACCGAGCCGTTGAACGTGACGGGCCCCGAGACGATCTCCGTGCGCTGGCTTGCGGAGGCCTTCGGCGAGCGCCTCGGCAAGCGTCCGACGATCGTCGGGCAGGAGGCGCCAACCGCGTGGCTCAGCAACCCGAGCCGGGCGTTCCGTCTCCTCGGCTTTCCGAAGGTCTCGCTCCTGACCATGGTCGACTGGGTCGCGGACTGGGTCGCTCGAGACATGCCGAGCCTCGGCAAGCCGACGAGTTTCGAGGACAGGGATGGCACGTACTGAGGCGGATCCGCTCTCCGACATGACCCTCGGCGAGATGCGCGGAGGCGACGCCGCCGCCGGGCTCGCCCTGTCCGCCGAAGCGGGCTGGAACCAGACCGCCGACGACTGGTCGATGATGATTCGCCTCGGACAGGCGTTCGCGATCGCCGCCCCGGACAGCCGGCTGGTGGCGACCGCGCTCGCTCTCCCGTATCCACCGGACTTCGGCTGGATCAGCATGGTGCTCGTCCACGGCCCGTGTCGGCGGCGTGGCCTCGGTAGGCTCCTCCTCGAGCGCGCGGTTTCCGAGCTCGAGTCGCGCGGCCTCGTTCCCTTTCTCGATGCGACGCCCGCCGGGCGTCCGGTCTACGAGCGGATGGGCTTCCGGCCCGTCGAAGCGCTGACACGCTGGCAGGGATCGGGCGGTGGACAACCGGCCCTGGTTGGCCGACAACGTGCGAACGGCAATACGGTCACGGAGCTCGATCGCACTGCGTTCGGAGCCGACCGATCGCCCATACTCGCCGATCTGATCGCGCGCCCCGGCGCCCAGGCGCTGGACGATCCCGACGGCAAGGGCTTCTGCCTGTCGCGGCCGGGCCGGACCGCGACGTATATCGGGCCGCTCGTCGCACGCGAGACCGCGCCGGCGCTCGAACTCCTTGACGCGGCGCTCTCGACAGTCTCGGGACCCGCTCTGATAGACGTGCCCGATCGCGACTCCGCCGTCGCACGCCTTCTCTCCGAGCGAGGGTTTCGTGCGGAGCGCCCACTCACGCGGATGGCGCTCCGTCGGGACACGGGCTTCGGCGAGGCGGCTCTCAGACGTGCGATCGCCGGGCCGGAGCTCGGCTAGCGCGCCGGAATGGACTGGCGAGACATCCCCGAGGAGGCCCTGGCGGCGTTCCGGGCCGGGGCCGTCATTCCCGCCCACCCACTCGCGCTCGATGCCGACAGAAAGCTCGATCCCCGCCGCCAGCGCGCCCTCACCCGCTACTACGTGGATGCAGGCTCCGGCGGCCTCGCGGTCGGCGTCCACACGACGCAGTTCGCAATCCGCGAGGCCGGCCTCTACCAGGCCGTGCTCGAGCTCGCGGCCGAGACCGCCGCCGGCTGGACCGACCGACCGCTGTTCATGATCGCGGGCGCGATCGGACGCACTGAGCAGGCGGTCGCAGAGGCGCGGACGGCGCGCTCGCTCGGTTACCACGCGGTGCTGCTCGGCCTCGCCGCGCTGAAGGGCGAGAGCGAGGATGCGCTGGTCGCCCATTGCCGGTCGGTGGCGAGCGAGATGCCGGTCGTCGGCTTCTATCTCCAACCGGCGGTGGGCGGCGTGCCCCTGCCTCGCAGCTTCTGGCGACGTCTGGCCGAGATCGACAACGTCGTCGGCATCAAGGTCGCCCCGTTCGACCGGTATGCGACGCTCGACGTCGTCCACGGCGTCGCCGAGGCCGGCGCCGTGGAGCGCGTCTCTCTGTACACCGGCAACGACGACCACATCGTCCTCGATCTGCTCCTCCCGTTCCGGACCGAGGCGGGAGAGCTGCGGTTCGCCGGCGGCCTCCTCGGCCACTGGTCGGTCTGGACCCGCACCGCGGTCGACATCCTGGAGCGCTGCCGCGCGGCCCGGGGCGCGGCGGCCGTGCCGACGGAGCTCCTCGCCCTCGACAGCGCGGTGACGGACTGCAACGCCGCGTTCTTCGACGTCGAGAACGGCTTCCATGGCGTCATCGCCGGCTGCCACGAGGTCCTGCGGCGCCAGGGTCTCCTCGAAGGCCGCTGGTGCCTCGACCCGAGCGAGGATCTCGGTGCCGGCCAGGCGGAGGCGATCGACCGCGTCTACCGGCTGTACCCAGAGCTCGCGGACGACGATTTCGTGGCCGAGAACCTCGACCGCTGGCTCGAAGGCATGCCCTAGGAGGTGCCGAATCCCGCCGCCTGCTCCCGGCGAGAACCTCGCCGCTCTGAGAGCCTATCCGGATCTCGAGCACAGTAGTTACTACGAGAACTCGAATCGCGACGCTGAGCTCTCGAGAACAGCAGTCCGTGGTCTGGTCGCCCAGATGCCTTCAAGCTCGTCAGCAAGCACGGCCACGAGCCTCGGAACATCCGCTGCGGCCGACCCGTGCATCGCCTCCGCGACGATCAGGACACCCGTGGTTTCGTCTCGCACGGCCGAGTAGCCGCTCTGTCGATTCGTCCAGCGGCGAGCGTGGGCTCTCCCGGCGCCGTCGGCATAGATCACCTCGCCGGGCTCGGGGTTCTCGGTCTCGCCCGAGAAGGTCTCGTAGATCTCGGTGCCAGTTGCGTGCCGGACCTCGAGCGGGTCGGAGATCCTGGACGTGTCGAACACGGCCACAGGAATCGCAAACGCCATGGACACGGCATTCGAGAGATCGACCAGTGGGTGGATCCCCGGCAGGGCGCCCTCCCTCCTGAAGCGCCGCAGGAGTGACTCCGAAGCGCAGCGATATTGCGTCGGCTTGAGCCCCATTCTCGAGAAGGCCCGCCGCCAGGCCTGTATCTCCGCCAGCTCGCCCTCCGAGCGCGTCGCAAGGCGCGACTCCGCAATTGCCGTGAAGTCGGCTAGCTGCGGCGCGACAGATGCATCACGGGTGACGCCGTCCACGGCGAGCGCCCCGGGGACGAGCTCGGGATAGTCGCTCCAGACTGCGTTCGAATGGCCGAACTGCACGCGGTCGTCGCCCGGTCCAGCTCGTGACGGAGACCGACCGCTAGGCCGTCACGTACTCGTCTGCGATCGCGAGGATCTCGTCGAGGATCGCGAGGCCCTCGTCGAGCTCCTCGCGCGTGATCGTGAGCGGCGGCGCGATCATGATCACGTTCCAGTGCACGAACAGGTAGAGGCCGCGCTCCATGGCCGCCTTCGTCAGGCGCACGATCGGCGCCGCCGCGTCGCCCGACGCGTTGAACGGCACGAGCATCTCACGGGTGTCCCGGTCCTTGACGAGCTCGAGGCCCCAGAAGAGGCCGAGCCCTCGCACATCGCCGATCGAGGCATGCCGCTCGGCGAGCTTCGGCAGCTCCTCGGCCAGCACGTCGCCCATCGCGGCTGAGTTCTCGACGATGCCCTCCTCGCGAAAGGCCTCGATCGACGCGACCCCGTCGCGCAGGCAAGCGGGTGACCCGAGTAGGTGAGCCCGCCGGCGAAGAACTTGTCAGCCGCCCAGTCGGAGATCGGCTCGTTGATGACCATCGCGCCGAGCGGCACGTAGCCCGAGTTGATGCCCTTGGCGACGGTCAGGATGTCGGGGACGACGTCCCAGTTGTCGCAGGCGAACCAGCGGCCCGTGCGCCCGAAGCCGGCCATGATCTCGTCGAAGATGAGCACGATCCCGTGGCGGTCGCAGACCTCTCGGATCGACCGCAGGTAGCCGTCCGGAGGCACGATGATGCCGTTCGTCCCGGTGACGGTCTCCATGATCACGGCGGCGACGGTGTGCGCGCCCTCGTACTCGAGGATCTCCTCGAGGTGCGGCGCGCCCGAGCAGACCGGACAGGGGTCGGGATGACCGGCCGGGCAGCGGTACGTGTACGGGTCGAACATGCGCACGACGCCGGGCAGGCCGGGCTCCGCCGCCCAGCGCCGCGGGTCGCCGGTCAGCGTGATCGCGCCGGCGGTGGCCCCGTGGTAGGAGCGGTAGCGCGCGATGACCTTGTGGCGTCCCGTGTACCAGCGCGCGAGCTTCAAGGCGTTCTCGTTGGCCTCGGCGCCGCCGTTCGTGAAGAACGTCCGGCAGAGGTTCCCGGGCGTGACCTCGGCGATCAGCCGGGCGAGCTCCGAACGCTTGTCGTTGCCCATCGGCGGCCCGATCGTGCAGAGGCGATCGGCCTGATCCTTGATCGCCTGGACGAGCTTCGGATGCTGGTGCCCGATCGAGGCGTTGACGAGCTGCGAGGCGAAGTCGAGGTAGCGCTTCCCGTCGTAGTCCCAGAAGTAGCGTCCCTCAGCGCCGGCGACGGGAAGCGGATCGATCTTCGACTGGATCGACCAGGAGTGGAGGACGTAGTTCCGGTCGTCCTCACGAATCCGCTCGGCCGCCCTCGGGTCGAGCTCTACGACGGCCATCCTGCCACCTTCCTTTCGCCTCGACGAGCCTCCTAGCTTATCGAGTGCGGCAACACCGCTTCCCAGCGGGCATGATCACGTGCGTGCAGCGGTGCCGACTCGCCTGGCTGGTCGCGATCTCGCTGATGACGGTCGGATCGCTCGCTGCGCATTCCGTCGCCTACCGACTCGTCGAGACCGACGCGGGCCCACGCGCCGAAGCGCTCACGGCAACGGGCCACGGCTATCTCGGATACGCCCCGCTCCTGGTCGCGTCCGCACTGGCCATCGGCGCCGCGGTTCTGGTCTCTGTCGCGGTGCGTGCCGCACGCGGATCGCTCCCCGCCACGCGCTCCGTCTGGCAGCTCGCGCTGCTGCCACCGCTTGCGTTCGTGCTCCAGGAGTATCTCGAGCGTCTCGCCGCAGGAGGTGAGATCGGCGACCTGCTCGCTCAGCCGACGTTCCTGGTCGGCCTGGCGTTGCAGGTTCCGTTCGCGGCAGCCGCGCTCCTCGCCGCCCGTACGCTCACCCGCGCGGCCGTCTCTCTTGGCGCAGCGCTCGCGGTTACCCCGCCGGCGCTCCTCTGCCTACGTAGCTGCCCGGGGGTGCCCGGAGACCAGATCGTCCTTCCGGCTCGCCCGTTCGCCACAGCGGATCGGGCCGTGCGCGGCCCGCCTGCTCGCGCGCCTCACTAACGAGGCCCGCGACGCGGGCCAGAACCGCGCAACGAGGAGGGATAAAGCGTGAGACGAACGACGATCGTGCTCGCAGTCGCGCTTGCAGGCGCGACGCTCGCGGCGGCCTGCGGGGGCGGGTCGCCCGGCACTTCCGGCACAACGGAAGCAGCTGCCACGGAATCCGATGCACCGACCGATGTCACCACGGAGGAACACGACGAGACGACCGACGAACACGCCGAGACGGCAACCGGGGAGGCGGGCGGCGGCGCCGACGTGAAGTCCTCCATCGTCCTCGTCGGCGGTGAACCTGAGGGCGGCCCGGTGACGATCGAGGCCACGAAGGGCCAAACGGTGCGCATCGTGGTCAGATCCGACGAGCCGGACGAGGTGCACCTGCACGGCTACGACGTCGAGCAGGCGGTCTCGCCCGGTGCGCCCGCGGTCCTCCGCCTGACGGCCGACCTCGAGGGCATCTTCGAGCTGGAGTCCCACGTCACTGAGACGGTGATCGCCAGGCTGGTCGTCAACCCGTGATCGATCTCCTCCTCGCGCACGGGCTCTCGGGTCGTTCCGACCTGCCCATTCCGGCCTGGCTGTTCGCCTGGGTAGCCGGAGCCGTCCTCGTGATCTCGTTCGTCCTCCTGGGCGCTCTCTGGAAGACACCGAAGCTCGAGGGATCGTCGCGCCGTCCACTGCCGCATTGGATCTCGCGTCTGCTCACGAACACCGCTCTGGAGGTCCTCTGCGGAGCGCTCGGTGTCTTCCTCCTCGCCGTCACGATCTGGGCCGGCTTCGTGGGCGTGAACGTCCCGGGCGAGAACTTCGCCCCGACCTTCGTCTTCGTCACCTTCTGGGTGGGCCTCGTCGTAGTGAGCGCGCTCTTCGGTGACGTGTTCCGGGCGTTCAACCCTTGGCGCGCTCTCGGCCGCGCCGCGGGCTGGACGGTCGCGCGCGTCCTACCGGGCCGCCTCGAGGGCGCCCTTCCGTACCCGGAGGGGCTGGGACGCTGGCCGGCGGCGGCGGGGCTGTTCGCGTTCGTCTGGCTCGAGCTGGCGTCACCGAACAGCGCCGAGCCGCGTACCCTCGCCGCCGCGACGCTCATCTACACCTGCGTCACGTTCCTCGGGATGGGCGTCTACGGCGTCGACACGTGGATCAACCGGGGCGAGGCGTTCTCGACGTACTTCAACCTGTTCTCCCGGATGGCCGTCTTCGAGCGGCATGGGAGCGAGATCGTGCTGCGCAGGCCGCTGGCCGGCCTCACCGACCTGACGCCGCTGCCGGGAACCGTCGCGGTGCTCGCCGTGATGATCGGCACGGTCACGTTCGACGGGCTCCAGGAGACGAGCGTCTGGGCCGAGATCGGCCTCCGGGTCGCGGATTACTTCCAGGACCTCGGCATGGGCTTCGTGCTCGCGGACGAGCTCGCATCCGGCATCGGTGCGGCGGTCATGGTGGCGCTCATCGCGGGCTTCTACAGCCTCGCGATCCTGGGTGCGAGGACCGTCGGCGGCGGATTTGGCCAGGACGAGCTCGCCCGGCTGTTCGTCCACTCGCTCGTTCCGATCGCGTTCGCCTACACGCTCGCGCACTACCTCACCTTCCTCCTCTTCCAGGGCCAGGCCATGGGTTTTCTCGTCTCGGATCCGCTCGGTGACGGAAGCGACATCTTCGGCACAGCCGACTGGTCGGTCGATCTCGCCCTCATCGGAGCCACGGTGACCTGGTACTGCCAGGTGGCGATCGTCGTGGCCGGGCACGTCGCGGGGCTCGTCCTCGCACACGACCGAGCCCTGGTTATCTACGACGACCCTCGAGCGGCGCTACGCTCGCAGTACTGGATGCTCGCCGTGATGATCGGCTTCACGTCCCTCGCACTGTGGCTTCTCTCGCAGGCCAATGTTTGACGCCGCGACCCCTCTCGCGCACACAGGACACTGGCTCGGCGCGGCTGCGGCGGTGATCCCCGTGCTGCTCGTCGTCGGCTGGATCGCGTTCACCTCCCTCCGCGACCGCCGGCGGCGGCGCGCAGGTCGGTGACAATGGAGGCGTGACGCTCGCAAGCGTGTCGGCGGTCGTGCCGGTCGAGGGGCTCGCCGGCGCCTGGAACGCAGCCCCGGCGGTGTTGGCGGCCTCCGCCCTCGCCCTCGCCCTCTTCTTTCAGGGGTTCGTGCGGCTGCGGCGGCGCGGACGAACCGACCACGCGGGCTGGAGCCGTGCCGTCCTCTTCGTCGCCGGCGTCGCGGTCATCGCGCTTGCGCTCCTCTCCCCGCTCGACGCAATCGGCGAGGGCTACCTGCTGTCCGCCCACATGCTTCAGCACGTCCTGATCAGCGACGTGGGACCGGCGCTGATCCTGCTCGCCCTGTCCGGCCCGCTCCTCTTCTTCTTCCTCCCTCGCCCGGCGCTCCTTTCGATCGCGCGTAGCCGCCGTGCGCGGGCTGTCCTGGCCTGGCTCACGAATCCCTACATCGCGTTCGGTCTGTGGTGCGTCGTGATCGCCGTCTGGCACGTCCCGTCGCTTTACGACGCGGCCCTCACGAGCCAGACGCTCCACGACCTCGAGCACGCGAGCTTCGTGGTCGCCGGGTTCCTCGTCTGGTACCAGCTGCTCGATCCCACGGGCCACGGGCTTCGCCGCTCCGGCCGGCTCGGGCTCGTCGTGGCGCTCTTCGCCGCTGGTCAGATTCTGACGATGGTGCTCGTGTTCTCCTTCGAGCCGCTCTATCCGGCATACGCGGCCGAGCCCGAGCGCTTGCTCGGGCTCTCGCCGCTCACCGACCAGCGGCTGGCCGGAGTCGCGATGATGGCCGACCAGGTCGTGATGCTCGGGACGCTGGCCGCCCTTCTGCTGCTGGCCACCGGCAGGGAGCAGCGACGCCGGGACGACGAAGGACGCCTGGATGACACGCCGCAGCTCACCGTGCGTCCGCCCACGTGATTCCCGACCCCTACTCCTTCACGTTCGAGCCGCTCTTCCTCTCGCTTGCCGCGTTGGCCGCGATCCTCTACGGGCGCGCAGCACGCGGGGCCGGGGTGCCCTGGTGGCGGATCACGCTCTTCGCCGTCGGGCTCGCGCTCGTGGCGGGCGCCCTCAACTCGCCGCTCGAGACGATCGCCGCCCAGTACCTGCTGCTCGCGCACCTCCTCCAGAACGTGATGATCTCCGACTGGGCGCCACCACTCCTGATCATCGGGTTGACGCCCGCGATGCGCGTTGCCCTCGCCCGGCGAGGCGGCCGCGTGTTCGCCTGGGTCACGCGCCCGCAGGTCGCACTGCCGACCTGGGTGGTGGGCTGGTACGTGATCCATCTGGCCGCCTTCTACGACGCGGCGCTCCGCAACCCGTGGCTCCTGAACGTCGAGCACCTCGCGCTCGTGGCTATCGGGCTCGTCTTCTGGTGGCCGGTGATCTCGGACGCCCCCCACGCTCTCTCGGCGCCGATTCGCATCGCGTATCTGGGAGCTGGCTTCGTGCTGTCCGTCTTCCTCGGGCTCGGGCTCACCTTCGCCGGGTCCGCGTTCTACGACTTCTACGAGAACGCGCCGCGCCTCTGGGGACTGACCCCCGTCGAGGATCAGAACCTCGGCGGCGTGCTGATGACCGGCGAGCAAGCGATCGTCTTCCTGGCCGCGATCGTCTGGCAGCTCCTCCGCCTGCTGCGCGAGGAGGAGGAGAAGGAAGCGGAGCAGCGCGAGCGCGATGCGCGGCTCGTTCGTGAGCTCGAGGAGCGCGAGCGGCGAGCCTGATAGAGCAGGGAGCGAAACGGCCCGGCGAGCCCTTCCATCTTCCCTTGCCGCGCCATAGACTGCGCCATCCCGATGCGACAGCTCGCGCTCGCGATCTTCCTCGCCCTCGCGCTGGCCGTGGCCTCGGCGGCATGCGGGGGCGGGAGTGGAGGCGAGAGCGGAGCGTCCGACACGGGCGCCACGGACGTCGCCCCGGCCGACAGCGCCACCGAGCCGCCCGCGACGGCCACGGGAGGCGGCAAGCCGTTCCAGATCTCCGTGCCCGAAGGGGGGCCTGCCGATCGGACCGCAGAGCCCGGAGACGCAGGTCGTCGAGGTGCAGACAGCCATGGCCCTGCTCGGGTACAAGGTCGGCAAGCCGGATGGTGTCTACGGCGACAAGACGCTGAACGCCGTGCGGAAGTTCCAGCGGAAGAGCAAGCTCGCCGCCGACGGGCTGGTCGGCGCAAAGACGGCGAAGGCGATCAACAAAGCGCTCGAGAAGGCGAACGCCCAGGCCTAGCCGATCGATCGAGGACGCGTCAGCTCTCGGTCGCGCGCGCCTGATAGCGCTCGGAGATCTCACCGGAGCGGCCCGTGGGAACGGTGATCCTCTTGGCGTTGCCGTCGGACACGTAGCGAGCCTCCGGGTTCGCCGCGAAGAAGTCGAGCCACCAGCTCGAGCCGTTCTCGACGCCCTCGTAGGCGGGAGAGGTGCGGATGCGGGGAATCGCGGCCGGGTCGAACTCGGTCGAGTACGGAGACGCGGCCGGATTCGCGCCGACGAGCATCACGCCCGCGAAGCTGTAGCGCTCGCCGTCCCAGGATCCCTCGAGTGCGAGGGAAGCCGGGTCCGGCACGGCTCCGAACGGAAGGGCCATCGTGACGACCTCGTAGTCAGGTAGAGCGTCGTGGATGATCCGCTGGCCTAGTACGAACTGGCGCTGCACCTCATCAGCCGACACGGTGCTCAGGCTGATGTGATCGTGCGTGTGGTTCCCGATCTCGAAGCCGTTCTCCGTCAGCCACGTCATGAGCGCGGCCCGCTCGGCCCCCGCCAGGAAGGAATCGCCGTTGACGTAGAACGTTGCGGCCGGCTCGTACCCCGGATGGCTCTTCGCGAACTCGAGCATGATGCCGACTGCGGTGTCGGGATCGATGCTGCCGTCCGGGCCGAACGCCATCTGGCTCTCGCCCCCGTCGTCGAACGTCATGACGTACGGCGTCGTGCCCATGGGAACGTTAATCGTTCCGTTGACCAGATCGGAGGCGGTGATCGGCCGGTAGTGCTCGTCCCACAGACGCTTGAGCTCCGCCCGGAACTCATCAGGCGTGAGGTCGTAGTCGCCGCCGCCGTCCGGGAGGATCTGGTGGTACATGAACACGGGGACCTGACCGAGCTCGTTGGGCGCGAGGCCCGAGTCCACGGGACCTTCCGCAGCGCCGGCAGCCGCCTCCGGCCGGTCGAACGCCTTCAGCTCGGGCGTCGCCGTTCCGGTCGCGGGCAGCTTGGCGGTCGCGGGAATCGCGGTGCTCGTATACGACACCTCCGGGTCCCAGAGCAGCCACTCGTACGTGCCCACGTCCTTCGCGGCCTGGATCTGGGCCTTCACCTCGTCGGGCCCGTAGGTGACGCCCAGCGAGAAGTCCTGCAACCAGGGGACGACGCGCGCTCCGGTGCCGCGAACGGCGGTCTTGAAGTCCTTCAGCGAGGCGTTCACGATCTCGTACGGGTTGCTCTCCGGGCTCTCGAGCCCGTACTCGCCGGTTCCCCAGTGGGAGGGATAGACCATCGGCGAGACGTAGTCGACGTGCTGGGCCATGAGCGGGACGTTCTGCGCGATCTCGTCCGGCCGCGTGGCGGCGATCCCGAACACCGAGACGCCGACGAAGGTCTCGTACCTCGCTAGGCGCTTCTCGCTCTTCTCGAGGAACGCGACAACGGCATCGTCAGCCTCTCCCTCGAGCCCGGGGAAGACCATCGTCTCGACCGGGCCGTCCGGCCGGCGGATGTAGTCGTAGAGGATGTCGTCGACACCGAGCTCGGCGGCCGCGGCCGCGACGTCGATGTTGTAGGCCCGCACCTCCGGGCTTGCGAAGTTCGTGAAGCTGTACCCACCGTAGCCGCCTGTATAGGCGTCGCCGCCGGGCGTCTGGACGACCATTCCCTGCTCGCCGTTCGTCCAGGCCCACTCGCCGAGGATCGGGTCGCGGAAGACGACAAGCCGGCCGACGACCCGCACGCCCTCGTCGTGGAGCATCTTCACTGCCCCGCCGAGGTCGTAGATATCGCGTACTGCGCCGATCGTCTTCCCGAACGGGACCGGCGCGTTCCAGCCGATGACTCCCAACTCGTCCTTGAGATCGAGCTCGACCGTGTTGATCTTGCCCTCCTCGACGAGCTGGAGCACACCGGCGCGGAGCTCGTCGTTCGCCCAGGCGTCTGCCGTGACGTGCACAGCGCGCATCGGCGCGGCGGGCCTTCGGGGGACGAGCGTGAACGAGACGGTCTCGGCCGTAGTGTTCCCGGCCGAGTCCTCGGCCAGGAGCTTCAGCGGCCGGGCGGGCGGCGACGGGAATTGCATCGTGAACGCACCGTTCGTCAGCTCCACGGGCTTCCCGTCGACCGTCAGCGTCGCCTCCGGCTCGACGCTGCCCTCCAGCACGTACGGCGTCCGCACGAGCGCCTGGAGGACGTTGCCTGGGATCTCGATCTTCGGCGGCGTCGCGTCCACCGTGAACGTCCACGTCTCCCTCGCTCCGCTCCACGGCGCGAGGCCGCCGACCCGCGCCTCGACCGTGTGCTCGCCGTCGTCCAGCTTCGCGGGCTTCAGCGTGCTGCGCCCGTTCGCGGTCGTGGCGTCGGCCGTCACGTCTTCGCCGTCCAGCGTCCACCGCACCGCGCTCGGATCGCCGCTTTCGGCGGAGAACGCGAGCTGCTGCATCCCGGCGGCGCCGACGAGCGCGCTGTTCTGCGGGCCCTGACCGTCCAGGCTCGGAGCGAAGGCCCGGCTGATCACGAACAGGACGAAGAGAACGAGGAGAGGCACGACGGCTGCGAGAACGGCCAGCGGATGCGTCTTGCGCCAGCCCGCGCCCGCCTGCGAGAGCCGAGCGCCGAGCGAGCCGCCGTTTCTCCCGCCGGTCGCGGTCCGCGCCCCTCGCTCGCCGTGCCTCGGGCGGGCGCTACCGGTCTGGAGCGCCTCGACGTCGTCGGCCAGGAGGATGATCGCGCGCGCGGCCGCCTTCAGCTCTCGCGACGCACCGTTTCCGAGCACCGAGCTCGCCCACGCCCGCGCCATCTCGAGCTCGGCGGGTGTCGGTGTCGAAGCCTGGTCGGTGCCGTTCGCGCCCTCGGACCAACCCCACTCGTCTCCGGCGTCGGGCGTACGAAGCCGGTTGGACTCGTTGGCCAGCTTGACGACAGCCTTCGTCGCCGCCCGAAGGGTGCCCTCGGCACCGTTGCTGCCGACACGGAGAGCCCACCGCCGCAGCTCGGCGACCTGGTCGGCCGTCAGGCCCTCCGAGCGGCTCCGGGTTCGCGTGTTGCCCGAGCCGCCGTTCCCTGTGCCGGCCATTGCCGAAGGTTACCTCTGTAGGCTGCCGGCGGCCACCGCGGACAGCTCGGGTTTGGCTCTACGAGCGGACTTGCGCTGCATTGTGCGAACGGGCCCGCCCGGCGCGTCGCGTGCTTCGCTGGCTACCCGCCGTCCGAGCCGCATACCTGCAGCCCGATGTTCGCCGCGATGTCGTCACCTTCCTGCGCGAGAGGGGCAGCTTCCTCGACAAGTTGCTGGACTTCGGCCGTGTCGCCAGACTCGGCCGCGGCGACGATCTGCCTCGCGACATCGTTCTGCTGGTCGACGAGGTCGTACGCCCGGTTGACCTGCTCTTCGATCTCCTCCGGCGGCACGAGCGCTCTCAGCTGCGCAAGCTGATCCTCGGCGATCTCGACCGCCTGCTTCGACAGGGCGGCAAGCCCCGCGAGATCCTGCGGCTCGCCGAGCGCTTTGATCTTCTCGATCGACTCGGCACAGATCGCGTCGGCCTGCTTGATGTACTCCTCCTTCGTCAGCCGGTCGCTCCCCCCGCCCCCTGCGCACCCGCTAACCAGCGCCGCGGCGGCAAGAATGGCTGCGCCGGCCCCGACCCGTGCCTTCATCGTGCCTCCTGGCTTCGTCGATTGAGCGCATCAGACCATGATCATCGGCTGGAGCGGAGCCGGACTGGAAGCTCCTTAACGGCTCCCTCACACCCGGTTCGTACACTTGGCTCGTGGCCGCCGTACGAACGCGTGTGCTGCTGACGGTGGTCGCTGCCGCCGTGCTCGCCCTTGCCGCCGCGCCGCCGGGAGCCGCAGCCAAGCGCGACATCCGCCCGTACGCCGGTCTCGGCACATGGATCGACATCTACGACAAGTCCGCCTTCAATCGTCCCGTCGAGCACGGTGTCGGCGATCGCGACTAGAGGCGTGCGGACGATCTATCTCGAGACGTCGAACTACCGGCAAACGAGTGCGATCCTCCGCCCGGTGGCTACCGGCAAGCTGATCGAGGCGGCGCACGCGACAGGGCTCGAGGTGATCGCCTGGTACCTACCGTCGTTCAGGAACATCGCCCGCGACCGAGCACGATCCCTGGCCGCCATCGGGTTCCGGACGAACGGAGGCCAGGCGTTCGACGGGTTCGCCCTCGACATCGAGGCGTCGGTGGTCGCCTCGGCATCGCTGCGAACCACCCGCCTGCTCTCGCTCTCACGGATGATCCGCAATGCTGCCCCGAAGGGATACGCGCTCGGCGCGATTATTCCCTCGCCCCGAGGAATGCAGCTGTCGCCGACGTACTGGCCGGGATTCCCGTACCGGGAGCTCGGCGCCGTCTACGACGTCATGCTGCCGATGTCCTACTTCACGTACCGGGTCGAGGGCATGGGCGCGGCCCGCGCCTACACGGCGAAGAGCATCACGATCATTCGCAAGGAGACCGGCCGGTCGGGAATCCCGATTCACATGATCGGCGGCGTCGCCGACGGCACGAGCGCGGCCGAAGCAGCAGGCTTCATGGCGGCGATCGCACGCTGCCGGCCGCTCGGGTACTCGCTCTACGACTACTTCACGACGAGCGGTCCGGCGTGGACCAAGCTCGCGAACGTCCCGGCCGTCAGCGGCGCGTGCCGCTAACCCGCCTCTAGCCGGTGCGTGCGACGGTGTCGAGCCACCAGGCTCCGTCGACCAGGACGAGCGTGACGCCGTCGCGCTGCTCCTTCCCGTCGAGCGTGTAGGCCACGGCGACCGCCGCCTCCGCGCCCGAGATGACCGGCGTCCCGACCCGTACGTCTCCAACGGGCTCGGCAACCTCGAGGCTCGTGCGGCACTTCTTCACCCCTGCATCACCCTGTGCCTCCCAGCCGTAGTTGAGCAGCGCGTCGGTCATCCGGTTGCAGACGGCTGGGTCGACCTCCGCGTACCAGGACTCGACGAGCCCGGTGATCTCGGCCAGGGCAGCCTCATCGACCTCCGACCCGGTCTCCGGTGCCTGCGTGGTCGCCTCCGTAACGCCGGTATCCGCAGGCGTCTCCGTCGTCGCCGCGACCGTATCGGGCTGCGTGACGGTCGCCTCTCCCGTCGTCTCCGCTGTCGGAGACGACCCGCCGCAGCCGACGATCGCCAGAAGCAGGGCGGCGGCGAGGTTGAGCGCGACAGCTCTGATCATGGCACGAAGAAGCCCGCGCAGACGACTCGCAATCCGAAGATTCAAATCGCCCTCGCGGGCACAGCTAGTATCGACCGGCGTGCGCCAGATGTCAAGGCTCGCGCTGGTCCGACACCGTGTCGAGGTGCGCACGAGCGACATGAAGGTCATCCAGACCGTCCGCACGAGCCCGGACCCGATCGGCATCACGTACGACAGCGCCACACGGCAGGTCTGGGTGGCCTGTTATTCCGGATCGATCATCGTGTGTCGCGATAGGCCGCGCTGATGCGCGTGGAGCGCTCGATCGTCGTCGCGCGCCCGCACGAGGAGGTCTTTGCGTTCGTGGCGAACCTGGAGAACCTGACCGCCTGGCAGCCGGAGGTCGTCGAGGTTCGCGTAGACGGGCCCTTCGAGGCCGGCGCACGGTACACCGAAGTACGCACCTTCCTCGGCAAGCGGTTCGAGTCCACGCTGGAAGTCACGGCCCTCGAGCCGCCCACCGCCTTTGCGCTGCGGGTGGTGAAGGGCCCTATCCCGATCAGCGTCCGGCACACGTTCGAGCCGGACGGGACAGGCACGCGGATCCGGATCCACGGGGAGGGCGATGAGTCCCGCCTTCGCGGCTTCACAGGAGCGCTGGTCGGCCGCCTGGCGGCACGACGCATCGAGGCGGACCTCGCGCGGCTGAAGGCCGTCCTCGAGCAAGACGACCTGCCCGAACCGTGACCGACGCGCCGCAGGCCAGCCTCAGGCCGTACCTTCCACGGCTGCTGCTCCGCTGGGCCGCCGAGGAGCCCGCGACACGGAAGTCAACCCTCGACGCTCACGACGTCTTGAGCGCGTCGTCGATTGCTCCGTCGAGCTGCTTGCGAGTCTCGTGGGCGTCGAGCTGGATCTCGCGCTCGATCTGCTTGTTCATGCGCTTGAGCTCCTTGGCCACCGCCTCGTCGAGCTTGTCCTCCCCGATCACGACGAGCGACGCCTGGCCCTCCTCGAGAGCCTCGCCCAGCTCCTTCATGTCGCTCCGCGGCATGCCGTGTCTGAAATGGCCGATCAGGCCGCCCGTCACCGCGCCGAGCGCCCCCATGGCGACGACCGACGGGGGGAATATGACACCGATCAAGGCGCCGACCCCGAGACCGGACCACGCACCGTGCTGCGTCGGCTTCTCGTGCTTCGAGACGTGAACCTTCCCGTCGTCGTCCTTCGAGATAACCGCCACGTCGTAGCTTCCGACGACCTTCTGGTGGTGCAACTCCTTGAGGACGTCGTAATCGGCATCGGCGTCCTCTTTCGAGTTGTAGACACCGATGAACACGAACATCTTCTTGTCGGACATGGCACTCCCTTTCGTTGGTTCCGTCGTGCAGACTAGGGCGGCAAGGCGTCCGATGTGGTTCGATCCGAACACCGTCAGCTTCGAGGACGACCCGTATCGAGTCTATCGGCGCATGCGGGACGAGTTCCCCGTGTATCACCACGACGGGGAACGGCCCTTGTGGATCCTCTCCCGATACGCCGACGTGAGCGCCGCACTGGAGGACTGGCCGACGTTCACGAGCGTGAACTCCACCTCCAACGCACTCGACATTCCCAGGCTCGCCGGCCCGTTCGACGGCCCTCAGCTCATCACGACTGATCCGCCCTACCACGATGAGCTACGCAGCGTCGTCAAGGATCACCTCTCACCCAAGCGCGTTCAAGCGCTCGAGGAACGCATCGTCGGCGAGGCGATTGCCTCTCTCTCGAGCCTTCGATCGCGCAAGACGGTTGACGTCGCGCGTGAGTTCGCCTGGCCGCTGACGCTCACGATCATCTCGCACGTAATCGGAATCCCCGAGAGCGACCGGCCCAGCCTCCTCGCCTGGTATCACGAGCTCGAGTATTCGGACGCCGACCAGCGGTTGCCGGAGACACTGGACCGATATACCGGCTACTTCGACGAGCTCGCCTCGGAACGGCTTTCACGCCCGCGCGACGACTTGATGAGCGACCTGATGCGGGCTGTCGAGCGCGGCGAGATCTCTCGGCCAGACGCGCTCGTCCTCTGCAAGGACCTGTTCGAAGGAGGCGTGGACGTTCCCGCCAACCTGATGGCGAACGCGGTTCTCGCCCTGGCCGATCACCCTGATCAGCGGGCCTATCTGGCGGACAAGCGGACGGAGATGGCGCAGATCCGGCTCGGAGTCGAAGAGCTTGCGCGCTTCGACTGCCCGATCCAGTCCCTCCCGCGCATCGCCACGACGAGCGTCACTCGCCACGACGTCCTGATTCCGAGGGGAGCGACCGTGCTGCTTCTCCTCGGAGCCGCAAACCGCGACGAGCGGCGGTTCTCGAACCCGGACACGCTCGACGTTGCCGGTCCGCGACGGCGAAACCTCGCTTTCGGTGCGGGCATTCACTTCTGTGTCGGCGCCCCGCTGGCACGGCTCGAAGCGAGCCTCGCCCTGCCGGCGCTGTTCAGCGCCATCCCCGCCTACGAGATCATCCCGCCGGTCGTGCGTCCTCGCGGCGACCCGGTGATGCGCGCACTGCTGAGTCTCGAGGTTGCGACAACGCGACAGGCCGCCTAGGTTGCTCCGGCGGCGCCCTCCTCTGACTCGATCGAACTGCCAGGCGCACGGCCACAGGCGATGATTTTTCCTGGCCCGATGGGTCTCCTGTAACACCAGCTCATCGAGCAACCCGAAGGGAAGGCAAGCAATGAATATGCCGCCGATCGTGTCGCCGCAGGAATGGGAGGCCGCCCGCGAGGAACTGTTGGCGAAGGAGAAGGAACTCACCCGCACCCGCGATGCGCTGGCCGCCGAGCGCCGCCGGATGCCGAGGATGGCGGTCGAGAAGGAGTACCGCTTCGAGGGCCCGAACGGCCCGGCGAGCCTGCTCGACCTGTTCGAAGGGCGCCGTCAGCTGGTCGTGTACCGCTTCTTCTACGAGCCCGGCGTGGCTGACTGGCCGGAGGGTGGCTGCCGCGGCTGCTCCTTCCTTGCCGACCAGGTGGCCCACCTTGCTCATCTGAATGCCCGCGACACCACCCTCGCGTTCGTCTCCCGCGCGCCGCAGCCCGACATCGAGCGCTGGAAAGCGCGAATGGGCTGGGAAATCCCGTGGTACACGATGACGGACGGCTTCGACGCCGACTTCGGCGTCGACGAGTGGCATGGCACCAATGCCTTCGTCCGCGACGGCGAGCGGATCTTCCGCACCTACTTCATCAACAATCGGGGCGACGAAGCGATGGGGAGCACCTGGAGCTACCTCGACCTCACCGCGCTCGGGCGCCAGGAGGACTGGGAGAGCTCGCCCGAGGGCTATCCGCAAACTCCGCCCTACCGGTGGTGGAACCTGCACGACGAGTACGGCGACACCGCCTGATCGCCGGCGTCGCGGCTTCTGAGTCGCTACCGCAAGTCCAGGCTTCACTGCGAGGCCGGCGTTGATGCCTGATGTAGGTGCTGGGCTCGCGAGCTTAGTTGGACAACTGGACCATCCGGGTCGGTCATCTGGAACTGCATGCCTGAGTACGTTCTCGGTCATGACCAGGAGGGAGACGGCGGCTCTCTGTGGGCGGTGTACTGGACGCAGACGGTCATCGAGTTGCGCCGGCTGGTCGCATCCGGCGAGCTCGACGACCGGTCAATTGACGCATTCCTCGGGCAGTGCGCCGATCCGGACTGGTGGACGCAGACGATTGCTTTCACCGCTGTCCATGCCCGCGCACCCAGCGGCTGATCGAAGGCCGAGCCTAGCTCCACAAGACCAGTCCGGGGGTTGTGCCTCCCGGCGGACGAGGGTACAGTGCCACGGTGGCTCGCTACCTGCGGCAGCGTGTCCTGGTGGCGTTGACCGTAGCCCTTGCCGCCGGGGCCCTGACCCTCGTCTTACCTGCACTTGCAGGTGCGGTCACCGGCACCCAGGGACCGTCCTTCGCTGGAGCGAACGCCTCGGTGCCGCCGAGCGGCCCGAAGCCCGAGTCGAAGCTCTGGTTCAACGACGGCTTCTGGTGGGGCTACATGTTCGACTCGGTGAGCGGTGACTTCCATATCTTCAAGTTCAACACGGGACCGCAGACGTGGACGGACACCGGCGTCGTTGGTGACACCCGGAACAACACGACCGCGGACGTACTCTGGGACGGGGCGAAGCTGTACGTCGCCTCGCATGTACAGAACGATGGCAGTACCGGGACGGGCACCCCTCCGGCCAATCTCTACCGCTACAGCTACAACGCGGCAACCGACACCTATTCGCTCGAGACGGGCTTCCCCGCGCAGATCGCCAATCTGAGGATGGAGACGCTCGTCATCGCGAAGGACTCAACCGGGCAGCTGTGGGCGACGTGGACGGACCACGCCACCACGAGCAAGGTGTGGGTGAACTCGACGGTTTGCTCCCCCGGCTGTAACGACGCGACCTGGGGTACGCCCTTTTCGCTCAACGATGCCCCGCTCAGCCAGCCGGCCATCTCGAGCGACGACATCTCCTCGATCATCGCTTTCGGCGGCAACAAGGTCGGTCTGATGTGGTCGAACCAGGTGACCAACGCGATGTACTTCGCCGTTCACAACGACGCCGCCGCCGACAATGTCTGGACGGTCGAGACGGCCACGTCAGGGCCGGGCATCGCCGATGATCACATCAACCTGAAGACGGACTCGAGCGGCCGGATCTACGCCGCCACGAAGACGAACCTGTCGGGCTCGGGCGCCACCGTCCGGCTGCTCGTACGAACAGCAGGCGGGAGCTGGGTGATCCACGTCTACGGCACCGCCGCCAACGGCCACACGCGTGCGATCGTGCTGCTCGACCAGACAAACAACCTGATTCGCATGTATGCCACCTCACCGGAGTCCGGCGACATCATCTACGAGAAGACGCTCCCGCTCGCGGATGCCGAGAACGCGGTCGACTTCGCGCCCGGTCTCGGCACGGTGTTCATCGACGACGGAGGATCGGATCTGAACAACGCGACGTCGACGAAACAGAATCTCAACGCGTCCACCGGCTTACTCGTCCTCGCAACGAACAAGGCGGAGACCCAAACCTACTGGCAAAGGTACTTGCCTCTAACTCCTGACGGGACGCCGCCGGTGTTCCAGAGCGCCGCGGTGAACGGCGCAACCCTCACGATGACGTACAACGAGACGCTCGACAGCGCCTCGGTTCCTGCCACGAACGCGTTCGCAGTGACGGTGAACAGCGCCGCGCGCGGCGTGTCGACCGTCGCGATCGCCGGCACCACGGTGACGCTCACGCTCGCCTCGCCGGTGGTCGCCGGCAACACGGTCACCGTCGCGTACACGAAGCCGGCGACGAGCCCGCTCCAGGACGTGGCCGGAAACGACGCCTCGACCCTCGCGGCCACCAACGTGACGAACAACACCGGCAGCGGTGGCGGGACGCCGTTCACGATGCTCCCGAACGGCGACGTCGCGACGAGCAACATGGCGAAATCGGGGACGACACTGTTCTTCGACGCGATCGACGAGACGATCGCGCTCACCGACAACGGCACCACCCTCATCCGCAACAACGGGACAGCGGGCTCCAGCTACCTCGCGCAGCTGACGGACACGCCCGGCGGCTTCGTGTCGATGAGCGCGTTGACGATGGACATTCGCGTGCGGACGACCTTCACTGGGACGCCAACCGATGACCAGGTGACCCTGTTCGCGCAGGTGTTCCGCTCGGACGGTGTGACGCCGCTCACGAACGAGGTGACGGTCGGGACGAACCCTGGGGCGCCCCCCAGCGGCTTCGTGACGCTACCCGGAATCGCGTTCACCGGCGTGGTCGCCGCGGACAAGGCGGCCTGGGACGGTGCGCAGCTGAAGCTCCGCTGGACGTACACCGTGGTCGGCGTCTCCAACACCGCGCAGCTCAAAGTGACGACGCTCGATGTCCACGCGACGCCGGGCGCCGGCGGCCCGGAACGCCGCCCGTCTTCCAGTCTGCTGCGGTGAACGGCGCGACGTTGACGATGACCTACAACGAAGCGCTCAACACCGGCTCCGTCCCGGCCAACGGCGACTTCTCGATCAGCGGCGGCCACACCGTCACCAACCGAAACGTCACCGGCTCCACCGTCGTTCTCACCATCACGCCCGCCGCCGTCAACGGCGAAGTCATCACCCTCAGCTACACCAAGGGCACCAACCCGATCGAAGACCTCGCCGGCACCGACGCCGCCAACCTCACCAACGCCGCCGTCACCAACAACACCCCGCCGCCTGGCGGAGGCTCGCTGACGCTGCGGCCGAACGGCGACGGCGCGATCACGCCCGCGGAACGATCGCGCCGAGCGGCACGGTGACGCTGTTCGACGCGATCGACGAGCCCGTCGCCACGTCCGACGACGGTACGACCTACGTCAGGAACAACAACAAGACGAGCGGCAGCTACTTCGCCCAGCTCACGGACACACCCGCGGCCTTCGCCCTGATGCAGTCGCTGACGATCGACGTCCGCGCGAGGACGACAGGCGCGGTAGACGATCAAACCACGCTCTTCGCACAAGTCTTCCAGGCCAACGGCGTCACACCGCTCACGAACGAGGTCTCGGTCGCCACCAATCCGGGCCCCGGCGGCTTCGTCACGATCTCGGGGGTCACGCTGACCGGCCTCACCGGCGGCAGCAAGGCAATCTGGACGGCGCCCAGCTACGCCTGCGCTGGGCATACGCTGCAGTCGGCACACAGGACACGACGCAGATCCGCGTCAGCGCCGTCGAGCTCGACGGCACCTTCTGAATATTCGCGTAGCGCCCCCTTGCGGTGGCTAGTTGCTGGCACGGCGGGGCTCGGAGCCTCGGGAGCTCCGTGCCGCAATGGCACCCGCCGCGCCAGGAGTCGCTTTCGGGTCGTGCAGTCGCACTCCTCGAAGTGGCGCTCCCCCGCAAGGGGGACGGGAGGCTTCCTGACGGCCCCTGGGCGGCGCCTGACCCGGCCATCCCGCCCAGGTCTATCAGGCGTCCTCCTCGTCGACCGGTTCGAACGCGTCCGGGACACGCTGGACGACCGGGCACAGTCGCGTAGTTCTTGCACGGCGCTTACACTCGCCGAGATTGCGGCGAGCGACACAACGATCTGAAGGAGGTCCTCATGAGTGGTTACGAGGTCGCCCACCTGGACGAGATCGACGAGCTGGACGACGGCCGCTGTCCTGGCGGCCCGTACGGCACCACTTCGGCATCACCGCCTTCGGCATCACCGCGTGGACCGCCCGTGAAGCCGGAGACCGGCTCATCAACGAGCACGACGAGTCCGAGCCGGACGCGAACGAGGAGCTGTACCTCGTACTACGAGGGCGCGCCGCCTTCGAGCTCGACGGCGACCGGGTGGTCGCGCCCGCCAGCACCTTCGTTTTTGCCCGCCCCGGTGTGAAGCGAACGGCGTTCGCCGAGGAGCCCGGTACGACGATCATCGCACTCGGCGGCACCCCCGGAGAGGCGTACGAGCCCCAAGGCTGGGAGCTATGGGCCCCGCTCCGCCCGCTATACGACGCGGGCGAGTACGCCGAGGCGGCAGACCGCGGGCTCGCACTGGTCGAGGCGCATCCGCAGTACGCCGCGTTGTTCTACGACCTCGCCTGCTGCGAGAGCCTCGCCGGACGGACGACTGACGCGGTCGACCACCTCGGGCGCGCGATCAACATGTCTGAGCGGCTTCGCGCGTACGCGAAGGACGATTCAGACTTCGATCCAATTCGGAGCGAGCCCGCCTTCAAGGAACTAGTCGGCAGTTGAGCCGCTGTGAGGGATGAACTTCCCGCATCC